>NZ_JBSFTG010000015.1:0-155452 GCF_053590715.1 Nocardia sp. NPDC003183
TGGTACTGCACTCGACAGGGTGTGGGAGAGTAGGACACTGCCGGAACATCTTTGCGAAAGGCCCTCCAACTTCGGTTGGAGGGCCTTTTTGCGTTTTCCAGCCGGCCATCCCTGCGGTTCGGTCAATCTTGGCTTCTCCCAACCTGTCTGGCCGTCTGGGACTAGCCTGTGCGTGTGAGTGCAGAACTCCCGCCCAACGAGGGCGAGCCGAAGGCGCACGTCCATGGTCGTGCCAGCCTCGATGCGCAGCATCGCAGCACCCAGAACGAGTCGTACACCCGCCAAGTGCGTTCCAGTACCAACTTCGGTGTGTGGCGACGTGACGCCGAGGTGAGCAGCAAGGGCACGAAGGAGAAGCGCCGCACCGTGCAATTGATGGTGGCCGGTGGGTTTCTCGTCGCGGGGGTCGTCGGCGCAGCACTGGTCTTCATGGCGTTTCAACCCGACGCCAGCGGAGATGCGCCGGTGAAAGGCAGTGCCGTGACGTCGGTCGCCCAACCGGCCGCGCCGGTCGATGTCACCACGGCGGTCGTACCTACCGCAGTGAAACCGACTGTGAGTGCGACGATCTCGGCACGCACGCCGACAGCTCTGCTGACGCAGCCATGCCCCGTCGGCACGGTCTGTTGGTGGGACATGCCCGACTTCAAAGACTTGCTTCACTCGCTACCGCACGGTGAGGTGCCCTCGATCGGACCGGAAAGCTGCCTGGAGTTGGGCGTCGCCAGTCTCGGCCCGCGGGGTGCCGGCTCGGTGGTCAACGGCGGCAGTGTCCCGCAGACGTTCTGGGAGAACGGCGACTGCACCGGACGTTCGTTCGTCATGAAGCCCGGAGAACAACTGGCGAAATTGCCGATATTCCCCTTCTCCGTCAGCGGGTAGCGGCCGCACCCCTGTGCTCACGGATTGGGTTCGGCGGTGCGCAGGAGTTGCAGCAGACCGTGCACGGCGGCTTCCTGCCCCGCCGACAGCGGATCAGTGGCGAAGTGCATCAACTCGTTCCGTACATCGCGCACCTGCTCGACCAGCTCCAGAACCTGACTGTGATCGAGGCGCCAGCCGAGCTTGCGCCAGCGAACCGGGTCGCGCAGTAGGTACACATAGCCACCGAAGGTCAGGTGCGCCGCTTCGGTGGTGTGGGCGCGCCTGTTCTTGGGGGCCGCGGCTTTGATGTCGTCGGGATCGAGATGATCGTTGGCGGCGCGGCGCAGCCGGTTCTCTGCCTCCTCGATCAGCACGAAAGGCTTTGCCAGCATGCCGAATTGGTGGGTGAGATCCGATGCGGTGAGGATGCCTGTTACGCGCGCGCGGTCAGGGCTGCGCACGAAGATGAATCCGTTGTCGTAGATGGCGTCGATCTGGTCGAGCAACGGAGCGTCGTGGTCGACGACGACGGCGGGCACGGTCGCTTCGGCCAGGGTCGGGTGGTCACCGGAGATATGGGCTCGGCCGATCGATTCCCAGGTGATCGCGCCGTGATAGGTCCCGTCCTGATCGATGACGGCGAGTTGCGAGAACTGATGACGCACCATGGTCGTCTTCGCGACGGTCAGGTTCACATGCGAGGGCACCGACGTCAGCGTCGCGGGCAGATCCCCCAGCCGACGGGTCATCGGTTCCGGGTCGGAGACGTTCTCCACCGCGCTGGAATCCCGTTGCCGGACTTCGCTGTCCGCCGTGAGATCGGCGACCGTGTCGGGCTCGGCATCGAGTGGCACGATGGTGACGATGTCACTGAGCGCACCCTCGGTGAACGGCGGCCGGGTGGTGAGCCCGTTCTCGGCGAGGGCGGTTTTGATGACCTCGATCGCCGCCGCGGTACGCCGCTCGAACTGCCAGTGCTCGAGCAGACTGCGGATGGTGAGTTGACGGGGATTGCCCGCAGCATGGGAACTCGCCTCGGCGAGCAGTTGAACCGAATCGGTGGCCACCTCGTCACTGTCGAATCCGGGATCCGTCCCGAACTCGGCCAGATGGGCGATGCGAGCGGCCGCATGATTGCGGTGGATTCCGCAGACGGTGAGCAACGAGCCGAGACTGGCGCGCAGGTCGGGCCGCAACGCCTCCCACACGATGTCGGTTCGCAGCCAGTCGACCTTCCTGACCTGGCGGAATTCCTCGGGCTCGGCCTCGCGATACTCGTACTGGCCGACCACCCGCCCGATCGCGACATAGCCGGTTTGCAGCTTCAGCGGCATGACAACCAGGTCGTCGTTCGCGATGTCGGTGCCGAATTTCCAGAGTTGCCCAGCCCAGTTGCCGACCACATTGGGGGTAGCGAGGGGATACTTCTCGCGCAGTGCTGCCTTGAGCTCTTCCCAGGTTCGATAGCGGCTGAGGTCGCCCATTTCGTCCCAGCCGACGATGGCCAGGCCCTCGTCGAGCGCGCGGTGTTCGCGCTGGCCGTCACGGCCCGACCGGATGAGCCACGCGCGCGGGTTGTCGTACACAGTTCTGATCCTCCCAGTTCAGTCCGACAGGTAGGCGACCCAGAGATAGTCGCGGGCGCGGCTGGTGGCGACGAGTAGCTGTCTGGCGAGCATCTCGGCTCGGTCCCTGGCGCCGCCGGACAGCGCGTCCAGGTCGGTCGGTGGTTCCTCGGTGATATGAAAGACGGCGGCGAAGTCCATCCCTTTCGCGCGGCGTACCGTGCCGACTTTGACCGGTTCGACCTGCGAGCCGTCGTAGTTCTCCAGCGAGACAGCCTTGATGCCCGCCCGGCGCAGCACCCGCAGGTATCGCGTGACCTCGTTCGGCCAGTTGACGATCACGGCGATCTCGGCCCCCGGCGGCAGGTGTGCGTCACGGAGCGCGCGGGGGAGTAGCCCGTCGATGTCGCGACGGGGGATGTGAACGTCGGCTGCCCGACCGTCCGGCAGCGTGGGATCGCTGTCACGAAGGATGACGCCGGCCCCGCCATCGAGGTCATCGACGGTGTTGCCCGCCTCGATACGTTGTGAATACCGCAGCACCGCTTCACGATTGCGGTAGTTCTTCCGCAGCACGCGACCACGCCCACCGGCGAGCGGGATCCCGGCCTCGGACAGGGTGCAACCCCCGGCGTAGACCTGCTGCTGTCCGTCGCCGACCAGCAGCAGCTGTGCGTCGGGGCCGCCGCCCGCTATCTGGTGCACCAGCTGCAGTTGCCGGAGAGTGAAGTCCTGCACTTCGTCGACGACGACCATGGCGTACGCCTCGGTGCTGTCGAGCGGGCGGGCTCGAAGTTCGTCGACGGCGAGGGAGATGACATCGTTGAAGTCGTGAGCATGCCGCGCGTCCAGGACTTCCTGGTAGGGCTGATACCAGTGCTCCCAGACGAATTGACGGCGGGTCGACCGCAGGCTGATTCCCTCGCGACCCACCCGCTGCACGCGCTTGTACGACTCCAGATCGGTGATCCCGCGGCCCTTGATGACCCGATTGATCTCGTCCTGCCAGTAGCCGTGGTCGGTGCCCTCGACCCGCCCCAACACGCCGCGGGCACCTTGCCACGACTTGGCGAACGCGGCATCGACGGCTTTGTCGTTCAACCGGAATACGACATCACGGCGGTCCAGGAACGCCATCGCCCACGCATGCAGCCCGGTGAACTCGGCGCGCCCGGCAGCGTGTGGCGCGATCTGCGCGAAGCCTCGCTCATGGTAGGCGGGCAGGCTCTTGACGAATGTCGTGAAGAGCAGTCGCCCAGGGTTGCGCTTGGCGAAGTGCGCCATGCGCTGCAACGCGACGACCGACTTTCCGGTGCCTGCCGGACCGCTGAACCGGGCAGGGCCGGTGAAGGTGGCGTGGACGAGCGGCACCTGATCGGGGTCGAGGAACGTCATCCAGTCGCTGAACGGTCTGGCAAGCGCGGAGGATCTCGCGTCCTCGCGGAGGTCTTCCTGATCGAATAGGCCACCGGCGTCGATGGTTTCGGCCTCGGGGGCATCGTCGGCACAGAGGTAGCGATGCGTGGGAAGCTTCTCCGCAGCGGTCGCCGCGAGCTCGCTGACCCGTTCAGCGCGCATCCGCTTCTCACGACGGGCCAGCGTCTCGACGAAACCGGCCTCGTCGACGACGAGATAGCGGCCGTCCGAGGTAGCCCGCGCTCCGCGCGGCATGAGCAGCACGACATCGACGGAATGCGGTACGAACTGGGCCCCGCCGACAACGAGCCTGGCGAAGGTCCGTTCGGCCTCGCCGCGGATCTTCAGGACCTCGGCCGAGGTGGGCAGCGCTTCGGTGAACACGAGTGCGAAAACCCCCGTGCGCCCCAGCGCGTACGCCGCGATCCGATCGGGCACGGGCGAACCGCTGTCCACGAGCAGATGCCAGCCACGCACAGTGAGCAGCCCTGCCAGGAATCGACGCTGCCCCGGTGTCAACTGTCGCTGTTCGGCGAGTGTGCGCTCCGCCCACCGTGCTACCCGCTCGCGATGAATATTCGGCATCGATCCCCCTCCGGATGCCGGCTCCGCGCAGCTGTTGGAGCCGTAATGCGTTGAGTACCAACATAGTTGACATCGGCTGTGCAAGCATGTGGATCGGAGCTCGCGCTGGGGGCGGGGTTTCCTGCTGATCTGTTGCACTGCCGCGAGCCTCGGCCCGACCGCGGTCATGCGATCGACGTATTTCCAGCTGTGTGCTCCGTCGTGCCAATCTGTCCGGTTGGCTTCCGTAGGAGGGGATTCTGTTCATGCAACGTCATCTGGCACCTGTCGCCGTCTTGGCCGTTCTGGCCGGTGTAACCGGGTGCGGGAGCGTCGATTCGCCGACTACACCAGCCGCCGCATCCGTGGCTGGTTCCGTGCCGACATCAGGTCTCGGCACGCCGTTCGCGTTCACCGACGCGTCCACTGGGGCGAAGGTAGGCACCATCACGTTCACCGAAGTGGCCCTCGCGCCCGCTGACTGCGTGACCGATCTGGGTGCGGGCCGCGTCGCGTTGGCGGTTCGCGCACAGATCGAGAGCATCGGCACCAGCCGGCTGTCGCGGCCCGACCAGTGGCTGCTCAGCACCGTGGACCGCGCCGGGATCACCCAGCGGACCGAACACGCCATCCTCACCGACGCCTGTTTCGACACGTTCACCTACAGCGCGTCTCCTAAACCGGGAACCACAGTCGAGGGCTGGTCCGTGGTCCAAGCATTACCCGAAATCGTCGCGCTGCAGTTCGTTCCGCTGGTCCAGGACGAAAGCGCCCCGATGGACGCGCCGCGCTTCGTCACCCCGGCACCGGCGAAAGTCACCATCGCGCTCGCGACCGCTCCGGCACCGGTCACCACCCTGGCACCCGCCACCGCGACCACTACACCCTCGGCCGCCGCTCTACTTCCCGCCACGACGCCGGAGCTCGCGCCCGAAAGCTCCACTACAGCAGTGCCTACCACGGTGCCCACCCCGAAGAAGACGACACCCGCAGTCGGTGTCGCGTGCACCCCGCCCGGCGACGACTACGCCACCGCGGTTGACGGAAGCACCCTCAAATGCACCAAAGCCGGGGGCCCGAGCGCGAAATGGGTGCAATCAGTGCCCCTGCTCGGTACTCGCACTCCGGGTGCTCCCTGCGAGGTGGGTTCGGGTGTTGCGACATCGCCCGACGGTGAGGAGATGTTCTGCCTCGGCCAGGGGCCGGATATCAATGTGTGGACTGTCCTGAATTGATGCTCGAGCCGGCGCTACCCGCGCCGATCAATCAGCTTGGTCCGTGCGGGCCATCACCTCGCCGCACTAGTTGAGGTCGATCGCCGCGACCGTGACGGTCTTCGTTCCGTTGTAGACATCACGGTCGCTGTCGTCGGCGTTGGCGACCAGCATCGCGACGAGGGTGTCGCCGTCGATGTTCAGGAAGATGCCGACGAACCAGTCGGCGGCGATGAGCAGGCCGACCGTTTCGAACGGCAGATCGAGCGAGGTGGCGAGGAACGTGGCGACCGGGAATCCGCGAGTTTCATGAACGGCCGGATCAAGGGTGGACACGAAGTTCAGCAGGGGCCTTGCCACCCCGGCGCCTTGGTCCGGACGCCTCGAGCGAGCTCCCCGTCGAACGCCATCTTCGCATCCGACCGGATCGCAAGGCTCAGCACCCAGACCAGCACCGCCGCGACAACCGAGAAATAGCAGTTGATGCATCAACCGCGTCGTGGCGAGAGTCGCCGCGCTGCAACGTGCACCGAAGTCGTACTGGGCCGGTATATTCCGGAGCTACGGGGTGGATTCGGGGGACAGGCGGGGCGGGATGGGTAGCACGGCGGAGAATCAGCTTGTCGTCGACATCGATGCCGACGGCAGAGCGACAGCGCGCGTGTCGGGTGGCGACGTGCTCGCGGGGGGTCCGATGCCACCGTTCGCGGTGAGACCAGTGATGACCGAGGCCGACGTCGAGGACCTGCGCTGGTATTTCGAGGACTACCTGAGCGCCCCTTTCGCGGTCTACGAGGACCGCGGCGCCGAGATCGCAGACCACCTGTCTCGCTGGGGCACGGCGATGTTCGACTCGCTCTTCGGCGCAAGTCCGGCGATGGATGTCTATCGTCAGTTCCGTGCGTCGGGCAACCGCGGCGCGATCCTGATCCGCTCGACTTCGCCCCGATGGCTGAGTGTGCCGTGGGAGCTGATGTGGGACCCGGTCGACTCGGCGCCGCTGGTCCGTAGTGGGATGACACTGGCGCGGACACCGCTGCTGACCGCTATCGAACCGCCTGTGGAGTTGGTCGTCGACCGCATCCGGGTACTCGTGGTGATCTCGCGGCCGTCCGGCCGGTCCGATGTCGGATATCGGATGATCGCTCGCGAAATGATCGACTGCCTCCAGCGCACGGGTGGCCCGATCGATGTGGTCGTCTTGCGTCCGCCGACCTTGGTCGCGTTGGGTGAGGTATTGCAGACCGCGCGAGCGTCCGGGCGTCCGTTTCACGTAGTTCACTTCGATGGACACGGCGTCTTCACCGCGGAGGGCAGCGGGGCGCTGGTATTCGAACGGCGGCGGGGAGGCGAGGATCATGTTTCCGCCGAACGCGTCGCGGAGGTCCTAGGCGACGCGCAGGTGCCCTTGGTGGTGCTGAACGCGTGCCAATCGGGTGTCGTCGGGCAGCGTTTGGAGGCCGGCGTCGCCACGCGGATCTTGAACGGCGGTGCTGACGCGGTCCTCGCTATGGCCTATTCGGTGTACGCGGTCGCGGCCGCCGAGTTCATGTCGGCCTTCTACGATCAGCTGTTCAGTGGGAGAACGTTCGGTGTCGCGGTACAGGCGGGGCGAGATCGTATGGCGAACAACCCGAATCGCCCGAGCCCGAAAGGTCCGCTGCTGCTGCGTGATTGGGCGGTTCCGGTGCACTACACGCGGCGCGAGGTGTGCTTCCCCTCGCTTGCGTCGACCAGCTCGACCGATTCCCCGACAACGGATGTCGATGACCAGCTGAGCGCGGCCGACGGGTTCATCGGGCGCGACGGCTACTTTTACGACTTGGAATCGGCAGCGAGTACCAAGTCGGTGATAGTCCTGCACGGGCAGGCGGGAACGGGCAAGACCGAACTAGCCAAAGGGTTCGCGCGGTGGTGGCAACGTACCGGTGCGCTCGACCACCCGGACGGCGTGGTCTGGTATTCCTTCGACCCAGGGGTGTCGTCGAGACAGCTCGACAGTCTGGTGGCGGCAATCGGTTTCGCCATCGACGGTACCGAGTTCGTCGCACTCGACCACAGCGCGCGCCGTGCGTCGGTGCGCGATCGCCTGCGCTCCCAACGGCTGCTGGTGGTGCTCGACAACTTCGAGACCGTCGCGACAATGCCAGATCGGGCGGGAACGACGCTGGCTCTGAGTGAAGTCGAACGCGCCGAACTGCGCGAGTTCCTCGATGACCTCTCCGACGAGGCACGGTCGGTGATTCTCGTAACCAGTCGCAATCCGGAACTGTGGCTCGGTGCCAACGTCGGTCGAATCGCCGTTCACGGGCTATCCGGTGCGGAATCCCAGCAGTACAGCGACCATCTACTCCACGACAAGCCCCAGGCTGTCGCACGACGTGCCCACCGCGAATACGCCGAGCTGACCGCGTGGCTCGACGGTCACCCACTTGCCATGCGGTTGACGTTGCCGCACCTGCAAGAGCGCGAACCCGCCGAACTCTTGTCCGAACTTCGTTCCCTCGGACCACATTCGATCCGAGGGAACGACGGATGGCTGGACACGCTCACCGCGGGGCTGCGATATTCGCTGGCCCACCTGAGCGCCGCGGACCGGCGATTGCTGCTGCCGCTCAGCCTGTTTCACGGTTCGGCAGAAGCCGCGGTGCTCGCCGAGCTTTCCCGCCGCGATGAGGCGCCGCCGATATTTCAAGGTCTCGACCGAGCGCAATGGGACAACGCGCTGAACAGGGCCACTGCGGTGGGTTTGCTCAGCGCGACCACGGAATCGACGTATCGACTACATCCGGCGCTGCCCCTGGCATTGGCGGCGCAATGGCGAGCTGAACTACCGGAGAGCTACCACTCCGACCAGGAAGCAACACAGTCGGCGCTGCTCGCGGTATTCGCCGACCGCGCGACAGACCTCCATCGGCAGCTCACTGGAGGCGACGCCGTCGCTGCCCTGCGGATCGTCGATCGACAGGCCCGAATGTTCAGTAGCCTGCTCGGCTACGCGATCGACCAACAGTTCTGGGCGCAGGCACACGAATTGGTGCGGCCGCTCTCGGCCTATTGGGCTAGCCGTGGGCTCGTCCAAGAGGCGGGTGCCTGGGTCGGTCGCGTTCGGCATCTGTCGATCGAGGGCACCGAATCGCCAACCGCGGCCGCCCTTTCGCTGTGGCTGTACATCGTCAGTGCTCACGCCAATCGCCTGATCGAGGCAGGTCGCCACCAGGAGGCGGAAGTCCTCTATACCGAACTGCGGCAGACGTTGGACTCGCGACCGACACCAGAACACGCCGCGCATCTCATCACTATCGACTACCAGCTGGGACGGTCGGCGCAGGACCGCGGCGACTACGACGATGCTGTTGTCCGGTTCGAACGGACGATCATCGCGGCGGAGGCGAACGGCGATCAGCACCAACTCGCCGTCAGTTCCCATCAACTGGGCAATATCGCGCTGATGCGCCGTGACCTCGCCGGTGCGCACAGCCGCTACAGTCGCGCGCTGTCCCTCTTCGACAAGCTCGGTGACCAGGCTTCGGTTGTCGGCACGCTCTACCAGCTTGCCGCCGTATCACTGGAGGCCGGCGCACTCGACCAGGCTGAGTCGCAATACAATACGGCGCTGAGTTTCGTGGCCGCCCAAGATGATCAGCCGCGATTGGCTGCCATCTACCACCAGTTGGCCTTGGTCGCAGACCATCGTGGCCAACTCGCGCTGGCCGAGGAGCGGTGCAGACAGTCTCTGATCATCAAGGAGCGTTTGCACGATGAGCCCGGCTGCATGGTCACCTACCAGATGCTCGGCGTCATCACCTATCGCAACGGTGACCTGGCCGCTGCCGAGCGGTGGTCATCGCGGTCGCTCGAGCTGGCCGAACTCACCGGCAATGCGCGAATGGCGGCAGATTGCCATCACCACCTAGCGATAGTCGCCCTCGGCCGTCAGGATTTCGATGCCGCGGCGGAATTGCTCCAGAAGTCCTTGCAGCAGGAGCAGGCGTGGGGAGACCGAGCGCGCCTGGCTGAAACCTACAGCTTGCTCGCCCTGTGCTCGGATACCGCCGCCGCGCTGGAGTGGGCGATTCGCGGGGAGGTCCTACTCTCGGAGCTTCCCCTGACGCCGAATTCCGAGATGCAGCTCCGTGCTGTCCATCAGCGACTCGCGCAATTGTCGGCGGTGCACGGAAGGGCGAATGTCGAACGCGTGTGGCGCCGAGTCACCGGAGCAGGCGTGCCGCGGCGCATCGGAATCGACCGTTGATGGCGGAAGACCTCGAGAAGGTGGAAATGAACGACTTTGTCACACAGTCAACGACGGAGCGGACCGCGCGTGCCGTGGCGGCGCGGCTGTCGGCCGACCACGGTTCGGAACTGCTCGTCGATGTCGAGAAGGCATTGCGCGCGGGCGGCAATTCCGCCGCGCCCGACCAATTCCTGGATCCGATCTCGCTCGGTTCCCTCATCGTCAGTGTGACCAGTCTCGGCTGGGCGGTCTACGCCGACCTGCGCCGCCGCACTCCGGAGCCACCGCGTCAAGAGCTCGTCCAACGAATTCGCCTCGAACTCGTAGACCCTGGTGAATCATTGTCGGCAGACGAAGGCCAGGTCATCGATGCCGTGGTCGAGAATATCCTCGATGAAGGGTCAGCGGATTGACGGGTGTAGACGATGCGGTCTTGAATATCGCCGCGACATCTACCGCCACCGAGTCGCTCGGACCGGGTTTCCGGGCAGTGGTCTGGGTGCAGGGATGTCCGCTGAACTGTCGTGGTTGTGTCGCGCCGGAATGGATTCCGATCCAGCCGAGGCGGCTGGTCTCACCGGCTGACTTGGCCACCGAGCTGTTGGCGGGCCCTGTGGTCGACGGACTGACGCTCAGCGGCGGTGAACCGATGTTGCAGGCTCGGGCGCTGGCCGAACTCGTGCGCCGGGTTCGAGTCGAGAAGGCGGTCACCGTCATCTGCTTCACGGGCTTCACGCTCGCCCGGTTACGGTCGGCTCCGCCCGGGCCCGGTGTGGACGAATTGCTATCCGAGATCGATGTTTTGGTCGACGGACCATATGTCGCGGCGCGCGATGACGGCCGTGGCTTGCGCGGTAGCACGAACCAGGTCGTGCATCATCTGACCGACGGGCTTCGGGACTGCGGCTACGACTTCGAGCATCGAGTCCGGTCGGCCGAAGTGCACGTCGACGAGCGCTCGGTGACTTTGGTCGGAATTCCGCCGCACGGGCTGTTGGCGACGCTCGATTCGGTGCTCGGAAATCGACCTGAGTCGGTCGAGAACCGGGATTCGGAACTGCTCGGTCGCTAAAATGGGATGAGTTGACTTGCCCGACTTAACTTTTCGGACAAGTGACCGACTATGCTCATCGGGACAACGCGGCGGTGATCCGTATACTTGCCTGCGTAGTTGGCGTTCAGCAGTGGACGTCGATGATCGCGCGGGTGGGCAGACGATCGTGAATGGGGCGGCGCCGTGAGTGGTAGAAAACAGATATATGTCGATGAAGCGGCATGGAATCGTTTGCAGGCCGATGCGAGCAAGCTTGCTCAGGTCAACCGCGATCTACCCGGACTGCTGCGGCAGGTTCGTGATCAAACCGAACAGAGTATCGCCAATTCGGTGGCCGCGATGAACGCCAGGCACGCCGGATTCGAAGCGGCGCTGGCGAATCTGAGCGAGGGCGCCAGACAAGCCGAGGCGCGCGCCGAGCAACGCCTGCACGTGACCTCGCAGCAGATCTTGGGTGAGTTGCAGGCCCAGCAGACTCGCCTGCGTTCGGAAAGCGCCAAAGCCCTCCAGGCTCAGCGCGAACAGATCGAGCGCGCGTTGGACGCCGAGCGCGCCGAGCGCAGGTCCCAGTACGCGGACCTCGACCGTCGGGTCGGTCAGTTGCAGGACGACCACGGACGAGCGGCCGAACTGCTGAAGTCGCACCTCTCGGATGCCGCGGTGCTGAGGACCGAAGTGCTGAAGTTCCCTCACGAGCGGTATTGCCCGGGCAAGTTGGCGGCGCTGGACAGTGAGATCATCGCGCTCCGGGCCGATATCGCCGAGGGTGCCCCCGCCGCGTTCCTGCTCGACTCCGCGCGTCGGGCCAGCCGTGAGATGAGCGCGCTGCGTACGCAATTGGTCGCACTCGACGCGCAGTGGCAAGCCTGCCGCTACGTCGCCGAACGCGGTCTGGTGCAGCTGCGAGCGGTGATCGGTGCGAACAAGACCATCGATGTGGGGGAGTCGTTCCGGGCCGAGGCACCGGTCGAGGCCCCCGATGTGGATTTCTGGTCCGAGGGCGCGCTCGCCCAGCTCACTGCAGAGGTCGACGCGTTGCTCGTCCGTGTGCGCGACGATGACAACCCGCTCGGCACCGAGGAGCTGGAATCGCTCGTGGCGCAGCGGATTCCCGAGCTGGACGGGCAGTTGGACGCCACCGTGGCACGGGCCGTGACCGCCTTGCGTGCGTCCCAGCTGCGGGCGAATCTGGCCGGTCTGATCTCCCAGGCACTCGAAGACCAATTCCAGTACCAGGTCATCGACGACGCGAGTGTGGGCTACGTCGCGGGCGACCAACGTGCCGCGTTCATGGCCAAGACGGTCAACAGGGTCGGCTCCAGCGAGATCGTCATCGAGATCACCCCGGGTCCGCAACCCGAATCAGCGCCGACGGTGGAGTTGCACACCTTTGACGGTGACCTCGCGGTGGAAGAACATCAGGCCAGGATCGAATCGATCCACCACAGTGTGAACGACCTGACGGGCATCGACTTGCGGGCGGAAACCACAGCGGCCGAGCCCGATCCGGGTAGGCGCGATGTCGCGGATCTGGTGAAGCGGCGGCGTGCCGAAGCCGGACCGGCCTGAGCTGCGGCGGGTGTCCACGAGCAAGCGAGCTTTCACGGTCGGCGGCAACGGGCCGGATCTTCCGACGCCCATGGCGGTATCCGAACGCATGACCGGTGCGCAACGTCCGCTCGAGGGCGAGCCGTTCTGGATCGTCCACGGGCCCGGGATCGACGATTTCGTCGTCGGGGCCGACCTGTGTCCGCGTCCGGTCGAGGAAATGCTGTGGGAGATCCTGTCGGCCGCGGGGTTCGAGCAGATCGTTTTCAGCACCTTTCGCAGAACCGTCTACTTTCGGGACGCGGTGTCGCGGGCACTTACCCGTGAGGAGCCGATCGAGACCGCGGCGCCGCGGGCGACCAGCGGTTTCTCGGGTCCGCTCGGCACCATGATGCTGTTGGAGCGGCCGACGTCGACCCCACGGCGATCACCTGGGTCCGACCGGCCACAGCCGACCGCCGACGACCCACACCAACTGATGACGTTGGACGGGCTGATGCGCAACGCGTCGACCCGGACCGCGGTGGTGATCCCCGGTGCGGAGACGTGGTTGCCGGGAATCGCGCCGAATACGCGCCGATCGGCACCGGAGATGTTGCGTCGCTGGAGCAGCGCGAGTCACCCCGCGCCCGGCAACGTGTGCGTCCTGTTGTTCGCCCAGAGCGACTTCACCGCGATCACCGACATGATGCGCGCGACGGGGTATCTACAGCAATTGGTGTACCGGTTCGAGGAGATGCACGCGCACCGTTCGGCCTCGGTGATCAGCACTGTGGGATTCGCCGACGAACGCGAACTGGGCCGCCTCGTCCAGTACGTGCGGCTGACAGCGGGCTTGCAGATCGCGGACTGGACGGAGTTGGGTCAGATCCTGCGGGTGATGGCCGCTCAACGTCACTCCGTTCGGACCTGGCGGCAGAAACTGATCCGGTTGGCGCAGGAGGGTATCGAATTGACCAGCGAGGCACTCGATGTGGATGCGAGCCGAGTTCCGGCCGCCCGCGATATCTGGCAAACCCTCGATGCGATGGTGGGAATGCGCTCGGTCAAAGAATATCTGGAGGGACATCGCGACGCGCTCGGCAACGCGGCCGTCCTGCGAGCCGCCGGTCGCGGTAACGGTGAGGAACCCATGGTGTTGCACCTGGTCTTCAGCGGGGGACCGGGCACCGGAAAGACCGTCGTCGCACGCCTGATCGGTGAGCTGTATCGAGACATGGGTTTGCTCAGTCGCGGCCATATCGTAGAAGTCGCTGTCGAGGAATTGGTCTCGCCCTATATCAACGATTCGGCCGAGCGTACGGGTGCGGCGGTCCGTCGAGCACTCGGCGGAGTGCTGTTCATCGACGAGGCCTATCAGCTGCGCGGCGATCACGGCACCCAGGCGATCGACCGCCTGGTGGCGGAGTTGGAGAACCATCGCGACGACCTGGCCGTGATCATCGCGGGTTACCCGGACCGCATGACCGAGCTCCTCGCGACGAATCCGGGCCTGTCCAGCCGATTCCCGGACGACAACCGGATCGCTTTCCCTGACTTCGCGCCCGACGAATTGCACACGATTCTGGTGCAGCGGTTGGAGTCCGGGATCGGCCTGACCTGCACACCGGAACTGGTCGACGCCCTGCAGACGCTGACCTTCAACCTCCATCGCACGCGGCGCGAGTCTTTCGGCAATGCGCGCGATATGCGGGAACTCGCGGCGTCGATCCGGCGGAACTGGGCTCAACGGACCAGTCCGATCGATCCGGAGAACATCCCTCCCGCCACGATCGACGACATCCCGGTAGGCAAGCGCCGGTACCTGGCCGAGGCTGCTCCGCTCGAACAGGTGCTCGCCGAATTGGCGCCGATGATCGGGTTGGCGAGCGTCAAAACCGCTATCAGGGAACTGGCTTCGGTTCTCCAGTTGCGCCGCAACCAACCGCATCGCACCTCGCCCGTCGCCGCACCGCACATGCTGTTCCTCGGGTCACCGGGCACCGGCAAGACGACCGTGGCCACGTTGGTCGGACGGGCTCTCGTCGCCCTCGGGTTGCTGGTCAAAGGCGATGTGGTCACGGTGACCGCGACCGACCTGATCGCCGGATACGTCGGGCAGACCGGGACGAAGACCCGCGAAGTCATCGAGTCGGCGCTGGACGGGGTGCTGTTCATCGATGAGGCGTACGCCCTCGTCGGGCACGGTTCGAACGATTTCGGCCGAGAGTCGGTGGCCGAGTTGATCAAATGGATGGAGGCCTATCGCGGCAGGCTGGTCGTGATCGCCGCGGGCTATCAAGGCCCGATGGAGGAATTCCTCCGGACGAATCCCGGATTGAGCTCACGGTTCAGCGAGCGCCTCGAGTTCGCCGACTACTCGCGCTCGGAGCTGGAACAGATCTTCGAAGCCATGGCGCGCGACGAGGGCTACGACATCGCCGACGGGGTGCTGGCGCGGGCGGGTGATCGGCTCGAGAATCGTCGCATCGCCGAGGGGGTGCACTTCGGGAACGGCCGAACAGTGCGGAATCTGTTCGACAAGGTGGAACGCCGCGTCGCGAGCCGGGTCGCGGCGTTGCCCGCCGAGCAGCGAGCCGCGAACAGCACCCTGATCCTGCCCGTCGACGTCGCGGAGCTGTAGCAGCGGTGACGAATACGGTGAAGTCCGTCGAGGTGCGTTGCCCGGTGTGCCGATGCTCGGGCGCGGACGCGCCGACCTGTCCGGGCTGTGGCTGGCAGATGGTGGCGGGTCCGTGGTTGGGCGGTATCACCGAGGATCGGCGGCGCCGGTTCGATGAGGATCTGGCGACGGCGACTCGACGTTTCGATCTCGCCGCCGCCGCGCGCGGGGCCGGGTTCCCGGTCGCGGGAGACGACGCGTTGCTTGCCGAGCTGGTCGGGTTCGTTCGTGGGGGCACGCCGACGAGCGACGAGATACACGCCGCGCGAACACGTTCGGGGGCGGTCGAGAGTATGCCGGTGTGGGATGTCCTCGGGCCCGCGCTCGGCTGGTTGGCCGAGGCGCCGAGCGGTGCGCGCACTCTCACGGTGGTCGACGTGTCGGCCACCGGTCTTCACGTCGTCGCGGTGCGGATCGACGGCGTCGGCGCGCTTGCTTTCGCGGGGCGATCCCGTCAGATCCCCTGGACCGCACTGTTTCCGATGTTGCCGTCATCGGCGGGGGAGGCCCTGTTCCTGTTGGCCGGTGGTGTCGGGGTGGGGCAGGTCGCGGTGGAGCTCGATCTCGAAGCGGCACGTCAGCTGCTACCGCAGGCGGGCGACGGTTCGCGAGTTGTGGTGCTGCAACGCCTGTTCGGGTGGCCGGGTGTGGACACGGTGGTCGCCCTCCTGCCGACCGCCCACCGCGTACATGGCGAACCGATCGGCGACGAATTCCTCCGCCGAGGCTCGGCGTACCTGCCCTTGCCGGTCGCCTATCGACTGTTCATCGTGGATGTGGACGACGCGGGCGATACGGGTTTCGTCCTGCTCCGACTGTTCTCCGCGGGTGCTGTCGCTGTCGAAACCCGGCCGGTCACGCAGTCACTCACGCTGCCGGTCGGCGCGAGCGAGATCGTCGTCGCCGTCATCGCCGATGAACTCGATCTGCCACTCGAGCAGCGCACGCTGCTCAGCATCATCCGCTGCCCCGGGCGCCACGAGCTGACCGTCGAGTTCGTTCTGGAGAGCCCCGGCGTCGTCACGGTGAACGTGGCTTCGGCGGTGCATCGGGAGGAGGTGGCGGCGAGCGAGTGGCCGACCTTGCTCGCGACGATCCCGGCGAGATACGAACCATCGAAGGCATCGGCCGATGTCGTGTTCGCGGTCGAACTGGCCGGCAGCGAATCGACGGTCGATCGCCGGTGCGCGCTGATCGCGGAGGTCATCGCCGAAACCGTGGCGCGGCACCCGAATCCGTCGGGGGTCAGGGTCGCGGTGCTCGGTTATCGCGAGCACCTGAGCAGGCGGCGCGAGCAGGCCATCCATCGGCGAGGGTTCACCGCGCTGCACGACGCGGGGAAAATCGCCGAGGGACTGCCGATGTCGAAGATCATCGAGCCGGATGTCGCGCCCTTGGAGGATGCGTTGGCGTCGGCGACCAAGCTTCCGTGGGCGCCGAACGTCAGTCGATCGCTGCTGGTCATCGGGAGTCGAGCACCCTACGTCGACCCGCTCGGCAGCTGTCCGAACGACTTCGACTGGGAACAGAGTCTGAGGCGGTTGCGCAGCGCCGACGTGCGAGTGCACGCGGTATGGGACCCACCCGCGTCGCTGGCCCCGAACAGCCGGTTCGGTGTCATGGTCGAGCGGGTGTGGAAACAGCTCGGTCGACCACGAGGCCCCCGCCGGCTCGACGCGGTGACGGCGCGCGACATCGTCGGTGACTTCTTTCCCCGAGTCGCTGAACATGTTGTCCCACTGAACTTTCCGATCAAGGCTACGCAGAAGATGCAGGAGATCGACCGATGACAGGTCCCGACCCGTACACGCCGCCGCCACCCTCGCAGATCCGGCTCGGCCTCTGGGGTCCGCCCGGTAGCGGCAAGACGACCTATCTGGCCGCGCTGAATCTGGCCGCGTTGCGCAGCAAACTCCCCGGGAACTGGACGATGAACGGCGCCGACCCGACGGCGAGTGAGTTCATCACCGAGTCGACGAAACAACTGGTCGAGCTGAAGACCTTCCCGGCGGCGACCGAACGGCACCGCAGCATGATGTTCAAGTTCACGGGCGAGCGCGCGGTCGCCGCGCCACCTGCGCCGAAACCGACGTGGCGGTTTCGGGGCGGGCCGGCACCGGTGCCGGTGCCGTCGGTGGAGCGCGATCAGTTCTATCTCGATGTGCTCGACGTTCCCGGCGTCGACTTCGAGCACGAATCGCGCACCGACCGGCTCGATGACGACCTACTCGATCTCGAGTTCTCCGACGATGGTCCGATCGATGCGATCGACTCCGCCGATGAATACGACACACCGGGTGGCAACCGCGAGAAGTTGCTCGATCACCTGCAGCAATGCCAGGGCATCGTCTACCTCTTCGACCCCGACCGTGATGCGCGACAGGGCGATTCGTTCTCGTATTTCCACCCGGTACTGGAACAGCTGGCGGCGAGGGTGATGGAGAGCTCCTACACGGGATCGCGCCTGCCGCATCGGGTCGCGGTCTGCATCACCAAGTTCGATGACCCGACCGTGTACAAAGCGGCCTATGTCGGTGGCTTCGCCGGCCGCGACGCCAACCCGCCGTTCGCGCCGGTCGTTCGCAATGGTCAGGCGCGGGAGTTCTTCCATCGGCTGTGCCGCAGCGACCACAGCAATGCGGACCTCGTCTACGAGGGCCTGACCAAGTACTTCGACGACAAGAACATCGAGTTCTTCGTGACGTCGGCTGTCGGATTTCACGCGCCCGACGGTTTGTTCCGATCGCAGGACCCCTTCAATGTGAAGCGTGATCCGGTAGACGGGCGTGCCCGAATCCGGGGCAAGGTCCATCCGATCAACGTTCTGGAACCGCTGATCTGGTTGCACGAGAGTCTGCGGGATCCGCGATGACGACCAGCCTGTCGGCAGGCTGGGCGGTGGTGAGCAAACAGCCGGGCGCGCACAGCGATTACGCGATCCTTGCCTCGAGTCGCGGCCCGTGCCCGCCCGCCCATGTGAAGCAACACGTGCTGGCCCGCAGTCCGGGCAACTCTCCGCTGGCCAGTGAGAGTGGGCCGGCGGGGCTGCCCTGGGTGTGGTTCATGCCGGTGAAAGGTGACGACGGTGATCGGTACCTCGGGACTGTGATCCGCAAGTGGACCGATGACGTGGATGCCACCAACCGGCCCATCGCGACCAACCGTTTCGTCTACGTGCCGGTCGAGCCGTTGCTTGCCAGCGGCTGTGGCCTGGCCGACCTGTACACCGCGGTTCGCGATGCGTCGTTGGCGCCGGATGGAGCGGACCCGTGCGCGAGCGCGCGACTCGACCTACGACTCCAGGTGTCGCGCGGCCGAGACGCGAATCCCGATCTCGACCTGGCGGCACTGCTCGCCGCAGCCGCGGTACTCGACGGTCCGGTGAAGCTACGAGGTGGTCCGTCGGACCTGCTCGCCAGGTTGACGGTGTTGGACTCGATCGCGCAGCTCCTGCCCGCGGGCGCCAGGGTTTGGCTGTCTGCCGCGGCCTGGTCGGACGCCACCGCCGACCCCGCTCCGCGACTGGCATTCGCGCGCGGTGGCAGGTCCGGCGACGCGGTGATCGACCTGCGCACCGGTGCGATCGAGGGACGCGCGTTGAGCCCGACCGCCGCGGAATACCGCCGGACACTGGTCCACCTGCGGGACGTGCGTGGTGGTGCCGAGGCGGTGGCACAGCATCTGAGTAGGCAGACTGCGACCAGGGAACGATCCGCGAACGCCGCGCTGGTCGCGCTGAACGATATGGACCTCAAACGTATCGTGCTCGACGGTGCGCGAGCGGGCTCGGTGCGCGTAGCCGATATTCGCAGGTTCGGGCTCGTCGGCTTGCACGAATACAACCACGACGAACTCTCTGTAGTGATCGGCGCGTACGGGCGGATCGCGACGCTCGCCGACCTGGTCCTCGATATGCCGATATTGAGCAGCCTGTGGCGCTACGCCGACACCGAGATCGTCGCGGCGATGACGCGCGGGCTGTGCGCGGTCCCGACGGCGGAATCGGTCCGGCGGTTGGCCGCGTTGGCGGTGGAATGTGCTTGCCACCGCCTCCTCGTCGATGCCTTGTCGGACGCGCGGAAGGCTGATCCGGGTGCGCTGACCAGCTCCGAGGTCGTCGACGAGATCATCGAGTTGGCAGGCGATCCGGTATGGCAAGGTGCGCTGGCCTCATTCATCGTCGACTCGGGGTCAGTGGCGGTCGAGGTTGCTCGGCAGGCCTATATCGTCAGGGCTCCACATATGGCGGCGCTGGCGGAACAGCTGGACTCGGTGGCACCGGCGGGCTCGGTCTGGCTCCAGGTCAGTAATTCGTTGCGTCGCACCCTGCTGGACGGCGCCCCGTCGCCGACCGACCTCGGCATGTTGTGGAGCTTCCGGCCAGAACTCGTCGGTGAGGTTCTCGAGATCGTGGCGCGAACCCATCCGGCACAGGCGCCGAGTGTGCTGGACTCGGCATTGCCGACCTTGATGCGAGCCACTGGCCCGGCACTGCCACCGAAACTGCTTGCTTCGCTGCGTGATCTGGAGATTTCCGAACCGCGGCACCAAGCGGCGGTGGACTTCGTCCTCTATCGGCAAGGACAGGCACCGCGGCGTTCGCTCGCCGCCGGCAGCGACTATCGGCGCGAGTTGATCGAGGTCGCGGAGCGCGCCGCGCTGACCGAGTCCCAGCGCGAGTCTCTCATCCATTGGGTGGTCGGGCGGCTCGACGTCGGATGGACCGGCGCGGGAGCTTCGCCGGTGCTCGACGCCCTGTGGCGCCTGACCCATCCCCATGGCGTCCATCCGGCCGGCGCCGATCGTGTCGGGCGCGCCATCGCCGCCGATATGGGCAAGGTTGGCTTCCACGTGCTCGCCGAACCCGCGATCGATCAGTGGCTGGAATTGCTCGAACGGGACGAACAGATCGGTGGTCAGATCTTGATGCAGAAGCTACATGTGCAGACCTCGGTGGTAGAGGTCGCCGAAACTCTCGCGAGGCTCGCAGTCCAGGGCGTCCATGTCCAGGAACTGATCTCCAAGCTGCGGACCGCCGGCTGGTTCCGTGAGTCGCCATCGATGGTGCTCGACCTCGCGACGCAGGTGACCGAAGTGCTGGCGGGCCATGTGAAGGAGCCGCACTCGCTGGGCGTAGCCATCGTCGACGGTTGGATCGGTCCGAGTGGCAAACCGACCGACCGGGCGGCTATCGACGAGATGGCAGTGCGGGCGAATGCACAGCTCGAGCTCGCGAAGCAGGTGACGAAGTTGCTCGAACCGCACACGAAAGGCCAATCTCTGTTCAAGAAGGGCGTCGGTGTATTCGTGACGGGCAAGACGGATAGAGGCAAGAGTGGATCGCGCTGACGGATTCGCGCCGATCGGTGTCGATATCGGCGCGGTGCGCACGAAAGTCGCAGTCGGTAGCGGTAACCCGTGGGACATCCCGACACCGCGTGCCTTGTGGAAGGACGACCTGGTAGAGGTCCATACGTTGCGTGACCTTGTCGCCACCGCCCGATCAGCGGCAGCACACCACACTGTGCGATCGGAGCTCGTGGTCGCGGTCCCGGACCAGTGGATGGTCCGCGGCGACGACGAGCCGCTCGTCGCCGTCGCCACCACACCGCAGGCCGAGCGGCTGATCGCGGCACTCGAAGCCGAATTCGGTGCCGTGCGAACGGTTTCACAGTCGGCCTGCCTTGCCGGTTCCGTCGAGGACTACTCCGACGGTGTCGGGCTGGTCTGCGATGTCGGGGCGCGAACTGTCGACGCGGCCGCCTTCGTTCGGGACGGCGACACAGTGCGCGTGTTCGAGGTCGAGTCCGCGGTGATCGGCGATGTCGAACCCACCGCCTTGATGCTCGACTTGCCGAGTAGCCGACAAGTCGCCGCACTCCACGAGGAGCGGGCCGAAAGACGCTGGCGCGCAACGCGAGTACTCGACCGGGCGGCGCAGTTCCCGGCCTATCGAAACACCCCCGTCTACCTGCCGGGTGCGCACGGCGGCTCGATCGATGCGGCAAGGGTCACCGCCGCATTGCGGCCCGTCGCGGAGGTGGCCGCCGAGGTGGTCACTCGACTGCTCGACCGGATCTCGGTACCGCGCCCGGCCGAACTGATCGTGACCGGTGGAAATGCCCTCGGCCCAGTCGTTGTCGCGCTGCGCTCGGTGGTCGCCGCTGTCCGGGAAGTCGCACCGGGCGCGGTGGCACTGGGCGCCGCGCGGATCGCGTCGGGGGTGGTCGGCGTCATCGGCGCTTACCCGCACGCGGTCGGTGTGGTAACCCACCGTGTCGTTCACGGACTGCTCGAGCAGGTCGTTCTCCCCGCGCCGGTCTCCGAACGAACCGCCATCGCGCTGGAATGCATCGAGACGTATGAGGCTTCGTCTGTGATTCGGGTGCGGCCTGGACAGCAGGGGCCATGGCTCGACGCCGTGACCGAGGCCTCGATCGCTGTGACACCCGGCCGCTATCGGGTGTCCGTGGCGACGCGCTGTTCTCCGTACGGCGCGATATGTTTGCGCGACAACGATTCTGGAGCTGTGATGACCGTGCTGGTCGACCCGACCGGAGGTCGTGACCGATGACCGACTACGCGACTTTGCAGGCGTTGGGGAAAGCGATCGCGGGGTCCGCGGCAACTATGGCCGCCGTCGTGGCGGCCGGTGCCTCGGTGCCCGGCAGTGACCCGTCGACGCTCGACCTCTTGATCGCCGTCGACGACGCGCTGTCCCGAGTGGACGAGCTCGTCGAGCAGATCCCGGTGTTGGTCGACGCGGCGTTGGCCGGCCCGGCGGTGGCGCGCACGCTCGACCGCAAGACCGCGGCACTGACCGAGGCGGCCGAGCGAGTCGCCGGCGCGCGGCGAACCTACGACACCCTGCGCTCGACCGAGGACGAGTTGGTCGCGCTCGGGGCCGAGCACGAACGGATCACCCGCAGACTCGCCGAGCTGGACCGGTTGCGCGCATTGTCGGCAGAGCTACCCGCACTGCGGGAGCAGCAGCAAAAGCTGCTCGGCAGAAACGAGGCGTTGATCGCCGACACCGAGCGCGCGGAGCAGGCGGTTCTCGATGCCGCCGAGAACGTCGTGGTGCTCAGCGCGCAGTGCCAGGCGTTGCTCACCGAACGGGCAAGTGCGGCAATCGATGAGCTGCGCGTACTCGAAGCGCGGTGGGCGGACCTGAATCGCGAATACCTCGAAGCGGAACGCAAGGTCGATGTCCTACGCGGCGAACATCGGGTGCGCACCGCTGCGTTGGCCGCGCACTGCGACGTCGACCGCGATCTGCTCGCCCGACTGTCCCGCGTCGCCGACGCCGGCGTGTTGGCCGGTGTCGGCGAGACATTGGCCGACGCGCAATCCCTACTCGAGTCCGCCGACCAAGGGCTGGGTCGAGCCTTGATCCGCTACGACGAGATCCGTGCAGGCACTCGGGCGGAGTTGTCGTGGTAGTCGATCGAGTAAATGCGTTGGTGCACAACAATTATGGTCGAGAGGTGTCATAGTGTTCAGCCGATGGCTGCTAGCGCTGGTCGGTGTTCGCGAGGACCTTCTCGCGCGAGCGCCGTCGGATCGATTCAAGTATCTGTCGATGGGCGGGGTGCTTCTCACCACCGCTGCCGTCGCAGCAGTCTCGGCCGCCTTCGCACTGCAGATGGCCGTGCACGCCCCGTTGTGGGCTGCCATTCTGCTCGGCATCGGTTGGGGCGTGGTCATTCTCAACCTCGACCGACTGCTCGTCGTCGGGATGCATCGGCACAAGTCGTTTCGGAACAACCTCTATGCGGCGATACCCCGGGTGGTGCTCGCGTTGTTGCTCGGCGCGGTGATCTCGACACCGTTGGTGCTGCGCATTTTCGAGTCGGAGATTCTCACCGAGGTCAAAGTTCAGCAGCAGCAGAAGGAACAGGACTACAAGGATTCCATCGACACCCAATACGCCTCGATCACGGTGCTCCAGCAGGAGCTGGACCAGCTGCGGATGAAGGCACGAACAGATCCCGGGGCTATCGCGAGTAATCCGGCGGTGCAGAAAGCGCAGCAGCGCCTCGATGCCGCATCGGACGACGTCAAAGTCAAGTTGGATGCAGAGGCCTGCGAGATCGCGGGTACGTGCGGAAGCATGGTCGAAGGCGCGAACGGGCCAGCCGCACTTGCCGCGACAGCCCGGCGGGAGGCGGCCCAACGGGAATACGGCATCGCCGACGCTGCTTTGAAATCCGCGCAGGAGCAGGCAACGTCTACCGCGGGCGCCGACGCGATCGCGGCACAAGCCGAGATCAGCCGCCGTCAGCCTATATTGGACGGACTCATAGCCGATCGCGAGCGCGATATGGCCAACTACCGCTCCCGCTCGGCGAACAGTGACGGACTGCTCGCCAGAATCGAAGCGCTCGACTCGCTCAGTGATTCGAGGCCGAGCCTCGGGCGAGCCCAACTCATGCTGTTCCTGCTCTTCTTGTCGCTGGAATTGCTTCCGGTGCTGGTGAAGTTGATGCAGCTGACCGGACCGCCGACGCTGTACGAGAAGCTGAGCGCCGAAGCCGACGCGGATGCCGAGGTCGAAGCCCGTCGCGAGTTCGCTCAGGCCTCCAATACGAAGGTGCTCGCAGCCGAACGCGCCGCGGAAGCGGAATTGCGTGGCGCCCTGGTCGGGGACGCGGATCTGACGCCGCCATGGACAGCGAACGAGCCACGGCGAGCATCGAATCGGGTGCCGCCCCAGAATTCCGTGCCCGGCGACAGTTTTCGACCCGAACCACGAACCCCTACCCAAACCCACCGGCAACCGCAGCCCCCCGATTTCGGCGAAAACACACTGACGCAACCGATTCCGCGTCCGCCAAGAATTCGATACGACGACTGATTCTTCGTCGATACCAACAGGTTTCGACAACACTGAGAGCCCGGTAGGTCGGGCACTATGGATTTCGGAGGTCGACATGGACGCATTCGGGCGACGACTTGTCGGTGCGGCGGCGTCTGTCGTGGTGGCGGCGGTGGTCAACATCGCCACTGCGATATTCACCGACAACCGGACGGCGGGGTGGGTCGCCTTCGGTGTGGTGCTGTTGGTGCTCGGTCTCATCGTGCAGATTTGGCTCACCGCCGCGCCGAGCGAGCCACCGCGAAGTGAGCAACAGGTGAGGAACGCCGAAATCGACGGCTCCGCCGACATCGGCAGCGCGCATCCGCTTGCTCAGGTTGTCCAGGATGTGAAGATCAAAGGCAATCTCAACATGACTCAGGGCGGCAGTTGATATGTCGCACCCACACGAACCTCGGTTGCCGGGCATGGAAGTCTCCCATGCCTATATCGGCGGTGATCTGAACCAGCGGCTGGAAAACCACCACTACTACCCGGCTGCACCGCCGCCCCGGCGAAATCGTGGTCGTACCTTTTCGTGGTGGCTGCTGGTAGTTTCCGTCGTCTCGAGCGGACTGCACATCTGGCTGGCGCCTCAGCTGGACCCCGCATCCCTCTACTCCAAGATCACCCACTTTCCCGACCCACTCGCACAACAGATACTGCTCGTCGTCTGCGCGATGGCGCTGATCGTCGACGCCGTCATAACCAGGGGATTCAACCGGTTCGACCCCCCGACCGTGATTGTTCACCGTGTCATCCTCGGCGTTTCACTGATCGCCATCGCGCCCGTCGTCGCAGCCGCGTCGGTCCTGACGGTGACCGTGGCCGTGGTTGTGTTCATCTGCTATGTCGGACT
The DNA here is from genome assembly GCF_053590715.1 of Nocardia sp. NPDC003183. Classification (NCBI taxonomy): domain Bacteria; kingdom Bacillati; phylum Actinomycetota; class Actinomycetes; order Mycobacteriales; family Nocardiaceae; genus Nocardia; species Nocardia sp. NPDC003183. Next base: position 24,841 of record NZ_JBSFTG010000015.1, read on the forward strand.
TCGAATCATGGGCATGGGAAATTCGGCGACGAACCGAGTGGACTCGTTCCTGCGGTAACCACGCGCCGCCCCGAGCATTCGGGGCAACGACTTTGCTGGATTTCCGAGACACGCCTGCTGCCATAGCGTCTCACCCGCACGGCTTTCGACCGTAGGAGTGACGGATGGTTACAGGGGTGTTGGCTCAGCGGGAGCCCGAGGTCGATGGCATAGAGCGGGAGGCTGTGGCGCGGTGGCATCCGGCGGTCCGCGTGCTCTTCCGGTTCGGGTTCATCGTTGTCGGTGTCGGGATGGCGGGGGTGTGGCTGCTGCACGCGCTGCTGCGCACCCTCGGTGTGCCACAGGAGATGGTGAGCGAGGTCGCCGAATGGACGGCGTTGCATCCGCTCACCGATTGGGTCGGCACCCAGATCTTCGGTGTACCCATCGATTACACGGTCACCGGTAGCGGAGACACCGCGGCGAAATGGGTGGCTGTTTTCACCCTGCTCCTGGTTGCCGTGCCGGTGACCGCCGCCTGGTCGGTCTTCGACCGGCGCCGCCCGAACTACACGCGACTGTATGAGTGGTTCCGGTTGCTGTTGCGTATCTCCCTGGCGAGCGCCCTTTTGCTGTACGGGATGATCAAGGTGCTGCCGTCGCAGATGTCGTTCAATCTCGAGCGATTGGTCGAACCGTTCGGTCAGATGAGCCCGATGGCGGTGCTGTGGGCGCAGTCGTCGCTGTCGGAGCCGTATGAGATGGCACTGGGTGCGGCGGAAGTTGTTGCGGCGCTCCTTCTCATCCTGCCGGTGACCGCGGGGATCGGGTCTGTTCTTGCTGTCATTGTGGCGTTGCAGGTGCTCCTGATGAATCTCACGTTCGATGTGCCGGTGAAGCTGTTTGCCCTGCAATTGTTCTTGTACGCAACAGTATTGGCCGCACCTGATGTGATCCGGATCGTTCGGGCCCTACTCGGCCGCACCGTCGTAGCTCGAACGTCGACACCCTTGCTGTCCACTGCGCGTGGCAACCGAATACTGCGGGCAGCCCAGGTGCTGATGGGAGTGTGGCTGCTCGGTGCCACGACCGTCGAGGCATACGACGGCTGGCACACCTACGGCAACGCACGGCCCAAGTCGCCGCTCTACGGCATCTGGAACGTCACCGAGTACTCGATCGCGGGCGAGCAGGTGCCCGCACTGGTCGACTTCCGCCGATCACCGTCCAACAGCACAATGCCGAGCGCCACCGAACGATTCCGCCGCATCATCTTCGATATCCCCCAGGGCATGACCGTGCAGCGGCTGGACGATTCACTGGTCTCCTTCCCCGCCCGAATCGACACCGACCAGCACACCCTCACGCTGTCGAAAGACACGGCGCACCAATGGAAGCTCGCGACATTCAGTTATGTACAGCCACAATCGGATCGGCTGATTCTGGAGGGCATCCTCGGTGGGCGTCCGATACGAATGCAGCTGGACCAGGTCGACCTGGCGCAGTTTCCGGCTGTTTCGCGGGGGTTCCATTGGGTGCAGCCAGCGCCCTATTACCGGTAGCAGGATTCATTGCACCCCAATGGAATAGGCTTCATCCGCCGGCAACCGACGGGATGATCATCACCTCGGTACGTGCGCCGACAGCGGTGTCCTGGCCGTCGAGAAGACGGCATTCGTCACCGTCGATATAGAAGTTCACGTACCGGCGCAAAACCCCGCGTTCATCGCGGAGACGGCGCTCCAAACCGGGTGATCGTTCGCGCAGCGCATCGAGGACCTGTTGCAGGGTCGCACCGTCGACATCGAGTTCCTTGGCGCCGTCGACATAGGTGCGGAGCATGGAGGGCAGGCAGAGGCGAGCCATCGCGCTATCCGATGACCGCGGCGCGCACGCACAGCACGTCGGGCAGCTTGTCGGCCACGAGCCGCCAATGGTCGCCTTCGTCTGCGCTGCAATACACTTCGCCGTTGCGAGTGCCGAAATAGATGCCGGTCGGGTCGGCATTGTCGGCGCACATGGCATCGCGCATGACCGCAGCCCAGAACGGGACCTCGGGGAGGCCGTCGTTCAGCTTCGACCACGTCTCGCCGCCGTCCGCACTGCGATACACCGCGCAGACCGCATCGGGCGGAAAGCGGAAGCGATCCATATCCGCCACCAGCGGGAAGGTGTAGATCACCCCCGGCTTACGCGGATGCGCGACGATCGGGAAGCCGAAATTCGACGGCGGTAACCCACCGTCTATCGCCTGCCAGCTCACACCCGCATCGGTGCTCCTGAACACCCCACCGTGGTTCTGCAAATACATAGTGCTCGGCGACTCGGCATCGAGAGCGACCTTGTGCACGCACTGCCCCCATTCCGGCAACTGGCCGGGCATGAAGTCCGCGGTGACACCCTTGTTCGTCGGCGTCCACGATTCGCCGCCGTCGGCAGTCTGATAAACCCCACCGGTGGACATGGCCACCGCCATCCGCTGTGTATCGACCGGATGCGGCAGCACAGTATGCAAGGCCAACCCACCACCACCCGGTTCCCACTGCGGCCGATGGGGATGGTCCCACAACCCTCTGACCAGCTCGAACGTCCGGCCACGATCAGCCGACCGGAATAAGGCAGACGGCTCGACACCCGCGTACACCACATCCGGCTCAACATCGGTAGCAGGCGCAATCTGCCACACACCGCCCAGCGCGGCCCCGGTGTCCTCGGGAAATGCCAGTGGCGCGTCATCCGGCTCGCTCCACGTCTCCCCGAGATCATCACTGACCACCAATGTGGGCCCGAAATGACTGTTCAACACCCCGGCAAGCACCCGTGGCGTCCCCCGCCGGGTATCAATCGCCAACGCCTTCACATCAGCCACCGGGAACTGCGGCGGCGCCACCGTCCAACTGGCCCGCCCATCCCGGCTACGAGCCAAGAACAAACCCTTACGTGTTCCGATCCCGAGCAGCACGTCCATCGCGAACCTCCGGTTGGTCACCCGCAACGCCGATATGCGTGACACTACGCCGCCCCACCGACAGGACCTGCGGGTTCATAGGTCGTTCGCCACGGTGCTCGTGAACTCAATGGGCATCTGGGAGCATCTAGTAAGTGAAAGAACCTGGGCTGGAATGGGTTCGACACAGATCGGTTAGGTGGGGACATGTCCAATCTCGATGAACGCATGAGACTGGCGGTCGAGTGGTTCGAGCGTTACCAATTCTCTGATGGCGCGGGCGGGGCAGGCTGGGGCTGGGTCCATGATGTGCCGCCGAATCCGCAGAACACCGCGGAGGTGGTGTGCGCGCTGACCGCGGCAGGCATTCCCGTTCCGCGGGCAGCCGAGGTGCTGCATCTGGTACGTCGGCAGATGATCGTGCCGCCCACCGCGGGTGCGGGGGAGTTCACGGGTCCGATCGATATCGCGTGGCAACTGCGGGCGATGCACTGCCTCGGGGTGGCCGACGCCGATTCCGACGTCCGCGAGTGCATCAGGACGTTGATCCAGGAACAAGATGCCGAATCGGGCGGGTATCGGATGTCCGGATCTGTCGGCCCCGTGTCCCTGACCGCGACGACTGCCGCGATGCACGCACTCGCCCCGTACGCGGCCGACGACGTGGAAGTAGCGCGGGCGACACTGCGCGGCGTGACCTTTCTGGCGCTGACGATGCTGTCCGACGACGTCCGCGCCGAACCGCTGTACTCGGCGGCACACATCGCCACGGTGCTGGCCCGTCCCGAGTACGCGTCGGTGGGCGGCAGGCGGGCGCGGCGGGCATCCGAGCTGGCGATCGAACGGATGCTCGACGGGCTCGCCAGCGGTGCCAACTGCAACGGGGACGAGCATTTCCTGCGCGGCGATGTCGCCCACATCTGGACCCACCTCGGGCTGCATGCGGCAGTCGGTGCCGTGCTGGTCGCCGATGGCACACTGATCTTTCACCCGGCGGTCCGTGCGGCGTTGACCGCGTTGTTCGATTTGCAGGTGATGACTCAGCAACTACCGAGTCGCGGCGGATTCCGGACATCGAGCGAGGGGTTCATCACCGCATACTCGACGACCCTGGCCGTCGAGGCCATGGTGCACGCGCGAACCGCGGTTGCCGAAACCGTCAACCCCGGCAGGGTTTTCGATCTGATCTGTCAGGTCGACGGCGCGCACCACAGCGATGGCCGGGTGGTGACCGAATGGGGGTCACGCCGGCTGGTGATGAACAGCCATGTGGGCTTCGCGATGTTCGTGCTGGCATCGGCCGCCGGATTGACGATCGTAGGGCTCGGAGCCCTGTTGAAGGCGGGCCTGGCCGAGGAGGCCCCGCTCCCTGAGCGTGCTGCCGCGGGTGGCTTGATCGTGTGGGGCACCTTCGTGCTCGCGTTCGGCACACTCGCCTGGCTGACCAGCCGATTCCCCAACTTCTCCCAGCGGGCTATTGCGGCGGGCGTCTTCGGCGGGTTCACTGCTGTGGTGCTGCCTATCGTGACCTACATTTTTTGACCGCAGTCCGGTCATCGCTCACACGATCGTCGCCGTGGATCATGCTCGCGGCGACCTTCGTGTGGGGCATGTCGAGCGCCGCGCTGGCGGCGCTCGAGGGTTCCCTCGCCTCCTCGGCGCTGGTCGCTGCCGGGGGCGGGGTGACTTTGCTCCTCGTCGCGGGTGCACGCCGCCAAGGTCCGATTCGAACACTGCTGGAGTCGCCCGGCCTCTATGTGCGATTGGGCGCGCTCGAGGCAGCCAACTTGCTGCTGTTCGTCGCAGCGTTGAAATGCGGACCGTTGCCTGTGGTGGTGGCGTTGCATCTGATCGCGCCATTGCTGTTGCTCGCCGCCGAGATAGTGCGCGGGCGGCGCCGACCGACGGTGCTCGTCGGCGTCGAGTTCGTGCTGGTCGGTGCCGCGGTGGCAGTGGCGGTACCGGGCAGCTCGGCTGAAATCGGTATGGACAGAGCGCTGTTGGGCTGTGTCCTCGCGGTCGGTAGCGCGGTGTGTGTCGCGCTGCTGGTCAGCCTCATCGCCCGGGAGTCGGCACAGCGACCGACGATCGCGTCGGCGGGATGGCAGTTGGTGGTGGCCAGTGTGCTCGGCGGCGGACTGATCCTGACCGATCCACCGGACGCTCGGACCGCCGGATCGCTCGTCCTGGTCGGGGCGCTGCTGCTCGGACCGGGTTTCTGCCTCTATTGGTTGGGCCTACGAGGTCTGGACGCGACAACTGCGAGCATCATCGGACTCAACGAAGCCGTTTTCGCGGCCGTGGTGAGTGCGATCTTCACGAACACGCCGATCACAGTGGGTGCGGTGATCGGCGGGGCGCTGGTGCTCAGTGCTGTTGTGCTGGACGACAAGTCGAGGCGAGCTCCCGGGTCGCGGCTTTGACGAATTCAGCACATGCCGCCTTGGACTTGTTGCCCCCGGCGTCGTCGACGCCGGTGTTGACGTCCACACCATAGGGCTGCACGAGGTCGATTGCCCTACCGACGTTGTCCGGGGTGAGCCCACCGGCCAATGCCACATCCTTGCGCCCGGCCATCGCTTCGACGATCTTCTTGCTGATGTTCCAGTCGTGTGTCTGCCCGGTTCCCCCGAGACGGCTGGGCGTGCGCGAGTCCAGAAGGATAACGTCGCAATACTTGGCGACATCCTCGACGGCGGAGAAAACGCCCTCGTCGGTGACATGAACCGCCCGCAGGATCTCGCGATTGCCCCTGTGCTCGTACACCTTTCGCAAATTGGCTCGATTCACCAAGCCGTGCACCTGGATAGCCTCGACATCGACCGTCTGCGCAAGCTGCAAAATCGCGTCAGCGTCTTCGAGGTGGGTGACCAGCACACGTTTCACCGAGCGTGCGCCGACTCGGCTCGATACCTGCGCGGACAGGGCGGCGGCCTGCTCCGGCGTGAGCGCGTCCTCGCTGAAGTGCGTGATGCCAGAGATGAACCCCACGGCATCGGGCCGAGCACTCAACGCCGCAGCGAGGTCGAGTTCGGACCTGATACCACAGATCTTCACCTGGACGCGTTTTTCCATATGGTCAACCCTAGTATCAAGGTGCTTCATGGGTGGGGTACGGAGGGTCTGGTCACAGTAGATGCGGTCTCGCAGATACACGGCGGGGCGCAGGTCTGTTAGCTGTTCTTCCTCGTCCCAGAGGTATGGGCTCTGGAACGGGCGCAGCGATTTATCGACGACTCCTCACTGCTCCGCTCGACATTGCTCTACCGATTTCACAGCGATGCATTCCATCCACTTGCGTTGAACCTCACCAGAAGTCGGTGCTTCACCACACTGTGTGCCGCACCGCCGATAACCCGGGACCGGAGAGCCATCGGGGTAGGTGCAGTTGGTTCCTTGCGCATCACACTGGTAGTCGCGACCGTGCGGGTCTTCGTTAGCGGTGGGCTGTGGACAGCGTGGGTCCCCGACTACGTACGACTGATCGCTATATATCGCGGTGCCGTTCTCGCAATACAAGAAGGTCGGCTCTGATTGCTGGATCGCGGGTGAGGATGCGGGTGGTGCTGGTGCGGCGTGCGGTGTCAACTCAGCCGAAGTGGTCGGGGTGGTGGTTTCTGGGAGGCGGGTCGACGACGTCGACGCAGCGGGCCCCTCGGACAAGGGCGCGGACGCCGTCGTCGGCGACACCGACCCCGTAGGTGTTGTCGTCGGCGGGTTGCCGTCACATCCTGCCAACGCCAGTGTGGCCGCGGCAATCAATCCGACAGCGAACCGGCCAGCAGTGACGGTCATCAGCACACCCTTCTGGAAAGCGTTGGACTTCGCAGGTCAGCGTACGTCTGTGGGTGACTTGTGCTTGCTACCGAGCCTGCTGCCCGTCCACCCTCAGTGCAGGGAGGCGCGATCTGCTGAGTCGCGGCCGATATTCCGCTTGATGTGCTTGGGACAATGAGTTCACCATCCACGCGAAAGGAACCCAAGGTGAGCTCTGCCGGTGTTGTGCCGCTGCTCGGACGTGTCGCTGCCGCTGTGTCGGAGGCGATCGCCCGAGTCCGTCCGGAAGCGGCGGATGCGGACCCGGTAGTGCGACGTTCCGATCGCGCGGATTTCCAATCCAATGCCGCGCTGCCGTTGGCGAAGCGGGTCGGTATCCCGCCGACGAAGCTCGGCGCTGAGCTCGTCACTCAGATCGATCTCGCCGATGGTGTGATCGCTGATGTACAAGTGTCAGGCCCAGGGTTCTTGAACATCACCCTGGCCGATACAGTGGTGTGGCAATCCGTCGCAGCGCGCCTGGCCGATGACCGGCTCGGCGTCCCCACCACCGAAGACGGGCAACGGGTCGTCATCGACTACTCGGCGCCGAACGTGGCGAAGGAAATGCACGTCGGGCACCTGCGGACCACCATCATCGGTGACAGTCTGGCCCGGGTCTTCGGGTTCCTCGGCGCCGATGTCGTCCGCGCGAACCACCTGGGTGACTGGGGAACACAGTTCGGCATGCTCATCCAATACATCGACGAGCACCCCGAATCTCCCTGGCATACAGAGGAACTCGATAGGGAAACCAGCTCGGTGTCGGCGCTCGACAGCCTGTACAAGGCGGCCAGGAAACAATTCGACTCGGATTCAGGCTTTGCGGACCGGGCCAGGACTCGTGTGGTTGCCCTGCAAGCCGGTGACCCTGACACGGTGTCCCGTTGGCGGGAGATCGTCGCGGAGTCCGAGAAGGCGTTCGGCGCGATCTACGACCGGCTCGGTGTGCTGCTCACTCCGGACGACTACTTCGGTGAGTCGTTCTACAACGACAAGCTCGCCGATACCGTCTCCGAGCTGCTGGACAAGGGCGTCGCGGTCGAGAGTGACGGTGCGGTCGTCGTGCTGTCCGAACAGGTCAAAGGACCCGATGATCAGCCGGCGGTCCTGATGGTCCGCAAACGCGACGGTGGCTACGGCTACGACAGCACCGACCTGGCCACCATCCGGTACCGCATCACCTCACTGCACGCCGACCGGCTGCTGTATGTCACCGACTCGCGGCAGGCTCTGCATTTCCAGCTGGTATTCGAAGCGGCACGGCGGGCCGGCTGGCTCACCGAGGCGATCGAAGTTTCTCATGTCGCTTACGGCACCATCCTCGGGCCGGACGGCAAACCGTTCAAAACCCGTGCGGGCGGGACGGTTCGGTTGATGGACCTGCTCGACGAAGCTGTCGGGCGTGCGCGTGTGGTGGTCGCCGAGAAGAACCCGGACCTGTCGTCTGCCGAGCTCGATGCGATCGCCGAGCAGGCGGGAATCGGTGCGGTGAAGTACGCGGATCTGTCGACATCGAGGGTCAAGGACTACACCTTCGACCCGGACCGCATGACCACGCTCAACGGCAACACCGGCGTGTACCTGCAGTATGCCCACGCGCGGGTCTGCTCGATCCTGCGCAAAGCCGAGGCCACGATCCCGACGGTCGTGGACATCGACGGGCCGATGGAACCAGCCGAGCGGGAACTCGCTTTATGCCTAGACGGCTACGGGACCGTCCTCGTCGAGGTGGCCGACACGTTGGAGCCACACCGGCTGGCGGGCTACCTCTACGAACTGGCCCGCGCCTACACCAGCTTCTACGACTCGTGTCCGGTCCTCGCTGCTGACGAACCGATACGTTCGAACCGAATCACGTTGTGCCAGTTGACTGCCCGGACCCTGGAGATCGGACTGGGGCAGTTGGGGATCACGGCACCGCAGCGGATGTGACCTGCCCGTCGGGGGACTGGTCAGCGGACGGCGTGGATCAGTAGCCGTTGCCCAACGCGTTCGTTGCCTGCGCTTGGGCTATTTGCTGGTCCTCGTACTTCTTCACCGAGATTTAGATGGTGTCGCAGATCAGTTCGCGTACCGCGACCTGGCGCTGTGGGCAACGGGGCATGATCTGCGACACAGGTAGCCGCCGGTTTCGGCCTTCGAGCGGGCAAACCGTTGTTAACCATGATTCGCGCGATTCGCGTATCCTGCTGGTCGACTGACAGGATCAGCCGCGCGGCACGGTGGAGGTGTCTGCATTCGCCGAGTGGATCGAAGCTCACCCGCTCGGCCGAGGACGGATGTTCGGAAGGATCACCGGCGTTGACGACAGAGGCGCGAGCTCAACTGGAGAACTTCCTGCTCGGCGACCGGTTCGCCTGTCTGGCGGGCCGCTCCGCCTGGCGTCAGGGCGGCATCGCCCATCGCCACTACGACGTGATGGGCAGCGAAGAGTCAGCGCGGCTGATGGCCGCGGATCTCGCGGAGTTCGTCGGTGCCGCGGACTGGAGTGCTCGCACGTTCACCAGCTTCATCGCGACCTTCGAACAGCCTCGGGGTGTGGATGAGCTGCGCTTCGAAGACTTGTTGTGGCAGCACCTGCAACTGCTGCACGAGGCAGACTCGGCACGCTTCGGCTGGACGGCCGGGGGCTCTTCCGATCCGCAGTCGAGTGAGTTCAAGTACAGCGTCGCCGGTCATCCCTTCTTCGTGATCGGACTACACGAGACGCATCAGCGGTTCGGCCGCCGTCCTCCGTTTCCAATGCTGGCGTTCAACTCCCACGAACAATTCGCACGGATCAAAGCGGAGGGCATGTGGGACCGCTTGGCGGACAAGATCCGCAAGCAGGACATCATGCTGCAGGGTGATATCAACCCGAACCTGATGGAGTACGAGACGTCTTCCGAAGCGCGCCGCTACTCCGGCCGCCCCAAACCTGCTGATTGGCGGTGCCCATTCTCCGCCCGCGTCGCGGTGTCGGAACGTGAGCTGACAGGCGCTCAGCGACCCTGACCTGGTCCGACGCGAGCGGTGCTGGGAGATGGGAAGGTCACTACAACGTTTGGGCGGAACGTTTGGGTCGACCGATCGCCGGAGACAGTGATTTGGTGGCTGTGGTGGCAGTTTCCGTGATCGTGCCCTGCGGGGCAGGGTCTGCGACGGGGCGGCTGTGGCGCTGCCCGACGTGGCGGAAGAGCGGTGTTTCAGGGGAGCTACGTGGGCAAGTGGATGGCCGGAATGCTTCTGCCGCTGCACGGGCTCCAGGATCACGCGGCGCCGATTTCGTGTGATGGGTGCGATACGCTCTTGGTCGTTAGGTTGCGGCCCGACGGGCTTCCGCTGCGCGGACATGCCCCTGCTGCACGAGGTTTCGTGCTGCCAGGGGGATTTGGCATGGTGGACAGGGTTCTGCGGACAACTGCTGTAGAGGTAATGAACTGGTCTCTGGAGGCAGTGCTCGTCGACGAAATCCTGGAGGGTCAGCGATGGAAGCTGGGGCAGCGAAACTCCCGGACTCGGTCGTGGGAAGCGAGTCTTCCTGAGATTGCCAGGGACCTACAGGAAGTCGGCCTGGGCGAGATCGAGATGCTGATCGAATTCCGACTGCCGGAGTCGACTGCGCGGGCGGATGTGGTTCTCGCCGGAGTCAATCCACGGACCGGGGTAGACACCTACGTGGTTGTCGAGCTCAAGCAATGGGACAGGGCCGAGTTGGCCTTCAACAGCGATCGCATCGTGCGGGCGAGCGGCGTCCGCGACGAGGAGCTTCATCCGATCGATCAGGTGCGTGGGTACTGCAAATACCTCACACAGTATGTAGAGGTGCTACATGGTCGCCCGCAGGATGTTCACGGCGCCGTGTTCCTGCACAACGCCACCGAGAACTCGATCAGCACTTTGCGGGCACGACAACCTGACCAGTTCGGCCGGCTGTTCACGGGCGAACGGCGTGACGCGTTTCAAAAGTTCCTGGCCGACCGACTTGCCCCCACTCCAGACATCGGGCCCGCTAAACGGTTGTTGGACAGCAAGATTCTGGCTCGCCCGAACCTGTTGAGCCTTACTGCGTCGGAACTACGTCAGGCCACTGAGAATTCGCTCCTCGACAATCAGGAGCTCGCGTACCAGCGGGTGATCGAGCAAGTGCGGCTGGCGCACGAGCAACATCCGAAGAGCGTCGTGATCGTGACGGGTGGTCCGGGCAGCGGCAAGAGTCTGATCGCGGTGAAGCTACTTGCGGAGCTGAACCGAGAGGGATATCAGGTCCAGCATGCAACCGGGTCGAGCGCGTTCACCAAGTCCCTCCGCAAGTATCCGGCGGTAGGTTCCACCGCGCTGAAGAAACTATTCCAGTACTACCGAACCTTCGCGGACTACCGGCCGAATCAGCTCCAGGTTCTGATCTGCGATGAAGCGCACCGCGTCCGTGCGGTGTCGACGAACCGCTTCACCAAGAAGGACAAGCGGACGGATCGGCCACAGATCGATGAACTCATCGCCGCCGCCAACGTGTCGGTGTTTCTGCTGGACGAACATCAGGTTGTGCGACCGGATGAGGTTGGTACCGTGAACGAGATCCGCACCCACGCGACCCGTGCGGGATATCCGGTGCACATCGTCGCGCTGGAGGGACAATTCCGTTGCGGTGGTAGTGAGGTGTACGACGAGTGGGTGCGTCGTTTGCTCGAACTGCGGGTCGGTGGCCCGACCCCCTGGCGCGATGAGCAGAACTTCGAGGTTCGGGTCGCGCAGTCACCGCAGGAGATGCAGGACTTCCTCCGTGCGAAGAACGACGCGGGGGAGTCTGCGCGCATCACGGCGGGGTATTGCTGGCCGTGGAGCGATCCGAACGACGACGGTAGTCTCGTCGATGACGTAACCATCGGTGCGTGGTCGATGCCGTGGAATTCCAGAGCGGAACGGGCACTCAACGGGGTTCCGCCGAGCGCATATTGGGCGACCGACCCCGCCGGTTTCGGGCAAGTTGGCTGCGTCTACACCGCGCAAGGTTTCGAATACGACTGGGCTGGTGTCATCATCGGCCCCGACCTGGTGGTTCGCGGTGGACGTTTCATCAGCGTGCGGGATGCCAACCTGGACAAGCCTTTAAAGGCGAAGAAGCTCTTCGACGATCAGTTCAACGAGCTGATTCGTAACGTCTACAAGGTCTTGCTCACGCGCGCTATGCGGGGCGTTGTCATCTACTCCACGGACGAGGAGACTCAGCAGTTCCTCGCGGATCTGGTGCCGAGGTCACCGGTGTAGCGAGGTCGCTCCTAGGGCCAATCGCGTTCGGTGCCGCGCTATCTCGAATCAAAGCTGTCGGCCGAGATCGCGGGCCACGGGGATTCGCTGCCACTCTTTCCCTACCTGCAGCAGGGTGCTGACTTGTAGCGGGGCCGCTGTATTTCATCCACCGTCTTCTTTGAGCTCCTCGTCGAGCGGCTGCTTGCGGGTCGGCAGATCGTCGGTGTCATACAGATACGCCCGAAGAATCTGGCTCCGTGACGGGTCCCGTAGGTGGGTCAGCGCCTTTCTTTCGATCTGGCGAATCCTTTCTCGCGTCACGCCGAGGATCTTCCCAATTTCATCAAGCGTCTTCGGTGAATCATCCGAGAGGCCGAAGCGCATAGATACCACGCTCGCTTCCCGTTCGCTGACGGACTCGAGTACAGCCGCGAGATGAGATTGAAGGAGGGCGAACACAATCTCAAGCTCGGGGTCGGCGTACGGGTCAGCGCTCTCGAAGAGCTCGCCGAGCGTGGCCTCACCCTCATGCACGATCGGGCTGTCAAGCGAAAGGATGTCATGGCGCCCGAGCAACAGGCATTCGGTCACTTGGGCATCGGTTAGCTCGCAAGCCAATGCCAGCTGGTGAATAGACGGTTCCTCGCCGTCGACCGTCAAACGCGGACGGGTCAGCCAGACCTTCTGCACGCGCTCAAACAAGTGCACAGGAATTCGGATCATGCGCGACTCATTGGCGATGGCGCGTGTGATGGATTGGCGCACCCAGTTCATGGAGTATGTCGAAAACTTGAAGCCCCTGTTAGGATCGAACAGTTCCACGGCACGGATAAGTCCTGTCATGCCGTGCTGAAACAGGTCTTCGGAAGTCATGCCAGTAGGCGCGTAGTGCTTAGCGACTGAGCGCACCAGACCCTGGTTATGGAGTAGCAGGCAGATCGCGGCTTCCCGTGATTCGCCGGTCAACTTGGCGAAGTCGCCCTGCTCCAGCGGTTCGCCCGCCTCCCCTCTCACCAGAATGGCAAGGCCTACTTCCTCCTCGGACCGAAGCAGCACACGGGCACGTTTCGCGGCGGGGACGTGTCGATCGGCCAGGATCCGCCGGCGAGCGGCTGCCACAGGATCCGAGCTATGTCCCGGACCGGCCGCTGCCGAATTATCCGGCTCGATATCGAACTCCGGACCGGTTAGTATGTTTTCGCGCATCTCGGGCTCGGTCGGCGCGGGTGCGCCGTCCTCTTCTATCTTGATGCCCGCCTTGACGAGGAGTCGATCGACCTCGGCTGCGATGTCTTCGGGCGGTGTCCGCAGGGTCCCCAGCACGCGCTCGATGCGAGAGCGTCGAATCACATGCTCCTTGACGAAGGGCTGGAGCCGGACGAGCACGCGACGTACGTACTCAATGTCCATTCAGGACTCCTCTGGGCGACACCAATACGCTGCGCTCGGCACTTCCGTGCGGCAGGATTACGCTGCAGCCAAACCTGTGGGGAGCGACTTTGAGAATGATCCCGGCCGAACTTGGCTCGGTTCCGACAACTACGTCCGAACGGCGCGTGTTCGAGGCGCTGGCAGCCAGCGGCCTCCGGGGCACGGCACTGCACTCGCTGAATCTGCCGACGCACGAGTACAAGCTCACCTCTGAGCTTGATTTCGTGCTCGTGCTCGACGAGCTGGTGCTGGTCGTAGAGGTCAAGGGTGCCCAAATCTCTTGTAACAACGGCTTGTGGACGTACAGCGACCGTAGCGGACACCACCGACAAGATCGGGAAGGTCCGTTCAAGCAGGTCAACAGTGGTATGTACGCGCTGCGCGATCGGCTGCGGCAGCAGATCGGTGTAGCAGTTGATGACATCGCTTTCGGGACCCTGGTGGTTACTCCCGACGTCGACCTGGCCCTGAGCAGCTTTGAGTGGGATGACGAAACATACTGTGGCCGAGGGCAATTCAGTCGAGGATTCGTTTCGGCGGTCAACCGGGCGGTCGCATACTGGGGCGGGCGTCAGCCGGAGAAGCTGCCGATCGACAAGCACCTGCACGGCAACCTGATTCAGCAACTGCGTCCTAGTTTTGACCGCTCGCCCTTGCTCGATGCGCGCGCCATCACGCTCGACGTCGCTTTCGTGCGTCTGACCGACGAGCAGTTCACCAGGCTCGACCTCATCAGCGAGGCACCCAGAGTGCTCTGCAACGGGGGAGCAGGGACCGGCAAGACGTTCTTGGCGACCGAAGTCGCCCGCCGTCAAGTCCTGCTCGGGCGTGCTGTGCTGTTCATCTGCCGAAGCGAGGTCCTTGCCGCATATGTACGAGAACTGATGGCCGGGAGTGGTGTCGCCGTTCACGCGGCATCCGAATTGCCCAGCAACCAGCAGTTCGATGCCGTAATGATCGACGAGGCACAGGATCTGATGAACTTCGACAGCCTCGACAGACTAGAGGCGACCATAGTCGGTGGCTGGAGCGACGGCCGTTGGGTGATGTTCATGGACCAGAATCGCCAAGCCGACCTCTATGGCGACTTCGATAGCGAAGCTCTGCAGTACATCCAGTCGTTCTCTCCGGTGCCGGCCACCCTTCAAACCAACTGTCGCAACACTCGTGAGATCGCATTCCAGACCCGGGCGCTGACCGGAGCGGACACCGGTGTGGCCGCTGCTGGTTCGGGGCCGGAAGTCGAGATGGTGACAGTAGACGACCCGGCAGCGGAGACCGCTGCGCTGGAATTGCACCTGCGCGTGCTCCGCGACCATGAAGTGCCGGTGGGTGCTGTCACCATTGTTTCGCTGCGTGGCGATTGGGAGACGAGCGCCGCGAGGGGACTTCGAGTTGCCCGAAAGGGGACGTTGCGTGTGCTCGGGAAGGGCTCAGCAGCTGGTTGGCCGGGCGACGACCTCACCTGGGCATCAGCGGTGAACATCAAGGGGCTGGAGAACCGGTTCGTGTGCGTCGTAGATATCGACTCACTCGACTCGGAGGCAGAAATCAACCTGCTGTACGTCGCACTGAGTCGGCCGCGCGCCGGTCTATGGCTAGCGACCAGTCCAGCAGTCGGAGCCCGTTTGGCTGAGTTGTACAAGACCCACGCCGCAACGGCTCTCGACGCATTGAAAAAGGCGGGCGCATGACCACACTCCCAGATGTCCGGGCCGACTTCGTCGACTACGTTCGACGCCAGCTCGTCGGTCCGTTCGACGGGTCCGCTGAGATCATCTTCGATCCGCCGAACCGCCGGTACCTCATGGGCACACTGTTTCCTCGCAAAGCCGAGTTCGCTGGGTACGTCGAGCGGGAGGGACAGGAGGAAGACGAGTCTCCGACGGCTGTTGGCGGCGACGAGAGTCAGTTCAGCGACGATCCGGTCTCAGCGGCGAACGACTTTCTTCCCGCGTCGCAGGGGCTGTCGTTCTTCACCACGGCGACTGAACTGACGATCAAAGCCCGCGCTGCTGAGTACGAACTACTTAGCGGCGATGCGGCAATAGAAGCTTTGACCGCTCACGAGGTACGGGACGGCGGACCTACCGAGGCACAAGACGAGGATCCGCGTCAGAAGTCCCCGGGTTCAAGGCGTGTCTGGCGACGGGACCAGCTGCCTGAGGCGAAGGTCACGATTACTGCTGACGACACCGAGCCCCAGCCTATCTGGGACAATAAGGCCGAGATCCACATTCGCTGGCGCGAGTACCCCCACGGGAATCTCGTGACGGTTACGTTGGTAAACGCCCGGAGCATCGACGGTGAGCACCCGAAACAAGGCTGGGACGACATCCTGCTCCAGGTTGAGTTCGACGTGAGCGTGGACGGCGCGGGAGAACTCTTGGAGTACCCCTCGGTAACAATGGCTTCCCACGATCCTGAGGAGCAAGAGCTTCGGCTGATGCACCGCAAGGCGCGCGTCTTCGCCATTGGTCACGGTTGCTCACCGGAGTGGCGAGAGCTTGACGGCAAGGTCAACGGCGTCCGCTCGGAAGTCATGCCATCCTTCGTCGTGCCTCGAGTTAGCGCCGACGGCGACTCGGTGCGGGCACTAGACGTCGCCTGGCTAGCCGACGCCTCGACCGATGCCGCCGATCTCGTGCGCGAACTCGATGCTTTCGTTGACCCGTACGCGGCCTGGATCGAACAGGTAGGTGCAGAGGCCGCAGCCTTGGATGAGCGTTACAAAGGCGCGACGGTATCCGTGATCAAACGCCTGGTGCGCGCCCGCGACCGGATGCGCGCGGGCGTACGCGTGTTCGCGCAACATCCCGACCGCGCCAAACTGATCGAAGCCTTCCGACTAGCTAATCGGGCCATGTTGATTCAGATGAGGCACAGCGATGAGGACTTGGTTGGCACGCGCCATCCGCGTAGCGCGGCCCCTGACTTGCCGACTAACTATCCGGGCGGTGCAAAATGGCGACCATTCCAGATGGGCTTCTTCTTGACGACCCTGCGCGGTCTGGCATACCCCAAAGACGATGATCGGAATGTCGTAGATCTCATCTGGTTTCCGACCGGCGGAGGTAAGACCGAGGCCTACCTGTTCGTGGCGGCCTTCGAGATCTTCCGACGTCGGCTGCTGGAAGATGCCGCGGGCGGAGGCACGGCGGTTGTCAGTCGCTACACGCTGTCGCTGCTAACTGCCCAGCAGTTCCAGCGCACCGCCTCCACCATCGCGGCTTGCGAACACCTTCGGCGCGAGAACCCAGCCTGCCTAGGCGACGAGCCAATATCCGTAGGGCTGTGGGTCGGAGAGGCGACTACGCCGAACCGCTATGTCAAGGCGCGCGAGCAGTTCGACGAATTGCGCGACGCTGGCGAAACAGACGATCGGTTCCTCCTCGAGCGCTGCCCGTGGTGTGGCACCGAGATCGTGCCCCGCGAACACAGCGATGAGGACGCCGACTACGGCATCGTCTGCACTGATCAGTCGTTCAAGTTCCACTGCCCATCAGTCAAATGCGAGTTCCATACCGAGCTGCCAGTACGGGTGATCGACGACGCGCTATACGCCAGTCCGCCTACCTTCCTGCTCGGCACCGTGGATAAATTCGCCCAGTTAGCCTGGGTGCCAGACTCAGGCAATCTGTTCGGACGCGCCAATGGCACGCTTCCCCCGTCTCTCATCATTCAGGACGAGTTGCACCTACTGACTGGCCCGTTGGGCACGACAGTCGGGCTGTACGAAGCCGCAATCAACCTGCTTTGCGAGTCAGATCTGCGCCCACCGAAGGTCATCTCCTCCACCGCGACGATTCGACGCGCCACGGCACAAATCAACGGCCTTTTCGGTCGGCCGGTTGATTTATTCCCACCAGCAGGGATCGACGCTGGCAATTCTTACTTCGCCAGGGAGGACGAGATGTCCCCCGGACGCTTGTACGTCGGCATGATGGCCCAAGGGCACACCTTCGACACCGCAGTCGTGCACTCCGGCGCAGCGCTTCTCCAAGCACCAGTTGACCTCTGCCTGGCAGGCGATGCCCAGGATGCCTACTGGACGGTGGTCGCTTACCACAGTTCCCTGCGCGAGCTCGGCAAAACGGTCACCATCGCCCGCGACGATATCCACTCCCGGTTGGGAAGCTTGATCGTTAGTCGCCCCAAACGCGAGTACGAAGTCGATGAGCTGTCATCGTCCGTTCCACGCGCACAGCAGCCACGCCTCCTTGAGCGCTTGAATAAGCCTTGCTCCGACAAGAACTCGGTGGATTTCCTGGCCACATCCAGCATGCTGTCTGTGGGTGTGGACGTTCCTCGCCTTGGCTTGATGCTCGTCAACGGTCAGCCGAAGGCCACCGCCGAGTACATCCAGGCCACCAGCCGTGTGGGACGGTCGACGGCACCCGGCCTAGTGTTCGATCTGTTCCGCGCTACCAAGCCGCGCGACAGATCGCATTACGAGAACTTCCGCGGGTACCACTCAGCGCTCTACCGTCACGTCGAGCCCACAAGCGTCACCCCGTACTCACCACCATCGCGTGACCGCGCGCTGCACGCCGCCTTGGTGATCCTCGTCCGACACAAACTTGGCCTGAACACGGATGGACAAGCTGGCGAGATCCTCAATCACGAGGCCGAAGTCCGAAAATTGGCGGACGCCCTGATCGAAGTGGTGGAACGTGTCGAACCTCGCGAACGAATTGGCGCGCGGAGCTACATGGACAAGTTCATCGACGACTGGCTGGACCGCGCTCGGCGAGCCGAAGCGGATAGCAAGCTCTTGTATTACAAGCCGAATGGCAAAGGCCAGATCAACCTCATCAAACAGTTCCATGCCAAGGGCGACGGGTGGCCAACACTCGGTTCGATGCGCAATGTGGACATGGAGTCGCTGATCGAGGTTATCCACGGTGCGGGGTCGTCGAAGGGGAGCAAGTAGCCAAATGCAGCGCAAAATCAGGCAGTCGCAGACGATCGTCCCCTTCGGCGTCGGCGCGATCTTCGACTTCCAAGGCGAGTCGCTAGTGGGTTGTGACATCTTCAGGTGGGGCGCCCGAGGCGAGACGATACAAAGCGATCGGTTGGCCGCTGCTCTCGGCGTCACGCAGTTTCGGGCAGCTCCGTCGATCGACAGCAACTCCTGGGCACCGTCAAAAGCTGGCGTACCGTACTCGCGGTTCCCGACCTGGCTGTTCTGCCAGAAGTGTCGCCGGATGACTCGGTGGAAGCGCTCGCTCGAGCAAGACGGAAAGTCGCCGACCTGCGGCGGTTGCGCCGGCCGCAAGCCATTGGTGCCGATGCGTTGGATTCAGATCTGCCCGAAGGGGCACATGGACGATATCGACTGGCGACGGTGGGCGCACTCCCGAAGCTCAACCCCTGACGCTCGCCAGTGCCAAAAGGACAACCTGTGCTTCGAGACATTGCCGGGTAAGGGCGGCGGCGGCCTCGACACCCTCCAAATCCGGTGCCAAAGTTGCCAGAGCCGTCGAAACCTAGTGGGGATAACCTCCAAGAATTCGCTCAAGTCCATCGGCGTCTCGTGCGGCGGCCGACAGCCCTGGCAACGCTTCGATGAACGCGCGGACTGCGATGAGATTCCCCTGGCGGTTCAGCGCGGAGCCAGCAACGTGTACTTCCCGGTCGTCCACTCGTCCATCGAGATTCCGAATCCGTCACGGTCGGACGCGAACAGCGAGAAGGCCATGGCCATCAAGGCCGACGATTGGTTCCGTGCCCTGATGACGGCCAACGAAGACGCCCCGATATTCGCATTCACGGTGCAGACTCTCGCGGACGCACATGGAGTAGCTGGCGACTACATCAAGGCACTCGCCCGAGACGAGAAGCAACGCGAGGCTGGTCGAGCAACAGCCGTCGAGGCGACGCCGGGCGACCTGTTGGGCGAGGAATGGGCTGCGTTCCTGACTCCGTCGGACAACTCCGATGATCCGAATTTCCGGACTAGGCACGTTGGCCTGACATCGGGTGCCGCTGACAGCAACGCCGTCACGTCGTTGCTCACTGACCGCATCGACAAGGTGGTGCTGGCCGATCGGCTGCGCGAGGTGCGCGCATTGGAGGGATTCCATCGGGTCAAACCGGGTGACAAAGACACCTTGGTGAAGGCCGCGCTCAATCACCGAGTCAGCTGGTTGCCAGCGATCGACGTCGGCGGTGAGGGCATCTTCTTGTCTCTGGACGAGAACCGACTGAACATCTGGGAGCAGCAGGATGACGTACGCGCCCGCGTCGCGGAACTCGAAGGCCGTCTGGACAACTCCTTCATGGCGCCGCGGCTTCGGGAGCGGACGGGGCCGATCCTTAGCCCTCGCTACGTTCTCCTGCACACTTTCGCGCACCTGATGATTCGCCGGTTGGCCTTCGAATCCGGGTACGCGGCGACGAGCTTGCGGGAACGCATATACGCCCGAAGCAGCTTGGAAGCGGACGGTACCGCCAAGCAAGCGGGCATCCTGATCTATACCGCTGCGGGTGATTCCGAAGGCACCCTGGGCGGACTGGTGCGCCAAGGCGAGGCGCCGACCCTACGAACCACCATTTTGGAAGCGTTGCAGGACGCCATGTGGTGCTCGTCTGATCCGCTCTGCAGCGAAAATCTGGCATCCACCTTCGCCAGCCTCAACATCGCGGCCTGTCACGCTTGCTCGCTTGTAGCCGAAACGAGTTGTGAGAGCGGGAATTATCTGCTGGACCGAGGAATGGTGATCGGCAACGACAAGGTGCGGGGCTTCTTCAAACCAGTGCTCGACGCGGCCATCGAGGCAGCGGTCGATGGTGTCAGGAGCATAGGGTGAGGCTGCCCGCCTTCGAGGACCTGTCCAAGGAACAGGACCTCATCTACAGCCTCGACCTCGACGGCAACTACCTGGTGAGCGGTCCCCCGGGGACCGGCAAGTCGGTGATGGCGCTATACCGCGCCCAGGCATTGACTTTCGACGATCGAGAGCCAGCCGTGCTGATGTACTCGAAGGTGCTCCAGCAGTACACCGAGCAGGCGGCCAACGAGATGGACGTCGCCGGGTATGTGACCACCTTCCACAAGTGGTTCTGGGACTTCTGGCGGCAGCACTACCGCACCAGTCCTCCGACCATTACTGATAGTTCGTACGAGGTCGACTGGGCTCAGATCGCCCAGCTGTTCATGGCCAACCCGCCAAAACTGGGTGGTCTGGTGGACCTGATCGTCGACGAGGGGCAGGACCTACCGCTCGGCTTCTTCAGGATCGCGCGCTTCGTCGCGAAGAACATCACGGTCTTCGCTGACGAGAATCAGCAGTTGTTCGACAACAACACCACGCTGCGCGAGATCGAGACAGCGATCGGCGCCCGCAAGCATCTATCCCTTCTGCGCAACCACCGAAACACCGCCGAGATCGCCGCTGTGGCGGCGAAGTACTACGCCGGTGCACCCACCGGACTCCCACACCCTCCCGAGCGGCATGGCGACAAGCCGACGCTCAGGCGTCACGCGAGTGCGGATGAGTTCGTGGATTTCGTCGTCCGCTACGTCAAGCCACGCAACAACCTGACAGTCGGCGTGGCATGCGTCAACCAGACGATGCAGCGCAAGCTCTACCGAGCCCTGTCGAAGCGCGAGCTGCCGGTGCCAGTTCAGCAGTACATCTCGACCAGCCCTCAGCACCGCGTCCTCGACTTCGATTCACCAGCCGTGACGTTGGCCCACTACAAGTCGCTCAAGGGGTTGGAGTTCGATACGTTGTTCGTGCCCGAGCTACAGCAGCTCACCGCCGATACGACGTCGGCGGCCACACGCATGACGTTCTACGTGGTGATGTCCAGAGCCTGCCACGAACTACATCTGTCCTGGAGCGGTGACTCGGACGTGCCGGACATCGTCGCGGACCTTGCCGGCTTGGTGCTGGAACAGTGACCAAGGGAGGTCGAGAGGACCGCGAAGGCGTCGGTGGTCAACATCTCGAAGTTGCGACATCTGGAACGAGAGAGACGACATCGGAACTGGTTCCGGCCGTTGGGAATGAATCGGACGGTTTCGAGAGCGCGTCGTCGCGCTTGTTCGTCCTGACCAATCGCATGAACCTCGTCGCTCTGCTCAGCTCGCGGTTGTTGGCACCGCGCGAGTCGTTCTACAAGTACTACGCGGATCTGTCTGGGCTGTGTCCCGGGTGGGTTCCGATTCTCGTCGGTCCACCGCCAGCCCCCTTGGTCGAGCAGGTTGTGGTCGAGCGTGGCGCGGGCGCACCTGTACTGGTCGAGTTGTCGGAGTCCGTGCTGAACGGCCAACAGCTAGACGATCCCGTTGTCTACGCGCGCGCGGCCGCGATGGCCGACGTAGTAGCGATCCACTTCCGTGACGAGAAGTCGCTTCGCGAGCATCGTGCCCGTCGTTACGGAAATGTCTTTCCACATGAGGACTTGCTGCGTGTCAGCCCCGAGCTGTTCTCGTCAGAGGCCGACGCCGAGGTCGTGATCGCATCGCCAGCTCGAGCTCCGGACATCGATTGGGGTCGAATCGACCGCCTGCGCGGAGCGATCAGCGCGGCGATAGCGTCCGCCGAAAGTAGCGGGGCGATGGCGGTCGCGGCTGGCATGCTCGGGGCCAGACACCTGCCAGAAGGGGCCATCGTGCCCCCCTGGCTGCGTTGGCCTGACCTCGGCAGCGCGGCAGCCGAACCGGCGACCGAGACCGATGCCGCGAAGGCCGATCGGCTGATCTTCCTGGCGGCGTATCGCGTGCTAGGGGAACGCGACAGAGCCGATGCGTGGAGTCCGTCGGAAGTGGTGGGAGCTGTCGTCCGCGAGATCGCTGCGGCAAATCCGAGTGATGAGGTCAACGCCATCGTCGCGCACTACCTCCGGCGCGTGCGTGAGATCGTAAACGTTGAAAGGGATTTCGAGCGCTTTCGGAACCCTGGTAGCCCGTACGTGGCGGCCAAGGCCCTCGTGCTGGTCCTCCTCCGTCCTGATCTGGGGCAGCTCCTGGAATGGCCAGCCGAGGAAACCGGCGCCGACGATCCGACTCGCGTGGTGGCGGCTGTGCTGGCCGGCCACCTACGCGGTGTGGCACGTGAATCCGTCGCCCTGCGGAATATCGCGCTAGACGATCACACCGCCGGTTGGGCGATCCAAATCGCGACCGAAGGAAGGACACCGACATTCGGCGTGACGGAATTCGTGGCCGAGGGTGACATCACCGGAGTCGTGGTAGGTGGTGTTCGGCTAAAGACCGCACCACTACTGCGGCGATCTTGATTTAGCGGGAAATGGCTTAATCGACCCAAATCAAATCTGCCGCCACCGCGTCGGCGGCGCCTCGACTACGAACGGGTCGATCGCCGACGGTCGCCTATAGCCGCCTGGATGTATTCAGCGGCCTCGTCAGGTCGATCGTGCTCCCATACACGGATCACCGTCCAACCGGCGTCGCGGAGCTTAATGGACGTATCCCGGTCCCTGTCCCGATTAGCGTCGATCTTGTGGTTCCAGAACTCCGAATTCTTCATCGCTGGGCGATGGTGCGAGGGACAGCCGTGCCAGAAGCAACCGTCGACAAAGACGGCTACGCGATCGGAGACGAAGACGATGTCAGCCGTTCGGCGAAGTCCCGCTAGCGGTCTGGCATCAACCCGGTAGCGAAGGCCGCGACGATAAAGTTCCTTCCGCAGCGCCATCTCCGGTCCAGTGTCGCGTCTGCGGTTCGCGCGCATCACCGCGCGCACAGCGGGAGATGACGCGCTAGATTCGGATGATAGCGGCGCGTCACCAGCCAGTTTCTGGGCGTGGGCTTCTCGCCACGCCTGTGCCAGATTCTCTTTGCGGGAATCGCGAGTGACCTCGCAGACGTACCGCTCCACGGACTTGCCATCACAAGACCACCGCAGGTACGCCCGGATCCGGCGAGTACGTCGATAGACCCGGAGCGAGACCGACGCTCGCGCCACGCGCCCGTCGCCGAGATCGACACTTCGACGGTGACGGCCGCCCGCGGCACGGTCCTGCTCGATCGCCGGGGCCACCGCCCCGTCGCGCCGTTTGTACGCCCGCGCTGACGGTAGGTGCTGGTTCCAGCCGTGTTCGTCAGTCCGCTCACGCATCGTTTCAGTGGGTCGCGACGAGCGTGTCGCTGGCGTCGGCCTCTGTCGCCTCCGCCGCGGTAAGGGCGTCGGCGACAGCCGAGGCGAAGAACTGACCGAGCACGACCGGGACGGCGTTGCCGAGCTGCCGCATCTGCTCACCGCGGGGCCCGGAGCCGAGCCATTCGTCGGGGAAGGTCATCACGCGGGCGGTTTCGCGCACGGTCATATAGCGGTGTCGGTAGGTCCAGCCGTCGGGGGTTTCGGGGTCGCGGTCGCGTTCGTCGAGGAGCATAACCGATTCGCCACCGGGCACGCCGTGGACTCCGGCCTTGACCGTCTTCGCGGGGCGGTCGAGTTCGTTCGGGGTGTGGCCCTTGTAGATTCGCGCGCCAGGCCATCCGATGTGATGCTGGACGCCGATCTTGTCGCCGAAGTCGAACTTCTCGTCGAGTCGCTTCAGGTCGACCGCAGGCAGCTTCGGTAGCGTGGCGTCGGTGCCGTATCCGGCGATGGCGTCGCGCAACGTACGCCAGGGGAGGCAGTCGTCCTCCTTCACGACTCGAGGTATGCGTTCCTCGACTCGGGCCCGCACATGCGCCGGAACGTCGGGGTGCCGTCGCCAGTAGTCGCCGTTCCTGATCGAGCGGAACAGCGCCGCCTCGGAGTATCGGGGTGTCTTGACGAGCTTTTCGAACGCCTCGACATCGACGCCGAGGTCCGCCCGGAACGCGACGATGACGACGCGGTTGCGTATCTGCGGGACTCCGTAGTCGGCGGCGTTGACGGGAACCACGACGACCTTGTAGTGCTCGGCGTCAATGTCGTTGTCAGAGAGGGTGGCGAGGATCCGCCGCAGCTGGGCGTCGTGGTCCTGCCAACGCGTCGAGTCAACGCGCTGCTGGTGGGGGAGTCGGAGCTCGTTGACGATGTACTGGAAGTAGTCCGCGAACGAGGGCCGGAGGAGACCACGGACGTTCTCGCAGATGACAGCCTTCGGGCGTACCTGGCGTATCGCCTCGAACATCGCCGGGAACATGTTGCGCTTGTCCTCGTCGCCCTTGGCGACACCACCAGCGCTGAACGGTTGGCAGGGCGGCCCACCGGCGAGGACGTCAACCTCCCCCCGGAAAGCGCTGAGATCGAGGTCCTGGACGTCGGCAGGGTACAGAGGCGCGGGTTGCCCCACCGCCGGTGGCTTCGGTCGAACATTCTCGATCTCGACCAAGCCGTCGGTGCCCAGGGTCTTGCGAGCGCTGGCGACCAGGGTCTGGCATGCGCGCTTGTTGAACTCATTGAACAGCAAGGGCCGGAAGCCGGCCTGATGAACGGCCATCGCGAGTCCGCCACCACCGGCGAACAACTCGACGCTGGTCCGTGTCCTGGTCACGTTTCCCGGCTGGTCATCCATGGGCGAACCATACCGCGGGGGTCGGACAGGAATGGTTCCGGACGTGGTGAGTCCGATTGACAGAAGTCGAGTCCATAGAGTTCTCTCGTGATCGTGATCGAAGGGCAACCGAGATGAGTCAGCACATGTTGCCGATCGGTGGGGGAACTCATCACAGCGACTTCCGGCTTAGCATCACCAAGGCGCTGGGGGATCAGCTCGCCGCAGCGCTCGCGACGCTGGTCGCCATCCCGCTGACCGAGACGAACCTGACTGAGGGTGTCGACGAGCGCCCCGGTGTCTACCAGCTCTATCTCGACGGAGAGTTCGTCTACGTCGGTAAGGCCGACAAGTCGCTCCGTGACCGGTTGAGTCAGCACCTGCGCAAGATCTCCGGCCGCCGCGACATCCCTCTCACCAGGGTCACCTTCTCGTGTCTGTACGTCGCCGAGGACTTCTCCGCCCTGGCGCCGGAACAGCTGCTGATCAGCCACTACAAGGGCAAGGGTGGCGTTCCGTGGAACAACAACGGCTTCGGCAACAAGGATCCCGGACGGCAGCGGGACAGGACGGTCCTGAAGGAGAAGCACTTCGACGTCGAGTTCCCGATCAACCTCGACGTGCCCGTGCCTGGTCTCGAAGCGGGCGCGACGACGCTCGGACCGTTCCTCGGGGCGTTGAAGTCCGGACTGCCCTTCGTGTTCCGCTACGAGAAACTCCCATCCCAGTCGAGTGGGGGCCTCCTGGACGTCGTCCGCGCGGATCTCACCGCGAACGAGGCATTCCGCCTCGTCGCCGCCGCCCTGCCGGAGGGCTGGCAGATCACAGCCCTGATGGGGTACGTGATCATGTACAAGGAAACCGAGGAGTACAGGAGCGCGTGGCGCTACTACCGAGCGGGAGATGTAATCGACGTGACACCGGAGTCCCTTCCCGAGGACGCCGCCGTAGACACGCCGGATATCGACGAGTGAAGCACCCGATGCTCGTCTCGTCCCCACCACGTGATGTCGATACTCGGGCGAGTAGGTGAACGTGGACGCGAAGTACTCGCCCGAGTCGTTCGACCCACTGTCGACGGCCCGGCTCGCCAACACGATCTGCGAGATGCTCGAGCGGCAACCGTTGGTCTCGATGGAGGACGAGATCCCGCGCTTCGACGGCTCCGGCCTCTACGCGCTGTACTACCGTGGCGACAGCATCGACTTGTATCGCCCCCTGTCGAAGTTCCAGATCCCCGTGTACGCGGGACAGGCGCGGTCGAGCAACAGCGCGACCGGAAAGACCGTCGGCGCGGCCCGTCCTGTTTCCTCGCGGCTCCGCTCGCATCGAAAGTCGATCATGGAGGGCGGTCTACCGATCGAGGAGTTCCGGTTCCGCGCCTTGCTCATGCCGGACGTGCACGCGGACTTGGGTGAGAACGGTCTGCGGGTCGGTTATCAGCCGGTATGGAACAGCAAGCTCACAGGGTTCGGCAGTCACGAACAAGGGGCGGCGACCCGTAAAAGTGGCAAGTCCAAGTGGGATACCGTTCACGACGGGCGCAGCCGCACGTACGGCGAAGTCGCCCACGAACCGAGCGAATTGATCACGGCCGCCATGAAACACATCGAATGGCAGATAGCGCAGTACCCGTGCTTACCATGGCAGCACCCAGCCGCCGAGGCGTACGAAGATCTCACGGCAAACTGAACGTGGTCCGCGTCGTCCCCGTGAACTCGTCGAGACCGCACTTCTGCTCGAGTTCGCCGTCGTATAGGCCGACTGACCGGACAGGATGTAGGCGCGATCTTCCGCAAGTCCGGGTTCGGTGGTCGAGGCGACGAGCTGTAACGGGTGTCCGCTTCCCGGGCCGTGAGTGATCCTCTACGTGGGTCAGCCTTGAATACGCCGACCAATCATTGCTTCCAATCGTGTCGGCGTGGGAAACGTCTTCGGAGGCTCGGGTGGGGAGGCTCCGCGTTTCAAGACTCATTGCCGGCTTCGCAAGACTTCCAGTGAATGCATCCGAACAAAAGTTGGTCCCGAGTAGACCATGTCCGATTGGGATGCCGCGAGGCCCGCTGTCCCGAGTGCTGTAACGAGAGTGCGGCCAGGGAGTGCTAGGGGCCTCGCGGTCGAAGGGTTATCCGAGCAACATCGCGAGCTGCTCGCGAATTCGGTCAGCATCCAGCTCGGCGTTCTGATGACGGGTGCGGATACCAGCGACGATATCGTCGGGAGCTTTGGAGAGGAAGCTGTCGTTGCTCAGCTTCTTTGCGGCAACTTCGATTTCCTTGAGCGCGCCAGCGAGGTCCTTTTCGAGGCGACGCTTCTCGGCATCGACGTCGATCGCCTGCGACAAGTCCAGGCTGACGCGTGATTCGCCGATCGGCAGCGTCGCGGTCGAGTGAAAGGTGTCAGTGGGGGGATCGAGGCGAAGTAGCTGCCGGATGGCCGCCTCGTGACCAGCCAGGGCATCGGTGAGCTCGAGTTCGGCGGGGACGCGCTGGCTGGTTCGTACACCCTGTTCCGAGCGGAACCGTCGAACTTCGGTGACGAGGTGCTGCACCTGGGCGACCGTGGCCTCGGCCGCCGGGTCACGGAAGCCGGAATCTTGCGGCCAAGTCGCGATGACGACCGATTCCCCGCCGGTGAGGGTGGTCCACAACTTCTCGGTGACGAACGGCACGAGCGGATGCAGCAGCCGCAGCAAGGTATCGAGCACGTGCCCGAGGACCCGACGCGATGCATCTGAGGCTGGACCGCCCTGCGCGAATACGGCTTTGGACAGTTCGAGATACCAGTCGAAGGTTTCGTCCCAGGCGAAGTGGTACAGGCACTCGGACAGTTTCGCGAATTGGTAGTCCTCGTAGTAGCCGTCGGCTTCGGCGATCACGGCACTCAGGCGCGAGAGAATCCAGCGGTCGGTGACCGAGAGATCCTCGGCCGCAGGCAGCGGCCCGGTGGTGGTAGCGCCGTTGAGGAGGGCAAATCGGCTCGCATTCCAGAGCTTCGTGGTGAAGTTGCGGCTGCCCGCGACCGATTCTTCGGCGATTGGTGCGTCGGTGCCGGGGTTGGCGGCGCGTGCGAGGGCGAAGCGAAGTGCGTCGGTGCCGTAGGAGTCCATCCACTCGATCGGATCGACCACATTCCCGAACGACTTGGACATCTTCTTGCCGTGCTTGTCGCGGACCATGCCGTGCAGGGCGATCTCAGTGAACGGTGACTGCCCGGTGGCGTAGAGACCGAACATCATCATCCGGGCGATCCAAAAGAAGAGCAGGTCATACCCGGTGAACAGCACGCTGTTCGGGTAGAACTTCGCCAGGGCGTCGGTCTGGTCGGGCCAGCCCATGGTCGAGAACGGCCATAGTGCCGAGGAGAACCAGGTGTCGAGGACGTCGGGATCCTGTGTCCAACCATCTGGGGCGCTCTCGTCAGCGCCGACGCACCTGGTTTCGCCGGTCGGGCCGTACCAGATGGGGATGCGGTGTCCCCACCACAGCTGGCGGGAGATGTTCCAGTCGCGAAGGTTGTCGACCCAGTCGAAATAGCGGCCAGCCAATTCTGGCGGGTGGATGGCGACGCGCCCGTCACGAACGGCGTCACCGGCGGCCTGGGCCAGAGGTGCGACCTTGACCCACCACTGCATCGACAGGCGCGGTTCGATGACCGTGCCGCAGCGCGAGCAGTGCCCGACAGCGTGGGTGTAGGGCCGCTTCTCCGCGACGATGCGTCCATCGGCTCGTAACGCGGCGACGACGGCGCTGCGAGCTTCAAGACGATCGAGTCCTTGGAACGGGCCATGAGCGGTGATGATCGCGTGGTCGTCCATCACCGTGAGTGAGGGCAGACTGTGGCGTTGGCCGATCTCGAAGTCGTTGGGGTCGTGGGCGGGGGTGACTTTCACAGCGCCGGAACCGAATTCGGGATCGACGTGCTCGTCCGCGACTACAGGGATACGGCGACCGGTCAGCGGCAGCTCGATCTCGCGGCCGACCAGATGGCTGTATCGAGGGTCGTCAGGGTGAACGGCCACGGCGGTGTCACCGAGCATCGTTTCGGCGCGGGTGGTCGCGACAACGATCTGGTCATCGCCCTCGCCGTAGCGGATCGAGACCAGCTCGCCGTCGAGGTCCTTGTGATCGACCTCGATATCGGAAATCGCGGTCGCGCAGCGCGGGCACCAGTTGATGATGCGTTCGGCCCGGTAGATGAGGCCGTCGTCGTAGAGGCGTTTGAAGATCGTCTGGACGGCGCGCGACAGCCCCTCGTCCATGGTGAACCGCTCGCGGTCCCAGTCGACGCCGTCGCCGAGGCGACGCATCTGATCGGAGATGGCACCACCGGACTCGGCTTTCCACTGCCAGACACGCTGCTCGAACGCGTCGCGGCCGAGATTGTGCCGGGACAGGCCCTCTTTGGCGAGTTCGCGTTCGACCACATTCTGTGTGGCGATGCCCGCGTGGTCCATACCGGGCTGCCACAGGGTCTCGAAGCCCTGCATTCGTTTGCGGCGGGTGATCGCGTCGATCTGGGTGTGCTCGTAGGCATGGCCCATGTGCAGGCGGCCGGTGACGTTGGGGGGCGGGATGACGACGGTGTAGGCGGGCTTGTCGCTGGTCTGATCGGCTTTGAAGTAGCCGTTGTCTACCCACCGTACGTACAGCTCACCCTCTAGTTCTACCGGTACGAAAGTCGTCGGCAGGGTTGTGGGGTCGGCGCTGTTGGGGCGGTGGGTATCGGTCACAGTCGCCCAGCATATTGCCTGCCCATCGCTGGTCTCCTCGGCGCCGGTGGGAGGTGGCGTCGCATTCGTGTCGGTCATGGGATGCCCAGAACGTCGACAGGACTGCCGAGGGTGGCTTTGCGCCCTCGAACCAGCGTCAGGGCTTGATCGAGGTCGACGGCGGCCATGTGCAGAAGGTCGGTCAACCGGTCGGGTTTGCTCGCGCAGACGAACGCCGCCACTTCGTCGGCAGGGCGATCGTCGCCGAGGACCGCATGGAAGTAGTCGAGGTTCTTCTCGACCACGAGGCGCACTGATTCCAGTTCATCGACCTGGGCGGCCGACAGACGGGCGAACCGGCTGTGGACGCGGTACCCGTGGAACGGGCGCGGTATGCAGCTGATCTCGTTCGTTTCCCCGCGCCGGTGGCGGGCGGCGAGGAGGTCGATCGCGAACGCCCAGTCCTGCCATTTGCGGACTCCCCGGTCATATCCGCCCGCGGCGAGGGCATCGGCGCGCCGGTAGACGATCGACATCGGTGCATGGTGTTTGCGGACCAGCAGCTCTTCGCGGCAGGGATAGGCCGAGATCGTCAGCCCGTTGAACGCGCCGAACATCTGCGAGTAGGTGTGGATGAACGCCAGGTGCGGTGAGGAGGCTAGGAGCTGGACCGCTTGTTCGGGGTAGCTGCCGTTTACGAGGAGGGCTGGATCGGTGGACAGCCGGTCGTCGGAGTCCAGTGGCAGGACGTAGGGGTAGCGGGCAATGCCGAGGCCGACGTTGCGGGCGGCTTGGGCGCCACCGTTAGCGCCTTGCCGCACGACGCGGACATCGGGGAACTCGCGGCAAGCGTCGATACTTGTCAGCGTTTCGGGGTCGTCGCTGCCATCATCGACCACGATGATCTCGAGCGGATTTGACATCGGTTGTCGCACAACAGAGTCGACCGCCTCCAGAACGAACTGCCCGCTGTTATAGCAAGGCAGGATTACGGTGAGGCCGAGCGGGTGTTTCCTCATGGGCGGGGATCGTGGTCGGTGTTGCGGTGCGCGTGGACAGTGATCCTGTTGGCTTCGAAGTAGTTGTGCGCCGAGTCGGTATTGCGCTCGCGGTGTCGGGTCAAGCTCATGTGGCAGTCCCATCCGGTATAGAGGCGTTCGATCGTGGTGCGAAAGGTGTCGGCGGTGTATGCGGCTTCGTCCTCGATCAACACTCGACGTCCTTGCCGGTCGGTGCGGATGATGTCGGTGAACACCTCGAGGAAATGCCCTGTGCCGATCGGGGCACGCTGGATGCAGCGGGTCAGGGTCTCGCGGACTTGATCCTGGCGCAGGTAGTGCAGGATATCTTTGGCGACAACCACGCCGAATTGCCTTTCGACGGAGAAGTTTTCGATTCTCCGTTGAACCACCTCGATCCGGTCGGCCGAGTCCGCGAGCTCCGCTAGTCGTGAACGCAGGATCTGGGTCGGGACCTGGTCGACGGCCACGACTTCGAAGCCGGCTCGGGCCAAGGCCACGGTGTAGGCGCCTCTGCCGTAGCCGAGGTCGAGGGCGGTTCGAGGAGCCTGGACGTCGACAGCGTTCAGGAATTCGGCGAACCTGTCGGAAACCGGTGCCGACAGCCGCTCCGCAGTCGGCGCTTTACCGGCCAGGGCCGCGAGATAGAAGGCGGTGACGTCTTTTTGAGAACGTGCTAGGTACATGCGTGGGCTCCTAGAATCCGTCGACTTCCACGATTTGGCCGGGGATGCGCAGCGACAGGGCGAGAGCTTCGGTGACACGCATCGGCAGGTAGTGGTCCTGCAGTCGGCTGCGGGTTTCGGTGCCGCGCAACCAGTTCTGCATCAGGGCGCGGTTACTATCGCTGTGGAAGAGGCCGTCGAAAGTCTCACGCGAGACGTACTCATCGTCGGTGAGCAGCGAGGCGTTGGCGCGGGTGAGGATCTCCGCGACCGCGCCTATCTTGTCGGCATCGGGCCCGCGAGGGACGTCGTAGCAGTGAACGTGAACCGAATACAGCGTCGACAGTTGCGCTTCCAGGTCGACGCTGCTGGTCCGGCCGTTCTTGTTGTACATCCCGTCCGGGAACGCTCGCCAGCTCCGAATCGACGGTGTCGTCTGCTCGAAAGACAGAGTGCCCAGGGTGATCGTGGTATCGGTTTCGGCGTCGATCAGCCGGAACGTGGAGGTGATGTCGGTTTCGCCGTACCGGCGCGGTTCACGTGCCAGCGCAGCGCATTTCGAGTGTCCGCCGAGCATCTTCGTTGCCCGGGCCGACACTCGCTGGTCTTGGTCAGCAGGAAAAGCGCCGAAGGAGCACACCTGCAATCGCAGCGGCCGGCCCCGGAACAGCAGCTTGTTTAGCGCGAGCACCTGTACCGCGAGGTCGACGTAGTGGTAGCTGCCGTGCATCAACATCCCGTACCCATGACGGTAGGGGTGGTCGTCACGGGTCACGAATTCATGTGACAGATTCCAGACCCCGCCTGCGGCCCGCAGATGGAATGAGGTCAGTGGCGCCTTCCACGCGAGCATCCGATCGCGCAGCGGCTGGATGAGTCGATCGTTGTAGATGCTGTGGTAGCGGCTCAAGGTCATCACTGAGTGCCGCGCCGTCCTTCCTGAGGCGTCGGCGATCAGCTCGGCCATGGTGGTAGAGATCAGTGCGGGTTCGAACGCTCCGTCGATCATCGGAGCCAGAACCGGTTTCTCTACCAGCGAGTTGATTCCTTCGGCCACGCACCGGCGCAGATATTGCTCGTGCGAGCCAACCTCGGTGGCGATATAGGCCAGCATCGGCAGGCCCGGCAGCCGCAGGAAACGCAGCGCGGTCTGGGCTGTTTCCAGAGCCAGGGCGGGGTCGCCTCGATCGGACTGGACGAAGAACTTCGTGCGCGGCTGCGGGTCCGCACCGACAAGCCGTGCTTCGATGACCTCTCGTTCGGATTCGAGGTCTATCAGCGACCAGGAATCGAGGTGGCCCTCGGCGATCGCGTCCCGGATGACGGGCATGTACTTGTTGCGAACGATCTCGTCGTAGCCGATAACGACCAGTTGGTGGATGCTCATCGAGTCCTCCATTGTCATGTGCCGGATTGTGATGTCTGTCGCGGCGCGAGCGATTGAGATGCTGGATGCGGCTTCGTTGAGCGGAGTCGTGACAGCGAAAGGTGTTGTACTTCAAGTAATTGCGGCGCTTCTAATCGCCGTTCAGAGGGCGAGTTGCCTATGGCGGTGTAGGCGCTCCGGTTTCAGGCGGCAGGGTGCTGAGGCGGTGACGGGTACTGAATCTGCAGGAAAGGCCGAGCGAGAAGTCGTGTGGTCTCACTTGGCCGTGCCCAAGGTCATTCGTGTGGTCGATAGGCGCGCTGTGCCTTGGTCAGGGCTGTAGGAACAGGCGCTCGTTGGAAGGCGGCGTAATCCGGCGCAGTGACCGGGGTAGGCGGTGACGGTGCCGGGCGGCTGGTGGCTACATCGCAGACGCACACCAGCGCGGCGGTAAGACACGCGGCGAAATGCACTTGCACACGGGCTAATTCGATAGAGAGGCGAATGTCGGGTTCGTTGGGGCATGGTGACTGGCCGCCGTATTTCATCATCGTGTCTGCCTCAAGATTGATAGCGCGCATTCGATCACCACGGCCCCCGAGGGGCGGAACGCGCTGATAGCCGGAGACACCCACGTGCGGATCATCATCGGGTCGGGTACCGGGGATGGCAACGCGATATCACCATCGCGGATCACCATCACCCGCGCATTCCACAGTCTCGCCACCTCGTCGGGGTCACCGATCGGCCGTATATCGGCCCTTGCTAGGAAGGTCCACGTGTTGGCGCGCGGGTGCCCGATGATCGACAACGGCGCGACACCGCGCACGTCGAGATTGGTTTTGACCTGCTGGGCCAAACCGATCGGCATCATCACCGCCCCGACGAACCCGGCCCGCATCGTGATCCGCCCCGTTGCCGGGTCGACGACGGTCGGCAGCGCGCACATGCCCCGGTAGAACTCACACCGTGTCCGGGGTGTCTCGGCAAAGGCGGCGGTGGGCGGGTTGGTCTGGGTCATCGCAACCAACCGGCTTGTTTCATCGCATCGAACGCCCTGACGAGGTCGGCGCGCGACGGCGTGGGGTCGCCCTCGGCCAGGGCTGTTGGTCTGGGTCGGGCGCAATCGCTGGCGCGCTGGTTCAGTTCTGCCGGGAACAGTGGCACAGAACAGACCAAACCTTCGTTCTCTAGTCCGGACAAGGCACCGAGCAGCGCCACATATCGACCGTCTCCGGATCGGCCGGACGTGCCGGTCGCCGGGCGCGCTACTGCCCGCGCCGATTCGCAGACAAAGGGTTCCTCGGCCGCCGAGACGTGGTGGCGCGCCGCTTCTGCACCCTCCGGCCGGCTTTGGAGGGCGCGGGTGTCGGGAGTGATCAGGCTACCGGGTTCAGGGGCGTCGAGCGCTTGTCGGTCGATATCGGTCAGGTTCGCCGTGCTCATCATTCCCCCTGGTCGGTACAGCGGCGACGTCGCATGTCGTAGCAGTCGTTGTCGCGAGCGTTTGCGTGAAACCCCGGTGTTCGAGGTAGGGCACGTCCAAGCATCCGCCGCTGAAAGCTGAAGGAAGAGGGCAGGTTATGGGGCAAAAAGGACCGCCACTCACGACGGGACAGCCGACTACACTTGGGCACGTCCCGTAATCGTGCGGAGGTGGCGTGTCACCTAACATCCAGCTGCAGCAACGTCGAGAAGGGATGCCGTCGCGGGTCGTCCCGAATACGACGATGAGCCGCGCTGAACTCGCCGACGCGATCAATGAGCACGTGTGGCGAACGACTGGCGTCCGACGAGACCTGGACGCGCACGCGATCGCCAGGTACGAACGCGGAGTTGTGCGGTGGCCGAACGCTGACTATCGCCGCGCTATGAACCATGTCCTCGGGGCGTCAGATTCAGAACTCGGCTTTGTTCGGTCACGCCGGCGCCAGCCCACCGAGAAGCAACCGGACCGCGCTCTGGCGGTGAATCTGTTCAGTCCGTTCGGCCCGTCAACCGGGGCGATCGGTTTCCTACCCGGTGCCGGTGGCACCGAATTGCGATCCTGCCGGGTAGGCAATACCGAGATCGACGCTGTCCGTGCCGCGACCCAGACTGCCGCATCGACCGAAAACCTACACGGCGGCGGCTCCTCGGCGATCGTGGCCGCAAACCGAGCGCTGACGAAGTTCGCGCCGATGGTGCATAGTTCGGTCAGCGCCAGTCTGCGCCGCTCGTTGTTCGAGGCGGTCGGCAATCTCAGCAGTGTCGTGGGGTACACCGCTTTTGACGCTGGTGAGTTCCTAGATGCCGACCGATACTTCCAATTCGCGCTGTGGTGCGCGGACTCCGCGGGATCGTGGGACCTTCGCGCTAGCGCTCTCGCCGATATGGCGCGACGATCGGCGTTCGTCGGTGACCCGGACAGCGCACTCTCCCTCATCGAACTCGCCCAGGTCCGATCGGACCGCCTGACCTTCACCGTTCGTGCGATGCTCAGCGCCATGCGCGCGCAGTATCTGGCCGCTTCGGGACGTACCCATGAGGTCGTTGCGGAGGTCGCCCGCGCAGATGAGCTATTCGAAGCCCGCGAACCGAACGCGGACCCGCCCTGGATGTGTTTTTACGACACAGCCGAACACCTCGGAAGTACTGGAAAGGCGCTCGCTTTGGCCGCCGAGGCACTCAACTCGATCGACGTCGCCGCACCTCGGCTGCGCTACGCCATCGACATGCAAGGCTCCGAATATCCCCGATCGCGGACGTTCTCACAGATTCGGTTAGCAGCGTTGACGATGAAGGTCGGAGACCCCCGCGACGCGGCCGCGATCGGAATGGAAGCGGTGGTTCGTAGCCGCGCATTGCAATCGGCACGTATCGCGACCGAGCTTCGTGGGCTGGCGGCGGTTGCGAGCACACACCGCCGCATCACCGAGGTTGGTGAGCTACGCGCCCTCATCGTCGCAGCGACACCGCGCGACTCAGCTTCATGAGCAGCCCCGAGCCTAATGAGGCGAGCTCGCTGGCCATTCTCGAAAAAGCGGCGGTTATCAGCGGCATCGATCCGACCCGTGCGGAACTCGTCCGGGCGGGGTCCAACACGATTTATCGTGTGGGCGACATCATTGGACGGGTAGGCAAGACCGGAACGGCTGATGCAGCCGAACGAGAACTGCGAATCTCGCAGTGGCTCAATGCCTCTGGGCTGCCGACCGTTCACGTTGCCGATGTCGCCACTCCCTTAGCCGTGGTAGACGATCGTCCGATCACCTGGTGGCAGCGGATTCCAGACCACCGCGCGGCGACAACTGCCGAACTCGCGACCGCGCTTCGCCAACTTCACGCCCTCGCGCCGCCGATAACGTTTGTGCTCCCGGAGCACGAACCATTCGCCGGTCTTCGCCGAGAAATCACGTCGGCAGGCCACCTCGCCGCTGAGGACCGTGCTTGGCTCCTCGACCACCACGACGGGCTGTACAAACAGTATTCCCAGCTCGAGCCTCCTGCTCGGAAGACCGTCATTCACGGCGACGCGTGGCAAGGCAACCTAGTCGTTCCGGTTGGAGGAAGGCCGATACTCGTTGATCTGGACCGCGTCTCTCTGAGCCGACCCGGGTGGGACCTCATTCAGATTGCAGCTGATCACACCGATTTCGACCGTCTATCGGAGGCCGACTACCTAGCATTCGTCGATGCTTACGGCGCTGATGTCACCACGGATCCGGCATTCCGGCTGCTTGCCGACATCCAAGAACTTCGCTGGACTGTTTTCGCGCTGTCGCGGTCAGAAGCCAGCGATGGCGCAGCGGATGAGGTGCGCCATCGTCTTGCTTGCTTGCGGGGCGAAATTGCCCGACCTTGGCGCTGGAACGCGCTCTAACGAACTCGTTCGCGGCTGGAGATGCCCACCACCACGCGACGCGACTAGTGGCGCCCGCGCGGTGAGACTCATATGACTCGTGGCCGCCACCGCGGCGGCCACGTCATTGCTGCCCGGTACGTCGGAGCGGGGTGCGGGGCAGTAAATAGCTGCACCGCAACGAATGTGACTACCTGGCTAAGGTGTTCAGCACCTCGGTGCTGCGTCCAGCCGGTGGTCCGTAAACTCGCTTACAAGCACGTCAACGGGAAAGGTTGAGCAACCGGTCATGACATCGAACAGCCCGTTCCCGCGATGGCTGCCGGACTCGACATCGGACCCGGAAGCCATCGCGCGAAACGACTGGAGTGCTTTCTCTGAAATCGACGTCCTTCGTGACCACTGGACCGTGAAACAGTGGTCACCGGGGCGCACGGGCTACTACTGGTATCTGACCTTCGATGACGCCGATCTGATCGAACGCGCTGCCGAATACCAGCAGGCCCTGGCGATCGGCGGGGTCGATCCAGTTCCACTGGATGCCTTGCACATCACCATGATGGGGATAGGCTCCACGGACGATGTCGCCGTCGGGGAGATTGATGAGCTGATCTCCGTTGCGCGTGAACATCTTTCGAATGTGACGCCGTTCGATCTAACCGTAGGTCCGCTGAGTGGCTCGCGCAGCGCGATCAGATTCTCCGTCGCACCGTGGGACCCGCTCCTCGATCTGCATCAGCTGTTGTCGACCTGTACCGGGGAAGTGTTGCGGAGCGCCGTGAGCGCTCCGAGTGCTGCACGATTCCGGCCGCATCTGGGTATCGCTTACAACAACATTGACCGTACTGCTGCTGAGGTTTTCGACTCCATCGCAGAGTTGCGCGGGGCCGAGGCCGTGAATGTGCGGGTGAACCACGTCGAATTGGTTGTTCTCAGACGAGAAGACCGAACCTACCGTTGGGACACCCGCGCGGTCCTTGCTCTCGGCGGTTAGCGGCGCGGGCCGCCGCCGAGCCATCGTCGAGCTCCTTGTTATCAACGCTGGGACCAGCAGTTCGAACCGTTCGCGGCACTGCGCTCGAGCCGTTCCGGATAACTCGCACTCAAGGCATCTGGACGGGAGTACTGCACGCTACGGTCTCCGGGCCCGGCGCGAGGCCGCCGTATAAGGCTTGTCCATCGACGTCCACGGGGTCGGGTGCTGCGGTTGACGAGAATCCCAGGCAGAACGATACCGAGTACGGAGGACCGGTCAGTGGGGGTAGGTATTCAGTCGCCGACGGCCCTTCTGGGTGTTGCACTCGGAGTGGCAGCGAAACGTTGACGGTGCCGCTGAGCGCGGAGCCCGGTTCTATCCGGGTTGCGAGCGGGTGTGGCAAGGGCATTGACCTCGGCACGATGCAGTTCGGTGATCGGTAGATGAATTTTCGCTGACTGATCTCGATCACGCCGTCGGAACGGGGAACAAGGAAATGCCGATCACGAGGCAAGTCCGAATCTGTGTCTTGTTGGATGCGATTGATCGCGTATACGGGAC
This sequence comes from Nocardia sp. NPDC003183, assembly GCF_053590715.1. Taxonomy (NCBI): domain Bacteria; kingdom Bacillati; phylum Actinomycetota; class Actinomycetes; order Mycobacteriales; family Nocardiaceae; genus Nocardia; species Nocardia sp. NPDC003183. The sequence continues at coordinate 62,845 of NZ_JBSFTG010000015.1, forward strand.
TGGTGCGGTTGTTTGTGGCTGTGTAGTGGATAGTCAGCGTCGTCGGGGTTTTCTCGAAATCGACGGTCATTCCCAGTCGTTCATCCCATTGCGCCGGCATGGGTTCACACCACTGGTCTTGATTCTCCGTTGTCGGGTTGGCCGGCGGCTGCGGCGAGGTACTCGTAATCGCGACGAATCGGGACACCGATTCGTCCTGCCCGCTGGTGCATCCGGTGATGGCGAGTATCGATGTGGCCAGGAGAAATCTACCCAGGTTCATCGTGTCAGCTCGATCATTTCCCTGGTGCGTAGTGGTCTCGCGGCGCGATTCCCAGCTCGGCACGCAGCGCGTTCTCTGTCAGTGCGGAGGGGTGTTCGTTCTCGTCGGCGAGCTGTTCCGGTGTGCTGGGGTTGTTGTCGTGGTCGATGGTCAGACCGACGGCAACGCGTTCGCGCTCGAACATACCTGTTCCGGTGGGCGAGTAATCGTTCGGGTATTTACTGTCCACTGGGTCGGTGCCGGTATAGACATCGGAAACGGGCCGCATCGTACCGTGGGTTTCGTCGTAGGCGTGTGCGGCTTCGTGGTAGAGCGTCGTAATCGGTGGGTGATGATCGTAGGCCGCGCCTGCGTAGGCGGGGGAGGCCTCGGAAAACGTTGTGCCGCGGGGGTTGTAGGTGATCGTCGATGATGTGCCGGCGCCGGGTTTGCCATCAGCGCCCAGGTCCGCTGCCGCGGGAACCGATGCTCTCGCGGAGTCCGTTCCGACCGCGCCCTCGATGATTGTGACATTGTGCGGGGTTTCCCCGAGCCCAGCCAGCATCTGTTGCCCCGTCGGTGACGAACGCATGAACTCCAAGTCAGCCCGCACGCGCTCCTGGAATTCAGGTGTCCCGGTGACGGTGACATTGTCGGGAATGTCGGTGAGCACAACATTCACGACGTTGTTGCTGCCATTTGGGCTTGCCGCGGACACGGTGTCTTCGCCAACCTGCGCGTAGACGGTGTCGTTGCCCCCGTCGTTGCCAACTGAATCGGTGCCCTCGCCGGTATAGACCTTGTCATCACCGTTGCCCGACTGCAGCCGGTCGTTGCCTACCCCGCCGGACACCGTGTCGTTCCCGAAGCCGCCGAAGATGCTGTCGTCGCCGGCTGAGCCTTCGAGATAGTCGTTGCCGTCGCCGCCGAAGACGGTGTCGTTGCCGTCCCCGGCGTAGATGACATCGTCACCTGTGCCGCCACCGAGAATGTCATCGCCAGATGCTCCGTTGATGTAGTCCTTACCGCCGCCGCCCTGTATCTTGTCGTTTCCCGCGCCGCCTTCGAGTTTCAACCCGACCTGAGTTCCATGGTCGACGGAGATTGTGTCATTACCGCCTTCGGTGAAAATCGTGATGTTCCGTGCTTGCTCGCCTTCGAATTTATGTTCCTTACCGTTCACAGTCACGGTCACGGCATGGGTTGCGGGGTCTTCGTGGACGTCGACTTTGTCGTCGCCGTCCCCTGTTTTGATCACCACAGAGTTGCCGGTCGTGATGACATCGGGTTGCCCAGCGGGATCCAGCCCGCCACCCAATTCTGTGGCTGCGGCCCGAAGAGCAGCGGCGGTGGCTTGGTCGCCCGAAGTCGCGTCGGAGACGATGGCTGCCACCGAGGTGACAATCTCTGCTCGCACTGTCGTACGTCGGGCGCGCTCGGCGTCAGTCAGGGCCGCATCTCGTCCATCAAGCTGCCAGCTGTCGTTTACCGAACCATCGGCGGCGATCTCGAACCCTTCTGTCGCCGCCCAGCTTTCGAGATCACGGGCCCGCGTTCGAAGCTGGTCCATGGTGTCGGCGCGGCCGATCGCTACCTGTGTGAGCGGTTCGATAATCGTCGCGATCCGGCCGAGTTCAGTCTTCGACTTCACCAGGCTCTGCTGCGCGGCATCCTTGGTGGCGCCGGTCCAGCCGGTGAGCGCGGAGGCACGTTCGATGTAGTCCTCGAAGTCGCGCACCGACGTGCAGCGTCGTGTAATCGCTCTGGCCGCTGTGGCCAGCTTCTCAGAATCCCATGAGGTCACGTCGGACCACTTCACGGTGATCAGATCCCCGTCTGGTTTGTGAGCGCCGCCGCCGCGGCGCCGTCGACTGCGCCGAATGACGCGATACTTTTTGTGACAGCGTCGGCGCATCCGTCCAGCGCGGCCAATACCGCAGATCCGACCGCATCCAATGCGGTGCCGAGGGAGGTAGCAGCAGCTGCCGAGTCACCGCCCCAACCTTCTGTCGCTCCCTGCATCTCGGCAGCGAGCGAGGTCCAGTCGTACCTAACGATCTCGGTCTCGGCGTTGATTCGTTGGATAGCCGAAACCAGTTCAGCGATAGGTAGATTCAGATTGCCGGTGTCACTCATACTTCCCCCTCACTGGCAGGTTAGTGAGGGAGCGGGGGGTGGTCAACCACGCAGGGTACTTCGCAGCCTGGTCGGTCGACCGGTCAATGGACCGGTCCGGTTCGAGTCGCCTGCGTCTCGAGCAGGTTGCGGAGGTGTTCTGGGATCTCTGTGCGGATGTCGGACAAGCCTCGCCAGATGTCGGGATCTTGCGTGATGATCGTCGTGACGAGCGCTTCCACGTTGTCGGATTCGCTGAGGAGAACAAGGGAGCGGGATCGAGCGGAGAAGTCTTGGCGGAGAAGGATTTGTATCAGGGTGGTGGTGCAATCGGCTGCGGGGGCGGCTTGGATCGCGGCGCGGAATTGGTTGTCGGTGAGGGTGTTTATGGTGGTCGCGAGGGTGTCGTGGGTGGTGGCGGGGAGGTCGTTGAGGAGGGGGAGGGCTTCGGGCCAGAGGTTGTGGGTGGCGGTGGCTTCGATGGCGGCGGTGAGGTAGGCGGGGCGGTGCATTACAGGGAGGGTGGCGAGGCGTTTGCGGTCTGGGGTGGAGAGGGCGAGGGCTACTGGGAGGAGGGTGGGCCAATGACTTTCGGCGTGGGCTTGCTCTATGAGGGTGGTGAGGGAGTCGTCGGGTTCGGTGGCTACTCGGGCGGCGACGACGTGGAGTTGGGTGGGGGAGAGGTGGGTGGCGAGGGGGAGTAGGGAGAGCCAGAGGTTTTGGATCAGGGCTAGGTCGGCGATTTTGGTGAGGAGGGTGGGGTTTTGCATGGCTGGGCGTTGGGCCAGGCGTTGTAGGGGTTGCGGGGACATGCCTGCTGCTACGGGGAGGAGGGTGTCCCAGGCGTCGACTTCTTCTACTGCGGCGATTAGGCCGTCGATGACTTCGTCGTCTTGGGCGGCTACGACATCTGCCAGTTTTGAGCGTTCGGTGGGGCCGAGGAGGGCTAGCAGGGTGATTGCTTTGGGCCATTCGCCTGCGTCGTGGGTTGCGCGGATGACGCCGGGGACTCGGTCGGTGACGATGGTGAGGAGGCGGTCGGCTGCTGAGGTTTCCTCGAGGTAGTAGCCGACCTGGAGGATGTCTAGGTCGGAGGCGTGGGGGAGGGCTGCGCGCAGGACCGAGTCGGGGACCGAGCCTGCGAGGTTGCCCATCGTCAGGTAGTCGCCGCGGCTGATCAATTCGCTGGCGACGGCTGCGGCCATCGGGCCGGGGACCTGGGCGATCAGTTCGACCGCTCGGCGGGGGTCGAGGGTGAGGGTGGCGTCGGCTAGGAAACTGGGGGAGAGGGCGCTGGCGATGGCTACGGCGCGGGCTGGGTCGACGGAGCCGGCGAGTGCGGCGGCGAGGACGGGGCCGAAGGCGGCTTCGGTGATCTTGGCGGCGATGGGGGCGGGGACCAGTTTGGCGGCGGCGCCGACTCGCTGCATGCGGCGGGCTTCGCGGCGGGCGGTGAGATCGGTGATCTGGTCGCGGAATTCTCGGAGGGCCGCGGGTGGGAGGGTGGCGAGGAAGGCCAGGTCGGCGGGGTCGCGGTCGAGGACGCGGGTCAGTTTGGCTAGTTCGACGGTGGTGTGGTGGGTCGCGGTCATAGTCCGAGCACCTTCTTCACGGCGGGGCGGGCCAGGCGGGGGATGAGGCGCATGCCGGTGTCGAGGGCGTCGTCGAGGGCGGCCTTGCGGTGGTCGAGGGCGGCGCTGACGTAGTTGTCGAGGAGGGCCAGCTCGTCGGGGGTGAGGGCGGCGAAGTCGGGTGGCGGTGGGGCGCCGAGTGTTGCGGTGAGTTGGCGCAGGGCATCCGACACGGACCGTCTCCTTCGATGCGATGTCCGGAAGTTCGTACTGCCGGTACGGACAACGATACTGCCGGTACGCGGTGCCTTCTGTAAAGAGCAGTTCACCTGTGTTGTGTGGAAAAACCCGATCGTACTGCTGGTACGTGTATCGTTCTCGACCGTGACCCGCGCCAGTCGACGACCTCCGCCGGTGAGCCGGGATGTCATCGTCGACGCCGCGATTCGGGTGCTTGATCGAGACGGGCCTCATCCGAGTATGGATGCGTTCGCGGTCGAGGCCGGGATCACGAAGCCGCGGCTGTATCGGCAGTTCACCGACAAAGGTGACCTCTATGCGGCCATCGGTGGTCGATTCGCCGACTCCGCGTTCGCCGCGACGGGAACCGATCTGACCCTGCTGTTGCAGCCGCCCAACGTCGCTATCGATCGCGCGCTCTCTGACTATGCCGTCGGAATTCTGGCCCACCCCAATGTTTTCCGTTTCCTGACGCAGACTAGTGCGAATCGTGAGGGCGCGACAGGCCAGTACGACCTCGCCAGTGCGGTGGCGGGTCGCTTCGCGGAAAGGGCTCGGGCGGTGGCGGACTCGATTCCCCTGGATGCCGAGGGAATCGAATATCTGGCGCGGGCGATCGTCGGTGTGATGATCGTGCTGACCGATCTGTGGCTGAGTGACGCGAAACCGGATTCCGCAGAATTCGTCAGCAGGGTGCACGAATTGGTGTGGGGGATGATCGATGCGTTTCTGCGCGGGCGGGGGGTCACGGCGGAACCGGGGGTACCGATCTTCGTCACTCTGGCGGCATTGAGCCCGGACGAAGCCTGAGACACGCGACACGAGACCGGATACAACCTGCGGCATCGGCACTCGGCGTTATAGCTGACCGGTCCGACTACGCAGCCCGCCGCCGGCCGCAGCCGTCACCTCGTGACTGGCGGACGGTAGTCGTTCGTGGCTGGCGGTGAGGCTGCGACGTCGGGCGTGCGTTCAGATGCGGTGATCGGAGTCCAGGTCATCGTCGTCGGCTAGGCGATGGGATGGGTGGTGACCTGTCGGGGTTGGGCCGCTGGGGGACTCAGCCCAGGCGGCGGATGTCGCCGCGGACTCGGTAGAAGCCGCCGCGGGCGGATTCTGAGACCGCGTCGACGACGTAGCGGGCGCCGGCTAGGCGGATGTCGCGGGGGAATTGGACGTTCCAGCCGGGGTCGTAGCCGGGGGAGATGACGTGGACGCGGAGGGAGTCGCCGTGTTGGAGGCATTCGACGATGACGCCGGTGCCGACGTCGGTGGTGAGTTCGAGGGTGGTGCTGGGGGCTACGGCGGAGAATTCGGGGGCTTTCACCGAGCGGGTGGTGGGGAGGACGCCCTGGTCGGCGTCGCGGATGGCGGATTCGCTGACGTCTAGGCAGGACAGGGCGCCGGAGGTGGTGACCAGGTAGAGCTTTTCGTCGTGGTACTGCATGGAGTAGGCGGAGCCGCAGCCGGTGGCGAGTTTCCACAGGCGGGTGCCGGTGGCGTCGAAGCAGTAGACCGAGGAGTGGGAGTCGCCCGCGAAGACATAGCGGCCGTCGGGGGAGGCGGCGCAGGAGAAGACGGCGGCGTCGCACTGGTAGGTGCGGGTGGCGGTGCCCTGCTTGGTGATTTCCTCGACCTGGTTGTGGGAGGTGCCCGCGTAGACGGTGTCGGATTCCTGCCAGCCGAACAGGACCGCGCCACGGGTGGACGAATTCCACTGGGAGCGACCGGTTTCCAGGTGGTACTTGGTGACGCCGGCGCTGTGGCCGTGGTAGACGCCGGTGGGGTCGACGCGGACCATCCAGCCGGAGTTGCCCTTGCTGCGCGCGGACCAGAGGGATTCCTCTTCGTGGTCGATGACGGTCAGGCCGCCCGCGGAGTCGGAGGCGGCGAGGATGCCGTCGTGGATGTCGAGCCAGTAGACGTCGTCGGCGGAGACGTCGTAGGCGGCGCGGGGGACCTTGCCGGACAGGTCGTAGACGCGGCCGTCGTCGCAACCCGCGTAGATCCAGAAGTCGTCGGCGACGATGCATTTGACCGCGTCGGGCAGTCTGTAGCTGTTGGTGACGACGCCGGCGGGGGAGAGGGTGAAGACCTCGCCGTCCTCGTTGCCGACCCAGCAGCGCTGCTCGTCGACGAAGATGCCGAAGGCGGCGGCGCCGGAATCGAAACGCCACAGCACGGGGGCCGACTTGGCGGTGGAGCGCTGGCTGGTGATGCTGCGGCGGGTGACGGTGCGGCGTTCGCGCGCGCCCATGACGGCGGGGGCGTAGCCCTTGCGAACCTTCTCACCGATCTTTTTCTGCGCGGCCGACTTCGCCTTGTCCTCGGTGGCGAAGGAGCTCGCTTTGGACTGACCTTGCTCGCCGATGCGTCCGTAGCGGATGTTGACGTTCGTTCCGGTGACGACTACCTCGTAGAACTTGTGCGAGGAGCCCGCGTCGTCGGACAGTTCGAGATAGGTGGTTTCGGCGGTCATGCGTCCTCGCTGAGCTCGTGGAGATCGAATGCACGAAAAGTAGCAAGGGGCACCGACATTCGGTGCGGTGCTCGTCAGAGGTGGTATGTCCGGCAGCCGGTGGGGTGGACGGATGCAGTCCGAGTGCGCTGGACCGCTGCCCGGCGAACAAGCTGATAGCGCGCGTCGGCAGTTCGACCCGACTACAGAATCCGGCTCCCAGATGGTGGGATCGACGGGTTTCCACGCAGACGCGGGATCGCGGAGGGCCTCGCGATGCCGATCCTTGACGGGTTGGTCCCGGAGAGGTGGGAAACCACTGCGCCGATCATCGCGACAGGCCGTCTTCGTAACGACACGCGGCGAAAGGATTGCGGGATCGCGCTGGGTGATAGATGCTGGTCCAACTGTTGGTGCGTATCTGGGCGTGACTTTTCCGCGACCATTTCGTAATCTTACGGTGACCTGCTCTCGACAATGACTGGTGATAGACAACGTGACTGCTTCGCATCGCAAACCGTCGGCTCCCAAGAGTCGGCTGCCGCTGGCCGTATGCAGTCTCGCGGCGACTGTTCCCGGCATGTTGATGATGGTGATGCGGCCGGGTGCGCAGGTCGAGGCGGTGGCTTCGGTCGAACCGCTGTCGACGTCGGCCATCGAGCTCGACCCGATCGCCGCCGCGCCGACGCACGATGCGCCGCAGCCGGGGCCGATCGTTCGGGCGGATGACGAGATGGCGGCGTTGTCGGCGCTGAAGGTGAAGGTGTTGTGCGGGACGGAGTTCAATGGGACTCTGCCGCATGTGGCGCAGGTCGGTAACCTGCTGCAGAAGATGTTCGGGGTCTCCGACATCGGTGGTGCGCACGGTCGCTATGACGGTGACCATGGCGCGGGGCAAGCACTCGATGTGATGACGGGCAACCTGGCCCTGGGCAACACCATCGCCGACTTCGTGCTGGCCAACAAGGCGCGCTTCGGTGTCACCTACGTGATCTGGCAGCAGCGGTACAACGACGGCAACGGCTGGTCCTACATGGAGGATCGCGGCAGCCCGACGCAGAACCACTATGACCACGTGCACATTTCGTTCGAGTCGTCGGGCGCGACCAACATCGCCTGCTGATTGCGCGAAGTCAGGATTTCATCTCGAGCTCGGCCAGAATCGGTTCGGCCTGGTTTCGCAGGAGTTCCAGCTGACGTTTCGGGGGGAATCGTTCAGGGTCGAAGACTGCCTGGATGCCGATGCCGTCGATGAGGATCGTGAGGGATTCGGCCGCGTTGCCGAGATCGGGGCCCGGTCGGTAGCCGACGGAGGTCAGGACCAGCTCGAGTGCCTCGCGCCAGGCTCGGTAACGAACTCGCTGTTCGCCGGCGAGCTCGGCGTCGTGGGTGGCCCAGTCCCAGAAGGCGATCCACACCTGCCATTCGACGCGACGGGTTCGGTCCATCGGCAGGCACTGGCTCAGCAGCTCGTACAGATCGGCGGACTCGGGGGCCATGCGGGTCACACGGTCCGCGACAGCGGTGGATGCCGCGCCGAGCGCCGCTCGCAGCACGGCGCGTTTGTCCGCGAAGTAGTGCACGACCATGCCGGTGGTGCATCCGGCCTCGGCCGCGATGTCGCGGACGGTGGTGTGCGCCAAGCCTTTGGTGGCGATGACCTGGCACGCCGCAGCGCTGATCGCGCGGCGACGCTCTTCGTGATCGACGATTTTCGGCATTGACACGAGAGTTTACATACCCGGTATTATGTAACCGTGGTTATGCAAAAACTGCGAGTGGTGAAGCGAGTGATGTTGGTGACCGACCTGGGCTTCCTCGCCTACTGGGTCGTCACCGCGCTGGGGCTGATCAGCGTCGGGTCGGATGAGTTTCTCCAGCAGTGGAACTGGTCGTTTCTCGGACTCGACGCCGCGGCGATCGGGTTGGGGCTGGCCGGGCTCGCGCTCGGCAGGCGCTCGGCCTACTCGATCCCGCTGATCATCGTGTCGTTGTCGCTGACCTCCGCCGCAGGGCTGATGGCGCTGAACTTCTACGTGATTCGGGGCGAGTGCAGCCTGATGTGGTGGATTCCCAACCTCTGGCTGTTTCTGTTTCCGGTCGTGGCGCTCGCCGGGATCGTCCGCGCAGGAAGCGAAATTGGAACGCGTTCTAGCAATACTGTCCGTCGGGTGGGCTGTCCTCCTACGGTGTGAGGAGGTTCGGTTTCTACGAAGGAGAATGCGGATATGGGACGGTTGGCCGGCAAGGTTGCGGTGATCAGTGGTGGTGCGCGCGGGATGGGGGCGGCGCATGCTCGGCGGTTCGTCGCCGAGGGGGCCTCGGTGGTGATCGGGGACGTGCTCGATGACGAAGGCGCCACGGTGGCAAAGGAACTCGGGGACGCGGTGGCCTATCGCCATCTCGATGTTCGTGAGCCGGAGCAGTGGGCGGGGATCGTGGCTGCCGCGGTCGAGGAGTTCGGTGGGCTGCATGTGCTGGTGAACAATGCGGGGATCGTCAATGGGAATCTGTTGGTGGACTTCGCGTTGGACGAGTGGCAGCGGATCATCGATATCAATCTGACCGGGACGTTTCTCGGGATGCAGGCGGCCGTTCCGGCGATGAAGGAAGCCGGTGGCGGGTCGATCGTCAACATCTCCTCGGTCGAGGGGATGCGGGGGAGTCCTGGTCTGCACGGGTACACGGCGACGAAGTTCGCGGTGCGTGGGCTCACCAAGTCGGCGGCGCTGGAGCTCGCGCCGCAGGGAATTCGGGTGAACTCGGTGCATCCGGGCCTGATTTCCACGCCGATGACCGAGGGGATCCCGGCGGACTTCCTGCAGATTCCGCTCGAGCGGGCGGCCGAGCCGGATGAGGTGTCGGCGCTGGTGGCGTATCTGGCCTCCGACGAGTCCTCGTATTCGACCGGCGCGGAGTTCGTAGTGGACGGCGGTCTCACCGTCGGTGTACCGCACAAAAGCTTCTGACCTGGCGCGCAGAGCGTTACGGGCGATCTACTCGCCCGAACGGGTGATTTCGGCGCGCGAAAGCGAGGAAGATGGAAGGTATGGCCCCCAACAGTGCGAAATATCTGATCAGCAACGGCACCGACGACCGGGTGTCGCTTTTCGATGACGGGCGCGTGAAGGTCTGGTCGACCACCCATTTGTGGACCGAAGAAGCTCGCGTGCGGCACAACGCCCTCGGCGAGACCGTGCTGCTCGGCATCGGGCGCACCCTCGGTGAGCCCGGCCCCGTGGATCGGCGCCAGCAGTGTGACGCGGAGTTCGAGCTCGACCCGGAGAAGGGTCACACGGTGGCTGCCACCGTCGGCGCGGACAACGGGACGTTCGTGCAGTTCTTCCATGACGGCAAGATCGCGGTCGGCAACGACGGCCGCGATGTGGCGACGGTGTTCAACGCCGGCCGGGAAACGACGTCGGCTCGCGGGACGACCGGCGTCGGTGGGTCGGTGATGGTCACCTTCGGTGGCAGCTACCGACCGAGGACCAAGCGCGAGAGTGACTTTCAGGTGGAATTGAGCGAGGCCACGGCCCCGCGGCCCAACCGGCTGTACAAGGACGAGTTCCTGGTGAAGTAGACCCGGCGAACCGGGGCGACCGATCTGGTCGCCCCGGCTCCGGTTCGTCAGCCGTAGTAGCAGACGTAGTGCAGGGTGTCGACGACCTCGATGTCGAACGAGCTGTCGCCGGGGACCTTGAACGACTCGCCCGCACGGTAGGTGATGGCCTCGGTCGTACCGGCCAAGGTCACGTTGGCCTCGCCCGCGACCAGCTCCATGATCTCCGGAGCGTTGGTGGAGAAGGTGAGCGACGACGGCTGGATCACGCCGACCGACACCGAGGCGCCATCGGGCAACTCGAGGCTGTAGCTGACGCACTTGCCATCGAAGTAGACGTTGGCCTTCTTATTGACGGAGACGTTCTCGAACTTCGACATGGGTCCTTCCGAGGGGGTGAGGGGACCCTTAGTCTAGGTCAGCTGCCGAAGCGGGCCAGGACCGAGCTGGCTTCCTGGGAGGCAGTGCCTTCCTTGGCGAGGTGGGCCATCGCTTCGGGAATCTCGCGGCCGTGGTGGGCCATCGCCTGGGCGTAGAGACGGCCTGCCCGGTACGAGGAGCGCACCAGCGGGCCTGCCATCACACCGGCGAAGCCGAGTTCTTCGGCGACCTTGGAATGCTCGACGAATTCCTCCGGCTTCACCCAGCGGTCGACCGGGTGGTGGCGGGGGCTCGGACGCAGGTACTGGGTGATGGTGAGGATGTCGCAGCCCGCTTCGTGCAGGTCGCGCATCGCCTCGGTGACCTCTTCGGGGGTTTCGCCCATGCCGAGGATGAGGTTGGACTTGGTGACCAGACCCGCCTCGCGGGCGGCGGTGATCACGGCGAGGGAGCGCTCGTAGCGGAAGGCGGGGCGGATGCGCTTGAAGATGCGCGGCACCGTTTCCAGGTTGTGCGCGAGGACCTCGGGGCGCGAGGAGAAGACCTCGGCGAGCTGGGCCGGGTCGGCGTTGAAGTCGGGGATGAGGAGTTCGACGCCGGTAGCCGGGTTGCTCGCCTTGATGGCGCGTACGGTCTCGGCGTAGAGCCAGGCGCCGCCGTCGTCGAGGTCATCGCGGGCGACGCCGGTGATGGTGGAGTAGCGCAGGCCCATCGACTGGACGCTCTCGGCGACGCGGCGGGGCTCGTCGCGGTCGAGGGCGGCGGGCTTGCCGGTATCGATCTGGCAGAAATCGCAGCGGCGGGTGCACTGCTCGCCGCCGATGAGGAAGGTGGCCTCGCGGTCTTCCCAGCATTCGAAGATGTTGGGGCAGCCCGCTTCTTCGCAGACGGTGTGCAGGCCCTCGGACTTCACCAGGCTCTTGAGCTCGGTGTATTCGGGGCCCATGGTGGCGCGGGTGCGAATCCACTTGGGTTTGCGCTCGATCGGTGTCTCCGCGTTGCGCGCTTCGATGCGCAGCAGCTTGCGTCCGGCGGGGGCAGAGGCGTCGACGGAAGTCACCGGACCGACTCTACGCTCGGGGCCTGTGCGTTCGCCGGGGCGGTGGTGCGATCAATGTCATGGGGCTGAACGGGAATTTCACCGTCGAGCGCGGCAACAATCGCGGCGGACACGAGGGGCTTGAGCTCGGCGACGGTGACTTCGCGGCCGAGTTCGCGGGTCAGCGTGGTGACGCCGGCGTCCTTGATGCCGCAGGGCACTATCGCCTGGAAGCCGTCGAGGGCGGAATTGCAGTTCAGGGAGATGCCGTGCAGGGCGACACCGCGCTGCACGCGCACCCCGATCGCGGCGATCTTGCGCTCGGCGAGCAGCTCGGTGGCGGGCAGCCACACCCCGGAGCGGCCGTCGATGCGGCCGCAGGTGATGCCGAGCCCGGACACGACCTGGATCAGGGCCTCTTCCAGGCGCCGGACGTAGTGGACGACATCGACGGGCTCGGCGAGGCGGATGATCGGATAGCCGACCAGCTGGCCGGGCCCGTGCCAGGTGATCTTGCCGCCGCGGTCGACCTGCACCACCGGGCTGCCGTCGATCGGCAGATCCTCGGTCTCGGTGCGGCGGCCCGCGGTGTAGACCGACGGGTGCTCGAGCACGAACAGCCGGTCGGAACCTTCGCCTGCGGCGCGCTGATCGGCGGTCTGCCGTTGCAGTTCCCAGGCGGCGTGATAGTCGATGAGTCCGAGATCCTCGACCACGATCGGGGTCGTATCGAATCGAGCGGACGCGGTGGGGCGCGTGTCGTTCACCGTTCTGACGTTACGCCGGGGGTCCGGTGCGGCCAAAGAGGGTCTCAGGGTTCGACCGGGAAGTTGCGCTGCATCAGGGTCAGGTCCATCCAGCGGCCGAATTTGTGGCCGACCTCGGGGAGTTCACCGACGGTGTGGAAACCGAAGCGTTCGTGCAGGACTATCGACGCGCTGTTGGTGGACTCGATGGCGGCGATCATGGCGTGCACGCGACCGGAATCGATGGCGCGCGCGATCAATTCGGTGAGCAGGGTGGTGGCTACGCCGCGGCGCTGGAAACCGCTGTCGACGTAGACCGAGTTCTCGACGGTGAAGCGGTAGCCGGACTTGGGACGCCACTGGCCGTAGGAGGCGTAGCCGGCCACCTCGCCGTCGATTTCGGCGATCAGGATCGGCATGGCGGCATCGGTACGGGTGGCGAACCAGGTGAGGCGGTCGTCCAGGTCCACTTCGTCGGTGTCCCAGATCGCCGTCGACTCGGCGATGTTGGTGTTGTGGATGGCGAGGACGGCGGGGAGGTCGGCCTTGTCGGCGTCGCGGATCAGCATCGGCTCACCCTCTGCCGACAGCGGCGGCCAGCGCGGCGCCGATGGTCGGGTGCTGGTAGGTGTACCCGGCCTCTTCCAGCACCGCCGGGATGGCGCGTGGGCCGTGCAGGATCGAGTCGGCCAGCTCGCCGACCAGGGCTTGCAGGGCGAAACCGGGGACGATGAACGGGGTCGGCCGGCGTAGTGCGCGGCCGAACGCGCGGTTGAATTCCGCGTTGGTGACGGGGGCGGGACCGGCCACATTGATCGGGCCGGAGAGCTCGGGGTGAGTGAGCGCGAAGACGATCGCGCCGACCTCGTCGTCGAGGGAGATCCACGGGAGGTACTGGCGGCCGCTGCCGAGGCGTCCGCCCAGACCTGCCCAGTACAGCGGGTGCAACTTGCCGAGCATGCCGCCGTTGCGGGCCAGCACCACGGCACTGCGCAGCAGCACGATGCGCGCGCCCGCTTCGGCGGCCGGTTCGGTGGCGGCTTCCCAGTCCCGGCACAGGGTGGCCAGGAAATCCGTTCCGGCGGGCGAAGTCTCGTCGACGATCGCGTCAGCGGTCCCGCCGCCGTAGTAGTGCGAGCCGCTGGCGTTGACCAGCGTCGGCACACCGGTGGCGGCCACCGCGGTGGCCAGGACATCGGTGGGAGTGATGCGGCTGTCACGCAGCAACTGCTTGTAGCCGCCGTCCCAGCGACGGTCGGCGATGCCGGCACCGCACAGGTTCACGACCGCGTCGGCCCCGCGCAACGCCCGCTCGTCGAGCTGGGCGCGCGCGGGATCCCACGCGAATTCGTCCGGTGCGGCGGGAGTGCGCCGCACCAGGCGGGAGACCTGGTGCCCGTCGCGGCGCAGTGCCGCGACGAGCGCCGTCCCGATCAGGCCGGACGAACCGGCGATGACCACCTTCATGAATTCCTCGACTACAGGCCGAGATCGGCCTCGAACGCCGAATCTTCCAGCCGGTGCTTGATGGTGGAGACGAACCGGCCCGCGTCGGCACCGTCGATGAGACGGTGATCGTAGGTGAGCGGCAGGTACACCATCGAGCGCACGCCGATGGACTCGCCACCGGCCTCGTCGGTCACCACCACCGGGCGCTTCACGATCGCGCCGGTGCCCAGCATGGCCGCCTGCGGCGGGACCAGGATCGGGGTGTCGAAGAGCGCGCCCTCGCTACCGATGTTGGTGATGGTGAAGGTGCCACCGGACAGCTCGTCGGGCTTGAGTCCACCGGTGCGCGCGCGGTTGGCGATGTCGGCGATCGCGCGGGCCAAGCCGGCCAGCGACAGGTCGCTGGCGTTGTGGATGACCGGCGAGAGCAGACCCTGCTCGGTGTCGACCGCGATCCCCAGGTGCACCGACGCGTGGTAGGTGATCTCCTTGGTGTCCTCGTTGTAGGACGCGTTCACGTTCGGGTGCACACCGAGCGCCTCGACGACGGCCTTCGCGAAGAACGGCAGGTACGTCAGGTTGACGCCCTCGCGCGCCTTGAACGAGGCCTTGGCGAGCTGGCGCAGATGCGCGATCTTGGTGACATCGGCCTCGTGGACCTGGGTCAGCTGCGCGGTGGCCTGCAGCGATTCGCGCGTCTTGGTCGCGGTGATCTGGCGGATCCGGCTGGCCTTCTGCGTGGTGCCGACGAGGGCGGCCAGCTTCGGGGCGGCGGACTGCTTGGCCGCGGGCGCGGGTGCGGCGGCAGCGGCCGGAGCCGGAGCGGCGGCGGGCGCCTTCTTGGCCTCGGCGGCGGCGAGCACGTCCTGCTTGCGGATGCGGCCGCCGACACCGGAACCGGTGAGGGTCGACAGGTCGACGTTGTTCTCGTCGGCCAGCTTGCGGACCAGCGGGGTCACGTACGGGGTGCTGCCGTTGGACGACGCCGGGGCAGGAGCGGCCGCGGCAGGCGCGGGTGCCGGGGCGGGCTTGGGAGCCGGTGCAGGAGCGGGCTTCGGCGCGGGTGCCGGGGCCGCGGCGGCGGGCGCAGGCGCGGGTGCCGGGGCAGGCTCAGCCGCCGGGGCGGGCTCAGGTGCCGGGGCGGGAGCCGGTGCGGGCGCGGCGGCCGCGGGCTGGCCGCTACCGATCACACCCAGCTGACCACCCACATCGATGACGTCGTCTTCCTGCGCCGTGATCTCGAGCAGCGTGCCCGCGACCGGCGACGGGATCTCGGTGTCGACCTTGTCGGTGGACACCTCGAGCAGCGGCTCGTCGACGGCGACGGTGTCACCCACGGCCTTGAGCCAGCGGGTCACAGTGCCCTCGGTGACCGACTCGCCCAGTTCGGGCATCTTCACGGGCGTGCCGGAAGCAGCGGACGCGGCGGGCGCGGCGGCCGGGGCGGGGGCCTCGGCGGCAGGTGCCTGCGCGGCGGGCGCGGGCGCGGGTTCGGGGGCCGGCTCAGGCGCGGCGGGTGCGGCAGCAGGCTCAGGAGCGGTGGCGGGGGTCTCGCCGGCATCGCTGATCACGCCGAGCTCACCGCCGACCTCGACGATGTCGTCTTCCTGGGCGACGATCTTGGAGAGCACGCCCGCGGTCGGCGACGGGATCTCGGTGTCGACCTTGTCGGTGGAGACTTCGAGCAGCGGTTCGTCGACCTCGACCGTGTCTCCTTCCTGCTTCAGCCACCTGGTCACCGTGCCCTCGGTGACGCTCTCACCAAGGGCTGGCATCTGGACGGAGAAGGCCATGTCCTCTGACTCCTCTGAGTGTGTACCCGGCGGACATCCGTCGCGGGTCGCGGCTTTCGTCCACCCCGCCGGTCTCGGCGGAGCACCCGGGAAACGTTGGTTCTTGTTCCGGCAACCATCCTTGCACTCGTCCGTCGCGGGTGTAGCGCAGGGCGGCGATCCGGGCGAAGCTGGCACCATGGAATGTACGGCGGTGAGCAGAATTCCGCCGGAATGTAGGAGGTCGAGCCGGATGGGTTTGCTGGATCGTTTCCGTGGTGGGCGCGGTGCGAGCAGGTCAGGCGCTCGCGAGACCGCGTCGGAAGTGAGCGCCTTGGCGGACTGGGCGCGGACGCGGCGCGGCGTCGAAGCCTTCGTCGAACCCAAAACGACTGTGACCGATGTCACAGCAGTGCTGGTGGCCGCGGACGGTGAGTGGACCCGTCGCATCGTCGGTGAGAAGGGCGCGCGGCGGTTGGCCGGCGCGCTGAAGATCCCCGTCTACGACGTGAACCGCACCGGCTACCCGCAACGCATGCGCGACTTCGATGCCCGCCGCCGCATCGAGGAGCGGCGGGCTCGCGAAGCCGAGTTGGGGGAGTGACTACTCCGCGCCGATCTCCTCGATCACGGTGATGAGCGTGCGCACCGGGACGCCGGTACCGCCCTTGCCGATGTAGCCGAACGGGCCGCCCGTGTTGTAGGCCGGACCCGCGACGTCCAGGTGGGCCCACTGCACGCCCTCGGGCACGAAGTCCTTGAGGAACAGTGCGGCCGAGAGCATTCCGCCCCAGCGGTGCGGCGCGACATTGGCCAGGTCGGCGACCTTGGAGTTGAGGTCGGCGCGCAGCTCCGCGGGAAGCGGCATCGCCCAGCCGTTCTCGCCGACCGAGCGCGAGATCGCGGCGACGCGGTCGCGGAACTCGTCGGTGCCCATCACGCCCGGGGTGCGGGTGCCGAGCGCGACCATCTGCGCACCGGTGAGGGTGGCGACGTCGATCAGGTAGTCGGGCTCGTCCTCGATCGCGCGCACGATCGCGTCGGCCAGGATGAGACGGCCCTCGGCGTCGGTGTTGATGACCTCGACGGTGGTGCCGCCGTACTGGGTGAGCACGTCGCCGGGGCGCTGCGCGGTAGCCGAGGGCATGTTCTCCGCCATCGGGACGGTCGCGGTGACGGTGACCGGCAGGCCGAGCCGCGCGGCCAGCAGCACGGTGGCGATGACCGCCGCGGCGCCCGCCATGTCGGAGGTCATGTTCTCCATGTTGGCGGCGGGCTTGATCGAGATGCCGCCGGTGTCGAAGGTGATGCCCTTGCCGACGAGCGCGATCTTCTTCGGGCCGCCCGCGTAGGTGATCCGGATCAGGCGCGGCGGACGCGAGGAACCCTGGCCGACGCCGATGATGCCGCCGTAGCCTGCCGCGGCGAGCGCGTTCTCGTCGAGCACCTCGACCTCGAGGCCGGCCCCGACGGCGAGGATCCGGGCCCGCTCGGCGAACTCGGCGGGGTAGAGCGCGCTCGGCGGGGTGTTGACGAAATCGCGTGCGGTGGCGATCGCTTCGGCGACCAGTTGTGCGCGCAGTAGCTCGAGCGTGCCGAATTCCGGTCCGGGTACCAGCAATTCCAGGCGCACCACCGGGCGCTCGTCCGGCTTGGGTGCGCTCTTGGACTTGAACGACGAGAAGGTGTACGCGCCGAGGTAGAACCCTTCGGCCGCCGCGCCGAGATCGATGCCGGACAGGGTGGTGGCGACGAGTTCGGTGCCGCTGAGCGCGCGCCCGGCCACACCGGCGCTGCGGCGTACCTGTTCGGCGTCGACCTTGTCGGCCGCGCCGAGTCCGACGGCGAGCACACTGGTGACGTCGGCCAGCGCGGCGGGCGCGGGCACCCGGGTGAGTTCCTCGGGCTTGCCCTTGGCGCCGACCGAGCCGAGAGCGTCCAGCAGTTCCGCGCGAACCTCGGCGGTGAGCACGTCGCCGAACAGGTCGGCGGGCACGATGGCCGGTCCGTTCTCCGAGGACGTCAACCCGATCACCAGCACGTCGGTGTCCGCGGCGATGGTTTCGGTGCGCGCCAATTCCGGTCCGAGTGAACGATCTGCAACAGCTGTCATTGCCCCAGGTTATTCGGTCGCTATCGGTGCTCGCATCACGAGTCCGGGTGGACGGGTGTGCGGCACATCGGTTCGGCTGTCCCGAAAATACTGGGAATTACTGGACAATACTGGTAGCTGTGGATACGCTCCGACTCGTGACGGACTCGGCCGAGGAGCTGGAGGTGCGCATCTCCGGTTTGCGGGCCGAGGTGCGACGGGCGGCCGCCGGTGGGGATCGGGCCGGGGCGCGGCAATTGCGCGCCGAACTGCGCCGGGCCGAGTTGGCCTGGGACGCGGCGGTTCTCGGTTCGATGCCGGAAGAGGCGTCGGAGGCGCCGGGGGTGCCGGTGCGAGAACATGTGCATCGCGCGTTGACCTTGCTGTCGGTGCCGTCGTCGCCGAAATTGGTGCTCGCCACCCATGACGCGTTCTTCTCCGGCGAGCTGCTGCCCGCCCGGCTGACCAGCCTGCGCCGTGACGAGGAGCGTTCCTTCCGGTCGGCGCCGTATGCCCGCCCGTACTACCTGTGCGCGGCCCTCACCACCGATCTGCTGGCCCCCGCGCGCGGTCTGATGGCGGTGAGTTCGTGGCCACTGGAACGGCGGATGGTCGGCCCGTTGAGTCCCCGGGTCGGGCTGCTGGTGTCGGCTATTCGCTTGGCCGAACATCTTTCGGCGCAGCCTGCGGGGGAAACGTCGGGTTTGCGCGTACTGTGGCGGCTCGCCGTGTCGATTCCTGGCATCTCCACCGCCCCGGATTCGCTCGACCCGGCGAAGGTGATCGAGGCCGCGCGGCGTGAGCTCGCGGTGCACGAGGACGAGGACGCGAGGCAGCGCAATTCGGCCGCGTGTCGGGCGGCGGATCAGCTGGCGGATCCGGCCGCACAACTATTCGGTGTTCGGCTCGGCGTAGCCGATCGGCGACGAATCGAGGTGAAATGAGCACTCTCGCAGCACAGTTGGACGAGTTGCGCGGCGAAGCCCCCGCGACCAGACACAATGCCCGCACCATCGCCGCGCTGACGGCCAATCCCGGATGTGCCCGCCGCGCCCTGCTCGACGCGGCCGCGGTGGACAAGACTGTGATCGCCCAATCGCTGGGGTTCCCGCCACAATTCGGTCAGTCCCAGTTCGCCATTACGCGCGGCAACGCTTTCGAGGCGATGGTGAAGGCGAACGGTTGCGCGGAACTGCTCGCCCTGTTGCGTGACAAACTCGGACTCACGATTCCCGAAGTCGCCTACCACGATCTGAATTCGGTGGGGGAGAACACCGGCAACGCGGTGCGGTATCAACGCACCAGGCAATTGCTGAAGAGCGCGATCGCGGCGGGCGACGGCACCCTCTTCGACCACCCCATGCTGCGGCTCGATATCGCCGGTGCGACGGCCTATCTGGAACCCGATGTGGTGGCCGTGCAGTTGGACGGCAAATTCCATGTGGTGGAGGTCAAGGCCTTCCCCGTGATCGACGGGCAGGCCGATCCGGCGCAGGTGGCGGCCGCCGCGCGGCAGTCCGCGGTGTACGTGATCGCCTTGCGCGAGCTGATGGCCGAGATCGGTGAGTCACCGGAGATCGTGTCGCACAATGTGATTCTGGTCTGCGCGAAGGACTTCTCGAATCGGCCGACCGCCGAACTCGTCGATCTGCGCAAGCAACTCGCCACGGTCTCGCGCCAATTGACCAGGCTCACCGCGATTCCCGACCTGCTCGACCTGCTGCCACCCGAGGCCACCTTCGCGCCGGGGGAGAACCTCGAGAAGACGATCGCCGCCATCCCGGCCCGCTACGCGCCCGAGTGCATGTCGAGCTGCGAGCTCGCGTTCGCCTGCCGCGACGAGGCCCGCACCTGCGGTTCGGTGGACGCGCTGGGCCGCGGGGTGTGCGATGTGGTCGGTGGCATCGAGAACATCCACACGGTCCTGGGCCTGGCCGACGGGACGCTGGAACCCGGCCCCGAGCACGCCGACATCACGGCCATGCTGCGGACCGCCCATCGGCTGCGGTGGGAGATCGCCGGATGAGCGTCCTGGCGGCCCTGGCCAAGGCCGAGGCCGTGCGGGCCGGCCGCGCGCAGGCGACCGCAGCGGTGCGCCACATCCACCTCGCCGAGCGGCCGCTGGTCGCGGTGCCGTTGCGGTTGGCGGGGGAGGCGGCGGCGCCGGTGGCGATCATGATCGGCACCTCGGCCGGCGACCAGAACGTGCTGACGGTGCCGCAGCCGCGCGACCGCGTGCTGCGGTTGCGGTTCATCGAGCAACTGGCTGATGTTGTGCTGCCCTATCTTTCGACGTTTCTCGTCGAAACCGAGGAGCTCACCAGCAAGGCGGGTGAGACCTACACGCGGTGTCTCGACGCGCCCCAGATGTGGACACCGAACCCCGGCGGCGTGAATTTCCTGAAACTGCTGGGGCGTTCGGTGCGATTTCACCGGATCGATGGGGACAACCCGGTGCCGGAGTCGATTCCGCTGCTCGGGCGCTGGCTCACCTGGTTCGGTGATCGCGCCGAACATCCCGGTTCGGCGGTGCTGCCCGCGATGACGACCGCGCTGTCGTCGCATTGGGCGTCGGGCCAATCCAGCCTCGAAGACGGCAATCTCGCGGCCCTGCTCGGCTGGATCGATCCGCCGCCCGGGTCGACCGGCGCGGAAGCCGCTGCCTTGGCCGAGGACCCGCTGCTGTCGCCGCCCGCGGGGCCGGCCACCGATCCCGGATTCGACAACGAGGAACTCGCGCCGCTGATCGCCGCCTACAACGCCGCACTCGACGACTCCGCCAGATCTGTCGCGGCCGAACGGCTCGAGCGCTCGCTGCGTGGCCAGCTCGAACCCACCTGGCAGCTGATGTGGCGTTCGATCGAGCTGTTGAGCGCACTGCCCGAAGGCGCCAGCGTCGAGAACCGGTGGATCGATGATCGCGGTGCGTTCTCCCGCTTCGCCGCCGATGTCGCGGAGGGTATTCCGCAGGCCCGCCGCGATTCCGCCGTTCCCGCGGTGCGCAGACTGCTGGAGCGGGAACGGGCGCTGGAAGCCTTGCAGGGGCAGTGCGCTTTCGATGATCCGCTGCGCATGCTCGAGCACCGTGTCAGCGGAGCGGCTTTCCGCGGCATCGTCACCCACAGTGAGCCGGAGCGCCTCGATCGTTCGGGATCGCGTCCGAAACTGCGCCCGCACATCCACATTCGCACCACCGACCCCTTCATCGCCGTGGCCGGGGAGGAACTGACCTGTGTCGAGCGGCCGAAACAGTCGGGGCTCGTCGTCGAGATCGACGGTGACACGATCGTTCTCGAACTGTCCGGCGGAATGGGGCGCAAACTCGTCGCCGACCAGGGCAGCGTTCCGGAGGAAGGCGATGACCTCGGTTTCGCCCGCTTCAAACCGGCACCGTTCAACGGGATGCTGAACCTGCCCGCGCGCGAGGAGACGCCGTGGACCCACGGGGGCCCGCCGCCGGAATGGACCCCGCCGACCGACGAGGAAGGGGACGAACTCCAGTGACCACACCCGATGAGGCCGTCGCCGGAATTCTCACCGACCTGCGCGACGAGAGCCATCGCGCGATCGTCGTCGACTCCCCACCGGGGGCGGGCAAGTCCACGCTGGTCGTGCGCGCGGCTCGCCAGCTCGCCGAGGACGGCGACCAGCGGATGATCGTCGCCCAGACCAACGAGCAGGTCGACGACCTCATCGACCGGTTGGCCGCCGCCGATCCCGCGCTGCGGATCGGGCGGCTGTCCAGCGCGGCCTACGTCGTGAGCGATCGGGTGGATCGGCACGGCAATGTCCGGGTCGCCAAGCAACCCGGCGACCTCGCCGACCGCACCATCGTCATCGGCACCGCGGCCAAGTGGGCCACCATCACCGAGGGCAGCTGGTCGCACGCGATCATCGACGAGGCGTACCAGATGCGCTCGGACATGTTGTTGCGCATCGCGAATCGGTTCGATCGCGGGCTGTTCGTCGGCGACCCGGGACAGCTCGACCCGTTCGCGACCGTCGAAACCGCGCGCTGGGCCGGTCTCACCTGGGATCCGACGATGAGCGCGGTCAGCGTGATGCTGGCCAACAACGATCACATTCCCACCCACCGGCTGCCGGTGTCCTGGCGGCTGCCCGCCACCGCCGCACCGGTGGTGTCGAAGGCGTTCTACCCTTTCACCGAATTCCAGTCCGGCACCGGATTCGGGGACCGGCGCCTGGACTTCACGACCCGCGGTCTGGGTGGGCCGGTCGACGCGGTGCTGGAGGAGGCGGCCGAATCCGGATGGGGCTGGTACGAATTGCCTGCCCGGCACACCCTGCGCACCGACCGTGACGCCGTCGCCGCACTCGCCGCGATCGCGGCCCGGCTGATCGAACGCGGCGCTACCGCCCACTCCGAATCCGGCAGCCGCCCGGTGACCACCGAGCGGGTCGCGATCGGCACCGCGCACCGCGACCAGGCCGACGCCATCCGCACCGCCCTGCGCGGTACCTGTGCCGAGCCCGTCACTGTCGATACCGCCAACCGGCTCCAGGGTCGCGAATACGACGTCACCCTGGTGCTGCACCCGCTCTCGGGCCGCCGCGACGCCAGCGCCTTCCACCTGGAGGCGGGCCGGCTGTGTGTGCTGGCCTCCCGGCACCGCCACGCCTGCATCCTCGTGGGCCGCGCGGGCATCCCCGAACTCCTCGACGCCCACCCCTCCGCGGACCCGGTCCACCTCGGGGTGCCGGTGAAGTTCCCCGACGGCTGGGAGGCGAATCAAGCGGTGCTGAGTCATCTGTCGAGCCATCGGGTGCGAGCGGCGGCGCTGTAAACCGCACCTGGCGTTCAGATGCTGTGAGTTAGCCTGATACACCGTGTTTTTCGACAATTCGCGACTTCGCGCACACGGTCGGGCCGTCGGTTAGTCTCACGGCGAGACACGCGTGGTGGGTGGCCCATTGGCGGCACCGGTACGCAGCGGGGCGCCCGGGCGCTCCGGGGAGCGGAAAGATTTCAGATTTGAAGATCAGGCGTACCGGTGTTCGTGGCCGGGTCAGTGTGCGTATCCGGTTGTTGTCGATGGTGCTCATCTCCAGTGTCATGCTGTTGGTGGTCGGTGGTGGCGGAGCTGTCTATCTGGTGAATTCGGCCAGGGATTCCACCGACTGGGCCGAATTGGCGAGCAGTACCACCGGGCCCGCGATTCTCATGGTGTCGGCATTCCAGGAAGAGCGCAGGCTGTCGCTGTTGCGGCTGGCCGGTGACGTGTCGTCGGCGCCCGCGCTGGCCACTGCCAAACAGCGTTCCGACGAGGCGCTCGCGGCGGTGATCGCGAAAGGCGACGCGGCTCGCGCGCTGAATCCCGAGGGTTCCCGCGAGGACATCGAGGGATACAACAAGCTGTTCTCCATGGTGCCGACCGTGCGCACCGGCGTGGAATTCCTGCGGATTTCCCCCGATGAGGTTTTCGGGTTCTACACCGGGGTGATCGGCACGATCATCGCCGCGTCGATGCTGGCGGCCCGGGTCGCGCCCGAGGCGAAGGTCGGCATCGAATTGGGCTACGCCGTAGAACAATTGCGTGCGGCCGAAGCGCTGTCACAAGCCGACTCGCTCGGTTCCGTCGCAGTGACCACCGGCGAGATGAGCGCTGCCCAGCTGGTCGACTTCGGCCGTCGGATCGGCGAATTCCGCGGCGAGGCAGCCTATTCCGCGACGGTATTGAAAGGCCGCCGCCTGGCGCAGCTCTCGGAGATCACCGCAGGCCCGCAGTGGCAGCAGGTCCTCGCGATGCAGGACGCCATCCTGTTGCGCGGACCGATATCCGTACGCGACGGGGAGGCCGGGCTCCCGATCGGTCTGGCCGACTGGCAGGACGCGTCGAAACACGTCGGCCTGGCCTTGCAGAAACTGTGGGAAGACCAGAGCGGGGACGCCCACGTCATCGCCAGAGAGCAGGGCGAACGCGACACCGGCAGCGCACTGCTCGGCGGTGCGCTGATCGCGCTCGCCGCGGTGGCCGCCTTCCTCGTCGCGCTGGTGATGGCGAATCGGTTCATCGCGCGGATGCACCGATTGCGCCACGACACCCTCGAACTCGCCGACGAGCGGCTGCCGGAGGTGATGCGCCGGGTCGCGACGGGGGAGACCGTCGAGACCGCGGCGGAGGGTTCGAGCCTGGACTTCGGTACCGACGAGCTCGGCCAGGTGGCCGCGGCGTTCAACCGCGCCCACGTGGCCGCGATGTCGGCCGCGGTCGCCGAGGCGCAGACGAAGGCGGGGATCAGCACGGTCTTCCTCGACATCGCGCACCGCAGCCAGGTGGTGGTGCACCGCCAGCTCGCACTGCTCGACCGTGCCGAGCGCGACGAGAGCAACGCCGATCAGCTCGATCTGCTGTTCCAGCTCGACCATCTGGCCACCCGTGCCCGGCGTAACGCCGAGAACCTCATCATCCTCGGCGGCGAACAGCCGGGCCGTCGGTGGCGCAAACCGGTCCCGCTGTTCGAGCTGGTGCGCGGCGCGATCGCGGAAAGCCTGGACTACACCAGGATCGCGGCCAAGCAGATGCCGGATGTGCGCGTCTCGGGGCACGCCGTCGCGGACGTGATCCACCTGCTCGCCGAGCTGATGGACAACGCGACCGCCTTCTCCCCACCCGAGACCCAGGTGGCGGTGTCGGGGATCGTGGTCGGTCGTGGGGTCGCGGTGGAGATCGTCGACCAGGGTCTGGGCATGTCGGAAAGCGATGTGGCCGAACGTAACGCGATGCTGGCCGACCCGCCCGCGTTCAGCGTGGGCATGCTGGCCGGAACCTCGCGGCTCGGACTGTTCGTCGTGGCCACGCTGGCGGGCAGGCACGGCATCTCGGTGCGGCTGTCGGAATCGGTCTACGGCGGCGTGCGGGTCGTGGTGCTGATCCCGTCGGCGCTGGCCGAGGCGTCCGATCCCGAGTCGGCGATCTCCGGCCAGTTCCCCGCTGTCTCGCCGCGACCATGAGCGACGAGCGCGAACACTGGTACGAGGACGAGGCTGGTCCGTTGGTGCGCCTCTACGCCGTCACCGGCGGGCGCGCCAAGGCGCAGCGCCCCGACCTCGAGCTCACCACCCTGCTGGTCGACGCGCGCTCGGGCGCCCGCTCACGTCTGCTCGCGCCCGAATACGACGCGATCGTCGAGTTGTGCCGCACGCCACTGTCGGTCGCGGAGGTCTCCGCCCACCTGCACCTGCCCCTGACCTCGACGAAGCTGCTCATCGGCGACCTGATCGACGAGGGCAGGCTCCATGCCAGGGCGCCACGAAACCAGATGAGCACCGCCCCGGACCTGGACGTCCTACGGGCGGTGCTCGCCGGGATCAAACGGTCCTAGGCCGGCTCGTCAGGCTTTCGCCACCGATACCGGCCGCGTCGACAGTGTCGCGAGTTCGGAATCGAGATCGGCGGGCTCGGCCGGTCGGCGCGGAATGGTCATCGCTGTCCCGGCCGCCACGAGCGCGACAGCGGCGCCGATCAGCAGGCCGACATGGAACCCCGCCTCCGACGGCACGGCGTGCCCGGCGAAGTCGGTTGTCATATTGGCCAGCACCACACCGACAACGGCGGCCGACACCGACGTACCGAGCGAGCGCATCAGCGTATTGATGCTGTTGGCGGAGGCGGTTTCCGACAGCGGCACCGCGCCCATGATCAGGGCGGGCATGGCGCCGTAGGCAAGGCCGACACCGATATTGGTGATGCAGACCATCGTCATCAGACCCCAGGTCGAACCCATCAGCACGGCCGAGGAGCCATAGCCGACCGCGATGATCAGCGCCCCGACCGCGAGGGTGACCTTGGGTCCGCGTGCGGCCGACAGTTTCGCGCCCGCCGGTGACAACAACATCATCATCAAGCCACCCGGCGCCATCCACAGACCCATGCCGAGCATGGTTTGTCCCATGCCGTGACCGGTGGCCGCGGGCAACTGCATCAACTGCGGCACGATCAGTGCCTGGCCGTACATGGCGAAGCCGACCAGGACGGAGGCGGCGTTGGTCAGCAGCACCTGCGGCCGGGCCGTGGTGCGCAGATCGACGAGCGGGTCGGAAGTCCGCAATTCCCACCATCCCCACGCGGCCAGGGTCACCGCCGAGGCGGCGAACAGCCCGAGCGTGGTGGCACTGCTCCAGCCCCACCCGGCACCCTTCGACACCGGAAGGAGCAGGAATACCAGTCCCGCGCCGAGTCCCGCCGCGCCGACGAAATCGAACCGTCCACCCGCGTCACCGCGCGTGGCCTCGGCCGGAACGAGGGTTGCGATGAGCACCACGATCAGGACGCTCAGCGCGGCCGCGGCCCAGAACAGGACCCGCCAGCTCGCATACTGCGCGACCGCGGCCGACACCGGCAGACCCAACGCGCCACCGACCCCGAGCGACGCGCTCATGAGCGCGATCGAGGAACCCAGCCGCTCCGCGGGAAGCACATCGCGCATCAGGCTGATTCCCAACGGAATCAAACCGACCCCCATGCCCTGGATTCCGCGTCCGATCAGCATGGGTACCAGCGAGGAGGACATGGCGGCGATCGCGGCGCCCACGATCAGAAATCCACCGGAGACCAGCAGCATGCGGTGTTTTCCGTAGAGGTCACCGAGCTTGCCTGCGACCGGGGTGAACACCGCGCCGACGAGCAGCGTCACCGTGATCACCCACGAGGCGTTGGCGGCGCTGGTATGGAGCAGTTGCGGGAGTTGGCCGATGATCGGCACCACCGCCGTCTGCGTAATCGCGGCGACGGTGCCGCCGAAGGCGAGGACGCCGACGACCACCCCGGGTCGTGCCGTCTTTTCCGAGATCCCCACGTACCGCTCCTATCGACAAACACGCAATTTATGTACAGAGCACAAGATATGCATACTACATCAGATGTGTATAGTACACATCATTGAGCGCGCGAACTCGATCGAGAAGTCGTGATGTAGGTCGCAGTTGCGCTAGTGATCCGCGGGCAGGGCCGTGATCGGCCGTGGCCAGTACTCCCCTGACCGGCGTTCGATATCGGTGTTGAATCGTCGCAGGTAGCCGACGAAGGCGGCGATATCCTCGGCCGGCCAGTCCTCGAGGATCGAGTCCAGGGCGTCGACGATCAGGGCTCGTTCGGCATTCAAGCGGCGCTCACCCTTGGAGGTGACCCGAAACTTCCGCGCCATCCCGCCCTCGGGATCCGGCATCCGCTCGATCGCGCCGGTCCGCATCATGGCGGCGGTCTGCCGATTGAGAGTCGAGGCATCCAAGCCCAGTGCGTCACTGAGCTGCCCGATGGACATCAGTCCACCCATCCGCAGCCGGCTCAGCAAGATATAGGCGCTGCGGTCCATGGCGTCGGGCCCCCGGCGCGATCTCAGGCTGTGGCGACCCAGGAGCATGGTCTCGAACTCGACCAACTGCGTCGCCTTGTCCATCTCAGCCCTTTCCGCGAATTCGCGCCGGCCCGGCCGCGCGGTGGATCACCATATGTGTACCGACCACACTACGTGTCCACTGCACATCGACACCACTAGCCCAGCCGGGCCGCGAGCCGTTTCGCGTTCATGTAGCCGATCGCCTCGATGGTGACCATCGGGTTCACACCGGGGGCGGTGGGGAAGCTCGACCCGTCGGCCACCACGATGTTCGGCACATCCCAGGTGGCACCGTCCGGGTCGGTCGCCGAGAGTTCCGGCGTACCGCCCATCCTGGCCGAGCCCATGATGTGCAGCGCGCCCATCGAGCAGCGGCCGGGGCCGTAGCCCGCCTTCTTCGCCGCGGCGTCGAATTCGGCGAGCGAACCGCGGGTGCCCGGTTCGAAGGAGATGCCCGCCTGATGACCGGAGAAGATCCGTTGCGCGCCCGCGGCTTCCAGGATGGAGGCGGCGCCGACGATGCCGGTGTGCAGGTGCGCGGCGTCGTAGTCGGACAGCTGGTATTTCACCACCGGCTCGCCGGACTTGTCGATCGAGACGGTGCCGGGGTCGCGGTCACGGGTGATGATGCCGATGGAGTTCGTGCGCGCGAAATCGAGCATGGTGGCCCGATGTTGCGCCGCGCCGCGCCAGCTCATGAAACCGGTGGCCAGACCGGGATGGACCGGGCCGGTCTCGTAGATCACGCCGTAGCCGTTGCCGTCGAGGTTCGCGTGGTGCCTGCTGATGCGGGCCTGCAACGCCCCTTCCCACGGGCGGACGTCGTCGTCGAAGACGCCGAAGACCGCCGCGGCCGGGTGCAGGCGCAGATACCGGCCGATGTTCTTGTTGCGCAGACCGGATCGTCGCAGCAGCGCCGGTGTCTGGATCGCGCCCGCGGCGACCACGACCGCCTTGGCGCGCACCGTGATCTCGACGCCGGCGGCGGTGACCGCCGAAACCGATTCGGCCCGACCCGCTGTCACGGTGATCGCGCGGACGTCGGCGTCGACCACCAGGCGCGCACCGTGCTCGGCCGCATCGGCGAGCCAGGTCTTGGTCGCCGACTGCTTGGCGCCGAGGCGGCAGCCATAGCCACAACGCCCACACTCGATTCCGGCGTCACAGGCATCGCTGACATTGCGCGGCAGGGTGTCCACCTCCCAGCCGAGCGCGCGCGCACCGCGCTCGAGAATGCCGTCGCGCGCCGAGAGCGGTGACTTGCTGTCGGTGACGCTGATCCGTTTCTGTACAGCGGCCAGCGCATCACCGAACTCGTCCTCGGCGAACTGCGGCACGCCGGTCTCGGCCCATTCGGCACGGACGGCGTCGGGCGTCGGCAGCGAGGTGCTCCAGTTGACCACGGTGCCTCCGCCGAGGCAGGTCCCCGCGACGAGGGTGATCTGGCCTTCCGCCGATGCGGCGGGTCCCGGTGCGTACAGGCTGGTCAGCGCGTCGAGTTCGCCGTCACCGAAATCCTGGTCGTCGTAATAGTTTCCGCGTTCGAGCACGATCACGTCGAGGCCTGCTTCGGCCAGCACCGCCGCGGCGGCACCGCCACCGGCGCCGGAGCCGACCACCACCACATCGCATTCGAGCGCGGTGGATTCGGTGAATCGCAGTGGTGACAGCGGCGGCTTCGGTGCGGTCTCGAGCCGGCCGG
Organism: Nocardia sp. NPDC003183; assembly: GCF_053590715.1. Lineage (NCBI taxonomy): Bacteria > Bacillati > Actinomycetota > Actinomycetes > Mycobacteriales > Nocardiaceae > Nocardia > Nocardia sp. NPDC003183. The sequence goes on from NZ_JBSFTG010000015.1 coordinate 91,570, forward strand.
CCGGCGCCGGATAGCCGATCTCCGCCCACAGCGGATTCGTTCCGGTGGGCCCGGGACTCACGTTGTAGGCGAGCAGGGAAGCCTGCTTGAGCGCCTGGAAGATCGCCCGGGCGGGGGCGAGGCCGGAGTCGGCCAGGCGCAGCAGGGCTGCCTCGCGCTGCTCCTGCGAGAGCGTGGAGAACCGGCGTGGGCCGCTGCCGGTGAACAGGCCGAAGAGGCGAGAATCCCACAGTCCCAACAGCGTTGCCAGCTGCTTCTGTTCGGCCTCGCGAGGATTGCGCCCGAGGATACGGAAGATCGTGTCGACCGCGCCGATATCGGTCGCGGCGGGTAGTCCGCGCCCATCGCCAGGGAGAAATGTATCGCAGATCATGCCCAGCGCGGCCCGCTGTTCGGCTGTCGGTTCCATGCGGAAACCACCCCTTTTCACTCTGGGGTGATTTCTATCACGGGACACGCGACCGCGCTGGGGGTCAACAGGTTTCGGGCCGGGCGGTGACAGCGCCCGGCCCGGCCTCCTCGATCAGTCGGCGGTGAACTGGATCGTTTTGAGCGACGGAGTCGACAGGTCGACATCGGCGCGGGTGACCGACTGCGTCGCCGAATCGTTGCGGTAGGCGGTGAGCCGGTAGCGCCCGGGCTGTAGTCCGCGGAAACTCACCTGCCCGTTGGCCCCGGTGGACATGTGCCGGTGAATATTGTCGCCACAGGCGTCGATGCCGGTGAGGACGATCTTGCCGCCCGCGATCGGCATGCGGTTCTTCGCGGTGATCAGCACCGCGTCGATCTGGCCCGCGGCCGCCGGGCTCGTCCCGCGGACTCCCTGGCCGTTCTGTCGTGCCTGTCGTAGTTCCTCGCAGGGCGCCGCGTCCTGCGCGATCGAGTCGTCGGCGCCGGGGTGAGCCCCCGTGGCGGTCGCCGCCGTCCCCATCAGAGCTGTTGCCGCCAATCCGATCGCCAAACACTGGGAAATGACAAATCGTGGCATCGCGCCGTCTTCCTCCTACTTCCTGGCCTGACCTGAAAGTGCACGTGGACATTGCTGAGGTAACGCTCGGGCGGCAACAATACTGACGGGAATTCCGGCGCTGAAACCGGTGTTCCATAGAGGCGGTTGTGGCCGTTTTGTGCGACCGTTGAGCCCTCATGAAGGAGGATGTGTGAGCGACACTCGTAAGGCGATTCTGGCCGGTGGATGCTTCTGGGGCATGCAGGATCTGATCCGCCGGCAGCCCGGCGTACTGGCCACCAGGGTCGGCTACACCGGCGGCACCAACGACAATCCCACCTACCGCAATCACCCGGGCCACGCCGAGGCCGTCGAGATCGAATACGACCCGGCGCAGACCGACTACCGCGCGTTGCTCGAGTTCCTGTTCCAAATCCACGATCCGACCACCAAGGATCGCCAGGGCAACGATCTCGGCGGCAGTTACCGTTCCGCGATCTTCTATCTCGACGACGATCAGCGCCGCGTCGCCGTCGATACCATCGCCGATGTCGACGCCTCGGGCCTGTGGCCGGGCAAGGTCGTCACCGAGGTGACCCCGGCGAGCACGTTCTGGGACGCCGAGCCCGAGCACCAGGACTACCTGATTCGCTACCCCGACGGCTACACCTGCCATTTTCCTCGTCCCGGCTGGAAACTCCCGAAGCGCGAGAACACCGGCAAGTAGCGTTTTCCATATGTCATGATCGGCTGTGTCGGCGTGACCGTGACGTCGGATCGGAGTACTCATATGAGCGGCAGCGACCGTCTCGAACGATGAGGGGAAGCGATTCGGATGACATATGGACAGCAGCAACCCGGTTATCCTCCGGCGGGACCGACGCTCAGTGTCGGTGACGCCATCGGTTACGGGTGGACGAAATTCAAAGACAACGCGCTCGTGTGGATCGGGATGGTGGTCGTCGCATTCCTGATCCAGGCGGTGATCAGCTTCCTGTTCGGGCTCGGAAACTCCGGCGACACCGATTATGACGGCGGTGTCAGTTTCGGGTTCGGGCTCTGGCAGATCCTCGGCACCATCGTGAGCACGGTGATCGGATATCTGATCTCGGCGGCATTCGTGCGTGGCTCGCTGCACGAAACCGATGGCAACAAGCCCGGATTCGGGTCGTTCTTCCAGTTCACCAATGTGGGTGCGGTGATCATCGCCGGCCTGCTGGTCGGTCTGGCGACCGGCATCGGCCTGCTGCTGTGTGTGTTGCCGGGCCTGGTCGTCGCGTTCTTCACCTGGTGGACGATGCAGTTCGTGATCGACCGTGACCAGGACGGTGTCACCGCGATCAAGTCGAGTTTCTCGGCGATCTCGAGCAACGCGGGAACGCTGCTGCTGCTGGCGCTGGCGCTGTTCGGTATCAACATCGTCGGTGCGCTGCTGTGCGGCCTCGGCCTGCTCGTCACGATCCCGTTGACGATCATCGCCTCGACCTACGCCTACCGGCTTGTCACCGGTGGGCCGGTCGCCGGCGCGGCGAAGACCCCGGAGCCGGGGTACCCGCAGCAATACGGCGGGCCCGCAGGGGGATTCGGCGGGCAGCCGGGGTACGGCGGTCCGGAAGGCGGACAGGGTTACGGCGGTCCCGGTTACGGCGGTCCAGAAGGTGGACCGGGTTACGGCGGGCCTGCGGGCGGTCCCGGCACCGGTGGTCCGGGTACAGGCGGACCGGGTTACGGCGGTCCTGGCACCGGTGGTCCGGGCACGGGCGGACCGGGTTACGGGGGTCCTGGCACCGGTGGTCCGGGCACGGGCGGACCGGGTTACGGTGGTCCTGGCACGGGCGGACCGGGTTACGGCGGTCCTGGCACCGGTGGTCCTGGCACGGGCGGGCCGGGATACGGCGGTCCCGAGCATCCGGATGGTCCCGATCTGGGCAAGCCCAATGACCAGGGCTGGGGTCCTGAAGGCAACCGCTGAGAAGTTGATCCCGAGGGGCGTGCGATGTCGTTCATCGCACGCCCCTCGTGCTGTTCACTCGCAGCCGATGCCGTCTCCGTCGCGGTCGAGGCCGTAGTCGTCGGGGCCGATCACCGTGACGCGGCCGGTGTAGACGGGGCCGTTGCCGCTACCGCCTTCGCAGTCCACATCGCTGACGATGGGCAGGCACGGGGTGTAGGAGGCGTGGCAGTTCGAGGGCTGCGCTGTTGCGACGGCCGGCGTGGCGATCGCGAACGCGAAGGCGGCGATGACGGCGGAACCGAGGGTGACGGCGTACTTCATGGTGCTCCATTCAATTATTCAGCGGCGCACAGTGTTTCACGGGTGGGTGATTTGTCGTAAATTTGCTTGTCGGTACCTGTCGGTAGCATCGGGGGACTCGGACAAGGGGGAGGAATGCGGGGGAAATGGCGGGCGCTGTCGTGGTGGGCGCGGGGTGCGGTGATCGCGTTCGCGCTGGTTCTTGTGGTGACGCTGCCGGTGGCGGGGGTGGTAGCCGCCCTGCTGGTGCACAACATCGGCGAACAGTCCGAACAGGCGCGGACGCGAGGCAGAGACGCGGTCTGGCTCGGTCATGCCTGGGTGGACGGACGCAAGACCGACGCCGATATCGACGGACTCGGGAAGTTGCTGGCAGGTACCGGAGTTCGGTATCTGTACGTCCATACGGGACCGTTGGAACACGACGGGAGTCTGCGCGACGATCTCGCACCGCGGGCGCAATGGTTCGTCGACGCGGTGCACGCGCGATTACCGGGAATTCGGGTGCAGTCGTGGCTCGGCGACATCGTGCAGCCCGAATTCGACGGCCTGGATGTGGAATCGGCGGCCTCGCGCGAGCGGGTGGTGGCATCGGCGCGGCGAGTGCTGGCCTACGGGTTCGACGGAGTGCATTACGACCTCGAACCCGTTCGGTCCGGGTCGCCGGGATTTCTCGCGCTGCTCGACGCGACTCGGGTCGTGACGTCGGGGGCGCGCGTCCAGCTGTCGGTCTCGGCGCCGGTGATCGATCCGCTGCCCGGATTGCATTCGGTGGGTTCGGCTGTCGCCGATCACGGAAAATGGTGGAGCCAAGCCTATTTCGCCGAGGTCGCCCGTCGCTCCGATCAGGTGGCGGTGATGTCCTATGACACGGCGATGCCTACCCGAGCCCTCTACAGCGGGTATGTGGCGCAGCAGACCGAACTCGCCGCCGAGGTGACACCGGACGGAGTCGATCTGTTGATGGGAGCACCCGCCTTCTGGGCCGACGACCCGGGCCATCACGGTACTGCCGAGACCGTTGCCGCCGCGGTACGGGGGATTCGTCTCGGCCTGACCGACACCGACGTCGGCCGCGCGAATTTCGGTGTGGCCTTGTATGTGGATTTCGCCGCCACGCCGCAGGATTGGGCCGACTATCGACGAGAATGGTGCCGGATGGCCGAATGAATTCGGCGACCGTTCGATTTCGGATCGGCGGTATCGCCCGGTCGTGGTTGGTTCCGCGCCACCTGTTTGTCGCTATTCCGCAGTGGTGGGGACGACGGCGGGCGCGTAGATCTCGGTCAGCCATGGGTGATCCGGGTAGAGCCGGGTCAGCCAGGAATTCAGCCGGGTGAGCCGGTACTCGGGGAGAAGGGGCAGGACGCGGAGGAAATCGGCGTGGTCTTTGGGGCGGTTGGCTTTCGCCTTGAACAGCAGCACGACCTCGGGAACGAGATAGGGGATGCCGTTGGCCGTGGTGCGGATGAGTTCGGTGTAGGAGAGAGTGATCGTGGGGTCGCGGCGGCAGATCCAGGTGTCGCCGTCGTGCGGTTCACGGAAGACGTCGAGATGGAAGGCGCCGGTGAAGGGGTCGCGCAGCCAGGTTTGATGGAGTTCGGGGTTGGCCGCGGCCAGGGCATAGGGCCAGAGCTCGCCGCTGCCGACGACGTCCCATTCGTATTCGGGGAAGGCGGCGGCGATCTGGGGGAAATCCGTTCGGGGAACGGTGATTTCGATGTCGTCGTGGGCGCGGGAGATCGCGCCCGCGAAGAGGTCGAGGGCCCAGCCGCCCGCGACGGCCCAGGGGGCCGGGCAGCTGGCGAGGCGGGCGGCGACCACGCTCGGGGTCCACGGGTCCCAGCGGCGGGCGGCTTCGGTTGCGGTGATCGGACGTCCCCCGTCCGGCGAGCTCATCTACCCATCCTCGGTACCCACGGCCGGGGGCGCAAGGCTGTTGTGGGCGATGGTGATCGAGACGAGACGGGTTTGTGAGGAAGTCAGCGTCGGCGGTCGGTGAGCCAGGCCAGGGGGCGGCGGTGGTGGGGTCGTGGGCGGTTTTCCCAGCGGGGGTTGTCCTCGTTACGGCGGTAGGCCGGGATCCGGCCCGCCACCGAGAAACGGAAAGTGGTTGCGATACCCACTACTTCGCCATCCGCGGCGACGGTGACAGGGGTTCTCGAGGTGACGGTGAGTTCGTGCATCTGACGTTCGCCGTAGACGCGGCTGTGCCCGATGGCGGCGAGCATCAGGGCGATGACGGCGCGGGTCCGGGAGAACCGCACATCGGCGCGGAGCCAGCGGACGTCGAGCAGGCCCTCGTCCAGGCGGGAGCGGAAAGCGGGCACAGCGCCGTGCGGGTGGTAGGGGCCGTTGCCGATGAACAGGAACCACATGTCGTGCCAGCGGTCGTCGAGCCGGATGTGGATCGGTTCCGCGCGGCGCAGCGTGACGACGAGGGCGGCGGCGAAGGCGGGCCACTTGCCCCAGCGGTCTTCCCACTTCTCGCGCAGGCGGACCAGCTCGGGGTAGGCGCCGATGCTCGCGGTGTTGATCCAATGGTGGGTGTAGGGGCCGTCGGTGGTGTCGAGTTCGACTGCGGCGATGTCGACTTCGACGGCTTCGCCGGTGCCGGTGGCATCGGCCACCTCGCGCAGGTCGTAGACGCCGAGGTCGCGGGCGAAGTGGTTCAGGGTGCCGGCGGGGATGACGACCAGGGGCAGGTTGTTGCGGACCGCGACGGCTGCCGCCGCGGCGATGGTTCCGTCTCCGCCCGCGGCGCCGACCGCGAGGACCGAGGTGCGGTCGCTCGCCGCGCGATCCGCGGTGTCGCTGTCGGTCGCGACAGCGGTGTCGACCGCTTCCTGCAACACCTCGACGGCGTCACGGCCGGGTTCGGTGCGTACCAGGGTCGCGGCGGGCAGGGCCTCGGCGATGTCCGCCGTGGGGTCGTAGGAGGAGTCGCCGGAGCGGGGATTCACCAGCAGCAGCAGACCTTTGCCGTCGGCGAGGATCGGCGCGTCGTGCACGACGTGCGCGTCGGCCTCGTCGGATTCTCGAATCGGCCACCAGCGGCGGGTGGTGAGCGCGACAGCGGTGCCGACGCCGGCGCCGACCAGCACGTCGGACGGCCAGTGCGCGCCGGTATGGATGCGCGAGTAGGCGACGGCGGCGGCCACCGGCGCGACGGCGAGCGCGGCGCGCGGGCTCTCCAGGGCGACGGCCGTGGCGAAGGCGGCGGCATTGGCGCTGTGGCCGGACGGGAAGGACGACGACACCGGCGCGGCGACCAGCCTGCGGCCCAGCGGCATCAGTTCGGCCGGCGGCCGCCGCCGCGGGATCAGCGTCTTGAGCACGAGGTTGACGACGAAGCTGCTGCCACCCAGCGCGATGACGCCGCGCAACGCCGCCCGTCGCGGGGGACCCGGCTTCACCGCGAGCGCCGCCGCCACGGCCAGCCATAGACCGCCGGTGTTGGCAGACCGGGTCAACCGCAGCATGCCGCGATCGACCGACGATTCCGGAATACGGGACACCGCCCGGCTCATCGTGTCGTCCATCCGGGCGACATGGCCGAAGCGTGCTCGGGGCAACTCACTCACACCCAGAACACTACCGCCGTTGGGCGTCACGATCTTTCGACGCGGACAGCGTCACCCGTGCACCCCTCGGTGGCGGGACGCGCTGTTCGCCTGGCTGAGGCAGCCGAGGTCGATCGGTCCGGTCGAGCCGGAGACGCCGCTCCGACGGAGGTTCATGCCCGCGATCCTCGCACCGGCGGGCGACGCGCGAAACCGGTCGGATCCCCGCAATTACGGGGGCAGGAAGCGGTAGGCGCGCCGCCCGATAAACTCTGCCCATGACCGACACCGCGCTGCTCGAGGGCCCCATCCACGCTGTTCATGTCGAACTCGGCGCCACCTTCGCGCCGTTCGGTGGGTGGGAGATGCCCGTGCAGTACGCGGGTACGGTCGGCGAGCACACGGCGGTGCGCACCACGGTCGGGCTCTTCGACGTGAGCCACCTCGGTAAGGCGACGGTCGCAGGTCGGGGAGCTGCGGCTTTCGTGAACTCGGCGCTGACCAACGACCTGGGCCGGATCCAGCCGGGCAAGGCGCAGTACACCCTGTGCTGTGCCGAGGACGGCGGCGTGATCGACGACCTGATCGCCTACTACGTCAGCGACGACGAGGTGTTCCTGGTGCCGAACGCGGCCAACACCGCGGCGGTGGTCGCCGAGTTGCGCAAGGTCGCTCCCGAGGGCATCACCGTCACCGACCAGCATCGCGACTACGCGGTGTTCGCGGTGCAGGGGCCCAAGGCCACCGAGGTGCTCACCGCACTCGGCCTGCCCACCGAGATGGAGTACATGGCCTACGCCGACGCCGAGTGGCAGGGCCGCCCGGTGCGCGTGTGCCGGACCGGCTACACCGGCGAGCACGGCTACGAGCTGCTGCCGACGTGGGCCGACGCGGAGCCGCTGTTCCGTGCGCTGATCGCGCAGGTCGAGGCCGAGGGCGGCCAGGCGGCCGGACTCGGCGCGCGCGACACTCTGCGCACCGAGATGGGCTACCCGCTGCACGGACACGAACTGTCCCTCGACATCACCCCGAACCAGGCCCGCACCGGCTGGGCCGTGGGCTGGAAGAAGCCGGAATTCTGGGGCAAGGCCGCGCTCGAGCAGGAGAAGGCCGACGGCCCGCGCCGTACGCTGATGGGACTGAAGGCACTGGATCGCGGCGTGCTGCGCCAGGGCCAGACCGTGCTCCGCGACGGTGAGCCGGTCGGCGAGACCACCTCGGGGACGTTCTCACCGTCGCTGAAGGTCGGCATCGCGCTGGCGCTGCTCGACACCGACGCGAAGCTCGAACCCGGCGACGAGGTGGAGGTCGACGTCCGTGGGCGCAAGCTGCGCGCCGCGGTCGTCAAGCCGCCCTTCGTCGACACCAAGACCAAGTAACTCCCCCGTAGTGGGGGCGAGACAGCACCGAATCGGCCCGGATAGGATTCCCACCATGACAGTCGCCGCACAGTTCACCCGTATCCCGCATCCCGCGCCCACCCCGGCGCAGCGGCGGGACGAGGTACTGGCGGCCCCCGGTTTCGGACGATTCTTCACCGATCACATGGTGTCGATCGACTACGCCGACGGCCGGTGGGGCAACGCGCGCGTCGAACCGTACGGCCCGCTCTCGATGGACCCGGCGACCATGGTGTTCCACTACGGCCAGGCGATCTTCGAAGGGCTCAAGGCCTACCGCCAGCCCGGCGGCGAGATCGCGACCTTCCGCATCGATGCCAACGCCGCGCGGTTCCGCCGCTCGGCCGCGCGCATGGCGATGGCGGAACTGCCCGAGGAACTGTTCATCGAGTCCGTGCGCCAGCTCCTCGACGTCGACGCCGACTGGGTGCCCGCGGCCGGTGGCGAGGACTCGCTGTACCTGCGGCCGTTCATGTTCTCCACCGAGGCGGGCCTGGGCGTGAAGCCCGCGTCGGCCTACAAGTACCTGCTGCTGGCCTCGCCTGCCGGGGCCTACTTCCCGCGCGGTGTGAAGCCGGTGCGGGTGTGGCTGTCGACCGAGTACGTGCGCGCGGCTCCCGGCGGCACCGGTGAGGCGAAGGTGGCGGGCAACTACGCCTCGTCGCTGCTCGCGCAGGCGCAGGCCACCGACGAGGGCTGTGACCAGGTGGTCTGGCTGGACGCCTGCGAGCGTCGCTACGTCGAGGAGATGGGCACCAATAACCTGTTCTTCGTGTTCGGCACCGGCTCGGAGGCGCGGCTGGTGACCCCCGAGCTGTCGGGTTCGCTGCTGCCCGGTATCACCCGCGACTCGCTGCTCACCCTGGCCGCCGACTCCGGCTACCCGGTGGAGGAGCGCAAGATCTCGGTGGAGGAATGGCGCAAGGGCGCCGAATCCGGGGAGATCAGTGAGGTGTTCGCCTGCGGAACGGCGGCGGTGATCACGCCGGTCGGCTGGGTGAAGTCCGGTGAGGGTGAGTTCGCCATCGGCGGTGGTGAACCCGGTGAGGTGACGATGGCGCTGCGCGACACGCTGACCGGAATCCAGCGCGGAACCTTCGCCGACACCCACGGGTGGATGCGGACTCTGTAAGCGTCACAACAGCATTCGAGAGCGGGTCCCTGGCGTAGGGGCCCGCTCTCCTGCTGTTCGTTCAGCCCGGCATCAACGCCTGCCACTCGCCGAGGGACTTCGGACGCAGGACGTAGTTGGACTCGCGGACGGAGGACAGCGCGGCGCTGGGGGCTTCGGAGTACCAGTGGCCGGGGTAGACGACCGGGTTGCCGTCGAGAGCGGCGAGTTGGCGCAGGCTGCGGAACATCTCGTCGGTGTCGCCGCCGGGGAAGTCGGTGCGGCCGCAGCCGTCGATGAACAGGGTGTCGCCGGAGATGAGGCGGCCGTCGAACAGGAAGCACTGGCTGCCCGGGGTGTGACCGGGCGTGTGGAGTAACTCGATCTCGAAGGCGCCGACCTTCACCTTGTCGCCGTGGTCGTGGCCGGTCAGTTCGCTGGGGGCGATGCCGGTCGTCTGGGCGACCCAGTCCAGTTCGAGCTTGTTGACATGGACCGGGACGCTGGTCTTCTCGAGCAGTTCGGCCACGCCGCCGAGGGTGAAACCGAGCATGGTGCCGCCGACGTGGTCGGGATGATGGTGGGTGGCGAGCACGCCGGATACGCGCATGCCGTCGGCCTCCGCGACGTCGACCAGGTCGGCCGCTTGGTAGGCGGGATCGACCAGGAGGGTCTCGCCGGTCTCCCGGTCGCCGATCAGATACGCGAAATTGCGCATCTGCGTGGCGATCGGATCGCCGACGGCGTAATCCCGGCCGGACAGCAGCTGGCGGAAGTAGAGGCGCTCGGATGACATGCGCTCCACTGTATTGCCACCGGTGTGCTGGCGACGCACCCGAGTACCGTTGACCGGACGGTCTGTGGGAGCACACAATCGCCGATATCCTGGACTTGTGACCAGTACGAGTTTGCGGTAACTGAGCGTTTCGCTATAACGCCAGCGAGAAGCCCACTGCGGCAATCGAAACCGTGATCTCCACTACTGCGCCGAGAATATCGCCGGACAGGCCCTCGAAACGGCGGACACAGTGCCGGGTGACCACAACGGTCGCCGCGAGGGCGGCGATCACGACAACGGGGCCGAGCCAGAGGTTGTCTGGCACCGCCCACACCGCGATGCCGACGGCGATCGCGGTCCAGATCAGCACGACGGCGCGCGGCTGCGTGCCCGCGACCAACGCGCCGAAACCGGCGTCGGGGGCGGCGCGGATGCCGGTGCGGCACGCAGGCACGACGGCGACCCGGCTCACGGTGACGGCGAGGACGAGCGCGAGCCAGCGGTGCTGATCGGCCAGCGTCGCGAAAGCCACCGCTTGGACGGCGACGGCGAAGATGAGCGCGGCCACGCCGAACGGGCCCGCGCCGCCGGACTTCATGATCTCGCGGGCGCGCTGGGGCGGACCATAGCTGCCGAGCCCGTCGACGGTGTCGGCCAGGCCGTCGAGGTGCATGCCCCGGGTGAGCAGGGCGAGCAGGCCGACGACGAGGAGACCGGCGAGCAGGGCGGTCAGGCCCGCGTTGACCAGTGACCAGAGGGCGCCCGCCGCGAACGCTCCCAGAGCGAGCCCGATCAGCGGGGCGAGCGAGATCGCGTGGCCCGCTGTGCGCCGGTCGACGACTGCCGGGCCGGTGATCGGGACGATCGTCAGCCAGGAAACCGCGAGCCGGAGCGCGTTCACTTGGCCAGGTCGACGGTGTCCGATTCCTCGGCCGAGGTGCTGACGCCCGCGTCGGCGAAGGTCGACATCTCGGCGAGGGTGGCGACCGCGGCCCGCAGGATCGGGAGGGCGGTCAGGGCCCCGGAGCCTTCGCCGAGGCGCATCTCGAGGTCGATCAGCGGGGTCAGGCGCAGGTGCTTCAAGGCCAGGTCGTGAGCCGGTTCGGTGGAGCGGTGGGCCGGCAGCCACCACGCTTTCGCGCCCGCGGCGAGGTCCTCGGCGACCAGGGCCGCGGCGGTGACCACGACGCCGTCGAGCAGCACGGGCGTGCGACGGACGGCCGCCTGGGCGAGGAAACCGGTCATGGCGGCGAAGTCGGCGCCCGCCGCGACGCGGAGCAGGTCGACGGGGTCGGTGGCGACCGGGCGGGCGCGGCGCATGCCGTCGCGGATGGCGGCGACCTTGCGGATCCAGCCCCGGTCGTCGACGCCGGTGCCGCGGCCGACCGCGGCGACGGGTTCGGTGCCGGTGAGGACGGCGATGAGGACGGTGGCGGGGGTGGTGTTGCCGATGCCCATGTCACCGGCGACGAGCAGGTCGGCGCCCGCGTCGATTTCCTCGTCGGCGATCGCGCGACCCGCGGCCAGTGCGGCGGTGACCTCGGCGTCGGTGAGCGCGTCCTCGCGATCGATGGAGCCGCTCGAGCGACGCACCTTGTGCTGGGCCACCGAGGGTTCGGTGTCACCGTCGACGGCGATGTCGACGACCCGCACGGTCGCGCCCGCCACGGCGGCCAGCGCGTTCACGGCCGCGCCGCCCGCCAGGAAATTGGCCACCATCTGCGCGGTGACCTCGCTCGGATACGCCGAGACACCGTGCTTCGCCACGCCGTGATCGCCCGCGAACAGCACGACCCTGGCGCGTTCGAACTGCTGGGGTGGGCATACGCCCTGGCACGCGGCGACCCAGTTGCCGAGTTCCTCGAGCCGTCCCAGTGATCCGGCCGGTTTGGTGAGCTGCGTCTGGCGCTGCTCAGCCGCCGCGCGTACCTGCGCGTCCGGGGCCGCGACCGGGTCGAATCCGTGCGTCACTGGCAAGCCTTTCGGAGGTGGTACGGGGTGTTCGACGCCCATCTTGCCCGGATCACGGTGCACGGCGGCGACCGACCCGGCTCATTTCAATCGAAGCGGCAGCCCAGCGACGATGAGGTACGCCTCGTCGCACGCCCGCGCGAGACGCTGGTTCAGCGCGCCGATCTCGTCGCGGAACAGCCGCCCCGAGCGGGTTGCGGGGATCACGCCCATGCCCACCTCGGGCGATACGATCACCAGCCGTTCCCGGTAGGCCGCGACAGCCTCGACGAGCGTGTCGCAGTCGGGGGTGACGGTGCCGCGCGGTGCGTCCCAGGCGTCGCGGGCGTCGAGGCGGGCGGTGAGCCAGGTGCCGATGTCGTCGAGCAGGGTCGCGGGCGCCGCGGTGGCGAGAACCGTTGCGGGCTCGGTGTTCTCGACGGTCGTCCAGTGTTCGGGGCGGCGGTCACGGTGGACGGCGATCCGGTCGGCGAAGTCGTGATCGGCGGGATCGACCACGGCGGTGGCCAGATAGCGAACCGAGGGTGCGTCGGTCAGCACGGCCTCGGCGAAGGCGGATTTTCCGGAGCGGGCGCCGCCGAGCACGAGGACGCGGGCCGAGGGGGACCTGTCTGACATGTCAGCACGGTAGCAATCGGCCACGGCGCGGCTTCGGAGTCAGGCCGACAGCGCGTCCAAGATCATCGGGCGAGCGGTGGTGAGGGCCTGTTGCCAGTACGGCCAGTTGTGGGTGCCGTTGACGATGTCGACACGGGCGGAGACCCCGAGGGCGGTGGCCCGGTCGCGGAAGATGCCCGCGGCGACCACCGTCATCGCCTCGAGGCTCATCGCGTTGAGGGTGTTGCCGAGGCCGTAGGGCACATCGGCGGCGCCGGGGATGCCGTTGCCGGTGGTCACATAGAGGGGCAGGCCGCGCAGCCGCTCGACCTGGGCGGTGGCGTCGTTACGTGCCCACGCGGGATCGCCTGCCGGGCCCCACATGTCGTCGACATTGAAATTGCCCTCGTCGAGCATGGCGACGCGCATGGCCTGGTTCCACATCGGGTAGGTCGGGTTGACGAAGCCGGAGAACGAACCGGCGAAGCGGAACTGATCACGATGGTGGGCGGCGAGGGTGAGTGCGGCGTTGCCGCCCACGGACGCGCCGACGATGGCGTTGTTGGTACGCGAGACCCCATATCTGGCAAGGAAATCGGGCAGTTCACGGGTGAGGAACGTTTCCCACCGGTAGGTCGTCTTCTGGCCGTTGGTGCTGCTGGGCCGGTACCAGTCGGTGTAGAAGCTGGAGTGGCCGCCGACCGGGAACACCAAAGTAACGTTGTCGTTGGCGAATTGGCGCAGGGCATCGGTGTCGGTGGTCCATTGGCTGTGGTCGTCGGGGGCGCGCAGACCGTCGAGCAGATACAGCGCGGAGCTGCCGCCCCGCGCCGCCCATTGCACCTGGACCTTGATCGGGCCCATGCTCGACGGCACGATCAAATCCTCGAAACCGCCTGCGGGCGTTCGTATCACCGGCGGCGCGGCAACGGCCGCGGCGGTGCCGATGGACGACACGACCACGGCCGTCGCGACGATCGTGAGAGCTCGGCTCAGCCGACGAGATCTTCCCCACCCAACGTTGAACACATCAGCCAGCTGATCAGTTTCCGATAGGCCGAGTCAAGCAGACTGTGCGACCTCACAGCCTGAACTCACCCGGTTCGGCGCGCCGAATGGTAAGGGCGGCAACCGGTGACGGTGCGGCCGTCGTAGCTGAATTCCAGGAACACCCGCCAGAGCTGGCGGACCCGGTGATCGGCCCACAGTCCGCGGGTCGGTTCGATGCGATAGAACACCTGCTGGCCTTCGTCGGGGAGTTTGACATTGTCGTAGAGCGAGATATCGGCGAGCCACGGGAACTGCTCGAAGCTCAGGGTGACGGCACGCTGGATCTCGGCGGGATCGGTGACCAGCGTGGCGCGACCCTGGATCTGCACCGAACGAATGGCGTGGCGACCCGCGAAACCGCCGGGTGGAATATGGCTCACCACGTAGCTGACATTCGGATTCTGTTGCATCTGAGCGTGTTTGCGATTGAATTGGAAGGTGTGCATGTAGGCGATGAGACCGTCGGCGGCGATGTGCATGGCCGAGGTCGACGGCGCGCCCTGCTCGTCGATGGTGGCCAATGCGGCGAGCTCCTCGGTGCGCAGGAGCTCGGTGATCGCTTCCTGGACTTCGGCGGGGCCGGGTTCGATGTTCATCAGGCGCCCATCCCCAGGTCGGCGAGGACCGCCAGCGCGGCGGCTCTCGCGCCACCGGTGACACCCTGACCGGGATGAGTGGACGGCCCGACGAGATAGAAGCCCTCGGCGGGCAGCCGGTAGCCCATGTTCGGCAGCGGTCGCATACCCATGAACTGGAACAGCTGGCAGCCGAAGTGGCCGGGATCGCCGTCCACCCAGGCGTCGTTGTAGCGCTCCATGTCCAATGGGCTGTGCACCACCCGTGACAGCACCTGATCGGGGCCGATATTCGTGGTCATCTGCGCGAAGGTGGCGAAGACCTGATCGAAGATCTCCTCCTTGCGGCTGTCCCAATCGCCCTCGGCCAGCTCCATCGGGGCGTAACCGAGCAGGTAGAGCGTGTGATGCGGGGCGGGAGCCCTGCTGGGGTCCCAGCGGGTGGCGGTCGAGACCGTCGGGATGGTGTGCACCGGTTCGCCGTATTTGAGCTGGTCGAAGGTACGCAGCAGGTCGGGCAGATCGAGGGCGACCTCCTGGAAACCGGCTTCGGTGACCTCCGGCCCGGCACGGAACTCGGGCGCCTCGCTCAGGACGAGATGCCCGGCGACCAGGCGGAAACCGGCGGACTTGATCCGATCGACCTTGCGCTCCCACTCGGCGCCGAATCGGTGCTCCACCATCGCGGGCAGCTGCTTGATATTGAGGTCGGCCAGGACGGCGCGACGCGCGCTGAACTCGGTGCCGTCGGCGCAGCGCACCCCGGTGACCCGGTCGCCGTCGAACCGGAACCGCTCGACCTTCGCGCCGGTGTGGATGGTGCCGCCGTAGCCGCGCAGCGCGGCGGCGAGCGCGTCGGACAGTGACTGCGAGCCGCCCACCGCGAAACCCATGCCGTAGCGATGGATGAACGGCACCATCAGCAGCAGGAAGGCGCCGGTGCCGCCCTCGTCCGGCGAGATCAGCAGCTCCGACACCCAACGGCACAGGGCCGCTTTGACTTTCGGGTGCACGAACCATTCGTGGCAGACGTCGAGGTAGCTCATCATGAGCACCCGCATCGTCTCCTGACCGATCTCGGACTGTTCCAGCTGCGCGAACAGCGCGCCGAGCGGGGCAGGCGGGCGGAACATCGCGGGCAGCAGCTGATCGAGCAGCGGGCTCGCGAATTCGTAGAAACGCAGGTAGTTCTCGGCGTCGACGGGGGAGATCCGCGCGATCGTCTCGGCCGTCTTGTGCACGTCGTGATAGAAGGCGATGAAGTCGTCGTCGGGGAACACCACCGACATGCTGGGGTCGGGATAGACATAGCTCAGCCCGTGCTCGGCGAGCAGGCCCAGTTCGTCGTCGAGGATCATCGGATTGCCGTGGATGAAGATGTGTGCGGCGGCGTGCAGGTCGTGCTGGTGACCGGGCAGGGTCACCGCCTCGCTGACGACGCCACCGCCGATCTCCGACTTGGCCTCCAGGACGACGACATCCAGGCCCGCCTTGGCGAGGTAGGCGGCGGCGGTGAGGCCGTTGTGCCCCGCCCCGACGACGATCACGTCATGGTCAGCCATGGTGTGCTCCGAGTCCGTAGCCGCCGTCGATGTCCCAGATCGAGCCGGTGACGAAACCGGCGCCCGCGGAATCGAGCAGGGTCAGTACCGGCGCCGCGACCTCGTCGGCGGTGGCGATGCGTTTGATCACGTTCGTGGCGACGACGCCTTCCTCCAGTCCCGCGATCGCCTCGGCGCCCGCGCGGAAGCCCGGAGTCTCGGTGATGCCGGCACAGACGCCGTTGACTCGAATTCCCCTGGGGCCGAGTTCGCTTGCCCACGTCGGCACCAGGTATTGCAGGGCTGCCTTGGTAGCGCCGTAGATGCCGGTGCCCGGTCCCGGCTTGCGGCCGATGGCGGAGGAGATGACCGCGATCGAGGAACCGGTCTGCTTGCCCAGCGCGGGCACCGCCGCGGCGACGGTGGCGATGGTGCCGCGCAGGTTGACGTCGATGATCCGGTTCACTTCCGCCATCGGCTGGGCGAAAATCGCACCGGGAATGAGGATTCCGGCATTGCACACCAGGAGGTCGAGGCCGCCGAACTGCTCGACCGCGTGGTCGACGGCGTGGTGCGCGGTGTCCGGATCGGCGATGTCGCCGCTGATCCAGGCCGCGCCCAGGGTGTCCGCCGCCTCGGCCAGTTCCTTTTCGCGGCGCCCGGTGAGTACCACCTTCGCGCCCTCGGCGACCAGCGCCGCCGCGATCGCGTAGCCGATGCCCTCGCTCGATCCGGTGATCAGAGCGGTCTTACCTTCGAATCGCATGCTTCTCCTGTGCTGCTTCGGCCCTGCGCCACTGCACGACGCGGCCGTTGTCGGGGGTGGTGCGGATGGTGAGCAGACCGTCGGTCAGCTCGGCGATGCGGACTTGTTCCTCGCCGACCCAGTCGGTGCGTGAGCAGACGAGGATGTGATGGCGCAGGACGCCGTCGTCGACGCTCCAGCGGCCCGCGTATCCCATGAACGCGGGTTCGCCGGGGGCGGTGCGCATCATCGCGACCGAGAGGTGGCCGGACGCGGTGTAGGTGAGAAACCCGGCGGGCTCGGCGCCGAGTGGGCCGGGCGTCGGCGTGCCCGTGGGATCGGTGTCGTGGAACGACGCGAGTTGCCAGGTGCCGATCAGATCGTCGGGTCGGGCCATGGGCTAGCGCCAGCCGCGCGGATCGCGAAACCGGGTGTAGGGCAACACCGCCTGGGGCGGCGACAGCTCTTCGGCCTGCTCGTCATAGGTCAGCAACACCGCGGCGACGGCGGCGATCATCTCTTCGCTCGGATCGATTCGGGAATCGACCAGCGCTGGGGAATCGGACATGTGGTCCTCCTACTGGGGTGGGTTGCCGTGCTTGCGCACCGGCGGCTCGGAATGCTTGGCGCGCAGCATGTTCAGTGATCTGATGAGGATCGAACGGGTGTCGGCCGGGTCGATGACGTCGTCGACCAGGCCGCGCTCGGCGGCGTAGTAGGGATGCATCAACTCGCGGGCGTACCGGGCAACGAGCTCGGTCCTGGCCGCGTCGGGGTCGCCGGCGGCGGCGATCTGTTTGCGGAAGACCACGTTCGCGGCGCCCTGTGCGCCCATCACCGCGATCTCGTTGGTCGGCCAGGCCAGCGCCAGATCGGCACCGACACTGCGCGAGTCCATGACGATGTAGGCGCCGCCGTAGGCCTTGCGCAGCACGATCGAGATCCGCGGCACGGTCGCGTTGCAGTAGGCGTACAGCAGCTTCGCGCCGTGCCGGATGATGCCGCTGTGTTCCTGGCCTACCCCGGGCAGGAACCCCGGCACATCGAGCAGGGTGACCAGCGGGATGTTCATCGCATCGCACATCTGGACGAAGCGTGCGGCCTTCTCGCTGGCGCTGATATCGAGAGTGCCTGCCAGACACTGTGGTTGGTTGGCGACGAAACCGACTGTCTGACCGTTCATCCGGGCCAGCGCGATGACGATATTGGCGGCCCAGCGTTCCTGGATCTCCAGATACGCGCCGTCGTCGACGATTTCTGCGATCACCGCGCGGATGTCGTAGGGCGTGGTCCCGGTGTCGGGGACGAGATCGCCGAGCGCGGGGCATGGCCGATCGACCGGGTCGTCGGTGGGCACCACCGGCGGCAGTTCCCGGTTGTTCTGTGGCAGAAAGGAGAGCAGGTAGCGCACATCGGCGAGGCAGGTCGCCTCGTCGTCGTGGACGAAGTGCGCGACACCGGAGCGCTCGGCGTGGATGTCGGCGCCGCCCAATCCGTCGAGGGTCACCGATTCGCCCGTGACGGCGGTGACCACCTCGGGCCCGGTGATGAACATCTGCGCGGTGCCGCGCACCATCAGGACGAAATCGGTCAGGGCGGGGGAGTAGGCGGCCCCGCCCGCACAGGGCCCCAGCATGACGCTGATCTGGGGAATCACCCCCGAGGCTGCGGTATTGCGCCGGAAGATGCCCCCGTAGCCGGCCAAGGCGGCGACACCCTCCTGGATCCGGGCGCCCGCACCGTCGTTCAGCGACACCAGCGGCGCCCCCGCGGTGATCGCCAAATCCATGACCTTGTGGATCTTCTCGGCGTGCGCCTCGCCCAGCGCACCGCCGAAGATCCGGAAGTCGTGGGCGTAGACGAAGGTGGTGCGTCCGTCGACGGTGCCCCAGCCGGCCACCACGCCGTCGGTGTAGGGCCTGCTGTGCTCGAGGCCGAACCCGGTGGCCCGATGCCTGCGCAACGGTTCGAGTTCGGTGAACGAGTCCGGATCGAGCAGCAGCGAGATCCGTTCGCGGGCGGTCAGTTTGCCCTTGGCGTGCTGGCGCTCGGTCGCGGCCGGATCGGGGCCGAGCTCAGCCAGTTCCTTACGCAGGCGCAGTTCGTCGATCCGGTCGAGGTCACCGTCGGAGGTGAACGGCAGCGTGTATTCCTCGGTCACAGCGGTGTCCTCTCGCTCAGGCCGCGATGGGGTCGAGCAGGCAGGTTTCGAAAAAGGCCAGCGCACTCGTGTGATAGGCCCTGGCCGCCCAGCCCAGGCTGATGTTGTGGCCCGCCTGCGGGACGCGGGTCAAGCCGCGGCGGGGCGCCGAGGCGAGCAGGGCGGACAGGTCGGCGAGCGCGGCATCGTCGGTGCGCCACCACTTCTCCTGCTCGGCGAAGCTGAACCGCACCGGAATCCGGATGCGATCGGCCAGTTCGGCGAAGGTCTGCGGCCAGGCGGCGGCGTCGACCAGTTCCAGCATCGGCGTCGAGTCCACCGCCGCGCCCGACCGGGCGAAGGTGCCGGGCGGATACAACTGGAGATCGCCCCAATTGCGTTGCCACATCTTGGTTTCGGTGTCCTCGCTGTAGAGGTGCCCGCAGCCCGAGACGTCGACGCCGCAGAACTCGCTCTCGGTCGCCATGGTGAGGGCGAGCTTGCCGCCGAAGGAGTGCCCGAGCAGGAACATCCCGGCGCCGACCTCGTTGTCGGCGGTGAAGTCGGCGAGCGCGGCACGCACGGTCTCGGCCTGGTCGGTCAGCGACTGACCGTCCGGCAGGGCGTCGACCGAGGCACCGTAGCCGGGACGGTCCAGTGCCAGCACCGCGTAGCCCAGCCGGGTGGCGGTGCTGAGCAGCGACACGTCCGGGTGGGCGCGGCCGTGGAAGTACGCGGCGGACATCCCTGCCCCGTGCAGGGCGACGATGGTGGCACGCGGCAGGGCCAAGGCGGGCGTACTGAGCAGGCCGGACATCGGAATTCCCGCCGCGTCCAGGGTGATCCGGTGCACGCCCGGGGACAGGAGTGCCGCGCTCGCCTCCGCGGAGCTCATGACCGTTCCTCGGCGAACTTCTTGGCATGGGCCAGGGTGGCCATGCTGTTGGTGCTCAGCGCCCGCTGCACGTACTCCCTCGCGGTCGCCACATCGGCGTCGGGACCGAGGACCGTGGTGATGTTGTCGGTGTTGATCACCACGCTGTGCTGCGACGACACCGCCACCCCGCCCTCGGACGGCCGCACGGTCCAGTACCCGGTGTGCAGCGTCATCAGCGCGGGCATGGTCAGCTGCTTGTAGGCGATCATGGTGTCCGGGAACACGATGCGATACGACATGGTGCGGTGCTGGGAACCGTCCATCGCCACCGTGTCCATCGCCAGTGACTGGATGCCGGGACCCGGTTCGATGAGCTCGACCCCCGCCACATGCGGCAGCCGCTCCGGCCACAGCTGCGCTTGGCTGATGAACCCGAACACATCGGCGGCCGTGCCCGCCACCTCGACGGTGTCCTCGAAGGAGAACGTCGCGTCGGTGCCCGCGTCGCCGAGTTCGATATTGCGCTTCAGCGCGGCGAGCTCGGTGGTCGAATTGCGGTCGACCACCTGGTCGATCCAGCTCAGCTGGTCTTCCTCGGTGGCCTGATAGTCGTGCAGCAGGCGTACGTTGCTCCGATTCACCGAGAGCGCCTCGATGATCCAGGTGCCGCCCATCGCGGCGATCGGCGCGCTGCTGACCTCCTGGCGGAACTCGATGCGGCGTTGCTCCGGATCGAGTACCCGGCGCGACACCCAATGCTTGACGCTCTCGCCCGCGGTGGCCCAGATCCGGATGCGCTGCTCTCGGTCGTCGTTGTCGAGGTAGTCGGCGAAGATGGTGGGCGGGAACAACTGTGGCCAGTTCTCCACCTCCGCGAGCAGCCGGTAGACGGTCGCCGCGGGCGCGGCGATCTCGATCGAATGCTCGGCATGGCCGGTGGTGGTGACGGATACGGATGCGGACATGGTCGATCCCCTTTCAGTAATTCCCGAGTCCGCCACAGACATTCATCGCCTGGGCGGTGATGGACGCGGCGGTGTCGGAGGCGAGATAGCCGACCAGGCCCGCCACTTCCTCCGGAGTGCAGTAGCGGCCGAGCGGGATCTTGGCGGTGAACTTCGCCATCACCGCGTCCTCGGTGCTCTGCTGCAGGCTCGCGTAGTTGCGCCGAACCTGCTGCGCCATCGGCGTTTCCACATAGCCGGGGCAGACGGCGTTGACGGTGATGCCGGTCGGCGCGAGCTCGTTGCCGAGCGCCTTGGTGAACCCGACGACACCGTGCTTGGACGCCGAGTACGGTGCGCCGAGGACCACGCCCTGCTTGCCCGCGGTCGAGGCGATGTTGATGATCCGGCCGCGGCTGCGGTGGCGCATCCCGCCGGTGTTGAGCACCTCGCGCGTCATCCGGAAGACGCTGTTGAGGTTGGTGTCGATGACGTTGTCCCAGATCTCGTCCACCAGGTCCGCGGTGACGCCGCCGCCGCTGATACCCGCGTTGTTGACCAGCACGTCCACCGGGCCGAACCGGGCGGTGGCGGCTTCGATGAACTCGTGCACCGACTCACCCGAACGCACGTCGACGGCGCTGCCGTCCACCTCGAGGCCGGCTTCGGTGAACTCCTTGACGGTGGTGGCGACGTTCTCCGCGGTGCGCGCGCCGAGGTAGACGGTGTGCCCGTTGCCGGCGAGCAGCCGGGCCACGGCCAGCCCGATACCGCTGGTGGCACCGGTGACCACTGCGTGCATTTTCGACATGATGACTCCTTCTAGGGGGTGCGAACGGGGAGAAGGGCGTTCACCGCGTCGAGAAAGGTGCGCGGTGTGGTCGCTTCGATCACGGTCGAGTCGTCGAGGGTCACCCCGAATTCGCGTTCGACGCGGCTGGCGGTCTCGAGCATCGCGAGGGAGTCGTAGCCGAGATCGTCGAAGGTGAGGTCGAGGATGTCGGACTCCAGGTCGACGTTCTCGGGTTCGCCGGAGCCTTCGAGGAGGATCCGGGTCAGGTCGTCGAGGGTGAATGTCATGAGATTTCCCTTCCTTCGGGTGCGGACACGACCATGGCGGAGTTGAATCCGCCGTAGCCGCGTGCCAGGACGAGTGCGGCACGCACCGTCGCGTGCCGCACCCCACCGACCACCAGGTCCAGTGGCGAGTCGGCGTTCGGGGTGACGTTGATCGTCGGTGGGATCTCGCCGGTCGACATGGCGAGCAGCGCGGTGGCGACATCGAGGGGGCCCGCTCCCGAATACAGCCGTCCCGTCATGGTTTTCGGTGCGGTGACGGGGACGCCGCGGTGACCGAAGACCGCGGTGACGGCGTCGGACTCGATCTGATCGTGCTCGGGCAGACCCGCGGCGTCGGCGAACACCACGTCGATATCGCTCGGCGCGAGTCCGGCATCGGCGAGCGCCCGTTCGATCGCCGCGCGCAGGGCCGGTTCGCGACCGGTTCCGGGCGCGGGATCGAACGTCGCCGCGTATCCGGCGATCTCGCCGTAGCTGCGCGCTCCCCGGGCGGTGGCCGCCGCCGCCGACTCGAGGATCAGGATCGCGCCGCCCTCACCCGGGACATGGCCCGCGGCCCGCGCGTCGAACGGCAGGTAGGCGGCGTCGGGATCGGCGCCTGCGTGCAACCGGCCGCTCGTCCACAGTGCCGCCCAGCCCCACGGGCACAGCGTGGCGTCCATCGCGCCCGACACCATCAGCGCGGTGCCTCGGCGAATCTGCCTGCGCGCATGGGCGATCGCGTCGAGGCCGCCTGCCTGGTCGCCGACCAGGACACCGCTGGGCCCTTTCATACCGTGACGAATGGAGATCTGGCCGCTGTTGACCGCGTAGAACCAGGCGAAGGACTGATAGGCGCTGACGAAACGGCTACCCCGGCTCCAGAGATTCCCGAGCTCCTTCTGCGCGAACTCGAAACCGCCCGAGGACGAGGCGGTGAGCACGCCCATGTCGAAGTCGTCGAGCTCGCCGGTGTCGATGCCGGCATCGGCCAGTGCCCATTCGGCCGCGACGAGAGCGAGGCGGGTCACCTGATCTGTCTGAGGCAGAAGGCGATTGGGCAGGTGTTGCTGGGGATCGAAGTCGTCGATCTCGCCGGCCAGCGTGGCCGGGTAGCCCGCCGGATCGAAGCGGGTGAGTCGGCCGATGCCGCTGCGGCCCCCGCGCACCGCATCCCAATAGGGCTGAGTACCGAGGCCGTTCGGCGCGGTGATGCCGATGCCGGTGACCACCGCGCGGGTGTCGTCGAGTACCGCGGTCATGCCGCGACTCCCTTCGCCGTGGTGAGGACCATCGCGCTCTGGAAGCCGCCGAAGCCGCTGCCCACCGTGAGTACGGTGTCGGTGCGGTGCTCACGGGCGGTGAGCGGCACGTAGTCGAGGTCGCATTCGGGGTCGGCGGTGTGCAGGTTCGCCGTCGGCGGCACCACGTCGGCGCCGATCGCCAGGACCGAGGCCGCGATCTCGATCGAGCCGATCGCGCCGAGCGAATGCCCGACCATCGACTTGATCGAGCTCACCGGGGTGTCGTAGGCGTGTGAACCCAAACTGCGCTTGAACGCGGCGGTTTCGTGCCGGTCGTTCTGCTTGGTGCCCGAGCCGTGCGCGTTGATGTAGTCGATCGAGTCGCCGGGCAGCCGGGCCTCGTGCAGCGCCACCCGGATGGCCTCGGCCATCTCGACGCCGTCGGGGCGCAACCCGGTCATGTGATAGGCGTTCGCGCGGGTGGCGTAGCCGGCGATCTCGGCGTAGATGTGCGCACCGCGCCGCCGGGCCGCGGACAGTTCCTCGAGGACGAACAGGGCCGCGCCCTCACCCAGGACGAAGCCGGTGCGGGAGGCATCGAACGGCCGGGAGGCGGTTTCGGGGGAGTCGTGGCGCGGGGTGGTCGCCTTGATCGCGTCGAAGCAGGCCATCGTGATCGGCGAGATCGGCGCGTCCGAGGCGCCGGTGACCATGATGTCCACCGAGCCCTCGGCGATGAGCTGGGCGGCGTACCCGACCGAGTCGAGACCGGACGTGCAGCCCGAGGACACCACGGTCGCCGGCCCTTGCGCGCCGACCGCGAAGGCCACCTCGGCGGCGAACGAGCCGGGCGACAGATGGTGGTAGAGGTGCTGGTCGGCGTACTTCTGGTCGACCAGTTCCAGGCGTCCGCCATTGCTGATCACGCGGTAGTCCTGCTCCAGGCGCATCGTCGCGCCGACCGCGCTGCCCAGTGCCACCCCGATCGAGTACGGGTCGATGGTGTCGAACTCGAGCCCGCTGTCGGCCACCGCGCTGCGCGCGCCGACGACGGCGAACTGCGCCGCGCGGTCGAGTCGCTGGATCTCGTGGGGAGTGAGGCCGTGCAGTTCGGGGTCGAAGTCGACCTCGGCCGCGACCTTGGACCGGAACTGCTCGGGATCGAAGAAGCTGATCCGCCGGGTGGCGGTGCGGCCGGCGGTGAGCAGTTCCCAGAACTGCTTGGTGCCGACTCCGCCGGGGGCGATCACCTCCATTCCGGTGATGACGACGCGCCGGGTGTTCACTGTGCCTCCCAGTGGTAGAAGCGGTGTGCGACCGCGTCGGCCGGCTTGCGCCAGGTCGACGAGTCGTACTTGTCGATCAAGGGGTCGAGGTCGTCGCAGATCTGGATGAAGCGCGGGTCGGCTTGCTTCCACGCCTGGGCGATCACCGCACCGCCGTCGGGGGTTTCGAAGTCCTGCAGGTGGAAATAGACGCCGCCGAGGGCGAAGAGCTGCCTGCGCCGGGTGCCCATCCGGTGGGGGACGTCGGTGGTGTCGAAATCGGCGAACAGCTGCGCGACCTGCGGGCGGCGTTCGGGGACAAGGCGATTGACGACGAGGGTGCTGAACATGGCGGGGTCCACCGGGCCGGGCAGCCAGTGGTAGTAGCGCTCGGCGAGCACGGTGGTGTCGAAGGGCGCGATATCGGCGCCGAGGTCGGGGCCCTCGGGCTCGCCGGGCAGCGGTGTGTCGCTGTCGACGATGTGGATGAGCAGGTCGTCGTGATAGTGGAACAGTTGGCGGCGAACGATTTTCGCGTCCGTCGGGGCCGCCGTGGCATCGTGCTCGGCGAACCTGCCCGCCACGCGTGCGCGGGCCGCGATAGTGGTCGTCCTGGCGACCGTGACTGTCGTATGCATCCGGTGTCGGCTCCTCTGCGGTTCAGTTCTGGATCCGGCACAGCACGGCGCCGCTGCCGATACTGGTGCCGATGTCGGTGATCAGGCCGACGACGATGCCCGCCTTGTGGGCGGTGACCGGTTGTTCCATCTTCATCGCCTCGATCACCGCGATGAGCTGCCCGGATGCCACCGAATCACCTTCGGCGGCAGCGAGTTTCACCAGAGTTCCGGCCATCGGGGCGGTCAGTGAGTCGCCGCTGGGGGTAGCGGCGGCGCTCACGCGCAGGGGGCGAGGCGAGGGTCGGGAGGCCGGTTTGGTGCCGCGCGCGGGCAGGGTCACCTCCACTCGTTTACCGCGCACTTCGAGCACCACGGTCTCGCGCGGCGCCGTGGCACCGGGCGGTGCGGCGGTATCGGGGTAGGGCTCGATGGTGTTGTCGAACTCGGTCTCGATCCAGCGGGTGTGTACGCGGAACGGCGCGTCGGTGAAGGCGGGGTCGGCGACCACCGCGCGGTGCAGCGGCAGCACGGTCGCGATGCCGTCGATCGCGAACTCGCTGAGCGCGCGCGCCGCCCGTTGCAGTGCCTGGGTCCGGTTCTCGCCGGTGACGATGAGCTTGGCCAGCAGTGAATCCCAGTTCGCGCCGATCTCGGTGCCCGCCTCGACCCCGGAGTCGACCCGCACGCCCGGACCGCTCGGGGTCCGGTAGCCGGTGATCGTGCCGGGCATCGGCGCGAAGTTGCGCCCGGCGTCCTCGCAATTGACGCGGAACTCGATCGAGTGCCCACGCGTCGGGGGATCGGGATAGTCGAGGAGTCCGCCCGCGGCGATGCGCAGTTGCTCGCGGACCAGGTCGATGCCCGTGACCTCCTCCGAGACCGGGTGTTCCACCTGGAGCCGGGTGTTGACCTCGAGAAAGGACAGCGTGCCGTCGGCGCCGATCAGGAACTCACAGGTGCCCGCACCCACGTAGCCCGCGGCACGCAGGATGGCCTTGGAGGATTCGACCAGCGCGCTGTGCTGCGCGGGCGTGAGGAACGGCGCAGGCGCCTCCTCCACGAGCTTCTGATGACGGCGCTGCAGCGAACAATCCCTGGTCGAGACCACGACCACGGTGCCTGCCGTGTCGGCGAGGCACTGCGTCTCCACGTGCCGCGGGGAATCCAGATAGCGTTCCACGAAGCATTCGCCTCGACCGAACGCGGCCGTCGCCTCGCGGACCGCCGAGGCGAAGCACTCCGGGATCTCGGCGAGGGTGCGCGCCACCTTGAGCCCGCGACCGCCGCCGCCGTATGCCGCCTTGATGGCGACCGGCAAGCCGTGGGCCCGGGCGAACGCCACGACCTCGTCCGGATCCGATACCGGGCCCGGGGTACCCGCCACGATCGGCGCGCCCGCCGCGACCGCGATCGTGCGGGCGGTGACCTTGTCGCCGAGATCGCGGATCACCGAGGGCGGCGGGCCGATCCAGATCAGTCCCGCCGCCAGGACCGCGGCGGCGAAATCCGCGTTCTCCGACAGGAAGCCGTAGCCGGGATGGACCGCGTCGGCACCCGCGGCTCGCGCTGCGGCGAGTACCGCCTCGACATCGAGATAACTGGACTGCGCCGTGTCGCCGCCCAGTGCGTAGGCTTCGTCGGCGGTGCGCACATGCAGTGCGTCGCGGTCGGGATCGGCGTACACCGCCACCGCGGTGATGCCCGCGTCACGGCAGGCTCGTGCGATTCTGACGGCGATCTCACCGCGGTTGGCGATCAGCACTTTTCGCACGATGCCTCCTGAAAGTCGTTGGGACGCTTCACTAATCGTGCGTAACGGAGATCACCATATGGTGAACGGAACCTCCGGAAATCTTCAGGAGCTGCGCGCGCCGGGCGCCGCAGTCTGTGGAGTTCGTCCAATTCATCCGGGCTGGTTCAGGTTTCGCTCCGCCCGGTTGCCGACGGTGTGCGTCGGCCCTAGCATCACGCGCCGGCTCCGCGTCGACCGGGTGTCCGCTACCGGTCGCAATTACATGGCTTGCCATGTAATCTGAGGGGAGCCGCAGATCAACGACGATGGAAGGTGGGTATGGAACCGCTCGAGACGCTACCGATGGATCGGAGCAACTCCCTGGGGTACGTGATCAACCATCTGGCGCGGCTCATGGAACAGGCACTGCGCGACCGAATCGCCGGGCACGGTGTGGTGCCCGGGCAGTTCGCACAACTGCTCGCGCTGTACGAGGAGGAGGGGATCTCGCAGCTGCAACTCTGCGAGAAGGTCCGGATCGACCAGTCGACGATGGCCCACACGCTCAAGCGGATGGAGCGCGACGGCCTCATCCAGCGCACCGCCGACCCGCAGGACGGCCGGCGAGCGCTGATCTACCTCACCGACCGGTCCCGGCGATTGCGCACCGCGCTGATCGCCGCGGCCGGGGAGGTGAACGACATCGCGACCGCGGGGTTCCCCGAGGTCCGCGGCGACGACTTCATCCGCATGGTTCGACAGGCGATCGGCAACCTCGAGGCCGATCGGTCCACATGACCATCGAAGAGAGGTAAACCATGCTCTCGCGCATCCATCCCGTCGCGGGCACGATCGGATTGCTCACGATTCTCACCTTCTGGACCTCGACTGTGGTGAGTGAGCTCAGCGGTTCCAAGGACGCGATCATCGCGGTGAAGCAGACCATCCCGTGGGCGTTGCCGATCCTGGTGCTCGCCCTCGCCGCCACCGGCGGCACCGGCTTCCGGCTGGCCGGGGACTCCACGATGCCCCCGATCCTCGCGAAGAAGCGCCGGATGCCGTTCATCGCGGGTAACGGGTTGCTCGTGCTGATTCCCTCGGCGATCACCCTTTCCGTCCTCGCGGGCCGCGACGAGTTCGGGCCGTTGTTCTACGGCGTGCAAGCGCTCGAACTCGTCGCCGGTGCTACAAATATCGTGCTCATGTCACTCAATATTCGCGACGGCTTCCGCATCACCGGCCGTTTCGACAAGTCGAAATCGGAAAATCGAACCGCTACCATCGGTAGCGAGGAATCTCAGGGATAAATGATGAACGAGACCATTCTCCGTGCTGAGCTCGAATCGCTTCGCGCGGAAGTCCGTGAATTGCGCGACCATCGTGAGATCGCGGCACTCTTCGATACCTTCTTCTTTTTCGAGGATCGCAAATCGATGGACGACGCGTGGGCGCAAGCCATTTTCACCGACGATGTACTTCTCGAATTGCCGCCCGAGGATTATCGCGGTATCGAGGGAATCGCCGCGCATATGACCTATGTGGTCAACCTGTTCGGTCCGACCCATCACACCACCACCGATTGTCATGCCGATATCGACGGCGACACCGCCGCGGTGCGGCTCAATCTCACCGCGACCCACAAGCACGTGGTGCCGGGCGAGGCGCCGCTGCTGGTCTGGGGCTACCTCGACGCTGATGTCGCGCGCACCGCCGCGGGGTGGCGGATCGCTCGGATGAAGTTCATCAAGGTGCTGCGCACCGGCGAGGCGCCGCCCGGATTCGCGTTCGACGAGAACCTGAACGTGGTCGCGGTCGGTAGCTGAGACAGCGAAGCCGCCGACTCCTCGGAGTCGGCGGCTTCGTCGTCGCCCCTCAGTCGCGCGGCATCAACTTGAAGCCGATTCCGCGAACGGCGACGATCCAATTGCTGGCGCCCAGCTTCGCCCGCAGGCTGCTGACGTGCGTGTCCACCGTGTGTTGCGACCAGGAACCGTCCCAGATCTCGCCCAGGATCTGCTTGCGCGCCACCACGATTCCCGGGCGGCGTGACAGCATCAGCAGCAGGTCGAACTCTTTTCTGGTGAGTGCGAGCGGGCGTCCGCGCAGGGTGGCCTCGCGGGCCCACTCGTCGACGCGCAGCGCGCCGCATCCCGAGGGGGACGCACCGTTCTCGGTCTGTGGGCTGACCCGCCGCATGAGCGAGTCGATGCGGGCGACCAGTTCCCTGATGCCGAACGGTCGGGTGACATAGTCGTCGGCGCCGGAGCGCAGGCCGAGTACGCAGTCCAATTCGGAATCGCGATCGGTGACAACGATGATCGGAACCGTATGGCGCGCACGGATGGAACGGCATACCTCGAATCCGTCGAAATCGGGGAGATCAGGATCGAGCAGCACCAGATCGGCACGGCCGAACAGCTTCAGTGCCATTCTTCCGGTATCGACGGTGGCAACCTGGTGGCCATATCGGGGGAGTTCGCTGTCGAGCGATCCGACAGCATCCGAACCCGCCGCGATAAGAATGCGCCATGACCGTTCCACGGCGACGAGGCGAGGCTCGGGGAAATTCGGGGCGAGCTCGGTGTCGGTTTCCTTGAGTTCGCTGCTACGCATGGCTCGAATACCCTACCGTCCTGGGCATCGAAATGCCGCGCTGACGACCACACTGCTACGGGCGGTCGGGATTTCACCGGTCAGTATCAGCGTAGCCGACTCATTTCATTCGTGCACTGTGGAGTTAGTCGCCTTTTTGCGGAAAAGCGTCCGGATCGGTATTCCACGCACAATAACGGACGGTTGCTCAGCCTGCCGCGCCGAAGCGGCGGCGGTATTCGGTGGGGGCGATGCCGACCTGGCGCTGGAAGTGGTGGCGCAACAGGGCGCCGGAGCCGAAGCCGGACTCGTCGGCGATCCGTTCCAGGGCCATGTCGGTGGTTTCGAGCAGGTGCTTGGCGAACAGGACGCGCTGAGTGGTGAGCCATTTGACCGGGGTGGTGCCGGTTTCGGCGGCGAAGCGGCGGGCGAAGGTGCGGGTGGACATGCTGGAGCGGGCCGCGAGCTCGTCGACGGTGTGTGGGTGGGCGAGGTTCTCGGTGAGCCAGGCCAGGGTGGTGGACAGGCCGATCGAACTGCACTCGGGGACCGGCTGCTCGATGAACTGGCGCTGGCCGCCGTCGCGCTGCGGCGGCACGACCATGCGCCGCGCGATGCCGTTGGCGGCGGCGGTACCGATCTCGCGGCGGACCAGGTGCAGGCAGGCGTCGATACCCGCGGCGGTGCCCGCGCTGGTGATCAGGTTGCCTTCGTCGACGAACAGGACGTCGGGGTCGACGGTCGCCTCGGGGAACATCGCGGCGAGTCTGTCGACATACCGCCAGTGGGTGGTGCACTTGCGGCCGTCGAGCAGGCCGGCCGCGCCGGCCAGGAAGGCGCCCGAGCAGACGGTGAGGACGGTCGCGCCCGCGTCGGCCGCCCCGCGCACCGCCTCGAGTACCCGGTCGTCGTACTGGTCGATCGGGGAGGCGGGGATGGCGACCAAGTCGGCCTTCGCGAGTTGGTCGAGGCCGAATTCCGGGGTGACGGCGATGCCGGGGGTGGTGGAACGCAGTGGCGTGCCCGGGTCGGCGCCGCAGACCCGGAAGTCGAAGCCGGGCAGGCCGTCGGCCGTGCGGTCGAGGCCGAAAACCTCACAGACGACACCGAATTCGAACATCGCGAGCCGGTCGCTGAGCACCACGGCAACCTTCGAGAGCATGCCTCATCGTAGCTGGCTGAATCTTTACGCACAATGGCAGAACAGCCACTTTCGGCTGAAAATCATCGAGCGCAAAATTACTGCCATGCTTACTTTTCTGATCGTCCTCACCGCCGTCATCGGACTCGCCGTACTGATCGGTCGCGGCACCGCCGGCTCCACCGGGATCGTCGACCGCGACGCTCAGCGCATGGACACCGAGCTCAAAGCCATCGCGGGCTACGCCGACTACATCCGCCCGAGCCATCACTGAAAAGACGAATGCCGCCCCATCCGCAGGGATGAGACGGCATGCGCAAGTCCGGTCGAACTCAGACGGCGTCGCCGGGGCCGACCCGCGGCTTCGGAGCGCGCATCTTGCGGATCTGCGAGGCGCGGACGAAGGCGTACCAGCCGAGCTTGAAGCCGGTGTCGGTGGTGTCGGGGAACCGTTCGATCACCCGGTTGCTCACGATCTTGCCCAGGACGAAGCCCTCGATGATCATGAAGACCATCATCACCAGCATGGCCAGGGTGACGATGGTCTGCAGGCCGGGGGCGACGAACATCGACAGGATCAGCACCAGCGCCATCGGCATGAACAGGCCGACGAGGTTGCGGCGGGCGTCCACCAGGTCGCGCACATACGCGCGGACCGGGCCCTGATCGCGGGGCAGCAGATACTTGTCCTCGCCGGCGAGCATGCGGGCGCGGCGGTCCTGCACGGCGGCGCGACGGTCGGCGGCGGCGGCCTTGCGGTCCTGTTTGGTGCCCTTGACAGCCTTGCGGCGCGCGCGGGCTTCCTTGGCGGTCAGCGGGGCGGGCGCGATCGGACCGCGCCGCTTGCCTTCTGCCTCACGCCTTTTCGGCGTCGGCCTGCCCTTACCGGGAGTGGTCGACGCCGTGGCGGCGGCCTGTTCGGAGTCGGACACCGACGGGTCGACGGACTCGTCGATGGTGCTGGACTCGTCGCGACGAAACAATTTCACGTTCACCAGGCTATTCGATGATGCCGACCATCGGGAAATGCGGTCCGCTCAGCGGTGGGCCCGGTCTCATCCGCGGCCGGGCTGCGACGCAGATCACGCCGTCACAGGGCGTACTGTGGGCACAAGCACCCAGGTGGCGTCCACTGGCTGCGCCGAGGGTGGCAAAATAGGAATAGCAGTTGCTGCGACAGCGTTGAAGACAGTCGTGCGCTGTGCACCTGAGGTCCGTTGACGGGCTGAGTCGAACTAGGAGTGTCCATGACTGTGCAGAACGAGACCGCCACCGAGACCCACGGTGCGACGCTGACCGACGCTGCCGCCATCAAGGCGAAGGCGCTGCTCGACCAGGAGGGCCGCGACGATCTGGCCCTGCGGATCGCCGTGCAGCCCGGTGGCTGTGCCGGTCTGCGTTACCAGCTGTTCTTCGACGATCGCATCCTCGACGGTGACATCGTCGTGGAGTTCTCCGGCGTGAAGCTGGCCGTCGATCGCATGAGCGCCCCGTACATCGACGGCGCCTCGATCGACTTCGTCGACACCATCGAGAAGCAGGGCTTCACCATCGACAACCCGAACGCCACCGGCTCCTGCGCCTGCGGCGATTCGTTCAACTGATGTTCGGCGCCGCGGGTTAGCGGCGCCGTAACCTCGCCTTCGAGGGCGCGCCCGGGATCATTGTGGTTGCGTGGCGAGGTAGCGAACAGGTGAACCACAGGCGGTAGCGCTTGCTAACGTTGAAGTCCGGGATCGGGTGATCCCGGACTTTCTGTTTTCCTCGTCTAGCGTCGAAGGGGCCCTGCCTCGTGTCTGTTGCCGTGTCCGCATCCATCGCCACCGACCACCTCATGCGCTTCCCCGGCCGGTTCGCCGATGCGCTGCTCGCCGATCAACTCGATCATGTGTCCTTGAGCTTCCTCGTCGACGATCTGCAGATCCGCCGCGGCGGAGTGGCGGGCAACATCGCCTACGCGATGGGCCTGCTGAAGCAGCGTCCGGTGCTCGTCGGTGCCGTCGGCGCCGACTTCGCCGAGTACCGCCAGTGGCTGGAGGCCAGCGGCGTCGACTGCTCGGCCGTGCACGTGTCCGCGACATCGCACACCGCCCGGTTCGTGTGCACCACCGACGAGACGATGGCGCAGATCGCGTCGTTCTACCCGGGGGCGATGAGCGAGGCGCGCGATATCGATATCGCCGCGATCACCGCCGCCCACGATGTCGACCTGGTGCTGGTCGGGGCGAACGACCCCGACGCGATGGTCGCGCACACCCGCCAGGCCAAGGCGCAGGGCATCGCCTATGCCGCCGACCCGTCCCAGCAGCTGGCCCGTCTCGACGGCGAGCAGGCGACCGAACTGGTCGACGGCGCCGCCTACCTGTTCACCAACAAGTACGAGTGGGCCCTGCTGCAGCAGAAGACCGGCCTCAGCGAAGCCGACATCACCGCCAAGGTCGGCATCCGGGTCACCACGCTGGGTTCCGAAGGTGTGCTCGTCGTCGACGCCGACGGCACCGAGATCCGCGTCGGTGTGGTGCCCGAGGTGGCCAAGGTCGACCCGACCGGCGTCGGCGACGGTTTCCGCGCCGGCTTCCTCACCGCCCACCGCGCCGGCCTGACCCTGGAACGGGCCGCCCAGCTCGGCTCTCTGATCGCCGTCCTGATCCTGGAGACCACCGGCACCCAGGAGTGGACCCTCAACACCGACGACGCCCTCGAGCGCCTCACCAAGGCCTACGGCTCGGATGCCGCCGACGAACTGGCCTTCCTGCTCTGACTACAGAACGCGAACGCCCCCTGGATCTTTCGATCCAGGGGGCGTTCTTCTGTGCGTCTACAGCGAGACCGGGTAGACCGGTTCCTGGATTTCGGGCTTGATGCGGTCCTCGACGAAGATGCCGTGCCAGACCATGAAGACCAGGACGGTCCAGAGGCGGCGGCTGTGGTCGGAGATGCCCGCTTTGTGGTCGCGGAGCATCTGGAGGACGGCCGGCTTGTGCAGCAGGTGGTCGGTCTGGGACTCGGCGATCTGGGTTTCGGCCCAGTCGTAGAGTTCGGTGCCGCGCAGCCAGTGGCGCAGCGGGACCGGGAAGCCGAGCTTGGCGCGGTGCAGGACGTGGTCGGGGACGATGCCGTCCAGGGCCTGGCGCAGCGCGTACTTCGAGGTTTCCTTGGTGATCTTCTGATCGAACGGGATGCCCTCGGCGACGCGCATGACCTCGTTGTCCAGGAACGGCACGCGCAGTTCCAGGGAGTTGGCCATGGTCATCTTGTCGGCCTTGACCAGGATGTCGCCGCGCAGCCAGGTGAACAGGTCCAGGTGCTGCATGCGCGCGACCGGGTCCCAGCCCGCGGACTGGGCGTAGATCGGCGCGGTGACGTCCTGGTGGGTCCACTCGGGGCGGAAGTCGCGCAGGACCGCGCGCAGCTGGGCGTCGTTGAAGCTGCGGGCGTTGCCGTAGTAGCGGTCTTCGAGGCTGAGCGAGCCGCGCTGCAGCAGCGACTTGCCGCGCTTGCCGTCGGGGATCTTGTCACCGAGCTTGCCGAGCAGTTTGCGCGCACCGGCGGGCAGATACTCGAAGGGCTTGAGCGACAACGGTTCCCGATAGATCGTGTAGCCGCCGAACAGTTCGTCGGCGCCCTCGCCGGAGAGCACCACCTTGACGTGCTTGCGGGCTTCCTTGGCCACGAAGTACAGCGGCACCAGGGCCGGGTCGGCGACCGGATCGTCGAGGTACCAGACGATCTCGGGGATCGCGGCGGCGAACTCGGCGGGGGAGACCACCTTGACGATGTGGCGGGCGCCGATCAGCTCGGCGCTCTCGGCGGCCACGTCGACCTCGGAGTAGCCCTCGCGCTCGAACCCGGTGGTGAAGGTGATCAGCTTCGGGTTGTGGCGCATGGCCAGCGCGGCGATGGCGGTGGAGTCGATGCCGCCCGACAGGAACGAACCGACGGTCACATCGGCGCGCATGTGCTTGGCGACCGAGTCCTCGAGCGCCGCGGCGATCTCGGCGTAGCGTGCCTTCTCCGACCCCGCCACGAACGGGCGGACCCGGAAGTCGGGGCGGAAATAGCGGGTGACAACGGGTTCCTGGCCGACCTTCACCGTGGCGTAGTTGCCGGACTCGAGGCGACGGATGTTGCGGTGCAGCGACTCGGGCTCGGGCACGTACTGCAGCACCGTGTAGTGCTCGAGCGCGCGCGGGTCCAGCTCGTCGGACAGTTCCAGCGGGCTCAGCAGTTCGAGCAGGCTCTTCTTCTCGCTGGCGAAGGCGGTGCCGCCGGGGCCGGTCGCGATGAACAGCGGCTTGATACCGAACGGATCGCGCGCGAGGAACAGTTGCGAGGTCTCGGTGTCCCAGATCGCGAAGGCGAACATGCCGCGCAGCTTGCGCACGGCCTCGGGACCCCAGAAGTGGAAGGCGGCCACGATGGCCTCGCCGTCACCGTCGGTGGCGAAGATCTTGCCATCGGGGAATGCGGCGCCGTGCTCGGTGGCCAGCTGCTCACGCAGTTCGAGGTAGTTGTAGATCTCGCCGTTGAAGGTCATCGCGTAGCGCTGCGGGTTGTCCGCGGGGCCCCAGCGCAGCGGCTGGTGCGAGTGCTCGATATCGATGATGGACAGGCGGTTGAACCCGAAGATCATGTGATCGTCGTGCCAGGTGCCCTTCTCGTCCGGGCCACGATGCCGCTGGCAGTGCAGCGCGTCGTACACCTGATCGACCACCGCGGTCGTCGCGGAATCAGCTGTCAGGAATCCGAGCAGTCCGCACACGGTGTCGCCCAACCTTCTCTCGTTCGATGATGGGTGGCCACAACGGGCCGAAACGCTGTGTCCGAGTATGCCGCACGCCTGCCCGACACGCCGCGCTCGCCCGCTCCCGCGGGGTGCGCAGCCACCAGACGAGGGCCAAACCGCAGGTCGCGATGTTCGGCGCGGTCACGGCGGAGTGTCGAAAGTGACCCCGCGACAAGACAGTGCCCGCTTTGGTCTACGCTGCGTAGTACTCAGGTCCTTCTCAGGTGTGCAGGCGTCACAGCGGCAATACTTCGAGAGGCCTGAAACTGCTTTGAAGAGGTGTCGGAACGGGCGAATCGCCGCCCGGACGACGCAATGTGTCGGAATGTGTGGCGACCAGGAAGGCGTGAGCGTGGCGCACAAGGCGAGCGAAGAGATCGGGGCACGACCCGAGAAGGGTCGGCAGGGCCGGATCCTTCGGCGGGCCGGGCTGGCGGTGTCCTTGGGGATCACCGCGATGCTCGTCTCGGGCTGCTCGATCGACAATGTTTGGCTCCGGTTCGGCTGGCCGTCGGGTATCACCCCGCAGGCCACCCGGATGCGCGAGCTGTGGACCTGGTCGGTGCTGGCCGCGCTCGCCATGGGCGTGCTGGTCTGGGGTCTGACCTTCTGGACGGTCATCTTCCACCGCAAGCGCAAGAACTCCCCGGAGTTCCCGCGCCAGACCGGCTACAACGTGTCGCTGGAGCTGACCTACACGGCGATCCCGTTCGTGATCATCGCGGTGCTGTTCTACTTCACCGTGGTCGTGCAGAACTATGTGCACGAGAAGACCGACAACCCGGATGTCACCGTCGACGTGACCGCCTTCCAGTGGAACTGGAAGTTCGGCTACCGCAACATCAACAACGTCGGCGGTCTCACCTGGAACGGCATCGACACGGAGAAGGAGCTGCTGAACGAAGAGCAGCTCGCCGAATACCGTGAGCTGAAGAACGACAAGGGTCACCCGCAGCCGGGCCCCCTGCACGGCAAGCCGGCCAACGACATCCTCTCGTACCTGCACTACGACAAGGTCGAGACCTTCGGCTCCAGCGAAGAGATTCCGGTCCTGGTGCTGCCGACCGGTAAGCGCATCGAGTTCCAGCTCGCCGCCGCCGACGTGATCCACGCCTTCTGGGTGCCGGAGTTCATGTTCAAGCGCGACGTGATGCCGAACCCGAAGGAAAACCAGTCCGACAACGTCTTCCAGATCTCCGAGATCGAGAAGGAAGGCGCGTTCGTCGGCCGCTGCGCCGAGATGTGCGGCACCTACCACTCGATGATGAACTTCGAGGTCCGCGCGGTCTCGCCGGAGAAGTACGCCAAGTACATGCAGGCGCGCATCGAGGGCAAGACCAACGGTGAGGCGCTGGCATCGATCGGCGAGTCGCCGGTGGCCACCTCCACGTACCCCTTCAACACCAAGCGTGATGCCAAGAGCGCTTCGGTGAACGAGAGCAAGTGAGGATTCTGATATGAGGATCGAAGCGCGGATCTTCGAACTGCTCACGGCGTTCTTCATCCTGGTGGGCATCGTCTACGGCTTCTTCACCGCCCAGTCGCGCACCGGCATCGAGTGGGCAGGCACTACCGCGATCGTGCTGACCGCGGGTCTGTCGCTGATCATCGGCACCTACTTCCGGTTCGTCGCGCGTCGCATCGACCTGCGTCCCGAGGACTACGAAGAGGCCGAGATCGTCGACGGCGCCGGTGACCTGGGCTTCTTCTCGCCCGGTAGCTTCTGGCCCATCCTCCTCGCGGGCGCCGGTTCGGTGACCGCGCTGGGTCTGGCGTTCTTCCAGTTCTGGCTGATCGGCCTCGGCGTGGTGCTCGTGCTCGCCGCCGCCGCCGGCCTGGTCTTCGAGTACTACCTGGGTGCCGAGAAGCACTGATCCATCAGGAAACGGTCGCCGCGACGCCCTCGAGCCGAGGGAGTCACGGCGACCGTTTTCGTTGTCGGAGGATGTCTCCCGAGAACGGCAGAGCCGGTCGTGCGAGCGCACGACCGGCTCTGGGCATCGAATGCCTCAGTGCGCGAACACCAGTCCTTCCTCCGGCCCTTCCACCGTGCGCGGAGCGGACAGCTGCACGATCCGGCGGGGCAGCGCCGCCGCGACCACCGCGCCGATGAGCGCGGTCGCACCACCGATCAGGAAGGCGATCGTGAAGCCGCGGTCCAGATAGAACACCGCGCCCTGCGTCATCTCCGGCGGGATCGGCGCGATGTAGGAGTTGTTCATGATCGTGAACGCGATAACCGGCAGGACGGCGGGGAACACGCTCTGCGAGACGCCGACGATGCTGGCGGTGCCTGCCTGCAACTGCGGCGGCACGGCCTCGATCAGCAGATTCGGGATCGCGGCGTAGGCCATACCCATGCCCGTGCCGAAGATGCCCGCGAAGACGATCAGCAGGGGCTTGCTGTCGTGCACGGCGGCGGTCAGCACGAATCCGACGGCCATCAGCAGCATGCCGCAGGTCATCAGGATGCGGGGGCGGACGTCGCGGCGGCCGACGAGCACACCCACGAGCACGCCGCCGACCACCACCATCAGCCCCACCGGCGCCTGGAAGATCGCGAAACCCTCCGCGGTGACGCCGAATCCGTAGTCGAGCCCGAACACGGCGGGCGTCATGGCCATCATCGGCAGCAGGATGGTGAACAGCCCGCTGGCGCCGTAGCAGAGTCCGGCGCCGATCGTGGTGAGCAGCACCGAACGACGGCCGAGCACATCGAGGTCGATCAGCGGTTCCCGGATCATTCGCGCGCTCGCCAGCCAGGCCAGCAGCAGCACCACGCCACCGAAGAGGTACGCCATGGTCGTACTGTCACGCCAGCCCCAGGTCGGTCCGAAGCTGACCGCGATGAGGATGCCGGCGATGCCGCCGCCGAGCAGAATCGCTCCGAGCGGGTCGATCCGTGAGCGCAGCCGCACCGACGACTCGGCCGTCGTGAAGAAGATCAGCGCGCCCAGCACGGCGAGACCGATGACGAAGAACCAGAAGATGCTGCGGAATCCGTGGTTGTCGATCAGCCACCCGGTGAGGAACGGCGCGGGAATCGCGATCAACCCCATGCCGCTGGTCGCGATGCTCACCGCCAGCGCGATCGTCTTCGCCGGGAACACGTCCCGGATCAGCGAGTAGCTCAGGAACAGGCAGGGGATGAGCAGGCCGGTCAGCGCACGGCCCGCGATCAGGAGGGCGTAGCTGCCCGCGATCGCCGACAGCAGCGATCCCGCCGCTGCCACGGTCACGCACCCGAGCAGGGCTTTGCGCTTGCCGTACATGTCCGCCAGCTTGCCGATCAGCGGCGCGGTGACGGCGCCGACCAGCAGGAACGACGTCAGCAACCAGGCGCCCTGGGTGGTCTGGTAGTGCGCGGCGATCGACGGTAGCGCCGTCGAGATCATCATGTAGCTCACCGCGAGCATCTCCAGCAGGAGCACGATCGAGGCGAGCGAGAAGATCAGGCGTGGGGTCCAGCGGTCCACGGCGGGTGTCGGAGTGGGAGCGACCATCAGAGGTCCTTTCGAGGATGGGGCCCGCATTCGACGAACGATCGAAATGCGTAACCGACATCACACTTTCTCCGCGTGATCCGTAGAGCCGACTATCCCATCCACTGGGAGATAGATATGACTGATAGTCAGATAGCCACCGTCGGACCCGACGTGACCAGCGGGTTCGGCGGGTAACACAGTGCGCGAATACGCGCAGCCGGGCGAAACGCCTAACCCGCCGGGTCCGTCCTCAGACGCTGTAGCGCAGGCCCTGCTCCGAGCGGCAGATGTCGTCGATGCCCGAGACGATCTCGCGCAGCTGCTCCGAGGGCAGGGCCGAGGGACGCAGGCGGCAGGTGAAGGTGATCAGGCCGTAGTCGGCGGGCGTGAGGCCGCGGGCGGCGGCTTCGGCGCGCAGATACTCCGAGCGCACGCCGTAGGTCATCGCGGAGATGACGGTGAAGCAGCCCGAGCGCTCGCGGTGCGCCGAGAACAGATCGTGCAGGCCGTAGAAGACCGAACCGTAGTTGGCCAGCGGGGCGAACACGCCGACGCGGTAGGCGGGGCCGCGCTCGGAGGAGTTGATGACGGTGTCGGCCAGGTACTCGGCGTCGCGCATGGTGAGGACCTTCGGCGCGAACATCAGCGCGCCCGCCGCCGCGTTGCGGACCGGCATGCCCGCGCGGCCGCCCGCGGCGGAAGCGATGGCGCCCAGCGACTTCCGGGTCCGCGTGCCGACCTCACGCCGGGCCCGCAGGCCGCGCGTGGGGGCGGTGGGGTACAGGCTCGACCACTGACCGAAACGGACGGCGCCGAGGGTCACCTGGCCGGTGCCGACCGGGCGCGCCACCTTCAGCGGGGCGGTGTCGACCCAGCGACCGACCTGCAGCGCCGCGCTGCCGGGGTTGGTGATCTCGTTGGTCGCGTGCTCGACGAAGGAGTCGAAGTCGAGGAACCGGTCGGCGTCGGTGGTGAGCATGGTGTGGTCTTTGTCGACCTCGACCACGTCCAGGGTGAGGGCGGTGATGATGCCCGCGCGACCGCCCGCGCCGAGGATGCGGTGGAACCGCTCGGTGTGGTGGCCGCGCCCGCAGGTGCCGATCCGGCCGTCGGGGTCGACGTACTCGAGGTCGACGATCTGGTCGATGAACATGCCGTAGCGGTGTGAGGCGGTGCTCACCCCGCCGACGGAGGCGAAGCCGCCCGCGGTGATGTCGCGATGATCGCCGACCACCGGCAGGCCGAGGCCGTGCGCGCCGAGCCTGCGGTCGATCTCGGACAGCTTCGCGCCCGCCTGCACGCGCACGGTGCGCCGGCCCAGGTTGATGTCGAGCACCGAGTTCATCTTGCGCAGCGAGAGCGCCCCGCGCTGATCGGTCAGG
This sequence comes from Nocardia sp. NPDC003183, assembly GCF_053590715.1. NCBI lineage: Bacteria > Bacillati > Actinomycetota > Actinomycetes > Mycobacteriales > Nocardiaceae > Nocardia > Nocardia sp. NPDC003183. Next base: position 131,371 of record NZ_JBSFTG010000015.1, read on the forward strand.
CCATAGGACTCTTCGGTCTGTTCACCGCCGCGCACCGTCAACCGTTCCGACCGACCGCGCGAATCACGCACAGTGCGAACGACATCCGCCGTATCGGTGGGGAGATATTCTTCGGAGATGACGGTATGCGGCGTGCCCATGACCGCATAGCTAACCATAGGTGCGCGGTTCTTGCGCAGGGTACTTCGCACCTATTTCCGCGTGGGCGCGAGTTGCTTGGTGAACAGGACTTTTCCGGTCGCGTCGCACAAGTTGACGGTCATTTCTCCGGTGCGGCCGTCGATTTTCACCTCGCCGAAGTGCTGGTACTCCGGATCCATCGGGGAGGTGTTCGCGGTGGGCGGCGCGTGGACGTAGACCGCCTCGGGCCCGAAGGTGGGATCGAGGGGGTTGGGGCCGAACGCGCCCGCGTTGAGCGGGCCCGAGACGAACTCCCAGAACTCGTCGAAATCGGTGAAGGCGGCGCGGGCGGGGGAGTAGTGGTGCGCGGCGGTGTAGTGGACATCCGCGGTGAGCCAGACGACATCGCCGACCTTGTTCGCCTTGATCGCCGAGAGCACCTGGGCGATCTCGGTCTCGCGGCCCGACGGTGCGCCGGGGGCGGCGTTGGCGGGGCCTTCGAAGGCGGTCTTGCCGTCGGGGACGACCACACCCAGCGGCAGGTCGGCGGCGACGATCTTCCAGGTGGCCTTGGAGTTCTTCAACCCCTCGGTGAGCCAGGCGATCTGGGCGGCGCCGAGGATCTGGCCCTGGGGCGCGGTATTGGCGGTGTTGGCGTCCTTGTAGGCGCGCATGTCCAGGACGAACACGTCCAGCAGCGGGCCGTAGGAGATCTTGCGGTAGAGGCGGCCGTCGACGGCTTCCTTGGGCTCCAACGGCATCCACTCGTGGAAGGCCTGCCAGGAACGCGTAGCGAGGGTGTCCATGCTGCGCTCGGTGTAGCCCTTGTCGGCGGCGACCGTGCCGCCGGGGGACCAGTTGTTGGTGGTCTCGTGGTCGTCCCACTGGACGATCTGGGCGACGGCGGCGTTGAACCGGCGGTAGTTGTCGTCGGTGAGGTTGTAGGCGTAGTTGCCGCGGAACTGGTCGAGGGTTTCCGCCGGGGCGTTCTTCGCTTCGGCGGTGATGTTGCGCCAGATCCGCCCGTCGGGCAGCGTCACCGATTCCTTCAGCGCGTTGTCGGCGTAGATGCAGTCGCCGGAATGCAGGAACAGGTGCGGGTCGCGAGCGGCCATGGCGGAGAACACCTTCATGCCGCCCAGGTCCGGGTTGATCCCGAAACCCTGGCCGGCGACGTCACCGGACCACAGCAGCGAGATGTCGGCGGGCGCGGTCGGCGCCGTGCGGAACACGCCGGTGAGCGTTTCCGAGCTGGCGCCGCCCTCCCCGTCGAGGCGTACCCGGTAGTGCACGAGCTGCCCGGCGGGCAGACCGTTCACCCGCACCCGTCCGGTGCCGTCGGTAGCCGGGGTGAGCAGCGGCCCCGTGAATCGCTTGACGTCGGTGAACTTCGCGCTCGCCGACGTCTCCACCACCAGCGTCGCGGGCGTATCCGAGCGAGCCCAGATCAAGGCGCCATCACTACGCGGATCCCCGACCGCCACCCCGTGCGTGAGCGAAGGCCTGGCTCGCACCAGTGCGGGCCCGTCGTCACCGCAGGCCACCAGGGCGGGAGCGGTCACCACACCGAGGGCGGTTGCGCGCAGCAGCGTGCGCCGAGACATCGCGAAATCCGAAACAGCCATGAACGTCACGGTGCGCCACCGGTCGGAACACCCGGTCGTTAGCAAGGCAACGGAACATGAACGATGCCGTACGGCAGACCGAACTCGGGTGAGGCGTCTACAGCCCCGCGGCGGCGGCGGTTTCGGGGTACCAGCGGGTGCATTCGGCGCGGAGGGGGACGGCGGTGTGGAGTTGGCACAGGACTGCCAGACCGCCGAGGAAGGAGCGCAGGATCGGGGTGTGGGCGGGGGGCATGGTGAGCTGGCGCAGGATGTTCGTCAGGCGCAGGTCGGTGGCGAGGCGGACCTGTTCGCGGAGCCAGTCGGCCGAGAGCGGGTAGGTGGGGGCGAGGAGGGCTTCGCGGACCGGTTGCAGGCGGGCGGCGACGGTGGCGATGTCGAGGTCGCGGTCGGGGGCGACGAAGCCGTGGCGGCGCATGGCGGCCTCGAGGTCGGCGGGGGAGTCGGCGATGACGGCGGCGCCGACATCGCTCGCGACGTCGAGGAAGGTGCCGGGCCACGGTGTGCAGGCGCCGAAGTCGACCACGCCGAGCCGGCCGTCGGGCATGCGAAGGAAATTACCGGGGTGCGGGTCGCCGTAGACGAGGGCGGCGCGGGCGGGAGCGGAGAACAGGAAACGCATGATCAGCACGCCGAGCCGGTCGAGTTCGTTCGCATTGCCGCGAATGATCAACCGGGACAGGGGAACACCGTCGAGCCATTCGGTGACCAGTACGTCACCGTGCTGGGCGATCACCCGGCTCACCACGACATCGGGGTCGTCGGCGAAGGCGGTGGCGAAGGCGCGCTGGTTGACGGCCTCGCGGGCGTAGTCGAGTTCGTCGCGGATCTCGTTGCACAGCGCCTCCACCACCGGGCGGGTGTCGGCGCCGGGCAGCAGTGCGGTGAACAACGGTGTGGCGCGTCGCAGAGCTTGCAGGTCGGCCAGCACCGCGCGGCGGGAGCCGGGGTACATGACCTTGACCGCGACCTGCGTGCCGTCGTGCCAGCGGGCCCGATGGACCTGGCCGACCGAGGCGGCGGCGGAGGCGCGGTCGTCGAATTCGAGGAACAGCGAGCGCCAGTCCGGGCCGAGATGGGTGGCGAGCTCGGCGTGGACCGCGCCCGGAAGCATGGCGGGCGCCGAATCGTGCAGTCGGGCAAGGGCTTGGCGATACGGTTCGGCCAGGTCGGGGGCCAGGCCGAGTTCGAGCAGGCCGAGGAGCTGGCCCAGTTTCGCGACACAGCCCTTGAGCTCGCCGAGTACCTGGAAGAGGTGTTCGGCGGTGCGAACGCGGATGTCGCGGTCGACGGCGGCGGGGTCGCGACCCGCGGCGCGTTTGCCGAAGCCCGCGATGCGGCGGCCCGCGTAGGCCACCGGTACCGCGGCCAAGCGCGCGCTGCGCACTACCCGGCCGGTGGGCGGATTGCCGTCACGCGGGGTCGTCCGCCGGGCGAACGGCATGACGCGACCCTCGTCGGATTCGCCTCCGGCCATCGTCTACCTCGCTGTCCCGACGCCCGCCACCTGTGGTGGCCGCCCGCCCGTGCCTGGCAAAGGTTACCAATCGGGCGCGAAGGTGTCCGGGCAACGGCGGACGCGTGCGCGGAGAAACGATCCGGGTAACGACGACGTACGCCGGTTCATCGTGTGGCGCACCAGGGTTCGGCTCAGCCGGCCTTGGTCTCGGGGATGCGGGTGGCGTCGATCTGGTTGTCGGTGGGCGCGACGCCCTTCTTGAGGCTGTGCGCGTACACGTCGACATATTCCTGGCCGGTGAGCCGCATCAGCTCGTACATCACCTCGTCGGTGACAGCGCGTTCGACGAAGCGGTTACCGCTCATACCCTCGTAGCGCGAGAAATCAAGAGGCGCACCGAACTTCAGCGTGACCTTCTGGCGACGCCACTTGAACGGTCCGGGCGGGCTCACCTTGTCGGTGCCGATCACCGCGACCGGGATCACCGGGACGCCGGTCTCCAGCGCGAGGCGCGCCATGCCGGTCTTGCCCTTGTAGAGGCGGCCGTCGGGGGAGCGGGTGCCCTCGGGGTACAGGCCGACGAGGCGACCTTCGTCGAGGAGTTTGGTGGCGGCGATGAGTGCGTCGTCGGCAGCCGAGGCGCCACTGCGATCGATCGGGTACTGGCCGGTGCCGCTGAAGAAGAACTTCTGCAGGCGCCCCTTGAAGCCGGGGGTGGTGAAGTACTCCGCCTTGGCGAGGTAGTTGATCCGCCGCGGGCTCAGCAGCGGTGCGAACAGCCAATCGGAGAACGACAGATGGTTACCCGCCATGATCGCCGGTCCATCAGCCGGGACGTTCTCGAGGCCCTCGACAACGGGCCGGTTGTACAGATGCATGAACGGTCCCGGGAAGACGTACTTGAGCAGCCAATAGAACATGGCGTCCTTTCTTCGGACCGGGATCGTGGTGTGCGGCTTCGGACAACGACTTTACCGCTGGTCGCAGGTCACAACCAACCCGAGCTGGTAGCTGGAGCACATGGCTGTGACCCTTATCTCGCCGCGCGACCGGCCACCGGCGCATCGACCGCCGCCCTGGCCAATTCCGCGGCGCCGATCATGCCCGCGGCCTCCCCGAGCTGCGTGGTGCGCAGACGCGCCAGCGGCCGATGCCCGGCTCCGGTGACCGCCCTCGCGTAGTGTTCGCGAGCCTCGTCGAGGAACAGCGGCGCCGAACTGCTCACCCCACCCGCGATCACCACGAGGTCGGGATCGAACAGATCGCTGACGAAGGCGAGGCCGAGTCCGAGCCACCGCGCGAAGTCGGCCATCACCCGGACCGCGAGCGGATCGCCGTCCTGTGCGGCGCCCGCGACCCGGCGGCCGGTGAGCGAGCCGGGGTCGCGCAGCACATCGCGCGCCAGCACCGAACGCACAGGGTCGGTGGCGAGCATCTCGATGGCGGTGTCGGCCAGCGCCGTTCCGCTGCAGTAGCGCTCCCAGCAGCCGTGTTTGCCGCAGGGACAGGCACGGCCCTCGGGCACGACCTGGAGATGGCCGAGTTCGGGGGCGATGCCGTGGCTGCCGCGATAGAGCTGACCGTCGATGAGCAGCGCGGCGCCGATGCCGGTGCCGATCGCGACGAGCACCACCGTCTGCCCGCCCGCCGCCGCACCGAAGCGGTACTCGGCCCAACCCGCGGCGTTCGCGTCGTGTTCGAGGATCACCGGCAGGCCCAGCCGCGCGGTGAGCCGTTGGGCGACCGGGGCGTTCTGCCACGGCAGGTGCGGGGCGAACAGGACCGTCGATTGATCGGTCGAGATGAAACCGGCGACGGCCAGCCCCACCGCCGCGATCGGATGCCGCCGGGCCAGCTCGCGCACCGAGCGGTCGATCGCGTCCTCGAGGGCGCGCGCCGAATGCGGGGTCGGCGCCTGCACAGTGTCGAGCACCTCACCGTCGACGTCGACCACCGAGGCACGAATGTTGGTGCCACCCACATCGATGCCGACGGTGAGCAGGTGTTGAGGGTCGATCCTGCTGGTCATCCCCGGATCGTCACCGGAATGTCGACATATTGCGAGCGCGGCGCGCGGGCGGCGGCCGACCGATCCTCGGCGGTGGGCCTGGGGCGCTGGTTCGGGTCGGCGGCCGTCGGCGGCGCGGTGGTGGCGAAAGCGGCAGCGTCCGGCGCGGTCGCGTCGGCGCGGTCGGGTTCGGGGGTGATGTGCGGTGTGCGCGTGGTCCGCGGCGCGTTGTACTCGTCGACCCGGCGCGGGCGAGGGGCGCTGGACTGGTCCGGGCGCGGGGCTCGCGAGCGCGGGCTGGAACCCGGATCCTGCAGACCCGTGGCACCGCTGGGGCGTGGGGGCTGACCTGTGGGCTCGTGTGCGGTGGCATGGTCGTCGGCCGAATTCGGGTGTCCCGCAGCGTGCTCGGCCCATTCCGGCGGGAGGACCGGTTCGACGGGAATGCCCGCGAGGGCTTCGCGCAGGACCGTCACCATGGAGGTGCCGTGGTCGGCGAGGGCCGCGACGACGTCGTGGTGGTCGCCGCGCAGCAGGGCCGCGGCCGCGCAGACCGGGCACCAGGCGCAACCGCCCAGGTCGGCCCGACCGTCGGCGGCGGTGCGGCGTAGCACGGGTTCGACCCGGGCGAGGAGAACTTCGGAGAGTAGGCGCAGCTCCTCGGTGAACTCGGCGAAGCCGTCGTGGCCGTGGCGCTCGGACTGGGAGTCAGTGCTCATCTGCGGTGGCCTTCGTGTAGTTCGGATCGGCGGGCCACACCCGCGGATCGGGCCGGAAGCGGACCACGAGGTGACCGGTGTCGAGTTCGGCGCCCGCCACTGTGCAGCGTCGCAGCACCGGCGCGAGGCGTACGCGTGTGCGTACCCCGTCGGCTCCCACGATCAGATCGTCCTCCACTCGGCCCAGCCGCAAGGTGCCGGGATCGACTACCGGCAGCCGCATCCGCATCGCGTACACGGAGTCGACACCGGAGCCGGACTCCCATCGAACCATCGGTTCGCCCGAATCCGCGCCCTGAGCGTGTTGGGCGGGCAGCGTGTCGACCGAACGGGAGAAGGCCGCCAGCGAATTCACCCCCACCGGCTCGGCGCCGGCGTGCTGGGCGATCAGGATCGGGACATCGGTGAGTTGCTCGTGCAGCCGGGCCACCACCTCGAGTTGCTCGGCTCGGCGGTTCAGATACCAGTGCACGGCCGGGTGGGCATTGTCGCCGGGCGGTGGCACCGGGGCCAGCACCTTGTTCACCACCACCGCGTCCATCCGCAGGCCCAGCAACGCGGCCGCCGAACGCACCCGCCGCGCCTCGGCGACGGCGACCTGTTCGGGCCCGGTGATCAGGCGGGCGCTGGTGCGGGTGCGGTCGGCGAGGAGATCGCGGACCTGGGTCACCGCGACCACGACCCGTTCGACCGCGGCCGCGAGCACCGCCTTGCGGAGATCCAGTCCGATCGCGCTCATCGTGCGCGCATGCCGGGGCCAGAGGCGTTCGAGATAGTTGAGCATGGTGTCGGGGGCGGTGACGATGCGCAGCATGTCGGCCGAGGGCGGGCAATCGACGACGATGACGTCCCAGTCGTTCTCCTCGGCGTACTGGGCGATCTCGACCAGCATCAACAGTTCCTGCACACCGGGCAGCCCGGTCAGCTCGGCCGGGTCCAGCGCGGCGAGGTCGAAGCCGTGATCGTGGCCGCCGCCTGTGGCGAGCATCGTCACCACATCGCGGAAACGGTCCTCGAGCAGGGCGAGGGAATCGATCTCGATCACCTCGATGCCGGGCGCCACCCGGGCCACCCCGGCGACGGTGCCCGGATCGTGCGGGAAACGGAAACCGAGCGCGTCGCCGAGCGAATGGGCCTGATCCAGCGAGGCGATCAGCACACGCTGACCCGAGCGGGCATAGGTCATGCTCGTCGCGCAGGCCAGCGTCGTCTTCCCGACACCACCCTTGCCGACGAACAGTTCGACGCGGGTACCGCCCGGGGCGCTCAGCCTTCGACCCGCTTCTTGAGCTCGTTGAGCGCGGTGTCGGTGATGACCTTCTCGGCTTTACGTTTGAACATGCCGATCATCGGGATGTTCAGGTCGACGGTGAGTTCGTAGACCACCTCGGTGCCACCCCCCGGCCGGTCCCGGAGTTCGTAGCTGCCGTCCTGGGCCTTCTGCAGGTCACCTTCGAGCAGCCGCCAGCTCACCGCTTTGCCGTCGGCGCGCCAGGTGTAGGACAGCACGTAGGTGTCCTTGACGACGCCGGCGTCGAGCACGAACCGTGCGGTGGCCGCACGCCCTTCGGCATCGCGATCGACGACTTCGACCGACTTCGCGGCGGCCACCCACTCCGGATAGGACTCCAGATCCGCGATAACGGCCATCACCTGCTGCGACGGTGCGTCGATGAGAATCGATCTCTGAGTCCGGTCGGCCATGGCAGCCAAGCCCTCATTTCTGTCTGGGAACGATGCCTGTCAGGGGGCGGCGGGGATCGCGGGCGCGACGCCCGCGGGGCGACCGGCTTCTAGTCGTGCTTTGAGTTCGAAGGCCATGTTGCGGCCCGCGACCCGGCGGGCGCGATTGGCCGCGGCGAGCGCGCGCGGCGGCTTCGACGCGGCCGTGGTGGGCTCGGCGTGTAGGAAGTAGTGCAGGACGGCGCCCTCGGGGACGGCCTCGAGCCATACCTCCATGGTGCCGGTCAGCGCGCCTGCCACCGTCCAGCGGATGCCTTTGTCGCCGCGATCCTCGCGCACATCGAGGCGCAGGTCGGGCCACCAGCGGCGCCAGTTGTTCGCGGCGCTGAGCACCTCGGCGATCGCGGTGCCGGGTGCGGCGAGGAAGGTCTGATCTGCGACCTGGATACTGCTCACCCGGCTGAGCGTAGTGGACGCCACATCGGGCCCGGCCAAGGTGTCACCGCAGCAGTTCCCGCAACCGGGCGCCCTGACGGTCCCAATGCCAGTTCCGCTCCACCCAGGCCCGGCCCGCGGCGCCCATCTCGGCCGCCTTGTCCCGGTCGGTGAGCAGCTCGACGATGGCATCGCTGATCTGCGGGACCGACCGGCCGTGCACCACGATGCCGGTCTCGCCCTCGCGCACCGTCTCGGGGGCGCCGCCGGAGTCACCCGCCACGACCGGGACCCCGGTCGCCGACGCCTCGAGGAAGACGATCCCGAGCCCCTCGACGTCCAGGCCCGCCCCGCGTGTACGGCACGGCATCGCGAACACATCGGCGATCGTGTGATGGGCGGCCAGCTCGCCGGAGGGCACCCGCCCGGTGAACACCACACTGTCCTGCACGCCGAGCGCCTCGGCCAGCGCGCGCAGGCGCGTCTCGTACGGTCCACCGCCGGCGATCACCAGCACCGCGCCGTCGACGCGCTCGCGGATCTCGCTCATCGCCACGATCAGCATGTCCTGACCCTTGCGCGGGACCAGCCGCGACAGGCACAGCACCGTCGGGCGCTCGCCGAGGCCGTAGCGGGCGCGCAGCTCCTCCCGGGCGGCCGGGTCGGGCCGGAACTCGGTGGGGTCGACGCCCGGCGGCAGATGCTCGAGTGCCGCGCGCGGACCGAAGGCCGAGGCGAAACGGCCGCGGGTGTACTTGCTGACGTAGGTCACCACATCGGTGTGCTCGCCGATCGACCGCAGCACCTGGCGCGAACCGGGCAGCATCGACCAGCCGACCTCGTGACCGTGGGTACTGGCCAGGATGCGCTCCGCTCCCGCGCGCCGCAGCATCGGCGCCATCGCCGCCAGGGGAGCGGCCGCGCCGAACCACACGGTGTCGCAGCCGTGTTCGCGCAGCAGCGCACTCGCCCGCTTGATGACCGCGGGGGTCGGCAACATCAATGTCGTCGGATGACGCACCACCTGGAACTTCTGCGCGGCGTCGAACTTCTCGTGGCTGTCACCGCGCCAGCGCGGGGCGTACACCACCAGGTCCTCGGGCGGCAGCTGATTCGACAGCGCCTGCAGATACGACTGGATTCCGCCCGGCCGAGGCGGGAAATCGTTGGTAACCAGCAGAGTTCGGGCCATAAGAGAACAACCTAATCGGTCGGCTGACGGGTGGGCGGACGTGGTCGGGCGTACCCGCGCCTGCCCGTCATGCGGCGCGGCCGCGCAACCAGGCCCGCCACCCGTCCAGCAACTCAGCGCGCGAGGCCCCGAGCACGGCGGTGAACGCCGCATCCTGGGCCGCGGGGGACTGCGGGCCGGTGGCCAGGCGCTTGTACAAGGTGGTGAGGGCGGCGGTGCCGTAGCGGTCGGCGAGGAAGGCACAGGTGCTCCACGCGCTTTCGTAGGCGTAGGCCGCGTCGACACCGGTGAAATCGGTATCGGCGACGAGTTCGGTGGGCAGGGCGCCGCCGCGCAACCGGGTGGTCAGCGTGGGCGCGATCTGGGAGAAGGTGGTCTGCTGATCGCGCTGAGCGACGTACTCCGCGAAGCCCTCCAGCATCCACAGTGGTGCGCCGTCGGTGGTGTCGGCTCGGGTGGCGAGGTGGGTGAGTTCGTGGCGCAGCAGCGTGGCCATGCCCTCGTTGCCGACCCGCCTGCGGGCGTCGGGGTTGAACACGATGCGCTGGTCGGTGGGCTGGGTGCCCGGGGTGTAGGACCCGGTGAGCGACACGGCGGCCACGTCGGCGCCGGTGGCGCCCGCGGACCTGGTCAGCGCGGTGAATTCGGCGGGAGTGCTCGCCACGACCACCACGGGCGCGCGATTCCACTCGGTGCCCCACACCGCGCTCACATCCGAAATGGCCCGGCCCAGCTGTTGTTCGAGGACATCGAGATCGGCGCGATGGCTGGGGTGGGCCACCAGCAGCGCCGGGGCCGCGGCACCGTCGGCGACTTCACGCACCAGGATCGGGCCGTAGGGTTGCAGCTCGCGTCGCACCGGACTCAAGCGCGGATTGTCGATGCCCTCGGAGGTGTCGAGGACTTCGGCCTCGTCGGTGGCCAGCTGCAACGGACCCGCGTTGCGCGGCACCAGGATCAGTGCCACGCACGCCCCGGTCAGCAGTGTGACCGAGGCGAGCGTGATGCAGAATTCCAGGCGGCCGTTCGACGAGAACCACGAACGCAGGCCCGAGCGGGGGGACGGATCGGTCACCGGTCTTGCTCAGTATCGCCGGGCCGAGTGGTACGGGGTGGTGTTGATCGGCGCGACAGCGACCGGCACGCCGAACGTGGAGGCGTGCACCATCATTCCGTTGCCCGCGTAGATGCCGACGTGGGTGATGTCGGGATAGAACAGGATCACGTCGCCGGGCAGCAGTTCGTCCTTGGATACCGGCGTGCCGTAGCCCGCCTGCTGGGAACTGGTGCGCGGCACGTTCTTGCCGACCTGCTTGAACGCCCACTGCACGAGACCGGAGCAGTCGAACTGATCGGGCCCGGTGGCGCCCCAGACATACGGATCGCCGACGCGGGTGAGGGCGGCGGCCAGCGCGCTGGTGCCGCTGCCGGGGACCAGGCCCGCGAGCAGCGAATCACGGTCGAAGCCAGGGGGGAACGGTGAACCGGCCAGCGTCGACTTGTCGCGCGCCGAGAGCTGGCTCCACGCCTCGACCACCGAGGTGGTCGAGGCGGCGAGGTCCTGGCGTTTGCGTTCGACATCGGCGCGCACCGCGTCGGCGGCGGTGGTCGCGGCGTGCGCCGCCTCGGCGGCGGTGCGGGCGACGGCGTCGGCCGCGGTGGCGGCGTCGGCGGCCTGCTTGAACTGGCGGACCGTGTCGGTGGTCTGCTGGGCGAGCACGTCCAGCGTCGACATCTTGTCCAGCAACTGCTGCGGTGAACCGCTCGACAGCACGGCGAACATGCTGTTGGTGCGTACGCCGGTATAGGCGGCCACGGCGGTGCGGTCGATCATCGGCTGGAACCTGCGCACTTCGGCGCGGGCGGCCTCGACGACCGCGGAGGTGGCGGCGACCTTGTCGTCGGCTTCGCGTTGCAGCGCGAGCTTGGCGTCGAGATCGCCTTGCGCGGTGAGCGCGAGCTGGTTGAGCTGCTCGGACTGGCGAGAGAGGTCGACCATGCGGGAGATCGCGTCGGTCGCGGTGGTCGGCATGGCCACGGGGTCGGCACCGGAGGGGCCGGCGGTGTAGATCGCGCACACCAGGATCGCGGCGGAAAGGGCTCCGGCGAAACCACGCGTGGCGTGCGAATTCCGGTGGTGTGCAGTCACAGTGGCCCGTGCCCCGTTCTCTCGTTGTCCGCCGATACAGCGCACTACCTGAGCGCGATCTCCTCGTCAGCCGAGAAGGTCTCGATCAGGTTACGGAACTGTATGCAGTCGTGTCCAGTAAAGGTACGTGCGCCGTCCAACCCAGTGGACGGCGCACGTACCCGGACGATCAGTGCCGTGACGGTGCGCACTTCCCCGCGAACTGCGCATCATGCGGCATTCGATCAGAAGCGTCGAGCACCCGCGAACGGCATCGACGACAGCGACGCGATCTGAACGGGGGTGCCCGCGGTGGAGGCGTGCACGACATTGCCGTCACCGGCGTACAGGCCGGAGTGGCCGCCGCCGTAGAACGACACCATGTCGCCGGGCTGCAGGGCATCGATGGAGACCGGGGTGCCGGCGCCCAGCTGGGCGTCGCTGGTGCGCGGAATGTCCATGCCGGCCTGGGCGTAGGCCCACTGGACCAGACCCGAGCAGTCGAAGGCGTTCGGGCCCGCGGCGCCGTAGACGTAGGGCGAGCCGATCTTGCTCAGCGCGGCATCGAGGGCGATGTCGGCGGCGGTGGCGCGCGGTGCGGTGAAAACCTGCGGCGCGGCCGGGATCTCGATGCCGGGGACGCCCTGGGGCAGCGGAATCTCGTTCGGAACCTCGAAAGTGCCGATGCCGGGCACGGTCACCGGGGTGGCCGATGCCGGGGCGGCCGGCAGGAGGAACGCGCCGATGGTGGCAGCGCCGACGGCTCCGACGGCAACGGCACGCTGCGCCTGACGCTTGACGGTGTTGTTCGCCATGATGCGGAACTTCCAATCTGCCCCACGACGCCGTGTCCGTTTGACGCGGCGGGCTTCGTCTCGCTGACCGTTTCCGATCGGCGGGACTCCGTGAGGTCTCAAAAAGGTTACGAAGACATCACGGGGGTTTGTAAAGTCGGACATCGGTCCAAGGGGGGTTTCGGCTGATGTCACCGAAGAATGTGTGCGAGCTGAGTCACACCCGATCACGAAACGATAACGCCAGGTCGCGGCGATCGAGATTTCCGGGTGCTACCGGCGCGTCGCCAATAGGGCTCGCGCGGCGATTTTCGTGCCCAGAATCGGTAAATCCGCAGGTCGCGCAGGCTTGGAGCATGGTTTGCCTGCGTGTCGGACGGTTCGCCTCACGGGCGGCGCGCCGTAAGCTGCGGCGCGCGCAGATCGGTAAGGCCGATTACCCATTGAAATCTGATGAACTCATGTGAATTCGATAAGAATGTGAGCCCGGTCACAAATCAGTTTGATCTTGGGCATTTTGTTCGCATCAGAACGAAAGTCTCGCGCCGAATTGTCGGCTCCGAAGATCACGGCCCCGGGTTGTGCCGGGTCGCGGGACGGGTCGCCGGGTGGTTCTCTCCGACATCTACTGGCCATGGCCGACTCGATGCGCTCGGAGGAGGTGCGCCCGAGCGGCTGGGCGGTCATCGAGTTCGGGCCGAGCTTGTCGGACCCCCGTCCTACGCTGCTCGCCGTGCCCGATCCCGTTCCGCTCCCGGCTGCCGCCCGGCAGTTGGCCTTCGACGAGCTCGATACTCCGCTGTATGCCACCACTTTCGTCGTCGTCGACCTCGAAACGACCGGGACCAGCGCTGATCGGGACGCGATCACCGAGATCGGGGCGGTGAAGGTGCGCGGCGGTGAGGTGCTGGGGGAGTTCGCGACCCTGGTGAATCCGGGGTACGCGATTCCGCCCGCCATCGTGCAGATCACCGGGATCACCACGGCGATGGTGTACGAGGCGCCGCGGATCGAGGGGGTGCTGCCGGGGTTCTTCGAGTTCGCCGCCGGGGCAGTGCTGGTGGCGCACAACGCGCGGTTCGACACCGCGTTTCTCAAAGCGGCCGCGGCGCGTCAGGACATCGCGTGGCCCAATCCGCAGGTGTTGTGCACCGTGAAGCTGGCGCGGCGGGTGCTCACGCGTGACGAGGCCCCGTCGGCACGACTCGGGGTGCTGGCACAGCTCCTCGGTGCGTCGACGACACCGACGCACCGCGCGCTCGACGACGCCCGCGCCACCGTCGACGTGCTGCACGCGTTGATCGGCCGGGTCGGCAATCAGGGCGTACACAGCCTGACCGAGCTGCTCGACTACCTGCCCGGCGTCACCGGAACCCAGCGCGCCAAGCGCACTTTCGCGACCGATCTGCCTGCCGCGCCCGGCGTCTATCTCTTCCGCGGACCGTCGGACGAAGTCCTCTATATAGGGACTGCGGTGAATCTGCGCCGTCGCGTCCGCAACTACTTCACCGGTTCGGAGACCCGCGGCCGGATGAAAGAGATGGTGGCACTGGCGATTCGGGTCGACCATGTGGTGTGCGCGCACGGCCTCGAAGCCGGGGTGCGCGAGCTGCGGTTGCTCGCCGCGCACGCGCCGCCGTACAACCGCCGCTCCAAATTCCCCAAGCGTGGGTGGTGGCTCACCCTGAGCGAGGAGGCGTTCCCCCGGTTGACCGCGGTGCGCACCCCGACCCGAACCGCGGTGGGGCCGTTCAATTCCCGGACCGACGCCGTCGACGTGGCGTCCACGATCGCCGAATTCGCCGGAATCCGAACCTGCGCCACCCGCCTCACCCGCACGGCGAAACACACCTGCCCGCCCGCGGTGGTCGGCGGCTGTCCCGCCGCACGCCACGACGGTGACTACGACGCCGCGAGCTACGCTCCGGCCGTCGACGCGGTCCGCGACCTGTTCACCGGCCGCGCCGACACCCTGCTCCGCGCGATGATCGATCGAATCGAAACATATTCCACCGCAGAGCATTTCGAGGCAGCGGCGCGCTTGCGCGACCGCACCGCCACCGTGGTCACGAAACTGCACCGCATCCAGCGTCTCGCCGCCCTCGCTCGCCTCGCGGAACTGATCATCGCTCTCCCCGACGGTGCGGGCGGCTGGGAATTCTCTGTCATCCGCTACGGCCGCCTCGCCGCCGCGGGCACCGCTGCGCGCGGCACCCCACCGATGGCCGTTGTCGATCAGATCGTCGCCGCCGCCGAAACAGTGATCCCCGACCTGGGCATCGCGTCGCCGGGTAGCGGGACCCAGCGTTCGGCAGCTGAGTCCGATCGGGTGAATGCGCCGGAAGTGGCGTTCTTCCTCGACGGTGCGGTCGTCGACCTCGGCGACCGCATCCCACCCCTGCGCGGAGCTCCACCGGAGGAAGTCGGCGTCATCGCTCGCTGGCTTGCCAAACCCGGCGCGCGGATCGTGCGGACCAGCGACGGGTACCACGAACCGCTGCACGGTGCGGCGCGCTGGGTGGGCTGGGCGCAGCTCGCGCGCACGGCCGCGACCACCAGGAGCGAACAGGAGGAGTATCTGGCCGAACGCTGACGAGCCACACCGGGGCGGCCGAGGCAGGCGAGAACAACCCGTCCTGGATCATGGACGACGACTCCGCGCACGGTGGCGGGGCCCGAGGAGAAGGAGCAGCGGCGAATGTTCGTGAAGGTGTGCGGTCTGACCACCGAGGAACAGATCGACTGGGCGATCGAGCTCGGGTACTCCGCGATCGGCGTCATGGTGACGACGAAGAGCAAGCGCTACCGCACCCCCGAACAGGCACGCGCGCTCGCCGGCTACGCGCGTGGTCGCATCACCACCTTCGCCGTCGCCCTCGAGGCGCGCGAGGTCGCCGAGGTAGCGGAGGCGTTCGACGTCGTGCAGCTCTATGAGTGGACCGACCTGCCGAACCTGGCCTTCTGCTCCTCGAACCCGCCGGAACCGGGTCAGACCAGCGAATACTTCTTCTACGACGCCAGCGCGGGCTCCGGTGTGTTCGAGGAATTCCCCGATTGGGTCCGCGCGCAACCGGGCCGGGTGGTGCTGGCGGGCGGCCTGGACCCCGGCAACGTCGCCGATGTGATCGCCCGGCACCGTCCCTATGGCGTGGACGTGTCCAGTTCGGTGGAAACGGCGCCCGGGGTGAAGAGCTATGACCTGATGCGTCGGTTCAAAGCGGCCACCGAGCGGCCCGAAGTTCTAGAGTGATCCCATGATTACCGCGATCGTGATGATCCAGGCGCAGAACTCTCGCATCCCCGAGACCGCGCAGGCCCTCGCCGACACCGAAGGAGTCGCCGAGGTGTACTCCTGCGCCGGTGACGTGGACCTGATCGCGATCGTGCGCGTGCGCGACCACGCGCGCATCGCCGAAGTGGTCACCGCGGGCATCGACAAGGTGGACGGCGTGGTCCGCACCACCACCCACATCGCGTTCAAGTCCTATTCCAGCGCCGACGTGGAAGCCGGATTCTCGCTGGGGGAGTGAGCCTTCGGGGTCAGTTCTCGTCGAGCGTCCTGGTGAGTTCGGCCCAGCTCTGCAGCAGCTTCGCCGCCGCCCCGCTGTCCACCGCGGCGGCGGCGCGCTCGAGCCCGTCGGTCAGTGCCGCGTCCAGGTCGAGATCGACATCGCCGACCCCGCGCGAGAGGTCGTAAGCCACGATCGCCGCGGCCGAGTTCAACAGCACCGCGTCACGGACAGGTCCGGCCGTCCCCGCGAAGACATCGCGCGCGACCTGGGCGTTGACCTCGGCATCCCCGCCACGCAGATCGTCCAGATCCACCCTCGCGATGCCGAGCCGCGTCGGATCGATCAGCGTTCGACGGATCCGCCCGCCACTGACCACCCACACGTCGGTCAGATCCGAAGTGGTGATCTCGTCGAGCCCGTCACGCCCACGCACGACCAGCGCACTCGACCCACGCGCCTCGAACACCCCGGCGATCACGGGCGCGAGATCGGCGAACGCGCACCCGATCAGCCCGGCGCGCGGCTGGGCCGGATTGGTCAGCGGGCCCAACACGTTGAACACGGTCGGAATGCCGATCTCCTTGCGCGCCGCCCCGGCGAAACGCAGCCCGGAGTGGAACAGCGGCGCGAAACAGAACCCGATCCCCGCCTCGCGCACCGATCGCGCCACCGACCCGGGTCCGAGCGCGAGCTTCACACCCAGCGCTTCGAGCACATCGGCACCACCGGACTTCGACGACGCCGCCCGGTTCCCGTGCTTGACCACGGGGACCCCGGCCGCGGCCACGACCACCGCGGACATGGTCGAGATGTTCACCGACCCCGAACGATCGCCGCCGGTGCCGACGACATCGACCGCGTCGCCGTCGACGTGAACCAGCCGGGCGTGCCCGAGCATCCCGGCCACCATGCCCGCCAGTTCGGTCGGCGTGGGGCCCTTGATCTTCATGGCGACGCCGAACGCCGCGATCTGGGCGGCGGTGGCGTTGTCGGTGAAGATCTCGTCGATCACCCAGGTGGTGTCGTCCGCGGCCAGGTCGCCACCGTCGGCGAGGGTTCCGAGCACCTGGGCCCAGCTGCGCACGCTCATCTGCTCTGCTTCTCCTTCGACGACACCGTTGCGCCACTGTAGATCGGGCGCGCGGAGGTGGCGCAAGGTCTTTTGCGCCGTCGGGCAAAGTTTACGGGGCGGTGCGCGGGGGTTGCAGCGCGTCCCAGCCGTCGGCGACGCCGTCGTGGCGCTGGGCGAGCCCGGCCATCCGCGAGCGTTCCTGCGAGCAGGTCAGCGGATCGAGCCGTTGCACCCGCTGCAGGATGATCGGGACCAGGTCCTCGGCCGGCGCGGCGGGCTCGGCGCGTTCGTATCCGTCATACCCGGCGATCTCGCACGCGGCCTCGATCTGCCCGGCGGGCAGCCGCAGATGGTGGCGCAACACCGCATCGGCCTCCCGATCCAGCTCGCTCGCCCGATCCAGCGCGGTCGAACAAGCCTCGACATCGTCGAAACTCGACGCGACCACGACAAGATCGTCGCGCCCCGGGTCCAACTCCCGCGCCGACCCACCGAACAGCCGCCGCCACATCCGCACCACGACCATCGCCGCCTCCTCGTCTCAGCCTATCCACATCCAACGCTGTCACAATGAGTTGTCGCGCGGTCGTCGCCAACACGCCGACGGAAGTCGTAGACCCCCTCTGTGCGTGGGTTTTCCGACTGGCGCCACAAACTTTCGTACCCGGGTACATGTGTCGTACTACGAAGAGTCATACTTACCCCGTGACGACCGCAGTAGGCACCCCAGGATCGGCCATTACTCAGCGTGTGCATTCGCTGAACCGGCCCAACATGGTCAGCGTCGGAACCATCATCTGGCTGTCGAGCGAGCTGATGTTCTTCGCCGGACTGTTCGCCATGTACTTCGTTGCTCGCGCGCAGGCGCACGGGAACTGGCCCCCGGAGCCGACCGAGCTGAACATGAAGCTCGCGATTCCGGTGACGGCCGTGCTGATCGCGTCCTCGTTCACCTGCCAGATGGGTGTGTTCGCGGCGGAGAAGGGCGACGTGTTCGGCCTTCGTCGCTGGTACAGCATCACCCTGCTGATGGGCGCGTTCTTCGTCGCCGGGCAGGGCTACGAGTACTACCACCTGGTGGAGGAGGGAACTTCGATCGCCGGCAGCTCGTACGGCTCGGTTTTCTACATCACCACCGGCTTCCACGGTCTGCACGTGATCGGCGGTCTGATCGCGTTCGTGTTCCTGCTCGTCCGCACCACGCTGAGCAAGTTCACCCCCGCCCAGGCCACCGCCGCGATCGTGGTGTCCTACTACTGGCACTTCGTCGACATCGTCTGGATCGGGCTGTTCGCCACGATCTACTTCGTCCGATAGCGCGCGGCGCGCACAGCATTTGCACAAGTCGGTTCCGTCTACTCCAAAGGGACACAGATGAGTTCATCTCCCCCGTCGGCCCCAGAGCCCGCCGGCCCCGGCGCCGGGCAGGACGCACAGGCCGCCAAGGCGCGTAAGCAGCGCCGCGCCCGTCGTCGTATCGCGGGTGCTCTCGCGCTGATGATCGGCTTGGTCGGAGCCGGCTTCCTGGCGACCGCGCTCACCCCGCAGGCGCAGGTCGCGACCGCGCACGAGGACCAGTCCGCGCTCATCCGCGAGGGCAAGCAGCTCTACGACACCTCCTGCATCACGTGCCACGGCGCGAACCTGCAGGGTGTCGCCGACCGTGGTCCGAGCCTGATCGGCGTCGGCGAGGCCGCGGTCTACTTCCAGGTCTCCTCCGGCCGCATGCCGATGGCCGCCAACGGCGCCCAGGCGCTGCGCAAGCCGGAGAAGTTCGACGCGCACCAGACCGACGCGCTCGGCGCGTACGTCGCCGCCAACGGCGGTGGCCCCTCGGTGATCCGCGACGCCAACGGTGAGATCGCCCAGGAGTCGCTGCGCGGCGACGACATCGCCCGTGGCTCGGAGCTGTTCCGCATGAACTGCGCCTCCTGCCACAACTTCACCGGTCGCGGTGGCGCGCTCTCCGGCGGTAAGTTCGCGCCGCCGCTGGCCGAGGCCAGTGAGCAGCAGATCTACCAGGCGATGGTCACCGGCCCGCAGAACATGCCCAAGTTCTCCGACCGGCAGCTGACGTCGGAGGAGAAGCGCGACATCGTCGCCTACGTCAAGAACTCCGCCGAGGAGAAGTCGCCCGGCGGCTGGGATCTCGGCGGGTTCGGTCCGGCGACCGAAGGTTTGGCGATCTGGGTCATCGGCATCACCGCCGTGGTCGGCGCCGCGATGTGGATCGGATCGCGGTCATGATCGGTCAGTGCGCGGAGGCGGCAGCGCAGCGTAACCACGCAGCGTGCCCGAGCATGACGAATTGGATGCAGCCATGAGTGGACAGGAGCACAGCGACATGGGTCGCGAACCCACCGAAGACGAACTGGACGCGATGTCGCGTGACGAGCTGGTCGAGCTCGGCACCAATCGCGACGACGTCGATGTCGTCTACCGCAACGAGCGGTGGCCGGTGCCGGGCACCAAGGCCGAGAAGCGCGCCGAACGTGCGGTCACGTTCTGGTTCGCCATCTCCGGCCTCGCCGCCGCCGCGCTCATCGGTGTCTTCCTGTTCTGGCCGTGGGAGTGGAAGGGCTACGGCGACGAGGGCCACAGCGCCTACTCGCTGTTCACCCCGCTCGTCGGCCTGACCTTCGGCATCTCGGTGCTGGTCATCGGTGTCGCCGTGGTACTGATCCGCAAGCGGTTCATCCCCGCCGAGATCTCGATCCAGCAGCGCCACGACGGCCCCTCCGACGAGGTCGAGCGGCGCACCCTGGCGGCCGAGCTGCAGGACGCGCTCGACACCTCCACCCTCGGTCGTCGCAAGATGATGCTCGGTACCGCGGGCGCCGGTGTCGGTGTGCTCGGTATCGGCGCACTGCTGGTGTTCGTCGGCGGCATGGTGAAGAACCCGTGGGCCAAGGGCGACAAGTCGCCGCTGTGGGTCTCGGGCTGGACCCCGGACTACCCGGGCGAGACCGTCTACATCCGCCGCGACACCGGTCGCCCCGGCGACATCGTGCTGGTGCGTCCCGAAGACCTGGACGCCGGCTCGATGGAAACCGTGTTCCCGTGGAAAGAGAAGTGGCGCGGCGATGAGCACGCCACGCTCGAGTCGCTGCGCGGTATCCGCAACGCGGTCATGATGATCCGCTTGCGCACCGAAGACGCCGAGAAGGCGATCAAGCGCAAGGGCCAGGAGAGCTTCAACTTCGGCGACTACTTCGCCTACTCGAAGATCTGCACCCACCTCGGCTGCCCCACCTCGCTGTTCGAGCAGCAGACCAACCGGATCCTGTGCCCCTGCCACCAGTCGCAGTTCCTCGCGACCGAGTGGGCAAAGCCGGTCTTCGGTCCTGCCGCCCGCGCACTGCCTCAGCTGCCGATCACCGTCAACTCCGAGGGCTATTTGGTCGCCGCGGGCGACTTCATCGAGCCGCTCGGCCCGGCCTTCTGGGAGCGTCGTTCATGAGCGTTGTGGCCAATCAGGCAAATGAGATGGACGAGCGGTACCGCGCCGCCGCGTTCATGAAGCGTTCGATCAACAAGGTCTTCCCGACCCACTGGTCGTTCCTGCTGGGTGAGATCGCGCTCTACGCGTTCATCATCCTGCTGCTGTCGGGTGTGTACCTGACGCTGTTCTTCGACCCGTCGATGACCCACGTGGTCTACGACGGCGCCTACCAGCCGCTGCGCGGCGTCGGCATGTCGCGGGCCTACGAGACCGCGCTGAACATCTCCTTCGAGGTGCGCGGCGGTCTGTTCGTCCGGCAGATCCACCACTGGGCGGCCCTGCTGTTCGCGGCGTCGATCATCATCCACCTGTTCCGCATCTTCTTCACCGGCGCGTTCCGCAAGCCGCGTGAGGCGAACTGGGTGATCGGCTCGCTGCTGCTGATCCTGGCGATGTTCGAGGGCTTCTTCGGCTACTCGCTGCCCGACGATCTGCTCTCGGGCACCGGCCTGCGTGCCGCATTCGGCGGTATCACCATGAGCCTGCCGGTCATCGGTACCTGGATGCACTGGCTGATGTTCGGCGGCGACTTCCCCGGCGACATCATCATCCCGCGCCTCTACATCGCGCACGTGCTGCTGCTGCCCGGCATCATCCTGGCGTTGATCGGCGCGCACGTCGCGCTGGTCTGGTACCAGAAGCACACCCAGTTCCCCGGACCGGCCCGCACCGAGCACAACGTCGTCGGCGCGCGCATCATCCCGGTGTTCGCCGCCGACCAGGGTGCGTTCTTCGCGTTCACCCTCGGCATCGTCGGCATCATGGGCGGTGTCCTGCAGATCAACCCGATCTGGAACCTGGGCCCGTACAACCCCTCTCAGGTCTCGGCGGGTTCACAGCCCGACTTCTACATGATGTGGACCGACGGTTTGGCGCGTCTGATGCCGCCGTGGGAGCTCTACCTCGGTCGCTACACGGTCCCGGCCGTGGTCTGGGTCGCGCTCATCATGGGCCTGGTGTTCACGCTGCTGATCGCCTACCCGTGGATCGAGAAGCGCCTCACCAACGACCACTCGGCGCATCACAACCTGCTCCAGCGTCCGCGCGACGTGCCGGTGCGTACCGCGATCGGTGCCATGGCGATCGCGTTCTACGTGGTGCTCACGCTCTCGTGTGTCAACGACATCATCGCGCTGAAGTTCGACATCTCGCTGAACGCGACCACCTGGATCGGTCGTATCGGCGTGCTGCTGCTGCCGCCGATCGCGTACTTCGTGACCTACCGGTTCTGCATCGGTCTGCAGCGCAGTGACCGGGCGGTGCTCGAGCACGGTATCGAGACCGGTGTGATCAAGCGTCTGCCGCACGGCGAGTACATCGAGGTGCACCAGCCGCTGGGCGGGGTCGACGCACACGGCCACGCCATCCCGCTGGAATACCAGGGCGCCCCGGTGCCCAAGAAGATGAACAAGCTCGGTTCGGCGGGCAAGCCCGGCACCGGTAGCTTCCTCAAGGCCGATCCCAAGGCCGAGGGCGAGTCCTGGGCGGAGATCGAGGAGAACGAGGAGCACCGGATGCTCACCGTTCTCGCCGAACAGCAGGCGATCGCGAACAACAGCGAGCCGTTCGGTCACTGATCGAACATCGCGAACAACGAAGGCCCCGAGTCGAATTCGACTCGGGGCCTTCGCTTTTGTCCTACCGGCGCTGTGTTCTACAGGCGCGGGGTGCGCCGATGTGTCTCGATGGCCTCGAACTTGGCCAGGTTGTGGCGGGCGTCGGCGAGTGCGTCGTGCGCGTCGTCCGGGATCGGCGGCAGGTCGGGGCTGCCGTGCGCGGCCCAGTGCTGGCGCAGTTCGTTGGTGTAGCGGGGCATGCCCTTGGGCAGCGCCGTCATGTCACCCCACAGCTGGCACAGCGCCACATGGTCGTAGGCGGACACCCACGCCCACAGCTCCGGCTGCACGCTCGGGCGCGGCAGGAAGAACTTGAACAGGTCGTCGCGGATCTGTTCCCTGGTGCGATACAGCGGCGACCCGGCGACAGGCAGCTTCGGCAGCACATGCTTGCGCACCCACGGCCCGGCCCGCTTCGCATCGAATTCGGTGGAGACCGCGTAGTACTCGCGCCCGTCCTCACAGACGACGCCGATCGAGATCAGGTCGATCGTCACCCCATCCTCGATGAATTCCGAATCGTAGAAATATCGCAGGGAGATCGCCTCTTCGTGCCGGTGGGTTGCTCGTGGGGCTCCGGCGCGCCGGGCGATGGACCCCACGACGGGTCGACGAAACCCTATGTGGGCGCCCTGTGCGTGTTTCGCACGGGTCGGCGGTGGCTTCGCGGGTACGCCGGATAGTCGCCCGTGCGCGCGGGTCGTATTCTGATCTGGTGACCTGGACCGTCGACGTACCCATTGACCGTTTGCCGGAACTGCCGCCGCTGCCCGAAGAGCTGCGTGGTCGCCTCGATGCCGCGCTGGCCCGGCCCGCTCTGCAGCAGCCGTCCTGGGACGCCGACGAGGCCGCCACCATGCGCACCGTGCTGGAGAGCGTGCCACCGATCTGCCTGCCCGCCGAGGTGGAGGACCTCAAGGCGCAGCTGGCCGCTGTCGCGCGCGGTGAGGCGTTCCTCATGCAGGGCGGTGACTGCGCGGAGACCTTCGCCGACAACACCGAGCCCCACATCCGCGGCAATATCCGCACGCTGCTGCAGATGGCCGTGGTACTCACCTACGGCGCGAGTATGCCGGTGGTGAAGGTGGCACGGATCGCGGGCCAGTACGCCAAGCCGCGTTCGTCCGACACCGACGCGCTGGGTCTGAAGTCCTACCGCGGCGACATGGTGAACTCGCTCGTCGCCGACGAGGCCCTGCGTCGTCACGACCCGTCGCGTCTGGTCCGTGCCTACGCCAACGCCAGCGCCGCGATGAACCTGGTTCGCGCCCTGACCAGCGCGGGCACCGCCGACCTGCACCGCCTGCACGACTGGAACCGTGACTTCGTCGCCCAGTCGCCCGCGGGCGCGCGCTACGAGACCCTCGCCGAGGAGATCGACCGCGGTCTGCGCTTCATGGCCGCCTGTCAGGTCAACGACCCGAGCCTGAAGACCGCGCGTATCTACGCCTCGCACGAGGCGCTCGTCCTCGACTACGAGCGCGCGATGCTGCGGCTGAGCGAGTCCGAGACCGGCGAACCGCTGCTCTACGACCTGTCCGCGCACTTCCTGTGGATCGGCGAGCGCACCCGTCAGCTCGACGGCGCCCACATCGCGCTGGCCGAACTCCTCGCGAACCCGATCGGGCTCAAGATCGGGCCCACCACCACGCCGGAACTGGCCGTGGAATACGTCGAGCGGCTCGACCCGAACAACGAGCCCGGCCGGCTCACCCTGGTCGCCCGCATGGGCAACGGCAAGGTGCGTGATGTGCTGCCCCCGATCATCGAGAAGGTGCAGGCCACCGGCCACCAGGTCATCTGGCAGTGCGACCCCATGCACGGCAACACCCATGAGTCGTCCACCGGTTTCAAGACCCGCCACTTCGACCGCATCGTCGACGAGGTCCAGGGCTTCTTCGAGGTGCACCACGCCCTCGGCACCCACCCCGGCGGCCTGCACATCGAGCTGACCGGCGAGAACGTCACCGAGTGCCTCGGCGGCGCCCAGGACATCTCCGATCTCGACCTGGGCGGCCGCTACGAAACGGCCTGCGATCCCCGCCTGAACACCCAGCAATCCCTGGAACTGTCGTTCCTGGTCGCGGAAATGCTGCGCTGAGTTCTTGGAGCGCTGGCGCGCTCGAGTTCGCGGCCCCGTGTGTCCCGTCGATCAGGCACCGTTGCTTGCTCCTTCGTCGCCACGACCCCGGCGATGCGCTGGCGGGTCTGCAGGGC
>NZ_JBSFTG010000016.1:0-141281 GCF_053590715.1 Nocardia sp. NPDC003183
CCGAATAGACGCCGGGCTTCAGAATGTCCTTGACTGCTCCTTCGTCGCCTACGCCCCGGCGGCTAACCGGCGACCCGGCCGCGACCGGCCACTGCGTGGCCGCCGCTCCCTAGGGGTCGCGGGTGGGGGGCTGGAGTGCGGTGATGGCGGTGTTCGTGTCTGTCGGAGGGTGTCCCTAGACTCACTCGGGTGAGTTCACCGACGACTGCGCAGGCATCGACAACGACCACCGCCCCGGAGGGTGAGCGGCCTACGCTGCTGCTCCTCGACGGGCATTCGATCGCCTATCGCGCGTTCTTCGCGCTACCGGCGGAGAACTTCAAGACTGTCACGGGTCAGACCACCAACGCGGTGTACGGATTCACCTCGATGCTGATCAATCTGCTGCGCGACGAGAAACCGAGCCATGTGGCCGCGGCGTTCGACGTGTCGCGCAAGACGTTCCGCACCGAGGCGTACCCGGAGTACAAGGCCAATCGCAGTGCCACCCCCGACGAGTTCCGTGGGCAGGTCGAACTCACCAAGGACGTGCTCGGCGCGATGGGCATCCCGGTGATGGCCATCGACGGCTACGAGGCCGACGATGTGATCGCCACTCTCACCACCCAGGCGATGGCACAGGGCTACCGGGTCCTCATCGTCACCGGCGACCGCGACGCGATCCAGCTGGTCAACGACGACGTCACCGTGCTCTACCCGAAGAAGGGCGTCTCGGATCTCACCCGCTTCACCCCGGCGGAGGTGGAGACCAAATACGGCCTCACGCCCGCGCAGTATCCCGACTACGCGGCTCTGCGCGGCGACCCGAGCGACAATCTGCCCGGCATTCCCGGCGTGGGGGAGAAGACCGCCGCCAAGTGGATCCGCGAATACGGCGACCTCGCCACCCTGGTCGACCGCGTCGATCAGGTGAAGGGCAAGGTCGGCGACTCCCTGCGGGCGAACCTGTCGAGTGTGGTGCTCAACCGCCAGCTCACCGAGATGGTGCGCGAGGTGCCGCTGCCCTACACCCCCGACCAGCTGATCAAGGCGCCGTGGGACCGCGACAAGATCCACCAGCTCTTCGACGACCTCGAGTTCCGGGTCCTGCGCGACCGGCTGTTCGACACCCTCGGTTCCCCGGAGCCGGAAGCCGAGTCGGGTTTCGAGATCAGCGGTGGTGCCCTCGATCAGGGCGCGGTCGCCGACTGGTTGGCCGAGCACGCGAAAGCCGGTGTGCGCCATGGCCTCTCGATCGTCGGGACCGGGACGCCGGTGCACGGTGACGCGCGGGCACTGGCGATCGCCGCCGCCGACGGCGAGGGCGGCTACATCGACCTGACCGTCCTCACCCCCGAAGACGAGACGGCGCTGGCCACCTGGCTGGCCGATCCCGAGGTGCCCAAGGCGCTGCACGAGGCCAAGTCCGCCGGGCACGCACTGCGCGGGCGCGGCTTCACCCTGGGCGGTCTCGCCACCGACACCGCCCTGTCGGCCTACCTGGTCCGCCCCGGTCAGCGCAGCTTCAACCTCGACGATCTGTCACTGCGCTATCTCAAGCGCGAACTGCGCGTCGAGACCGGCGACACGGGCCAGCTGTCCCTGCTCGACGACGAGGACACTGTCGCCGCCGATATCGCCCGCGAGGAGATGTTGCGTGCCCGCGCGGTCGCCGACCTGGCCGTCGCCCTGGATACCGAACTCGAAGCCATCGAATCGACCCCACTGCTCACGGAGATGGAGCTGCCGCTGCTCGGCGTGCTCGGTCAACTGGAGGAAGCGGGCATCGCGGTCGACGTCGCCCAGCTCGAGAACCTCCAGCAGCAGTTCGCCGACCGCGTCACCGAGGCCGCGAACTCCGCGTACGAGGTGATCGGCAAGCAGATCAACCTCGGCTCGCCCAAGCAGTTGCAGGTGGTGCTGTTCGACGAGCTCGACATGCCGAAGACCAAGCGCACCAAGACCGGCTACACCACCGACGCCGACGCGCTGGAATCGCTGTTCGAGAAGACCGGTCACGCGTTCCTGGAACACCTGCTGGCCCACCGCGACGCGACCCGGCTCAAGGTGACCGTCGACGGCCTGCTCAAGTCGGTCTCCGACGACGGCCGCGTGCACACCACGTTCAACCAGACCATCGCCGCCACCGGTCGCCTCTCCTCGACCGAGCCGAACCTGCAGAACATCCCGATCCGCACCGACACCGGCCGCCAGATCCGCGACACCTTCGTGGTCGGCCCCGGCTTCGCCGAACTCATGACCGCCGACTACAGCCAGATCGAGATGCGCATCATGGCGCACCTGTCCGGGGACGCGGGCCTGATCGAGGCCTTCAATTCCGGCGAGGACCTGCACACCTTCGTCGCATCGAAGGCCTTCGACATCCCGATCGCGGAGGTGAGCTCCGAGCTGCGCCGCCGGATCAAGGCCATGTCCTACGGTCTCGCCTACGGTCTGAGCTCCTACGGCTTGAGCGCCCAGCTCAAGATCAGCACCACCGAGGCCAAAGAGCAGATGGACGTGTACTTCGACCGTTTCGGCGGCATCCGCGACTACCTGTCCGACGTCGTCGACCAGGCCCGCAAGGTCGGCTACACCCAAACGCTGTTCGGCCGCAGGCGTTACCTGCCCGACCTGGATTCCAGCAACCGTCAGCGCCGTGAATCCGCCGAGCGGATGGCACTGAACGCGCCGATCCAGGGCACCGCCGCCGACATCATCAAGGTCGCGATGATCAACGTGCAGAACGCGATCCGCGAAGCGGGCCTGCGCTCGCGGATGCTGCTGCAGATCCACGACGAACTGGTCTTCGAGGTCGCCGACGGCGAACGCGAGGCCCTCGAGGCCCTTGCGCGCGAACAGATGTCGGCCGCGATCGACCTCTCGGTCCCGCTCACCGTCTCCGTCGGTACCGGCCGGAGCTGGGATTCGGCCGCGCACTGAGCTGGTCCGCACAGCACGAGGGGCGCCTCCCCGGCCGGGGAGGCGCCCCTCGTGGCGTAGCGGGAACGCGAGTTACGCGTTGACCGTCACAGCGTCATCGGCGATCGAGTAGCTGATCGAGCCGTTCTCGAAGTGGCTGATCTTGCCGCCTTCGATGTCCTGTTCGTCGGAGGTCGGGTAGCCGAACCGGCCGCCCGCGCCGCCTTCGGCTTCCCATGCCTGACGGATGGCGCCGTACACGGTCTTGGCCCCGGTCGGGAGCTTGAAGTAGATGACTCCGCCGGTGAATTCCTGGAACTTGCCACCGTTGGCGGCGTCCTGCTCTGCCGAGGTCGGCTCACCCAGCGGGCTGGACGCGCCACCGGCTTCGTTGTAGTGATCGCCGATAGCCCCAGTGACTTCGAATGCCATGTCGAACAATTCCTTTCACGCAGTAACAATTGGCCTAGCGGCCGCGACGCTACCGTGCGATCGGCCGTTCTCGGCGGCGACTCGCGGGAGATTCACAATCTGGTCACATTTTATTAGCCAGCGATTCGCTCACGGTCGATCGCGGAAACCGGCGCACCGCTCGCTGCCGACGGAGTGCCCCGCTGCCTCGCGAGGAAGCGGTCGGGGCGGCGTCAGCGAAAACGCTGGACGATAGCTTCGGCGATCTTGCCGGGCTCGTGTTCGGGGATGAAGTGTCTGGCGTCGGGCAGCTCGAGGACCCGGTGGTCGGTGAACGTGTCGCGCATTCGTGGCAGGAACGCGGCGGGACGGAACGCCATATCCTTCATGCCCCAGATCAGCAGCGTCGGTGTGGCGCCGAGCCGGGCGGGCACATCGATCGCCAGCTGTTCGAGGAAGGGGCGAGCGGCCAGGATCTGCCCGGGCATCGCGGCGATCCCGCGCCGCGCTTCGGGTGAAGGTTGCACCGCACGGTAGTGATCGGCCTCGGCCTCGCTGATCGTGTTCCGCAGCTCACCGAGCAGGAAACGCTCGACGAGAAGGTTGTCGCGCAGAATCCGCCGCTGCATCGGCGAGCTGCTCATGACCCGGCTGAACGCCTTCTGCGGCCAGGTATCCGTCGGCCACAACAGGGTGTTGCCGAGCACCAGCCCGCGCACCCGATCGGCTCGATCGGCGCCGACCGCGGCGCCGATCGGTCCGCCCCAGTCCTGGCCCATGACGACGAACTGGTCGAGCCCGAGATGGTCGACGAGCTCGCCGACCACGGCGGCATGTTCGGCGATCGTGTAGCCGTACCCGGGTGGTCGTTCGGACAGTCCGAAGCCCGGGTAGTCGACTGCTACGCACCGGAACCGGTCGCCCAGCTGACCGATGATCTTGCGGTAGAGAAAACTCCAGGTGGGGCTGCCGTGACAGAAAAGGATGGGGATCCCGGAGCCCTCGTCGATGTAGTGCACCCGGCCCGCCGACGATTCGAACCAGCGGGATTCGAAGGGGTACAGCGCCTTGTCCGGCGTGAAATCGATCAGCATCGCATCCATCCTGTCGTCCGGCGTCGAACCGACCCTACGGCCGAAAATCGTAGTGATTCAATGCCTTCGGCGGATCCGTACTGAGGCGCGTGTCACTGGCGACACCGGTGTGGCAGCATCGGCCCTATGACCGAGCCCGTCATCGCGACCCCGCTGCCCGACTGCCCCGATATCGAGCAGGCCTTCGCGATGTCGTGGCCGGTACGACTCGGCGACACCGATGGCGACGACCGGCTGCGGCTCGACGCGGTGGCGCGCTACCTGCAGGACATCGGGTTCGATCATCTCGACGCGGTGGAGGACGGCGACACCCATCAGGCCTGGATCGTGCGGCGCACGGTGATCGACGTGTACGAGCCGATCATGTTCGGCGACCGCGTCCAGCTCCGCCGCTGGGCCGACGCGCTCTCGAATCGTTGGTGCGACATGCGCATTCGGTTGCGCGGAGAGAAGGGCGGGCACATCGAGGCCGCGGCGTTCCTGATCCACATCGACCCCGTCGCCGGCCGTCCCGCGCGGATGAGCGACGCGTTCATGGCGCCGATGCTGGCCGGCACCACCGAACATCGCCTGCGCTGGAAAGCCGCGCTCACCGAACTCGACGTCGCGGAGGTGGAGGAGGTGCCGTTCCCGCTGCGCGTCACCGACGTCGACCGGCTCGGCCATGTCAACAACGCGGTGTACTGGGAGGCCATGGAGGAAGCGCTCGCCGCGCACCCGGACCGTCATCGGTTGCCGTACCGCGCGATCGTCGAACACGTCGGCCCGGTGATGATGGGCGACAAAGTGGTGTTGCGGACGAGTTCGCAACCCGAGCGCCTGCGGGTCCAGGTCGACGTCGACGGTTCGGCCCGCGCCCTCGCCTCGGTGGAACCCCTGACCGGTGCAGCGTCGCGGCGCTGACCGGATTCAGCGCTCGCGGGCGACGAGCCGCGCCGACCCGCCCGCCAGATTCACCCGATCCCGCGGCGGGGCACCCTCCGAAGGGTCCTCCCGGTGCATCAGCGTGCTCTGCCGCTGTTCTAACCCGATACGGTACCCATCGCCGTCGCGGGGGCCGACGTTACCGATCCTGAGCTGCGGTGATGGTACTCACCGGTAGACACTCCGGGCAGTGAACCAGGTTGCGGTTTCGCGATGATCGCCCTATTCTCGACTGCGTGCCGAATCCCGCCCGCTGTGCCGCGCTGCTAGTCGCTGACCGCGACCTCGCGGTCGCTGCTGCGCAGACCGCGCAGGCAGCCTCACGGCGAATTCTTCTCGTAGTAACCCGCCGTAGCGGGGTCTGATTCGGACCAGCCCCTACGCTGCGGGCTGCTTTTCATCGTTCTGCTGGTCCCACCTGCCAACGAAGACATCTTCGGGAAGACCTCACCTGCAATGACGCTGACACTGGACCATGCCCTGTTCGCCGCTGCCCCCAAGGGCCTGCGCGCCGAGCTCACCGACCTCGACCCCGCCGCCTTCCTCGACCGGTACACCCGCGCCGACGGATCCATCGCCTTGCGCGAATGGTCTTGTTCCGGAACGGATTTCACCGCCACCCTGGAATTCGCCGACCACCTGCGCACCGTCATCGCCACCGGCAGTCCCGTTGCCGCGATGACCTCCGCGCTCTACGACGAGGGCTACCCCCTCGAGATCCTGCACTTCCATCAGCGCCCGACCGCCGACGGCACCGCCACCTTCATGCAGTGCGAGTTCAACGGCAGGCGCGGCTGGGCGGTGGCCACCGCCGCCGGCAGCGCGGAATCGACCGTGCGCGCCATGATCGCCGGCGTCAACCTGCTCGCGGGCTGACACCACCCGAACACGCACAAGGGCCCGTTCACTCGAAAGGTGAACGGGCCCTGTGTGTTCTCGGCGCCGGACTATTCGGCGGGAGAGGATTCCTGCTGCTCGGCGATCTGCTTGCGCACCTCGTCCATGTCCAGATCCTTGATCTGGGTCACCAGGTCCTCGAGCGCGGCGGGCGGCAACGCGCCCGGCTGCGCGAAGACGAGTACGCCCTCGCGGAAGGCCATGATGGTCGGAATCGACTGGATGTTGGCGGCCGCGGCGAGTCCCTGCTCGGCCTCGGTGTCGACCTTGCCGTAGACGACGTCGGTGTGCTTTTCCGACGAGGTCTCGTAGGTCGGTGCGAAACTGCGGCACGGACCGCACCAGGAAGCCCAGAAATCGACGAGGACCACGTCGTTTCCGGTGATGACTTCGTCGAAGTTCTGCTGGGTCAGCGTCTGGGTGGCCATGACGTCCTCTCCTTGTCGGTGTCCTCGGCTGTAACGCCGGGGCGTCCTACTATCTTCCCCCGATCACGATTCGCTCCTGCCGCGCCTCCCCGTCCCAGCGGCGAATCCCCACGATCAGCGACCGGAAATCGGTGTCGGCCGCGACCGTCCGCACCGCGTCGCCGAGCCGTTCGGGGGGCACGCGCCGCGCCAGGGTCACGTGCGGTGTCCACGCGCCGGGAGCCATGGTCGCCGGTACGCCGGGGCAGGGTGAGACCACCTCGCTGACCCGGCGATGCAGGGCGAGCAGGTCCGCGGTGACGACGACCGCCCTGACCAGGATCGGCCGGCGCGCCCCGAAGACGAGCAGCCCGCCCAAACGGATCGGCAGCGGCTCGAACGCGAGCCGCTCGAGCGCGTGGTCGATGCGCGGCCAGATCTCGCGCGCCACCGCGACGGTGATGTGCGGCCGAGCGGTCCCGGGGTGGGGATTGCCCAGGCCTGCTTCGGCAAGAACCGCCCATTGCCTGCGGATCTCTGTCTCGCCGCCCTCGTCGAGGAGCAACTCCACCGACTGCACCATGATCTGCAGAAACTAGTCGCTGCGGCGTGTCCGCACCGCCCACTCGCTCGATCCGGTCCGGACACGCGCGAGGATGGGGGAGTGAACGGTGTGAAGGCGAACCTGCGACTCGGTGTGATCGACGGCGACGGAATCGGCCCCGAGGTGGTGGCCGCGACCCGGGCGGTGGTCGACGAAGCGATCGGCGCGGCCGGGCTCGCGCCGGTGGAGTGGGTGCCGCTGCTGATCGGGCACGAGGCGATCGCCGCCTACGGCCACCCGCTGCCGGAACAGACCCTGACCGCTCTCGAGGATCTCGACGCCTGGATTCTCGGTCCGCACGACAACGCCTCCTACCCGTCGGACATGCGCGTGGCACCGGGCGGCATCATCCGCAAACGGCTCGAGCTCTACGCGAACATCCGCCCTGCCGCCGCCTTCGCCGGCGTGCGCGCGATGGCGCCCGACATCGATCTGGTGATCGTCCGGGAGAACAGCGAGGGCTTCTACGCGGACCGCAATATGTTCGCCGGGTCGGGGGAGTTCCGTCCCACCGAGGACGTGGCGATGGCGGTCGCGGTGATCACCCGCACGGCGTGCGAGCGGATCGCCCATCAGGCGCTGCGGCTCGCGCAGGGCAGGCGCAAGCGGGTCACCGTGGTGCACAAGGCCAATGTGCTGCCGATGACGACCGGCCTGTTCCGTGACGTCTGTTACGCAGTGGCCGAGCAGTATCCGGACGTGACGGTCGACGACGAACACGTCGACGCGATGGCGGCGCACCTGGTTCGCTCATCCGCCGAGTTCGACGTGATCGTCACCGAGAACCTGTTCGGTGACATCCTCTCGGATCTGGCCGGTGAACTCAGTGGCTCACTCGGCATGGCCGCCTCGCTCAACTGCTCCGACACGCGCGCGATGGCACAGGCTGTGCACGGCGCGGCGCCCGGTCTGGCGGGGCACAATCGGGCCAATCCCGCCGCGTTGCAATTGTCGGCGGCAATGCTGTTGCGCTGGTTGGCAGTTCGTGACGACAATAGTCCGCTCCATGATGCCGCCGACCGAATTACCCGTGCGGTGGCGGCCACGTTGGCCGCCGGAATCGCGACGGCGGATCTCGGCGGTCTGGCTTCCACCAGCGAATTCACCGAGCAGGTACGGGCTCGCGTGCACCGGAGGTGAAGGGACCCCTTTCACATCGGCTGATTAATCTTCGGTTACTGTCGCACCACGCTGTGTCCGGTTCGCATACATTGCCAAACAGGCGCTGACACGTGGCCGGCGTCGACGTGAAATGTGGAGGCTCCTTTGTCTGTTCGAACTGTCCTCGGCCGTGGCGCCGTGCGGCTGCTGTGTACCGTCGCCGGCGGTGCGTTGTTGTTGACCGGCTGCGCCGAGAACACCGAGGGCGACGGCGCCTCGGTGAACAAGGTGTCGGCGGAGAAGGTCGACGCGCTCGCCGCGGCGGTCCCCGACAAGGTGAAGCAGGCAGGCAAGTTGGTCGTCGGCGTGAACGTGCCGTACCAGCCGAACGAGTACAAGGACGCGAGCGGCAAGATCGTCGGCTTCGATGTAGACCTCCTCGACGCCGTCGCGAGCACCCTCGGACTGAAGGTCGACTATGTCGAATCCTCGTTCGAGAAGATCATTCCCGCCATTCAGGCAGGGACCTACGACGTGGGTATGTCCTCGATCACCGATTCGCGCGAACGCGAACAGCAGGTCGATTTCACGACCTATTTCTCCGCGGGTATCCAGTGGGCCCAGCAAACCGGTAAAGCGATCGATCCGAACAATGCGTGCGGCAAGAAGGTCGCCGTACAGTCCACTACGGTCGAGCACACCGACGAGATTCCCGCCAAGAGCGCCAAGTGCGTCGCCGAAGGTAAGCCCGCCATCGAAATGAAGGCATTCGACGAGCAGAGCGCCGCGACCAACGCGTTGGTGCTCGGCCAGGTCGACGCGATGTCGGCCGATTCCCCGGTGACCGCGTACGCGATCAAGCAGAGCGAAGGCAAGATCGAGGCCGCGGGCCCGCTGTTCGATTCCGCGCCCTACGGCTGGGCCGTGCAGAAGACCTCCCCGCTGGCGGCGGCGCTGCAGAAGGCGCTGCAGCACCTGATCGACAACGGCAAGTACGGCGAGATCACCACCAACTGGGGTGTGCAGGACGGTCAGATCAAGACCTCGGTGATCAACGGTGCAGTGAGCTGACGTGACCGACGCGAAAGACACGGTGGAGGTGCCCGGACCGGGCACCGAACCCGAACCGATCAAGGCGGTCCCGCTGCGCAGGCCGGGCCGCTGGATCGCGGCGGCAATCATCCTGATCCTGGTGGGATTGTTCGTCTACGGCGCCGCCACGAATCCCGCCTACCGGTGGGATACCTACGGCAAGTACCTGTTCGACAGCCGGATTACCGCCGGCGCGATCGTCACCCTGGAGCTCACCGTGCTCGCGATGGCGATCGCGGTGGCCCTCGGCACGGTCCTCGCGGTGATGCGTCTGTCGCCGAACCCGGTGCTGCGCACCGCCGCGTGGATCTACCTGTGGATCTTCCGTGGCACCCCGGTGTTCGTGCAGTTGGTGTTCTGGGGCCTGGTTCCCTCGCTGTACAAGCAGATCGATCTCGGTGTGCCGTTCGGTCCGCAGTTCTTCCACTTCGATGTGCAGCACCTGCAGGCGGCGTTCCTGTTCGCGGTGATCGGCCTCGGCCTCAACGAGGCCGCGTACATGGCCGAGATCGTGCGCGCGGGTATCAACTCCGTCGGCGAGGGGCAGCGCGAGGCCTCGGTGGCGCTGGGCATGTCGTGGACGCAGACAATGCGCCGCACGGTGCTGCCGCAGGCCATGCGGGTGATCATCCCACCCACCGGCAACGAGCTGATCGGCATGCTCAAGACGACCTCGCTGGTCACCGCGATTCCGTTGAGTACCGACTTGTTCGGCCGCGCCCGTGACATCTACGGTGTGAACTTCCAGCCGATCCCGCTGCTGCTCGTCTGTGCCACCTGGTACCTGGCGATCACCAGCGTGCTCATGGTCGGCCAGTACTACTTGGAACGCTATTACTCGCGGGGCGCCACCCGGCAGCTGACGGCCAAGCAGCTTCAGGAACTGGCCACAGCGCAGGCGGCGGTGAAGGCGAAATGACAGAACCAGTTGTGGCAGTCCCGCCGATGGTCCTGGCTGACCGGGTGTGTAAGAGCTTCGGCGCGCTGCAGGTGCTCAAGGGCATCTCGCTCGAGGTCCAGCGTGGGAAGGTGCTGACCCTGGTCGGGCCGTCGGGCTCGGGCAAGTCGACGTTCCTGCGCTGCATCAATCACCTCGAGCAGGTGAACGCGGGCAGGCTCTACGTCGACGGCGATCTCGTCGGCTACCGGGAGAAGAACGGCAAGCTCTACGAGATGCACGAGCGCGATGCCGCGATCCAGCGTCGCGATATCGGCATGGTGTTCCAGCATTTCAACCTGTTCCCGCACCGCACGGCGCTGGAGAACGTGATCGAGGCGCCCATCCAGGTGCGCGGGATCCGTAAGTCCGAGGCCGTCGCCAGGGCCGAGGAGCTGCTCGAGCGGGTCGGGCTCTCGGCCAAGCGCAACGCCTACCCGGCGCAGCTGTCCGGTGGTCAGCAGCAGCGCGTCGCCATCGCGCGAGCGCTGGCGATGGATCCCAAGCTGATGCTGTTCGACGAGCCGACCTCGGCGCTGGACCCCGAGCTGGTCGGTGAGGTGCTCGCGGTGATGCGGGAGCTGGCCGATTCGGGCATGACCATGCTGGTGGTGACCCACGAGATGGGCTTCGCCCGCGAGGTCGCCGACGAGCTGGTGTTCATGGATGCCGGTGTGGTCGTGGAATCGGGCCCGCCGCGTGAGCTGCTGGCCAACCCGCAACACGAGCGGACACAGGCTTTCCTGTCACGTCTGCTCTGAGAGACGACACAGCGGCCCCGCGGATTCTCGCGGGGCCGCTGTGCGTTACGGGGTTTCTGGGTTCTTCAGGCGTTCCAGGGAGACCTGGGCCTGGGCGATGCGGCGGATGGCGGCCAGTGCGGTGTCGCCCAGGACGGTCAGTACGACGACCGCGTCGATGATGTCGTCGCGCCCGCCCGCGGACAGGGCGGCCGCTACGTCGGTTTCCGCGACTGCCCGCGAGCTGTCGAAATAGGTGGGTAGGGTGGTGGTGGCCCAGTCCCGGTAGCCGAGTTGCGCGAGTCGGACGATCACTCCGGTGAGCGTGTCGACGGCCTGCGGGCTGGGTTTCATGTCCCAGCCGCGTCGGTCCATCTCCGCGCGCACGGCCTCGTAGGCGCGATCCCATTCGGCGTCATGGGCGGCGGGGACCGGGGTGGACAGGCTGTCCTGCGCCACTCCGAGCACATGAAACAGCGGCATGTCGGGGGAGTCGATCGCGGCGAGCACATCGGAGACGGTGGCGACCGGTATTCCGCCCACCTCGATCAACGCGCGGATCAGGCGGAGTCGGCGCAGGTGGTCTTCGCCGTAGCTGGCCTGGTTGGGGCTGGTGCGTTCACCCGGCGGCAGCAGTCCCTCGCGCAGGTAGTACTTGATGGTCGCCACCGCGATGCCACTGCGATCACTCAACTCCGAGATTCGCACTCTTACCTCCGTGTTGTTCCTACCCCTTGCCTACGTCACCCATAGCGGATAGTCTAGCTATCCATAACGGATAGTATAGCTATCTATCTCTGGGAGATTCGAATGTCAGTCCTGACCGTCCCCTCGCTGCCCCGCCCCAACGCCCCCCTGCACCGCCCGCTGATGTATTTCTCCGCCGTCAATGCCGCGCTCGTCGTGGTCGGCCTGATCGGGATGCTGGTCGACGACCGGGTGATCGCCGGGTCGGCGGCCTGGTTCAAGCCGACCAAGTTCGCGATCTCGTTCGTGTTCTACGGCGTGGCGCTGGCATGGTTGATGTCGTTGCGGCCCAACCCTTCTCGGCTCGCGTCGCGAATGGCCACCGTGATCGTGGTCGCCGGGGTGATCGAACAGGCGATCATCTTCGGGCAGGTGATCCGCGGGACCCGCAGCCACTACAACATGACCACCGCCCTGGACGGCACCCTCTGGGTGATCATGGGGTCCACCATCGTCATCCTGTTCCTGGCAACCCTGGTGATCGGGATCGGCTTGATGCGCGCACGCCTCGGTGACGCCTCGATCACCTGGTCGATTCGTTGCGGCATCGCGATCACCTTGGTCGGGCTGGCGCTGGGAAATCTGATGCCTCAGCGGGAATCCGGCGTCGAGGGCATCGCGGGCGCGCACACGGTCGGAGCTCCCGACGGCACGCCCGGCATGCCGCTCACGGGGTGGAGCACCACCGATGGTGACCTGCGCATTCCACACTTCTTCGGCATGCACGCGCTCCAGGCACTGCCGTTGCTCGCGGCACTGCTGGTGGTGCTGGCGCCACGGATCCCGTTGCTGCGGTCGGTGCGCGTTCGGCTCGGCCTGATCATCACCGCGTCTGCCGGGTACGCGGCGGTGCTCGCGCTGGTCACCTGGCAGGCGTTGCGGGGGCAGCCGCTGATCCACCCCGATCAGGCCACGCTGACTGCCGCGGCCGCGATCGTCACCGGAGTAGTTGTCGGAGCAATGATCTCGGTCGCGAGCGCGGCCGGTACCCGAAAGGTGGTTACTGCATGAGCACGCTGTTCGACCTGTCGTTCTGGGTCACGGTGCCGTTCTGGGCGCTGATGATCTTCGCCCCGACGTGGCGCTGGACCCGCGCGATCATCTCCGCACCGTGGATTGTGCTGGTGCCCTTGGTGGTGTGGGCGATCGTCGCGATGCCGGTGCTGGGTGCGATGTGGTCGCTGGTGACATCGCCGTCCCTGGCCGCCATCACCGAGGCCGCCGCCGACCCCGCCGTGCTCACCGCGCTGTGGGCGCAGATCATCGCGTGGGACCTGTTCCTCGGCCGCTGGATCTACCTCGACAGTCGCGAGCGCAACGTCCACCCGTTGCTGATGGGCCCACTGCTGGTCGGCACGATTCTGTTGTCGCCCATCGCCTTTCCGATCTACCTGCTGGTCCGTGCGGTCGCCCGACGCGATAGTTCGCCGGTGCCGCGGGCGAGCGCGGTCAGCGCGTAGTGCCGTCTGCCGGACTCCGAGGAGTCCGGCAGACGTGGTTCACGTGCGGCGGGTGAGCGCTACCCGGCCAGGCGAGGCGCTCCGGTTCGCCGGCCCGGGTGAAGTAGAGCTCCATGACCGTCCGGTTCGGAGACTCCAGCTCGAGCAGCGCCGCCGCGGCAGCGGTGCGTCACGGTGTGGTGCGCGTGTGCCCTCAGCTTTCGTCGAAAGTGGTCGCGCGGGAGACCTTTTCCCACGCGAGGACGTCATCGCGGACGGCATCGAGGTGGCCCAGGACCGCGTCGACGGAATCGCCGCCCAGCGGCAGCCTCAGCGGCGACTTCTCGGCGGACAGGGCGACGCGGATGGCGGCGGCGGCCTTGGCCGGGTCGCCGGGCTGGGTGCCGTCGCCGCCCTCGACCATGCGACGGGTGGCACCCGCGGTGTCGGCGTAAACGTCGGACTCGGGACTGAACGCCGCGGCTCCGGGGCCGAACAGTCCCGTACGGAAGGCGCCGGGTTCGACGATCAGTACTTTGATGCCGAACGGCGCCACCTCTTCGGCGAGTGCCTCCGACAACCCTTCCAGCGCGAACTTCGTGGCGCTGTACGCGGAGAACCCCGCGAAGGACAGCTGCCCGCCGACACTGCTCATCTGCACGATCGCACCGCCGCGCTGGGCGCGCATGTGGGGCAGCACCGCACGGGTGAGGGCGGCGGGGCCGAACAGGTGCAGGTCGAACAGTCCGCGCAATTCGGCCTCGGTGGTTTCCTCGACCGCGCCGACATGGGTGCGACCGGCATTGTTGACCAGCACATCGATGCGGCCGTGGCGGGCGACGACATCGGCGACGACCTCGTCGATGCGAGCGGTATCGGTGACGTCGAGCGCGATCGTCTCGAGCTGATCGGGATGCGCGGCGACCAGATCGTCGAGGGCGGCGGTGCGGCGAGCGACGGCGATCACGATATCGCCCGCGTCGACGGCGTCCTGTGCGATGGCGCGGCCGAACCCGCTGCTCGCGCCGGTGACCAGCCAGATCTTCGGAATGCTCATCAGGTTCTCCTGTGTCCGTTGATGTTTCGTGCGCAATACTTCCGCCCGGACGAGATGGAAGTCCAAGATCCTTTGTGATAACCAGGAGTTATGGATGTCCACGGACGCGACCTGCGGTACTTCGTCGCGGTGGCCGACCGCCTGAGCTTCACCGCCGCCGCGGAGGTGCTGTACATCTCGCAGCCCGCGCTCAGCAAACAGATCCGCCGACTCGAAAGTCACCTCGGTGCGGCACTGTTCGTGCGTGATTCCCGCTCGGTCACCCTCACCCCGGTCGGCGCGGCGCTGCTGCCGCACGCGCTGCGCCTCCTCGCGACCTGGGAAACCGCCGAGGCCGCGGTGGAGTCGGCGAAAGCCACCGAGGAGGCCGCGCTGGCCATCGGCATCAGCACCAGTCCCGGTCGAGGCATCCTGCCGGCCGTGCGCTCCCGATTCAGCACCGCGTTTCCACACGCGAAACCGGTGCTGCGCCTGGTCGGTTGGGACGACCCGACCGCCGGCCTGGCCGACGGCGCCAGCGACGTGGCCTTCGTCTGGCTGCCGCTGCTCGACAGCGACCGCTACCGCTGGCTGGTGGTCGCGACCGAACCCCGGCTGGTGGCCCTTCCACAGTCGCACCACCTCGCCGCGCGCGACCGGATCGAGTTCGCCGACCTGCTCGACGAGCCCTTCCTCGCGTTGCCCCGCTCGGCGGGCCCCCTGCGCGACTATTGGCTCGCCGTCGACGAACGCGCCGGGCGACCGGCGATCATCGGCGCCGAGGTGTCGAGCACCGAAGAGACCTACGAGGCACTCGTGAACCTCGACGGCATCGTCCTGCTCGCCACCGGCAACGCCGCGCTGGTCGCCCACGACGGCGTGGTGACCAGGCCGGTCACCGGCGTGAGTCCCTGCGAACTCGCCCTGGCCTGGCGACGTGACGACAACCGTCCACTCGTCGCCGGCTATGTGGAAGCGTGCGTGCTGGCCACCGCGCGGTGACGCGGCTCTACAACGGCATCAGGCGGTGTTTGCGCGGTGCCTGCTCGATGTGTTTGTCGCCGAGCAGGCGCAGCGCTTTGCGGATTTCCAGCCGGGTAGTGGACGGTTCGATGACCGCGTCGATATAGCCGCGTTCGGCGGCGATCCACGGGGTGGCGACGGCGGCGTTGTAGAAGTCGACCATCTGCTGACGTACGGCCGGTCGGTCTGCCTCGGGGACGGCGGCCAGCTGTTTGCGCTGGGTCAGGCCCACGGCGGCTTCGGCGCCCATCACGGCGATCCGGGCCGTCGGCCACGCCAGGTTGATGTCGCCGCCGAGCTGCTTGCACCCCATCACCGCGTAGCCGCCGCCGTAGGCCTTGCGGACCACGACGGTGACGATCGGAACGGTGGCCTCGACGACCGCGTAGAAGAATCGTCCGCCGCGTTTGATGACGCCGATCTTCTCCTCCTCCACGCCCGGCAGCACGCCCGGGGTGTCGACGATGAACACCAGCGGAATGTCGAACGCGTCGCACAGGCGGATGAAGTGCGCGGCTTTGTCCGACCCGCGCGCGTCGATCGCGCCGCTGGCCACCAGCGGCTGATTGGCGACTACACCGACGCTACGCCCGTCGACCCGGGCGAATCCGGTGATCAGATTGCGGGCGGCGCCGTCGCCGATCTCGTGGAACTCCCCGTCGTCGAAGATCCGGAGCAGGATCTCGTACATGTCGTAGCCCCGGCGATCGGAATCCGGTATCAGCGAATCGAGTTCGCGGTCGGAGTCCGTGATCGCCGGCTCCAGACCGGGATTGATCAGGGGAGCACGCTCGTAGCAGTTCGACGGCATGAAGCTCAGATACGTTCGTGCCCACTCGAAAGCGGCCTTCTCGTCCGCCGCCACGTGATGGATGTTGCCGTTGTGCGCCTGGTTGAACGCGCCACCGAGCTCGTCGAGGGTCACTTCCTCGCCGGTGGTCTCGCGGATGATCTCGGGACCGGTCACGAACATGTACGCCGACTCGGTCGCGATCAGCACATCGGTGTTGATCGGCGAATACACCGCGCCCGCAGCGCATTTGCCCAGCATCACCGACACCTGCGGCACCACCCCGGACAGCCGGGTCTGGCGCCTGCTCATCTCCGCGTACCAGGCCAGCGAGGTGACCGCGTCCTGCACCCGGGCGCCGCCGGAGTCGTTGATCGCCACGAACGGGCAGGCGATATCGGCCGCGAGATCCATCGCCATCGCGACCTTGCGCCCGAACATCTCACCCACCGATCCACCGAACACGGTCTGGTCGTGGGCGATCACCACCACCGGGCGCCCGTCGATCCTGCCGTGCCCGGTGACCACACCGTCGCCGTAGAGTCCGTCGGCCGCGCCTGGTTGCTTCACCAGCGCCCCGATTTCGGTGAAACTGCCCTGGTCGAGAAGTATTTCGATGCGTTCGCGTGGACCGGGGATTCCTTTCGCCGCACGCTTGGCTATCCCCGCATCCCCCGCGGGTTCCCGCGCCGCCCTCAGATTGTCCCGCAGCTCTTGCAGTTTCGCAGCAGTAGTCGACTCCACCACGCACGCCCTTCCTCGTCCTGGTCGAGCTCTCCTTCATCGGTTAGCCAAAGCGTAGCGCTGACGTCCGCGCCGACATCAGCGGCACGGCGGACTGATCCTTGACGAATCACGCGTCGTACCGTGGGTGGGGTGAACAAGCCGACCCGATACGGAGCGATCGCCTTCTCCTCGGCCACCGAGCGCCGCCAGCGCAGCGGTGGTGGTTTCACCGTCCACGGCAGGCGGATGGCCGACGGCGCCGACATCGGCGAGCCCGAAGAAC
This sequence comes from Nocardia sp. NPDC003183, assembly GCF_053590715.1. Classification (NCBI taxonomy): domain Bacteria; kingdom Bacillati; phylum Actinomycetota; class Actinomycetes; order Mycobacteriales; family Nocardiaceae; genus Nocardia; species Nocardia sp. NPDC003183. The sequence goes on from NZ_JBSFTG010000016.1 coordinate 17,153, forward strand.
TGGAGCCCCAAGTGGCGGGCCTGATCCGGCAGGCCGACTCGTTCTACCTCGCTACCGTCACCGGATCCGGCTGGCCCTACATCCAACATCGCGGCGGTCCACAAGGTTTCGCGCATGTACTCGACTCGTCGACGATCGCGTGGGCCGAGTACGCGGGTAACAACCAGTTCGTCACTGTGGGCAATCTCGACATCGACGATCGGGTGTCCCTGTTCTTCATCGATTACCCGACGCGCACCAGGGTCAAGATCTTCGGTCGGGTCGAGGTCGTCGAACGCGCCGACGATCCCGGCCTGCTCGACCGCCTCCTGACCACGTCGGCGGGCCCGATCGACGCACGCTCGGACCGGGCGTTCGTGGTGCGGGTCGAGGCGTTCGACCGGAACTGCACCAAGAACATCACCCCGCGCTACCGCACCGAGTGGATCCAGGACTACCTGCGCGCGGGCCGCGCTCCTCTCGAAGCCGAAATCGAGCGTCTACAACACCGCAACGCCGAGCTCGAGGCCGAAATCGCCCGCCTGAAGTCTTCCCCCTGACCGCCCGCGCCTACCGATCGACGGCGGAGGTGTGGCCGCCGAAGGCGATACGCAGTTGCCCGAGCAGCACCTTCGCCGCCGGGCCGGGCGGGGGATCGGTGCGCCAGGCCAGGGCCAGCCGGCCGTGGATGGTGGGGTCGACGATGTCGAGGGATCGGACGCCGAAGGCGTCAGCTTCGGCGGTGGTGAGGGCTGGGACGATGGCGGTTCCCAGCCCGCGTGCGGCAAGGTCGAGGAGCAGCGGGGGAGCGGCGGCTTCGAAGGCGATGTTCGGGGTGAAACCGGCGGCGGCGCAAGAGCGTTCGAATACCCCGCGAAGGCCGGTGCCCCGGGTGAGACAGATGAGGCGGCGATCGGCGAGGGCTTCCAAGGTGATGGAGCCCGCTGATTCGGCGGGGTCGATGGGCGCATCGTGGGCGACGGCGGCGACGAGCGCGGTCTCCAGGATCACCTCGAGTCCGATGCCGGAATCTATTGGCGCGCCGGTCAATCCGGTCAACGCGATGTCGAGTTCACCGTGTTCGACGGCGGCGAGCATCCTTTCCGCGGTGTCCTCGGTGAGGCTGATCCCGACCTGCGGATGATCGTGGTGGAAATCGGCGAGGACGCCCGCGACATCGAAGACCTCCGACGCTGCCCCGGAGATCATGCCGAGCCGGACCTGACCCCGCAGCAATCCGGTGAACTCCCCGACCGTGTCGCCGATCCGGTCGGCGGCGGCCAGGGCGGCGCGTGCGTGTGTGAGCACCGCGGCGCCGACGTCGGTCGGTGTCACGGTGCGCGCACCGCGGTCGAGTAGACGTTGCCCGAGTTCACGTTCGAGTTGGCGGATCTGGGTGCTGAGGCCGGGCTGGGACAAGTGCAGCCGTTCGGCGGCCTTGGTGAACCCGCCCTCGTCGACGATCGTCACGAAGTAGCGCAGCTGCCGCAGTTCCATAATTATTGATTATAGATAATAGAAGATCTATCTCTTGTACTTATTCATCTTCGGCGAGCAGAGTCGAAGACATGACCGATATCGCAACGAAGTTCACTGGTCCTGTCTTCACTCCGGACGACCCCGGGTACGCCGAGGAGATCGCCGGCTTCCAAACCGCCTACACCCACCGTCCGGCGTTCGTGGTCGGCGCCCAGCACGGCCAGGACGTGCGCGCCGCCGTGGAATTCGCCGCACGGCGCGGGCTGTCGGTGGCCGTGCAGGCGACCGGACACGGTCTGTCGGTAGCCACCGACGGCGGGGTGCTCATCACGACCGGACGCATGGACGCCATCACCGTCGACCCGCAGGCTCGTACCGCTCACATCGGGGCCGGGGTGCGGGCGGGCGCGTTGGTCGAGGCGGCCGCGCGGTACGGGCTGGCGCCGTTGAACGGGTCGTCGCCGTCGGTGGGCGTCGTCGGGTATGTGCTCGGCGGCGGGCTCGGATTGCTGGCCCGTGAATTCGGTTATGCCGCAGATCATGTGCGCCGCGTCGAACTGGTGACCGCCGACGGCAGGATGCGCTCGCTCGGCCCGGACGACGAGTTGTTCGGGGCGGTACTGGGCTCCGGCGGGAACTTCGGCGTCGTGACCGGTCTCGAACTCGATCTCGTGCCCGTCGCCGAAATCTATGGTGGTCAGCTGGTTTTCGACGCGCCCCTGGTCGACGCGGCGCTGGAGGCATGGCGCACCTGGACCGAGACCGTACCGAGCGCGCTCACCTCCACGATCGCGCTGGTGACCTATCCCGACATCCCGCCCGTGCCGGAATCCTTGCGAGGCCGCCACGTCGCTTCGATCCGAATCGCCTTCGACGGGCCGGACGAGGAGGGGCAGCGGTGGGTCGCGCCGTTGCGGCGGATCGGACCTCGACTGCACGAGGACCTGCGCACGATGCCCTACGCCGAATCACACACCATCCACAGTGACCCGCCTTTTCCGCACGCCTACGCCGCGACCAACGCGCTGCTCTCGGAGCTGACCCCGCAGGGTCTGTCCGCGCTGCGCGCGTTGACGGCCCCGGGGGGATCGGTCGACGCGGTCATCGACATCCGCCATCTCGGTGCGGCCCTGCGCCACGGTGGCCCGGCCTCGATCGATCATCGCGATGCGGAGTACATCGTGCGGGTGATCACCGGCCCCGGCGAGGGTGACTCCGCACCCGAAGGGCTCGCGAAGGTGCGAGAAGCATTGGCGCCGTGGACGATCGGGCACAGTCTCGCGTTCCTCTACGGTGCGGGCGGCGCGGCGGACGAGGCCCAGACCGCGGCAGGCTACTCCCCGGATACCTACCGCTGGCTGGCGGCGGCGAAAGCGAAGTACGACCCGCGAAACATGTTCCGCGCCAACCGCAATATCGCCCCCGGTTCCTAGCGCCGCTTGCTCGGCCTCTCGATATCTACTATCTTAGTGATATCACTCAGATATCGGGAGGATGTCATGGAGCTGCGGTCCGCATTCCGCGTCAATGGATTCGTCGTCGTGCTGGGGTGGCTGGTGTTCACCCTGTTGTTCGGGGCCGCCGCCGTTCTCGCGTTCATCGCCGCCACCCAGCACAACGGTGGCGCACTGGCCTGGATCGGCGCGGTGGCCGCCGTCGTCGTGATCCTGGTCGTCTGGTTGCTCGCCACCGGGCTGATCATCGTCAACCCCAACGAGGCCAAGGTCGTCACCTTCTTCGGTCGCTACATCGGCTCGGTGAGCGAGCCCGGGTTCTTTTCCGTGGTCCCGCTCACCGACCGCAAGTCCATCTCGCTGCGCGTGCGTAACTTCGAGACCCAGAAGCTCAAGGTCAACGACGCCGACGGCAACCCCGTCGAGATCGCGGCGGTGGTCGTCTACAAGGTGGTCGACAGCTTCAAGGCCGCCTTCGCCGTCGACGACTACGAGGAGTACGTCGAGACCCAGTCCGAGGCGGCGGTGCGCCACCTCGCCACCACCCACCCCTACGACGCCCACGACGACTCCCGCACCAGCCTTCGCGACGGGGCCGAAGTCGCCGAGGAACTCACCGTCGAATTGCGCGAACGCACCCTCACCGCCGGCATCGAGGTGATCGAGGCCCGTATCACCCACCTCGCCTACGCCCCCGAGATCGCCCAGGCCATGCTGGTCCGCCAACAGGCCGCCCAGGTCGTCGCCGCCCGTACCCAGATCGTCGAAGGCGCCGTCGGCATGGTCGCTCTCGCCCTCGATCGCCTCGCCGAACAGGGCACCGTCGAACTCGACGAGGAACGCAAGGCCAACATGGTCTCCAACCTGCTCGTCGTCCTGTGCGGCGACCGCGCCACCCAGCCGGTGGTCAACACCGGATCCCTCTACTCCTGAGCCGCCCGATGACCCAGCCGAAGAAGGACCCCAAAAAGATCCTGCTACGGCTCGACCCGGCCGTCCACGAGGCAATAGCCAAGTGGGCGGCCGACGACCTGCGCAGCATCAACTCCCAAATCGAATACGCCCTCCGCCTTGCCCTCGACCAAGCAGGCCGAAAACCCAAGCGCAACTAGTCGATCGATCATGTCGTCTCAGCCGACTCCGAGAACGCGGGTGAGGAGGCGTTGGCGGGTTCGGGTGTCGGATTTGGCGAGGACGGCTTTGACGTGGTCGTTGACGGTGTGTTCGGAGAGGAACAGTTCCGCGGCCAGTTCGTGGGAGTCCAGGCCGGTCGCCAGCAGCGTCAGGACCTGGGATTCCCGGGTGGAGAGGGCGTGGGCTCGGGCGAACAGGTCGAGGCGTTCGGTGGCGGTGCTCGGTTCCAGGGCCACGGCGATGTCGGGGCCGATGCGGTCGGCTTTGACGGTGAGCCAGCGGTTGCCGCCCAGGTGGATGCGGGAGACGGCGGGGCCGAGCGGGACGGCGGCCTCGGTGGCGAGCAGGGCGGCGGCCGCGTTGTAGACCGAGGCGGGGACGGGGGGAATCGGTTCGTCCGGGGGGAGTAGGCGCAGGAGGGAATCTGCGGCGGCTGCCGTTTGGGAACGCACCCGCAGGGTGTCGTCGAGCAGGACGACCGCGGGGCCCAGCGACGCGAGCTGGGCGTCGGATTCGACGAAGGTGGCGCCGACGGTACGGCGCAGGCCTGCGGTGACCGGTGCTGTCAGCGTGCTCAGCTCACCGAGTTCTGCTGTGGTGAACGGGGGTTCGCTGTAGCGGAGCAGTTCGAGGAAGCCCCAGCAGCCGTAGCGGTCGGCGAAGGTGACGGTGGCGGAGTCGGTGACGCCGAGATCGTGCTGGGCGGTGCGCCAGAGCAGGGAGCGTTCCGGGTCGCCGTCGGTGGCGCCCAGCAAAGAATGGGCGCCGGTGCCGCGCACGGTGTCCCAGCGATTGAGCGCAGTGAGGTACCGGGCGCGGATCAAGTCGGGCAACAGCGCGAGATCGAGGCCGGGGACGTCGGCGAGCGGCGCCGTCGCGACCGCGGTGACGGGATCGGTGAGCGCGAAGACATGGCCGGTGAACGGGATCCTCGCGCGGATCTCGACCAGGACGAGTTCACGCAATCGTTTGGCGGAGTGCCCGGCGCGGCACAGACGGCCGATCCGGTCTGCCAAGGTGCTCGGCACGCACCCAGTCTACGGCGGAAAACCCCCAGGATCAGGGATGTTCCGGTGCCCAGAACGGGCCGACCATTGAGCTACCCATCCAGCACGACCACGGAGGTCACCATGACCGTCACCCTGCACATCGACAACACCGTTCGCGACTACGACGACTGGAAGGCCGCGTTCGATCAGTTCGAGCGTTTCCGCGCCGACAACGGCGTTCGCGCCTACCGCGTCGGCCGCGTCGAGGGCACACCACCCCGCGTCCTCATCGACCTCGATTTCGACGATCGGGCGGCCGCCGAGGCGTTCCGCGCCGCGTTGGCGACCGTGCTCGCCACCCCGCGCAGCCGCGCGATGGTGATCAGTCACGAAGCCTGGCTCGTCGACGTGGTCGACGAGCGGATTTCGGCCTGATCGACGCGCCGGGCGCCCCACGGGGACAACCGAACTCGAATCCGCCGGTAAATTGATCCGGTGCCCATCTCGTTCGACATTCCTGGAATGCAACAGTTGGACGACACGACCTGGGGGAATCCGGCCACTCGTGACGTCGTCGCGTTGACCTATGTCAACGGCACGCCCGACCTGCCCGCCCGCCTGCACGACCTGAAACGGCTGCGCAGGCGGCTGGCCGAGCACCACGCCCGGACCGGCTGCCTGATCGAGGCCTTCGTGGTGTGGGTGGACCAGTTGCCCGCCCTGCTGCGGGTGGAGAAGACCCAACTGCCGGGCCCGCACGGTGAGCTGGTTTTCGCGGCGTCGATCGTGGTGCCCAAGGACCGGTGCTCGGCGGTGTTCCAGGTGATCTGCCCCGAGACCGGGGTGCCCGGTGCGCGCGAGACCTTGATCGGCCGGCAGGTTCGGCGCGACGAGATGTGCCCGCCCCACCCGTACGCGCCCGGTCTGCGCGGCCGGTTGCCCTATCTGCTGTCCGATGACGTCCGCTTCGATGTCGAATTCCCCGATCACGCGCTCACCAGGGCGCGCCGCTGGGTCGCCGACACCGTGCCGAACGTGCGCGTGGACCCCTCGTTCGCCGCGCTGCCCGAGTTCTAGGGCTTTTCGGCGATGAAGATGGCGGTCCCGGGGAAGATCTGCCCGCGCAGCGGCGACCACTGACCCCATTCGCGGTCGAGCCATTCCGGCCAATCCGGTTCCACGATGTCCACCAGGTGCAGACCGGCGCCGACGATCTCGCGGACCCGGTCACCGATCGTGCGGTGGTGCTCGACATAGGTCGGCACACCGTCGCCGTCCACCTCTACATAAGGAGTGCGGTCGAAATACGGGATCGTGGCGGTCAGACCCGCTTCGCCCGGATCGTCGGGGAAGATCCAGCGCATCGGATGATTCACCGAGAACACCCAGCGCCCGCCCGGGCGCAACACCCGAGCCACCTCACGCATCACCAGCGCCGAATCGGCGACGAACGGCACCCCGCCGAACGCCGAGCAGGCCAGATCGAACGACGCGTCGGTAAAGGGCAGCGCCTCGGCGCCCGCCTGAACCAGGGGTACGCGCGGTCCGCCCTGATCCATCGCGGCCACGCCACGCTCCAGCATCCCCTTCGACACATCGAGCCCGACCGGGAACGCGCCGTGCCCGGCCAGCCACCGCGAGCACGGCGCCGACCCGCAGCCGATCTCCAAGATCGTCTTGCCGGTCACGTCGCCGAGGAAACCCATGTCGCCCTCGTGCAGGCCCTCCGGGCACCACACGAACTCGCCGCCCGGGGAGTCGACGCCGAGGAAGTCGGCGTGGGTCTGGTGGTACTGCTCGGCGTCGGCGTCCCACCAGCGGCGATTCGCGCGCTCGCTGTCGCGCGAATCGATCTTGGTTCGGGTGGTTGCTGAGGTACCCAGCAGCGCGTTGGCCTGCGCGTGGCGTTCGTCGTCGGACACGGCCAACAGGGTATCGGCGTGGTGCGGGGGGTGGTTTGCCCGGCTCGGCGCGGGTCGCGTAGGCTGATGCACGCTGTAGAGGGACGCTGAATTTGATCAGCGGCAAGTGCGACGGTCCGTGCGATACTTTACCGGTATCCCTTCGTCGCGTCGTCGCGGTGATCTCGCAGCGTACCGAAAGATCCAATGTCCGCAACCGACCACAATCCGTCCGGAGCAAACCCACATATGCCCACCACCGTCACCTCGCCGCAGGTAGCCATTAACGACATTGGCTCCGCCGAGGATTTCCTGGCCGCCATCGACGCAACGATCAAGTACTTCAACGATGGTGACATCGTCGAAGGCACCATCGTCAAGGTCGATCGTGACGAGGTCCTGCTGGACATCGGTTACAAGACCGAAGGCGTCATCCCCTCCCGCGAGCTCTCCATCAAGCACGACGTCGACCCGAACGAGGTCGTTTCCGTGGGCGACGCGGTCGAGGCCCTGGTCCTCACGAAGGAGGACAAGGAAGGCCGCCTGATCCTGTCGAAGAAGCGGGCGCAGTACGAGCGCGCGTGGGGCACGATCGAGGAGCTCAAGGAGAAGGACGAGGCCGTCAAGGGCACCGTCATCGAGGTCGTCAAGGGCGGCCTGATCCTCGACATCGGTCTCCGTGGCTTCCTGCCCGCCTCGCTCGTCGAGATGCGTCGTGTCCGCGACCTCCAGCCGTACGTCGGCAAGGAGATCGAGGCCAAGATCATCGAGCTCGACAAGAACCGCAACAACGTGGTTCTGTCGCGTCGCGCCTGGCTCGAGCAGACCCAGTCCGAGGTCCGCAGCGAATTCCTGCACCAGCTCCAGAAGGGCCAGGTCCGCAAGGGCGTCGTGTCCTCCATCGTCAACTTCGGTGCCTTCGTGGACCTGGGTGGCGTCGACGGCCTGGTGCACGTCTCCGAGCTGTCCTGGAAGCACATCGACCACCCGTCCGAGGTTGTCGAGGTCGGCAACGAGGTCACCGTCGAGGTTCTCGACGTCGACCTGGACCGCGAGCGCGTCTCCCTGTCGCTCAAGGCGACTCAGGAAGACCCGTGGCGTCAGTTCGCCCGGACCCACGCCATCGGCCAGATCGTGCCCGGCAAGGTCACCAAGCTGGTTCCCTTCGGTGCCTTCGTGCGCGTCGAAGAGGGCATCGAGGGCCTGGTCCACATCTCCGAGCTGGCCGAGCGCCACGTCGAGGTCCCGGACCAGGTTGTGGCCGTCGGCGACGACGCCATGGTCAAGGTCATCGACATCGACCTCGAGCGTCGTCGTATCTCGCTGTCGCTGAAGCAGGCGAACGAGGACTACAACGCCGAGTTCGACCCGTCGAAGTACGGCATGGCCGACAGCTACGACGATGCGGGCAACTACATCTTCCCCGAGGGCTTCGATCCCGAGACCAACGAATGGCTCGACGGGTTCGACAAGCAGCGTGAAGAGTGGGAAGGCCGCTACGCCGAGGCCGAGCGTCGCCACAAGATGCACACTGCTCAGATGGAGAAGATGGCAGCCGACGCTGCCGCCGAGGCCGCCGCTGGTGGTCCCGTCGCGGGCAACTACTCCTCCGAGACCGGTGGCAGCGCGGCTGCGTCCACCTCCGGTCCGGCCGAGTCCACGGGCGGCTCGCTGGCCAGCGATGCCCAGCTCGCGGCTCTGCGGGAGAAGCTCAGCGGCAACGCCTGATTCACCGGTAACGGCTGAATCACCCTTTGCACTACCGAAGGCCCTGGTCCATACGGACCGGGGCCTTCGGCCTTTTCCGGTGGGGTGTAGCGTGTGCGCGATTGCTCCATCCCCTACGGGAAAGGTGCTCCACTCCGATGAGTTCTGGTCCCTTCGCCGGCCTCAACCGGCGACAGTTCCTCGCGAAAGCGATGGCCGCCGGTGCGGTGGGAACGCTTGCCACCTGGGCGAATCCGATTATCGACCGAGCTTTCGCCGCCGATCCGGTGGGGATGGGCGGGCTCGGCGATATCGAGCACTTCGTCTTGCTCATGCAGGAAAACCGGTCCTTCGACCACTATTTCGGCACCCTGTCGGGGGTGCGTGGGTTCGGTGAATCCTCCGCGTCGTGGCGTCAGTACGGGTGGTCGCCCGGAATCGGGCCCACCGCAGACGGTTTCGTCGAACCGTTCCGGCTCGACACCACCCGCGGCGCCACACTGGACGGGGAGTGCATCAACGACCCCGACCACACCTGGCCGGGCATGCACAAGGCATTCAACAACGGCCGCAACGACGGCTGGATGCCGATGTCGGTGGCCTCGGTCGGGCCGGCGAACGCGCCCGCGGCGATGGGTTACTACCTGCCGGAAGACATTCCGATCCACACCGAGCTCGCGCAGGCGTTCACGCTGTGCGACAACTACCACTGCTCGGTGCTCGGCCCCACCGACCCCAATCGGCTGTACTGGATGAGCGCGAGCATCGACCCCGACGGTCTGGCGGGCGGTCCGCTGGTGGAGACGCCGACCCTGCTTCCGAAGAACGTCTACAGCTGGCGTACCTACCCGGAGAACCTGTCCGAGGGCGGGGTGCCGTGGAAGATCTACAGCAATCGCGATGTCGGCCCGGCCTCGTCGATGATCCTGGACGGCATGATGGGCTGCTTCACCCAGGCCGCCGACCCGAATTCCGAACTGGCGCGACGCGGTATCGCACCGACCTACCCGAACGACTTCCAGGCCGACGTCGCCAACAACACGTTGCCCGCGGTGTCCTGGGTGGTGCCGTCGCTGCTGCACTGCGAACACCCCGCGCTGCCGGCGGCTTTCGGTGCGCTCGGCATAGTGCAGCTCCTCGATATCCTCACCTCGAATCCGGCGGTGTGGGAGAAGACGGCGCTGATCATCAGCTACGACGAGAACGGCGGCTTCTTCGACCACGTCACGCCGCCGACCCCGCCGCCCGGCACCGCGGGCGAATTCCTGACGGTGCCACTGGATCGGGTGCCCGCCGCGGGCGGGATCACCGGCCCGATCGGACTGGGTTACCGGGTGCCGTGCATGGTGATCTCGCCGTACAGCCGCGGTGGGTTGGTCGCCTCGCAGACCTTCGACCACACGTCCCAATTGCGGTTGCTGGAAACCAGATTCGGTGTCGATGTGCCGAATCTGACCGCGTGGCGACGCAGCGTCACCGGCGATATGACGTCCACGTTCGACTTTGCCGCGGCGCCTGATGCCGCGAAACCGGTGCTGCCCGACCCTCGCCCCAAGGCCGACGCGGCGATCGCGCAGTGCGGTCCGAATATCGCGGCGGGCACTCTCGGACAGGGTGTGCCGTACCCGGTGCCGCCGAATGCGATGCCGGCGCAGCAGCCGGGCGCGCGGCGCGCGCCGAGCGGTCTCGTCGGCGTCTGAGCCGGGGGTGGGCTCGGCATCGCGCCGGGCCCACTGTCAGCTCGCGGCGGCGGGCGACCAGTATCCGGTGGCCATGCTCGGGCGTTTGCGCATCGCGGCGAAGCTGTGTCTGGCGGGGGAGAGCAGGGTACTGAACCAGGAGCGCCGGTACTCGGCGAGAGTCGCTGCGACAGCCGGGAATTCGATGCAGTGCACACCGCCCGGCATACCGAGGCGGTGGCGAGCCGCCCGGTGGTTCCTGGTACTCATGATCATCCTCCGGTAGTCGTGCGGCCTTCTCGCCTGCGCGGAAGATTAATCCACGCGACGCGCCCGGCCCGGGATCTTCCGCCGCTCCGGGCATGGGCGTGTCGGAGCAGGTGCCACGGCGCGGCGGCGGGGATGCGAGACTGGGCCCATGTTGCGGATCGGCCTCACCGGAGGCATGGGAGCGGGTAAATCCACAGTGGCGCGGACGCTGGTCGAACTCGGGGCGGTGCTCATCGACTCCGATGCGATCGCCCGCGAGGTCGTCGCCCCCGGGACACCGGGTCTGGCCGCGCTGGTCGAGGAGTTCGGCGAGGGCATTCTGAGCCCCGACGGCAGCCTGGACCGGCCCGCGCTGGCCGCGGTCGCCTTCGCCGACGATGTGTCGCGGGGCAAGCTCAACGCCATCACCCATCCGCTGGTCGGCGCCCGCACCGCGGATCTGATCGGCGAGGCGGCCACCGATGCCGTTGTGGTGCAGGATATTCCGCTCCTGGTCGAGAATGGGCTCGCACCGCTGATGCAGCTCGTCGTGGTGGTGGGGGCCGAGGAGGAGACCAGGCTGCGCAGGCTGGTCGAACATCGCGGCGTGGCCGAAGCCGACGCGCGAGTCAGGATCGCGGCCCAGGCCACCGACGACCAGCGCCGCGCGGTCGCCGATGTGTGGCTCGACAACAACGGTGCGCCGGAGGTGGTCGAGGCGCGGGTCCGTGACCTGTGGACGCGACGGCTGGTGCCGTTCGAGCGCAATCAGCGCGAGGGCGTCCGGGCGCGAGCCGGCTACGTTCTCGTCACCGACCCGGAATGGGATATGCAGGCGCGCAGGATCATCGCCCGGCTGCACCTGGCCTGCGGTGCGTCGGCGGTGCGCATCGATCACGTCGGATCCACCGCGGTGCACGGGCTCCCCGCCAAGGACATCATCGACATCCAGGTGACGGTGGCCGACATGGCCACGGCCGAATCGCTGACGGATGCCTTGACGGCCGCCGGGTTCCCGCTCGCTCCCCAGGTGACGCACGACAATCCGAAACCGAGTCACGGCGATCCCGAGGGGACCGACCTCGCCCGGTGGGGAAAGCGTCTGCACGGCAACGCCGATCCGGGAAGGCCGGCCAATATCCATCTGCGCGTGCGGGATTCGCTCGGCCAGCGGTTCGCGCTCGATCTGCGTGACTGGTTGCGCGCGAACGAGAGCGCGCGGTCGGAGTACCTGGCGGTCAAGCGCGGAGCCGAGCTCGCGGCGGCGGATCTGACCGACGACGCAGCCGGTGACGCCTACTACGTGGTGAAGGAACCGTGGTTCGACGCGGTCTATCCGGTGGTCACCGAGTGGGCCACCGCCCGCGCGTGAACCGCGTACCAATCTGTTAAACGTCAATGTTTCGGAAACTGTCCGCACGCTGTCGCGCGCTGTGTAAATTGTGCGAAGTCACTACAGGGTGACTCGATTCACAGGGAAGTTGTAGCGCGTATGACAACACATCACCGTCAGTTCGGCCGTGCGGGCTTCGGCATCACCGCACTCGGCGCCGTCGCCGCCAGCCTCGTGCTGGCCGCTCCGCAGGCCTCGGCCTGGGTCGGCAATCTCGGCGTGGCCGGAACCGACCACAAGGTCGGTTGCAGCTACAAGTTGACCGCCAGCGTCGAGGTCGACCGGCTGACCTCGGTGAAGTTCACCGACAACGGCGTGGATATTCCGGGCAGCCCGGTGTCGCCGTCGCTGCTCTCGGGCACCGTGAGCATCACCTGGAAGCCGACCACGGCGGGCCAGCACAAGCTCGAAGCGCGTCAGCTGCTGATCAGCGACTCGATCACCGTCACCGTGGGTGCGGCGGGCAGCACCGGAAGCGCGTCGTGCGGCGGTGGCCTCGCGGATCTGTTCCCGAGCCTGTCGGCCGGCTGATACCGACTCCCCGCACCGCCCGGACCCGCCTACCGAGGTCCGGGCGGTTCGTCGTTTCGGCGCCAGGTCAGCGTCATCCCGAAGGTGCTCAGCCACTCCTCGAGTGAATAGCCGTGCGCGGCGATCCCGTCGATCGCCGCGGTGGCGTGTTCGATCGCCGCCTGACACTGCGCGGCGTCCAGCAGGCCGTCGGTGTGCGCGGCCAGCAGCTCGTCGACGTCGACGAGCCGGACATCACGCCGAGTGCGGACCAGTACGTCGAGGTAGTGGTCGACCGAGCGCCACAGTGTCGGCGACTCCCTGGTGAACGCGCCCACATCGACATAGATGTCCTGCCACTGCTCGACGCCGGGGTTGTAGTGCAGCTTCGACGCCCGCAGCGACAACTCCGGCAGCACCCACGATTCCAGGTAGTGGAAGTGCGCGTGATCGGAGTGGCGACCCATGTACAGGCCCCACGGTTCCACCCGATAGATCTCCACCGGCCGGACGAAACCTTTGGGATCGGTGTTCGTTCCGGCCGCGACGTCGAAGTACTCGACCTTGGGTGGATGCACGTGCACGGTGGATGCCTGCGTCATGAGCGCAGAATCTACCGGCGCGTGCCGACCCGCGCCCGGTCGCCGGTCACATCCAGGTCAGGGTGATCTCCTGCGACCGCAACCATTGTTCGACATCGTGGTCGTTGGCCGCCAGCCCGTCGAGCACGTGCGCGGCACGCTCGAATGCCCGGTCGGCGGGCTCGGTGCCGACATGGCCCGCGGCGTGCGCGGCGAGCAGTTCGCTGGACCCGGACAGCGTCGAGGACCGGCCGCGCCGCACCGCGATGTCGAGGAAGTAGTCGGTGGCCCGCCACCGTTTCGGCCCGACCTGGACGCACTCGATGATGTCGAGCACGTAGTCGTGGCTGCGGTGATGGCCGGGCCGGTCGTGGCTGATGGTGGCGCGAATGGCCTGGCCGGGCAGCATCCACGACTCCTCGTAGCGACCGTGCGGCCGGTCGAGGATGCGGGCCAGGTAGATGCCCCACGGCTGCACTTCGTACCGGTCGACCGGGCGGATGTAGCCCTTGGTGTCGGTGCTGGTCAGCTCGGCCAGGTCGAAGTATTCGACCCGGGGTCTGGCAGAGGGGGCGACGGTCGTGGAGACGGTGGTCGGTGTTAGCGGGCCGCGTATCTCTCTGGCGAAATAGCCGGCGAATCCGGTTACCGCGGGAGCCGCGACGAGCAGGGGAAGTAGAACGCTCATGGCCTTGTCCTTCACCACGTCCGATGATCAACTCAGGGTACGCCCGCATCGGGAGTTGTGGCGTGGTCGATTCGGCGCCTCGATCGTCGAATATCATTGGCGCAAGGGACTTTTCGGACATCGCGCGAAGTGCCGGGCATTCGCCGCGTTCGTGGGCGGTCCCCCCGACCAGGCGAAATGGGGGTCGCCGACGGTTTGCTTGCCGGTGGCTGTTGTCACAGTCGCGCAGTGCCGCGACGGCATCGATGAGCAGAAGTTCACCAGAACGACCACGACCCGACCGGCGGCGCTCGGCGCGGCGCGGGGTGTGGCGGACGGGCGGCGGCTCGCTGGAGCGCAAACGTGTCAGTGGTCGCGCCTAAGCTGGATCCATGGCATTCGCAACCGAGATCCCGACGGAAGGGTACGAAGAGCGGGGTCACCCGATCGCCCATTCCGAACACCGCCCCGTCGGCACGATCGAGCGCTCGGGCGCTCGATTCGAGGTGGTCAGCGAGTACTCGCCCGCCGGCGACCAGCCCGCGGCCATCGCCGAGCTCGAGCGCCGGGTGAACGCGGGGGAGAAGGACGTCGTCCTGCTCGGCGCCACCGGTACCGGTAAATCGGCGACCACCGCCTGGCTGATCGAGAAGTTGCAGCGCCCCACGCTGGTGATGGCACCGAACAAGACCCTGGCCGCGCAGCTGGCCAACGAGCTGCGCGAGATGCTGCCCAACAACGCGGTCGAGTACTTCGTCTCGTACTACGACTACTACCAACCCGAGGCGTACATCGCCCAGACCGATACCTACATCGAGAAGGACAGCTCGATCAACGACGACGTCGAGCGGCTGCGGCACTCGGCGACCTCGAGTCTGCTCTCGCGTCGCGATGTCGTGGTGGTCGCCTCGGTGTCGTGCATCTACGGTCTCGGCACCCCGCAGTCGTATCTGGACCGGTCGGTGCAGCTCGAGGTCGGCGGCGAGATCGACCGCGACGCGTTGCTGCGGCTGCTCGTCGACGTGCAGTACACCCGCAATGACATGTCGTTCACCCGGGGTTCCTTCCGGGTGCGCGGCGACACCGTGGAGATCATCCCGTCCTATGAGGAGCTGGCGATCCGCATCGAGTTCTTCGGTGACGAGATCGAGGCGCTCTACTACCTGCACCCGCTCACCGGTGACGTGGTGCGCCAGGTCGATTCGGCGCGCATCTTCCCGGCCACCCACTACGTGGCCGGTCCGGAGCGGATGGAGCGCGCGGTCGGCGACATCGAGGCCGAATTGGCCGCGCGGCTCGAGGAATTGGAACGTCAGGGCAAATTGCTCGAGGCTCAGCGGTTGCGCATGCGCACCGAATACGACCTGGAGATGATCCGTCAGGTCGGCTTCTGCTCGGGCATCGAGAACTACTCGCGCCACATCGACGGGCGCCCGGCGGGTTCGGCGCCTGCGACGCTGCTCGACTACTTCCCCGACGACTTCCTGCTCGTGATCGACGAATCGCACGTCACGGTGCCGCAGATCGGCGGCATGTTCGAAGGTGACATGTCGCGTAAGCGCAACCTCGTCGATTTCGGTTTCCGGTTGCCGTCGGCGGTCGACAACCGGCCGCTGACCTGGGAGGAGTTCGCCGGTCGGATCGGCCAGGCGGTGTATCTGTCGGCGACACCGGGCAACTACGAGCTGGGTCAGGTCGGCGGTGAGGTGGTCGAGCAGGTCATCCGCCCGACCGGCCTGGTCGATCCGAAGGTCGTGGTCAAGCCCACCAAGGGGCAGATCGACGACCTGGTGCACGAGATCCGTGAGCGGTCGGAGCGCGACGAGCGGGTTCTGGTCACCACACTCACCAAGAAGATGTCCGAAGACCTCACCGACTACCTGCTCGGCCTCGGTGTGAAGGTCCGCTACCTGCACTCCGAGATCGACACGCTGCGGCGCGTCGAACTGCTCCGGCAGCTACGCCTGGGCGAATACGACGTGCTCGTCGGCATCAACCTGCTGCGTGAGGGCCTCGACCTGCCCGAGGTGTCGCTGGTCGCGATCCTCGACGCCGACAAGGAAGGCTTCCTGCGGTCGAGCACCAGCCTCATCCAGACCATCGGCCGCGCGGCGCGCAACGTGTCCGGCGAAGTGCACATGTACGCGGACAAGATCACCGACTCGATGCAGCACGCCATCGAGGAGACCGACCGTCGCCGTGCCAAGCAGATCGCCTACAACACCGAGAACGGCCTCGACCCGCAGCCGCTGCGCAAGAAGATCGCCGACATCCTGGATCAGGTGTATACCGAGGCCGAGGACGAGGTGGCCGTCGGCGGATCGGGCCGCAATGCCAGCCGCGGCAGGCGCGCCCAGGGCGAACCGGGCCGGGCCAGCTCGGGTATCTACGCCGAACGCGATGTGAAGTCGATGCCACGTGCCGAATTGGCCGCCCTGGTCACCGAACTCACCGCGCAGATGATGAACGCGGCCCGCGAATTGCAGTTCGAGCTGGCGGGCCGGTTGCGTGACGAGATCGCCGACCTGAAGAAGGAGCTGCGCGGGATGGACGCCGCGGGGATTTCTTGACCATGCCGGCGCCACGGTCCCCGGGCGACCCCGCCCCCGAGTCGCGCGACCGATCGCGCGGGTGCTGCTCGGAGGCGAGGCCGCTGCGGACCCGGCCCGGCGGGGCGCTACGCCTGCTCGGCCATCCACGCGGCGACGCGGCGGTCGGCCTCCTCCTTCGAGACGTCCTCGACGCGGGTGATCACCGCCCAGCGGTGGCCGAAGGGGTCGATCACCACGCCGAAGCGATCTCCGGTGACGAAGGTCTGCGGTTCCTCGGCGCTGCGGGCACCGTGGGCGAGCGCGCGGGCGATCACCGCGTCCACGTCGGGGCAGTAGTGCACCACCGAGGTGTGCACCCAGTCCTCGGGGGCGCGAACATTGTTGTCGGGGACGGGCATTCCGAGCTGCAGGGTGGAATCCCCGATGAGCAGTTCGGCGTGCGCGGGCTGGCCGTCGGGCAGATCGGCGCGGCTGAGCACCTTCGCCTCGAAGACCGCGGTGTAGAAGTCGATGGCCGCGTTTCCGTCCGGCACGGCCAGGAAACAGGTGATGGAGTGGTAGCCCTCCGGAATGGGCGCAACGGGATTGGTCATGGATACGATCCTGCTCCGCGGCCGACGGCCCGTCTTGTAAGAACGCGACAGATCGGCCGATGATGACGGCGGCGCCGGATCCCGGTGATGTGAAAGGAATCCTGCACCCGGAGGAGCAGGCGAGACACCGGTCGCTGAACCGGCTGGGGGTCGGGCCCGCGCTGGCCGAGTTCGCGGACCGGTACTGGGTGGTGCGGTGGGATCTGCGCGGCCGGCCCAGCTATTCGGCGCAGGTGCTGTCGTTCCCGTGTGTGAACGTCACCTTCGAACGCAGCACCATCCGCACCGGCGGCTTCGTCACCGGGGTGTGCACGACGAAGTACGTGCGCGAGCTCGCCGGGGAAGGCGAGACCTTCGGCATCCGGTTCGCCCCCGGCGGATTCGGTGCCTTCACCGGCATGGATGTCGGCGCGCTGCGCGATGATTCGGCCCCGCTGTGCGCGGTGTTGCCCGAGGCCGCGGGCCTGGCCGACCGAGTGCTGGCCGAACAGTCCGACGAGCGCCGCCGCGACATCGTCGAGGAGTTCTTCGCGGGCCGTGGTCGCACCGACGATCCGCACTACGCGCTGGTGACCCGCATCGTCACCGCCATGGCGAACGATCCGGAGCTGACCAGGGTCGACCAGGTCACCGATCGTTTCGCCGTTCCGATCCGCACCCTGCAACGCCTGTTCCGCCGCTATGTCGGGGCAGGCCCGAAGTGGGTGCTGTGCCGGTTCAGATTGCAGGACGCCGCCGATCTGCTCGCGCACGGCCGCCCTGATCTCGCGGTACTCGCGGCCCAGCTCGGCTATTTCGACCAGGCGCATTTCAGCCGTGAATTCACCGCCGAGATCGGGATGTCGCCGACGGAATACGCGCGCAGCGCACAGGCGGTGAGCGCTGTCCCCACGGCGCGCTGACCGGGTGCGTCCAGACCCGAGAAGTAGGGGGTCTGAAATATTGGCGTTCCACCTTGGAACAGCGGTGTTCGTCGATAGTGTCACCGCATTCGCAGCGGCCGTTGCTGCGTGGAGAAGTCAGGACATCAACAGTGACAACATCATTCGATCGGACCGCTTGTCTCGGCGCCGCCCTCGCGACCGCGCTGGCCGCCACGGCTCTACTCGCGCCGGGCGCGCACGCGGACATCTCGGATGGCCAGCGGGTCAGCGTATCGAGTGCCGATCCGAAGGTCGGCTGTTCCTACACGGTGGTCGCGGTCAACGTCGTCGGCTACAGCTCGGGCCACGCCGGCGCACCGGTGACCTTCTACGACAACGGTGACGTGATCGACACGGTCGCGATCCCGGCGATCGGCGAGACCAAGACCTCCTGGCGTCCCGCCGCCGCCGGCTCGCACCAGTTGACGGCGAAAGTCGACAGCTATCTCAACAGCTGGTGGATCACCCCCGCCACGGTGACCGTGGCGGCGAATACCGGCACCGGAAGCGCGGCCTGCGGGTTCCCCAGTTTCTCCGGTTGATGTGATCAAAGTCCCAGCCGCACTACGTCGTTGATCGTGTTGTGATAGGCCACAATTTCTTCGAACTGCGGTCTTGTTGCCGCAGGTGAATCTTCTCGATTGTTGCGAAGGCCACCGTGACATCGGGCAGGGGCGCCAACACTCCCGGTGTGATCTGTTGCGATTTCTGATAAATCGGCCTGATTTGGCGTTAGGGTCGAGCCAATTGCCGCGCTGACGCTCGATTCCCGAGTGGTTCGGTGCTGGCACCGACCAAGTTGGAGGAGAGATGACCGCCTACCGGACCATTGTCGTCGGTACTGATGGCTCGGATTCGTCGTACGTGGCGGTGGAGAAGGCCGCGGCGCTCGCCGGGGACGCTGAGGCAACTCTCGTGCTGGCCTGCGCCTACTTCCCGACCGACGACCGCGACGTCGCCGCTGCCGCCGATGTGCTCAAGGACGAGGCCTACCAGGTCCGTGGCTCGGCCCCGACCAACGAGATCCTGCACGTCGCCCGGGAGAAGGCGCTGGCCGCCGGTGCGAAGAACATCGTCGACCGCGCGATCGTCGGCGAGCCGGTCGATTCGCTGCTCGACCTCGTCAACGAAGTGGACGCCGACCTGCTCGTCGTCGGCAACCGAGGCCTCAACACCCTCACCGGTCGCCTGCTCGGCTCTGTCCCCTCGGACGTGGCCCGCAAGTCCCGTTCGGACGTGCTGATCGTGCACACCGTCCGCTAGTTCGACGAGGAAGGCCCCTGACCGACTGCGGTCAGGGGCCTTCGTTGTGTCTCAGGCCGGTTCGAGCGCGGACAGCACCTCGGGGAGGTCCTCGGTGTGCACCACGGCCAGTCGCTGGGTCGCGCGGGTCAGCGCGACGTACAGGTCGTTGAGTCCGCGGGGGGACTCGTCCAGGATCGCCTGTGGCTCCGCCAGGTACACCCGGTCGAACTCGAGGCCCTTCGCGTCGTGCACGGTGAGGACCTGAACGGATTCACCTGCCAGCGAGGATAATTCGGGTACCAGGGTCGCGGGAGCGAGGACCGCGGAGGTACCCGGACCGTGCTCGACCTCGAGCAACCGCGCCACCTCGCCCGCGACGTCGGCGGGCAACACCCGGTAGGCGCGTGGGGGATTGCCGGTCTCGCGCACCGAACGCGGCACCTTGGTACCCGGGTCGATCTCGGCGAGCACATCGGCCGCGACCGCCATGATCTCGGCGGGAGTGCGGTAGTTCACCGTGAGCTCGGTGAGCTTCCAGCGCTGTGCGACATACGGTTCCAGCACCCGCTGCCAGGACGACGCGCCGGCCGGATCACCGGTCTGGGCGACGTCGCCGACGACGGTGATCCAGCGATTCGGGATGCGCCGCATCACCATGCGCCACGCCATTTCCGAAAGCTCCTGTGCCTCGTCGACGATCACGTGCCCGTAGGTCCAGGTCCGGTCGCCCGCGGCGCGTTCGGCGGTGGTCTGGCGGTTGCCGAATTCCTGGCGCTGGGCCAGCTGGGAGGCGTCGATCAGGTCGTAGGCCATCAGGATCTCGGGATCGAGTTCGTCCTCGATGTCCTGCGGGGCGGAACCGGTGAGGATGTCGAGGGCGTCCTGGGCCTCCTCGATCTGGGCTCGCCACCGGCGACGCGAGCGTTCGCGTTCCTCGGTGTCGTCGACCCCGAGCAGCTCGGCCAGCTCGTCGAGCAGCGGGGCGTCGGCCGCGCCGAAGGTGCCGTCGTCGGAGCGCACCAGCTCGGCGCGGTCCTCGGGGCTCAACGTCTTGGCGGCGCGGTCGAGACGCGCCGGGTCGGCGAGCAGGTCGGCCAGCACTTCCTGGGGCGAGAGCACCGGCCACAGCGCGCTGATCGCGGCCTGCACGTGCGGGTCGGCGCGCATCTCGTCGCCGATCTCGCTGAGGTCGGCGGAGCTGAGCAGGCTCGTGCCGCCGGACAGGTCGGCGCCCATCGTGGCGGCGAGCTGATCGGTGAGCGCGTCGATCACCGACGACGCGAAGATCGGCCTGGCCAGGTTGTGCGGGCGTCGCGAGGAGCGGGCCCGCCCACGCGCCCTGGTCGCCATCTTGCGGTCCAGCGTCACCGGGTAGCCGTCGAACGCCAGGCGCACCGGCTCCGACGGCACTTCCTGACGGTCGCGCACCGCCTGCTTGAGCACCTCGAGCATGTCGAGGGAACCCTTGATCTCCCCGGCGCGCAGCGAATCCTCGCGCACCGCCTTCACCCCCGGGTACAGGTCGCCGATGGTCGACAGCAGCACGCCGGTCTCGCCGAGCGAGGGCAGCACCTGGCCGATGTAGTCGAGGAAGGTGGCGTTCGGGCCGATGATCAGCACGCCGCTCTTGGCCAGCTGCTGCCGATAGGTGTAGAGCAGGAAGGCCGCGCGATGCAGCGCGACGGCGGTCTTGCCGGTGCCCGGCCCACCCTGCACCACGAGCACGCTCTTGTGCTCGGAGCGGATGATCGCGTCCTGCTCGCTCTGGATCGTCTCGACGATGTCGTTCATGTGCCCGGTGCGGGCGGCGTTGAGTGCCGACAGCAGCGCGCTCTCACCGCCGACGCCGTCGTCGGTGCCGACCACACCGTCGCGCTCGGCGGCATCGAGATCGAGGTACTCGTCGTTGATCGCGGTCACCGCGCGGTTGCGCGAGCGGATGTGCCTGCGCCGGGTGACGTTCTCGGGATTGGCGGTGGTGGCCAGGTAGAACGGGCGGGCCAGCGGAGCGCGCCAGTCGAGCAGCAGCGGCTCGTAGTCGTTGTCCTCGTCGAGGATGCCGAGCCTGCCGATGTAGCGCGCCGCGTCCTCGGTGCCTTCCAGATCGATCCGGCCGAAGCACAGACCGTGCTCGGCGGCGTCGTATTTGGACAGGTCCTCGTTGTAGAGCTGGGTGAAGGACTCGCGCTCACTGCGCGCCTGCGGTGTGCCACCGGATTCGAGGAGCACAGTCTTGAGCCGGTTCTGCGCGTAGTCGCGCATGCCGTCGAGCCGGTCGTAGAGCACCGAGAGGTACTGCTGCTCCTGTTCGATCTCGCGGTTGTGCGCGGCCGGGGAGGCGTCGGCGAGGCGGTCGGGCAAAACAGGACTCCTTTGTCACCGCGTTGAGAACAGAGTTGTCGAGTCTACGTGTCCGCGGGCAGGGCCGCCGCGACCGGGAACACTTCGTTGCCGAGGATCGGCGTGAAGTGTTCGACCACCGGGAAAGGTTCGTAGAAGTGGTGCAACAGCGCACGCCAGCGCTGATATTCCGGTGACTCGCGGAATCCCACTGTGTGGTCGGCCAGCTGCTCCCAGCGCACCAGCAACAGGAAGCAGTCGGGCCGCTCGACACAGCGCGACAACGACAACCCACCGAAACCGGGCATTCCCGCGATGATCGGATACGCCTGCGCGAAGGCCGCTTCGAAAGCGGCGGCGGCGCCGGGGCGAACGGGTAACAGCGCGTGTTCGACGATCACGCCGACCAGTCTGTCAGGAGGCGTGGGTGTTGTTCGAGCGTCGATTCTGACCGAGACCGAGCTCACGATGGGCCGACGGCTTGTCGCGGTACATCGCCAGGTCGGCGTCGTGCAGCACGGCTTCGGGCGTGCGCCGCTCGTGCGGGCCGAGTTCGGTGATGCCGACCGAGGCGCTCACCTCGAGACGGTGACCGCTGGCGATGATCGGTTCCGCCATCTTCACGCGCAGGCGCTCCACCAGTGCGGGCAGGTCGGCGCGCTGCGGATGACCGGCCAGCAACACCAGGAATTCGTCGCCCCCGAGCCGCCCGACCAGGTCTTCGGTGCGCAACGCCTGTTGCAACCGCTGGGCGACGATCTGCAACACCGTGTCGCCGATGGCGTGCCCGAGGGTGTCGTTGATCGCTTTGAAGCCGTCGAGGTCGATGAACAGCACCGTGGTGATCAGCGTGCCGCCGTCGTCGGCCAGCGCCGTGGACAGCTGCGACAGGATCAGGGAACGATTCGCGAGCCCGGTCAGCGCGTCATGGGTGGCCTGGTACTCGAGCTGGCGCTTGCTGGCCCGGAACGCGGTGATGTCGGCGAACGAGGACACCCCCGCCGACTCCGGGCTGTCCGGATTGAGTAATCGGCAGTTGCACGACAGCCATACCAGCTGCCCGTCGGTGCGCTCGACCCCGAAAATGAACTGGGTCACCGCCTCTCCCGTCGCGAGGGTGCGCGCCATCGGATGCTGGTCGGGCGCGAGTGGCCGGCCGTCGCGGTCGAGCATTTTCATGGGCAGTTCGTCGATGTGCAGTCCGAGTACCGGCTCGGCCTCCGCGGCGATGCCGAGTATGCGTTTGCCTGCGGGGTTGATCGATTCGAGGCGACCGCGCCGATCGACGACGAGCACGCCTTCTTCCAGCTGCGACACCACGGTGGTGAAATACGCCTCCGCCTGCCGCGCCGACGCCTCCGCCGCGCGCTGGGCGGTGAGATCGTGCACGACCACCTGGAACGCGAGCTTCTCCTGCCACACCGTGAGCACCGACACGGTCTGCACCGGCACCGTGCGCCCGTCCACCCGGACGAGATCCATGTCGGTGGGCGGCGAGGCCGATCCCTCGGCGGTGAGCTGATCGATCCGTTCGAGCATGGCCGCGACGGAATCGGGATGGACGAAGTCGGTGATCGACAAGCCGAGCAGGTCGTCCACCGAACGGGCGCCGAGCAGGCGAACCATCGCCGGATTGACGTAGACGATCGTCCCCGACTCGTGCACACAGATGGCATCGGGAGTGTGTTCGACCAGCGACCGGTAGCGCTGCGCGAGCTGCTCGGCGCTCGCCGCGTCGGTCCTTCCTTCTCCCACTGCGAAACCCCCGATCTCGGCCTGGTCTGCGAACGGCATACCGGACTAGTCTGGTGATCCTTCATGAAGATCCGCGAGGAGCGATGTGACACTGGATGTGCTCACGGGCGGCATGACCCACCGCCTCGATTCTATGTCGATCGCCGGCATGGGTGTTGTCTCCGGTTACGGGTGGGGTCGGGAATCGCTGTGGCAGGGATTGTTGGGGTGCAAACCGGCAGCCCGTTTGTACCCCGGTTACGGGCCCGGACGTGATCAGCACGCCTGGGTCGGGCTGATTCCCGACGGTGGTGACGCAGCCTACGGAACCGGTCTGTTCGGGCGTGCCGTGTTCGCCGCGGCCGCCGAGGCGATCGCCGACGCGCAGGAACGCGGGTGGCGCCGGGAGGGGCGCACCGTCGGCCTCGTGCACGCGTTCACCCTGGGCGATGTCGCCGATTGGCGCGATTTCTACCGTCGTGACGAGGGCCACCGGCGCTCACGCGACTATCTGCGGATGCTGCCGTCGACACCCATTTCGGTGGTGATGCAGGAGTTCGGTTTCCACGGGCCCGCGATGAACGTGTCGGCGGCGTGCAGTTCGGGCACTGTCGCGCTGCTGACGGCGAAGATGTGGCGTGACGCGGGTCTGGTCGACGATGTGTTGTGCATCACCACCGACCTGTCGGCCACCCCGGACATGCTCGAACATTTCGTCGGTCTGGGCGCCGCGATCGCCGATGCCGACCCGTTCACCGCCTGCAGGCCCTTTCAGGAGGGCACCCTCGGTTTCACGATGGCCGAGGCGTCGGTGGCGCTGCTGCTCACCGACGCGGTCGAGCGGCCCTATGCGCGGCTGCTCGGCGGCGCGATGACCAACGACGCCTTCCATGTCGTCTCGGTCGATCCCAGCCACACCCAGATCATCGCCTGCGTCCGGCGCGCTCTGGCCGACGCGGGGATCGACGCCGGCGACGTGGCGTACTACAACGCGCACGGCACCGGGACCAGGCAGTGCGATGCCGCCGAACGCGACGTGCTGCGCACCGTCTTCGACGACCGGCCCGCCATCGCCGCGCTCAAACCGCTCACCGGGCACTGTCAAGGCGCCTGCGCGGCGGTCGAAGTCGCCGCGATCTCCCTGTCCTACGAGCGCGGCATCGTCGCGTCGGCGCCGGCTGTGGCGACCGCGCACCCGCGACTGCTCAACGGCCCGACCCCGCTGCTCGACGGCGCGACGCTGAAACTGTCGATGGGAATGGGCGGCAACAACGCCGCCGTGGTCCTGGCCGCGGCCTGACTCAATCCTCGCCCGTCTCGGGTCCGGCGGCGAGGGCGAATCCGCCGGTCGTCGGCGCGTCCTGGGGCAGGGGCACCGCCCAGCGCAGCTGTGTGCCCGGCATCTCGGGGTGGTTGCCGTCGGCGTCGGGGCGTTTCGCCGGACCGACCTCGAAGTACCCGCCCGCCTCCTGCGCGCGCTGCTCGAGATTGCGCAGCCCGCTGCGGATGACGTGGTTCGGAATGCCCCAGCCGTTGTCGGACACCGTGATCACCAGATCGTCGGCCACCTCGATCACGATGGCGACGGTGTCGGCACCGGAGTGGCGCACCGCGTTGCTCACCGCCTCGCGCACCACCGCCTCGGCGTGGTCGGCCAGCTGCGGATCGAGGACCGACAGCGGGCCCGACACCTGGATCGTCGCGCGCAGGGCGATATCGGAGGTCTGGCGACGGATCGCCACCTCGAGGCGCTGCTGCAGCCCTTCGCTGTGACCGGAGCCGCTGGCGTGCAGATCGAAGATGGAGGTGCGGATCTCCTGCACCACCTCCTGCAGATCCATGATCACCGTCGAAAGCCGTTGCCGCACTTCGGGAACCACTGCCTTGGGCAGGGTCGCCTGCACGGTGAGGCCGATCGCGAACAGGCGCTGGATCACATGGTCGTGCAGGTCGCGCGCGATCCGGTCGCGGTCGGCGACGAGGTCGAGTTCGCGCATCCGCTGCTGCGCGTCGGCCAGCCGCACCGCCAGCGCGGCCTGATCGCAGAAGGCCGCCGTCAGCTCGAGCATCTCGTCGGAATACGGCGCGAAACCCGGCGGCCGGAACGTCACCAGGACGCCGAGGGTGGCATCGGGGGTGCACAGCGGCAGCACGAGAGCCGGTCCGGCTCCGGGCAATTCGGCCACGGGGAACTCGACGCCCAGTGTCACCTGCGACACGTCGTCGAAGCGCAGCGGTGTGCGTCTGCTGAAGGCGTCGCCCACCACCGTCCCCGCGATCGGGATGGTCTGCCAGTCCTGGCCCGCATCGGGGCCGGTCCACTGGGTGACCACCAATTCGCTGATCTCGCCGGGCAATTCGTCGGGCACCGGCACCGAGGCGAGAAACGCCTGATGCGATCCGGTGAGCCCGCGCGCGTGATCGACCACATGACCGAGCACCCGATCGGATTCGGTACCGGCCAGGAATTCCGTCGCGATATCGCGCGTCGCCTCGATCCACGCCTGCCTGGTGCGTGCCTGCTCGTAGAGTCGCGCGTTGTCGACCGCGATGCCCGCGGCGGCCGCCAGCGCCAGTACCAGGACTTCGTCTTCCTCGGTGAACGGCTGACCGTCGGACTTCTCGGTCAGATAGAGACTGCCGAACACCTCGTCCCGAATGCGTACGGGCACACCGAGGAACGTGTGCATCGGCGGATGTCCCGCCGGAAACCCGATCGAGGATTCGTGCTGGGTGAGATCGGCCAGCCGCAGCGGCGCCTTGTGCGCGAACACCGCGCCGAGTACGCCGTGGCCCGCGGGTAATCGCGCGATCCGGTCGCGGATCTGATCCGGCATGCCCTCGTCGATGAACTGCGCGACCTGCTGATCGTGGCCGCGGACCGCCAGCGCGCCGTAGCGGGCGTCGACCAGGCTCATCGCGGTCCGCACGATGGTGCGCAGGGTTTCGTCCAGGTCCAGACCCGCGGTGACGGTGAGCATGGCCTCGACGAGGCCGTCCATCCGATCGCGCGAACCGATCATCACTTCGACCCGGTCGGCGACCTCGCCGAGCAGGCTGCGCAACATCTGCCGCGACACCGTCTGGTCA
Organism: Nocardia sp. NPDC003183; assembly: GCF_053590715.1. Lineage (NCBI taxonomy): Bacteria > Bacillati > Actinomycetota > Actinomycetes > Mycobacteriales > Nocardiaceae > Nocardia > Nocardia sp. NPDC003183. Next base: position 43,352 of record NZ_JBSFTG010000016.1, read on the forward strand.
GCCGAATAGCGGCCGCCCCGACCGTCGTTCGCCATCGCAGTACCCCGTCTTCGCAGCTCCTCGAGTGAGTCGAAGCAAAGTCTAGTCCGCAATGAGGGGACTTTCGGCCCTTCACTCGCACCGGCGGTAGTGGTGGCATTGGGCACCGGGAATTGGGATCGAGAAGTGGGGCACATGATGAATTCGTTGTCGAGCACCCAGCACTGGACGACCGCCGCGGACCCGGAGCTCGCCGTGACCACGCGTGGCGAAGTGCCGGCCCAGGACGTCACCCGTGCTGTTCGGGCCATCACCCGCGTGATGCGCAGGCATCATCTCGACAGTCCGGCCAGGGTGCGCGTCACCGCGCCGCAGGGGTACGACGAGCCGACCCTGGTGCAGGCCAATATCCGTACCAACGACACCTTCACCCGTGTCCAGGTCACCGGCCCCGGCGGTTTCGCGGTCACCTTCGCCGCCGAACGGCTCGACCGTCAGCTCGCCCGCCGCGCGGGCAAGGAAGCGCGCGGCGCGTGGCCCGACCCGGCCCGTCGGCCGCTGGCCCAGATCACCGAGACGCGGCCGATCATCCGTCGCAAGGACTGTGCCCTGATGACCGGAACGCCGCTGGAAGCCAGCACCGTGCTGGACGCGATGGACTACGACGCCTACCTGTTCACCGACGCCGATACCGGTGAGGACGCCATCGTCACGTGGGCCGACCCGCACGGCGTCGCGCTGGCCAGGCAGCGGCTCACCGCCGCGGCGGACTCCTCGGCCGAGCTGCCGTTGACCGCGAGCGCGATGCCGGTCCGGGTGGTGCAGGACGCGGCTCCCGTCTTCGCCGAGGACGAGGCCTCCGACGCGCTGTGCGCCGCCGGGCTGCCCTACCTGTTCTTCACCGACAGCCACACCGGCCGCGGCAACCTGCTCTACCGCCGCTACGACGGGAACCTCACCATCGTCGTCCCGTCCTGAACCGTCACGGCTCGCGGAGTTTCGTCGCCAGGACGGCCGCCTGGGTGCGGCGTTCGACACCCAGTTTCGCCAGCAGCCGCGAGACGTAGTTCTTGACCGTCTTCTCCGCGAGGAACATGCGCGCGGCGATCTGCCGGTTGGTCAGACCCTCGCCGAGCAGTTCGAGTAGCCGGCGTTCCTGGTCGGTGAGCCCGGCCAGCGGCCCGGAGGGTTCGGCGCTGCGGCGCAGCCGGGCGCGCAGGGCGTCGGCGGCGCGGGTATCGAGCAGCGAGTGGCCCGCGCCCACCTGCTTGATCGCGTCGGCCAGTTTCATCCCGTCGATGTTCTTCACCACATACCCGCTGGCGCCGGCCAGGATGGCGTCGAGCATGGCGTGCTCGTCGGAGAACGAGGTCAGGATCAGGCAGTGCAGGTCGTCGAATTCGGCCAGCAGGTTGCGGCACAGCTCGATGCCGTTGCCGTCGGGTAACCGCACGTCGAGGACCGCGACATCGGGGCGGGCCTCGCGGATGCGCACCATCGCCTCGGCGACACCGCCCGCCTGACCGATCACAGTGAGTTCTGGATCACCTTCCAGCAGGTCGATCAACCCTCGCCGCACGATCTCGTGGTCGTCGACCAGGAACACCTCGAGCACGCCGGCTCCTTCATCATGTCGAGCGATCCCCCCTTGTGGTCCAACATAATCCGCGTATCTCGGTCGTGGGGCCTGTCGGCGAACGAGAAATGTCACGCCCCCTGCGCAGAGCCCTGGGTCGACGGGGCCGCTCGCCTGCGGACCGAAACTTGTCGGACCCCCGGCCTAGCATTGACGACGGGGGAATATGTCCGGTCGGCGGATGACGATGGAGAAGGGATTCACCAGGTGGCGGAACGCCTCACTGTGCGCGGAGCTCGGGAACACAACCTGAAAGGTGTAGACCTGGATTTGCCGCGCGACAGCCTGATCGTGTTCACCGGTCTGTCCGGTTCCGGGAAGTCGAGCTTGGCGTTCGACACGATCTTCGCCGAGGGACAGCGTCGCTACGTCGAATCGCTGTCGGCCTACGCGCGTCAGTTCCTCGGGCAGATGGACAAGCCGGATGTCGACTTCATCGAGGGGCTCTCGCCCGCGGTGTCGATCGACCAGAAGTCGACCAACCGCAACCCGCGGTCCACGGTCGGCACCATCACCGAGGTCTACGACTACCTGCGCCTGCTCTACGCCCGCGCGGGCACGCCGCACTGCCCGGTCTGCCACGAGCTGATCGAAAAGCAGAGCCCGCAGCAGATCGTCGACCAGGTGCTCGCGATGGATGACGGCCTCAAGTTCCAAGTGCTGGCGCCTGTGGTGCGCACCCGCAAGGGCGAGTTCGTCGACCTGTTCGACCAGCTCAAGACCCAGGGTTACTCGCGCGTGCGGGTCGACGGCGTGGTGTACCCGCTCACCGATCCGCCGAAGCTGAAGAAGCAGGAGAAGCACGACGTCGAGGTGGTCGTCGACCGCCTCTCGGTCAAGGCCGCCTCCAAGCAGCGCCTCACCGACTCGATCGAGACCGCGCTGCGCCTGGCCGACGGCATCGTGGTGCTCGATTTCGTCGACCGCGACGAGCACGCCCACGACCGGGAGCGCCGTTTCTCCGAACGTCTGGCCTGCCCCAACGGCCACCCCCTCGACATCGAGGACCTCGAGCCCCGTTCGTTCTCCTTCAACTCGCCCTACGGCGCCTGCCCCGACTGCACCGGCCTCGGCATCCGCAAGGAAGTCGATCCGGAACTGGTGGTGCCCGACCCCGACCTGAGCCTGGCCGACGGCGCGATCGCCCCGTGGTCGCGCGGGCAGACCGCCGAGTACTTCAACCGGTTGCTCTCCGGGCTGGCCGAGGCGGTCGGCTTCTCGATGGACACCCCGTGGCGCGATCTGCCCGCGAAGGCACGCAAGGCGGTGCTGGAAGGCAGCTCCGACCAGGTGCACGTGTCCTACACCAACCGCTACGGGCGCAAGCGTTCCTACTACGCCGATTTCGAAGGCGTGATGCCGTTCCTGCAGCGGCGCATGGAGAACACCGAGTCCGAGCAGATGAAAGAGCACTACGACGGGTACATGCGCGATGTGGCGTGCCCGGTCTGCAACGGTTCCCGGCTGCGCCCGGAGATCCTGGCCGTCACCCTGGCCTCGGACGGCACCGACAAGTCGATCGCCGAGGTCAGTGAACTGTCCATCGGCGACTGCGCGCACTTCCTGAATGCGCTCACGCTGGGGGAACGCGAGACCGCGATCGCCGGTCAGGTGCTCAAGGAGATCCAGGCCCGGCTCGGTTTCCTGCTCGACGTCGGCCTGGAGTACCTGACGCTGTCGCGGGCGGCCGCGACCCTGTCCGGCGGTGAGGCCCAGCGCATCCGGCTGGCCACCCAGATCGGTTCCGGTCTGGTCGGTGTCCTCTATGTTCTCGACGAGCCGTCGATCGGTCTGCACCAGCGCGACAACCGCAGGCTCATCGAGACGCTGCTGCGGTTGAAGAAGCTGGGCAACACGCTGATCGTCGTCGAGCACGACGAGGACACCATCCGCGCCTCGGACTGGGTGGTCGACATCGGTCCCCTCGCGGGCGAGCACGGTGGTCGCGTGGTGCACAGCGGTCCCTATGAGGAGCTGCTGACCGAGCCCGAATCACTCACCGGCGCTTATCTTTCCGGCCGCGAGCAGATCGAGCTGCCGCTGGTGCGGCGCGCGATCGACAAGAAGCGCAAGCTCACCGTCGTGGGCGCCACCGAACACAATTTGCGCAATGTCGACGTGGCGTTCCCGCTGGGTGTACTCACCGCGGTCACCGGTGTCTCCGGTTCGGGCAAGTCGACCCTGGTCAACGACATCCTGGCCACCGTTCTCGCGAACAAGCTCAACGGTGCCCGCCAGGTGCCGGGCCGGCACACCAGGATCAACGGCCTCGACAACCTCGACAAGCTGGTGCAGGTCGATCAGTCGCCGATCGGGCGCACCCCGCGCTCGAACCCGGCCACCTACACCGGCGTCTTCGACAAGATCCGCACCCTGTTCGCCTCCACCACCGAGGCCAAGGTGCGCGGCTATCAGCCCGGGCGGTTCTCGTTCAATGTCAAGGGCGGGCGCTGCGAAGCCTGCTCGGGCGACGGCACGCTCAAGATCGAGATGAACTTCCTGCCCGATGTGTACGTCCCGTGCGAGGTCTGCCACGGCGCTCGGTACAACCGGGAAACCCTCGAGGTGCACTACAAGGGCAAGACCATCGCCGAAGTCCTCGACATGCCGATCGACGAGGCGGCCGACTTCTTCGAGGCGATCACCTCGATCCACCGCTATCTCAAGACCCTCGTCGAGGTCGGCCTGGGTTACGTGCGGCTGGGCCAGAGCGCGCCGACCCTGTCCGGCGGTGAGGCGCAGCGCGTGAAGCTGGCCGCCGAGCTGCAGAAACGGTCCATGGGCCGGACGGTCTACATCCTCGACGAGCCGACCACCGGCCTGCACTTCGAGGACATCCGCAAACTGCTCAAGGTGATCAACGGACTGGTCGACAAGGGCAACACGGTGATCGTCATCGAGCACAACCTCGACGTCATCAAGACCGCCGACTGGGTCATCGACATGGGCCCCGAGGGCGGTTCCGGCGGCGGTACGGTGGTCGCCACCGGCACGCCGGAGGATATCGCCGGGGTGTCGGACAGCTACACCGGTCAGTTCCTGAAGGAGGTGCTGGCAGCGCCGGCGCCGAAGAAGCCCGCCGCGAAGAAGGCGGCGAAGAAAGCCGCCCCGGCGAAGAAGGCACCGGCGGAGACGACTGCGGCCAAGCGGTTGGCGCGAAAGGCGGCCGCGCTGCGCTGAGCCGGGCTACCGTCCTTTTCGAGACGTTCCGGCAGGGACTTTCCGAAAGCGCCACGAAGTGAAACAGCCGTGGGTAACATTCGCCTCACCGTCCCCGGAATGCCGGGTAGTAGCGGTTTGTCGACGGCTCGATCGTCGTGTAGTTCGAAAGGAACGTCCTCATGGATGAAGCCACCACGGCGCTCATCGCCCAGATTCTCGGTTTCCTCGCCGGCGGGTCATCGTTGGCTTACGAGCCCACCAAGCCGACCGTCTGACCTGGATTCGAAAGGAACGCCTGTAATGGATACCGGAAGCGCGGCGCTGCTCACCGCACTCGCCAACATGATCTCCTCCGGCTCGGCCGTCTCGGTCACCCCCGGCGGTCCCACTCCGACCCCCGTGGTCTGAGTCGCGACGTTCGCTCGCAGCACAGAAAAAGATCCGCCGACGCACTGCGCCGGCGGATCTTTTCGTTGTGCGGAACTCAGTGCACCGGACCGGTGTACTTCTCGCCCGGTCCCGTCCCCGGCGCGTCCGGTACCGAGGATGCCTCGCGGAACGCGCGCTGAAGCGCCTGCAAACCCTCGCGGATCGGGCCCGCGTGCGGGCCGAGGTACTCCACCGAGGCCGTGACCAGTCCGGCCAGTGCGGTGATCACCCGGCGCGCCTCGTCGAGGTCGACGCCCGCGCCCGAATCCGGGTTCTCGCCTGCCAGGCCCAGCTTCTCCGCGGCCGAACTCATCAGCATCACGGCGGCCCGGCTGATCACCTCGACAGCGGGGATGTCGGCCAGGTCGCGCACAGGAGGATCGAGCTCGTCAGTCATGCTGATCAGGCTATAGCGAGCCCGATCGCGGTTGCTCGCGCCCGGCCGATTCGGTGATAGCCCAACGCCATGCTAGACTTTCCGCTGACGACCGCCCCTGGATGTGTCATGCATCCGTGGGGCAGATAAGTGGAGCCCGACTCCCACCGTTACCGGCGATCCATCGTTCGGATAAACGGTCCCGGTCACCCGCTCATTGTGGTGGGTTTCCCGTGTGCCTGGCGCGCGGGGGTCGACAACCGAGCTCGTGAGGGCATCGGCTGTGGGCGATCGGTCGACATCGGGCCCCGTCGCGGAGAAATACCGCAGCGGGGCTTTCGTGTTGAATCAGGGGTTGCAGTTATTGCGTGCGGTCGTTAAGACGACACCGCTTGACCTAGGAGGCCCCATCAGCACTGAGACCCGCATCAACGATCGCATCCGTGTTCCCGAGGTTCGTCTCATCGGACCCGGCGGCGAACAGGTTGGGATCGTGCGTGTTGAAGATGCACTACGCGTCGCGCTCGAAGCCGACCTCGACCTCGTCGAGGTAGCACCCGATGCCCGTCCGCCGGTCTGCAAGATCATGGACTACGGCAAGTTCAAGTACGAGACCGCGCAGAAGGCGCGCGAGTCCCGTAAGAACCAGGTCCAGACCGTGATCAAGGAGCAGAAGCTCCGTCCGAAGATCGACGACCACGACTACGAGACCAAGAAGCGCAACGTGGTTCGCTTCCTCGAAGCCGGGTCCAAGGTCAAGGTCACGATCATGTTCCGCGGTCGTGAGCAGTCGCGTCCCGAACTCGGCTTCCGGTTGCTCCAGCGTCTGGGCTCCGATGTGGCCGATCTCGGGTTCGTCGAGACCTCGGCCAAGCAGGACGGCCGCAACATGACCATGGTCCTCGCTCCCCACAAGGGTGCGAAGACGCGGGTGAAGGCCCAGCAGGACTCTTCGGCGCCGGCGGCGACACGTCAGCCGCTGCCGACCGGTCCCGCGAGTGCAGACCCGGCCGCACCGGTCGAGCAGGCCGCACCGGTCGAGCAGGCCGCGCCTGCCGAGCAGGCTGCGCCGGCCGACCCGCAGTAAAACGATTTCAACGACTAGATAGAGGAATCCATGCCGAAGAACAAGACCCACAGCGGCGCCAAGAAGCGATTCAAGGTGACCGGCCGGGGCAAGCTGCTTCGCGAGCAGGCGAACCGTCGCCACCTCCTGGAGCACAAGTCCTCTCGCCGGACTCGTCGTCTGGAAGGCACGGAGTCCGTCGCTTCCGTCGACGTCCCCCGCGTGAAGCGGCTGCTCGGTCTCGCCTGACCTCTCCGGTCAGCTCGACCGTCGCAACCCGACGATTCCGCGGCCGGGATAACCGGACGCCGACAACTACCGAATTCGGGCGCCGCCGCGCCCCCAGATGATCAAGGACTATCACAGTGGCACGCGTCAAAAGGGCCGTCAACGCTCAGAAGAAGCGCCGTTCCATCCTCGAGGCCTCCAAGGGCTACCGGGGCCAGCGTTCGCGCCTGTACCGCAAGGCCAAGGAACAGCAGCTCCACTCGCTGACCTACGCCTACCGTGACCGCAAGGCGCGCAAGGGTGACTTCCGCAAGCTGTGGATTGCTCGTATCAACGCCGCCGCGCGTCTGAACGACATCACCTACAACCGCTTCATCCAGGGCCTCAAGGCCGCTGGTGTCGAGGTGGACCGCAAGATCCTCGCCGAGCTCGCGGTCTCGGACGCCGAGGCCTTCGCCGGCCTGGTGGCTGTCGCCAAGGCCGCGCTGCCGGCCGACGTCAACGCCCCGGCCACCGCTGCCTGAGCTTGACAACACACAGCGATCTGTCGGAACGGCCCGTGGACGCGCTCTCCGAGCGCAATCCGCGGGTCGTTTCCGCTGTCAAGCTCCAGCGCGCGGCCCAGCGCCGCAAGTCCGGCCTGTTCCTCGCCGAGGGGGCCAACGCGGTGTCCGCCGCTCTGGAGACCGGCCGCGTCCGGGAGATCTTCTATTCGCTCGCGGCCGCCGGTCGTGAGAACGCGCTGATCGCCGGTGCCACCGCCGACGGCGTCCGTACCACCTTGGTCAGCGATCGCGCCGCCGAACATCTCGGTGAAACCGTCACGGCGCCCGGCCTGGTCGCGGTGTGCGAACTCATCGACGTGCCGCTCGGTGAGATTCTCGATGGTCGCCCACGGATGCTCGCCGTCCCGGTGGAGATCGCCGAACCCGGCAACGCGGGGACCCTGATCCGGGTCGCCGATGCGGTCGGCGCCGACGGGGTGGTGCTGGCGGGCGAGACCGTCGACCCGCACAACGGCAAATGCGTGCGCGCCAGCGCGGGCAGCCTCTTCCACGTCCCCGTGGCCCGCAGCCGCGACATCACCGCGACTCTCGACGCGATCTCCGCCGCGGGCGTGACGATCCTCGCGACCGCCGCCAACGGCGAAGTCGACCTCGACGCCGCCGACGACATCCTGCGCGGACCGGTCGCCTGGCTCTTCGGCAACGAGGCACATGGCCTCGACCCCGCCGTCGCCGCCCGCGCCGATCACCGCATCCGCATCCCCATCCACGGCCGCGCCGAAAGCCTGAATCTGGCTGCGGCAGCGGCTATCTGCCTCTATGCGAGCGCTCGCGTCCAGCACGCGAGGTAGTTCTCACGCCGGTGCGGCGCGGCCCCGGAGATAGTCGATCTGGGTGTGACTGAGCTGCTCGGCCTTGCGCATGTGATCGGTGATCACCGCGAGCTCGTCCTCGGTATGGGTGTCGAGTAGCGCCTCCCAGCCCTCGCCGAGGTCGTCCCAGACGGCGGTGACGCGGGCGACGCGCTCGGGTACGGGGGAGACCAGCACCCGGCGGCGATCCTCGGCGTCGGGTTCGCGCATCACATAGCCGTCGCGTTCGAGTCGATCGACCAATCGGGTGGCGGAGCCGGTGGTGAGTCCGGTCAGATCGGCGATCTGTTTGACGGTGAGTGGCTGCGGCTCCGCGGTGAGCAGGCTCAGGCATTGCAGATCGGTGGGGTGGAGGCCCAGATGGTCGGCGACTGCCTGATTGAACAGGACATACGAGGCCATGTATTGCCGTGAGACGCGCGACAACTCCGCGTAGCGGGCACGTCGACTCTGCTCTGTAATCCGGATCACACTCCTTATCAGCTGCGCGACGCAGTTAAAACGGATAGATTGCTGCATGACACAGTTAATGTGCCACACAGCAAATCATACCGGAGGAAACATCATGCTCACCATCGCCGTGACCGGTGCCACCGGCGCACAGGGCGGCGCCACCGCTCGCGCCCTGCTCACCCTGGGTCACCGCGTCCGCGCGCTCACCCGATTTCCCGACGGCCCCGCCGCGGTGGCGTTGCGCGATCTCGGCGCCGAGATCCACTACGCCGACTTCGACGACCGTGGCTCCCTCGGCGTCGCCCTGGCCGGTGTCGACTCCCTTTTCGCCGTGACCACGCCGTTCGGCACCGACACCGCCGCCGAAACCCGCCACGGCGTCACCCTCATCGATGCCGCCGGTGCCGCACGTGTCGGCCACATCGTCTTCACCTCCGCCGCGCATGCCGACCGCGCCACCGGAATCCCGCACTACGACAGCAAATTCGCGATCGAAGAGCATCTGCGGGCGAGCGGCGTCCCGTGGACCGTCATCGCGCCCGCCGCCTTCATGGACAACTACGCCACCGGCTGGACCCTCGACGGCCTCCGTGACGGCACCTTCGCCTGGCCGATGCCCGCCGATCGCCCGCTCACGCTGATCTGTGCCGAGGACATCGGCGCCTTCGCCGCGCTCGCCCTCGATCGCCGCGCCGAGTTCGCGGGCCGCCGCATCGACATCGCCGCCGACGAACTCACCCCGGACCGGCTCGCCGCCGCCCTGGCTGTCGCCCTCGACCGTCCGATCGCACACCACGAAGTCCCGCTCGACTACGTTCGCGGCCATTCCGAGGATCTGGCCGCCATGTTCGACTACTTCGCCACCGTCGGCCTCGACGTCGATGTCAGCGGCCTGCGTCGTGCGTACCCCGACGTCGCCTGGCATTTGTTCACGGACTGGGCCGATGCGCAGAACTGGTCCGCGCTGCTCGCGCGCTGACCGGCCTCAGCACGAGGGGGTGGTGGCACTGCGCAGGTCGGTGAGGATTTCGGTGGCCCAGGGGAGTGTGATCGCGTCGCTGCCCGCGACCTGCATCGCGGTCATGATGGTGAGCAGCATGCCGGTGGCGACGAAGCGGCGCGATTCCAGTGTGTCGGCGCCGGTGAGTTCGCCGATCAGGCGATAGATGCGCCCGAATCGCTCCCGCATGTGGTCGCCGATCGCCGGATCCGCGCTGGCGGCGGCGCCGTGCAGCAGTACGAGGGGGAGTTCGCGTTCGGCCAGGAAGACATCGAAGCCGTGGCCGAGGGTGCGCAATGCCTCCGAGGTGTCGGCGCCGGGGGCGATCTCGGCGTCACGGAACACCTGCTCGATGCGCGTACACACCTCCAGCAGGCAGGCGATGAACAGCTGCTGCTTGGTTCCGAACAGGCGGATCACGTAGGGCTGCGACACTCCCGCCAGCCGAGCGATCTCATCGGTTTTCGTTGCGGCATAGCCGGTTTCGGCAAAGGCATGGATCGCGGCTTCGAGCACCTGGGCGCTGCGCTCGGACGCGGTCATCCGGGTTCTCGTCATGGGCGTCACTGCCTCCTCGTTCGAATGCCTCTTGACATGTTATCAGTCGATGCATAACGATAAGCGGGGAAGTTATCAGTCAATAACAACTAAGGGTTTGGCATGACGCAGACACTCGAATCCGGCGGCGCGCGAGCCGCCGTGACGCCACCGAACTCCGGGGCGAAGAACAAGCCGCTCGGCGCGGTGATCGCCGCCGTCGGCATTCCGATGTTCATGGTCACGCTGGACAATCTCGTCGTGACGAACGCCCTCCCGGTGATCAAAACCGAACTGGGAGCGTCACTGTCGGACCTGCAATGGTTCATCAACGCCTACACGCTGTCCTTCGCCGCGCTGCTGCTGTCGGCGTCGGCCCTGGGCGACAGGATCGGCCGGCGCCGGGTCTTCCTGGCCGGAATCGGCATCTTCGTCGTCGCTTCCGCGGCGTGCGCGCTGGCCACCGAGCCGTGGATGCTCATCGCCGCCCGTGCGGTGCAGGGCGTCGGTGGTGCGGCCGTCATGCCGCTGTCGCTCACCTTGCTGGCCGCCGCGGTACCCGAGAAGATGCGCAGCGCCGCGATCGGGATCTGGGGCGGCATCGCCGGCTTGGGCGTCGCCGTCGGGCCGGTCGTCGGCGGTGCGGTGGTCGACGGCCTGAACTGGCAGTGGATCTTCTGGCTCAACGTCCCGATCGGTCTGCTGGCGCTGCCCTTCGCTGCCCGCATGTTGTCCGAATCACGGGGCGCCGCACGGAAACTCGACTACTTGGGCGTGCTGCTCTCGGCTGGTGGCGTGCTGGCGCTGGTCTGGGGTGTCATCCACGGTGCCGATGACGGCTGGACCGCACCGCAGGTTCTCACCGCGCTGATCGGCGGCGCCGTGCTGCTCGTCGCGTTCGTCGTCTGGGAGACCTATGCCACCGATCCGATGCTCCCGCTACGCATGTTCCGATCCCGCGGCTTGAGCCTGAGCTTCATCGTGTCCTTCGGGTTCTCGTCCGGCGTCTTCGGCTCGATCTTCCTGCTCGCCCAGTTCTTCCAGGTGGTCCAGGGCTACTCACCGCTGGAGTCGGGCATCCGCACGATGCCGTGGACGATGGTCCCGATGGTCGTCGCACCGCTGGCCGGCCTGATCGTCGACCGCGTCGGCGCCCGCACCCTCATCGCGATCGGCCAGCTCTGCCTGGCCGTCTCCCTCGGCTGGATGGCGATGATCACCACCGCCGACGTCCCCTATCTCGCCTTCGTCGCCCCGTTCGTCCTGGGCGGCATCGGCATGGGCCTCACCTTCGCGCCCTCGTCCACCATCGTCATGGCCAGCGCTTCCCCCGCCGACCAGGGCATGGCGTCGGGCATCAGCAGCACCGTTCGCGAAGTTGGCGTCGCCATGGGCATCGCCGTCCTGGCCTCGGTCTTCGCCTCCCACGGCTCCTACACCGACCCCCAGGCCTATGTGGACGGCCTCGTCCCTGCGGTGTGGGTGGGTGCCGCCCTGGTCGCCTGCGCAGCGGTGGTGGCAGCGTTCCTGCCCCGGCACACTCAGCCCGCGCGATAGCCGCTGATCGGTTCCCTGAGCAGGTGGTTGTCGCCGAACGGCACGACAACCACCTGCTCGGCATCGTCATAGATGATGGTGCCCGGTGCGGCGGAGTCCAACCGCTCCCATTCGACGCCGTGCGCGTCGAGGATCGCGAGGTATCCCTCGACCCGCTCGATCATCGACACCGCGCTCGCCTTGAACCACGAGGCGGCACCTGGATGCCGTGCGCGGTCGTACACCCCCGGGTCGACGTCACTCGGATTCGTCAGATTCTCGCTGAACCAATCGTTGCCGCCCCGGCGGAACCGCACCTCCCCGGCACTCAGGTGCCCTGCGGTCCACAGCCCGTTCACCAGGCCGAACACGCCCGGATGTCGACCGTGTCGATTGGGCTGCGCAGCCTGGAATCGAACGTAGGACAGTGCGCTCGCCGACGTGACCCGACGGCCGCTCGGCCCTGTCATCCGACACTGTCCGGGTGCTGGCCCTGCTCGGGCGCCGCCTGCTGTTCGGGCCGGTGCGCGCACAACCCCGCCGCACGCGGGAACGGACGCCGCCCCACGGGCCGAATCCCGAAGCCACACAACGCAAGCCCGCTCCCCGCAGCGGTGAGTCGAGCACGCCGCCCCCGCGCAGACGTCGGATCGCCGGTCTGTTCAGCCATCGAGTCGTCCTGTTCTCGAGTCGAACACGCTGGTGTGTTTGCTCATTTGGACGCGCCCCGATCCCATTCGGTTCCCTCGAATTCGGACTGCTTTCCGATTGCCCTGAGAAACAGCCGATTCGGGCACAACACCCGACGCCGCGCGCAGCTCCGATATCGCGCGGTACGGAGCGCTCCGTGGGGACCGTGGGGGAATTCGTTGCCAGGTCACCGCGGTGAGCCGGTTGATCACTGGCTCGACCAGGTCGCGGTATCGTTGACCACAGCAGTCCGCACGAATGGAGCGACCGCATGACCCTTCCCGCGATGCATCCTCGGCCAGGCAACCTTCGTGAGGTCGCCGAGGAGATCGAACGCGCGACCGGTCTGCGTGTCGAGATTCTGGGAGGGGCGCTCGTGATGTCACCGACCCCGCGTGGAAAACACGCGGGTTCCATCCGCCGACTGCGTCAGCAGTTGGAGGCATCGATGCCGAATGGGCTGGCCGCATATGAGGTCACCTCGATCGCGATGCCCGATGATGACGACGATTACTGCACTCCCGACCTGGTCATCCTCCCTGATACCTGGGACACCGACGATGACTGGCTCGCCGACCCCCTCGATGTCGAACTCGCCGTCGAGGTGATCTCGAAGTCGGAGCGGGCGGCGCAGATCAACGGCAAGAACGGCTGGTACGCCGCGGCGGGCGTGCGCGCCCTGCTCGTCATCGACCCTCGCGTCGGCCGCTGGGCATTGTTCGCCGGTCCCGCCGCAGGCGGCTACGCCGAACTGATCGAAGGCATATACGGCGATCCGATCAGCCTCCTCGATCCCCTGGGGTTGTCCCTCGACACTGCCTGCCTGCCCCGATACGACGAGTAGCCGCGCACGACCCCTGACCAGATCGGTCAGGCCGCGATTGCAGGATCCATACGAAGGCTGTGCGCGAGTTTGCTCGCGAGCCACTGAACTTCCCGCACAGGATGTTCGAGTGGCATCCATGTGGTTCGTGGTCGACGACAACCCGCGCCGGAACCGGGAGCGAGAATTCGCGTGACCTGCGCTGTGGATCCGCGCCCTCCAGTGCGCTGATGGGTCTGTCTCGCGACCCTGCCGACCTGCGCTGATCGCGTCGCGAGTAATCCGGATGAATCGCGTCAACCCCATCCCATAGGATTTACGCAGCACCGATGCGGGATGGCAATGACGCGCCCGCGAACCGATCCCCAGGGGAGAGTCGAGAAGATCGTGGCCGACGACAACAGTGGAGTCGAGCAAAACGCCTCTTTGACCGAGGAGGCACTCGCGGCAGCGGCGGCGGAGGCCGAGAAGGCGTTTGCCGCGGCGGCCGATCTGGATGCGCTGGCGGTCGCCAAGACCGACTTCATCGGCGGTAAGTCGCCGATCGCGCTCGCGCAGCGCGGTCTGGGCAGTGTGCCCAAGGAGGAGAAGGCCGAGGCCGGTAAGCGGGTCAACGTCGCGCGTAAGCGGGTATCGGACGCGTTCGAGGCGCGCCGCGCCGCGCTCTTGGCCGAGCGCGATCAGGCGGTGCTCATCTCCGAGAAGATCGACGTCACGCTGCCAGCCCGTCGTCGGCCCGTGGGCGCCCGGCACCCGATCACCGTCATCTCCGAGCAGATCGCCGACTTCTTCGTCGGCATGGGCTGGGAGGTCGCCGAGGGTCCCGAGGTGGAGACCGAGCACTTCAACTTCGACGCGCTGAACTTCCTGCCCGACCACCCGGCGCGCACCATGCAGGACACCTTCCACATCGCCCCGGAGGGCTCGCGCCAGGTGCTGCGCACGCACACCTCACCGGTGCAGGTGCGGTCCATGCTCGAGCGCGAGGTGCCGATCTACGTCGCGTGCCCCGGTCGCACCTTCCGCACCGACGAGCTCGACGCCACCCACACCCCGGTGTTCTCGCAGGTGGAGGGTTTGGCGATCGACAAGGGCCTGACCATGGCGCACCTGCGCGGTGTCCTCGACGCGTTCGCCCAGGCCATGTTCGGCCCCGAGACCCGTACTCGCATGCGCCCCAACTACTTCCCCTTCACCGAGCCGTCGGCCGAGGTCGACGTGTGGTTCCCGAACAAGAAGGGCGGCGCGGGCTGGATCGAGTGGGGCGGCTGCGGCATGGTCAACCCGAAGGTCCTGATCGCCAGCGGCATCGATCCCGAGGTGTATTCCGGGTTCGCGTTCGGCATGGGCATGGAGCGCACCCTGCAGTTCCAGACCACCATCGCCGACATGCGCGACATCGTCGAGGGTGATGTGCGGTTCACCCTGCCCTTCGGTATCCGGTCTTAGAGAGAGAGCGAAACGTCAAGTGCGAGTAGCACAGTCCTGGCTGACCGAGATCCTGCAGCGCACCACCCCCGAGTGGTCGGTGTCGGCGGAAGAGCTCGACGCGGGCTTCGTCCGGGTGGGTTTGGAAGTCGAAGAGGTCGACAAGCTCGAGCCGATCGGCGGCAGTATCGACAAGCCGCTGGTCGTCGGCCGCGTCGCCGAGATCACCGAACTGACCGAGTTCAAGAAGCCGATCCGCTTCTGCAAGGTCGACGTCGGCAACCCTGAGTTGCAGGAAATCGTCTGTGGCGCGCGCAATTTCGCGGTCGGCGACCTCGTTGTGGTCGTGCTGCCCGGTGGCGTGCTGCCCGGCGGGTTCACGATCTCCTCGCGCAAGACCTACGGTCACACCTCCAACGGCATGATCTGCTCGGTCGCCGAACTCGGCATCGGCAAGGATCACGACGGCATCTTGGTGCTCGAGCCCGGTTCCGCGCAGCCCGGCGACGACGCGAACGTGCTCCTCGGCACCGATGACACGATCATCGAACTCAACATCACCCCCGATCGTGGCTACTGCTTCTCGGTGCGCGGCCTGGCCCGCGAGCTGGCCTGCGGGTTCGACCTCGAATACGCCGACCCCGCCGTGCGCACGCTGCCGGAGGCCGACTCCGAGGCCTGGCCCGTTCGCCTGGACGACGATGCGGACTGCACCCGCTTCGGCGTGCGCCGCGTCACCGGGATCAACCCGAACGCGGTGAGCCCGCTGTGGTTGCAGCGCAGGCTGATGCTGTCGGGCATGCGGCCGATCTCCCCGGCTGTCGACGTCACCAACTACGTGATGCTCGAACTCGGTCAGCCCCTGCACGCCTTCGACGCCGCGAAGCTGCACGGCGGTCTGGTGGTTCGCTCGGCGCACAAGGGCGAGACCCTGCGCACCCTCGACGACACCGAGCGCACCCTCGACGCCGAGGACGTGGTGATCGTCGATGATTCCGGCGTCATCTCCCTCGCCGGTGTCATGGGTGGTGCGAGCACCGAGGTCGGCGCGGAGACCACCGACGTGGTGCTGGAAGCCGCCGTCTGGAATCCGCTGCGGGTGTACCGGACCTCGCGCAGGCACAAGCTCTCCTCGGAGGCGGGCAAGCGCTACGAACGCGTCGTCGATCCCGAGATCAACATCGTCGCGCTCGACCGCGCCGCCACCCTGCTCGCCGACATCACCGGCGGCACCATCGAATCCGCGCTCACCGACATCCGGGTGCCGCTGGAGCCGGTCGCGCCGATCGCGATGGACATCGACCTGCCCGACCGCGTCGCCGGCGTCACCTACCCGGCGGGCACCTCCGTGCGCAGGCTGGCCCAGATCGGCGCGGGCGTCGAGATCGAGGTCAACGACGCGGGCAAGACCCAGCTGCTGGTGACCCCGCCGAGCTGGCGCCCCGATCTCTCGCAGCCCGCTGACCTGGTCGAAGAAGTCCTGCGGCTGGAGGGCCTCGAGCAGATCCCGTCCGTGCTGCCGACCGCGCCCGGCGGTCGCGGTCTGACCGCGCAGCAGCAGCGTCGTCGTGCGGTGAGCCGGGCGCTGGCCTTCGCCGGTGCCGTCGAGGTGCCGCCGCCG
The DNA here is from genome assembly GCF_053590715.1 of Nocardia sp. NPDC003183. Lineage (NCBI taxonomy): Bacteria > Bacillati > Actinomycetota > Actinomycetes > Mycobacteriales > Nocardiaceae > Nocardia > Nocardia sp. NPDC003183. The sequence goes on from NZ_JBSFTG010000016.1 coordinate 59,694, forward strand.
GCCTTCCTGCCCGGTGGCGTATTCGAGGTGTGGGGGCTCGACGCCGACGACCCGCGCCGCAACACCACCCGCGTCCTGAACCCCCTCGACAGCGACCGCCCCGAACTGGCGACCACGTTGCTGCCGGGTCTGCTGGAAGTGGCCGCCCGCAACATCTCGCGCGGTGCGCGCGACCTGACGATCTACGGCATCGCCCAGGTGGTGCAGCCCGGCGCGCAGACCCACTCGGTCGAGGCGTTGCCGGTGGACCGTCGTCCCACCGACGAGCAGATCGCCGAGCTCAAAGCGTCGCTGCCCGCTCAGCCGGTGCGCGTCGTCGCGGTGCTCAGCGGTAAGCACGACCCGCGCGGGCCGTGGGGCCCGGGCCGTGCGGCCGAGGCCGCCGATGCCTTCGCGCTGGTCGACGACATCGCCGACGCGGCGGGTGTGGTCATCGAACGCCGGGCCGCGGCCTACCTCCCGTGGCACCCCGGTCGCTGCGCGGAACTGCTCGTCGACGGTGTGGTCGTCGGCCACGCGGGCGAACTCCACCCCGCCGTCCTGGAGCGCGCCGGTCTGCCGCCGCGCACCTGCGCGCTGGAAGTGGACCTCGACGCCCTGCCGCTGAGTGAATCCCTGCCCGCGCCGACGATCTCGGCGTTCCCGGCAGTCCTGCAGGACGTGTCGATCAGCGTCGAGAAGGCCGTCCCGGCCGCGCAGGTCGAAACCGCGCTCCGCACCGGCGGCGGCGACCTGCTCGAGAGCATCGCTCTGTTCGACGTCTACGAAGGCGCCCAAGCAGGCGAGGGCCGCAAATCCCTCACCTACGCCCTGCGCTTCCGGGCCCCCGACCGCACCCTCACCGAAGACGAGGCCAGCGCCGCCCGCGACGCCGCCGTCGCCTCGGCCACCACCGCGGTCGGCGCCGAATTGCGCGGCTGATCCTCACCCGACATCCGAAGGCCGCCCGGTTCCGCCGGGCGGCCTTCGTCGTGAGCCGTTGTCCCTCAGGTTGTTTCACGTCTGACGAACCCGAACCCGAACCCGGCGCTGCGACGCGAGTGCGGCCGCTGTCGCTTACCGGTGGCGCGCCGCCGATCACGACCGGCACGCGTAGTCGGCGCAAGGATCCACCTTCGCGGCACGACGCCAGAATTCGGCGGTGGTGCGCGGGGAGTGGGGGCGAGCGGTTGGGCTCGGACCGGGGGCGGGCTAGGTTGGAGGGTGTGTCGATGATGAAAGGTGCCAATGTCGCGGTGCCTGCTTCCGCGGTCCGCGTCGAATTGGGTTGGCAGTCGGGGCCGGGTGTGCCCGATGCCGACGCGTCCGCGCTGTTGCTCGCCGGGGCGAAGGTGCGCTCCGATGACGACTTCGTGTTCTACAACCAGGCCGTGCATCCCTCGGGCGCGGTGCGGCACGAAGGAAAACAGCAGGGACACACCGTTGTCGACGCGCTCTCGGTGAATCTCGGGCAGGTCGAGCCGCAGATCGAGACGATCGTGCTCGCCGCGTCCGCCGACGGGGGGACCTTCGGTCAGTTCCACGGGCTCTACATCCGGGTGATCGACACCGCGACCGGCGCCGAGGTTGCGCGGTTCGACAGCAGCGGGGCGACCACGGAAACCGCGTTCGTGCTCGGCGAGCTGTACCGCCGCCAGGGTGCGTGGAAGTTCCGTGCGGTCGGCCAGGGTTATGACAGCGGATTGGCCGGGCTCGCTACCGATTTCGGCATCTCCGTCGACGATGCTCCCGCGCCTCCCGCGCCTCCCGCGCCCCCGCAGCCGTTCGGCTCGGGGCAGCCGACTCCGCAACAGTCGTACGCCCCGCCGACACAGCCCTTCATCCCCGCGCCTCAGCCGAACCGGCCCCACACCCCGCCGCCGAGCCCGCCGACCCCGGTGTTCCCGCCGAATCAGCAGCAGTACGCGCCGCCGCCGAACCAGCCCGGCATCCCACCCCAGCGCAACCCCCAGTTCGCCCCGCCCCCACCACCTCCGGTCGACCTCGCCAAGGTCTCGCTCACCAAAGAAGCCCCGTCGGTCTCCCTGACGAAACACGGCGCCACCGGCGGCGTCATGCGCGTGAACCTCAATTGGACCTCGATGGCCGCCACCGGCCGCCTCTTCGGGAAACTCCGCGGCAAGAACATCGACCTCGACCTGTGCTGCTTCTTCGAATTGGTCAACGGCGCGATCGGTTCCGTGCGCGCCCTCGACCGCCGCTTCGGCGCCCTCTACGAACCGCCGTTCATCCACCTCGATCAGGACGACCGCACCGGTGCCAGCATCACCGGCGAGAACCTGTCGGTCAATCTCGACTACACCCAGTTCATCCGCCGTATCCTCGTGTTCGCCTCGATCTACGACGGTGCCAGCGATTTCCGCAATGTGCACGCCACCGTCACCCTGCACACCGTGAATTCCGCGCCCATCGAGATGACGCTCGACGGCTGCACCGACAACTCCCGCGACGCGGTGCTGTTCGCGCTCGAGAACGTCGACGGCGAGTTCGTGGTGCGCCGCGAGGGCAGCTTCGTCCGCCCGCCCGCCGGGCAACCGGGCGGCGGTGTCGTGGAGATCGCGCGCCTGTACAACTGGGACTTCGGCTTCCAGGCGGGCCGCGGCAAATGATCCGGCATCCCGCGACGCGCGTGCTCAACGCGCTGGTCTACCACCCCGACAAGCACGTCGCCCAGACCCCGGCGGCGCTTGGCCTGGACTATCGCGATCTGACCATGCGCACCGCCGATGGCGTCGATGTGCACGGCTGGTTCGTGCGGGCCGAGCGCCCCCGCGGTCACATCCTCTACGCGCACGGCAACGCGGGCACCATCGGCGACCGCGTCTCGATCATCGCGCTGCTGGTCGACGCCGGCTTCGACGTGCTCGCCTTCGACTACCGCGGTTTCGGCCACAGCACGGGCACCCCGAGCGAACAGGGCACCTACCTCGACGCCAGAGCTGCCCGCCAAGCCCTGCTCGAGCAACCCGAAGTCGATCCCGATCGGGTCTACTACCTGGGCAAATCTCTCGGTGGCGGGGTACTGCTCGAACTGGCGGGCGAATATCCGCCCGCGGGCATGATCCTCATGTCGACGTTCAGCGGCATGCGCGCCGCCGCGCGTTCGGTCTACCCGTTCCTGCCCGCGCCGCTGATCCCGAACGCGTATCCGAGCCTGCGGCACATCGCGAACCTGCGCGTCCCGGTCCTGATGATGCACGGTGACCGCGACGAACTCCTCCCGCTGCGCCACGCCGAACGCCTGTACGCGGCGGCGCGGGAACCGAAACAGCTGATCGTGGTGCCCGGCGCGGGTCACAACGATGTGATCGACACGCTCGGCGCCCAGTGGCCGAAGATCATCGCCGACTGGGCGGCTCGATAACGCCGCAGCCCGGTCGTCGTCGAGGGTCGCTGGATTCTGCGTAGCCTGGCGGTATGAGCGAAACGAGCGAACTCCTCGGCCGCCTGGCTGCGCTGCCCGACGACGAGCTGGTGTCGGTGCTGCGCGCCGCGGTCGCCGGACGCCCCGGGCTCGGCGCGGTCGCCGCCGCGCTGGCCCAGGCTGAGATCGGTCATGCCGAAACCGGATCGCCTGTGACTCTGGACACGAACGTCATCGACGCGGATGTGGTGCCCGTCGCATCCGGGCAGGTCGGAGGCGCGATGCCGGTACCGCCGGTACCGTCCGGGCTACCGGTGACCGGCGCACCCACCGCCACCGGCGGATATTCCACTTCCGGAGTGCCGACATTCGACTCGGTTCGGGATAAGGTCGAGCAGCGTTTCGGCACCGCGCAGGGAATGGACGAGCTCGACCGGCAGACTCCCGCGGGTCGCAGCGTCGACGAGCAATGGGAGGCGCGGGAGAAGGCCGCGCGTGAGCGGCTGGATCAGATCCGGAAATCGGTGCAGGGCAACGATTCCGGCGAGAAGTAGCCACGCGTCCTCCCTTCCGGTAACGACGTGATGGGTGGACACACAGATGACGCAGGCGCGCCAGATCGCCGACCGACTACTCGATGCGCAGGTGGAATTCCTGCTCGCCGAGGTGACCGGTGAACGGTTCGCCGAGGTGATCGCCCGCGATGTGGCCGCCGTGCTGGCCGTCGGCGAGTCGATCAGGTTCGGTGACGTGGTTTCCCTGGAACAGGGCGAGCAGACGGTGGCCACCGTGTTCGACCGCATCGGCGGCAGCCCCGTGATCGCCGATACCGTCGGTATCTTCTCCGACGCCATCTACGACCACATCGCCTCGAACACCGAATACACCCTTGGCGACGTGGTCGACCGCGAACCGGTGGAAGCGTTGCTGGAGAAGATCTTCGGCATGCACCAGGCCCAGGAGCGGATCCTGGACCGGCTCACCGAGAGCCCGCTCGTCGCCACGGTGGCCTCGCGCTTCGTCGACAAGCTGATCGGCGATTTCATGCAGGCCAATCGCGAGCGCGCCGAGAAGATTCCGGGCGTCTCCTCGCTGATGTCGCTGGGTCAGTCCGCTGCCAACCGGGCCAAGAAGGTCGCCGCCGACAGCACCTTCGTCGGTGACCTCGCGGGCAAGGGCGCGCTGTTCGCGCTCAAGCGCACCAACAACGCCATCCGCGACATGCTGCGCGACGCGCCCGTGCACTCGGCGGCGATGGAATTCTGGGACCTGCACGCCGACGAACCCGTCGCGGGCCTGCGCGAGTACCTCACCCAGAAGGACCTCAACGAGCTGGTCCAGATCTGCTACGAGATCGCGGTGACGACCAGGGAGAAGGAGTACTTCGGCCTGCTCGTGCGCGAGTGCGTCGAGGTGTTCTACGCCAGGTACAGCGACCACACGCTCTCGGCGATGCTGCCCGAACTCGGTCTCGATGCCGACGACATCAGTACCGAGATCCTGCGCTACGGGCCGGCTGTCATCGAGGCGGCCAAGCGCAACGGTGTGTTGGCCGGGCTGATCCGGGAGCGGCTCGAGCCGTTCTTCTACTCCGATCAGGTGCTGGGAATTCTCGGCGGAGAGTAATTCTCTCGAATACCGTTCGGCAACGCGAATTGATCGATACGACTTTGCTTCTCGATTTGCGTGACATCGCCGCAACCGGTAGTGATGTCGAGCATTCGAATTGCCGCTTCTGATCGGCCGCATCAAATGTGCTGTGTGTCACGCTCTCTGGTGACCTGTATGTATCCGGCAGTGAACCGGCCGACCAACTCGCCGCCGGTGCGGCTGTGAGCATTCGGCTACACAAAGCCCGCTGGATTTCCGGCATGTTTAGATCAGTGCACGAATTGCTGCTTTACACCGTTCCGCATTGACCGCGCACTGCGCGGAGTGCAAGTTTGCACCTGACTTTCCGTGAGCCACCGTGACCGACGTTGCGGTGGCATTGCCAAGGAGTAGGTGTGCGTGCACGTTCCCGGCCGAACCCGACCGGAACCCGATCGGATGGCGGCGCTCGAGGGCAGCGGGCCGGCGCCGGGCTGATCCGGCCGCGCACCATCTCCGGACAGCTCGCCCGGATCCTGGTGGTGTCGCTGGTGCTGGTGCTCGCGCTGCTCGGGCTGACCATGTCGACACAGGTCAGCGCCTACCGCCGCAGCGGGGAGACCGTGGACGCGGTGGCGGTCGCGCTGGCCGCGCAGGACCTCGTGCAGCAGGTGCAGCGCGAACGCGGTCTGAGCAACGGTCTGCTCGGCGGTGATCAGCGCCTGCGCCAGCCCGTCACCGACCAGCGCACGGGTACCGACGCCGCCCTGCATGCCCTGGTGAACGCCGTCGTGGGGAACCCGCCCGGTGCGGGGGAGGTGCGCTCGGCGCTGGGTCATCTGGCGGGTCTGCCCGCGATCCGCTCCCAGGTCGACAATCGCAATGTCACCCGGCAGGCGGCGTTCCAGTTCTACACCGACGGCATCGACGCGCTGAACCGTCTCTCGCTCGGTCTCGACCAGGCGCGTGACCCGGCCGTCCGGCACGGCCTGCAAGCGCTCTACGCGCTCGGTGACGCGAAGGAATTCGCGGCTCGTGAACGCGGTTTCCTCAACGGCGTTTTCGCCGCCGGAGAATTCGCGCCGGGGGAGTACGTGCAGTTCCTCGACATCCGCGCTGCCCGCAATGCCGCGCTCACCGCCTTCGGCCACGACGCGACGCCCGCCCAGCAGGCACGTCTGGACGCGGTGCTGGCAAGTGAGAACGCCACGCGGGCAACCGAATCGGAGAACGTCGCGATCGCCTCGACGCTGGGACCGCTGGTTCAGCCGGTCGACCCGGCCGTGTGGTGGACGCAGATGACCGCGGTCATCGACGAGCAACGCAGGGTCCAGCAGGTCATCGGCGACGACGTCGGCGCGCGGGCCGAGACACTGCGCCGCGACGCCGCGCTGATGCTGGGCGCCTTCGCCCTGGCCGCACTGTTGGCGATCGCCGCCGAGTTCGCGCTCGTCTTCGCCAGCATCAGGGCCATCGTCCGCCCCTTGGCCCAGCTGGCGACCGAAGCCGACGACGTCGCCTCCACCCGGCTACCCGAGGTGATCGCGGCCTGGCACAGTGCCGCCGACGCTCAACCCGATCCGCCCGCCTCCGTGCGCACGCCTCCCGGCGCGAGCGTGGAGATCGCCGCTGTCGCGGGTGCGTTGGATCGCGTGCAGACCACCGCGTTCGACCTCGCCTCCGAGCAGGCGCTGGTGCGGCGCAACACCACCGAATCGATGGCGAATCTGGCCCGCCGCAATCAGAACCTGGTGCGCCGTCAGCTGGGATTGATCAGCGAGTTCGAACGCGAGGAGCTCGACCCGAAGGCACTGTCGAACCTGTTCGAACTCGACCACCTGGCCACCCGTATGCGGCGCAACGCCGAAAGTCTGCTGGTGCTGGTCGGCGAGGCGAGTCCGCGCCGGTGGGCCGAGCCGATCGCGCTCACCGACGTGATCCGGGCCGGGCTGTCCGAGGTCGACGACTACCGGCGGGTGGTGCTGCGCCGGATCGACGACATCGCGGTGACCGGCGCCGTCGTCAGCGAACTGGCGCACATCCTGGCCGAACTCATCGAGAACGGGCTGGCTTTCTCGCCGCCCGATCTCGAGGTCGAGGTGTACGGCCGCAAGGTCGCGGGCGGCTACCTGCTCGCCGTCGTCGATCACGGCGTCGGCATGCCCGCCGAGCAACTCGCCGAAGCCAATGCCCGGCTGCGCGGCGAGCAGGACTTCATCGTGGCCTCCACCCGCTACCTGGGCCACTACGTGGTCGGTCGGCTGGCGGGGCGCCTCGGCATCGACGTGGAACTGAACACGTCACCGGTCAGCGGCATTGTCGCCCGCCTGCTCCTCCCGCCGTCGCTGCTCGCCGACGGAAAAGCCGGGCAGGCAGCGGATCCGCGAGAGGGCGCCGCCCGCGGCCCCGCAAGTCAGGATCTGGCCGAACCCGCAACCCTGGAGCGCACGGACACCTCCGTCGCCGTGGGTCACGTGGTGGCACCTGCGGGCGCTGGGGCCACGATCGGTTCGGCGACACCGGGACACCACGTGACCCCGGCCGGCGTGCCAGGTGCGGACCGTAGCGATGATCGACCGGTCGGCTTCCTCGGCGAGACGTCGCACGCCATCCGCGGTGGCTCGGCGTCGCCGACCGGCACCAACGGGCGGTCGCGGCACAGCCGGAATCCGGAATCGGGAGCCGGCAACAGCACCAACGGCAGTGGTCCGGCCGCGGCGAACCATTCGTCCACCGGCTCCGTCTACGCGCAGTTCCTCAGCAGTTCCACCGATTCCGCGCGTCCGCGCAACGGTGCGGCCCGCAACGGGGCGTCGGCTGAGGACCACTACGGCGTGGTAGCCCCGGAACGCTCGGAGGGGCAGGCCCGAGGGCACACCAGCTCGCCGGTACCGCCATCGCGTGAACTGCCCGCCGTGGAGTCCATCGGCGCACCCGCCGTCGAACGCACCCGCAACGGCCTGGTCAAACGCAGCAAGCGCGCCAAGATCACCGGTGCGCCCGAGCGGCCCCGCCGCGATCTGGCCGCAGGCCCGGCCCGGCCCCCGGTTGTCGAACGGACTCCGGACCAGACCCGCAGCATGCTCTCCTCGTTCCGCACCGGCCACGAACGCGGCGGCGAGACCGAATCCTCTTCCACGCCACTCGATCCCACCCGCTGACCGATCGGACAAGACCCCAGGAGACCCGGTGACCACCCACCTACCGACCGCCGATCCAAACACCTTCAACTGGTTGCTCGGCAACTTCGTCCGCAATACCGACGGCGTGCGCGACACCGTCGCCGTCTCCTCCGACGGGCTGCTGATCGCGATGTCGGACGGACTCGACCGCACCGGTGCCGACCGGCTCGCCGCGATGGTGTCGGGCCTGTCCAGCCTCGCCCGGAGTGCCTCGCGCAGTTACGATTTCGACGGCCTCAAACTGATCATGATCGAGATGAAGCGCGGCTTCCTGCTGGTGTCGGCGCTGGGCGACGGCAGCTGCCTCGGCGTGATCGCCGACGGCGGCTGCGATGTCGGCCTGGTCGGCTACGAGATGGCGATCCTCGCCGAACGCGCCGGATCGCTGCTGGACCCGCTGCTGATCAGCGAATTGCGAGAGTCGTTGCGCAGATGAGAGATTTCGATCTCCCGCGGCTGCCGGACCCGCGCATGATCCCGATGAACCAGCCGGCGGGGTGGCGTGGTCTCGTCCCGTCGGTGCCGGTGACCCCCACCGACCACGACGATGTCGATGACCGCTTCGTTCGCCCGTTCGTGGTCACCGCGGGCCGCACCGTCCCGGTGCTGGACGGCCTGCGCATCGAAACCCTCGTCCAGGCACCGCCGTCCGCACTGTCGGCGCCGCTGCGGTTCGAAGAACGCACCGTGGTGCAGCTGTGTCTGACGCCGCACTCCATCGCCGAAATCGGTGCCGCCCTGCGGGTTCCGGTCGGCATCGCCAAGGTGATCGTCAGCGATCTGGCGGCGGCGGGGCATGTGACCGTCCGTGACGCGCCGGAACTGTCGACCGCCGCCATCGAGAGGATCCGCGACCTTGTCCGCGCACTTTGAGGCACCAGCCATGCCGTCGTCGGTGAAGATCGTGATCAGCGGCGGCTTCGGCGTCGGTAAGACCACCTTCATCGGCGCCATCTCCGAAATCGAGCCACTGGTCACCGAAGCGTCGATGACCGAAGTCTCCATCGGTGTCGACGACCCCGGTCGTCGCGCCGAAAAGACCGCGACCACAGTGGCTTTGGACTTCGGCCGGATCACCCTCGACCGGTCGCTGATCCTCTACCTCTTCGGCACCCCCGGCCAGGATCGATTCGTGTTCCTCTGGGACGACCTGGTCGACGGCGCCCTCGGCGCGGTGATCGTCGTCGACACCGGCCGGGTCGAAGACTGCTACCCCGTCCTGGACTACTTCGAAGAACACCACACGCCCTTCGTCGTGGTGGTGAACCGCTTCGCCGACGCGACCCGCTTCGATCTCGGTGAAGTCCGTGAAGCGCTCGGCCTCGACGACTGGATCCCGGTGCTGGACTGCGATGCCCGCGACCGCGACTCCGTGCGCGATGTCCTGGTCGCGCTGCTCGAACAGGTCCTGCTGCACCGCGTCCAACCTCGACAGCGGGAGGTGAGCTGAGCCCACCTCCCGTCGCACCGGTCAGCGTCGATGCAGTGTGAGGTCCGACAGGGCCAGGTGGAACCGCGTGTCGGTGACATCGACCGAGGTGTCGGTGAATCGCTTGGCGCCCAGCGTGTTCCGCAGGAAGTCGCGCACGGTGCTCGGCTGCGCGTCTACCGAGGCGAGAAGTTCCCGCGGCACTTCGATGGTCCCGTCGAAGAACCGCGGCTGCGCGGTGATCCCGGGCTGCTGCGGTGTCTGCCGCAAGCCGTCGACGGTGTGCAGCACGACGTCCAGCCCGCTCCCGTCACCGAATTCGATCCGCAGCGGTGTGGGGGAGACGGCCGGATCGAAGGACTGGATCCGCGCGATCCACCCCTGGGCCGAAACGCCCTGGTAGTCGTACTCGGACACAGGACCGAGCGTCTCGTGAGCGCGGTGCACCGGCGAGTTCTCCAGTGCCGCACCGGAAAGCGGCTGATCGGTGACGACGAAGGTCCACGACGCGTCGGTGAGCATCTTGCGCCAGAACCCGGTCCGGCCACCGTCGCGCCCTTCGACGCGCAGCTCTCGCGCCGCCGAGCCGGGCCCGGTCCGGTGGACGGAGATGCGGTCGGTGATCTCACCGGGCACCTTCGGCTGCGCGACCCAGTCCGGTGCGGGCAGCTGGATGGCGGCGTAGCGAGAATCGATGCGCTCCGACAGCATGTCCGGCGCTTCGGGTAGGCCGCGCTGGTCCTCGTAGGAGTAGCGGAAGAAGACCTTGTCCGCGCCGGAGATGTCGAAATCGTAGAGGCGCGTGTAGAAGTCGCCGTACCGGTTGACGACCAGCGAGGTCGACGCGCTGGTGGACAACGCGACAGCCTGGAACCGCCCACCGAGCGGAGTGCTCATCTCGTAGCTGTGGTCCACCGGCAGCCACGGGTCGACGTACTGGATCCGCTGACCGCCGTGGGTCAGCGCGAAGACGTGCGACACCTTCGCCCCGCCGACGGGGTGTTTGTTGCCCGCGGTATCTGTCCACACGTGATCCTCGGTGGGCGACAACACCGACCACGACCAGGCCGGCGCGCCCGGCGGCAGCGTGTTGCCGGGCCCGGTCCACAGCGGGGCGCCGTAGCGGCTGCTCCAGTTCCAGTCCGCGGGAGCGCTGAGTGCGTGATCCATCGTGACGAACCGGCCGTCGCGGTCGATCATCATCACTTCGTCGTCGTCGGCCGAGACACCGGCGATCGTGCCCGCCAGGCAGCCCGGCAGCGCGATCATGCGCCAACCACCCGGCGCGGCAGCCGGTTTCACGTACACCTGACCGTCGCGGGTGGCGAAGGTCCAGCGGCGGTTGAACGACTCGGTGGTGGTGCGGAAATACACCTGCTCGGGCAGCGCGACCGTTGCCGGGGCGAACGCCGCCAGTCCGGCGTCGGATGCGTCGACGCTCACCTCCGGGGTGCCGACCGTACCCACCGCCAGACACCCCGGATCGGCGATGGCCGCCGATTGTGTTGTCACTCCGGCGAATACCAGTCCGGCTGCCGCGATCACCGCTGTACGCCGGACGGCGTGCCCGGGCCTCACAGCCACCCCGCCGCGCCGAAACCGATCAGGGCGATCGCGTCGATCCCGAAGATCGTGCCGACCACCAGCGCCTTGCTCCGCACGCTCGGTAGATCGTGCACGAAGAAGCAGGCCGCGAAGAACGGCACGTACCCGATGATCCAGATCAGGAACGGGAAGCCGGGCTGCCACCATGACCAATCCCAGGTCAGCACGCCGGCCTTGTTGAGCAGTATCTCGACACCCACCGCCGCGATCGAGTTGATCGCGATCAGCACCGGCCGGTTCGGCAGCCCGAAGATCCGGGTTTCCTTCGGCGGCAACATCTTCGCGGCCGCGATGCCCATGATCGCGAACATGAAGCAGATCTCGATGTTCAGCCCGATCAGGATCTGGTACGCCGTCGGTCCGCTCGCCGCCCAGACCGGCGCCCGCGCGGTGAAGTGGAAGACCAGCGCGTTCCAGATCTCGTTGAACCAGTCCATGCCCCACAGCGCGAGCCCGGCGAACAGCACATTCCAGTTACGCCGCTCGACTTCGACCGCGTAGATGTAGATGACCACCAGTAACAGCGGAATGACATACCACTTGAACTGGCTCGCATCGCGAAGAATCTCCAGCGCGGCCCGCGCGTTGTCGGTCAACGGGGCACCTCCTGCTCATGATCGACGAACTCGGCGAGTATGATACAAATCAACATCGAACGTCAATGTGTATCGCCGAGTTCGCCGATTCGTCGAGTCAGCGGCTCCCGAGCGGCATGCCGAACAGGGACGCGAACTTCGCGGCGAGCGAGTCGCCGAGGAAGTCCAGGGCGCCGGGGGTCGCGGCCATGGTGCCCGCGTCGGAGGTGGTGCAGCCGGCAGCGGCCGGGACGCCGTCGAGGCGGTCGCGCAGCCAGATCAGCGCGGCCGGACCGCCGACCACTTCCGCGACGATGTGTTCGCTGGCGTGGTCGCGGGTGTAGGTCAGCGAGGTGTTCGGATCGCGGCAGTAGGTGTCGACCAAGGTGTCGGTGGCGGCCAGCGGCAGGATCTCGTCCCACGCGGAATGCCAGACGAACAGCGGCATGCCGGGGACGGACTTGCCCATACGGGTGTCGTCGAGCATCGCCGCGACCGGCGGATCGTCGAGGGGATTACCGTCGGAACCGATCATGCCGGTGAGATTCAGAAACGGCAGCAGCGCCGACTGGTACTGCACGCACAGCGGCGATTTGATCGCGAACAGGGCCTTGCCGAGCGGATCGAGCCGCTGATCGAGGTAGGCGGCGAAATCGGGATATTCGCGGGTGAGTCCCAGCACGGCGGCGAACACCAGACCCGAGGTCGCCTGGTTGTTCGCCATGCTCAAGGCGGCGCCGAGATCGGCCCCGACCCCACCCTCTGCCGCGCCCACGATGTTCAGTTCGGGCGCGTAGCTGCTGTGCAGTTCGGCGGCGTGACCGGTCGCGATGGAACCGCCGGAGTAGCCGTAGAGGCCCACCGGTGCGGTCGGTCCCGCCTCGAGCGGGGCGAAGTTGGTCGCGGCGCGAATGCCGTCGAGGGTGATCCGGCCCGCCAGCGGTCCGGCCGCGTAGGCCGAATCGGGGCCCTGATGGTCTGGAACGACCACGGCCCAGCCCTGTGACAGCGCTGCCTGCGCGAACAGGAACTCGGCGGGCACCACGATCTGGCCCGCCACCGCGGCCGCCGAGAGATGTTGCAGCGCATAGGAGGGTGCGCAGTAGCCCGCGGTCGAGTCCTCGGCCAGCTGCACCGACAGCAGCTTGCGCGGGTTCGGCGCCTGCCCGCGCGGCTTGATCAGGGTGGCGACCGCGGGGATCGCCTCGTCACGGCTGTTGTTGGAGCGATACGACACCTGCCATGCGTCGACATCGATCGGCAGCAGACCGAAATCGGCGACCCGCACCTGCCGGACCGCGATGATCGCACCCGGCGCGGTCGCCGCCACCACGTCCGCGGGCGGTAGGTAGAAGCCCGGATCCCATTCGGGCGGTAGTGGAATCACCGGCGGGGGCGCCGCCGGCGGCTCGGCCGCGACCGGCCCGGCGGTCATCACCGTTGCCGCCGCGAGCACACCGGTGGCAAGGGCAAGCCATCGCTGAACGAAGGGAGATCTCATCGCGCACAGTCCTCACATGAATTGAGACGCCTTCGTCTCAATAGCGGCAACTATGACATGGGTGTGGCGCAGATCGCAATCACGCGCCGGGGGGCGTCGCTGAGATCAGGCTGTTCAGGATGGTGGAGAACACGTCGACCAGTTCGTCGACGGGTGGTCTCGGGTCGTCCAGGCTCCACTGGTGCACGGCGCCGTTCACCGCCCCGATGAACGCCGCCATCGGCACCCGCCAGCCGCCGGGCGGCATCCGTACCCCGTCGCGACCGGCCGCGATCGCGGTGACCACCTCGCCCCACCGATCCCTGACCTGCGCCCGATACGCCTCGATCTCGGGGCTCACCCCGACGATGTCGACGAAAGCGACTTTGGCGCATCGGATGTCGTCGGTGATCGCCGTCGTGTACGCCCGCACGGCCGCGTCGATCAGCGTGCGCAGTTCGTCGGAGTCCGCCGCTGCCAGCGCGGCGGCCACCGCCGCCCCGGCCTTGTCCTGCACGGAGTCGTACACCGCGACGAGCAGTTCCTCGCGCCCGGCGAACTGTTCGTAGAACTGCCGACGCGACAGCCCCGCGGCCGCGCACACATCGGTCAGCGAACTGTTGGCGTACGACTTCTCCGCGAACACGGTCAGTCCCGCGTCGATGAACAGCGCCCGGCGCTCGACCTGTCGTTCGGCGACCGAGGTGCCGGTGTAGTTGTGTCGAGTCCGCCCAGAGGTCACCCCATGACCCTACTGTTCAGGATTCGGTCGAGGCGCCGGCGTCGACGGGGCCGATCGGGACCACCAGCGGAGTGCCGGTGACCGGGTCGTCGATCACTTTGGCGCGCAGTCCGAACACCTGCGCCACCACGTCCTCGGTGAGCACTTCGGCGGGCGTACCCGCGGCAACCACCCGGCCCGCGCGCATCGCGACCAGTCGATGCGCGTACCGCGCGGCGAGATTCAAGTCGTGCAGCACCATCACCACCGTCCGGCCCGCTTCGGCGTGCAGGCGCCGGACCAGGTCGAGAACCTCGATCTGGTGGGCGAGGTCGAGGAAGGTGGTGGGTTCGTCGAGCAGGAGCAGGTCGGTGTTCTGGGCCAGCGCCATCGAGATCCACGCGCGCTGGCGTTGGCCGCCGGACAACTCGTCGAGGGAGCGATCGGCGAACTCGACCATGTCGGTCCAGGTCAGCGCCTCGGTGATGGCGGCTTCGTCGTCGTCGGACCACTGGCGGTACCAGCGCTGGTGCGGGTGCCTGCCGCGGGCGACCAGGTCGGTGACGGTGAGACCCTCCGGAGCCAGCGGGGATTGGGGCAGGATGCCCAGCACGCGTGCCACTTCCTTGGTCGACATGCGGTCGATCCGTTTGCCGTCCAGGTGGACATGACCACCGGCGGGCCGCAGCAGCCGGGCCATCGCGCGCAACAGGGTGGATTTGCCGCACCCGTTGGGCCCGATCACCGCGGTGACGGTGCCACCGGTGATGTCCAGATCCAGACCGTCCACGACGGTTGTCGGCCCGTAGCCGAGGGTCAGCTCGCTGGCCTGCAGCCGAACGGTCATCACACGCCCGCTTTCCCGACGCGATTGCGCCGCATCAACAGATAGATCAGATAGGGCGCGCCGAGGACAGCGGTGATCACCCCGACGGGCAGTTCGCCGGCGGGCAGCAGGGTGCGCGCGACCAGATCGGCGGCGACCGTGAAGGCCGCGCCGAGCACCACCGAGGTGAGCAGCGGTGGTTGTGCCGAACCGGTGAGACGCAGTGCTACCTGCGGCACTGCGAGCGCGATGAAGATGATGGCGCCCGCCGAGGCGGTGGCGACTCCGGCGAGCAACACGGCCAGCACCAGGAGCGTCAGCCGGGCGGCGTTGAGCCGCACGCCGAGTGAGCGGGCGGTGTCGTCGCCGAAATGCAGCGCGCCGAGCAGATGGGTGCCCCCGAGGACGACCGGCACCAGGACAGCCAGGGCGATCGCCACCGGTGTCACCTGGATCCAGCTGCTGCCGTTGAGGCTGCCGGTCAGCCAGGTCACCGCCCGCGTCGCGATATCCACGTCGCCGACGCTGAGGAGCCAGAAGGTCACGCTGGAGAGCAGCGAACCGGCGCCGAGACCGACGAGCACGAGCCGATAGCCCTCGATACCGCCGCGCCAGGCCAGGAGGAAAACGCCGAGCGCGGCGAGTAGGCCGCCGAGCATGGACGCGATCGGCACCCCGATCTCGGCGGCGGCGCCGCTGATCTGGCCACGGCTGCCCGACAGCGCGATCACCGCGACCGCGGCCACGCTCGAGCCCGCCGTGACGCCGAGAATATCGGGACTGGACAACGGGTTTCGGGCAATGCCCTGCGTGATCGCGCCGGACAGCGCCAGTGCCGCGCCGACCAGCGCCCCGGTGAGAATCCGCGGCAGCCGCAGATCCCACACCACATAGGCCAGGCCGTCGTCGCCGCCACCGCCGAGCACCGCGAGCACGTCCCACGGCGTGACCGGACCGCCGTCGGGCATCGTGTAGGTGCCCAGCGCCAGCGCGACGCAACTCGCGGCGCCGAGAATCGCGAGCCCGACGACCAGGACCGCCGTCGTGCGCAGTCGCAGTTGCCAGGACACCGGTCCCAGCCGGACCGCCCGGACGGTACTCATATGCTCACCAGCTTTCGGCGGCGGACCAACACGATGAAGAACGGGACGCCGACGAAGGCCAGCATGATGCCCGCCGGAAGTTCGCCCTTGTCCAGCACCAGCCGCCCCGCGATGTCGGCGACCAGCACCATGACCACGCCGAGCAACCCGGCGACCGGGACCAGCCAGCGGTAGTCGGGCCCGGTGATACCGCGGGCCAGGTGCGGGACGACGAGCCCGACGAAGCCGAGCGGTCCCGCGATCGCCACGACCGCGCCGGTGAGCAGCACGATCGAGCCGATGCCGACGGCGCGCGCCAGCGAAACGCGATGGCCCAGCGCACGGGCGGTGTCCTCGCCGAGGCTGAGCGCGTTGAGCGCGGAGGTGTTGGCCAGCGCGAGGACGATCCCGACCAGGATGAACGGGGTGGCCTTACCGAGGAGGTCCAGGTTGGATCCGACCAGCGAACCGGCCTTCCAGAAGCGGTAGATGTCGGTGACGTCGGTGTCGAACAGCACCACCGCCGAGATCAGGCCCTGCAGCAGGTAGCTCACGGCGGCGCCCGCCAGGGCGAGGGTCACCGGGGTCGGTCCGCCGCGGCCCGTCGCGCCGATGACGAACACGGTGATGGTGGCGATCAGCGCGCCGGCGAAGCCGAACCACACGTAGCCGAACAGGCTGGAGATGCCGCCGATCATCACCGCCAGGACGATGCCGAGCGCCGCGCCCTGGGTGATGCCGAGCAGCGCGGGGTCGGCGAGGGGGTTTCTGGTGTGACCCTGGATCACCGCGCCCGCGATGCCGAGCGCGAGACCGGCGAGGACCCCCAGCAGCGTGCGTGGCAGGCGCAGACCGTTGACGATGGCGCCGGTCTCGGTGTCGGTCGTGCCGCCGAGTGCGTGCAGAACATCAAGGGGAGCAATGAATTTGGAACCGATGGCCAAACTGAGCAGGACGGTCGCGAACACCGCGGCCACGAGTCCGGCGATGAGTAGCAACCGGCGAGACCGTGTGTTGGCGAACACGACTCCGGGCGGCGATGCGGGCACTGTCCCTCTTCATAGTTGGTAATTAGGTAAGGCTTCGCTAGGTTAGCAACCCTAAAGAACTCTGAACCACTCGGGAGACCTCGATGAACACCCCACTGAGCCGTCGGCTCGCCGCTGCCGCGGCAGTCGCCGCCGCCGTCCTGAGCCTGTCCGCGTGTGGCCAGGACCGGTCGGCCACCGGCGCCGCGAGCAGCGATTGCGATACCGCGAGCAACCTCGACGGCGGCGCGTACCCGCGCACCATCGAGGCCGGGGCGGTCAAGGACAAGGCGGGCACGAATGTCGGCACGGTCGTCGACCCGGCGACCATCACCACCCGACCGGTTCGGGTCGCGGCGCTGGATCAGACGTTCGTCGACGCCGCCCTGGTGCTGAACACCGAAGTCGTCGCGTACACGACCTACCAGTCCATGGGCGAGAAGCTGCCCGCGTTCCTCGGCGCGGCCGCCCAGACCTGTGGCGGGCGGGCGGTGAACATCGGTAATCTGCAGACCCCCGATATCGAGAAACTGGCCGGCGCCCGGCCGGATCTGATCGTGTCGGCGAAGGTGCGTCACGAGAAGCAGTACGAGCAGTTCAAGGGCATCAAGCTCGGTTCGGGCACCGTGCCGGTCGTGTTCAGCCAGACCACCGGCGCCACCTGGAAGGAGAACCTGCTGCTGCTCGCCAAGGCGGTCGACAAGGAGAACCTGGCGCAGGCCAAGCTGGCGGCGTACCAGGACCGTGCCACCAAGATCGGGGCGGCGATCAAGGCGAAGAACGGCGGCAACGCGCCGACCGTGTCGCTACTGCGCTTCCTGCCCAAGGAAGACCGGCTGATGCAGCGGGTCAGCTTTGTCGGCGACATCTTCGCCGACGCCGGTCTGAACCAGCTCGACAAGTCCGACGACCCCAAGAACGACTTCTCGATCACCCTCAGCCCTGAGCGGCTCCTCGACGCCGACGCCGACTACGTCTTCCTCACCAGCAACGGCGAGGACGCCGCCGCACAGCGCAAGGCGGCCGCCGAGGCCAACCCGCTGTGGAACCAGCTGCGCGGCAAGGTCACCCCGGTCGACGACCTGGTCTGGCTGACCTCGGTCGGCCTCACCGGCGCCCACGCGGTCCTCGACGACATCGCCAAGACCTTCGAGGTCGACCCGGCCAAGTAGGTCGAACGCGCCGTGTTCGCCCACCCCTACACTCGGCGGGGTGGGCGAACAGAAGCAGCGGATGCTGGCCGGGGAGCTGTACAAGGACAACGATCCGGAACTGGTGGCCGAACGGCAACGGGCACAACGGTTGTGCGACGAGTTCAATCGCACCGGGCCCGACGAGACCGGGCGGCGCACCGAGTTGCTGAGTGATCTCCTCGGCAAGCTGGGGGAGGGTTCGTGGATCATGCCGCGATTCCAGTGTGACTACGGATACCTGATCGAGATCGGGGCGAACAGCTTCCTCAACTACGACGCGATCCTGCTCGACTGCGCGCCGATCACCATCGGCGACGACTGTTCGATCGGGCCGCGCTGTCAGCTGCTCACCGCGCTGCATCCGATGCAGGATCACGAAAAGCGCAGGCAGCGCTGGGAATCGGCGGCGCCGATCCGGATCGGGAACAATGCCTGGTTCGGTGGTGGGGTGATCGTGTGCCCGGGTGTGACCATCGGCGACGACGTGGTGGTCGGCGCGGGCAGCGTGGTGACCCGCGATCTGCCCGACCGGGTGTTCGCGGCGGGCAATCCGGCGCGGGTCATCCGGCAACTCTAGGTTCGCTGGCTACGCTGGAACGCAGGCGCCTGCGCACCGCTGACGCCCGACCCAAGGAGACCGGATGCGCCACGGCGAAGATCTCTCCCTCACCCACGTCATGCTGCTCGTGGGCGACCAGGACCAGGCCCTCACCTTCTATCGGGACCTGATCGGCCTGCAGGTCCGCACCGACATGCCGTTCGGCGACAACACGCGCTGGCTGACGGTCGGCCCGGTCGACCAGAAGAACCTGGAATTCGTGCTCGAGGTCCCGGAGATGGCCCCCGACCCCGCCTACCGGGCGGCCGCGCTCGCGCGCATCGACAGCGGTGCCCAGTCCACCGTCATCTTCGCCACCGACGACATCGACGCCACCTTCACCCGTATCCGCGACGCCGGGGCCGAAGTCGCCCAGGAGATCGTGAACCAGCAATACGGCCGCGACTGCGCGTTCCGTGACCCGTGGGGCAATCAGATCCGCTTCACCGCTCGCCACCACGGCTGAGCGCGACATGCGGTGCGGGTGCGGCGTCGGGTCGCGCCCGCGGCCCGGCGGCAATACTGTTCGACCATGGGCGAATCGCGAATCGAGATGGAACCCGAAGCTACCCGGCCGCTGCGCGAGGACATCCGCTTCCTCGGCGGCATCCTGGGCGACACCATCCGCGACCACGAAGGTCCCGAGGTGTTCGACCTGATCGAGCGCGTCCGCATCGAGGCGTTCCGGGTGCGCCGCGAGGAGGTCGAGCGCAGCGCCGTCGCCGACATGCTCGACGGCACCCCCACCGAGGTCGCGATCCCGCTGATCCGGGCGTTCAGCTACTTCGTGCTGCTGGCCAACCTGGCCGAGGACATCCAGCGTGATCGACGCCGCGCCGTGCACGTGGCGGCGGGCGAACCACCCCAGGACTCCTCCCTGGCCGCCACCTACGACAAACTCGACGCGGCCGGCCTGGACGGCACCGTGGTGGCCGACCTGCTCACCGACGCGCTCGTCTCCCCGGTGATCACGGCGCATCCGACCGAAACCCGCAGGCGCACCGTCTTCGACGTGCAGTCCAAGATCACCGAGCTGATGCGCCTGCGCCGGCGCCTCGAACCCGGCGAGCCCGGCCTCGACGAATCCGAACAGCGGATCCGCCGCGAAGTGCTCACCCTGTGGCGCACGGCGCTGATCCGGTTGGCGCGCTTGCGGATCCAGGACGAGATCTCCGTCGGTCTGCGCTACTACGATCTGACCCTCTACGACGTGATCCCCGCGATCAACGCGCAGGTGCGCGCGGCGCTGCGGACGCGCTGGCCCGCCGAAGACCTCCTGCCGCGCCCGATCCTGCGCCCCGGCTCGTGGATCGGCGGCGACCGTGACGGAAACCCGTTCGTGACAGCCGAAGTCGTGCACACCGCCGCCGAGCAGGCCGCCGCCTACGCCTTCGGCCGCTATCTGGACGAGCTGGTCGAACTCGAGAAGACCCTGTCGCAATCGGCCCGCCTGGTGCGGGTGACACCCCGGGTCGCGGAACTCGCGGCAGCGGGTTACCCCGACCCCGGCCTGTTCGCCGACGAGCCGTATCGCCGTGCGCTGCACGCGATTCGGGCCCGGCTCAGCGCCACTGCCGAGCTCGCGCTCGGTGAACTGCCCGAACACGGCCTCGACACCGGCGCCGCGCCGTATCCGACGCCGCAATCGGTCCTCGACGACCTCGACGCGATCGACGAGTCCATGCGCGCCAGCGGCGACGGACTGCTCGCCGACGACCGTCTCGCCGCGCTGCGCCACGCCATCGAGACCTTCGGTTTCCACCTGCAGGGCCTGGACATGCGGCAGAACTCCGAGGTCCACGAGCAGGTGGTCACCGAACTGCTGGCGTGGTCGGGCGTGCATCCCGACTATCCGAGCCTGTCCGAAGCCCGGCGGGTGGAGCTGCTCGCCGCGGAATTGCGCACGCGCCGACCACTTCTCGGGCCGAACGCGCAGCTGAGCGAACTCGCCGCCAAGGAACTCGGGGTCCTGGGCGCCGCCAAGGAGGTCATCGATACCTTCGGTGCCGCCGCCGTCCCGAACTACATCATCAGCATGTGCACCTCGGTCAGTGACATGCTCGAAGCGGCGTTGCTGCTGAAGGAATCCGGCATTCTCGATCCGGGCACCGCCGACACCGCGCCGAGCTGTCCCGTCGGCATCGTTCCGCTGTTCGAAACCATCGAGGACCTCAGCGCCGGTGCGTCGACGCTGGCCGCGGTGCTGGAGGTTCCGGTCTATCGCGAGCTGGTCGAGGCGGCGGGCATGCGCCAGGAAGTGATGCTCGGCTACTCCGATTCCAACAAGGACGGCGGATATCTCGCCGCGAACTGGGCGCTCTACCGCGCGGAACTGGACCTGGTGGAGGTGGCCAGGAAGTCGGGTATCCGGTTGCGGCTGTTCCACGGTCGCGGCGGCACCGTCGGTCGCGGCGGTGGCCGCAGCTACGACGCCATCCTGGCGCAGCCCGCGGGCGCGGTGCGGGGTTCGCTGCGACTGACCGAACAAGGTGAGGTGATCGCCGCGAAATACTCCGAATCCGGTGCGGCACACCGCAATCTGGAGTCGCTGATCGCGGGTACCCTGGAGTCGACGCTACTGGACGTGGAAGGTCTCGGCGACGACGCCGAACCGGCCTACGAACTCCTCGACGACCTCGCCGCCCGCGCTCGCGCCGCCTACGCGAACCTGGTGCACGACACCCCCGGCTTCGTCGAGTACTTCCGCGAATCCACCCCGGTCGCCGAGGTCGGCGACCTCAATATCGGCAGCCGCCCCGCCTCCCGCAAACCCACCAATTCGGTCTCGGACCTGCGCGCGATCCCCTGGGTGATGGCCTGGAGCCAGGCCAGGGTCATGCTGCCCGGCTGGTACGGCACCGGTACCGCGCTCGAAGACTGGGTCGGCGACGATCCGGCCCGCCTCGCGCGTCTCACCGACCTCTACCAGCGGTGGCCGTTCTTCAATACCGTGCTGTCGAACCTGGCCCAGGTGATGGCCAAGAGCGACCTCGACATCGCCGCCCGCTACGCCGAGCTCGTCACCGACGAAACACTGCGCGCGAAGATCTTCGCCATGATCGCCGACGAACACGCCCGCACCATCCGCATGTACCTCGCGGTCACCGGCCACGCCGAACTCCTCAGCGACAACCCGTCGCTGGCCGAGTCGATCCACAACCGCTTCCCCTACCTGGAGCCGCTGAACCAGCTCCAGGTCGACCTGCTGGCCCGGCTGCGCGGCGGCGACGATTCCGAACTGGTGAAGCGGGGCATCCTGCTCACCATGAACGGCCTGGCCACCGCGCTGCGCAACTCGGGGTAGCGACAACTCGGGGTAGCGGCTACAGGCAGACGCTGATGGTGAAGGGCCCGACCGGGATGCCGGTGCAGATCGACACCGAGCCGACGACCGGCTGTGCGGGGGCGGCCGATGCGGTTGCGGCGCCGATCCCGGTCACGGACAGGGCAAGGGCGGCGACGGCGAGCGGGCGGGCGATCTTGGCGAACATAGGCTGATCCTCGGGTAGAACGGGGTGAACACCCCCGTGCGGGGGCGACCCCATCTCAACACGATGCGCCGACGGCGTCCACGACATCGCGGGATTCGCGGTGGCTCAGCCGGTTACGACGGCGATCGCGTCGATCTCGACCAGCATCTCCGCGCGCGGCAGGCCGGTGAAAACGGTGGTGCGCGAGGGCAGCACGCCGTTGCTGGTGTGTTTTGTGACGAACTCGCCGTACGCCTCGTTCATGATCGCGAAGTCCTCGCGCTTGGTGAGGTAGACACGCAGCATCATCACATCGTCGAAGGTGGCGCCGGACGCGTCGATGATCGCCTTGACGTTCATCAGGGTGCGCGTGGTCTGGGCGGCGACATCGCCCTGATGCAGGTACTCGTTGGTCTCGGGGTCCACGGGTCCCTGGCCGGACACCTGGACGAACGGGCCCTTGCGCACACCCTGGGAGAAGGTGTGGGCGGGCGCCGGGGCGTCGGAGGTGCGCACGGCGGTCTTGTCGGACATGGGTTCAGCCTTTCCTCGCGGTGACGTCTCGGTGGGGGTCCCAGCCGAGTTCGGTGGAGATGGCGTCGGCCGTCGCCCTGAGCTGCGGCAACAGTGCCAGCACTTGGTCATGGTCGAGCAGCACGTCGGGAACGGAGACCGACACGGCGGCGACGACGGCGCCGATGCCGTCGCGGACGCCGACGCCGATGCAGTTGACGAAGCTCTCGTGTTCTTCGTGGTCCTCGGCGAAGCCCTGCGCGGCAACGAGTTTCAATTCGGTCAGGTACTGCTCGGGGGTGCGCAGGGTACGGGTGGTGAAGGGGTGGTAGTCCAATCGGGCTGCCACTGCCGCCCATTCGCTGCGTGGCAGCGCGGCGACGAGCACCTTGCCGACCGCGGTGCAGTGCAGGGGCGCGGGCCTGCCGATCCGCGAGTACATCCGCACCGCCTGCTCGGCGTCGACCTTGTCGATGTAGACGGCGTCGCCCGATTCGTAGGCCGCCAGGTGTACGGTCTGCCCGGTGGCCGCGCCCAGCGCACTCAGATGCCGGCGGGCTACGGTGCGCACGTCACGGTTCTCCAGTGCGCGACTGGCCAATTCGAACATGCGGGTGCCGAGCGAGTAGCGGTGCGCGTTGTCGCGCACGACGAACCGATCGGCCTGCATGGTCTGCAGTATGCGCAGCACCGTCGACTTGTGGACGCCGAGCCGGACAGCCAACTCGTCGAGGGACTGCGAGTTCTCGCCGAGGGCGATGAGAATGGACAGGGCCCGCGACACGCTTTGACTCATGCGCTGATCGTTTCATCCAGCGCCGCCGGATAGCGCAGCGTGGCCCAGATCTCGTCAGGAAGCAGCGCGAGGCGCTGAATATCCTGGGGCGGTAGCAGTTTCGCCGAATCGCCGGTCGCGGTCAGCGCTGCCGCCGCGCACAAATGGCCGTATCGAAGCCGGGTGCGCAGGTCGGCGCCGTGCAGCAGGGCGGCGAGATAACCGCCGGCGAAGGCGTCGCCGGCGCCGATGCGCTCGGTGATCTCCAGTGTCAACGCGGGCACCTCGATCGAGGAATCGCCGTCGAATCCCGTGACGGTGTGCTTGTCGTTCTTGACGATCAGCTGGGCGGGTTCGGGAAACAACGCGCGCAGGGCGGCCGGTTCGCCGGTGCCGAAGATCTCCTCGGCCTCGTCGGCGCCGAGGAACGCCACATCGGCGCCGCGAAGATGCGCGGCGAGTTCGTCGGTGGCCTCGTCGACGCGCGAACCCCACACTGCCGGACGGTAATTCAGGTCGAAGCTGACCAGCGCACGACGCGGCCTGGCGAGCAGCGCGCGGGTGAGTTCGGTCGCCGATGCCGACAGCGCCGGGGTGATGCCGGTGAAGTGCACGAGATCGGCGCCCTCGAGCAACTCCGCCCGGTCCGTGAGATCGGCGGGCGACAGTGCGCTGGCAGCCGAACCCGTGCGGTAGTAGTGCATGCGGCTGGCATCGGCGTCCAGATCGTTGGCCAGGCCGGAGCCCGCACCACGTTCCTTGACGTACAGGCCGGTGGGCCGCATCGGGTCGACCGCGACCGCCGCGACATCCACGCCCTGCGCGCTGAGCTCGGCGACCAGATATCGCCCGAATCCGTCGTCACCGACCCGCGACAGCCAGGCCGCCGACACGTCGAGCTGGGCGAGCACCACGGCCACATTGGCCTCCGCGCCGCCCGCGCCCCGATCGAACCGCGCGGACAGTTCCAGGGGTCCCGCGCCCGCGATCAGCACGGCCAGCCCCTCGCCGACAGTGACCGCTCTGGGCGGAGTGGATGTTGCCTGGGTCACCTTGTTCGCCCTTTCGTGCTTGCGGTCACTGCCTTCGAGATGCACAATAACGAGCAGAAACATTCAGCGCAACCACCGTTGCATACTGTGCAATGTTTGTTCGATATGACTGATCGAGCCGCCATCCCGGGCTCGGTCGACAGAAAGGGATGCTGTGATCATCGACAACGACGTCGTGGACGCCCTCGCCGACGAGTTGCTCGGACCCCACGACAAGAGCGCGCCGCCCGCGGCGTGGGGCAGCGCCGTGCGCGAATATCTCGCCGGCGCACCGCGACTCGACCAGTGGCAGACGCCGTTGCTCACCCTCGACCGCGGCAGGCTCGACGCGAACCGCGACCTCATGGCCGAGTGGACCGCCACGGCGGGCGTCGCGCTCGCCCCGCACGGCAAGACGACGATGGCGCCGCAGCTGTGGCGCGAGCAGCTCGTGGCCGGGTCGTGGGGGATCACCGTGGCCACCGCGTGGCAGGCGCAGCTCGCGCGCTCGTTCGGTGTCGGCCGGATCATGCTCGCCAATACCCTGCTCGACCCGGTCGGGTTGGCCTGGGCCGCAGCGGAATCCGCACGCGAGGCAGATTTCGAGTTGTACTGCTGGGCCGACGGCGTCGCCACCGTCGAACTGATGGACAAGATCCTGCGCGAGACCGCTGCGGGTTCGCGGGTGCGCGTGCTGGTCGAGCTGGGGGGACCGCACGGCCGCACCGGAGCCCGCACCCGGGCCCAGGCGCACGCGGTCGCCGCCGCCATCGGTGCGAGCGAGCGGCTGAGCCTGGCCGGAGTCGCGGGCTACGAGGGCGCGCTGGCTCACGATCGCAGCGTCGAGGGTGTCGCGGCGGTGCGCGGCTATTTGCGCGAACTGGCCGCGCTGCACACTGAACTCGTTGCGGCAGGAGCCTATTCGGGCCCGGCGGTGGTTACCGCGGGCGGCAGCGCCTACCCCGAGCTCGTGGTCGAGGAACTCGCCGGACTGGCCGACCCCGGGGGTGTGCGCGGTGTGCCGACCACAGTGGTTCTGCGCAGTGGCGCTTACGTTGTCCACGACGACGGCTTCTACGCGGGAATCTCCCCGCTCGCCGCGCCCGCGAAGGGGCCCGGCCTCCGGTCCGCCATGCACGGCTGGGCCAGGGTGGTCTCGCGGCCCGAACCGGAGCTGGCCTTGCTCGACGGCGGCAAACGCGATTTCCCCTTCGACGAGGGTCTGCCGGTGCCCCAACTGGTGGTCGGCGGCACTCTTCCACCGAACGCGGTGGTCACCGCGCTCAACGATCAGCACACCTTCCTGCGGTTGCCCGGCGCCGACGCGGCTGATCTCCCGGTCGGCTCCGTCGTGCGCCTGGGTCTCTCACACCCGTGCACCGCATTCGACAAGTGGCGCCTGATCCCGGTGATCGACAGCGTCGACGCGCCCGATCCGCGCGTGATCGATCTGATCCGCACCTACTTCTGACGGATGACCATGACGCACCTGCTCTTTCGTGACATCGACATCGTCGACGGCACCGGCGCCCCACGCACCAGGGGCGATGTGCTGGTCCGCGACGGCCGCATCGCCGACATCGCGCCACCCGGCACCGTCGACTCCGGTGCGAGAGTCGTTCCGGTGCAGCCTGGTTCGGTTCTCGCGCCCGGATTCATCGACATGCACGCGCATTCGGACCTCTACCTGCTCACCCATCCCGATCACTTCCCGAAGATCACCCAGGGCGTCACCACCGAGGTGATCGGCCAGGACGGGCTGTCCTACGCGCCGATCGACGATGCCGCACTCGCGGTGGTACGCAAGCAGATCGCGGGCTGGAACGGTAACCCGGGGGACTTCGACTTCAGCTGGCGCACCGTCGCGCAATACCTGGACCGCCTCGATCAGGGCATCACGCCCAACGCCGCCTACCTCGTCCCCCAGGGCACGCTGCGCATGCTCGTGCTCGGCAGCGAGCAGCGGGTCGCCACCGCCGCCGAGATCGACCGGATGTGCGCGCTGTTGGCCGAGGGGTTCGACCAGGGCGCGGTCGGCATGTCCAGCGGTCTCACCTACACGCCCGGAATGTACGCCGACACCGGCGAACTCGCCGCGTTGTGCTCGGTGGTCGCGTCCTACGGCGGCTTCTACGCACCGCATACCCGCTCCTACGGCGCGGGCGCGCTCGAGGCCTACGCGGAGATGATCGGCCTGGCGACAGCGACCGGCTGCGCGCTGCACCTGACCCACGCCACCATGAACTTCGGCGTGAACCGCGGCCGCGCACCGGAATTCCTCGCGATGCTCGCCGCGGCTCGCGCCGACGGCTGCGACATCACCCTCGACACCTACCCCTATCTGCCCGGCTCGACCACCCTGTCCGCACTGCTGCCCAGCTGGGCGATGTCGGGCGGTCCCGACGCCGCACTCGCTCGGCTCGACGATCCGGCCGAGCGCGCCAGGATCACCGAAGATGTCGACGTCAACGGCTCCGACGGCTGCCACGGCGTCACCGTCGAATGGGAGACCATCCAGATCAGCGGCGTCGGCGACGACGCGCTCGCGGACGCGGTGGGCCGCACTGTCGCCGAGCTCGCGACCGAGCGCGGCACCGCCCCGGCGGAGGTGTTCTTCGACCTGCTGCGCCGTGACCAGCTCGCCACGACGATCCTGCAGCACGTCGGCCACGAGGAGAACGTGCGCGCCATCATGGTCGACCCCGGCCACATGGGCGGCAGCGACGGCCTGCTCGTCGGCGCCCGACCGCACCCGCGCGCCTGGGGCACCTTCCCGCGCTATCTGTCGCGCTATGTCCGGGAACTGGGTGTGCTCGATCTCGAGGACTGCGTGCATCACCTCACCGGCCGCCCGGCCGCCCGGCTCCGCCTGGCCGAACGCGGCCTCGTCCGGCCCGGTTATGCCGCCGACCTGGTCGTCTTCGATCCGGCGACGATCCACGACACGGCGACATTCGAGCATCCCCAGCAGCAGGCCCGTGGCATCCAGCACGTACTGGTCAACGGTGAATTCGCGCTGGAGAACGGCACCGCGACCGGCGTGCGTGCCGGTCGCTCCCTGCGCCTGGACCCCACGAAGGAGGAAACCCGATGAACCCGTTGCTGAGCTCGTCGTCGGAGGCCATGGACGTGATCCGCGCGGATCGTGCCCTCACAGTGGTCCGCGCCCCCGATATCCCAGACCCGGCCGCGCTGGCCGAAGCGCTCGCCGGCGCCGGTATTCGCGCGGTCGAACTGACCTTCACCACTCTCGGTGTGCTCGACGCGATCAGCAAGGCGAGCGCGGTCACCGACGCCGTGATCGGGGTCGGCACCGTCACCACCCGTGCGCAGGCCGAAGCGGCCATCGAGGTCGGCGCCCGCTTCCTGGTGACGCCCGCGCTGCGCCCCGAGGTCGCCGAAGTGGCGGCGGCACACACGATTCCGGTGATCATGGGCGCGTTCACGCCGTCGGAGGTGCTCGCCGCGGCGGAGCTGGGGGCGGCGGCGGTGAAGATCTTCCCGGCTCGCGCGCTCGGCCCGCAGTACTTCAAGGATCTGCTCGGGCCGTTCCCGCACATGTTCCTGATCCCCTCCGGCGGCGTCAATTCCCACAACGCCCGCGATTTCCTCCGAGCGGGCGCGATCGCCGTCACCGCGGGCACCGAAGTGGTCGCCCCGGCCGACGTCGAGGCCGCGCGCTGGTCCCACATCGGCTCCAAAGCCGCGCATTTCGTTCATTCGCTGGATTGAGAGGTTTTCCATGGGCGCCACCATCGACTGGTTGCGCACCACCACCCCCGGGTTGCTGGTGCTGTGCGGTCTCGCGATCGCTGTCCTACTCATCGCCATCATCAAGGTCAAACTGGAGCCGTTCGTCGCGCTGCTGCTGACCGGACTCCTGCTGGCGCTGGCCGCCGGGCTGCCGATCTCCCAGATCGTCGGCACACCGCTGAAAGCCGGTGAGTCACTGCTGGAAACAGGCTTCGGTGGCATCCTCGGTCACATCGCGGTGATCATCGGTCTGGGAACCGTGCTCGGCGCGATCCTCGAAAGATCCGGTGGCGCCGATGTTCTCACCGACAAACTGCTGAAGATGTTCGGCGAGAAGGGCGCTCCGGTCGCGATGGGCCTGCTCGGGCTCATCTTCGGCATCCCGGTGTTCTTCGACATCGGCATCTTCGTGCTCGCGCCACTGGTCTATGTCGCGGCCAAGCGCGGCGGGCGCTCGCTGGTCCTCTACGCCATGCCGATGCTCGCCGGTCTGTCGATGACGCACGCTTTCCTGCCGCCGCACCCCGGCCCCGTCGCGCTCGGTGGGCTGCTCGGGGTGAGTCTGGGCTGGCTGATTCTCATGGGCTTCGTCTGTGGCATTCCGGGTTTCATCGCCGCGGGCATCGTGTGGGGCAGCTATATCGGTAAGCGCGTGCAGGTGTCGGTGCCCGAGGAGTTCGTTCCGTTGGAGCCCGAGCTCGAGCCCGAGCAGGCCGACGGTTCGGGTGGGACCGCGGTGCTCACGAAATCGCCGCCCTCGGTAGCGCTGATCGGCGGCATCATCGCGATCCCGCTGGTCTTGATCCTGGGCGCCACATTCGGCTACCAGCTGCTGGACAAGGATTCGACGCTGCTGCAGGTGCTCACCTTCTTCGGCACCCCGGCGGTCGCGCTGCTCATCACCGTGCTCGTCGCGTTCTATCTCCTCGGGATCCGGCGAGGCTCGACGGTGCAGGAACTGAGCACCATCACCGCCGAGTCGCTCAAGCCGGTCGGCATGGTGTTGCTGGTGGTCGGCGCAGGCGCCTTCTTCGGCAAGGTCATCTCGGCCACCGGCATCGGCACGGCCCTGGCCGACACGATGTCGGCGGCGGGACTGCCGATCATCGTGCTCGCCTACCTGATCAGCTGCGGACTGCGCATCGCCCAGGGTTCGGCCACGGTCGCCATCGTCACCACCGGCGGCATCGTCGCGCCGCTGGTGGCCGAGCAGGGCTACTCGCAGATGTCGATCGCGCTGATCGCCATGGCGATCGCGGCGGGCTCGATCATCCTCAGCCACGTCAACGACGGCGGCTTCTGGATCATCGCGAAGTACTTCAACATGACGGTGAAGCAGACTCTGCAGACCTGGACGGTTCTCGAAACCATCCTGTCGGTGGTCAGTTTCGCGGTCGCGGCCCTGTTGTTCTCGATCGTCTGACACCTACCGCGAAGCCGGGCTGTCCCCACGGGGCAGCCCGGCTTCGTGTTGGGCCGAGCACGGATCCGCGACCGGCCCGGACGAAGTCGGGACCTGCCGGGCGCGCAGCCGCTGGTGCCCACGATGCACCGACTCGGCAAGAATGGGCATCGTCTGCGACTCGCCGAACAGCGCCGAGCGCGCCTGCGTGCGGACGCCGTTCGTGTCGTACTCGAAACGAGGGAGTGTGCGATGTCCACAGCAATCGTCGTCGGTGGCGGAATCGGCGGAACGGCCGCGGCGCTCGCGCTCGTTCGGAAGGGGTGGTCGGTTCAGGTACTGGAACGGGCGCCGGAGATCGCCGACGTGGGATCCGGGATTTCCCTGTGGTCCAATGCCTTACGGGCGCTGGATGCCCTCGGTGTGGGTGACACGGTCCGTGCGCAGGGTCTGGCGGAGGTGTCGGCCGGAATCAGGGACGACCGTGGGCGATGGCTCGCACGTACCGATGTGGCGACCCTGCGCGAGCGATTCGGTGCGCCGGTCGTGATCCACCGCGCCCGGCTGCTGGACATTCTGCGCGCGGCGCTTCCGGAAGGGATTGTGCACACCGGGATCTCGGTGCGCGAGGCGACGACCGACGGCGCGGTCGTGCACTCCTCGGGCACCTCCTCCGCCGACCTGGTCGTGGGTGCCGACGGCATTCGCAGCGTCGTCCGGCGTGCGGTGTGCGGCGAAGTCGCGCCACGCTACGCCGGCTACACCGCATGGCGCGCGGTGGTCGACATCGACGAGCCGCTCACCGAATTCGGTGAAACCTGGGGTCGCGGCGCACGGTTCGGCATGGCCCCGCTCGCGGACGGTCGCGTCTACTGCTTCGCCGTCTACGACGCCCCCGAGAACGCCCCCGGCAGCCTCGCCGAAGTGCGCGACCGCTTCGACAACTGGCACCACCCGATCCCGGCCCTCCTCGCCGCCGCGGACCAGAACACGGTGCTGCACAACGACATCTATGACCTACCGGCGCTACCGACCTTCACCGCCGGCCGCATCGCCCTCCTCGGCGACGCCGCCCACGCGATGACGCCGAACCTCGGCCAGGGCGGCTGCCAGGCCCTGGAAGACGCGGTGATCCTGGCCCGCTCGGCGAGCGAGCCGGACGGCCTCGCCCGCTACGACCGAGAACGCCGCCCCCGAACCCAGATGATCACCGCCCGCTCCGCCCGGATCGGCACCATCGCCCAGCTGTCCGCGCGCCCCCTGGTCGCCCTCCGCAACACGGCCCTACGCCTGACCCCCACCTCGACCCAGTTGCGTTCCATGGCAGAGATTCTCGACTGGAAGTCGTGAGGTCACAGCTGCCTCGACCGCAGTGCTCGCGAGTCCTCGTGCCACGCGCACGCCGCCCGATGGTCGTGACTGGGAATGATGCGAACAGCGCTGCGGATCGCGTGCAGCCGGTGGACAGTACGCCAGGTCTCGGTGCGGTCGTTGTCGGCCAGCATGCCGGGATAGCCGGACTTCTGCCGTAGCTCCTCGGTCTGGAGGTTGTGCCAGATCGCGTCCCCCGCGAGCAGGACCGGACCGTGTTCGGTGCGTAAGAGCACACCGATGCTACCCGGGGTGTGGCCGGACAGGTCGACGAGTAGCACCGCGCCGTCTCCGAAGAGATCGTGGCTGCGGGCGAAGGTGAGAACGGGTGGACCGTCCAGATCGTAGACATCGAGAGGCCGTTCGCGAACGGCTCGCCGCACGCCGCCGACCGGCGCCACCGGACCCTCCATCGCCCATGCGTGCTCCGGTCGGTGCAGGCGCAGTGCCAGCCCGGGGAGATCGAGCAGGCCGGCGATATGGTCCCAGTGCAGATGTGTCGGCAGCGCGAAGTCGAGGGCGTTCGCCTCGATTCCGCTGCGATGCAGTGACTCGCGGATGTCGAGTACGTCCTTCGGAGGCGTCACCGCGAGCCGCAATATCCGGGGGAGTTCCACCACCGCTCGGTCGTGGACGTCGACGCAGATGCCCGGGTCCACGAGAAAAGTCGCCTTCGGATGCCGGACCACGAAAGCCGTCATCGCGGAATCGATCCGTCGCGGGGCGAACAGGCCTTCGACGATCGCTGCCGTCGGCACACTCTTGGCGTTCTGCGCCAGAACTGTCAGCTCGACCGTCGTTGTGCCGCGTGGTAGGTCGTGATCGGGCAACGAGGCCAGGAACCTGCGGTCAGGTTGTCGTGGCCGCAGAGCGCCCGTCACCGCCGATCCCACGGATCGGCAACAGCGCCACAAGTCCGGTGTCGCGATCGAGTCGATCAATGGAGTCCGATTGTCGTTGTGTCCCATGCGAAGTACGCTAAAACTTCAGGTCGACCTGAAGTAAAGGGGTGAATATGCCGCATGCCGACGGGCTGCGCCGCATCGGTGACGCCGCCGCCGAATTGGGCGTCGCCGCTCATGTCCTGCGCCACTGGGAGGACGCCGGTGTCCTGGTTCCGCCCCGCGCGCCCGGCGGGCAACGGATCTACAACGGCGCACTGATCGTTCAGGCCCGCCTCGTCCAGCTCTGTCAACGAGCGGGGCTGTCCCTGGCGCAGATCAAAGATCTTTTCGACACGAGGTCGAGGGCCCGGCGGGTAGCGCTCTTCGCCGACAAGCAAGCCGAACTGCGAGCGCACGTCGACGACCTCACCCGAACCATCGACTTCCTCGGTCACGTGCTGCGCTGTACTCACCCGATCGTCGACGAATGCCCTGACTGCGTCGAGTTCAGCCGGCCGGGCACCTCGACGTCGGCGTAGGTTTCGCGGTGCTCGGGTGCCTAGGTCGCCGTCGGTCGCCGGTAGCGGGCGAGCATGGCCGCGGCGATGGCGGTCATGCTCGCGCGGAGCTCGGGTGGGGTGAGGACTTCGATGTGTGCACCGAGGGGGAGCAGGGCGTGGGCCAGGACTTCGTAGGACTCGGCGGGGATGGTGATGTCGGCCCAGCCGTCCGCGTCGGGGGTGCCCGTCGAGGCGAGGGCTTCGCGGACGGCGGCGGGGTCGTTCATGAGGCGCAGCAGGCTCAGGTGGTCGATGGAGATCCGGCAGTGTGCGCTCACGCGCAGCATGGATCGGGCGAACTCCTCGGCGGCGGACTGCCAGTGCTCGGCCAGATCGAAAGGCGCTGGGCGGATGAATGATTCGCCGGTGTGGACGGCG
This sequence comes from Nocardia sp. NPDC003183, assembly GCF_053590715.1. Taxonomy (NCBI): domain Bacteria; kingdom Bacillati; phylum Actinomycetota; class Actinomycetes; order Mycobacteriales; family Nocardiaceae; genus Nocardia; species Nocardia sp. NPDC003183. The sequence continues at coordinate 92,504 of NZ_JBSFTG010000016.1, forward strand.
GCGGCGATGCGGCTCGCCCGGTACGAGCGGATGTCGGTGTGTTCGCGGGCGATCAGATACCAGGTGCCTGCCTTCATGACCAGGCCGAGTGGGTCGAGGGTCCGTTCCACCGTGCGATCGCGGCGGCGGTAGGTGATCACGAGGCGGCGGTCGTGCCAGAGGGCGTCGGCCACCGTGGCCAGGGTGGGGGTGTCGTCGGGGCGCTGGAACCAGCCGGGCATGTCGATGTGGACCCGTTCGGCGATGCGGGTCGCCCGGCCGCGGAGTTCCGGTGGCAGGGCGGCGAGCATTTTCAGCTGGGCGGTGGCCAGCACGGTCCCCAGGCCGAGGTCGGCGGCGGCGCCGGGGAGGCCGGCGAGCAGGACGGCGTCGGCTTCGTCGGAGGTGAGGCCGGTGAGCCGGGTGCGGTAGCCGTCGATCAGCCGGACACCGCCGCCGCGCCCCGGCTCGCTGTACACCGGAACTCCTGCCGCCGAGAGTGCTTCCACGTCCCGATACACCGTGCGTACCGACACCTCGAGCTCGCGTGCCAACTCGCTCGCGGTCGCGCCGCCGCCCGCTTGTAACAGCAGCAGCAACTGCACCAACCTGCTCGCTCGCATAGTCGGAGACTAGCCGCGAAACCTGACACAAGATGTCAAGGTTGGGTCGTACCGTACGAGATATGACCACGTGGAGCCAGTTCACCGAAGAAGCACCGAGCATCGCGGCCTTGTTCCAGCGCAGACACCAGGCCACCGGCAAACTGTGCATGCTCGGCACCCTGCGCGCCGACGGATCGCCACGCATCAGCCCGATCGAGCCGATGGTCTTCGAGGACATGCTGGTCCTGGCCGGCATGCCCGATACCCGAAAATTCGACGATCTCGCGCGTGACCCACGCTTCTGCCTGCACACCGCCACCGTCGACACCATGGTCTCCGACGGCGACGCGAAACTCTTCGGCACCGTCACCGACCTGAAGGACGAAACCGTCCACGCCCGCTTCGCCCAAAAGCTCTTCGACGACAGCGGTTTCGACATCCGCGGCGAGAAATTCGACCACTTCTACGTCGCCGACCTCACCGGAGCCTCCACCGTCGAAACCAACGACGACCACCTCGACATCACCGTCTGGAAACCGGGCGCGGGCGAAACCGTCGTCCGCAAGCACTGAGTCATCCCTGCGCGCGCGGTGGTGTGACCGATCGCCCGCGCGCGGTTTCGGGGATCGGGCATGCCGCTGTGCCACGATGACCTGCATGGATCTGCTCGCTTCCGAGGGTGTCGGCGATCCCTCGCCGATCGTCTCGCTGTTCTGGATCGCGCTCATCGCGGTGGTCGCACCGCTGCTGTCGCGGCTGGTGCGCGGGTATCTGCCGGATGTGGTGATCCTGCTGGTGGCCGGGGCGGTGGTCGGACCACACGTGCTCGGGTGGGCGAGCAGCGCGGGCGGGGTCGACCTGGTCAGCGAGTTGGGCCTGGGGATGCTGTTCCTGCTGGCGGGCTACGAGCTCGATCCGCGGTTGCTGCGCGGCCGCTCCGGGCGGACGGCGTGGGTGGTGTGGATCGTGTGTCTGCTGTTCGCGTTCGTGATCGTCATGGTGGCGACGGACACCTCCAACGGCACCCGCATCGCGGTCGCGATCGCGTTGACCTCCACCGCGCTCGGCACCCTGCTGCCGATTCTGAAGCAGGCGGGAATCCTCGACTCGCGGCTGGGCCGGGCGGTGATGACGCACGGCGCGGTGGGCGAGCTGGGGCCCATCGTGGCGATGTCGGTGCTGCTCACCAGTCGCGATGCGGGCAGCGCGGTGGTGGTCGTCGTGATGTTCGTGGTGGCGGCCGTGGTGGTCGGATTCGTGCCGGTGCGGATGTTCGATCGCATGCCGGATCTGGGCGCCGGGCTGGCCAAGCTGGGCGGTGGCACGTCGCAGCTGCCCGTGCGCGGGGTGGTGCTGCTGCTGTTGGTGCTGATGGTGGTCGCCGAGGTCTTCGATCTGGACGTGGTTCTCGGCGCGTTCGCCGCGGGCATGATTCTGCGGCGGCTCATCGCGGCGGGGCATCCGGATGTGGACTCCTCGCTCGAGGCCATCGGGTACGGGTTGCTGATCCCGGTGTTCTTCGTGGTGTCGGGCATGGGCATCGATGTGGCGGCGGTCGGCCGGAATCCGGCACTGTGGTTGTGGTTCGTGGTCACCATCGCGATCGCCCGCGGGTTGCCCGTCTGGCTGAGTGAGCGGTTCGTGCCGCGCGCGGACACCCTGCCGACCGCACGGGAACGCGTCGAATTGGCGCTCTTTGCCGCGACGGGCCTGCCGATCATCGTCGCGGTGACCCAGGTGGCCACCCAAACGGGCTTGCTGACCGCCGAGGTCGCCTCGATCCTGGTCGCGGCGGGCGCGACGACCGTTCTGGTGTTTCCGCTGGTCGCACGCCTGATCGGGGCGTCGGAGGCGAAGTCGGTCACACCCGCTCATGAATGAGCTTGCATAGTCATGCATAATCATCACATGGTTGATTCGTCGGGAGGACCCGTGTTGCGGGTGGCGGTTGCCGGTGCGAGTGGATACGCCGGTGGCGAAGTGTTGCGTCTACTGCTCGGTCATCCCGAATACCGAGCGGGGCGCCTCGCGATCGGGGCGCTGACCGCCGGTTCCAACGCGGGTACCGCACTGGGCGCGCTGCAGCCGCATCTGCTGCCCCTGGCGGACCGGATTCTCGAGGAGACCACTCCCGAGGTCCTGGCCGGTCACGACATCGTGTTCCTCGGCCTCCCACACGGTCAGTCCGGCGCCATCGCGGCGGCCCTGCCCGACGAGACCGTCATCATCGACTGCGGCGCCGACTACCGGCTCACCGACGCCGCCGCCTGGGAGAAGTACTACGGCAGCCCCCACGCGGGCAGCTGGCCCTACGGCCTGCCGGAACTGCCCGGCGGCCGGGCGAAGCTCACCGGTGCCCGGCGGATCGCCGTGCCCGGCTGCTACCCGACCGTGTCGAGTGTGGCGCTGGCCCCGGCGATCGCCGCCGGGATCATCGAGCCAGCGGTGAATGTCGTTGCGGTGAGCGGTACTTCGGGTGCCGGTCGCAAACTCGATGTCGGCCTGCTCGGGTCCGAAGTGATGGGCAGTGTCCGGGCCTACGGCATCGCGGGCGCACACCGGCACACCCCCGAGATCGCGCAGAACCTGAAAGCCGCAGGCGGCGTGGATGTCTCGGTGTCGTTCACCCCGGTGCTGGCCCCGATGCCGCGCGGCATCCTGGCCACCTGCACCGCACCGACGAAGGTCGATGCCGCGCAGGCACGTGCCGTCTACGAAAAAGCTTATGCCGAAGAACCTTTCGTGCACCTGCTGCCCGAAGGCGTACTGCCGCAGACCGGTTCGGTGCTCGGATCCAACGCCATCACCCTGCAGGTCACCGTCGACGCCGACGCGGGTCTGCTCGTGGTGATCGGCGCGATCGACAACTTGACCAAGGGCACCGCGGGCGCCGCGGTGCAATCGATGAATCTGGCCGTCGGATTCGACGAGACCGCAGGACTTTCCACCGTAGGAGTGGCACCGTGACGACCCCTGATCCGCAGACCCCGGACCACGGCAAACTGATCCACACCCAGGGCGTCACCGCGCCACTGGGATTCCGCGCGGCGGGCATCGCGGCCGGTATCAAGGCCAGCGGCAAGCCCGACCTCGCGCTGGTGCTCAACGAGGGCCCCGAATACGCGGCGGCCGGCGTCTTCACCAGCAACCAGGTCAAGGCCGCGCCGGTGCTGTGGTCGCAGCAGGTGCTGAAGACCGGTCATCTGCGCGCGGTGATCCTGAACTCCGGTGGCGCGAACGCCTGCACCGGCCACGGCGGTTTCCAGGACACCCACAAGACCGCCGAGGAACTCGCCGCGGCATTGAGCAATTGGGGCACCGAGACCGGTGCGGGCGAGATCGCGGTCTGCTCCACCGGTCTCATCGGTGACCGCCTGCCGATGGACAAGCTCGTCCCGGCGATCACCGAGATCGTGCACGAGATGGGCGGCGGCATGTCGGGTGGCTCCGACGCCGCCCACGCCATCATGACCACCGACACCGTGCCGAAGGAGTCGGCATTCCACAGCGAGGACAAGTGGAATGTGGGCGGCATGGCCAAGGGCGCGGGCATGCTCGCGCCGTCGCTGGCCACCATGCTCGTCGTGCTCACGACCGACGCCGTGGCCACACCCGAGCAGCTCGATTCCGCCCTGCGCAAGGCCACGAAATACACCTTCGACCGGCTCGACGTCGACGGTTCCTGCTCCACCAACGACACCGTGCTGCTGCTGGCCAACGGCGCCAGCGGCGTCGCGCCCGCGCAGGAGGATCTCGACGCCGCGGTGTTCACCGTGTGTGACGACCTGGCCGCGCAGCTGATGGCCGACGCCGAGGGCGTCACCAAGCGGGTCCAGGTCACCGTCACCGGCGCAGCCTCCGAGGACGAGGCGCTCACCGTCGCCCGCGCGGTCGCCCGCGACAGTCTGGTCAAGACCGCGCTGTTCGGCTCCGACCCGAACTGGGGTCGTGTGCTCGCCGCCGTCGGCATCGCACCGGTGACCCTCGACCCGAACCGGATCGCGGTGTCGTTCAACGGCAATCCGGTCTGCGTCGACAGTGTCGGCGCGCCCGGCGCCCGCGAGGTCGACCTGTCCGGCGAGGACGTCGACGTGCTGATCGAGCTCAATGTGGGGGAGGGCACCGCGATGGTGCGCACCACCGACCTCTCGCACGCCTACGTCGAAGAGAACTCGGCGTACAGCTCATGAGTAACAGTGTGGTGCACACTCTTTCGGCGCTGGACAAGGCGCACGTGCTCGCCGACGCGCTGCCGTGGCTGCAGAAGTTCCGCGACAAGATCGTGGTCGTGAAGTACGGCGGCAACGCCATGGTCGACGACGAACTCAAGTCGGCCTTCGCCGCCGACATGGCCTTCCTGCGCACCGTCGGCGTGCATCCCGTAGTCGTGCACGGCGGTGGCCCGCAGATCAACGCCATGCTGAAAAGGCTGGGCATGGAAGGCGAATTCCGCGGCGGCTTCCGCGTCACCACCCCTGAGGTGATGGACGTGGTGCGGATGGTGCTGTTCGGTCAGGTGGGCCGTGAGCTCGTCGGGCTCATCAACGCGCACGGCCCGTACGCGGTCGGCATCTCCGGTGAGGACGCGCACCTGTTCACCGCCACCCGGCGCACCGTCGCCGTGGCGGGCGTCGCCACCGACATCGGCCTGGTCGGCGACGTCACCGAGGTCAACCCCGGCGCCGTGCTCGACCTGATCGACGCGGGCCGCATCCCGGTGGTCTCCACCATCGCCCCCGACGCCGACGGCGTGGTGCACAACATCAACGCCGACACCGCCGCCGCCGCGCTGGCCGAGGGCATCGGCGCCGAGAAACTCGTCGTGCTCACCGATGTCGAGGGCCTCTACACCGACTGGCCGGACCGCTCCTCGCTGACCAGCCGGATCGACGCCGACGCGTTGGCGAAGTTGCTGCCGCGCCTGGATGCGGGCATGGTGCCGAAGATGGAAGCGTGTCTGCGCGCCGTGCTCGGCGGGGTCCCCAGTGCCCACGTGATCGACGGGCGCGTCCCGCATTCGGTACTACTGGAGCTGTTCACCGGAGAAGGAATCGGAACCATGGTGACCCCTGCCGGGGCGCCGGATGGAACGCAATCATGAGCGAAACAGAGATGCTGCAGCAGCGGTGGTCGGCCGCGATGATGGACAACTACGGCACCCCGAAGGTCGCGCTGGTGCGCGGCGCCGGTGCGGTGCTCTACGACGCCGATGGCAAGCGCTACATCGACTTCCTCGGTGGCATCGCGGTCAACAGCCTCGGCCACGCCCACCCCGCCATCCTGGAAGCGGTCACCCAGCAACTGGGCACGCTCGGCCACGTGTCGAACCTGTACGCCAGCGAGCCCGTGATCGAGCTGGCCGAGAAGCTCCTGGCCCACTTCGGCGACGGTGAGGGCAAGGCGTTCTTCTGCAACTCCGGCACCGAGGCCAACGAGGCCGCGTTCAAGATCGCGCGGCTCACCGGGCGGTCCAAGATCGTCGCCGCCGAGGAGGCGTTCCACGGACGCACCATGGGCGCGCTCGCCCTGACCGGTCAGCCTGCCAAGCGGACACCGTTCGAGCCGATGCCGCCCGGCGTCGTGCACGTGCCCTACGGTGACGCCGCCGCGCTCGAAGCCGTGGTCGATTCCGACACCGCCGCGGTGTTCCTCGAACCGATGATGGGGGAGAGCGGTGTGGTCGTCCCGCCGTTCGACTATCTCGCCAAGGCGCGGGAGATCACGTCCAGGGCCGGGGCGCTGCTGATCCTCGATGAGGTCCAGACCGGAATCGGGCGCACCGGAACATTTTTCGCGCACCAGGCGGCGGGCATCGTGCCCGACGCGATCACCCTGGCCAAGGGGCTCGGCGGCGGCCTGCCGATCGGCGCGGTGCTGGCCCAGGGCCGCGCCGCCGAACTGCTCACGCCGGGTCTGCACGGCACCACCTTCGGCGGCAATCCCGTCTGTGCGGCAGCGGCTTTGGCCGTGCTGCGCACGATCGACTCCGACAACCTGCTGACCCACGTGGAGTGGGTGGGCAAGAAGCTCAGCGACGGCATCGCGTTGCTCGAGCATCCGGAGATCGACCACGTGCGCGGTGCGGGTCTGCTCATCGGCATCGTGCTGAAGAACGACATCTCCGCCTACGTCGGCGAACGGGCGCGCGAGGCCGGCTACCTGCTGAACCCCGCCAAGCCCGACGTGATCCGGTTGGCGCCGCCCCTGGTGCTCACCGAAACCCAGGCCGACAATTTCGTCGCCGACCTGCCCGAGATCCTCGACAAGGCCGCCGCCGATGCTAAGGGAGCGACCAAGTGACCCTGCGTCATTTCTTGCGCGACGACGATGTGACGCAGGCCGAACAGGCCGAGATCCTCGCCATCGCCGCCGAATTGAAGAAGGACCCCTTCGCGCACCGGCCGCTAGACGGCCCGCGCGGAGTCGGGGTGATCTTCGAGAAGAACTCCACCCGCACCCGCTTCTCGTTCGAGCTGGGCATCGCTCAGCTCGGCGGGCATGCGGTGGTCGTCGACGGTCGCGACACCCAGCTGGGTCGTGAGGAGACCCTCGGCGACACCGGCAGCGTGCTCTCGCGCTACGTCGACGCCATCGTGTGGCGGACCTTCGAACAGTCCCGTCTCGACGAGATGGCCGTCACCGCGACGGTTCCCGTGGTGAACGCGCTGTCCAACGAGTTCCACCCCTGCCAGGTGCTCGCCGATCTGCAGACGATCAGCGAGCGCAAGGGCTCGCTCGCCGGGCTGAACCTCACCTACTTCGGTGACGGCGCCAACAATATGGCGCACTCGCTGTTGCTCGGTGGCGTGACGGCGGGCATGAACGTGACCGTGGCCGCGCCCGCGGGCTTCGAACCGCTGCCGTGGATCCTGGACGCCGCCGCCAAGCGGGCCGCGGAAACCGGTGCGACCGTGTCGGTCACGGGTGACCCGGTGGTCGGTGCCACCGGTGCCGACGTGCTGGTCACCGACACCTGGACCTCCATGGGGCAGGAGAACGACGGTCTCGACCGCGTCGGCCCGTTCCGCCCGTTCCAGCTGAACACCGAGCTGCTCGCCCACGCGACTCCGGAAGTGATTGTGCTGCACTGTCTTCCGGCGCACCGCGGCGAAGAGATCACCGACGAGGTGCTCGACGGTGGGCACAGTGTGGTCTGGGACGAAGCCGAGAATCGCCTGCACGCGCAGAAGGCGCTGCTGGTGTGGCTGCTCGCGAAAGCCGCCGCGTGAGACCGCGAACCGGGGCCGGCGTGGGGGCTGGGCGATGAGCGCGCCCGAAAAGGGCTCGCCCGCGATCGCTCGCACCCGCGCCGGCCGCCAGTCACGCATCATCGAACTGCTGACCTCGCATTCGGTCCGCAGTCAGACCGAACTCGCCGCGCTGCTGTCGGCCGAGGGGATCGAGACCACCCAGGCCACCCTGTCGCGTGACCTCGACGAACTCGGCGCGGTGAAACTGCGCGCCGCCGACGGTGGCGCGGGCGTCTACATCGTCCCCGAGGACGGCAGCCCCGTGCGTGGGGTCACCGGCGGCACCGGCCGCCTGTCCAAACTCCTCGGTGACCTGCTCGTCTCCACCGACGCCAGCGGCAACCTCGCCGTCCTGCGCACCCCGCCCGGCGCCGCCCACTTCCTGGCCAGCGCCCTCGACCGCGCCGCCCTGCCCTACATCGTCGGCACGATCGCCGGCGACGACACCATCGCCGTCATCGCCCGCGAGCCGCTCACCGGCGCCGAACTGGCGGCGAAAATCGAAGACCTGGCCTGAGCGCCGTTAGCGCTGGGCGCGAAGGCCGGCCAGCGCCACGTCGGTGAGCAGTGGGGCGGACTCCGGGGCGGCCTGGCAGCCCGCGCCGATGCCGTGGCCGAGGCGCAGGATGTCGCGGGGGCTCACCTCGGGGCGGATCTCGCCTGCCTCCTGTACCGGGATCAGAACGCTGCCCGCGGCCTCGGCCAGCAGGGCGGAGCAGGCGGCGAAAGTGTCCGAGGTCCGGTCGATGGCGGCTTTGAGAGTGGTTGCCAGGCCGTGCTTTTCGAGAATGTAGGTGACCAGCTCGCCGAACCAGGCGTCGAACGCGTCGAGGGGGGCGTGCGTTCGGCGTAGTTCGTCTGCCCGCGCGGCGAGTGTCTCGATATTGGCGCGATACACCGCTTCCATCAGCGTGGTGCGATTCGGGAAGTGGCGATACAGCGTTCCGGGACCGACCCCCGCGCGTCGCGCGATGTCGTCCAGCGGTGCGTCGGTGCCGTGCTCGGCGAACGCGTCGCGGGCGCAGTCGACGATGCGCTCGTAATTGCGGCGTGCGTCGGCGCGCATCGGCCGCGACGGTGCGTCCACAAGATCCTCCACTGGAAACGGATGAAGTCTCCGTTTAGTCTTGCGGAACCGGAGACTTTCTCCCTATGCTAGCTCTGTCATAAACGGAGAGTCTCTCCGTTTGAGTTCCTTGTTGATGGAGCGTTCTTGACTGCCCCCACACTCTCCGAAATCGACCGGGTCGAACGCGTTCGGCCACGGATCGTCCTGGTCACCCTGCTGACCTGTCAGCTCATGATCATTCTCGACATCACCGTGATGAATGTGGCGCTGCCGCACATCAGGACCGACCTGGAGTTCAGCGCGACCGGCCTGTCCTGGGTGATGAACTCCTACACGCTCGTCTTCGGCGGCCTGTTGCTGCTCGGCGGCCGCGCGGGCGACCTGTTCGGCAGGCGCACCCTGTTCATCGCGGGCGTGGTGCTGTTCACCGTGGCCTCGCTGGCCGGTGGCCTGGCGCCGTCGGCCGGGTGGTTGCTCGCGGCCCGCGTGCTCCAGGGCATCGGCGGCGCCATGGCCGGGCCGAATACCCTTGCGCTCCTGACCACTACGTTCACCGAGCCCAAGGCTCGAATCCGGGTGCTCGCCTTGTTCTCCGGGATGTCCAGCGCCGGATTCGCGATCGGCTTGATCGTCGGCGGGTTGCTCACGGAATGGTTCGGCTGGCGCTCGGTGCTGTTCATCAATGTGCCGTTCGGCCTGGTCATCGCGGTACTCGCGCTGCGGTACCTGCCAGACTTGCCGCGTCGTGCCGCCCGGCTCGACCTGCCGGGCGCGGTGACCGCAACCGCGGGCGTGGCCGCCCTGGTCTACGGTTTCATCAGTGCCGCCTCGCACGGTTGGGGCGCGGCGGGCACCGATATCTGGCTCGCGATCGGGGCGGCCTTGCTGGCCGCCTTCATCGCGATCGAACTGCGTGCGCCACAACCACTTCTGCCCCTGCACCTGTTCGCCGATCGCAACCGCGCCGCCGGCTATCTGAACATGTTCCTCGGGCCGATGGCAGGCATGTCGATGTTCTTCTTCCTCACGCAGTATCTGCAGGATGTGCTGGGAATGAGCTCGCTGGCAACGGGTTTCGCGTTCCTGCCCACAGCGGTGCTGATGTTCACCATGATCCGGCTGATCCCGCGACTATTGGCACGCTTGGGCCCGAAGCCGGTGACGCTCACCGGCGCCGTCGCCATGGTCGTCGGACTCGTGCTGCTGACCAGGCTTTCGGAGGACTCCGGCTATTTCCCCCTGCTGTTCGTGGCGATGGTCGCGATGGGCTGCGGTATCGGGCTGGCGTTCTCGCCGCTGAACGTGATCATCATGTCCACGGTCTCGCCCGACGAGGCGGGTGCGGCGGGCGGCGCCCTGCAGACCATGCAGCAGACCGGCGGCGCGCTGGGCTTGGCGATCCTGGTGACGATCTTCGGCACCGCCGCGCGCGACGCGGGCGGTTCACCGACCCACGCCCTGGTCGGCGGCATGACCGCCGCCTTCGCGGCAGCCGCCGTCATCGCCGCCCTGACCTTCCTGGTCGCGCTCACCTTCCGCAGCGTCCGCTCGCCGCGGTGAGCGCACGCGACCTGCGCCGAGGTGCCAGAGCGCGGCGTAGACGGCCCAGGCGACAACCGTCGCCCGAGCCGCACCGACGATCGTGTGTCGGATCAGGTCGTAGGTACTGACCCGGGTGACCGGGTCGTCGACGGCGAGTGCCACACCGATGACCGGCGCGGTGAGCAGCACGGCGACGACGGCCCGGTGCGTCCACGTGGGTGGGCGAACCTTGCGCCGGGTGCGGCGCACCACGAGGTAGGTGAGGACCACCGTTCCGGCGAGAGAGGAGAGATAGCCGAGGACGTTGTAGGTCTTGTGCGGCTCGATGACCGACGTCCGCAACAGAGCCGAGTGCTGGACCACGAAACCTGTTGTCTGAGTGAAAGAATCCCAGACCACGTGTGTCGCGGCACCGAGTACCAGGGCGGTGACCGTCGAAACCGCCGCGAGCCCCGCTGATCTGGGATCAGGGGACGAGGCGGGCGCCAGGCGGAGAAGCGCCGAGGCCGGGCCGGTGGAAAGCCGGAAAGCGACGAGTAGCACCAGGCCGATCAGCAGGTCCCAGCACAGAACGCCGACAACCGAGTGGGTGGTGGTGCCGGACAGGGGACCGGGCAGGTAGTAGACGACGTCGGGGGCGATGGATCCCGCGACGAGTGCGGGAAGGGGGAGGTATCGAGCGAAGGGCAGCACCGCGACGGGATGGGCGAACGTGATCGGCACGCAATCACCGTAATCGGCTGTGGTGCTGGGCTACTCGGGCTGCGGAGTCGTTCGGTTCCGCGACAGGCGTTGCCATGTCCAGTCGACGTGGACATCGAGTGGAGAGTCGGGTGTGACCATCCGGGGTGCGGTGTTCAGGCCGTTGGGTGGGCCGGACTGGGCCTCCACCGACAGGGATTGCTCCGGCAGGGTCCAGACGACGACGTCGTGGACGGGGCTGGTGATGGTGAATGCCAGGAATCCGGGCCAGGTGAGGCGGGCGAGAACGCCGTCGGGCATGCCGAAGCAGTCGTCCCACGGTGGCGGCGTCGGCGCGATCTCGCGGCCGGTGGGCAGGTAGTCGTCGCCGCGTTCGTACTGCCATGCCGGGTCGAAATCGAGCCGCACCGGCCCGGTCGCGGGCGGGACTTCGCGCAGGAACCACGGATGCCAGCCGCCCTGGGCGGGGAAGGCGTCGTGGTCGGTGGCGATGCGCATCGCCAGGGTGAGGCCGGTGTCGGTGAGGGTGAACGTCTGGGTGACCGTGCCCGCGAACGGCCACGGATCACCGAGGCGATGGCTGATCGTCGCCTCCGTCGGCGAAGCCGCGACCACCTCCCACACTCCGTCGCGGGCGGTGCCGTGAATGCTGTGCGGCGGGTTGTTGATCGGCATCTGATACGTGTGGTCGCCGACGGTCAGTTCGCCGTCGCCGAGCCGACCTGCCCACGGCGCCATGACGAAACAGCCGGTGCCCGGATCCTGCCGGAGCAGTTCGGTGCCGTCGACTGTCAGGCTGTGGATCGCGCCGCCGTCGCCGGGGGCGATCGTGAGACCCGCGGAGCCGACATCGAGCCGCACATCGTCGGTCATGATTCGCACACTAGCCGCGTGACTATGCCCTCAGCGGTAACTCACGCCGAAAGCTGGGATGTGGTCTTCAGTTGAACGGGTACTGCCCGCCGCCCGCGCCGCCGCCGCGATTATTCGGCGTGGCGATGTCGATGATGTTCTGAACCAGCTCGACGACTGCTCTACCGACATCGAGAACACCGTTGCCGAGGGTCGAGAATTCCTGCGCGATGTAGTGGAGCATCTTGTTCGTCCTCACGTGTGGCGAGCCGAATAGTGCTCTCCCAGAGTGCCACAGGTGAGGAGTCAGGAGTTGAGGAAGTTCAGGATCAGCAGGGTCAGTGGGGCGGTGATCTCGAAGACGGCACGGCCGACATAGAGGCCGAGGGCGGCGCCTGCCTCGTAATTGTCGGAGAGGAACTGCAGGACTTCATCCATGATGTGCTCCCTGGATTCGAGGTCGGTGAGTCAGGCGAAGAATCCCTGGAGCAGGGGAGTGCCGAGGTCGATGACAGCCTTGGCCACCGTCAGGCTGAGGTTCCCGAGTCCGATGACAACCGTTCCGATCAGGTCGTAGTTGGCCTCGGCGAAATCACGTAGCGACTGCATGATGGCTCTCCTTCGGTCCCGACCTGATGGCTATCTGCTGTGACCAGCGTCTCATAGCTGAGAGTACTCGCCAAGGGCTGCGCTGGTGTCGTCGCAGGTGATCGGCTATTTCGCCGGCGTACGTCCGAGGCCGTACCCCCCGGTTATGAATGAGATTGCATCATCATGCATAATCATTTGTAGCAACGGCGTGAGCCGACCGGCGGCCGGAGCATCCATACTGCTCAGGGCAGCCCTTTTTACGTACCAGACTTCGAGGAGCACAACAGACATGTCCGATCGCGTCGTACTCGCCTACTCCGGTGGGCTTGACACCTCCGTCGCCATCAGCTGGATCGCGAAGGAGACCGGTTCCGAGGTGGTGGCCGTGGCCATCGACCTGGGCCAGGGCGGCGAGGACATGAGCGCGATCCGACAGCGCGCACTCGACTGCGGCGCCGTGGAGGCCATCGTGGTCGACGCGCGCGACGAGTTCGCCGACGAGTACTGCCTGCCCACCATCCAGGCCAACGCCATGTACATGGGCCAGTACCCGCTCGTCTCGGCCATCAGCCGCCCGCTGATCGTCAAGCACCTGGTCGAGGCCGCGAAGTTCCACAACGCCACCACCGTCTCGCACGGCTGCACCGGCAAGGGCAACGACCAGGTCCGCTTCGAGGTCGGCATCGGCGCGCTCGCGCCCGACCTCGAGGTCATCGCCCCGGTCCGCGACTACGCCTGGACCCGGGAGAAGGCCATCGCCTTCGCCGAACAGAACAGCCTGCCGATCAACGTCACCAAGAAGTCGCCGTTCTCCATCGACCAGAACGTGTGGGGCCGCGCGGTCGAGACCGGGTTCCTCGAGGACCTGTGGAACGCGCCCACCAAGGACGTCTACGACTACACCGCCGACCCGACGGTGAACTTCGAGGCGCCCGACGAGGTCATCATCACCTTCGAGAAGGGTGTGCCGGTCGCCATCGACGGCCGTCCCGTCTCGGTGCTGCAGGCCATCGAGGAGATGAACACCCGCGCCGGCCGTCAGGGCGTGGGCCGTCTCGACATGGTCGAGGACCGCCTCGTCGGTATCAAGAGCCGCGAGATCTACGAGGCGCCGGGCGCCATCGCGCTGATCACCGCGCACCAGGCGCTCGAAGCCGTCACCGTCGAGCGCGAGCTGGCCCGCTACAAGCGGCAGGTCGAGCAGCGCTGGGGCGAGCTGGCCTACGACGGCCTGTGGTTCTCTCCGCTCAAGCGCGCACTCGACGCCTTCATCTCCGACACCCAGCAGACCGTCACCGGCGAGATCCGGATGGTGCTGCACGGCGGGTCCGCGGTGGTCAACGGCCGTCGCTCCGAGCAGTCGCTCTACGACTTCAACCTGGCCACCTACGACGAGGGCGACACCTTCGACCAGTCGCTGGCCAAGGGCTTCGTGCAGATCCACGGCCTGTCCTCCAAGGTCGCCGCCCGCCGCGACCTGAACCAGAAGTAAGCACGCCCGCCGCCTTCCCGCCTCCCGCGACTTCTGCCGGTCGTAGGGGGGCGGTTGGCGTCGGTTCCGGGCTCGCCTGAGGTGTACATCTGTTCTGGGGGTGCCCGATGAGTTACCCATGTTCTCGCTAGATCAGTCGGCAACCGTAGGCTCGATTCGGTTGCCCTTCGTGCGCTGGCAGCCGATGTGCGACTGTGAACGCGACCGCCTATACCCAGGAGAGGGCACACGATGACCCATAGTGGAACCAACGAAGGTGCGCTCTGGGGTGGGCGATTCGCTTCCGGTCCGGCCGAGGCGATGGCGGCGCTGAGCAAGTCGACCCACTTCGACTGGGTGCTGGCTCCGTATGACATCCGCGCGTCCAAGGCGCATGCTCGCGTGCTGCACAAGGCCGGGCTGCTCGCCGACGAGGATCTGCCCGCCATGCTGGCCGGTCTCGACGCGCTCGCGGCCGATGTCGCCTCCGGTGCCTACGGCCCCGCCGACTCCGACGAGGATGTGCACGGTGCGCTCGAGCGTGGCCTGATCGAGCGGGTCGGGACCGAGCTCGGTGGTCGGCTGCGGGCCGGTCGTTCGCGCAACGACCAGGTGGCGACCCTGTTCCGGATGTGGCTGCGCGACGGTGTGCGTCGCGTCGCCGCCGGGGTGCTCGACGTGGTCGACGCGCTGGTCGCGCAGGCCGCCGCGCATCCCGACGCCGTGATGCCGGGCAAGACCCACCTCCAGGCTGCCCAGCCGGTACTGCTCTCGCATCACCTGCTCGCCCACGCGCACCCGCTGCTGCGCGATCTGGAACGCCTGCGCGACTTCGACAAGCGCGCCGCCATCTCCCCGTACGGTTCGGGCGCGCTGGCCGGTTCCTCGCTGGGCCTCGATCCCGAGCAGATCGCCGCCGAACTGGACTTCACCGCCTCCGCCGCCAATTCGATCGACGCCACCTCCTCGCGTGACTTCGCCGCCGAGGCCGCCTTCGTGCTGGCCATGATCGGCGTCGATCTGAGCCGGATGGCCGAAGAGGTCATCATCTGGAGCACACCGGAATTCGGCTACGTGACCTTGGCCGACGCCTGGTCCACCGGTTCGTCGATCATGCCGCAGAAGAAGAACCCCGATGTCTCCGAGCTCACCCGTGGCAAGGCGGGCCGCCTGATCGGCAACCTGACCGGCCTGCTCGCCACGCTGAAAGCCCAACCGCTGGCGTACAACCGGGACCTGCAGGAAGACAAAGAGCCGGTCTTCGACTCGGTCGCCCAGCTCGAACTGCTCCTGCCCGCCATCGCGGGCCTGGTCGCCACCCTGACCTTTCACACCGACCGGATGGCCGAACTCGCACCCGCCGGGTTCACCCTCGCCACCGATATCGCGGAATGGATGGTGCGCCGAGGTGTTCCGTTCCGTGTCGCCCACGAGGCGGCCGGTGCGTGCGTGCGCGTCGCCGAGGCGCGTGGTGTCGGTCTCGACGAGCTGACCGACGAGGAGTTCGCCGCCGTCGACCCCGCGCTCACCGCCGGTGTGCGCGAGGTGCTCACGGTGCAGGGTTCGATCGCCTCGCGCAACGCGCGGGGTGGCACCGCCGGTGTGCGTGTGGCCGAACAGCTCGACGAGGTCCGCAAGACCGCGGACGACGCTCGCGCCTGGCTGAGCTGAGGCGGGGAGGTGGTGACTTCACCCACCACCTGCTTGCCAAGAGATTGCCGGTGTGACAACTTGGCAGTGAGCCCGAACGGGGCTCCCGGACGAGGGTAGCCGTACCCGGAACGCGACAAGACGGCCACAGGAGGCTCGTCATGTCGTGGATTCTGCTCGTCATCTCCGGTGTACTGGAAGCAGTGTGGGCCACCGCGCTGGGCCGGACCGAAGGGTTCACCCGGCTCGTCCCGACCGTGGTTTTCGGCGTAGCCCTGGCAGCCAGCATGACCGGGCTGGCGCTGGCCATGCGTGATCTCCCCGTCGGCACCGCGTACGCGGTCTGGGTGGGCATCGGCGCCGTCCTGACCGTCGTCTATGCCATGGTCACCGGCGCGGAAGCTTTCTCGGTCGTGAAGGCCGTGTTCCTGGTGATGATCGTCGCCGGTGTGGTCGGGCTGAAAATGGCGCACTGACGCGGTGATCCCCGGGCGCGTGGTGCGGGAACCCGGTGCGCGCACGGGGTTCTAGAGCTCGGCGTGTACGCGGAAACCCGAGTCACGCAGTGCGTCCAGAACGTCGTCGCGGTGCGCGGAGCCGCGGGTTTCCACGGTGAGCGACACCTCGACCTCGTCGACGGCCAGCCACGGCCCCGTTCGCGAGTGCACGACATCCACCACGCTCGCGCCGGCGCGCCCGACCACGGCGAGCAGCGCGGACAGGGCGCCTGGCCGGTCGTCGATCGTCACGTGCATGGCCAGGTAGCGGCCCGCGGCGCTGAGACCGTGGCCGATCACGCGCGTGAGTAACAGCGGGTCGATATTCCCGCCCGACACGATGGTCACCACGGGGCCGGGCAGATCTTCGAGAGCGGAGGTGAGCAAGGCGGCCACGCCCGCCGCACCCGCGGGTTCGACGACGAGTTTGGCCCGTTCCAGGCAGAGCAACAGGGCCCTGGACAGGGCGTCCTCGTCGACGGTGACGATCTCGGACACCAGTTCGGCGACATGGGCGAAGGGCACCGCGCCGGGTAGTCCGACCGCGATACCGTCGGCCATCGTCGACATCCGTGGCACCCGGACCGGCCTGCCCGCCGCCAGCGAATCCGGCCACGCCGCCGCCTCGGCCGCCTGCACGCCGATCACCCGGACATTCGGCGCCAGCGCGTGCAACGCCACCGCGACACCCGCGAGCAACCCGCCACCACCGGTGGGCACGACGACCGTACCCACCTCGGGAACCTGCTCGAGGATTTCCAGCGCGACCGTCGCCTGTCCGGCGACGATGTCGGGATGGTCGAAAGGATGGATCAGGGTCGCGCCGGTCCGATCAGCGAATTCCTGTGCGGCGTCCAGGGATTCGTCGATCGTGTCGCCCACCAGATGCACGTCGGCACCGTAGGCGCGCGTCGCGACGAGCTTCGGCAGCGAGGCCCCGACCGGCATGAACACCGTCGAGGCGATCCCGAGCTCGCTCGCCGCCCACGCCACCCCCTGCGCATGGTTGCCGGCGCTGGCTGCCACCACGCCCCGCGCGCGATCCGCCGCCGGGAGATGGGCGATCCGGTTGTAGGCCCCGCGCGGTTTGAACGACCCGGTCCGCTGCAGGTTCTCGCATTTGAGCAGCACCTGCGTACCCGCCCGCTCCGACAACACCCGCGACCCCACGATCGGTGTCCGTCGAATCACCGGCGCCAGCAATCGCGCGGCTTCCTCGATCCGCTCCAGTCCCACGGTCTCCATCGGCCACATGGTGCCAGGTTCGGCATCGCCAGTCGGGTATCCCGGCGTTGCGTCCATATTGTGCAGTGATCAACCGCCCGGCGAGTGGCTCAGCGCAGTTGCGAGGACTTCGCGATGTTGTGGGCGATGGTGCCGAGGCGGGTGAGGCGGGCGTCGCCGAGCGGGGTGAGTTTGCCGCCGAGACGATTGGTGACGAAGGCCAGGGAGAGGCCGGTTTCGGGATCGGCGAAGGCGCCGGAGCCGCCGAGGCCGAAGTGGCCGAAGGCGGAGATCGGGTCGGCCTTGGAGGGTTTCATCGGGACGCCGTGGAAGCCCATGGCCCAGGGGATGCGGAACGCCAGGACGTAGTCGGGGGTGAAGACCTGGCGCGCGGCGAAGCGGGGGATCGAGCCGGGGGAGAGGATGCGGGTGCCGTCGAGTTCGCCGCCGTTGGCCAGGGCGGCATACACGCGGGCGAGCGCGCGGGCGGAGAAGACACCGTTCACGCCGGGCATCACCGAATCGTGGACGCGCTCATCGACGATCAGGTCGGCGAACCCGCGCGGGGTGGTCTCCGCGGCGGCGGCGAAACGGGTACGGGTGAGCAGATCGGAGCCGGTGTCCCAGTCCATGCCCGCGGCGCGCAGGCGCGGGAAGGTGGTGGCGATGCGGTGGCGCTGATCGTGCGGCACCCGGAACCAGAGTTCTTCGGCATCGAGAGGTTCGGCCAGTTCGGTGCGCACCACATCGACGAATGCGCGGCCGGTCACCCGCGCGACGATCTCGGCGGCCAAGTGCCCGTAGCTGATTCCGTGATAGCCGCTGGTGACCCGATGCCGCGGATCGGGAGTGGCGGCGGCCAGCGCGGCGGTGACGGCAGCGTCATCGAGGAAACTCTCGATCGGCCCGGGCAGCAGGCCACGCAGCCGGTGCAGGCCGGCGCGGTGGGTGAGTACATCGCGTACGGTGATGGCGGCCTTGCCTGCCGCGGCGAACTCCGGCCAGTACTCGGCGACCGGGCTGTCGTAGTCGAGCTGTCCCCGATCGGCCAGCTGATGAATCACGGTGGAAGCCACGCCTTTTCCGGTGGAGAAGCCCAACGCCACCGAGTCCGCAGTCCACGGCACACCAGGGCTCGCGTAGCCCGCCCACACATCGACGACGGGCTCGCCGTGCAGATACACGCACAGTGCGCCACCGCCGTGCGAGGGCTTGCGGAACAGATGGTCGAAGACGGTGACCAAGCGGACGAAACGGCGATCCACCGACTGCGCTGTCGAAACTCCCATCCTTCGAGCATGCCATCACACACTAGGGACCGGTCGGTACGGTGATCGTTTCCTAACTGTCACACCGAACACCGCGCACGCAATACGCGGTCCATAGCATGCTTGCATGCCCCCGAGACGACGATCGGCGCTGCTCGCAAGGCTTGTGGTCGATGAGCCAGGCCGACCGCAAGTGATTCTGGGCGAACTGCGCCGGGTGATCCTCGACGGTGCCGTACCGCCGTGCACCGTGATCCCGCTGCGCGAAGTCGCCGAGCTGTTCGGGGTGAGTCACATCCCGGTCCGTGAGGCGCTCAAGACGCTGATCGGGGAGGGCCTGGTCACCCACCGTCAGCAGCGCGGCTACCAGGTGGCCCAGCTCACCGCCCGTGAACTGCGCGAAATGTACATCGTGCGTGACACTTTGGAGACGGCATCACTCGCCGCGGCCGCGCTGCACGCCGACGAGGCCGAACGCGCGCACCTGCTCGCGGTGAACGACCTGCTCGAACGCGCCATCCTCGACGACGATCCCGAGTCGTACCAGCGTCAGTCCCGCAGCTTCCACGTAGCGCTGACGCGGCCGTCACGGATGTTCCGGCTGCTGTACATGCTCGAAGCCGCGTGGAATGTCACCGAGCCGGTGCAGTCGATGGTCCACATCGACCGACTCGACCGCGAGCGCCTGCACATCGACCACATCGCCATGCTCGACGCGTTCCTCGCCCGCGATGTCGACCGTCTGCTCGTGGCCGCCGAGGAACACCACCGCAGGCTGGAAACCGTGGTCGCGACCCTGCCGACCGATACCGGGCTGCTCGCGCCGGAAGATATATCTTCGGTGCAATAGGCGCGAAATTCCCGGGAAACCGCTGGGCAATTGCTGATACTTACCGTCAGTTCAGCAGATGTACCCTTTCGGACGGGAACGATCATGACCGACACCCTTACGTCCTCGGCGGTTCCCGCCGGCGAGCCGCCCACGTACGACCCGCGGCTGACGAACGAGGATCTGGCGCCGCTGCGCAAGCAGAGCTGGGGCACTTACAATATCTTCGCGTTCTGGATGTCAGACGTGCACAGCGTCGGCGGATATGTCACGGCGGGAAGCCTTTTCGCACTCGGACTGGCCAGTTGGCAAGTACTCGCCGCACTGCTCATCGGCATCACCATCGTGTACTTCTTCTGCAATCTGGTGGCGAAACCCAGTCAGATGACCGGGGTGCCCTATCCGGTGATCTGCCGCAGTGCGTTCGGCGTGCTCGGCGCGAATATCCCCGCGATCATCCGCGGTCTGATCGCGGTGGCCTGGTACGGCATTCAGACTTTCCTCGCGTCGGCGGCGCTGGATGTCGTTCTGGTGAAACTGTTTCCGGGATTGGCACCCTACGCCGTCACCGCCGACTACGGGTTCCTCGGACTGTCGGCCCTGGGCTGGGGCAGCTTCCTGCTGCTGTGGGTGGTGCAGGCGTGCGTGTTCTGGCGCGGCATGGAATCGATCCGCAAGTTCATCGACTTCTGCGGTCCCGCCGTCTACGTCGTCATGTTCCTGCTCTGCGGCTACCTCATCGCGAAGGCGGGCTGGAGTGCCATCGACCTGAAACTCGGCGATGTGAAATACACCGGCTGGGCGTCGGTGCCGGTGATGCTCGGCGCGATCGCACTCGTCGTGTCGTATTTCTCGGGGCCGATGCTCAATTTCGGTGACTTCTCCCGATACGGCAAGAGCTTCGCCGCGGTGAAGAAGGGGAACTTCCTCGGGCTTCCGGTGAATTTCCTGGTCTTCTCGGTACTGGTGGTGGTCACCGCCTCCCTGACATTGCCGGTGTACGGCGAGCTCATCACCGATCCGGTCGCCACCGTCGCCGAGATCGATTCCACTTTCGCGATCGTGCTCGGCGCCCTCACCTTCACGGTCGCCACCATCGGGATCAATATCGTCGCGAACTTCATCTCGCCGGCTTTCGATTTCTCGAACGTCAGTCCGCAGCGGATCAGCTGGCGGGCGGGCGGCATGATCGCGGCGGTCGGTTCGGTGCTGATCACGCCCTGGAATCTG
Organism: Nocardia sp. NPDC003183; assembly: GCF_053590715.1. NCBI lineage: Bacteria > Bacillati > Actinomycetota > Actinomycetes > Mycobacteriales > Nocardiaceae > Nocardia > Nocardia sp. NPDC003183. Next base: position 113,263 of record NZ_JBSFTG010000016.1, read on the forward strand.
TACAACAATCCTGACGTCATCCACTACACCCTCGAGGTTCTCGGGGCCTTCATCGGACCGCTGTTCGGGGTGCTGATCTGCGATTACTACTTGGTGCGCAAGCAGAAGGTGGTCGTCGACGACCTGTTCACGATGTCGGAGCAGGGGACGTATTACTACGCGAAGGGCTATCACCCGGCCGCGATCATCGCGACCGCGGTGGCCGCCGCGGTGGCGGTGTTCCCGGTGCTGGCCAACAGCCTGCCCGGCATGCACTCCGCCGCCCAATACAGCTGGTTCATCGGGTGCGGCATCGGCTTCGCCGTCTACTACCTGCTGACGGGCGCCGCGCGGACGGCCGCTGCCGAGGAGGTCGGTGTCTGATGCGCATCCGGGTCGTCAACCCGAACACCACGCGGGCGATGACCGACACGATCGAGCAGTGTGCGCTGGCCGTCGCGGGCCGGGGCACACTGCTCGACGCGGTCACCTCCGAGATCGGGCCTGCTTCGATCGAGAGCCACTACGACGAGGCGATGAGCGTGCCGGGCCTGCTCGCCGCGATCCGGCAGGGCGAGGCCGACGGTGTGGACGGGTATGTCATCGCCTGCTTCGGTGATCCGGGCCTGGACGCCGCACGGGAACTGGCGGCGGGGCCGGTGATCGGGATCGCCGAGGCGGCCATGCACACCGCGAGTCATCTCGGCCGCGGATTCAGTGTCGTCACGACGCTCGGCCGCACCATCGGGCGAGCGGCCGATCTCGCGGAACACTATGGGATGCAACGGTTCTGCCGGGGGATCCACGCGTGCGAGATCCCGGTACTCGCCCTCGACACCGACCCGGACGCGCGCAAGATCGTCACCGAGGCGTGCCGGGTCGCCGTCGCGCAGGACGGGTCAGATGCTGTGGTGCTCGGGTGCGCCGGAATGGCGGAGCTGTGCGCGCACATTCGCGACGAGATCGGGGTGCCGGTGATCGACGGCGTCGCGGCGGCGACATTGACCGTGCAGTCGCTACTGACGATGGGCCTGCACAAGTCGGGTAGGGGAGAGTTCGCGACGCCGCCGCCGAAGACCTACACGGGACTGCTGGAATCCTTCGGTTCGTGAATGCCGCTCAGACGCCGGCGGTCTCGGTGCTCAGCGCGTTCAGCACCGCGGTGAGATCGTCGACGTCGACGACCAGACGGGTGAAGTCCGGCCCGTCCAGGTCGATCCGCACGGCGCTGCCGCCGAAAGTGGTGTCCCAGAACTCTTTGCGGCCCTTGCCTCGGTAGACGCCCGCGGCGATCACGCCGGGGATGAAGGTGCCGGGCGCGCGGACCCACGGGGGCCGCAGGTCCACTTCGGCGGTGGCGATCTCGGTGATCGCGGCGCGGTCGATCACGACCTGCTGGCGCAGGGCGAGCAGGCGGTGCCCACCGAGCACATTGACCGTCACCGTGTCGTCGTTGATCTCGACCTCGACCATCGCTACCTCACTCGCCATCGTGCGGACCGTTCGATGTCCAGTTTCGCCGGGCGGCCTGGTCACGGACTGTGGTGAGCCTGTGAGTTCCCCAAGGAACTCGGAACCATCTACAAATATAGATATGCGCATTTAACCGGTTGATCGCCACGGGGGCACCCGAGACGAGAAAGAAAACAGGGACAGCCGGGTCAGCGCTCGTGTGCCTGGTCGGCGATCTCGAGCACCTGGGACAGCCACGGCGTGAACTTGCCGGGGTTCTCCGCCAGATCCGCACGCACCTCCTGTGGGGGAATCCACGCCCAGCGGGCGATCTCCGCCGGGTCCGGCCGCGGCGGCATATCGCCGACCACACCGATCAGGACGTGGTCGTACTCGTGCTCGACACGGCCGGTCTTCTCGTCGCCGGCGAGGTAGGTGAACACGCCGACCTTCGTGAGGTCGGCCGCCATCCCGAACTCCTCGCGTAACCGGATCGCGGCAGCCTCGACAACGCTTTGGCCCGGCAGTGGATGCCCACAGCAGGTGTTCGCCCACTGGAGCGGGAACCGGGTCTTCACCGCCGCGCGCTGCTGGAGCAGGACGTGTCCGTGCGAGTCGAACAGCAGCACGGAGAAGGCGCGGTGGAGCGTGCCCGGTGGCCGATGGGCATCGGCCACCGAGCACGCTCCGATCGCCGCGCCTGATTCGTCGACCAGCTCGACGAGCATGGTTTCGCGGTCGGTCGACGGGTCGGCGAGCTTATCGGTCACCTGGCCACCTTATCGGCGACGATCATCAGGTACTGGAAGCTGCCCTCGCGGTAGGCGGTGAGGAACGGCTGTTCGACGCCGGTGGCGAGCTCGGAATGGGTGCGCAACTCCCAGTACGGGATGGTGTCGGGCGTGAGGTCGACGACCGTGGTGGGGACCAGGCCGCTGTCGGACAGTGCGCGGAAGTACTCGCTGCGCGGATGGATCATGCAGCCGTAGTGCGCGTCGATCCAGCTGACCGAGGCGGATCGGCCGCCGGTGACATCGTTGGAGCAGCCGGTGATGCACACATAGCGCCCACCCGGTTCGAGCACCCGGGCGAATTCGTCGAAGAGATCGAAAAGGTCCACGTACATGGTGGTTTCGTTGGTCCAGATGGCCCGGGCCGACTCGTCGACGAAGCCGGTGTCGAGCATATTGCGGAAGTGGAACCCGACCCGTTCGGTCACGCCGCGGGCCTCGGCCTGATCGTTGGCGAAGCCGACCTGGTATTCGGAGATGCTCACGCCGTCGACGTGGCAGCCGAAGCGATCGGCGGCCATGAAACTGGTGCCGCCGCGGCCCGAGCCACCGTCGATCAGCCGGTCGTCGGGGGTGATGGCGCCGAGGTTGTCGAGCAGACAGTCGGCCTGGGCGGTCTCGAGGCGGTGTAGCTCGCGCACGATCCGTTCCTGCCGGGTCTTCTCCGGGCCGTCCAGTACCGACCAATCGGGTTCGCCGATGCCGTAGTGGTGGTGGTAGAGGCCGTCGACCTTGCCCAGTTCGGTATTGACCCGGTCGTCGTTGGGGTTGTTGTTCCAGTACGCGGCGACCGAACGCTGATAGGTGGTGCGCAGGACCGAGCGGTCGGGGGTGTTGACGATGGTCATCTGTCGTCCTCTCCTGGTGCGATGTCGTGGTAGCGGCGGCTGCCCGCGTGCCAGGCGCGGTTGCCGCCCATCCAGGCCCACAGCCCGGCCAGGAAGCGGCGCAGCTGGGGTGAGCCCGAGGCGGCGAGGGGGGCCGCCTCCCGTTCGAAGCGATGCATCAGTTCGTCGTGGATCTGGGCGGTGCGCAGCACGGCGTCGGCCCGGCTGCAGCCCTCCTCGGCGGCCAGGACCGTCGGCAGGTTGAACTCCCTGCCACCCGAAAGGTCCTCGCGCGCCATCGAATACAGGTCGTTCACCATCTGGGCGGCCAGCGCGGCGGTGGTGGTCACCCGCCGCACCGCCGGGTCGGCGTAGTCGGCGGCGGCGAGTTCGTAGCCGCCGACCGCGTCGATCGGTGCCATACACGGCAGGAAACTGTGTGGCTGCCGATTGGTCAGGTACTCCCAGACCGGTGGCATCCGGTCCGCGGTGCGCCAGCCCGCCTCGGCGCCGAGCGCGATGAACCACCCCGCGATCTCGGTGCGTAACCGGGCCAGCTGCGCCGGGCTCGCGTACCCCGCCAGGTGCGCGAACGAGGTGCGGAACGCGCGCAGGATCGGGTCGGCCTGCATGGCCTGTTCGAGCCTCGGCGCGTACCGCGCGGGGAGATGGGCCGGATCCATTGCGGCGGCGGCCAATTCGAGCCGTGGCCCGAGCTCGGCGGCGGCGCTGGACGGTGTGCCGTCGGGTGCGGTGTCGCCAGGGGCGTCCTCCTCACAGTAGTAGTCGTCGACCGACCATTCCGCCACCGCGCAGCGAGCGACGGCCAGCAGCCGGTCGGGATCGTCGCAATCGGGATGGGCGAGCATGATCAACCGGCCGAAGTCGGCCTTGGCGAGCTCGTCGAGACGGCCTTCGTAGAGGCCGATCTCGGTGGCCCAGGCGAGCAGGCCCGCGTTGACGGCCTCGGCCAGCGCCGGGTCGTCACGCTCGGGAGGTGGGCAGTAGAGAGCGGGAATCGGCTGTTGCCCAGTGGAATTCGTCGTCTCCGCAGCGGGAGCGGCAGGAAGATCCTGTGCCGGGAACAATCGCAGGCCGGACGTGCCTATCCCGGTCGGTCCGCGAAGACGACGTGGCGTGACGGAGCCGGTGGGCGCACCGGGGGTGCGTCGGGGGAGCGTCGCGGTGCCGGAGAACAGGTCGGCCGGGGCGGCGGCGCCGTGCAGCAGGGCCGCCACCGCGACAGCCAGATCGCCTGCCGCGATGGGAGCGCCGACCCTGGTGAGGATGGACACGGTCCGCGCCGATCAGTCGGCGCGACGCGCGACGAGCACGTCGTCCAGCACGCCGAGCGCATCGGGAACGAGGACGGCCGCGGAGTAATAGCAGCTCACCAGGTACGACATGATCGACTGGTCGTCGATCTGCTTGAACCGGACGTTGAGGCTCGGCTCGTATTCATCGGGAATTCCGGTCTGATGCAGCCCCACGACGCCCTGATCCTTCTCACCGATGCGCATCGCCATGATCGATGTGGTCTGGGTGTCGCTGACGGGGATCTTGCCGCACGGCAGCAGGGGCACGCCGCGCCAAGCGGGCACCCGGTGCCCCTGGTACTCCACGGGGTCGGGGTACAGACCGCGACGTGAACACTCGCGACCGAACGCGGCGATCGCTTTCGGATGTGCGAGAAAGAATTTGGTGCCGCGCCGCATGCTGAGCAGCTCGTCCATGTCGTCAGGGGTCGGCGCGCCGGATTCGGTGGTGATGCGCTGTTTGAGGTCGCAGTTGTGCAGCAGGCCGAACTCGGCATTGTTCACCAGGTCGTACTCGCGTCGCTCGTAGAGCGCCTCGACGGTGAGCCGCAACTGCTGGTCGACCTGGTTCATCGGATCGTTGAACAGGTCGGCGACGCGGGTGTGCACGCGCAGCACGCTCTGGGCCAGGCTGAGTTCGTATTCGCGGGGGCTGGCGTCGTAGTCGACGAAGGTGCCCTCGAGCAGCGGTTCGCCGGAGTGGCCGGAGGAGATCTCGATATCGGCTTCACCCTTGGAGTTCTGGAGCCGGCTCGACCGCTGGGCCGCTTCGGTGCGGATCTGATCCAGCTCCGGGTTCAGTTCGAGAAATTGCTCGAATTGTTGTCTCGGCAGGCAGAGAATGGTGGTTCTGGTCAACGTCTTGACCGTGTCCGGCCAGATCGCCGAAGGATCGGTGAGCATTTCCTCGCCGTAATAGTCGCCGCCGGACAGCAGGCCGAGTTTGGTCGACTCGCCGTATTGACCGGAGCCGAGCCGGGCGAGTTTTCCGTGCACGACGAGGATCACCTGATCCATCGGATTGCCGAATTCGGCGACGACCGATCCCGGATCGAGGTCGTATTGCACGAATTTGTCCGCGAGCGGGCGCAGGAGTTCGTCGTCGTCGATAGTGCGCAGTGGCGGAAGCTCACGGAGTTCCTGCGGAATCACCCTGGCCCGGGATCCGTCGACGACGAATTCCACCTCGCCGTTGCCGACGGTGTGGGTGAGCCTGCGGTTGACCCGGTAGATACCGCCCGCGACCTGCACCCATGGCAGTGCGCGTGAGAGCCAGCGCGAGCTGATGCCCTGCATCTGCGGTTCGGATTTGGTGGTATGTGTCAGTTTGTGCGCGGCCGTGGTACTCAGGCTCTTGCGCACGGAATTGTCTGTGGGCAACGGCATTTCGATGGTCATGGGATATGTCCTCACCTCGGGACGGAAATCGGCACGGCCGATCGACCTGTGTGGCGCGACAATGCGCGACAGGCTCGGGTGTGGGTCATGGTGCGAAGCGAATGGTCCTGCGCGGATAACCGGGCGTGTGAAACGGTGTTACACGAAATCTGATGCGTGTCAGTACGTTCCGGACGATAACGATGGTAGGCGGTTGCGGTGGCCGCGCGCCGGATATTCGGAAAAACATGGTGATGACCGGGAGAACCGTTGTGCGGGAGGCGATTGCGGACAGCTGGGTGTCCGGGAGTCGCCGGCGATGTGTTCTCTGTGCCGACGCTCGGCCGCATCGCGGCGGCCACCTCTGCCCTGGGCTGCCGGTTCCCGGGCGATCTCGGCGTGACGACGAACCGTACGAGAGTTGTGACCTCAGTGTTATCGGCCGTTGAGCGGGGCATGTGATTCGAATCGCCGGAACATGCGGCCTGTCACAGCCGACACATAATGGAGGTCCGATGTGGCAAGCTCATATGAGCACATCGGGGTGTGTGAGGTGTGTCACTTTGAGCAGGTAGGGCCAGGTGGGAACGGTGGATATCAGTCCAAAAGGTGTGGTCGGTTCGGTGCAGCGGTTGCTGGCTACCGCGCAGAACGGGCTGGAGGTGATCCGCTTCGGCGGGTTGTCACACGATGTCGAGTCCTCGCCCTTCGAGGTCGTCGAGCGCCGACGCATGTACCGGCTGCGACATTACTTCCCCGACGATACGACGCCGGGGCGTCCGGTGGCGCTGCTGGTGCCACCGTTGATGGTGAACGCCGACATCTGGGACGTCAACGCGGCAGGCGGCGCGGTCGGCATTCTGCACGAGAGCGGAATCGACTGCTGGGTCATCGATTTCGGCTCACCCGCGACCGAGGAGGGCGGCTGGGAACGCGACCTGGCCGACCACGTGCTCGCGGTGAACTCCGCCATCGACACCGTTTGTGAGGCCACCGGCGCGCAGCTGCATGTGATGGGGTACTCCCAGGGCGGCATGTTCGCCTACCAGACCACTGCCTACCGCTACGGCAAGGGCGTGGCCTCCATCGTCACCTTCGGCAGCCCTGTCGACATAGTCAACGGGATGCCGTTCGGTCTGCCCTACGGTCTGGTTTCCGAAGTCGCCGATTTCCTCGCCGACCACGTGATGCACCGGCTGCCGATCACCGAATCGATGGTACGCATCGGCTTCCAGATGCTCGACCCGGTGAAGACCGCCAAGTCGCGCATCGACTTCCTGCTGCAATTGCACGATCGGGAAGCGCTGCTGCCCAAGGAACGTCAGCGCCGCTTCCTCAACAGCGATGGCTGGGTGGGGTATTCGGGTCCGGCAGTGGCAGATCTGCTCAAGCAGTTCGTCGCCCACAATCGAATGATGCTCGGCGGATTCGTGATTCGCGACCACCCGGTGTCGCTCGCTGAGCTCAAGTGCCCGATCCTGGCCTTCGTCGGCGAGGTGGACGACATCGGTCAGCCCGCCGCGGTGCGTGGCATCGTGCGGGCCGCCCCCAATGCCGAGGTGTACGAAGCGAGTTTGGTGGCAGGCCATTTCGGGCTCGTCGCCGGTTCGACGGCCACCAACCACACCTGGCCGATGGTGCGCGACTGGATCGCGTGGATGGACGGCAACGGCACCCTGCCCGAGCAGATCGTGCCCATGCAGGAACACGTCGCGAGCAACGCGCCGCGCACCGCCGCCACCCGGATGGTGCACACCGCCGCCGGCCTGGCCGAGGCGGGCGCGGGTGTCGGCAAGGCACTGGAAGGCATCGCGGGCAACACGATTCGCGGATCGCTCGAAATGGCGGGGGAGGCGGCGCGGGCACTGCCCCGGCTGACCAGGCTCGGGATGATCCAGCCGCACACCCGCATCTCGCTCGGCAAACTGCTCAGTGAGCACGCGAGCCGCGCACCGCAGAAGGACCTGGTCCTCTTCGACGACCGGGTGCACACCAATGCCGCCGTCGAGGAGCGCGTCGACAATGTCGTGCGCGGCCTGATCTCGGTCGGCATCCGCCCCGCCATGCGCGTCGGCATCATGATGGAGACGCGTCCGAGCGCTCTGGCCTCGGTCGCGGCGCTCTCGCGCATCGGCGCCGTCGCGGTGCTGCTGGCGCCGGGCGCCGAACTCGACCGGGCCATCGAGCTGACCGGCGTGCAGACGCTGATCGCCGATCCGGAGAACCTGCGCACCGCCGCCGCGACGGCCGCCAGGGTGCTGGTACTCGGCGGCGGCGACAGCCGCGCGCTCGCGGTGCCGACCAGCGATCGCGTGATCGACCTCGAGCAGATCGACCCGGCGAAGGTCCGGGTGCCCGCCTGGTACCGGCCGAACCCGGGCCTGGCGCGCGAACTCGCGTTCGTGCTCGTCCTCGGCTCCGGCGAGCGCCTGGAGGCGAAGTACATCACCAACCACCGCTGGGCCCTGTCGGCGTTCGGCACCGCGAGCGCGGCCGACCTCGACCGTCGTGACACGGTGTACTGCCTTGCGCCACTGCACCATTCGTCGGGACTGCTGGTGAGCCTCGGCGGGGCGATCGCCGGTGGCAGCCGCATCGCGCTCGCTCGGCCGATGGACATGGATCCGGGCCGGTTCGCCGAAGAGGTGCACCGCTACGGCGTCACCGTCGTCACCTACACCTGGACGATGCTGCGCGACCTGCTCGACTCCCAGGTCTTTCCCGCAGGCCACAACCATCCGATCCGGCTGTTCATCGGATCCGGTATGCCCGCGGGTCTGTGGCGGCGCACCATCGAACAGTTCGCCCCGGCCAGGGTGCTCGAGTTCTACGCCTCGATCGACGGCGACGTGGTGCTGGCGAATGTCACCGGCGCCAAGATCGGATCGAAGGGCAGGCCCGTTCCCGGCACCGCGCGGGTCGAATTGGTCGCCTACGACCCGGTCAGCGAGCAGATCCTCGTCGGCGACGACGGGTTCGCCCGCCGCTGCGCCGACAACGAACCCGGGCTGCTGCTCGGCAAGGCCGTCGACGGGGGCGACATCTCCGACGGTGGGCTGCGCGGTGTGTTCCGCGCCGGTGACGCCTGGTGGCCGACGGAGAACCTGTTCCGGCGTGACAGCGACGGTGACTACTGGTTGGTCGACCGTCGCGACACCGTGATCCGTGCCGTGCGCGGCCCGGTGTTCACCCAGCCGATCGTGGACGTGCTCAACGACATCACCCCGGTCGACATGGAGGTCGCGTTCGGGCTGAAGACCGCGGCAGGGGTGATCGCAGCGGCCGCCCTGAGCGTGCGTGACGGGTTCCGGATCGAACCGGGCGATGTCACCGAGGCGATGCGCGGGCTGGAGCCCGGCCAGCGCCCTGACCTGGTCTACGTCGTCGACGAGATCCCGCGCAGTTCCAGCTTCCGCCCCTCGGCCTCGGCGATCCAGGCCGCGGGTCTGCCCAAGGCCGGACCGGGTACCTGGATCTACAACCGGGAGACCGAGGCTTACGAGGTGCTCGGCAACGCCGCGGCGGCGACGCTGTTCGGCGGAAGCTGACCGCACGACGCGAAGGCCGCCCGGCAGAAACCGGGCGGCCTTTGTTCGATGGCGGTTACACCTGGTATTCGGTGACCGCGTCGACGACACGACCGAGCTGAGCCTCGCTCAGCAGCGGCCACAGCGGCAGGCGCACGATCGTCGCCGAGAAGTTCGCCGAGCGGGTGCACGGCACCGGGGTCCGGCCGTACTTGAGGCCCGCGGGGCTCGAATCCAGCGGAATGTAGTGGAACGGCGCGACGATGCCGCGTTCGGCGAGGTGGGCGATGATGCCGTCGCGGCTGTCCTCGCTGGGCATCCGCAGGTAGAACAGGTGCGCGGTGTGGCCCGCGTCGGCGGGCACCGTCATCGGGCGCACATCGTTGCGTGCCGCCCAGTCGGGCAGCGCGGCCGCGTAGGTGTCCCACACGCGGTGGCGGTTGGCCTGGATGGTGTCGAACTCGGCCAGCTGGGCGTCGAGCACGGCGGCGTTGAGCTCGCTGGGCAGGTAGCTGGAACCGATGTCCTGCCAGGAGTACTTGTCGACCTGGCCGCGCAGGAAGCGAGCGCGGTCGGTGCCCTTCTCCCGCATGATCTCGGCGCGACCCATCAGGATCTCGTCCGACAGCAGCAGCGCGCCGCCCTCACCGCAGTGCACGTTCTTCGTGTCGTGGAAACTCTGTGTGCCGAGGGTGCCGATCGTGCCGAGCTGTCTGCCCCGCCAGGTGCCGCCCAGACCGTGTGCGTTGTCCTCGATGATCGCCACGCCGTGCTGGGCGGCCAGCGCGAGCAGCGGCTCCATGTCGGCGGCGACACCGCCGTAGTGCATCACCACGATGGCCTTGGTGCGGTCGGTGATCGCGGCGGCCGCGGCGGCGGGGTCGATATTGCCGGTGGACTCGTCGATGTCGACGAACACGCAGGTGGAACCACGCAGGGCCATCGAGGTGGCCGCGGAGGTGAACGCGAAACTGGGGACGATCACCTCGTCGTCGGGACCCAGCTCCAGCAGCAGCGCGCCCAATTCGAGCGCGTGCGTGCAGGAGGTGGTGAGCAGCGCGTGATCGGCGCCGGTGATGGCTTTGATCTTCGCCGTCGCCGACTTGGTGAACTGACCGTCGCCGTGACTGTGATCGGAATCGAGCACGGTCATCAGATTGGGGCGTTCAGCGGCAGCGCGGAACGGCCTGCTGAAGATGATGCGGTCGCTCACGCGCGATGGCCCTTCTCCGTCGCGGCTGCCGGTACCGCGGCGTCGACTCGATGGTTCACGGCCGGCGCATGCATCGTATCCGGGCGCGGTGTCGGGGTCTGCACGGTGAGGTAGAGCGGCTTGCCGACCAGGATGTGCAGTGCGACACCGAGATACTCGGCGATCAGGCCGAGCGAGAACAGCATCGCGCCCGAGCACAGCAGCATCACGACGATGATCGACGCCCAGCCCTCGGGATCGTGGTTGTCCTGCGTCAACGCCTGCACGATCACCACCGCGGCCATGATCACCCCGGCCAGCGCGAGGGTGACCCCGAGCATGCTCACCAGCCGCAGGCCGCGAGTGCCGCTGCACAGCACCATCTTCCAGAACAGGGAGAACAGGCGGCGATAGTTGTAGCCGGACTCCTCGCGCCCTTCGGCGCGCAGCACCACCGGCACCGAGACCGTATTGCCGACGACCCAGGTGAGCGCCACGTCCAGGTACACCCCGTTGGCCGCGACCTCGGCGAGCTGGCGGCCGATGTCGCCGCGGATCAGCCGGAAGCTCTCGAAGCGCGTCGAATCCGGGAACGCGAACACCGTCGCGAGCACGATCTTGGCGCCGCGTGAGGTGAGATTGCGCAGGAAGCCGTGCGGGCGGGTATTGGACGGTTTCGAATAGACCAGGTCCGCGCGCGAGGCCAGCGCCGCGTCGAGGAAGTCCGCGATGAACGCGGGGTCGTGCTGACCGTCCTCGTCCATTGTGACGATCCAGTCGCCCTGTGCCGCCGCCATACCGGCGATCGTCGCCGCGTCCTGACCGAAGTTGCGGCTCAACCACACCGCGCGCACCTGCGGGAAGGACCCTTCCAGTTCCTGCAGGACGACATCGGAGCGGTCGGGGCCGTTGTCGTGCACGAGGATGATCTCCTCGACCGCGAACCGGGCGCCCGCCGCGGTCGTACTCGGGCCCGTCAGCCGGTCCAGCTCGGCGACCAGTGCCGCGATCGTGTCCTCGCCCCGATACACCGGGACGACCACCGATACCGAATGCACCGGGCTCGATCCGTTGCGATCGGGCGCGCCCGATCGCACGACAGTGTCGGGCCTGGACAAAGGTGCGGACGGAATCGGCATCGCGGACACTTTCGGTGTTTCGGAGGTATTGACCCAGCAGTGTGCGCACTTTAACACCGGCGCGTGACACGTCGGTGGAAGCGATCCCGCTGTGCGACGGTGCCAGTCGGGCCGTGTGCCTGTAGGGTCTGGTCCTCGTGGTGGAAAGTAGAACCCCGTCCCGTCGTTCCGTCTATATCTGGGGCTTGATCACCTCCCTCGGAGTGATCGCGGGCTATGGTGCGGTTCTCCTGGCCAACGTTCGGCACTTCTATACCGACGACACCGAATCCCAGTACGTCCCGCTGTGGGTGATGCTCGGCAACCGGCTGCGCAACGGTGATCTGCCGGTGATGGTGCCCGAGCACTGGATGGCCGGGAACTACTCGATCGAGGAAGCCGGGCTGCTGAATCCGCCGCAGTTGCTGATCGATCTCATCGCGCCCTCGGTGGACAACCTGGTGCTGTACGCGACCGTGGTGAAGCTGATCTTCGCGATCATCCTCGGACTCGGCGTCTACCGGATCTGCCTGGCCTACGGCTCGCGGGTGCAGTGGGCGGCGCTGGCCGGGGTCTCGATTCCGTTCACCGGCTGGTTGCTGTTCTTCGACGAGGCCAGCTGGATGACCGCCTTCACCGGCACCGCGTGGATGGTGCACGCGTGGGCGTCGGGCGTGCGCTACTCGCGCGGTCGTGGCGGGCCGATCCCCGTGTTCGTGTATCTCTACCTGGCGATCTCGGTGCAGTACATCTTCCCGGCGGTGGAAGCCGGCCTGATGATCGGCGCGGTCGCGGTCGGTGAGCTGATCTACCAGCGGACTTGGCGCCCGTCGCTGAAACTGCTGACGGTGGCCGGCTTGGCGGCGCTGGCCGGAGCGGCGACCTACCTGCCGAGCATGCTGTCGGCGAAGGTCACCTGGCGTGGCACCGCTCAGATCAACAACGACATGTTCCTCACGGTGCCGTGGTCGGAATCGCTGAACGCGAGCCTGCCCTCGACCCTGCCCGCGTTCACCTCGTGGTGGGGTTACGTCCAGCCGCTGCCGGTGGTCTACATCGCCTGGTTCCTGATTCCGGCCCTGGCGTTCATCGACTGGGGCAAGGCGCGCGCGGCCTGGCGCGAACTCAGCGGCATCGGCCTGTTCGCGATCGCTGCGCTGATGTGGACGGCCGGACCCGGCACGATCGGCCCGCTGCGCTGGCCCGCCCGCGTGCTGCCGATGGTGGCGCTGGGTCTGCTGCTGCTGGTGTGCGTGCTGCTCGGGCGGTTCGCGACCTTCAAGGACTGGCGTGCGCGGGGTATCGCGGCGGCCGTGCTGATCGGGCTGCTGTGGGTGCGGTCGTTCTCCGCCGACCCACACAACTGGATCGCGCATGTGATCGCCGCGCTGGCCATCGCCGCGCTCGGGGCCGCGCTGGTGTGGCTGGCGGTGAACAAGGGGATCTCGGCGGCGGTGGCGCTGGCGATCATCGCGGTGTCCCCGATCGCGTATGTCCAGGTGGAACGGGCACAGCCGACGCCGATGAGCTGGAATCTGCCCAGCGATCGGGCCGCGGCGCGCGCGGCGTTCCCGGAATTCGCGGGGACCACGCTGCAGCTCGGCGATCGCGCGCTGATCCAACCGGGGGAGCGCACCCTCGACGGTGCCTACGGCTCGCTGGTGTTCGGCAACTACGCCAAGGACATCGAGCGCACCTATGTCAGCGGCTACACCCCGAACGGTCACTTCTGGTTCGGCGACATGCTCTGCATGCGCTGGGACACCAGCGTGTGCCCCGACGCCTACCGCCGCGCGTTCGCGGTCGAGCCGTCGACGGGCAAAACGGTCGTCGATTTGATGAACATCGACCGGGTGGTGCTGCAACGCGCGCTCTACCCGGCCGCGCGGACAGAGCCCGCGCCCGAGGGGTGGAAGTGGGTCGACTACCCCGGCCACGAGAACTACATCTCGGTCCTCGAACGTGCGGACGGCCTGATCTCCACCCGCAACGGCCGGATCTCGGCGGTCGAGAACGCCACCGCGGTCTCGACCTCGGAAAGCGATACGACGAGCCGGGTCACCGTGAGCTCGGCGGCCGGTGGCCGCGTCGTGTTCGCGCGTCTGGGCTGGCCGGGCTACCGGGTGAGCCTCGACGGCAAGGACATCCCGTTCAAGGTCGTCGCGAAGAGTTTCGTCGCGGTCGACATTCCGGCCGGGACGAAGAACGGCGATCTCGAGCTGACCTGGCGTCCGCCGGGCTGGAAGATCGGCGGCGCCGCGATCGGCCTCGGACTGCTCGGACTCGCGGTGTTCCAGTGGCTGTACGTGCGTGGGCGTAAGCCCGACGACGAGGAGCTGGACGCCCCGGCGGCGGAGTCGATCGCCGACGACGACACCGCGCTCGCGAACGCGGTGCGATGACCGCCGAGGCGGCGGGCGGCGTGCTCGAGACACCGGGCCCGCTGCTGCGGATCGTGAAACGTCAGGAGCTGGCGTTCGCGATCGTCGGCGGTTTCAACACCCTGCTCGGCATGGCGCTCGTCGTTTTCTGGCTGCAGGTGCTCGGCGACGGCAGGCCCGGTCTGGCCGTTGTCGCTGCCTACGCGGTGAGCACGGTCGTCGCGTTCGTGCTGCACCGCACCCTGGTGTTCCGCGTGCACGGCCATCTCCTGCGTGACTTTCTCGCGTTCTGCGGGGTCAACGCCGGTGGTCTGGTGCTCAACGTGATCCTGGTGGAACTGGCGGTTACCGGCCTCGGGTTTCCCGCCGCCCCCGCCTCGGTGATCGTCATGGGTCTGGTGGCGGTCGTGAGCTTCTTCGGACACCGCTACATCTCGTTCCGCCGGGCGCGGTAGGTTAGGCACATGGCGCACGAATCCACCATCGACGCAACCCTGCTCGGCCTGCTGGCCTGCCCCCAGGACAAGGGTCCCCTGCAGCTGGTGCGCACCGAAGCCGATGTGAGCGTGCTCTACAACCCGCGTCTCCGTCGCGCGTACCCGATCGACAACGGCATCCCGGTGCTGCTGATCGACGAGGCCCGCGACGTCTCCGACGCCGAGCACGAATTCTTCGTCGCCGAATCCTGATCGGCCCATTCGGCAGCTTCCCCACTGCTCCCGAATCGGAGTTAGGCTTACCTTAGTTCGTGCTGAGGTGCTGACCCGATCAGGAAAGAGTGCGTCCGATGGCTGATGACGTCGCATTGAGCGGCATTCCGCTGACCATGCTGTGGACCCTGCACAACCGTGGTGCGGAGGTCAAGCGCGCCGACGCGGTCCTGACCGATCCGGACTGTGAACGCCTCTACGACACCATCGATTTCGACTACACGCGGACCTTCGGCGAGCCCGACGGCACCCACGCTGTACGTTCGGCCCGCTTCGATGAGGCACTACGGCCGTGGCTGGCCGCGCATCCCGGCGGGACCGTGGTGGAACTGGCCGCCGGGCTCGAGACCCAGTTCCAGCGGTGCGATGACGGCGCGGTGCGATGGTTGTGCGTCGATGTGCCCGAGGCGATCGAGATCCGCACTCGATTCCTGCCGCCGACGCCGAGGTGTGCGTACCTGCCGATCAGTGCGCTGGATCTGACCTGGCTCGACCACGTCGACCCCGAGCGCGGTGTCTTCATCACGGCGCAGGGGCTGTTGATGTACTTCGCGCCCGACGACGTGCGCCGCCTGGTCACCGCGATTCTCGAACGATTTCCCGGCGTGGAGCTGATGTTCGACACGATCCCGCCGTGGTTCTCCCGCAAGACCGTGCGCGGGTTCCACACGACGCCGGACTACACGGCGCCGCCGATGCCGTGGGGGATCGAGCGCAGCAAGATCGCGGCGCTGCTGCGGTCGTGGAGTCCGGCGGTCGGCGAGGTGACGGTGAGCTCCTACGGTCCCTCGCACGGTCCGCTGGCCGCGACCCTGCCGATCTTCGGCGCGTTGCCGTTGCTGCGCGATGTGCCACCGGCGATCGTGCGGGTGCGGTCGCGCTGAATCACCAACTGCCGGTCTCGATCTCACCGGTCAGGTAGCGCTGTACGACTGGGCCGACGGCATCGACCACGGCATCGATCGGCATCGAGGCCAGCGGTTCCAGTGCGATGATCTTGCGGGCGGTCAGGACCCCGATCATCTGGGATGCCGCCAGCGAGACCCTGGCGCGACCGTCGTCGTCGGCGGTGGCGATGCGCACCCGGACCCGTTCCAGCACCACCTGGAGCAGGAACGTGCGCGCGAGGTTCTGATCGCCGCCCGCGAAGATGCTGCGGACCATGGCCACGATGCCGGGTCCGGCGGGGGAGTCCCACACGGTGACGACCGCGCGCACGATCGTCGCGCCGAGCGCGGCGATCGGCGCGGCGTCGACGGCTCTGAGCGTGGTGTCCGGGTCGACCGGGAAGTCCACGGCGGCGGCGAACAGCTGCTGCTTGTTGCCGAAGTAGTGGTGCACCAGCGCCGGGTCGACATCGGCATCGGCCGCGATCGCGCGGATCGAGGTCTTGTCGAACCCGGCGCCGGCGAACCGGACCCGCGCCGCGTCGAGGATCGCCAGCTTGGTGTCGGCGTTGCCCGGCCTGCGTCCGGTGCGCCCGGATTTCGCTGTGCCGGCACCGGATTCGCCGTCACTCATCGTGGATCCTCTCGTCGGGTCGTGTTCGCTACGGGGTGCGTCGACGCAGAGTAGCCGCGGCGAGGCCCAGTGCCACCAGTGCGAACCCGGCGACGACGGCGATATCGCGCCACATCGCAGCTGTCGGCTCCGCGTGAACCGACACCTGCTGGAGCGCGTCGACCGCGTAGCTCAACGGCATCACATTGCTGATCGCCTCGAGCCAGCCGGGCAGCCGGTCGCGCGGTACCAGCAGCCCGCACAGGAAGATCTGTGGCGCGACGATCACCGGCATGAACTGCACGGCCTGGAATTCGGTGCGCGCGAACGCACTCGCCAGCAGGCCGAGCCCGACGCCGCACACCGCGTCGACCATCGCGATCAGCATGACCCAGCCCGGGCTGCCCGCGGCGGTCAGTCCGAGCAGCCAGAACGCGACCACGCAGGCGACCGCGGCCTGCGCGGCGGCGGCGAGGGAGAACGCGCTGCCGTATCCGGCGAGCAGGTCGAGCTTGCTCAGCGGTGTGGTGAGCAGTCGTTCGAGGGTTCCCGATGTGCGTTCGCGCTGCATCGCGATCGCGGTGATCAGGAACATCACGATGAACGGCAGGATCCCGAGCATCGTGATGCCGACCCGGTCGAACATCGTCAGCGGGGCGTGCGGCGGGCGCGGTGCGTCCTGGTAGATGAAGTACAGCAGCGTCATCAGCAGGGCGGGGACCACCAGGATCATGGCGACGGTGCGGTGATCGTTGCGCAGTTGTCGCAGGATCCGGGCGGTCGTGGCGGTGTAGGGGCGCAGGGTGGTCATGCGTGCTCTCCCATCGTGATCAGGGTCAGGAAAGCGGCCTCGAGGTTCTGTTCGTCGGTGCGCTCGCGCAGTTCGTCGGGGCTGAGCTGGGCGAGCAGGTTGCCCTCGCGCATCAGCAGCAGCTTGTCGCAGTGCTCGGCTTCGTCCATCACGTGACTCGACACGAGCAGAGTCGTTCCCGCCGCGGCCAATTCACGGAACTGCTTCCACAGTTCCACGCGCAACACCGGATCGAGGCCGACTGTCGGTTCGTCGAGTACCAGGAGTTCCGGCTTGCCCACGAGCGCGCATGCCAGGGATGCCCTGGTCTTCTGGCCACCGGAGAGCTGGTCGCCGAGCTGATCCGCGTGATCGACCAAACCGACTGCGACGAGCGCGGATTCGGTGTCGTCGCGGTCGCGCCCGTAGAGCGCGGCGTAGTACGCCACGTTGTCGCGGACGCTGATGTCGGCGTAGATGCTCGGCGCCTGGGTGACGTAACCGACCCGGCGGCGCAGCCCGGCGCTGCCCGCCGGTTCGCCGAGCACCGTGACGGTGCCCGATTCCACCAGCTGCGTTCCCACGATGCTGCGCAGCAGGGTGGTCTTCCCGCAACCGGACGGTCCGAGCAGGCCGGTGATCGAGCCGCGGGGGATATCCAGGGTGAGGCCGTGCAGGACGGGGCGTTTTCCGCGTTTGACGGTCAGGTCCGCGACCCGGACGGCGATCGGTGGCGGTGCGGTGCGCGACATGGTCGCCTCAATTCATCGAGTGTTGAATTCACTACGTGATGAATTTAGCGCGATGGTTTCGAGGTGGCAAGGTCAGTGGGCGTGTCCCGGAGGTGTCGCGGCCTGCTGACCTGGTTCGACAACGGTGAACTGGCCCATCATCCCGACATCCTCGTGCCACAGCAGATGGCAGTGATACATGTACGGCGTCGTCGGATCGGCGGGCCCGTCGAACCGTAGGGCCAGCGTCGTCGCCGTATTCGGTGGCAGGAAGATGGTGTCCTTGGCGCCGGTCAGCTCGGGCGGGGGTGGGCCACCGTCGTACTCGAGCACCCGGAACTGCACATCGTGGACGTGAAAGTTGTGCGGCATGCCGTCGATGTTGCGCACGACCCAGGTCTCGGTGGTGCCCCGGGTGACCGTGGTGTCGATGCGGCTCATGTCCATGCGCTCGCCGTTGATACCGGCCAGGGTCAGGTCGAAGCGCCGTTGCATGACCGAGTCGGTCCCATCGGGAATCGACAGCGGCACAAGAGTTTCCGGTAACCCAGCGGAGGGGCGCAAGGTCGCCGCCGCGCGCAGTTCGAGCACATCGAACGTGTCGTCACCGCCCGAGAACCGGTTCGACCAGAAGTCGAGACCCGCCGCGAGTTTCTCGCTGCGCAACACCGTGCGCTCACCGGGCCGCATCCGCACCACGATCTCCGCGCGTTCGCCGGGTGAGAGTCGCAGGTGATCGAGGGTGGTGGGGCGTTCGAGCAGGCCGCCGTCGGAACCGATCATCGCGAACGCGCGGGCGTCGTCGAAGGCGAAGGTGTAGATCCGCGCGGTCGAGGCATTGAGCAGGCGCAGCCGCACCAGTTCGTCCCCGACTTCCCGATAGGGGGACAGGGTGCCGTTGACCATGGTGCGGTCGCCGAGGAAGCCGATGTCCCGGAAGATCGCGTGCGCGCTGTCGAGGCGGCTACCGCGCAGACGCATGTCCTGCACGATCACCGGGATGTCGTCCACGCCGTAGGTGCTGGGCAGCGGCAGTTCCGCACTCGGTGCGTCATCGATCAGGAACAGGCCCGCCAGGCCGCGGCGCACATGGTCCTCGGTCGCGCCGTGCGGGTGCGGGTGGTACCAGAGAGTCGAAGCCGGTTGATCCACAGTCCATTCCGGTGTCCATGTCGCACCGGAGTCGACCATCTGGTGCGGTCCGCCGTCCATGGCGGCAGGCAGGTGCATGCCGTGCCAGTGCACTGTCGATGCCTCGGGGAGCTGGTTGCGCACCTGGACCCGCACGCGTTCGCCGCGGGCCGCGCGCACGGTGGGGCCGAGGTAGCTGCCGTTGAAGCCCCACGTCTCGGTGGCGCGACCGGGCTCGAATGTGGTTGTCCCGGTGCGCATATCGAGGGCGAACACCCGTGTTCCGGTGGAGTCGACTGTCGAATCCGCCAGCGGCGGGATGCGCAGTGGCTGAGTGAATTCCGTGGTGCCGACCGTCGAGATGTCGGCGGAGCTCCAGGTCCACGCCACCCCGGCGCCGATCGCGGTGACCAGGGTGACGGCGAGGGCGCACGCGCCGAGCAGGATGCGGCGTAGCCGGCGTGGGGGAGAAGCCATGCGTCGACGGTAGGGGCGCGAACCCGGCGCCACATCCGGGTGCGTCCCCGGTGCGACCCTGATTTCCGGTCGCGGATTTCAGGGTTTCCCGCAGGTCAGGACCATGTGACTTGGATCACATCGCCGGGTTGTCACGTTCCTGCGAGCTGCTTTGTCCCATGAACATCCCACCGACAGGAGTACCGCAATGACCACCACTACGCACCGCATCGTCGTCCTCGGGGCCGGCTACACCGGCATGCTGGCCGCGATCCGCCTGGCCCGGCGCACCAGAAAACTGGATGTGGCGATCACCCTGGTCAATCCGTCGGCCCGCTTCACCGAGCGGCTGCGGATGCACCAGATCGCCGCCGGTCAGGAGCTCGCCCACCACGATATCCCGGAAATCCTCGACGGCACCGGCGTCGAATTCGTGCAGGGCTGGGTCACCGCGATCGACCCCACCGCGCGGCGCGTCCACGTCGACGGCATCGGCGAACTCGCCTACGACGAGCTGATCTACGCCCTCGGCAGCACCGCCGAGACCTCCCTGGTGCCCGGCGTCGCCGACCACGCCTTCACCCTCGACGACCCGCGCCTCGCCCACGAATTCGCGGGCAAGCTCGCCACCCTCGCGGCGCAGGGTGCCCGCGTCGCCGTGTGCGGTGGCGGACTCACCGGTATCGAAGCCGCGACCGAGATCGCGGAAAGCCACCCCGGTCTGCGCGTCACCCTGATCAGCTCGGGCGAGCCGGGCGCGATGATGGGCGGCAAAGCCCGCGCCCACCTGAACAAGGCGATGGACCGGCTCGGCATCGTCCGCGACATCGGCGTGCGCGTCGCCAAGGTGCAGCCCGACGCGGTCGAGCTCGCCGACGGCACGGTGATCGGCGCCGACCTCACGCTGTGGACCACCGGCGTGCGGGTCTCACCGCTGGCCGCCGAGGCGGGGATCGAGACCGACGCGCGTGGCCTCATCGTCGTGGACCCGACACTGAAGTCGTTGTCGCACCCCATGATTCACGCCATCGGTGACGCGGCCGCCGTCCGCCAGGAGTGGGGGCAGGTGCACGGTACCTGTCAGAGCGGCCTGCCGACCGCTGCCTACACCGCCGACCTGATCGCCGCCGAACTGCGCGGCAAGACAGTGCGGCCGTTCCGCTTCGGGTACTTCCACCAGCCGGTCAGCCTGGGCCGCCGCGACGCGGTCATCCAGTTCACCAACGCCGACGACACCCCGCGCCGCCTCTACCTCACCGGCTGGGCCGCGCGCATCTACAAGGAGCTGGTCAGCAGCAGCCCCGTTCCGACGTTCAAGGCCAGTAAGAAGATGACCATGAACGTGCAATTGTCCAAGGGCGGCAAGGTGACTCGCGCCGTCGCGTGAACAGCCTGCACCGTCGCCGATCGGGCGCCGAGCCTGCTCGGCGCCCGATCGACTGGCCACCGTGACGGAGCGTGCGACATGGTAGATCGTATGGCCGATCAGGATCCGTTTCTCGAACACCGCCGCCTGCTGTTCGCGACCGCTTACCGCATGCTCGGTACCGTCACCGACGCCGAGGACGTCCTGCAGGACACCTGGCTCAAGTGGAACGACACCGACCGCGCCGCGGTCACCCATCCCAAGGCCTACCTGGTCCGCACGGTCACCAATCTCTCGCTGAACCGTCTCACCTCCGCCCGCGCGACCCGCGAAAGCTATGTCGGCCCCTGGCTTCCCGAGCCGGTCCTGACATCGCCCGATATCGCCGAGGACACCGAATTGGCCGACACCGTCTCCACCGCCATGCTCGTCGTGCTGGAAACCCTCACCCCCGTCGAACGCGCGGTGTTCCTGCTGCGCGAAGTGTTCGGCTACTCGCATGCCGAGATCGCCGAAGCCCTCGAACGGTCCGAGGCGAGCGTGCGCCAGATCGCGCACCGCGCGAAGAACCACGTCCACTCGCGACGTCCACGATTCGATACCGACAAGGCCGCCCGCGCCCAGGTCACCGCACAGTTCATGGCCGCCTGCGCAGGCGGCGACCTCAATGCCCTGATGGACCTGCTCGCCCCCGATGTCACGTGCTGGTCCGACGGCGGCGGCGTGGTCACCGCCGCCCGTCGCCCCCTGCACGGACCCGACCACGTCGCCCGCTGGATCCTGGGCGTCCTCGCCAAACCGTCGTCCGCGGGTTTCGAACTCACCGCGACCGGCATCAACGGTGAGCTCGGCACCCTGGCCTCCTTCGCCGGAAACCCCGGCGCCGCCTTCACTTTCGACCTCGTCGACGGACACATCCAGAATCTGCGCTTCCAGGTCAACCCCGGCAAGCTGGCCGGGCTGTACCGCGGCACCGACCTGCTCGGCTGAGCAACCCCTCGCTGACCGTTTGTCGCGCCGGGACGAGCTCGTCCCGGCCGAGAACCCCTCCTGCATCAGGGGTGAAACCTCGTCCCGCGCTGGGTTCGCGCGAACCGGTCACTGGCCCTACCATTCTGCCGTGTCAAGCAATCTCAACGACCGGGCCGAAGGTGGCCAGGTCAGGGCCTCGACCCTGGAACTGTTCTTCGACCTGGTCTTCGTTTTCACGATCACCCAGCTCACCCACGTGTTCGTGCACCATCCGGGATGGGAAGCAGTTCTGCAGGTCTCGCTGATGTTCGGCGTGATCTGGTGGATGTACAGCGGGTACGTCTGGCTGACCAACGAGGTCGCGCCGAGCTCGTCCTCGCGCCGGACCTGGTTGCTGGTCGGGATGTCGGCGTTCTTCATGCTCGCGCTCGCCGTGCCCGACGCCTTCCACGGCACCGGTGTCGCCTTCGGCATCGGCTACCTGCTGGTGACCGCGATCCACACCGCGATGTTCGCCTCGGCGGGCGGGGCGTCGGCCGTCCTGGCGATCCGCCGGATCGGGCCACTCAACGCGGTATCGGCCACCCTGGTCGTGGCGGGCGGCTTCACCCACCCGCCACTGCAATACATGCTCTGGGCAGGGGCTTTCGCAGTACAGATCCTCAGCCCCTACCTCGTCGACACCGCCGGGTTCCGGGTGCGCGTCTCGCACTTCTGCGAGCGGCACGGGCTGGTGGTGATCGTCGCGCTCGGCGAATCGATCGTCGCCCTCGGTGTCGGGCTGGCAGGCGAACCGATCACCGTCGCGCTGCTGGCCATGGTCGCGTTGGGGCTGGCGCTGGCGTACGTGCTGTGGTGGGCCTACTTCGGTTTCGACGACGAACGCGGCGAGCACGCGCTGGGCGAACGACCCGACCTAGAACGGGTGCGGCCTGCGCTCGTCGCCTACGACTATGCGCTCTATCCGCTCCTGGTCGGTGTCATCCTCACGTCGGCAGGGATCGCGCTCAGCATCGCGCACGGCGGCGAACCGGTGAGCTGGGCCGCCGCGGGCGCGTTGTCCGGCGGCGTCGCCCTCTACTTCGCCGGACAGTCCTGGTTCCGGACCGCGCTCGGTCTGTCCGGTGCCCGCGGCAGGCTGCTCGGCGCCCTCGCCGTCGCCGCCACCACGCCGATCGGGGTGTATTGGCTCGCCTGGGGCCAACTCGCCGCCCTGGTAGCGGTCGCCTACGCGGTGGTGATCGTCGACGATCGGCGCATCCTGCGCGCCGGGCAGCACAGCGCCTACGCCTGAGTACCGATCGCGTCGGCGTACCTTCGGCCACGCGCGGCAACGGAATGCCGCGCGTGGGTGCCCGACTGGGCGACAATGGCGGTCGTGTCCGCCCAGGAACTGGCCGTCGATCCCCCTACCGCCGCCCGCAGGTTGCTCGGCGCGATCCTGTGGTCGGGACCGGTGGCGCTGCGCATCGTGGAAGTCGAGGCCTACGGCAGCAACCCCGACGGACCGTGGCCCGATCCGGCCGCACACTCCTGGCCGGGGCCGACGGCCCGCAACGCGGTGATGTTCGGCCCGGCCGGGCGGCTCTACGTCTACCGCTCGTACGGAATTCATCTCTGTGTCAACGTGACCGGTGGCTACGACGGTGAGGCAGGTGCGGTGCTCGTGCGCGCGGCGGAAGTAGTCGAGGGCATCGACCTCGCCCGCGAACGCAGGCCCGCCGCCCGCACGGACGCCGATCTGGCGCGGGGGCCGGGCAATGTCGGCAGCGCGCTCGGCATCAGCATGTCCGACTACGGAACCGAGCTGTTCGACCCGTTCTCCGCGCTGCGCCTCGCACTGGAACCACCGGTGCCGCAGTCCGATATCGCCACCGGTCCCCGAGTGGGTGTCAGCGTGGCCGCCGAGATCCCGTGGCGGTTCTGGCTACCGGCCTCGCCCGCCGTCTCGGTCTATCGGCGCAGCCCACGCGCGCCGATGCCCTAGCGACGATTTCGACAGACTTCGCCGACAGCGATGAGTTTTCCGGCGACGGTCCGTCCTATCTGTTGAACGCGCTACCAACCCGGCGCGACCGACTCGAAGGACGAGACCATGACCACTGCGACCCCCTCCGCGAACCTCTCCGACGCCGCCGGCTACCGCCCCGGCAAGATCCGCAACCGCGTCCTGTGGACCCTGCAGATCGTGCTCGGCCTGTTCTTCGTCATCGCCTCCGGCGGCCCGAAGCTCGTCATCCCGAACACGTTGATGGACAACGCCCCCGAGAACCTGACCATCCCGATCGGGCTGCTGATCTTCATCGGAGTCGTCGAGGTGGCGGGCGGAATCGGCCTGATGGTGCCGCGCCTGTCCGGCCTGGCCGCCGCCGGTCTGTCCGTGCTCACGGTGCTCGCCGCGGCGACGCAGGCCTTCATCGCCGACAAGCCCGCGATGGGGATCTTCCCACTGGTGCTGGCCGCGATCTTCGCCTGGATCGCCTACGAACGCCGCGCCACCATCACCGCGCTGGTGCGATGAGCCACCACTCGACACGCTGACAATCGCCGGAGCCGTGAGGTTCCGGCGATTGTCGGCGTGCCGAGAGTTCGGTGACGGAGCTGATCTCGTGCTCCCGATTTCGTCGCCGAACCCAATAGGGCGAATCCCTCGCAGGTGCGACGATCGAGAACCACGTCGAGAAGACCGTACGAGCAGGAGCGCCCGTGTTCACTTTCCCCAGTAGTGACGGCACCACGATCCACGTGCGGAGCTGGCTCCCCACCGAGACCGAGCCGCGCGGGGTCGTGCAGATCGCGCACGGCATGGGCGAACATTCCGACCGCTACAGCCACCTCGCCGAACGACTGGCCGGTCTCGGGTTCGCCGTCTATGCCGACGACCACCGCGGGCACGGGCTCAGCATGGGTGCCGTAGCGGGTGACCTGGGCCCCGACGGCTGGAACCTGCTCGTCGCCGACGAGGTCGCGCTCACCGAGATCCTGCGCGAACGTCACCCCGGGCTGCCCGTCACCCTGATCGGCCACAGCCTCGGCTCCTTCGCCGTGCAGCAGTACCTGCTCGACCATTCCGGCCTCGTCGACGAGGTGGTGCTGAGCGGCACGACCGCGGTCGACGGCCTGTTCGGCGAGATCGCGGCCGCCGGTGGTGACCTGATCGGCTTCTTCAACGCGGAGTTCCAGCCCACCCGCACCGACGCCGACTGGATCAGTCGCGACGAAGCCCAGGTCGACGCCTACAACGCCGACCCCTGGTGCGGTTTCGCCATCGACGACGCCAACATGGGCCTGCTCGCGGGCAACGCCCAGACGCGGCTGTCCGATCCGAGTACCGTGCGCGCCGACCTGCCCATCTACGTGATGGTCGGCGACAAGGACCCGCTCAACAACAAGCTCCGCCTGTCCGACCTGCTCGTCCAGCGCTACCGCGACGCGGGCCTTGCCGACCTCACCTACCGGGTCTACGCGGACGCCCGCCACGAAGTCCTCAACGAAACCAACCGCGACGAGGTCGAAGCCGATCTGCTCGCCTGGCTCACCCGCGCACGCGACTGACGAACCGCATGCGGAAAGATGGGTCAGCGTGACCGGCGACATCTTCGACGAACTGACCTGGCGCGGCCTGATCGCGCAGTCCACCGACCTGGACGAGCTGCGCGCTGCCGCGGCCACCGCGCCCCTGACGCTCTATGCCGGCTTCGACCCGACCGCCGCCAGCCTGCACGCCGGCCACCTCGTCCCGCTGCTCGCGCTCAAGCGCTTCCAGCTGGCCGGGCATCGGCCGATCGTGCTCGCCGGCGGCGCGACCGGCATGATCGGCGACCCACGTGATGTGGGCGAACGCATCATGAACTCGACCGACACCGTCGCCGAGTGGGCACAGCGCATCCGGGGCCAGCTCGAGCGGTTCGTCGACCTCGACGAGTCGCCGACCGGTGCTGTCATCGTGAACAACATGGACTGGACCGGCCCGCTGTCGACCATCGACTTCCTGCGCGATGTCGGCAAGCACTTCTCGGTGAACGTGATGCTCGCCCGCGACACCGTCAAACGGCGGCTCGAAGGCGACGGCATCTCCTACACCGAGTTCAGCTACATGCTGCTGCAGGCCAACGACTACCTGCAGCTGCGGCGCGAGCACGGTTGCACGCTGCAGGTCGGTGGCTCCGATCAGTGGGGCAACATCATCGCCGGCGTCGAACTGAACCGGCGCGTCGACGGCGCGCATGTGCACGCGCTCACCGTGCCGCTGGTGACCTCGGCCGACGGCAAGAAGTTCGGCAAGTCCACCGGTGGCGGCAGCCTGTGGCTCGACCCCGAACTGACCAGCCCCTACGCCTGGTACCAGTACTTCGTGAACACCGCCGACGCCGATGTTGTTCGCTACCTGCGCTGGTTCACCTTCCTGAGCCGCGAAGAACTCGACGAACTCGAGCAGGCGACAGCGGAACGTCCCTTCGCCCGCGAGGCGCAGAAGCGCCTGGCCGCGGAGATGACCACGCTGGTGCACGGCGAGGCCGAGACCCGCGCGGCGGAACTGGCCAGCCATGCCCTGTTCGGCCGCGGTGAGCTCGGCGAACTTCCGCTGTCCACGCTCGGCGCCGCGTTGCGCGAAGCCGCGGTCGACGGCAAGGTCGCCGAGGTGGTGCCGGGTGAACCGAACACGATCGTCGACCTGCTCGTCGCGTCCGGCCTGTGCGAAAGCAAGGGCGCGGCCCGCCGGGTGGTCAACGAAGGCGGTGCGTCGGTGAACAACCAGCGGGTGAGCGACCTCGATTGGACTCCCTCCGATGCCGACTACCTGCACGGCGAGTGGCTGGTGCTGCGGCGCGGAAAGAAGAACATGGCGGGCGTGCATCGGATAGCCTGACGTCGTTGCGGAGGCCTGAGTCACATGCGTGTGATTCAGGCCGGCGCAAGGGCTGAGCGCACCGCCGTGACCTGCGGAGATCCGGTGCTGTCCAGGCGATTTGACGCGGCGTTATCCGGCGCGTAACTTATTGGAAGTCAGAGCGACACGGACACCAACCCGGAGCCGAGACGCTAGCCCGAGAGGCTGGCGGGCCATGGGAAAACGCGGTAGTACGGGGAAACGCCTGACAGAGCTGAAGATCTTGTGACCAGGCTTACGATTGACTTCGTCTGGACGTGAGGTTAGGCTGGAACAGTTGCCCTTCGGAAGATCCGGAACGATCCGGTCATTCCGTTTGTGCGTGTGTTCTTTGAGAACTCAATAGTGTGTCGATGAATGTCAGTGCCAATATTTATATTGGTTCCAGCTTTCATGTACCCCCCGGTCATGGAGGTTGGACATTGAAAAACAACAGCGAAACTTTTTTGCTGGTGTTTGGCTTTGCTAGGTTTTCGGACTCTAGTTAGATAATTTTGATTGCACCTTCGGGTGTTTTCGAGAGTCTTCAACGGAGAGTTTGATCCTGGCTCAGGACGAACGCTGGCGGCGTGCTTAACACATGCAAGTCGAGCGGTAAGGCCCTTCGGGGTACACGAGCGGCGAACGGGTGAGTAACACGTGGGTGATCTGCCCTGTACTTCGGGATAAGCCTGGGAAACTGGGTCTAATACCGGATATGACCCAAGGTTGCATGACTTTGGGTGGAAAGATTTATCGGTACAGGATGGGCCCGCGGCCTATCAGCTTGTTGGTGGGGTAACGGCCTACCAAGGCGACGACGGGTAGCCGACCTGAGAGGGTGACCGGCCACACTGGGACTGAGACACGGCCCAGACTCCTACGGGAGGCAGCAGTGGGGAATATTGCACAATGGGCGAAAGCCTGATGCAGCGACGCCGCGTGGGGGATGACGGCCTTCGGGTTGTAAACCCCTTTCGACAGGGACGAAGCGCAAGTGACGGTACCTGTAGAAGAAGCACCGGCCAACTACGTGCCAGCAGCCGCGGTAATACGTAGGGTGCGAGCGTTGTCCGGAATTACTGGGCGTAAAGAGCTTGTAGGCGGTCTGTCGCGTCTTCTGTGAAAACTTGGGGCTCAACCTTAAGCTTGCAGGGGATACGGGCAGACTAGAGTACTTCAGGGGAGACTGGAATTCCTGGTGTAGCGGTGAAATGCGCAGATATCAGGAGGAACACCGGTGGCGAAGGCGGGTCTCTGGGAAGTAACTGACGCTGAGAAGCGAAAGCATGGGTAGCAAACAGGATTAGATACCCTGGTAGTCCATGCCGTAAACGGTGGGTACTAGGTGTGGGTTTCCTTCCACGGGATCCGTGCCGTAGCTAACGCATTAAGTACCCCGCCTGGGGAGTACGGCCGCAAGGCTAAAACTCAAAGGAATTGACGGGGGCCCGCACAAGCGGCGGAGCATGTGGATTAATTCGATGCAACGCGAAGAACCTTACCTGGGTTTGACATACACCGGAAACCTGC
>NZ_JBSFTG010000017.1:0-130627 GCF_053590715.1 Nocardia sp. NPDC003183
GTTGAAGCAATGCGCGCACGTGACAACGATCTTCTTCTTGGACTGCTCGACACCCTCGAACACCGAGTTGATGACCTCGATGTTCTGCAACGCCAACTGCTGGAACAAGAACTCGTTACCCGCACGACGCGCCGAGTCACCGGTGCAGGTCTCTTCCGCACCCAGCACCATGAACTTCGTGCCCGCGGTCGCCAGCAGCTCGGCCACGGCCTTGGTGGTCTTCTTGGCCCGGTCCTCGTAGGCACCGGCACACCCGACCCAGAACAGGTACTCGTAGCCGTCGAAGCTGTCGGCGTCCTTGCCGAAGACCGGGATGTCGAAATCGACTTCCTTGATCCAGTTGAGGCGGTCCTTGGAGTTCTGCCCCCACGGGTTGCCCTTGTTCTCGAGGTTCTTGAACAAACCGGCCAGCTCGGAGGGGAACTCCGACTCGATCAACACCTGGTAGCGGCGCATATCGATGATGTGATCGACGTGCTCGATATCGACCGGGCACTGCTCGACACACGCACCACAGGTCGTGCACGACCACAACACCTCGGGATCGATGATGCCGTGGACATCCTCGCCACCGACCAGCGGACGATCCGCCTCGGCACGCGCGGCCTCGGAAATCTTGTCGGCACCATCGAGCAGATAGGGCGCCTTGGCATAGGTGTGATCACGCAGCGAAGTGATGAGCAGCTTGGGGGACAACGGCTTTCCGGTGTTCCAGGCGGGGCACTGCGACTGGCAGCGACCGCACTCGGTGCAGGTGGTGAAGTCGAGCAAGCCCTTCCAGGTGAAGTCTTCGACCTTGCCGACGCCGAGCGTGTCGACGTCGGGGTCGGCGGTCTCCAGGTCGAGGACACCGCCCCCGGACATCATGGGCTTGGCCGCGCCGAGCGCGACGCCACCGTCGCCTTCGCGCTTGAAATAGATGTTGAAGAAGGCCGAAATCCGGTGCCAGGCAACACCCCAGGTGAGGTGGCGGCCGATCAGATAGAGGAACGCCGCCCCGGCCAGCATCTTGATGAACGCGAAGAGCGAGATCATCAGCGGGGCGGCAGGCATCAGCCGCGCGATCTGCATGGTGAACAGATCACTCGACGCGTGTCCACCACCGTAAGTGGCGATCTTGCCCGCCTTGAGCAGGACGTCACCGAGGCCGTGGATGAGCACGATCGTCTCGATGGCGTACGCGGCAACGAGATTCGACCCGCTGAACCGGGAGAGGCGCTCGGGCCTGCGGGGGTGGTTGCGCTGCCGGATGGTGATCAGCACCAGGATTCCGATCACTGTGGCGAGACCGAGGATTTCCTCCAGCAGGTGGTAGCCGAACGTGTCGCCGATGATCGGCCAGCCGAACTCCGGGTCGAAGGTCTGTCCGTAGGACTCGAAGTAGAACACCATGCCGAGCAGGAACCCGACCATCACGAGCCAGTGGGCCCAACCGACAGTCCGGAACTTGTTCATTCTCGTGTGCGCGAGAACCTCGACGACGACGGTCTTCATCCGTGGCAGCACGGGGCCGATCCGTGACCGGTCGGGCTGACCGCTGCGGAGAACGCGAATCATCCGGGACAGGCCGAGAGCCAGTGACCCCCAGCAGATCGCGGTGATGATGACGCCGATGACGCCGAGTGTGATCGTCACAGTGCTCACAGTGTTGCCCCCTGTCCCCGCTGACCTGCAACACAAGTATGTTACTGGCCAGTAACTTGATGTCTGGTGCCAAATTAGCACCGATTCGGCAGCGGCGAAAGCCCCGGGCAACCAGATTCGGTGCAGCGCTGCGGACTTGGGAACCTGCCTGCGATCCCACCCGAAATTGCCATGTGCGCGGCTCGGATTTCGTTGGCAGGATCGAGTGGTCCAACGAACCGAGACGGAGGGAAACCGATGACAATCCTGGTTACCGGGGCGACGGCCAATATCGGGCGCATGGTCGTGGATCAGCTGATCGCGCGCGGTGTGACCGACATTCGCGCGCTGACCATCAACCCCACCAAGGCGGCGCTGCCCGCCGGCGTTCAGGTGGCGCGGGGGCATCTGGGGCGACCGGCCGGCTTGCCCGCGGCGTTCGAGGGTGTCGACCGGATGTATCTCGCACCTTCGCCGGACAATGTCACCGAGGTCCTCGAGCTGGCGCGGGCAGCCGGGGTGCGGCACGTCGTGGATCTGTCGGGCGAGCCCGAAAGCTGGTGGGGCAGTGTGTGTAACGCCGTCGAGGGCAGCGGCTTGGCATGGACTCATCTGTGGCCCGCCGACTTCATGGAGAACACCCTGACGTGGTCTCAGCAGATCCGTGACACCGGTGCTGTTCATGAGCCGCACCCCGGCACCGCCAGTGCTCCCATCGCCATGAACGACATCGCCGCCGTAGCCGCGACCGCCCTGCTGGAGGACGGTCACCTCGGCCGCGCGCACTCCCTCGCGGGCCCGCAGGTCCTCACTCGCGCGAACCTGGTCGCGCACCTCTCCGATGCCCTCGACCGCGAGATCACCTTCCGCACCTCCACCCGCGAGGAGACCATCACCGCGCTGCAACCCACCATGGGCGACAACTCGGCCTGGTATGTCGACAACGTCCTGCTCGATTTCGCCCCGCCGCCGGAATCCCTGCCCACCACCAGTGTCGAAGACATCACCGGCCACCCCGCCACCACGTTCGATCGATGGGCGCACGCGAACGCCGCCCGGTTTCTCGCCGACTGACACACCCCGGGCTGCGGCGGCCATCGAGGAAACCGGTCACGGAAACGATGCGGAGGCGCCGGACGGGGTGCACACTGGTCGGGTATCCGATTGCGGCGCTTGGTTTTCCGGGAGGGGGTCCGGTGAGCACTGTCCTTCTCGCCGTACACGACGCTGTGGGTCCCGTGCTCGCACAGGCTCCGACGCCCGAGCCGCCGCCGGAATCCGCGAGATACTTGCAACTCGTGCGCTACCTGTCGTGGCTCGCGCTCCTGCTGGTCCCGGTGCTCGTGATCATCGTCGTCCTCGTGATCGTGCGGGTGACGCGGTCGCGCCGCACCGAGCCGAGCCGGCACCCGCGACCGGCACCGCCGCCGGTAGCGGCTCCCCCTGTCGTGGCGCCGCCGAGCTCCGCGACACCGCCGGCGCCACGTCCGCTTCGAGGTGGATGGCATCGGATAGCCGATTCGTCGAGCCCCGATCGATCAAGTGCCGTGTCAGACCTTCCGCTGCCGGGGGCGGATGGCTGGCCACCGCCGGACCCGACGGTGTGGGGACGCCCCGAGCAGAGATGATCGCGCGGGAATATTTCTTGCCTCGCGGTAGGAAATGTTGTCGGAGACAAGGAATCCGGGGGCCCTGAGGGAATTCGACCAAATCTTGTGCGGTCGGTTCCCGAGGGCCGGGGGAAATGTCATTATGTGGGCATTTCGGGTGGCATCCAGGGGTTCGGCGGTAGGTCTGTGGGAAAAGTATTGGCGCCAATAGGTCGTCTGGTAGCGGCGGTCGTTCTGATTGTCGCGGCGATTATCGCGCTGCACGGGCGTTTACCTGGGACCGTTGTTCCCAGTGAAACCGGTGGGACTTCGCCGGTCGCTGTCGCGTTGATGCCGGTCTTGCTGCTGGTATCGGTGGTGATCTTGCTCGCGGGCGTCATCGTCAGTCAGCATCGGCTGCCGTTGGCGATGCCCGCGGTCGAACACGGTCTCCGGGTTCGTCTGTCGTTCACGCGGTTCGCGGTGCTGGCCCCGATCGCGCTCAGTACCGTCGCGCTGACGTTCGCGGTCGGTATCACCATGCTGTTCGTCTTGCCCGGCGCACGGCGTCAGCCGACACCGGTCGCCTCGGTGACACCGGCGCAAGCGGGACAGCCCGGTGCGCCCGCCGCTGTCGATGTGCAGGTGGTCGATTCGGCGGTCGACTCGTCGCGTCTGAGCGGGATGGCGTTGCTGGGAGCCGCGGGCCTGGCGATCGTGCTGATCGGCATCGCGGTGGCCGGTCTCGTCGGCGTCACCGTCGCAGGCCGGGCGCCGCTGGTCGACAGCGTGGAACTGACCGAGGAGCAGGTCTCGAAGACGGTCGACTCGCTGACCAGGGCCGCCGAGATGGGACTGGCGGCGATGAACGCGCCAGGTCAGGATCCACGGACCGCGGTGATCGCCTGCTATGTGGCCATGGAGGCCGGGTTGGCCGCGGATCGTGCCGCGGCGCCGTTGATCTCGGATACGCCGAGGGAAGTGCTGGAGCGGGCTTTCGACAGCGGCGTGCTGCACGACGACGGCGCACACGAGCTGGTCGCGCTGTTCGAGGAAGCCAGGTTCAGTCCGCACGCGATGCTGGGCTGGCAGCGTATCCGGGCCGAACAGCTGCTGCGCCTGGTTCTCGCCGACCTCCAGTCCCGCGACGAGGTGCCGGTGTGAGCCCAGTGCTAGTCGCGGCCCCGCATCTCGCCGTACAGCCAGGTGCCGATCATCCGCGCGGTCATGGCGATGGCGGCGGCGCGGTCGCCGTCGGCCACGTCGTCGGCCGAAGCGCGCACGACCGCGGCGAATCCGGTGTTGACCAGAACCCAGGACATCATGTCGTTGTCACGGTCGTCGCCGGGCCCGACGAACTGGATCACGATGAGCTTGACCAGCATTCGCAATCGCGGCTCGAATTCGGGTAACCCGCTGCTGTAGAACTGCACACTGCCGACGAGCGCGCGAACCAGATCCGACTTCGCGATCAGCACCTCGGCGAAGACATCGAGTATCTCGGAGGCGATGGCGACAAAGTCGTCGCTGCTCCTGGGCGACGTCGCCACGGGCAGGCTGAATACCCGCTGGGTGAACTCCTGCTCGACATCGGCGATGAGCCGATCGAGGAGTTCGTCGACGAGAAACGACCGCTCCGGAAAGTAGCGGTACAGCGTTCCGATACTGACGTGCGCCTGCGCCGCGATGACATTGGTGGAGGTGTTGTCGATTCCCCGCTGCCCGAACAGTTCGGCGGCGGTGTCGAGAATGTGTTCCCGGGTCGCCTTCGCCCGCTCCTGCTTCGGCCGGATCCGCCGGTCGACGGGTTTCGGTGGCATCGGTATTCCTTTCGGCCATCTGCTGCACTGATTCTCGTGGAAATATTCCGAAAGGTGGTCCGCATTGCGCGGAATAATATTTCCTGTGCGCGGCCATGGGGTTCCGCGACAGTGAATGGTGAGGTGCACACACCTGACCGGAAGCGATTTCCGTGCCGGTTGTTCCGGCATACGTTCGGGACGGCTTACGAGCCGATTCCTTTTTCGCATTCGGAAAGGCAGACCTTGCATGACCATTACTCGTGGCCGCACACGCTCGGTGCGTGCGGCAATACTGATGGGCGTCAGCGTTGTTGCTGTCGCCCTCTCCGGGGCGGGGGCGGCGGCTGACCCGGCGTCCGAACCCACCGAACAGCAGCTGGCCGAAATCATCCACCAGGGCCGCGATGTGGCCTGGGGTACCGACGGCGGGCTCGGCGGCACGGGGTCGGCCTGTACCTCCGGTAGCGGTGCGGGCTCGGGTAACGGCTCCGGCGACTGCCTCGGTGGTTCCGGCTCCAGCTCGGGCTCCTCGGGCGGCTACTCCTCCGACCCGGGCGCTATCGGCCCCGCGTCGACGGCGTTCCTGCCCGCGTTCGGCTACGGACTGCTCAATCCCGACGCGGGTGCTCCCGGCACCAACGATTGGAACTGCAAGCCGACCGCGCAGCATCCGCGACCGGTGGTGTTGTTGCACGGCACCTGGATGAACGCCTACAACGGGTACGCCTACATGGGCCAGCCGATCAAGGACGCCGGCTACTGCACGTTCACGTTCAACTACGGCCGTTCCAACATCGTCGAAGGCGGCGGGCTCGGTTCGTTCCTGCCCGGTGTCATGGGCACCGGCTACATCCAGGATTCGGCGAAGCAGACCGCGGCGTTCGTGGACCGGGTCCTCGCGGCCACCGGTTCCGACGAGGTCGACATCATCGCGCACTCCCAAGGTGGGTCGATGGCGAACTGGTACACCAAGTACGAGGGCGGCGCGGCCAAGGTCAACAAGCTGATCACCTTCGGCGCCACCCACCACGGCACCAGCCTCGACGGCATCGGCGCCCTGGGTCGCATGGTCAACAACCTGGGTATCGATGTGCTGGGTCCGATCGAGATCTTCGTCGGCCACGCCGGTATCCAGCAGACCGTCGGTTCGGATTTCGTCAAGACGCTCAACGCCAACGGTGACACCGTTCCCGGTGTCGATTACACCGTGGTCGGCACGCGCTACGACGAGGTGACGAATCCGTACGAGCTGACGTTCCTCGACCAGGGCCCCGGCTCGACGGTCAACAACGTTGTGCTGCAGGAAGGGTGCGAGCAGGACATCTCCGATCACCTGACGATGATGTACTCGCCGCGTGCTTTGTCGATCGCGCTGCGCGCGCTCGATCCGGTGCAGAACCCGAACCTGACCTGCACGTTCAATCCGTGGCTGATCGGGGGTGGTGGCTCCCTGTAGACGAGCGGACGATTCGGGTGCATCGCGGCACGGCTTGGTCGCGATGCACCCGATTTTCGTGTGTTCAGGGGACGAGCAGCGCGGCGGCGCGTTCCCAATAGGTGTGCATGTCCTGCTCCCAGTAGCCCCACGAATGCGTGCCCGCCGGGCGGAAATCGAAGGTCGCCGGGATATCCAGGGCGGCCAGGCGGTCACGCAGCAACGCGGTGCACACCACGGTGATCCCGTCGAGTACGCCGCCGATGAGCAGCTGATCGAGCAGTTTCACCGGATTGCGCTGGATACCAGGGCCGTTCAAGGTGTCCAGCGGGCCGGGCAGGCCGTTGCCGGTGCTCACATACACCTGAACTCCGCGTAGCTTCTCGGCATTGAGGGCGGCGTCATTGGCCGTCCAGGCCGGATCGGTGGGTGGTCCCCACATGTTGAGCGGGTTGCCGCGGCGCGCGGTGACGATCGAGGCCACCATCGCCTGTCCGGCCGGGTTGCTGGTCTGGATGCAGCCGCTGAACGAGCCGACCATCTGAAACCGCTGCGGTGCTTGCTGTGCCATCCGGAAGACCGCCGAGCTGGCCATCGACAGTCCGGCGACGGCGTCGCGGCCGGTCCCGTGGAAGGCCGAATCGATGATCGGCGGCAGTTCGGTGGTGAGGAAGGTCAGCCAGCGGTTGCGTCCGGTACCGGGATCGTCGGCCTGCCAGTCGGTGTAGAAGGTGCCCGCACCGCCGATCGGCATCACGATGTTCGCCTGTTTCGCGGCGAAGAAGTCGAGGGCGTCGGTCTTGGTGAACCAGTTGCTGCCCTCGCGCCAGTCGGGGGTGTCGGTGCCACCGTCGACGCCGTTGATCAGATACAGCGAGCCGGCGGGCGCCTCGGGGTCGGCGGCGGGAATGACCGCGACGGTGACCGGTCGATTCATCGCCGCGGAGTGCACGGTCACATCGATCACCGTGCCCGGCCCGTTCGCCGCGGCCGCGACGGCGTAGGAGCCGTTCGGTGCGGGCAGCGCCGCCGCCATGGCACGGGCGGCCACCAGGTCCGGGGCCGCCTGCGCCGTCGCGACGACGGGCAGGCCCGCGGCGGCGACCGCCACCGTGAGCGCGAGCCGTCGCACCATCGAATTGCGCACTGTCTTGTCTCCGTTCACTGCTGCGTCGTTATCGCCCATGCCGACTCGTTCCGTCGACCAGGCGCAGTTCCTTGGCGTCGGGCCACAGCGCCGACCACGGTTCGCTCGGGCCGTCGCACAGCCACAGCGCGACGCCGCGGTTCACGCCGGGAAAGCCGAGGGGCTCGTCGACGCGGGTCAGCAGCGTCGTCTGCGTGAAACGGGTACGCAGCGCGGTGTCGGGACCGTCGACCCCGAGGTAGAGCACCGTGGTCGCGGTGTCGGGTGGGGCGCCGAAGTAGCCATAGCCGCGGTTCGGACTGAACACCGCGGGAAGACCGGCGGCAGGCCCGAATTCCTCGAGTGCCGCTGCCTGCCAATAGTTCTGGGTCACGATCACCACACCCTCGCGCTGCCGCGGCGGTATCCGGTGATAGGTCTCGGCAACCGCGGTGACCAGGTCGTCCCAACCGCTCGGACCGAAAAGCACACTGCGCGAGTGGATCTGGGAATAGTCGGTCGTCGACTGCCGCAACGCCGACTCCGGTAGGGGCAGCGCGACGACGAGCGCGACGCAGATCGCGGTAGCCAGCGTGCCGAAGCCACCGCCGATGATCGCGCCGCGTCGCGTGATACCCCGGTCCGCCAGATACACCGCGCCCGCGGCGAACAGCCCGGGGAAAGCACCGGCCACGAAGTAGGGGCGCAGGCCCGCCAGCACCACCGCGCCCAGCCCGATCGCGATCATCGGGATCAGGAAGTAGTACGGACGGAACCGCTGCGCGCGCAGCCCGGCCCACATGCCGGCGAGCAACAGCAGACCGGCCGCACCGGTGACCTGAATCATCGTCCACGGCGCCGCGAGAACCCCGGCGGTGGCGAGCTGCTCATCGCGCACGATCGCGCCCATCGCCAGCTGTGGCCAGCCATTGCTGTGCTGCCACCACAGAATCGGGACCGCCGACCCCGCGAGCAGAGCCGAGCCGAGCCACCACGCGGGCCTGCGCAGCATCTCCCGCGGCCCGAACACGGCCACGCCGAGCGCGAGCACTGCCCAGATGATCGGAATCAGCCACTTGACCTGGAAGTCGACGGCGGCGACGAACCCCGCCGCGACCAACAGGTAGTCCTCGCGAGTGCGCACCCAGCGGATCAGCAGCCACGCGAGCACCGCCGTCAAGGTGATGTCGAGGGCGAAGGTGCTCAGCATCGCCGATTGCATCACCGCCATCGGGGTGGTCGCGTAGGCGAGCGCGGCGACGGTCTGGGGGAGTCGGCCGCCGCCGAACTCCCTGGCCATCACCGCGCTGAGCACGATGGCCAGCACTGTGAACAGCAGCGCGGGTACCCGCAGTGCCACTGTGGATCCCGGTGCGAGGTGGTTCGACAGTGCCGCCAGCAGCGGAACCAGCGGGCCCTGATCGGCATAGCTCACCGACGGATGCCGTCCGGCCGCGAGGAAATACAGTTCGTCACCGCCGATCCGATAGCGGTCGATCCTGGCGAGGAACAGGATGGCGGCCACGGCGGCGACGATCGATACCTCGCGCCACGCGAAGGCGGGCAGCGTGCGGAGGGGGGCGGCGGGCACCTCGACGGTGCCGCTCCGGACGTTCATGGTGGTACTCCGCGGGTTCAGTCCCGGTCGCCGCGGACTGGCGTCGGAGCAGCTCCGGAAGGTGTCGGGTGGGTGAGGGTCTGGTGTTGCGGCGCGGGCCGCAGGCGTTCGAGCCACGCCGGCGCCCACCAGCAGGCGTCGCCGAGCAGCCGCATGGACGCGGGCACCAGCAGCATCCGCAGGATGGTGGCGTCGATGAACAGTGCGGTCACCATGCCGAAGGCGATGTACTGCATCATCAGCAGATCCGACAGTGCGAACGCGCCGGTGACCACCAGCAGGATCACCGCGGCCGCGGTGATGATGCGGCCCGTCCGGGCGATACCCGCCTGCACGGCTTCGGTGGTGGAAGCGCCCGCGGCCCTGGCTTCGACGATGCGTGACAGCAGGAATACCTCGTAGTCGGTCGAGAGCCCGTAGACCACCGACACGATCACGACCAGGACCAGCGACATGATCGGTTGCGGGGTGAAGCCGAACACCCCCGCGCCGTGCCCGTCGATGAAGACCCAGGTGAGCACGCCCAGTGTGGCGCCGAGCCCGAGCAGATTCAGCACGGCTGCTTTGAGCGGCAGCACCAGCGAACCGAACGTCAGCGCCAGCAGTAGCGTGCTGGCCAGGAAGACGAACAGGACCATCAGCGGCATCCGCTCGACCAGCGCGTCGATGCTGTCCTTCTCCACGGCGGGCTGCCCACCGACCATCAGCGTCGTGCCGGGCGGTAAAGGCATCGAGCGCAGGTAGTCGATGGTCGCCTCGGCATCGCCGGATCCGGCGAGCACGGTCTGGGTGGTGAGGACCTGGGGCTGGAACGGCGACTGCATCGGTTCGGCGAACGGCGCGGCCAGGCCGGGGGCGTGGTTGGCGTCGGCGCGCACGGTATCGGCGGTCTTGGGGTCGAAGGTGACGATGACAAGGTCGATCGGGTCGATCTGGCGCAATGGGAACAGTTCGTCGAAGTGCTGCTGGGCCAGGCGCGTCGGATGCGACGGCGGGAGAAACCGCTCGTTGATGGAACCGAAGGCCAGATTCTGGATCGGGACGATGAGCAGCAGCAGCCCGAGGCAGATCGGAACGGCCACCACCAGTGGACGTTTCATGACTCCCGCGGCGAATCGGCCCCAGCCGTTGCCGGGAACACGATCTCTCGCGACCGGTTTACGGAACCAGTCGACGCCGAGCCAGTCGACGCGCCTGCCCAGTACGGCCAGCATCGCGGGGAGAAGGGTGATCGAGGTCAGTGCGGCCAGGGAGATGGTGATGATCGCGCCGTAGGCGAACGACCGCAGGAAGCCCTGCGGGAACACCAGAATTCCGGCTGCCGCGACCACCACGATCAAGGCGGAGAACAACACAGTGCGTCCCGCCGTGGTCACCGAGCGCCGGACCGCATCGTCGACAGTGCGTCCGTCGGCGAGTTCCTCGCGGAACCGGCTGAGCACGAACAGTCCGTAGTCGATCGCCAGGCCGAGCCCGATCATCGAAACGACCGGGGAGACGAAGGAGTTCACCTCGGTGACCGCGGTGAGGCAGCGCAGCAGTCCCCACGCGCCGAGCATGGTGAGTCCGCCGACGATCAGCGGCAGCGCCGCGGCGACGACGCCGCCGAACAGGAAGAACAGCAGGATCGCGACCGCGGGGACGGCGAACAACTCCACCCGGCGCTGATCCTGAACCATGGTGTCGTTCAACGCGAGTGCGACCGGTTGTCCGCCGGCGAGTTCGACCTCGACTCCGGGGATCACGAACTCCTCGGCGATCTTGCGGTAATTGCGGCCCTGTTCGGTGGGGTCGAGGCCGCTGACCGCGACCGAGGCGAACGCGTAGTCACGGTCGGGGGATCCGAAGACCTCGGGAATCGCCACGCCGGTATCGGTCGGCCAATACGCGCCGTTGACGCGGTCGATCTCGTTCGGGAACCGCTGCGGCAGAGTGTTCAGGCCCGCCACGACCGTCGCGGCGAAAGCCGGATCGTCGATGGTGGTGCCTTCGGGCGCCCGCACCAGCAGGAGCACGTCGCTGCTGTGATCACGGCCGAACGCGTTGTCGCGCACGTGTGCCGCGCGCACCGATTCCGAGGACGGATCGTCGAAGCCCTTCGCACTGAGATCCGCGCCGAGTCCGAGCCCGTAGGTGCCCAGTGCCAGTAATCCGGTCACCATTATCAAGATCACCAGATATCGCCGCCGCACGACGGTGTCTGCCCATTGTGTCAACTCGGCGAACACATTCGCCTCCCAACTGCTCGCGATGTGGTCGAACTTGTCAGGAGTCGCCTGCCTTTTCGGTCGCTACCGCGCAATGTTGCGGCCGGTCACAACGATTCTCGGAATGCTGTTGTGAGCCATGACTTCGCGCTCTGGGCCCGATCACAGGAGACCGCGCGATTACCCGTCCGAAATTCCAGAGGTCGGTAATCGCCACGATCGCCGCGGGGGTGGGCTTCTACGTTGACACCAACGGTCACATGCCACAGGCCGGTCGAGCCGGAGGAAATTTCGTGTCGGATATTGCCATTGTCGGAATCGGATGTCGGTTCGCGGGCGGAATCGATTCCCCGGAATCGTTCTGGGACTTTATCGTCGACAAGCGCGACGGCGTCGTGGAGATGCCCGCCGATCGCTGGGATTGGCGCCGCTACTACGACCCCGAACCGCGAACCCCGGGGCGCAGCTACACCAAACACGGCGCCTTCATGACCAACGATCCGTGGGAGTTCGACCCCGACTTCTTCGGGATCTCACCGCGCGAGGCCACGGTGCTCGACCCGCAGCAGCGGTTGATGCTCGAGGTGACCTGGGAGGCCCTCGACGATGCCGGGATCGCGGGGCGCTCGGCCGGTGCGCAGGTCGGAGTCTATGTGGGCGGCTTCGTTGTCGACCAGTCGGTGATCGGGGTGGTGGGCCCCGCGCTGTTCCACACCGACATGCACACCCCGGCCAGCGCCTCCTACACGATGCTGTCCAACCGCATCGCCTACGCGCTGAACCTGGTCGGTCCGGCGATCACCGTCGACACCGCGTGCTCGTCGTCGCTGGTGGCGCTGCACCTGGCCTGCCAGGCGCTGGAGAACGACGACTGCGAGGTCGCGCTGGCGGGCGGGGTCAATGTGATGCTGCAGCCGGAAACCTTCGTGCTCATGTGCAAAGGCGGCTTCCTGGCCACCGACGGCCGCTGCAAGTCCTTCGACGCGTCCGCCGACGGTTACGGTCGCGGCGAGGGCGCGGGCATGGTGGCGCTGAAGAAGCTCGAAGACGCTGTCCGCGACGGTGATCGCGTGTACGCGGTGATCAAGGCCACCGGGTCGAATCAGGACGGGCGAACGACCGCGATCACGGTGCCGAACGCCGACTCGCAGGAGGCGCTGGCCCGCACCGTGTGCGAACGCTCGGGCCTGGCGCCCGACGAGATCACCTATCTGGAGGCGCACGGCACGGGCACGCTGGTCGGCGATCCGGTCGAATTGCGCGCTCTCGGCCGGGTTTTCGGTGCCGCGTCCGGGCGCACCGGCACCATCGGCGTCGGCTCGGTGAAAGCCACGATCGGTCACACCGAGGCCGCCGCGGGCGTGGCCAGCGTGATCAAAGCCGCACTGGCACTGCGACATCGCACGTTGCCGCCGCAGGGCTGGCTGAACGAGCCGAACCCCGACATCGCGTTCGACGAGCTGGGCTTGCACGTCCAGACCGAGGCGCAACCGCTGCCCGCCGATGCCGCGCCGATGTCGGTGGCGGTCAACGGCTTCGGCTACGGCGGCACCAATGCCCACGCGATCCTGCAGGAGTTCCGCGCGCCCGAATCGCCGACCGAACCGGCCCGCCACCTCGGCATTCTGCCCATCTCGGCCCGCAGTACGGGTGCCGCGCGTGCGTTGGCGGGCCGGTTCGCCGACCTGATCACCGCGGGGGCCGACCCGGACCGGCTGGCCGAAGCGGCGTGGACCCGGATGGCGCACCACCCGTTCCGCACCGGTGTACTCCTCGACGGTTCCACCGACGACCTGGTCCGTGAACTGCACGAGTACGCCTCGGGTACCGGGCGCGACGCCGGCCGCACGGTGTCCTCCAGCGCCGCCGAGCCGGTGTTCGTCTTCTCGGGCATGGGACCGCAGCACTGGAAGATGGCCCGCGGTCTCCTCGCCGCCGGTGGAGTGTTCGCCGAGACCGCCGAGGAGATCGACGCGGAATTTCGCGCGATCGCGGGCTGGTCGATCATCGAGGAGCTGAGCAAGCCGGAGGACGAGTCCCGGGTGACCAGCACCGAGGTCGCGCAGCCCGCGAACTTCCTCGTCCAAGTGGGCCTGGTACGCGAGCTGGCCGAATACGGCATCGTCCCCGCAGCCATCGTCGGACACAGTGTGGGCGAGGTGTCGGCGGCGTACGTCAGCGGCATGCTGACACTGCGCGAAGCGGTGCGGGTGGCCTATCACCGAGCGCGACTGCAGGCCACGACCGCCGGAACCGGCGGGATGCTCGCTGTCGGCTTGACCAAGGAACAGGCCGACGCGCTCGTCGCCGACGATCCGCGCGTCGACATCGCCGCGATCAACAGCCCCACCTCCCTGACGCTGTCCGGCGACGTCGACCGACTCGACGAGATCGCCGAGAAGCTCACGGAGGACGGCATATTCGCGCGTCGGCTGCGGGTCGAGGTGCCGTATCACAGTCGCCTGATGGATCCGATCCACGACGAACTGCGCACGGCGCTGGCCGATCTGGCGCCACAGGCGCCCACGGTGGCGCTGTACTCCTCGGTGACGGGGGAACTCGTCACCGACGGCGACTGGAACGCCGAGTACTGGTGGTCGAATGTCCGGCAGCCGGTGCGGTTCTTCGCCGCGATCGCGAGCTTGATCGCCGCGGGCAACCGGATCTTCCTCGAGGTCGGTCCCCATCCGGTGCTGTCGGGCAATATCCGCGAGGCCCTGGTCGACGCGGACGTGAACGGCACCACGGTGCCCACCCTCGACCGCGAGCAGTCCGATTCGCACAGCATCCGGCGCACCCTCGTCGGTCTGCATGCCGCCGGGGTACTCGACCGTGAACTGCTGTTTCCCGCCGAGCGTGGCGTCACCGCGCACGTACCGCTGCCGCGCTATCCCTGGCAGCGCACCCGCCTGCA
Source organism: Nocardia sp. NPDC003183 (assembly GCF_053590715.1). Classification (NCBI taxonomy): domain Bacteria; kingdom Bacillati; phylum Actinomycetota; class Actinomycetes; order Mycobacteriales; family Nocardiaceae; genus Nocardia; species Nocardia sp. NPDC003183. Next base: position 14,315 of record NZ_JBSFTG010000017.1, read on the forward strand.
CTCGGCGCTGCCACTGTTCGAGCAGGCCCGCCTCGGCACACCCGGCGGGCACGCGATGCTCGGCGACCCCGATGTGGAGGGCCGCCCCGAGTGGCTGCTGCAGGTGGGCACCGAGCTGCTGCCGTGGCTGGCCGACCACGTCGTCAACGGCGTCAAGATCATGCCCGGCGCGGCGTACCTGGACGCCGCGCTGAGCGCCACCGCCGCGCGGATCGGCAGCAAACAGGTTGCGCTGGAGGGCGTTCGGTTCGTCGCGCCGCTGATCATGGGTGCCCCCGATGTGCCGTTGGTCGCGATGAGCGTCGAGGAGGCCAGCGGTCGCTTCATGATCAGATCGCGCAGCGCGACCGGAACGGCGTGGACGGTGCACTCGACCGGGCGCACCTTGACCGGCAGCCACGAACAGACCGAAGTCGCGTTGCCCACCATCGAGGTCGGGGTCGACGTCGACCCGGCGATGTTCTACGCGGGCCTGGCCTCGGCCGGGCTGCAATACGGTCCGACGTTCCAGCGGGTGACCTCCGTGCGGGTGGGACGCGACGTGGTGCTGGCCACCGTCGACGGGAGCATCGCCGAAGGCTCGCGACATCTGGCGCATCCGGCCGTCGTCGACGCCGCGATGCAGTGCGCGGCGATGCTTTTCACCGACGAAAGGATCAACGAGGGCGTGATGGTGCCCGTCGGGGTGAACGCGGTGCGGCTGCTCGCCGAACTCCCCGCGGAGATCACCGTCATCGCCCGCCGCGACCCCGGTGCCCGCCTGCGCGCCGATGTCGACCTGCTCGACCGGGACCGAAACCTGGTGGCGCGGTTGACCGGCCTGCAGATCGGTGCGCTCAAGCCCGGTGACAGCCCGCTGCACCGGATGGCCGACTTCTACTACACCGAGGTGCTCGAAGAGCGCGACCCGATCGACCCCGCGGCGCTGACCGAAGCCGGGTCGGTGTCCACCGTGATCGTCGCGCTCGGTGAGAGCCCGCGCACCGCCGAACTGGCCGCCGCGATCCCGGGGTCGCGGGTGCAGCTCGTCGACCCGAACAGCGACGAACTGGAGTCGGAGCTCGTCGCGAATCTGGAGGCGGCGAAAGCCGACGAAACGCAGCGCACCCACGTCTGTGTGGTCGTCGGTGCGGGCACCGACGACGTCGCCGACCTGTGGACGCTCAAGCGCGTCGCGGTCGCGGTGTCGGAGTACGTCACCCCGACCGTGGAAGGCGCCCCGCCACAGATCAGCTTCGGCGACGGCAACGTCCACGCCACGCTGGTCACCGAATCCGCCTTCACGGTTCCCGGCAGCGATGTCGCACCGGACCCGCGCCAGGCCGCGCTCGCCGGTGGCCGCCGGGTGCTGCTCAACGAACAGACCCCGCTGCGCTGGCGGTTGGTCGACACCGAGCCCGGCACCACCGTCGCCGAACTCGTCGCCGAACTGGGTGTGCCCGGTGCCTTCACCCTTGACAACAGCGACGAGGTGCTGCTGCGCGACGGCAGGCGCTGGGCGCCGATGGTCACCAAGCCGCTGCCCGAGCGCATCGATGAGCTCGAGACGTCGCATCCGCTGGCCGATCCGGCGGCGAACTTCGAGCTGGACATGCCACGCACGCGGGTGCTCTCGCAGGTGGCGTGGCGTGAATGCCCACGTCCGGAGCCGGCCGCGGGCCAGATCGAGGTCGCGATGGCGGTGATCGGATTGAACTACAAGGATCCGCTCAAGGTCATCGGCCTGCTCGGCGAACGCGAACTCGCGCCGACGTATTTCGGCACCGTGCCCGGTATGGAGGGCATCGGCACCGTGGTTCGGGTCGGTGCCGAGGTCAGCGATGTCGCGGTCGGCGACAAGGTCGCGGTGGCGTCCAAGGGCATGATGCGCCGATTCGCCGTCGTCGATCGGGCGCTGGCGGTGATCGTGCCCGCCGACACCGATCCCGGCTACTGCACCAGCACCATCGCCTTCGGCACGGCCGAATACGCCCTGCACGACCTGGCCCGCCTCGAACCGGGCGAGACCGTGCTGATCCACGGTGCGGCGGGCGGCGTCGGCACCGCGGCCATCCAGGTGGCCAAGTCCATCGGCGCCCGCATCATCGGCACCGCGAGCTCGCCCGAGCGGCGCGAACACGTCCTGGCCATGGGCGCGGATTTCGCGGTGAACTCGCGTTCGCTCAATTTCGTCGACGATGTCCTCGCGCTGACCGGCGGCGCCGGTGCCGATGTGATCGTCAGCAGCGCACCCGGTGAGATCCTGCGCCAGAACTTCAACGCCGCAGCCGAATTCGGTCGCATCGTCGAGGTCGGCAAGGCCGATATCTACACCGGCGGGCTGCTGGAACTGGCCAACTTCGACAAGAACCTCGCCTACTACTCGATGGATCTGGACCGCCTGGTCGCGGTGCGCCCGCAACGGCTGTCGCGACTGCTGGAGCGGGTGTTCGAGAAGGTCACCGAAGGCGTCTACACCCCGCTGCCGTACCAGATGTTCGAGACACACGAGGTGAGTCAGGCGTTCGAGGAGACACTGCGGTCCTCGCGCGTCGGCCGGGTCGCCCTGCGGATGGACGATCCGCGCCCGCCCGTGCGGCCCTCGCTGCCGCCGCTCGACATCGACGGCGCCGGAAACTATCTCATCACCGGTGGGTTCGGTGGGTTCGGCATGGCGATCGGCCGCTGGCTGGCGCTGCGCGGTGCGCGCAGGCTGGTACTGGCCGGGCGCAGCGGCGCCGCCACCGAGACGGCGCGCCGCCAGCTCGAGGTGTGGCGCGCGGTCGGCATCGAGGTGATCGAAGAACACGCCGACGTCACCGATGCCGCCGCCGTCGCCGCGATCGTCGCCCGCGCGCACACCGAACAACACCCGTTGCGCGCGGTGTTCCACGCCGCGGGCGCGGTGGCCGACAACCGTCTCGCCAGCATGGCGCGCGACGAGCTCGACCGGGTCTATCGCCCCAAAGTCCATGGCGCGCAGGTGATCCACCAGGCGGTAGCCGATGCGGGCATCACCCTCGACATGTTCGTGCTGTGTTCCTCGGGCGGCTCGATGTACGGGATCTACGGTCAATACAACTACTGTGCTGCCAACGTCGCCGTCGAAACTCTGGCCCGGCGCTGGGCCGCCGCGGGGGAGCGCGCACTGTGCATCGGCTGGGGACACCTGTCCGGCGCCTCGGGCGGCATGGCATCGGATGAAACCGCCGAAAAGTATCTGGACCTGGTGGGTTTCGGTCCGATCGACATGGCCGACGCCACCGCCTACCTCGAACAGACCCTGCGCCTCGGCGTGACGAACGCGGCGATCATTCCCACCGACTGGGCGAAACTGACCGGAACCTTCCCGCAGCTGGTACGCACCGGCCGCACCGCCGCCCTGGCGCAGTCCTCGGCCAAGGACACCTCCGAATTGGCCAAGCTCCGCGCCGAACTCGCCGCGATGGAGGAAGCCAAGCGCGGACCCGCCATCGCCCGCAAGATGGCCGACGAACTCGCGGTGGTCATGGGGGTGCCGGTCGAATCGATCGACATGACGGTGCCCGTGCCGGAGCTGGGGCTCGACTCGTTGATGGCGGTCGAACTGGGCGCGCGGGTCACCAAGACGCTCGGCATCGACCTGATGTCGATGCAGATGGGCCGCTCGTTCAGTTTGGAACAGGCGGGCCCGAAGGTCGCGGAGCTGATTCTGGCCTCCGAACCCGCTGTCACACCGCCACTTCCGGAGGTGACGCCCGGTGAATCCGCCCCGCGGATCGTCGACGTGCCCGACCAGTGGACCGTCGAGCGACCGGCGGAGGTCTCGATGGTGGGATCGCACTGATGGTCGACTTCGGCTTGATCGACGAATGGCGCCCGGCGCCCGGCCGGCTCGTGACCTGGTTCGCCTCGGCGGACTCGGTCGCGCGCGCGGCCAGGGCGCCGGTCCATCCGGCGCCGCCCTCGCTCCAGCAGGAGCAGTATCTGCGCTTGGCCGACCGGCACGCGGGCGCGGACTTCCGGTTCTCCGGCCTGTGCCTGGTCACCGCCGAGATCCCCACCGGTGACCTCGACCGCGCCGCGATCACCCGGGCGATCCACGCATTCCTGTTGCGCCACGACACTTTTCGCACGTGGTTCGCTGTCGAAGCCGGTGGCACAGTGCGGCGTCATCTGGTGCCCGAGGCCGATGTCGAGTTCGTGCCGGTCGACTACGGCCACATCGACGATCCCGAGTCGATCTGCCGGCACGTGGAGAAGACGACACCGGGCCCGTTCCAGTGGGATTGCTTCACCTTCGGTGCCATCGAGCACGGCGATTCCACCACCGTGTACCTGGCCGTCGACCACCTGCACACCGACGGACTCGGGCAGTACCTGTCCGCGGCCGACTTCGCCCAGCTCTACGCCGCGCAGCTGTGGGACGAGGCCGAACCGCTCGCGCCCGCGGCGAGCTATCTCGACTACTGCCGCAACGAGCGGTTCTTCAGCGACCAGCAGAGCCTTTCCTCTCCCGGTGTGAAGAAATGGCTGGCGCTGTTGGGCGGCAACGACAACAAGCTTCCGGTCTTCCCGCTCGACCTCGGCAAGAAGACCGACGGATACCATCGCAGCGCCCACCGCAGCGTCGTGCTGTTCGACGACGACGAGGCCGATCGATTCGACGAGGTCTGCCGTGCCAACGGCGCCGAATTCGTCGGCGGTGTGTTCGCCGCGGCCGCACTGGCCGAACGCGAGCTGGTCGGATCGGACTACTACTTCGGCATGACCCCGGTGAGCACCAGGACCTCGGCGGCCGAGAACAATTCGGTGGGCTGGTACGTGACGCTCGTTCCCGTCGCGTTCCCGCTCGGCGAACGCACCACGGTCGCCCGCGCGCTCGCGCTCGCGCAGCGGGCCTACGACAGCGGACTCCTGCTGGCGCCCACTTCTTTTCACCGTGTTCTCGATCTACTGCCCCCCGATTCCGAGATCAAGGCCGAGCCGGGGTGGGTCACCCCGATGATCTCGTTCATCGACGCCAGGGACTTCCTGGGCAACGAGCTGTTCGACAGCATGAACGCCGGGGTCTTCGCCAACCGGGCTGCCTCCGAGGAAGCACTCATCTGGATCAACCGGCTACCGGGCCGGACCTCGTTGAGCGTCATCTTCCCCGACACCGCGATCGCGCAGGAGTCGGTGCGCCGCTACCTGGCCACCATGAAGTCCGTATTCGGAGCCATCATCGACAGCGCCGCGGAGCACCCATGATCCGAGAAGAATTCGTCCCGACCATCTTTCGCGACCCCGCCATTCCCGATGGCGAGAAGTCGAGATACCGCGTCGGCATCGCCGGCGAGCCCGGCGGCTTCGAGATATCGCACGTCGTCGTGCACGACCGGGGCGGCTACCACACGACACTCGAGGCGAGCCCGGAGGACAAGAGCGGCCGCGACCGTGAACTGGTGATGACCGTCGAGCAGCGCATAGGGCGTATCGACGGCCGACTGCACGCGGAAAGCTATCGCGCGCAGACCCGGTCGGGGTCGACGGTGGTTTCGCGCGAGGAAGTGAATTTCGTCGACACCGTGCACCTGCAGTTCGGTGGCCTGCCCGGACCGTTCCCGCCGAATGTGATGCCGATCGCCGGTGGGCTGACGATGTTGCGTGGACTGGACTTCGCCGACGGGCTGGTCGAAACGGTCGACGTGTGGCTCGCGGCGTCGGTGCACTGGCCATTGCTCGTCCGGGTGGAGAAGCAGGTCGTGTTCGCGGGACCGGCCGGGGTGTTCCCGTGTTGGCAGGTGCGGTTGCGGCCCGGCTTCGACCAGGTGAACGGGATGCTGGACAAGATGGTCGGCTCGGTCGTGCCGCCGTTCATCGCCCTGTTCGAGGTGGCGGCGCCGCACCGGATGGTGCAGTTGAGCTTCCCGACCCAGATGTCGATGTCGGCCCCGCGCGCCACGATGGAATTGGTGTCATGAGCGACACCACCGGGGTCGCGAAGGCGCAGGTGCCCGAGCTCGGCGCGTGGCTTGCGTTCGGCGCCTGCCTGATCGCGGTGTTCATGCAGATGATCGACGTGACGATCGTGAACACGGCGCTGCCGAGTCTCACCGCCGACCTCGGTGCGTCCAGGTCGGCACAGCTGCTGGTGATCTCCGGGTACGCGCTGGCGTTCGCCTGCACCCTGCTCACCGCCGCGCGGATCGGTGCGATGGTCGGTCGGCGCACGATGTTCCTGGTGTCGGTGGTCGCCTTCACCGCGGCTTCGGTGTGGTGTGGATCGGCCGGTGGCCCTGCCGAACTCGTGCTCGCGCGGGTGGTCCAGGGTGCGGCGGGGGCGGGGATGGCCGCCCAGACGATCGCCATTCTCACCGCCGGTTTTCCGCGCGAGCGCCATCCCCTGGTTTTCGCGCTGTACGGGGGAGTAGCCGGATTCGCCGGGATGCTCGGACCCATCGTGGGCGGCGTGCTGCTCACCGTCGATATCGGTGGGTGGGGGTGGCGGTCGGTCTTCCTGATCAACCTGCCGATCGGGCTGTTCGCGTTCGGATTGGCCTGGAAATTCCTGGACCGGAGCAGTCCGGCCGGTCGTCACCCCCTCGATCTGGTCGGTGCCGCGCTGTCCGGGCTCGGCTTGTTCGCCCTGATCGGGGGCCTGGCTCAGATCCAGGAGCACGGGTGGCGGCTCGACCTGCTCGCCGTCACCGGTGCCGGGCTCGTGCTGACGGCGGTGTTCCTCGCCCAGCAGCGCACCCGCACCGCGCGCGGTGCCGACCCCCTTGTGCGGCTGGACCTGTTCGGCAACCACGGCTTCCGGATCGGCTCGGTGCTGGTCGGCGCGTTCTTCGGGCTGTTCACCGCGTTCGTGTTCGCCGCCTCGATCACCATGCAGGATGTGCTCGGCTACTCGCCGCTGCTCACCGGCATGGTGATGACCCTGTTCGCCCTCGGTGCGGGCGCCGGCGCCCTCGGTTCGCTGATTCTGGTGCCGCGCTGGGATATCTGGGCGCTGGCCGCCGGGATCGCGCTGTTCGGCGGATGTATCGGCGCGGGTGGGGTGTACCTGTATCTGGTCGACGGTGTAGCGAACGCGCTGCTCTGCGCGGGTCCGGTGTTCGCGGCCGGATTCGGTGTCGGCCTGTTCGGCGTTCAGTTGCAGCCGATGATGCTGTCCGGGTTGGACGCGAACCGGATGGCCGAGTCCTCCGGTGTGCTGCCCACCATCGAACAGGTCGGCAATGCGGTCGGACTCGCGGTGCTGACCACAGTGTTCTTCAGTTCGCACAGCCTCGGCGGCAGCATCATGATGATGGGCGCCATCGCCGCCGTGGCGCTGGTGCTGGCGGTGCTCACCTTGGCGATGCCCTCGCGCGAGCGTCGAGAACAGGCCGCGATCGGCGTTTCGTAGGGTTTTCGCTGGTCGTCGGCGTGCGGGTGCCGCTGGTTGTCGGACCCCGGTGTCAGACTCTGGCACGTGAGATGGGCGATAGCGGAGACGGGCGAGGGCGGCGCTCGGTTGTGTCCGCTCGATCAGGACGGTCACCCGGCGGGACCGGTGCTCGACGAGCCCTCGCTCGTCGAGGCGGTGCGCACCCGCCCGGACGTGCAGCGGTGGGTCTGGCGGTCCACGGCCGACATCTACCGTGTGTTGTTGGCAGCGGGCGTGTGGGTCGAACGGTGCTACGACGTCCAGGCGGCGGAGTCGCTGCTGATCGGCCACGAGGAAGGACAGTCCGGGCAGGCGCGCTCGCTGGCGGCGGGCTGGGCGCGGTTGCACAACCTTGCCGTTCCGCCGGATGCGCCGGTGCGGGCCGCCGAGACGCAGCCGTCGCTGTTCGAGTCGGGCCCGGTGCCACTGCCGCCGGGGATCGACGAGTTCACCGCCCTGCTGGCGGTGTACGCGGGACAGGTCGCGCGCACCGCCCGGGCCGAGCACCCCGAGCGGATGCGACTGCTGCTCGCCGCCGAATCGGCGGGCATGCTCGTCGCCGTCGAGATGGGGCAGCTCGGCATTCCGTGGCGCGCCGACGTCCACCGCGAACTCCTGGATTCGATGCTGGGAGAGCGCTTTCCCGGGGGATCGGAACCGCGGCGGATGGCGGAACTGGCCGAGGAGGTGTCGCGGGCGTTCGGGACCGGGGTCCGAGTCCGGCCCGACCTGCCCGCCGACATCATCAGGGCTTTCGGTCGCGCCGGAATCCTGCTGTCCTCCACCAGGAAATGGGAACTCCAGCGGATCGACCACCCGGCGATCGCCCCGCTGCTGGCCTACAAATCGCTGTACCGTCTCTACACAGCGCATGGCTGGTCCTGGCTCGAACAGTGGGTGCACGGCGGCCGCTTCCGCCCCGAATACTTACCCGGCGGCACAGTGTCCGGGCGCTGGACCACCAATGGTGGTGGCGCACTACAGATTCCGAAGATCATCCGGCAAGCGATCCGGGCCGACCCCGGGTGGTCGCTGGTGGTCGCCGACGCCGACCAGATGGAGCCGCGGATCCTCGCGGCGATCTCGCGCGACCCGGGGCTGATGGAAGTGGCCGGTCGTGGCGAGGACCTCTACGCGGACCTGGCCGCTCGCGGATTCGGCGGCGACCGCGATCAAGCCAAGATCGCTCTGCTCGGCGCCATCTACGGCCAGACCTCCGGCGACGCCCTGACCCACCTCGCGGGCCTGCGCCGGCGCTATCCCGCCGCCGTGGCCTACGTCGACGACGCCGCGCGCGCCGGCGAGGAAGGCCGCCTCGTGCGCACCTGGTTGGGGCGTACCTGCACGCCGCTGTCGGTCGCGCTCGACGACACGGACCCGCCCCAGGACACCCGCACCGAGTTCGACTCCGCCGCCCGCGCCCGTGGCCGCTTCACCCGCAACTTCGTGGTGCAGGGCAGCGCCGCCGACTGGGCGCTGCTGGTCCTGGCCGGAATCCGGCACGCGATCCGCGACCTCCGTGCGGAACTGGTCTTCTTCCAGCACGATGAAGTGATCGTGCACTGCCCGACCGAGGAAGCTGCTGTGGTGGCCGAAGCGATCGCCACCGCCGCGGACACCGCGGGCCGGATCGCCTTCGGGCAGACGCCGGTCCGCTTCCCGTTCACCACCGCCGTGGTGCAGTGCTACGGCGATGCCAAGTAGGAACGCCGCTAGATCAGTACTTCCCGCAGGTGGGGTCTAGCGTGGTCGCATGCTCAGTCTCGAACAGCTGGTCACCTTCGGCGCGGCATCCTTGATCATCATCGTGATTCCCGGTCCCAGCGTAGTTTTCGCCATCGGCAGGGCTCTCGCCCACGGCCGGTCCGTCGCATTGGCCAGCGTGGCCGGCAACACCCTGGGTCTGCTCACAGTGCTGGCGCTGGTCTCGGTCGGGCTCGGTGCGGTCGTCGCCGAGTCGGCCACGGTGTTCTGGATCGTGAAAATCGCCGGGGCGGCCTACCTGGTCTACCTCGGGGCCACCGCGATCCGACACCGCGCGGCGTTCGGAGCGGGAGACCTGAACCCGGAACGCTCCGCGTTGCCGTGGCGGACCTCGGTGCGGCAGGGCTTCGTCGTCGGCGCGTCGAACCCGAAGTCGTTCATCCTGGCCGCCGCCGTCGTACCGCAGTTCGTGGATCGAGGCGCCGGGCAAGTCCAGCTTCAGATCTTGCTGCTCGGCCTGATCGCGGTCGTGATCGCCTTGGTGTCGGACAGCCTCTGGGCGGTGCTGGCCGCACGGCTGCGCGATTGGTTCCGCCGGTCTCCGCGTCGCGAGGAGACGCTCGGGACCGTCGGGGGCTTGTCGATGATCGGGCTCGGCGTCTCGGTGGCGTTCACCGGCAACCATGCGAAGTAGCGTTGTGACCAGTTCGAACGGCGACATCTGCCGCTCCCGGGATTCGGCCGAACGGGGTGAGCTTCCCCCGATCCTGACAGCTCGAGAATGTCGGTCCGTAGATGTCGGTGGGTATCGGTAGCGTCTTGTCCGTGGAAACAGGGGAACGTATCCGAGAACTCGCCGACCGGATGGTGGCGCTGCGCGACGCCTACTACCAGGGGGCGCCGCTGGTCGCCGACGCGGAATTCGACGCGATCGAAGACGAGTTGCGCGCACTGATCGAGGCGCACCCCGATCTCGCCCCGGACCCGAATCCGCTCGAGCAGGTCGGTGCGCCCGCGGTGCTGCACGCCCCGGTCCGGCACTCGCGGCCGATGCTGTCGCTGGAGAAGGCGACCAAGCCGGAGCAGGTCGAGGCGTTCTTCGATCGATTCCCCGGTCAGCCGGTGGTCGTGATGCCCAAGCTGGACGGCTTGTCGCTGGCTCTGGTCTTCGAGAACGGGCGGCTGGCGCGTGCCGTCACCCGCGGTGACGGCACCACCGGTGACGACGTCACCCCACTGGTCCGTGCCCTCGTCGACGGGGTCCCCGAGCGGATCGACCTGCCGGGCCGCGTCGAGGTGCGTGGGGAGGCGGTGATGTTGCGTTCGACCTTCCTGGCCTACAACGCCGCACACCCGGACAAGCCGCTGATCAATCCGCGCAATGCCGCGGCGGGCACCCTGCGCGCGAAAGACCCGGCGACCGTGTCGGAACGGCGCCTGCAGTTCTTCGGCTTCGACCTGGATACCGCCGCCGACGACGCCGCGCACGACCTCGGAGAAGGACTGCGGGCGATCGGCGTCGCGGGGGCGCAGATGCGGCTGTGCGCCGACGCCGCGCGGGCACAGGCGGCGATCACCGAGATCGAGCAGGGTCGCAACGACCTGGACTACGACATCGACGGTGCCGTCCTGCGGCTGGCCGACCGTGACGCCTACGCGGCGGCCGGAACCCGGTCGAACTCCCCGCGCGGGGCGCTGGCGTTCAAGTTCGCCGCCGAGGAGAAGACCACGCTGCTGCGCGAGGTGATCTGGGATGTCGGCAAGACAGGCAAGATCGTCCCTGTCGCGTGGCTCGAGCCGGTGTTCGTCGGCGGTACGACGGTCACGAAGGCGACGCTGGCGAACCAAGAGGTGATCCGCGCCCGTGACATCAAGGTCGGTGACACGGTGCTGGTGCGTCGCGCCGGTGATGTCATCCCGTTCGTGGCCGGCGTGCTCGACGCCGCCAAGCGCACGGGCGAGGAGCTCGAGATCATCTCGCCCACCGAGTGCCCCTCGTGCGCTCAGCCGGTCATCGAGCAGGGCAACAGCCGAGAACTGTTCTGTACCAACGTCGCCTGTCCCGCCCAAACAGTGCGCAGGCTGATCCACTGGGCCTCGCGCGCGGCGGCCGACATCGACGCCATCGGGGGAGTGTGGATCGAACGCCTCGCCGAGGCGGGCATTCTCGAGAGCCCGTCGGACTTCTACACGCTCACCAAGGAACGCCTGCTCGAATTCGATCGCATCGGCGAGGTCTCCGCCGCGCGCATGATCGATTCGATCGACGCCAGCCGCCAGGTCGGCCTGCGCCGCGCCCTGATCGGCCTCGCCATCCCGATGGCCTCCGACGGAACTGCAGCGCGCCTGGCCCGGTCGGGCTTCGGCTCTCTCGAAGAGGTCGCCGACGCGGGCGAGGAACGCCTTGTCGCGGTAGAGGACATCGGCCCGAAGGTCGCCGCCTCCCTGGTCGCCCACCTGACCCGGTTGCGTCCGGAACTGGACCGCTTGCGCGAGCTCGGTGTCTGCCTGGATGTGCGCGAAGAGGACCTGCCGCCGGTCATCGCGGCAGGCGCACCCCTCGAAGGCAGAACAGTGGTGATCACCGGTGCGATCAGCGACCCACGCTCCGGCGAGAAGGTGGCTCGCCCGACGTTCCAGCGCCTGTGCGAGCAGGCGGGCGCGACGGCGGCCTCCTCGGTCTCGGCGAACACCGACATGCTCATCACCGGCGCGGGAGTCGGTGACAGCAAGCTGGCGAAGGCCGAGAAGCTCGGTGTCGAGGTCGTCGACCAAGGCGAGATCTGGAAGCTGCTGATCGACGCCAAGATCATCTGACGAGCCCGCGATGCCTCACTCGGACTGATGGTCGGGGGCTCGGTCGGTGACGAAGTCCTTGGCCCAGCGGTAGTCGGGTTTGCCACTGGGGGAGCGGGAGATCGTCTCCGCCACCCAGATGCGTTTGGGGATCTTGTACCCCGCGAGATGGGGGCGCAGGTGGGTGCGCACGGCATCGAAGTCCAGGGTGTGGTCGGGGGCGATCGAGATGATCGCCGCCACCTGCTGGCCCCACCGTTCGTGCGCGACGCCGATGACGACCGCGTCGTAGATCGCGTCGTGTGACTTCACGACGGCCTCGACCTCCTCCGGGAACACCTTCTCCCCGCCGGTGTTGATCACCATGTTGCCGCGCCCGATCAGGGTGATCGAGCCGTCGGACTCGGCGCGGGCGCGGTCGTCGGTGACCACGATGCGGGCACCGTCCACCGTCTTGAACAGCCGGGCGGTGCGTTCGGGGTCGTTGTAGTAGCCGAGCGGGACCGCGCCGGTCTTGGCCAGCCAACCCTCCTCGCCGGCCGCGACGGGCCGCCCGTCCTCGTCGACGACCACCGCGCCGCGCCCGGTCTGCACTCGTGGTCCGCGCGCCGGATCGTCGTCCTTCTGCGCGAAACCGATACCGCCGAAGCCGGTTTCGGACGACCCGATCGAGTCCGACACCATCGACGTCGGAAACTGCTCCAGCAGTGCGTTCTTCACGGGTTGGGACAGCAGCGCGGCCCCGGAGGCGATGACGAGCAGCGAGGAGGCGTCCACCGGTTCCGCGCTGTAGGTGTCGATGAGCGGGCGAGCCATCGCGTCGCCGGTGATGACCATGACGTGCGGTTTGTGCGTGGCAACGGATTCCCACACCCGCGCCGGGTCGAAGCGCGGCTCGAACAGCACGGTATTGCCCGACCAGAGTGCGTTGAACGTCGGCATCATCGCCGCGGCATGGATCAGCGGCGGGAGCACGAACCAGATGGCGGGCACCCCCTGGGCGCCCGTCGCGGACTGCTGATATTCGTCGCGCACCGGTTCACCGCTGTAGAAGTCGACACCGCCACCGAGCACACGCCACATGTCTTCCTGCCGCCACATGACGCCTTTCGGCATGCCGGTGGTGCCGCCGGTGTACATCATGAACAGGTCGTCCGCGGTGCGAGTGACCGAGGGGCGGAACGGTTTTCCCGCCTCGACGAGCTGCTCGTACAGGACCGCGCCGGTCTCGGGGGTGCCGACGTCGCGGTCGTCGTCGACACAGATCGACAGGCGCACCCCCGGCGCGAGCGCGAGGCCCGCGCGGACTGTCTCGGCGTAACAGGCGTGGTACAGCAGCACTTCGAGGTCGGCGTTGTTGTAGACATAGGCCAGCTCGGTCGGGCCGTACCGGTAGTTGATATTGATCGGGACGGCGGCCAACTTGAAGCACGCGAGCAACGTCTCCATGGTCTCGATGCTGTTGTGCATCTGGAATCCGACGTGGGTGCCGTGGCCGACGCCCGACTCGGCGAGCCGGTGCGCGAGCTGGTTGGCGCGAATATCCAGTTCCCGGAACGTCACTCGACGATCGCGCTGAATCAGCGCGATCCGATCGGGCATGGCGTCGACGGAGTGTTCGAACAGGTCGGCGAAGTTGTTGGCCATGTCAATCCATCTCTCGACGATCTCTCACACGACGGTGAGCGGCAGGGGTTTGCCCCGGTCGGTGAAGGCGAAGCCCGCACCGGTGCTGAAGCGGGTCACCGCGACCTCGGACGCTTCGCGGAACGGTTGTTCGGCCAGGTCGATCTCGACGGTCCAGCCGTGCTGGTCGGTAGCGGCGACCCGGGCGACGAACCGTGGGTCGACCCCGCGAACAAGGGCATCGAGAGGGCGAAGGTCCTCGGGCGTCAGCATCGAGGGCCACGCACCGTCGGTCCGTGCCCCGCTGGCATGCGGAAACCGCAGACGCACCCCGGATTCCACGACGGAGATGTCGATTCCCGTGTAGCCCAGCGGGTTCAGCGCCGGATGCACGCGCAAGACCCGGGCCAGCGCGTCCGGATCACGGCCGAGGTTCAGGCAGTTGCGGATGCGCTCGGAGGTCAGTCCGGCGATTCCGGCGAACTGCTTGCGCCCGATCCCGAGGGCGGTCGCCGCATCGGCGCGTTCCCCGATGGCGACCATGAACCCGAGGGTCAGCAGGTGCTGTTGCAGGCAGATCTCGTCGGCCATCCGGCGCAACGCGGCATGGGAGAAATCGGCGAACCGCAGATCACTCAGCAGCGGCCCCGTGTAGTCGGCCCTGCCCTCCTCACCCACGTCGATGTCGGCCAGCTCGAGCTGCGCGGCAACGGAGTTCGTGAGCAGCGCGGCGTTGCGGGGAACCTCGGGCGGGACGTGCGCGGCATCGATGACGACCGTCCACGCGCACACCGGGGTCCGGTCGGCGGGCTTGCGCGGTGGGCGGTGCACCGGCCGCACCTGGGCGTGCGGATTGGTGGCCAGCGCCGTGGCATCGAAGGTGGGGTCCTCGATGTCGTGGCACATCGCCACCACGAACTCCTCGCCCATCGGCTCCACATCGGCCAGTGCCCCGCAGTGATCGAGCCAGAACTCGCCGTGATCGTGGTCATCGACGCGGAACCGGAAGTCCATGAACTGCGGTGGCGCGCCGATGTCGAGTTGCAGCCCTTTGAAGATGGTTTCGACGCTGTCGCCGGTGAAGCGCAGCGCGCGCTGCATCCGGCGGGTGTAGATCGGACTGGCCAGCTGCCACTCCTCGATCGCGACCGCCGTCATTCCCTCGCGGCCGAAGGCGGCGATGGTGTGCGCCATCCCGGACCGGTCGATGAGGTGACCGCACAGCAGCAGTTCGGGGACCAGTGCGGCCAGCTGGTCCCGGGACAGCTCCGCGTACCTGCTCATCGACGTCACCACAGGGAAGCGGGCGATTCGCCGATGGGGTACCAGCCGGGCAGCGGGTCCCGCGAGACGGAGCGCTCGATGCGCTGGTGCATGCCCGGCGACAGCGCGTTGTCGGTGATCATGTCGAGGAACATCGCCGAGACATTGCCGAAGTCGAAGAAGTCACGCTGCCAGGACCATTGGAAGTCGCCGCCGTAGCGGAACCAGCTGCCGCCGATGCCCTCGGGGGAGTAGTGGCGGCCGTCGGCGCGCTTGCCCTCGTTGATCTGCTTCCAGAAGCCGATGACGGTGCCGCTGCGCTCGTCGACGACGAACTCCTGATACGGGTAGGTCCAGCCCTCGAGGCCGAGCATCTCCTGGCCCAGGGCGTAGTCGCGGATCTCGTCGCGGCCGACGGCCATGAACTCCTGCTTGGGGCCGTAGTTCCAACCGTAGGTGGCGTCGGCCGTGTACATCTCGGCGAGGGGCTTCCAGTCGCCCTTTTCCTCACATCGCTGGTTCTCCACGACCCAGCGCCGAACCATCTCGTCGAGTTCGGCCCGCTCGAAATTTGCCATCAGTCTGTGCCTTTCGCAGGGGAGTCGGATTCGCCGCCGTCGGCGATCGACAGAGCTCGGGTGGGGCAGTAGCGGATCGCGGCCTCGACGGCCTTGTGCTCCGCGGCGTCGGGGGTGGCGTCGGTGATCTGGACCGGGCCGCGCTTGGGCACGGTGAAGACCGCAGGCGCCTCGTCCTGGCAGACGCCGTGTCCCTGACACAGGTCGAGGTCGACCACGATTCTCATGACGCGCCTCCGTCCGGCGTCGGCCGCAGCGGTGCCTCGGGCTGCACCTCGACCAGCACCATGTGGGCACCTCGCGGGACCGAGACCACCGTCGCGACCGCGTCGGCGAGGTGGTGCGGTCGCAGCATGTAGGGGTGGCGGGCCAGGCCCCAGTCCTTCCAGTCCTGCAGTACCGGCCCGACGATCTCGGGAGTCGAATCCATGCCCATCCCGGTGAGGGTCGGGCCGGGACGTACCAGCGAGGCGCGAATTCCGGTGCCCTCCAGTTCCATGCGCAACTGACCGACCATCGCCTCCAGCCCGTTCTTGGCGGCGCTGTAGGCGCCGGACCGTGGCCGCGGGTTGTCGGCGCAATCGGAGCTGATCACGACGAGATCGCCACGGCGCCGCGCGGTCATCCCGGGCAGTACCCGGTGGACGAGACGCTGCGCGCCGACGAGATGGACCTGCACCTGGAACAGGAAGCGTTCCGGGTCCATCTCCCCGACCAGGGAGAATTCGATGTCGCCCGCGCCGGAGACGAGGATCTCGGTCGGGCCGAGCGTGCGCTCGGCGGCCGTCACGAACTCGTCGACGGAGTCGGCATCGGTGACGTCGAGACGGTGGGCGTACGCCTCGCCGCCGCCGGCCCGGATCTTGGCCGCGATCTCCTCGCACAGCTCGACCCGGCGCGCGCCCAAGGTCACCGGATGGCCGAGTTCGGCGAGCGCGACGGCCGTCGCGGCGCCGATACCGGAGGACGCGCCGGCGATCAGCGCGGGCCTGCGGTCGGGATGGGGTTCGAATCGGGGCACTAGCTGACCTCTACTGTGATGGGGAGTTTGGCGAAGCCACGGACGTTGGTGGAGTGCACCCGTTCGATGCCGTCGGCGTCGACCTCGTATCCGGTGACGCGCGAGGCGAATTCGCCGAGCACGATGGTGGCTTCGAGCCGGGCCAGGTGCGCGCCGAGGCAGAAGTGCACGCCCGCGCCGAAACTGGCGAGCGCGCTGCTGTCGTTGCGGTCGATCACGTAGCTGTCGCCGTCGTCGAAGGCGGTCGCGTCGCGATTGGCCGAGCCGATCAGCAGCAGCACCTTGGCGCCGGCCGGGATGGTGCCGCCGTGGTAGTCGAGGTCGACCGCCGCGGTGCGGGCCACGATCTGGCTGGAGGTGTCGTAGCGCAGCGTCTCCTCCACCCAGTCGCTCACCAGTTCCGGGTCGGCGACCACCTTGGCGTACTCCGCGGGATTGGCCGCCGCCCAATAGAGTGCGTTGCCCAAAAGCTTGGTGGTGGTTTCGTTTCCGGCGACGACCATCAGGAACATGAAGCCGATGATCTCCTCGTCGGTGAGGGTGTCGTCGTCGATTTCGGCGTCCAGCAGCGCCGAGGTGAGGTCGTCGGCGGGCGCGGCGCGGCGCTGGGCGACCATGTCGGCGTAGTAGCCGAACAGCCGAATCGAGGCGTCGATCGCGTCGACGGGCACATCGAGGACGCCCTCTTCGCGGTGCACCACGAGATCGGCCAACCGGCGGATCTCGGCACGGTCGGGTTCGGGCACGCCCATCAGTTCGGAGATGACGTCCATCGGCAACTTGCCCGCGACGTCGTCGATCCAGTCGAAGCTGCCGCGCGCGAGGGCGGGCTCGAGATGCTCGAGGGTGATCTCGCGGATGCGGACTTCCATCTCGGCGACGCGTTTCGGCGTGAATCCCTTGAAGACGAGTCTGCGCATCCGCATATGCCGTGGATCGTCCATCGCCAGGAACGACATCACCCGATGCGCGTGCGGACCCCAGGCCGCCGGATCGAGGGAGACGCCATTGGCGCTGGAGAGCCGGTTGCTGTCCCGAAAAGCCGCGATCACATCGGAATGCCGGGAAAGGGCCCAGAAATCGAGATCGGGATTGTGATAAAGCGGCGCCTCGGTGCGCAGGCGGTGGTAAGTCGGATACGGATCATCGTGGAATCCGTAGTCGTACGGGTCGAAAGTCAGGGGTTGCACAGCGGCGCTCGTCATCGTGAATACCCCGGTTTCGATAGGTCGTCGCCGCCGGGTGCTGGGGTCGATCGCACCGAAGGAGACAGGTAGCTGGACATGTGTCTGGACGGTACCATCGACACAAGTTCAGCACAACGGTTTCCGGGCTGAAGAAGGGCCTCGACCGGCCGTTGTCGGCGGATTTCGAGGCCGGTCAGAAATCTGGACCAGTGTCTGGAATGTGGTCCAAATCATATGGTACGGTCACCGCCATGGCAGGGGTAGACGGCGAAGTCGCACCGGCTCGGGTCGGTGCGGCGGACACGGGCGACCCGGCTGTATCGGAGGCGGAACAGGCGAGTGCGGCCCGGATAATTCGGCGCAACTTCTCCGAGACCGTCCTTTCGAGCGTGGCGACGCTCGGCCGGGCATTGCGGATGGGCGCCGGCGCCGTCTATCTCGGGGCGAACGACGCCGTTCGCGGCCGATTCCAGATACACGAAACTCTCGCGCAGGCCTGGTTTCTGATCAGAGTCACCGCGGTGCCGAGCATTTTGATGGCCATTCCGTTCGGTGTCATCGTTTCCGCCCAGGTGGGCAATATCGTGTCCGAACTCGGCGCCGATTCGATGATCGGTGCCGCGGGTGGTCTCGGCGTCATCAAACAGGGCGCGCCGATGGCCACCGCGATGCTGCTCGGCGGTGCGGGCGCCGCCGCGATCGCCGCCGATCTCGGGGCGAGAACCATCCGAGAAGAAGTCGACGCGCTCCGGGTGATGGGCATCGACCCGGTGCAACGGCTGGTGGTGCCCCGCATCGCGGCCATGATGCTGGTCGCGCCGCTGCTCAATATCTTGATCATCTTCGTCGGCATCAGCTCCGGGTTCGTGGTCGCGGTATCGGCGTTGAACGTCACCCCGGGCAGCTACTGGCAGTCCTTCGGTTCCTTCACCACCTCGATCGACGTGTGGGTCTCGCTGGTCAAGGCGTTGATCTTCGGGTTCCTGGTCGTCGTGATCGCCTGTCAGCGCGGGTTGGAGGCCAAGGGCGGGCCGCGCGGCGTCGCCGACGGGGTCAACGCGGCCGTGGTGATGTCGATCGCCGCGGCCGTTGTGCTGAACACCGTGATCACCCAGGTGGTCACCATGTTCTTCCCGGTGAGGATGGCCTGATGAGCGCCGCTCCGTACTATCCCGCCGGGCTGCGCTGGGTGGGCAGACTGCGGCGCCGCCGCATCCGTCCACTCGGTCCGATCGAGTCGATCGGCTTCGTGATCGGCTTCGGTTGGCAGGTGCTCTCGTCGGTGCCCTACACGCTCGTGCACTACCGGCGCCAGACGGTCACGATGGTGACGGACATGACGTGGGGTCGCGGTTCGGTGATCATCGGCGGCGGCGTGGTGCCCCTGATGCTGTTGCTCGGCGCCGCCATGGGAGCGTCCATCGGCATCGAGGCGTTCAGCGCGCTGAACCTGTTGTCGCTGGGTCAGCTCAGCGGCCTGATCTCGGCCTTCGGCGTGACCCGCGAGCTCGCGCCGATCGCGGCCGGGATCGGCTTCGCGGCCCAGGCCGGGTGCCGGATGACCGCCGAGATCGGTTCGATGCGCATCTCCGAGGAGATCGACGCGCTGGAATCACTCGGGATCCGGTCGGTGCCCTTCGTCGTCACGACGCGGGTCATCGCCGGGATCTTCGCCGTGGCACCGGCATTCGTGGTCGCGCTGATTCTGAGCTACGCCTCCTGCGCCTTCATCGTCACGACCATCCACGGCACACCGACCGGAACCTACAACCACTACTTCGATCAGTTCGTGGTCGGGTGGGACGTTTTCGCAGCGACCGTCAAGGTGATGGTGTTCGCCATCGCCGTCGTGCTGATCCATTGCTATCAGGGCTATTTCGCCACGGGCGGCCCCGAGGGCGTCGGTATCGGCTCCGGGCGCGCCATTCGGGCGAGCCTGGTGGCCATCATCGCGCTCGACATGGTCGCCACCATCGCACTGTGGGGATTTCAATCCCCCGTCACGTTCACCGGGTGATGCCATGCCTGCTTACGCCCTGCCGGGAACCGAAGTCGGGCCGCTGCGCGCCCGGATCCTCGGCGCGCTCGCCATCGCGCTCGCGCTACTCGCCGTGCTGGTCTGGCGCGTGGTGCCCGACAGCGTGCCCGCCGACCAGATCCGGGTCGCGCTGCTGGTCGGCGCGGTCGGCGAGGGTGTGGGGGAGGGCACCGATGTCCGGCTCGACGGCGTGCGGGTCGGCTCGGTCGACACGATCGACTTCGCCGGCCGGAGCAAGCAGCGAATCGAGCTGACGCTGAGCGGGTCTCAACTGTTCGGCCTGACCGACGCGCTGGCCGTCGACTACGCGCCGGGAAACCTGTTCGGCATCAGCGCCATCGAGCTGCACTCGACGGTGGGCGGTGCTGAGCTGGTCGACGGTTCGACCGTCGACCTGACCGGTCGCGACGCTGCTCGGGTACACGACGCCACGCTCTCCGCCTTGCTGAAAGCAACGGGACAACTCACCGACGAGGTACTGACACCGAAACTCGTCGCATTGCTCAGCACCGTCTCCCGCGATCTCACGGCGTTCACCCCGCTGCTGGAAGCGATCGGCACGACCGCCCGCTCCTACGCGGAGACCAGACAGCTACCGCCCTCGGTGCTGTTCGAACAGTTCGGTTCGGCGCTGACCGGTCTGCCGCCGATGCTGACCGGTGGCCTGACGCTGCTGAACGCGGAGTACACGAACAAATACCTGGCGGTCCCCGATCAGCTCCAGCGGTTCGGCCGGATGTTCGAGGGCGTCCAGTACCAATTGCTGCCGACGGTCACGCGACTGTTCAGCACCTCTCAGCAGTACTTCGGGGAGATCTTGCCGATGCTCAGCCTTGTCCTCGACCGACTCGCCGCCTCGGTCAGCACCCCGCAGCGTTCGGCGCAGCAGCTGAGCGAGCTGCTCACCCGACTCGACACAGCCTTCCAGGACACACCCGAGGGCCCGGTGCTCCGGGCCGAGGTCGCGCTCGACGGTGTGCCGGGTCTGGCGGCGCCGCTGGCCGCGATGCTCGGGGGCGGGCGCTGATGACGACGCGTGCCCTGCTGATCCGGGTAGCCACCGCGGTCGCGCTGATGGCCGTGGTGCTGGTCGGTGTCCTGCGCGTGATCGAACGACCCGTCGACGGCGAAACCGACACCTACACAGCGCTGTTCACCGATGCGAACGGCCTGCGCAGCGGTGACGACGTGCGCCTCTACGGGGTGCAGGTCGGCAAGGTGCAGGCCGTCGAGCTCGACGGCGCGCTCGCCCGCGTGCGCTTCACCGTCGCGCGGGATCGGACGCTGTTCCTCAACTCCCGGATCGCCATCCGCTACCAGAACCTCACGGGTTTCCGGTATCTGGGCGTCGAGCAACCCGACCAGCCGACGGGCCGACGTGATCCGGCGTCGGTTTTCAGTACCGCGGAGACGGTGCCGGACTTCGACATCACCCGTCTGTTCAAGGGTTTGCAGCCGGTGCTGGCCGAACTCTCTCCCGAGGATCTCAACCAGTTCGCGACCAGCATCCTCGCCGTGATCCAGGGCGAGGGCACAGGTCTCGGGCAGGCACTGGGCGCCATCGACAAGCTCAGCCGCTTCGCCTCCGACCGTCAAATGGTCCTGTCGACCCTGGCGCGCAACCTCGCCGAGGTCGCCGATCATCTCGACGGAAAGTCGGGCAACGCCATCACGCTGCTGACCAATCTGACCAACCTGTTCATGGCCATCACCGCGAAACTGCCCGGGCTGGTGGACTTCTCGATCGGCATTCCCGGCGTGCTGAAACCGCTGCGCAGCATGCTGACCGTCTTCGGGGTCACCGGCGAGCCGAACAGCGATCTCGACGCGGCGCTCACCCGAGCCTTCCCCGATCCGTACGAGGCGGTGGCCGCGTTCGAGAGCCTGCCCGGCCTCATCCAGTCGATGACGCGGGCGATTCCGCAGACCGGGCCCGACCTCACCTGCTCGCACGGTGACGCCACCGCACCGCCACCGCTGCAAGTGCTCATCGCCGGACAGGGGATCGTGCTGTGTCACCGATAACGCGCCGACGCGCCATCAACGATCCCCGCGCCGGTGAATTGCGCTGGGGGATAGCGGGAATGTGCGCCGCGGTACTGCTCCTGGTCGCGATCGGTTTCGTCTATGTCACCGGAACCACCTCGCAGAGAACCTATTCCGCCGACCTGACAGAGGCGGGTTCGGTCCGCGTCGGCGACGATGTGCGGCTCGCCGGGATCCCCGTCGGGAAAGTGACCTCGCTGGACCTGCTGCCCGACCGGGTCCGGATGAGGTTCACAGTCGCCGCCGACGCGTTCATCGGCGATCAGACCACCCTCGATATCCGGATGCTGACCTTTGTCGGCGGCTACTACGTGGCGGTACTGCCCGCGGGCACGCAACCGCTGGGTGATGCGGTGCTGCCCGCGCAGCGAGTGATCGTGCCCTACAACCTGACCCGGGCATTCCAGGACGCGGTGGAGCCGGTGCGCCGCATCGACGGCGAGGTCTTCCGGCGCGATCTCGCCGCGCTGTCCACCGCGATCGACAAGAGCCCGGACGCGGTGCGCTCGGCCGTGCGCGCCGCCGGTGACGTGGTCGCGATCCTGGACGAGCAGAACGCGGACATCTCGCGCACCCTGTCCATCGCCGACGAGTACCTCAGCGCACTGCGGGCCAACGCCGATGTGCTGGCGAACCTGATCATCACCCTCGGCACGCTCGAGCAGATCATCCAGACCAACAAGGTGGTGGTCGCGGATTCCCTGATCGATCTGGCGGTCGTGCTGAAACAGGTCACGCCGCTCGGCCGCGCGTGGGATGCCTCGATCCAGCAGCGGGTGGCCCCGCTCGCCGCGGCGGTCCCCGCGCTCGAAGAGCTCGGCACGCGCCTGGGCGCCCTGTTCGATTCCGTACGCGCACTGGAGGAGCGGTTGCTCCCGCTGCTCCCACCGGGCGGCGGGGTGAGTGTCGATCAGTCCGGGGCGACGATCCAGCTGCCCGCCGTCTGT
Source organism: Nocardia sp. NPDC003183 (assembly GCF_053590715.1). NCBI lineage: Bacteria > Bacillati > Actinomycetota > Actinomycetes > Mycobacteriales > Nocardiaceae > Nocardia > Nocardia sp. NPDC003183. The sequence continues at coordinate 36,896 of NZ_JBSFTG010000017.1, forward strand.
GTGCCACTGCCGGGGGGCGGCTGTTGATATCGAAACAGCTACTCGGATCGCGTGGGCTGATGTCGGTCGCGGTGGTTCTGACTCTCGTCCTCGCCGGTGCCCTGGGTCTGCGACTGAGTACACCGAACCCGCCGATGCGGGCCTACTGCGCCGCAATGCCCGACAGCATCGGACTTTACGAAGGCAGCGCCGTCACGGTGCTGGGGGTGCAGGTCGGGCGAGTCACCGGCATCAGCGTCGACGGAGCCTCGGCGCGCGTCGAATTCACCGTCCGCGCCGATCGGAAGCTGCCGCTCGAGGTCGGGGCGGTGACGGTCAGCGACACCCTGATCGCCGATCGCCGACTGGCCCTCATCGGCAACGAACCTGTCGGGCCGGGCTGGAATTCGAGCGCGTGCATCACCAAAACCCTGACGCCCAAGAGCCTTACGCAGACCTTCGACGCCCTCGCCGGCCTGGCCGACCAGCTCAACGGCGCGGGCGATCCGGCGCAGCGGACCGCCCTCGGCGCCGGGATCACGGCCCTGGAACGCGCAACGGCGGGGACGGGCGAGCAGATCAACGACGTGATCGTGGCGCTGAGCCGGGCACTGGCCGCACCCGATGCGGCGATCGGTCACCTCGGGCAGTTGCTCGACGCGCTCACCGAGCTCGCCCACCGCGCACGCGGCGGCTGGTCGCAGGTGGAGACGACGGTGACCGGGTTGCCGCAGACTTTCAACGACATCGTCACCATCGCCTTTCCGCCGGTCATCGCGATCGTCGCCACTCTCGCCGATCTGCTGCCCCAGCTCAACGATGTGATCATGATGTTCGGCTCGCCCGGACTGCGCGCACTGGACGCGGTGCCCGACCTGTCGCGGATGATCGCGGCGGGGGTCGGCTCGCTGGCCGACGTGATCGCGATGGCGCCTGCCGTCGCCGGTGGCTTCGCCGGTGCTGTCGACCCGGCCACCGGCGCGCTGACCATCGGCTACGCGCCGCCGAAACTCGCACTCGCCCAGCAGGACTCGGACCGGATCTGCGCGGCCGTGCAGGTCGTCACCGGGCAGCCGTGCCTGCCTTCGGACAGCGGTGCGATGACGATTTCCGCGATGCCCGTCCTACTGGGAGCGGTGAGCGCCCGATGAAACGTGTCGCCCTGTTCGTCCTCGCGGTGCTGTTCGCCGCCACCGGTTGCGGATTCCAGCCCGCCGATCTGCCCGTGCCGGGAGCCGATGTCGGCGGACCCACCTATCCGCTGCGGATCGAGTTCGCCGACGTTCTCAATCTCCCGCAGGGCGCCAAGGTGATCGCGGCGGGTGTCCGCGTCGGCGGGCTCACCGGCGTCACCCTGGTCGACCCCGTCCCCGGCACGGCGGAGCGGGCCGCCGTGCCCGGGTATGCCGTCGTCGATGTCGAGATCCAGCGGTCGGTCCGGCTCCCAATCGGCACCACCGCCGAACTGCGCCAGGAGACGCCGCTGGGCGACGTCCACATCGCCCTGAGCGAGCCCGCCGACCCGACCGCGGGCGAGTTGACAGCGGGCGCGACCATCCCGCTCGAAGACACCACCCAGTCGCCGCCGATCGAGGACATCCTGGCCGGATTGTCCACCTTCATCGGCAGCGGTGCGGTGACCGACTTCCAGGACATCGTGCGCACGACGAACGGGGTATTCCCCGACGACCCGCGCGAAACAGCCAGAATCGCAGACACTCTCGGAGCCGACATCACCGACCTCGGCGATCACCTGAACTCGGTCGACGCCCTGCTCGACGGCCTGGAAGCCACCGTCGACGAGGGGATGCGGCACAACCTGCCGATTCTCGACGAGCTACTCACCCCCTACGGCGTCCAGCACACCACCGATGCGGTGAACACCCAGATCAGCGTCATCTTCGTGCTGACCGCCCTCGGCCCGGTCGCGCCGAGCGTCCAGTGGCTCGGCCCGCTGCTGTCCTCCCTGGACGACACCACCCGCGCCGTGGTGCCCATGCTGCTCGGCAGCCGCCCCCTCGACACCGACGCGCCCTCGAACATGAAGGCGCTCATCGACCTGATCAACACCGACCTGGTCCCGTTCGCGCAGCACGGACCCGCGATCGACCTGTCGATCACGCCCGGCGACCACACCGCCCGGATCGTCGACTCCCTGCGAATGATCGGTCTGGTGCGATGAACCTTCGTGCGACAGTGTCACTCTCGGCGATCATGGCGGTGCTGGTCTTCGGGGTCGGGTACATGTCGCTCGGTGTGCTCCGGCTCGATCCGCGCATCAGCTACCGCACCGCGGATCTGCGGCTGGCGCACTCGGGCGGGCTGGCGCCGAACTCGCCGGTCCTGCTCTCCGGTGTCCAGGTCGGGCGCACCGAGTCGGTGCGCAAACAGGACGGGGGTGTGCTCGTCCGGTTGCGGATCGACAGTCGCCACCGCATCCCGGTGTCCAGCGATGTCCGCATCGAGCAGCTGTCGGCGCTGGGCGAGCCCTACATCGCCTTCGCACCGGAGTCAGGGGCAGGCCCGTATCTCGAGGACGGCCAGGTCGTCGCGGCGGACCGCGTCCACCTGCCGACGACCATCACCGCGCTCTCGGCCCGGCTGGTCGAGCTGCTCGGCCAGCTCCGACCCGAGACGATCGCGAACCTGGTCGACACCTTCGATCGCGCGCTCGCCGGTACCGACGCCGCGATGGGGACGCTGCAGCGGTCATCGACGCTGCTCGCGGCGACGTTGCTCAGCCGCACCGAGGCGATCCGGCAGCTGTTCGCCGATATCCAAGCCCTCGGTGGTGACATGGCGTGGCTCGGGCCGTCGCTCGCCACGGCGGGCCCGCTGTTCGGCGAGTTCGGTGTCACGCTGAACGCGATCGTCGAGTCCGGTGCGGAGCTGGTGGAAAGCCGCCCGGTCGAGGACTACTTCACCGGCGACGGCCTTGTCCCCTTCCTCGACAACCTCACCGCCCTGATCACCGAGATCGGCCCGAGTATCGCCCCGCTGGGACAGCTTCTCGGGCCGGTGGTCACCGACGCGGTCCATCGGACGCCGGCCATCGACATCAGCACCCTGATCGACCAAGCACTGCAGAACGTGGACGCCGACGGCACCGTGCATTTCCGCCTCGGCGTCAAATAGCCGGACAAAGGACTGACCATGAGTACAGCGACCGAAGTAGAAGCCACCGCCGCCGACGAACAGACACCGCGCACCGTCTCCGTCCGGCTCTCGACCGTCCTGGTCAGCGGCACGATCGCGGTGCTCGTCGCCGCGGTCGTCACGTTCGCGGCGCTGTACTTCTCGGCGCGGGCGACGATCGCCGAGCGCGACGCGCGCGCGGCCGACGCCGAGCGCGTGGAGCAGATCGCGACCGGCTACGGCGTCGGCGCGTCCACGATCGACTACCGCGACGTGCCCGCCTGGTTCGCCCGGCTCAAAACCGGCACCACCGGGTCTCTGGCCGCCAAATTCGACGCCACCGCACCGCAGTTGGAGCAGATCCTGCTCCCGCTGCAGTGGACGTCGAAGGCGAACCCGCTCTCGGCGAAGGTGATCTCGGAAGCCGGTGGCATCTACAAGGTCAATGCCTACCTCGACGTGGTCTCCACCAGCGCCCAGACGCCAGAGGGAACGCGGACCACCGTCACCTATTCGCTCACCGTCGACCGGAATTCCGACTGGCAGATCACCGAGGTGGGCGGCCTGCAGAACGCCCTGCCGACGAAATGATCAGTAGGCGATGAAGAGGATCTCGTCCGGGGTGTAGTCGTGGCCGGGGTGGTTCGCGGCCAGGTGCTCTTGGGTCTGCTTGATCAGATCTGCCTCGTCGGTGCCGCGAATGCTGACGCCACAGGGGCAGTTGAGACGAGTCTTCATCGATGTTCTCCTTGGGTTCCGGCTATCCGAGCATCTTTCCGGACAGTAGTCCGGATTGTATTCCAGGTCATGTGTTAGCGTCACCCGCATGGGAGCTGTAGACGAGATCTCCGCCGGTACCAGCGACCTGTTCGCCCTCGCCGAACAGACCGTCGGATTCATGCCGCCGGAAGAGGGACAGGCGCTCTACACGGCCGCCCGCGCGTACGCGGGTGACGGAATCATCATGGAGATCGGCACCTACTGCGGCAAGTCGACCGTCTATCTCGGTGCCGCGGCCCGCGAAATCGGTGCCACCGTGTGCACCGTCGACCACCACCGTGGCTCCGAGGAGCACCAGCCGGGCTGGGAATACCACGACACCAGCATGATCGACCCGGAGACCGGCGTCTTCGACACCGTGACCACGTTCCGGCGCACCATGATTCGCGCGGGTCTCACCGACACGGTGACCGCGATCATCGGCTCGTCGAGTGCCGCCGCCCGCATCTGGCGGGCCCCGCTGCGCATGCTGTTCATCGACGGCGGCCACACCGAGGAGGCCGCCCAGCGTGACTACGACAACTGGGTGCACTGGGTGGCCGGTGGCGGGCTGCTCGCCATTCACGACGTCTTCCCCGATCCCGCCGACGGTGGTCGCGCGCCGTACAACATCTATCGACGCGCGATCGACAGCGGCAAGTTCCGCGAACTCTCGGTCACCGGTTCGCTGCGCATCCTGCAGCGAACCGCCGCGTGTAACTGAGCCGGATCACCGGGGGAGTGCGTCGCGGAAGATGCCGTTGCCCGCGGTGGTGCGGCTGAGGGCGTCGGCGGCGAGCACGACCGCCGCCGCGGTCCACGTGGTGCGCTCCTCGGGCCAGCGCTTGCCGTCGGTGAAAACGAGTCCGGTCCAATAGGATCCGTCCGAATCGCGCAGATGCTGCATCGCGGTGAACAGTGTGCTCGCGGCGGCGGTATCGCCGATGGCATCGAGGGCGAGCACCAGTTCGCAGGTCTCGGCGCCGGTGACCCACGGTGCGTCGGACACGCAGCGAATGCCGAGATCGGCGACCACGAATTCGTTCCAGTGCCGCGCTATCCGATCCGTGGCCGCCGCGCCGCGCACCGCGCCGCCGAGGATCGGGTAGTACCAGTCCATGGAGTAACGGCTCTTGTCCAGGAACGCTTCCGGATGATGGCGCAGGGCGTTACCGAGCCGGCTGCGAGCCGCCGCCCAATCCGGTCGCGGGTCGCCTACCCGCTCGGCGAGGGTCACCGCACAGCCGAGGCTGTGGAAGATGCTGGAGCAGCCGGTCAGCAGAGCTTCCCCCGATGATCCGGATTCGCCGGCCGACCAATGGATCTCGCCGTGCTCGCCCTGTTGCAGCCCGAGGACGAAGTCGATGCCGGCGCGGACCGTCGGCCACATCTCCGCGGCGAACCCGGTATCGCCGGTGATCGTGAGGGCGTGCAGAACACCGGTTGCCAGGTAGGCGCAGAAGTTGGTGTCGGCGTCGTGGTTCTCGATCACGCCCGCGCGTACCTGCGTGGGCCACGACCCATCGGAGCGCTGCGATTTCGCCGACCAGATGTAGGCCTCACGGGCCACGTCCCACAACCCGCCCACGGTGAGCGCCATCGCGGACTCGATGTGATCCCACGGATCGGTGTGGCCGCCGCTGAACCAGGGGATCGCACCGTCGGGTTCCTGTGCGGTGGCGATGGATTCGGCGGTCTGCCGGATCTCACGCGCGGAGACGACCCCGGGAACGGCCGGTAGCTCAACGGGCATCGCCGCGCACCGCCGGTTTCGTGAAGTAGAGCGCGACCGACTTGCCGACCAGCGGATTCAGCACACGTTCGGCGGTGCGCGTGAGCGCGGGCGCCGACATCATGTCCCACACCAGCATGCGGTGATAGGCGCTCACCAGCGGGTGCTTGTCATTGCGCACGCCGACAGCGCATTTCAGCCACCAGAAGGGTGCGTGCAGCGCGTGCGCGAAGTCCTGGTGGTGGTAGCGCAGACCGCGCGCGGTGATCTTGTCGCGCAACTCGTCGGCGCGATAGATGCGGACGTGACCGCCCTCGTTGGCGTGGTACTCGTCCGAGAGCGCCCAGCAGATGCGTTCGGGCAGCCAGCGCGGCACCGTGACCGCCAGCGCGCCACCGGGTTTGACCACCCGCGCCAGTTCGGCGATCGCCTGTGTGTCCTGCGGGACGTGCTCGAGGATCTCCGAGGCGATGACCACGTCGAATTCGTCGTTGCCGTAGGGCAGATCGAGCGCGTCGCCGCGCACGGTCTCGGCCTTGGCGTACTCCGGTGCCTCGCCCGCCGCGGCCATGGCCTCGAACATGATGTCGACATCGGCCAGGTCGGCGGCATTCTGGTCGAACGCGACGACGTCGGCTCCGCGGCGGTAGGCCTCGAAGGAATGTCTGCCCGCGCCGCAGCCGATGTCGATCACCCGTGATCCGGGGCCGATGCCCAAGCGGTCGAAATCGACGGTCAACATGAGGCCTCCAGGTGCTGCGCGGGGTCGGGCGGTGTCGTCATCGGGCGGTGCCCGGCGGGGTAGGGCAGTGGCGGGTGATCGCCTGGTCATAGATCGCGAGTGTCTGCGCGGCAACGGCCGACCAGCTGAACAGTTCGAGAACGCGGACACGACCCGCCGCGCCGAGGCGCTCACGGCGGTCGGGATCGTCGAGCAGTTCGCCGAGCACCCGGGTCAGTGCGTCCACATCGCCTGGCTCGACCAGCTCGGCGCACTCGCCGACGACCTCGGGCAGCGCGCCTGCCCGGCTGGCGACCAGCGGTGTCGCGCTGGCCATCGCCTCGACGGCGGGCAGCGAAAACCCCTCGTACATCGACGGAATGCAGGCGATCTCGGCAGAGGCGAGCAACTCGGCGAGCTGCTCGTCGCTCATTCCGCTGACCGGGGTGACGATATCGGCGATACCGAGTTCGGCGATCAGCTTCTCGGTGGGGCCGTTCGGTTCCAGCTTCGCGACCAGCCGGAGCTCGACATCGCAGGTATGGCGCAGCCGGGCCACGGCTCTCAGCAGGTGTGCGATGCCCTTGAGCGGCTTGTCGGCGCTCGCGACCGCGACGATGCGCCCGCGCACCCGCGGTGTCTCGCGCGGCCGGAACAGGTCGGTGTCCACGCCGAGGGGGACGGTATGCAACTGTCCGGGCCGCACGCCGAAGTCCTGCGCGATATCGGCGGCCGAAGACGAGGACACCGTGATGAGGTCCGGAATCTGCTGTGCCACTTGCTGTTGCATGCCGAGGAAGCCGTACCATCGCCGCACGAACAGCTTGCGCCGCCACGGGGTCGCGGCCAGATCGACCGCGCGGTCGCGAGTGATCGGATGGTGAACGGTCGCCACCAGCGGCAACCGCTCGGCGATGGCGAGCAGACCGTAGCCCAGGCACTGATTGTCGTGCACCACATCGAATTCCGTGGCGCGCGCGGCCAGCAGTTTGGCCACCCGCAAGCTGAACGTGCGCGGTTCGGGGAACCCGGCCGTCCACATGGTGGCGAGCTCGAGCAGGTCGACACGATCCCGGATCTCGCGGGGATGCGGTGTGCGAAAAGGGTCTTCGTCGCGGTACAGGTCCAGGCTCGGTACCTCGGTGAGCCGCACCCGCGGGTCGAGATCCTCGGGATAGGGCTGGCCGGAGAACACCTCGACCTGGTGGCCGAGATCGACGAGCCCCTGACTCAGGTATCGGACGTAGACACCCTGCCCGCCGCAATGCGCCTTGCTCCGATATGACAGCAGCGCGATCCGCATCAGTGCACCGTTCCCGACTCGTAGCTGACCTGCCAGTGTTTGATGCCGTTGATCCAACCCGATCGCAGCCGCTGCGGCTCCGAAACCTGGGACAAATCGGGCATCACGTCGGCGATGGCGTTGAAGATCAGCTCGATCTCGAGCCGGGCCAGGTTCGCGCCGACACAGAAGTGCGCGCCGGTGCCACCGAAGCCCAGATGCGGATTGGGGTCGCGTGAGATGTCGAAACGGAACGGGCTCTCGAAGGCATCCTCGTCGAAATTGGCTGAGCTGTAGAACAATCCGACCCGCTGACCGGCGCGGATGAGTTGCCCGCCGAGCTCGGTGTCAGCGGTCGCGGTGCGCTGGAAGACCGTCACCGGCGTCGCCCAGCGCACGATTTCGTCGGGCGCGGTCCGTGGCCGCTGTCGCTTGTAGAGCTCCCACTGATCCGGATTGTCGATGAACGCCTTCATCCCGTGGGTGATGGCGTTGCGGGTGGTCTCGTTGCCCGCGACCGCGAGCAGGATCACGAAGAACCCGAACTCGTCGGAGCCCAGCGCCTCCCCGTCGAGATCGGCGTGCACGAGCCTGCTGACGATGTCGTCGGCGGGATCGGTGCGGCGCTGCTCGGCCATGTTCCAGGCGTAGCCGAGGATCTCCATCGCCGCGGTGGACGAGGCGTCGGTGGTCGTGGCGTCGCCGTACTCCGGGTCGTCGTAGTTGAGCATCTGATTCGACCAGTCGAACAGCTTGCGGCGGTCCTGCTGGGGGACGCCGACGAGTTCGGCGATGGCTTGCAGCGGAAGCTCACACGCCACCTGTTCGACGAAATCACCACCGCCGGCCGCGCGCGCCGCGGCCACGATCGCGCCCGCTCGTTCGGTCAACGCCGCGCGCAACCCCTCGACCGCGCGCGGCGTGAACCCTTTGGCGATGATGCGCCGGATCTTGGTGTGTTTGGGCGGATCCATGTTCAGCAGCAGGGCACCGGTGAGTTCGATCTGCTCGGGTGTCACCTCGCCGGGCAACCGGATCACCGAGCCCTTTCGCTCGGAGGAGAACAGCTCCGGATTGCGCGAAACCTCCTTGATGTCCTCGTGTTTGGTGATCACCCAGTAGCCGCCGTCGCGGAAGCCGCCCGACTGCGCGTCGGTCTGGGCGTTCCACCACACCGGTGCGGTCCGGCGGAGCTCGGCGAATTCCTGGACGGGGTTGCGGGATTCCCACAGGGCCGGATCGGTGAAATCGAATCCGGCGGGGATGGATGTCGCGGACACAGTGACCTCCGCTCGCGCTCAGCGCTGCCTGCGGCGGTAGCGGACGCGGCAGGGCTGCTGCAACTGCACCACCATCTTCGAATGGTCGTTGCGGTAGGTGTCCGACGGCTGTGCGAGCTCGAACTCCCAGTCCCGCAGCAGAATCGAGAAGATCGCCTTGAGCTGCATGAGCGCGAACGGCGCGCCGACACAGCGGTGCCTGCCCGCGCCGAACGGAATCCAGGTCCAGCGGTTGAGGATGTCGTCCTGGCGTGGGTCGAGATAGCGTGCGGGATCGAAGGCGTCCGGGTCGGGGAAGTCCTCCGGAATCCGGTTGGAGACCGCGGGGGTGGCGGCCACCATGTCGCCGGGCTCGATGCGGTGCCCGCACACCTCGAACTCACCGCGCGCCAGGCGCATGAGGATGATCAGCGGCGGATGCAGTCGCAGTGTCTCCTTGAGCGCGGCTTCCAGATTCGGAATCTGGCGCAGCGCATGGTGACTCACGTCGGCGCCGTCGGCGTAGAGCTCGTCGAGTTCGGTGACCACCCCGGCCAGTGTCTCGGGGTGGCGCAGCAGTTCGATGATCGTCCAGGCCGCGGTGCCCGAGGTGGTGTGGTGGCCGGCGAACATCATCGAGATGAAGATGCCGGTGATCTCGCTGGCCGAGAACCGCAGCGCCCCGTTCTCGTCCTTCACCGAGATGAGGACATCGAGCATGTCGCGATCGTCTTTGCTGGTGGGCGGATTCGCCTCGCGTTGATCCATGATCGCCTGCACCAGCTCGACCAGCGCCGCACGCGCCGCGTCACGCCGGACGAAACTCTCGATCGGCGCGTACGGGTCCACGTAGGCCAGGGCGTCGGTGCCCTGCTCGAGCTCGTGATAGAGATGCGCGAAACGTCCGTCGAGCTGATTGCGGAACTTCACCCCGATCAGACACGCCGAAGAGGTGTAGATGGTCAGCTCGGCGAAGAACTCGAGCAGATCGATCTCGCCCTCGTCGTCCCACTGCGCGACCATCTGATCCACTTCACGGGCGATGGTGCCCGCGTGCCCGCGCATGTGATCCGCGCGCAGCGCCTGGTTGTGCAGCATCTCCTTGCGGCGCTCGGGGGGTGCGTCGAACACCACGCCCTCGCCGAAGATCGGCTTCATGAAGGGGTAGGCCGCGCCCTGGTCGAGATCGTCGTCGCCGGCCCGGAAGAAGAATTCGTTGGCCTCGGCGCCGGACAACAGGACGACATCACGTCCGGCGAGCTCGAAGGATCCGACATCGCCGCACTCGGCGCGAACGCGTCGCATCAGGGCGATCGGATCGGTACGGAACTCGGCCAGGTGCCCGTGTTCGTCCTCACCTCCGGACACGCGCTGCGGTTTGACCAGCGTCATTGGAAAGTCCTTCCCGGAATACTGTCCAGACACTAAATGGACATGTGTCTGGACAGTACTACGGCTTCCGGATGCGCGACAAGGTTCGCACCGAATCCGGCGGACGGTGTGTCAGCTGTCGGTGGCGGGCGTGGCCAGCAATCGTCGCGCGCAGATCTCGAGCAGATCGGCGACTTGCGCGTAGGACAGCAGGCCCATCCCGCCCTGGAGAAGCGCCCCGGAGTACAGCAATTCGAGCGCGGCCAGGCTCTCTGGATCCTTGGTGCCCAGGGCGTCGCCGAGCCGGTGGCGGATCTCGCGCCCGATGCGTACGCGGAGGTGCCGCACGTCGGGATCATCGCCGAGCATGGCGCTGCTGACCGCCCCGGCCAGTGCGGGTTCATCGGCCACCAGCATCGAGACCTGGCGAAGAACGGCGACCACGCGCGCGGTCTGGTCGGCCTCGCCGGTCGCCAGCGGTGGCATGGCGACCAATCGCCGCCAGAACACTTCGGAGATCAAATGTTCCTTGGAGGAGAAATACGTGTAGGCGGTGGCGGTGCCGACGCCCGCCGACGCGGCGACGAGCCGGATCGTCGTCCCCGAATAGCCCTCGCGCGACAGCACATCGACGGCGGCGAGGGTCAGGCGGTCCACCGTATCGGCCTGCTTTTCGGTCAAGCGTCGTCGAGTTGCTTCGATGCCGGTAGGCGCGATTTCGGACATGTGTCTGGATGGTACTACAGCCTGGTGTACGGACCAATGAACGAGTCATGGTCTTGCGTCTGATCGATAAACCGAACTATATTCCGTACACCTGTCCAGACACGTATCGGAGCCTCGCTATGAACGGCCTCGTCCCCGCCGAAGGCACACCACTGTTGATCGGCGGCAAGTTGATCCCGGGTGGCTCCGGTGTCTTCGCGACCATCAATCCCGCCACCGAGGAGGTGCTCGGCTACGCCGCCGACGCCTCCGGCGCCGACATGGAGGCAGCCATCGCCGCGGCGCGCACCGCCTTCGACGAGACGCAGTGGTCACGCGACCCGAAGTTTCGCGCGCACTGCCTGCGCCAGCTGCGCGACGTACTGGGCGAGCACCTCGAGGAACTGCGGGCGATCACGATCGCCGAGGTCGGCACACCGGTCATGCTCACCAGCGGGCCGCAACTGGAAGGGCCGATCGCGGACCTGTCCTACGCCGCCGACCTGGCCGAGAACTACACGTGGGAAACCGATCTCGGCACCCGGGACCTGATGGGTATCTCCAGTCGCCGGGTGATCCGGCGCGAGGCCGTCGGTGTCGTCGGCGCCATCACGCCGTGGAACTTCCCGCACCAGATCAACCTGGCCAAGATCGGGCCCGCGCTGGCCGCGGGCAACACCGTGGTGCTCAAGCCCGCCCCGGACACACCCTGGTGCGCGGCGGTGCTGGGCCCGCTCATCGCCGAGCACACCGACATCCCGGCCGGGGTGATCAATATCGTCACCTCCTCCGATCACGGCCTCGGCGCACAGCTGGTCCTCGATCCGCGGGTCGACATGATCACCTTCACCGGCTCGACCCAGACCGGTCGCTCGGTGATGGTGGGCGCGTCGGCCACGCTCAAGCGCACCTTCCTCGAACTGGGCGGCAAATCCGCTGCGATCGTGCTCGACGACGCCGACATCGCTGCCGCCGCGAGCTACACCGCGTTCACCGTCGCCGTCCACGCGGGCCAGGGGTGCGCCCTCACCACGCGGCTGCTGGTGCCGCGCGAGTCCTACGACGCCGCGGTCACCGCCGCGGCCGGCGCGCTCCGCGGCCTGGCTGCCGGTGACCCGACCAACCCGGGAACCGTCTGCGGCCCCGTGATTTCCGAGCGTCAGCGAGCCCGGGTGGAGCGCTATCTCGAGATCGCCCGCACCGAAGGCGGACGGATCGAGGTCGGCGGCGGCAGGCCCGCGGACAAGGAACGCGGGTACTTCATCGAACCGACGCTGATCAGTGGACTCGACAACACCGCGACCGTCGCGCAGGAGGAGATCTTCGGGCCCGTGCTCGTCGTGATTCCACACGACGGCGACGACGACGCGATCCGGCTGGCCAACGAATCGCCCTACGGCCTGTCGGGTTCGGTGTGGGGCACCGACCCCGACCGGCTCGACCGGGTCGTCTCGGGGGTGCGCACCGGGACCCTGAGCGTCAACGGCGGCCTCTGGTACCACGCGGACGCGCCGTTCGGCGGTTACAAGCAGTCCGGCATCGGCCGGGAGATGGGCGTCGCCGGTTTCGAGGAATACCTCGAAACCAAGCTGATCGCCACCCCCGCCTGACCTCACCGACCCCATTCACACTCAGGAGCTGAACACCATGGCACGTTTCACCGGTCGCACCGCGATCGTCACCGGCGCCGCGCAGGGCATCGGCGCGGTCTACGCGAGCGCACTGGCCGCCGAAGGCGCCAATGTCGTTGTCGCCGACCTCAATGCCGAGCGCGGCGAGGAGGTGGCCGAGCAGATCGTCGCCGACGGCGGGGTCGCCGCCTTCCGTCGCGTCGATGTCGCCGATCCCGAATCCGCTGTCGCACTGGCGGAATTCACCGTCGCCGAGTTCGGCGCGATCAACCACCTGGTCAACAACGCGGCCATCTACGGCGAGATGAAGCTCGATCTGCTGCTCACCGTGCCGTGGGACTACTACAAGAAGTTCATGGGCGTGAACTTCGACGGCGCGCTCAATGTGACGCGCGCGGTCTGGCAGCCGATGATCGCGGCGGGCGGCGGCTCGATCGTCAACCAATCATCCACCGCCGCATGGCTGTACTCGGGGTTCTACGGGTTGGCCAAGGTCGGTATCAACGGCCTCACCCAGCAACTCGCCACCGAGCTGGGTGGTTCGCGGATCAGAGTGAACGCCATCGCGCCCGGTCCGATCGATACCGAGGCCACCCAGACCGTGACGCCGGGAAACATGGTCAAGGACATGGTCAAGCGCATCCCGATCAAGCGGATGGGCACCCCGCAGGACCTGGTCGGCGCCTGCCTGTATCTGCTGTCGGACGAGGCGAGCTGGGTGACCGGCCAGATCCTCAACGTCGACGGCGGGCAGATCATCCGATGACGACCGAATCCGTCAGCGCCCCGGTCGGATTCATCGGACTGGGCAATATGGGCGCGCCGATCGCGCGGCGGCTGCTGGACTGGCCGGGCGGGCTCACGGTCTGCGATGTCAGGCCGGAGGTCATCGAGCCGTTCGTCGACGCGGGTGCGCGTGCGGTCGCCGAGCCGGCGCAGGTCGCGACACACGCGCGGATCATCTGCGTGACGGTCATCGACGATGCGCAGGTGACCGAGGTGCTCACCGGCCCCTCGGGAATTCTGCGTACCGCGGCACCGGGCACGGTGGTTGCCGTGCACTCCACCATCAGCGACCGGACGGCGCAGGAGCTGGCCGCCCGGTGCGCCGAGCACGAGGTCGAATTCGTCGACGCGCCCGTCAGCGGTGGCGCACCCGGCGCGACCCGGGGGAGCCTGGCTGTGATGGTCGGCGGTAGCGCCGCCGCGGTGGACCGGATCCGGCCGCCGTTCGGGTGCTTCGCCGACCTCGTCGTGCACGCCGGTCCGGTCGGCGCGGGAACACGAATGAAGCTGGCGCGCAACCTCCTTCACTTCATCTCGTTCACCGCGGCCACCGAGGCGCAGCGCCTGGCCGAGGCCGCCGGGCTCAGTCTCACCGCACTCGGCAAGGTGGTCCGCCACTCCGACGCGGTGACCGGTGGGCCGGGCGCGATCATGCTGCGCGACACCACCGCGCCGATCGACCCCGACGACTTCTGGTTCCCCATCCTGGGCCATGTGCGCGATCTCGGCGAGAAGGACCTCTCGCTCGCGCTCGACCTCGGCGACCGGCTCGCGGTCGACCTGCCACTGGCGCAACTGGCCCTCGCCCGTCTCGCCGAGGGACTCGGCGTCGCCGAACCCGCGCTCGACAAGGAGATCTCATGACCGCCCACGGAGAAGCCCCCGCCGACGTCCGCAAGCGTGGCCTGGCCAAGATGGCCGAGGTCTACGGCTGGGAATTCGAGGACGGCCCCGGCCAGCACTTCGCCGTCACCGCCGACCACCTGTTCGCCGACATCTGGTCGCGGCCGGCCCTGACCGTGCGCGAGCGTCGGCTGCTGCTGCTCGGGGCACTCACCGCGCAGGGCAATGTCGATGTCGCCGAGATCCAGATCGGCGCCGCTCTGCGCAACGGGGAGCTGTCCGAGGAACAGTTGCGGGAGATCGCGCTGTTCCTGTGCCACTATGTCGGCTGGCCCGCGGGGACGAAGCTCGACGGCACCGTCGGCAAGGTGATCGCGCAGGAGCGTCGCAAGAAATGATCGACCCCGTTATCGCCGATCCGCGATCGCTGTAGCGTGCGGACGATGGTTATGCCGAAGAATCAGCCGAAAGGGCTGAACTCGCCGATGACGACCCGGATCATCCGATACGGGTCGCGCGCACAGGCGTGGGTCTATCGCCGCACCAACGGCCGCGTCGGCGGTACCTGGCGCATCGGTGCCGGGTTCCGCAGCCCGGTGCCGACGCTGCTGCTCGAACATCGAGGTCGCAAGTCCGGCAAGATCTTCGCCGCGCCGCTGCTCTATCTCGTCGACGGCGATGACCTGGTCATCGTCGGCTCCCAGGGCGGCCTCGCGAATCATCCGCAGTGGTATCGGAACCTGCTCGCAGATCCGAACGCCCATGTCCGGATCCGCAGCGAGCACTACCCGGTGCTGGCCCGCGTGGCCGACGCCGGCGAGCGTCAGCGCCTGTGGCCGTTGCTGACCGGCCTCTACGCCGATTTCGATGCCTACCAGTCCTGGACCGACCGCGAGATTCCGGTCGTGATCCTGTCGCGCACCTGAGCCCTCAATCGGCCGCGAGCCGGTCGTCGTAGGCACGACGGGCATCGCGGTCGACATCGATGAAGGTGCGGTGCACGCCCAACCGCCGAGCCATGAACTCGCCGAACGGGCGCGGGGTCAGCTTGTTGACGGCGGCGAGAACACCTGCCGTGCGGGTGACCGAGACACGTCGGCGTGGCCGGGCGATCAGGGCGGCGACCGCGGCGGCGACGTCGGCCGGTTCGGCGAGCAACGCACGCGGAGCGCGAGTTCCGGCGATCATCTCGGTGCGGGTGAACGTCGGCAGCACCGCGGAGAACCGCACGCCGGTGCCGCGGTGTTCCAGGCGCATGGTCTCGGTGAAGCTGAGCACCGCCTGCTTGCTCGCGCAGTAGGTGGCCATTCCCGGCGTCGGGTTCTCACCCGCCATCGAGGCCATGTTCACGATGTGGCCGCGGCCGCGGGTGAGCATCGGGGGCAGCGCGAGCTTGGTCCCGAGCAGGACCCCGTAGACATTGATGCCGAGAATCCGGCGGGTGATCTCGTCGGACTCCTCGGTGAACCGGCCGACCGGCATGATGCCCGCGTTGTTGATCAGCACATCGACAGGGCCGCAGGTCTTTTCGACCTCGGCGAGGAAGCTCGCGAACGACGCGGGTTCGGTGACGTCGAGGTGTCGCGCCATGGTCGCGCCTATCTCGGCCCCGGTACTCGCGACCGTGCTCGCATCGATATCGCCGAGGGCGACCACCGCCCCGGCCCCGGCCAGTTCGCTCGCTACCGCACGTCCGATGCCGCGCGCACCGCCGGTGACAACGACTACTTTGCCCGCGATGGACGGCGTGTTCGATGCATCAGACATGTGTCCAGATTGTATTCTGGACAGGGTTACGAATAAACCCCGGCCCCCGCGCCGCCATGGTCTGGTTCACCGACGCTGCGGGACTGGCGAGTAACATCCGGACGCATGTCTGAAAGCGATTCCATCAGCCTC
Source organism: Nocardia sp. NPDC003183 (assembly GCF_053590715.1). NCBI lineage: Bacteria > Bacillati > Actinomycetota > Actinomycetes > Mycobacteriales > Nocardiaceae > Nocardia > Nocardia sp. NPDC003183. Next base: position 52,998 of record NZ_JBSFTG010000017.1, read on the forward strand.
GAAGCGACCCGGCGTCGATTGACCGGGAAGCAGGCCGACACCGTCGAACGGCTGACCAGGGCCGCGCTGGTGGTGCTGACACGCGATGGCTTCTCCGGCATGACGATCCGGCTGGTCGCCGCGGAGGCGGGCGTCGCCACCGCGACCGCGTACACCTACTTCTCCTCCAAGGAGCACCTGGTCGCCGAGATCTTCTGGCGGCGCCTGCTGGCCTCGCACTCGCCCGCGAGCGAGGACCCCGACCCGACGGTGCGGGTGCTGGCCGAGCTGCGCAACATCGCACTGCTGGTGGCCGAGGAACAAGAGTTGTCCGGTGCGGTCACCGGCGCGCTGCTGGGCTCGGACCCGGATGTCGAACACCTGCGCACCCGCATCGGCATCGAGATCCGCAGCAGGCTCGCGCGCGCACTCGGCCCCGACGCCGACAACGAGGTCATCGAATGGCTCGAGATCATCTACGCGGGCGCGCTGGTGCGGGCGGGCATGGGCTACGAGTCGTACTCCGAAATCGCCGACCGCATCGAACGAGCCGCGCTGAGGATCCTGCGCACCGCCTGACAATCAGGGTTCGAAGCTCACCAGCATCTGTTCCAGCGCGGCCTGATCGGGACCGACGAACGGCGCGGCCTGCGGCGCCTCGGCAAGCATGTCCCAGTACTGCGACGTGCGTCCACCCGCGGGCGGAAGATGCGTACTGAGGATCCGTCGCGGGTCGAAGGCGCGCAGCGCCGACACGGTGGCGAGGTACTTGCCCTCGTCCACGACGTGCACCCACGGGCTGTCCACCGCCGCCCAGAGATGCTGTGCCGCGCGAATCGCGGCCGGCGGCGTGTAACCCACATCGTCGGCGGTCGCGAGTTCGGCGCTGGGCAGCGGAGCGCCGAAACAGTCAGAGGTGAAGCATGATTCGCTGCGTTCGTCGTAGAACCCGACAGTGCTCGGATTGTCGAACAACGGTGGGCGAAACGCGGTGAGGCGTCGGTCGCCGACATCGAGGGACTGCCCCGGGTTCAGCAGGTACACACGATCCATCGGGACCGGTCGAGCGCACGACATGATGCCCAGGCCGGCGAATGTCGTGATCAGCCGGGCGTTCGGGGCGGCATCGAGCAGGTCGAACAGCGATCCGGTGTGGTCGCGATCGGGATGGGTGAGCCAGATCCATTCCACGTCGGCCGGATCCACGATCGAACTCAGGGCCGCCATGAACCCGCGGTCGGGAAGGCTGAGACCGGTGTCGACGACGACAGGTTCCGCCGCGTGCAGAACGTAGGCGTTGACCGGGATATGGCCGATGCCGGGAACCTCCAGTTCATCGGCGAGAACAGTGATGTCGTGCTGGATTCGATTGATACGCATGATGCTTCCTCAATCCTCGACATCGACCCGGATGATCGAGCGCGCAATGACGGCGAGGTCGTCGGCGGTCGGGTCGTAGCCGCGCGTGACCTTCAGCCCGAGTTCGAAGGGGCTGGCGCCCTCGTCCATGGCCGCTCGCATCGCGGCGCCGACTCGGGCAGGCGCGGCATCGAGGAGCACGGCGTGACCGTGGCGGATCTGCCCGCGATGGGTGGTGGTGACGGGCGCGCCGCCGACCAGATTGTGGCGCCATGGTCGCTCGGTGAAGATCAGCGTCTCGTCGTCGACATGGTGCAGGCAGACCGGGATCCGCAGCGTGCGGCCGGTGCGGCGGCCGGTGAATTCGACCATTCCCTGCCGGCGAATGCGACTGCCGAGCAATCGCGTCGCCAAGATACGCCGCACGACAGGATTGATCAGGCGCATCAACTGCGGTGGTGGCGGACTGAGGCGCACAGGTGTGGTTCCGGTATTCGTCATACACCGAGGCTAGGAATATCCCGGTCGCCGCGACATTCCACAAATCTGGTATTTCCCCTGGTCCGGCCGCGGCCTACCGTTGATCTGTGAGCACGGATGCGAGGCAACGCGCCGCCGACAAGATCGGGCGGTTGTGCCGAGAGCCGCACGATCTGGTGTCGCTGTGGCAGGAGACGACGGAGGTGCTGGCCACCGCCGTCCCGCACTACTGGACGCCGTGCTGGTACACCCTCGATCCCGCGTCGCTGCTGATGACCAGTCATTTCCATCTCGGCCTCGCCGAGTTTCCGCCGCAGTGGCTGGCCGCGGAATACGGTGAGGAACGCCACGGCATCGTCGATGTGGTCAGGTCGGCGACCGGACTGTCGACCTTGCACGAAACCGTCGGCGGCGACCCGTCGAAAAGTGAACGGTGGCAACGCAATATGACGATGGGTGGGGATCAGGAATTGATCGCGCGACTGCGCACCCGATCCGGCGAGGTGTGGGGAGCGCTCGCGCTCTATCGCGAGCCCGGCGCCGCGATGTTCGACGCCACCGAGAAGGAGTTCGTGGCCACCGTGGCGCCGACCCTGGCCGACGGCGTGCGCCGGGCGCTACTGATCGGGCAGGCAGGCGAACCCGAATACGCGGACTCGCCAGGTCTGCTGGTGCTCAACTCGGCGTGGGAGGTCGAATCGGCCAGTGCCGGGGTGCGGCGCTGGCTGTCGGACCTCCCCGACGGCGACTGGGACCGGGAGAAACTGCCGAGTGCGGTGATCACACTCGCCGCCCGCGCGCTCCGCAACGCGGCGGACGACCGACCCGACGAGGTACTCGTGTCCCGAGCGCTGACCAGGTCGGGAACCTGGGTGGTGTTGCACGGTGCCCGCCTGACCTCGTCAGCACAGACCAGGGTCGCGGTGATCATCGAACCGGCCCACCCCAGCCGCATCTACCCGCTGCTGATGTCGGCCTATGGGCTCACCGAGCGTGAACGCGACGTCACCCGGCTGGTGCTCCAGGGTGCCTCGACCTCGCAGATCGCCCACGACATGACCGTCTCCGCCCACACCGTGCAGCAGCATCTGAAGAGCATTTTCGACAAGACCGGCGTCCACAGCCGGCGAGACCTGGTCGCCAAGGTGTTCTTCACCCACTACGAACCCCGCTTCCGGGACAACGAGCAGCGCGTCACCGCCACCAAACCGATCCGGGGTGGGCCCTGGCCGACGTACTGACCTAGGTGCCGACGGCGGTGGCGAGCAGGACGCGCAATTCTTCGACGACCTCGTCGAGCGCGGTAGTCGAGCGGTGGACACGGCACAGGATCACCGCGCCTTCGACGCTCGCGATCGCCATCGTGGCCAAGCGTTCGGCGCGTGCCGGTGCGACGCCTTCCGCGGCGATCGCGACGGCCAGGGTGTCGTGCCAACGCTGCAGGATGGCGGCGACCTCGGGTTGCAGGTGGCGGTCCTCGGGCGCCCCGCCTACCGCCACCGACACCACCGGACAGCCCGCCTCGAAATCGGACGTCAGCAGGATCGCCGTCCAGAACTCGGCGATCCCGGCCAGCACCCCCGCGGCGCCCCGCTCGGCGGCCTCCTCGATGAGGGCGCTGATCGTATCGCCTGCGAGAGTGAGCGATTCGGTCATGATCTGGGCGCGCCCGCCGGGGAAGTGGTGATACACCGAGCCCCGCGGAGCGCTACTGCGAGCGAGTACCGCGTCGACGGTCACGCCCGCCGCGCCGCGTTCGCGCAGCAGTTCGATCGCACTGCCCAGCATCTTCTGCCGAGTGTTGGTGCGAGCTCCCACCGTCAGGCCTCCTTCACCGGCGCCGTGAGCACCTCGATACGGGCGGGAACGTTCTTGTGCCAGGGGCTGCCGAAGAACTTGTCGCGTCGCGACGTCGAGGTCAGCGTATTGAGCGCGACACCGACGACTGCGTCCGCGCCCGGATAGGCGACACCCATGCCGTTGGGGAGTGAAATGTGTCCTGCCTGCATCATCTCGCTGATCTCGATCGACGTGGTCGCCGAACCGGATTCGGTGACCACACGCACCCTATCGCCGGTGCTCAGCGCGAGCCGCTCGGCATCGGCCACCGCGATCCGCAGAGCGCCCTCACGGTCGCGGCGGCGCCAATCCGGGTTGCGGATGATCACGTTCGCCGTGAACGCGCGCCGCTCACCGGCGGACAGGGTGAACGGGTACTCCTCGCTGGTGTAATCGGGGTCGACAGCGCAGACCGCGCGCAGTTCGTCGAGCAGTTCCGGGATGGCGGCGTGGATCTTGCCGTCGGCGTGCTGGATGTAGCGCCACGCGTCCTCGTAGCGGTCATCGGAGAACAGCACCCCTTCCGGGTGCGCGCGCACAGCCTCGAACAACTCCTCGGCCTGCCCGAACCCGGATCCGGTGAACCCCGCCCTGGCCACGGCGTCGGGCTGGGAGATCACGCACAGCAGCGCGAATCCCCATGCCAGCGCCAGCGCGGCTTCCCCCTCCGGAAGGCTCGCGCCCAAGGTCCGGTACAGCAGATACGGTGTCAGCCCGGCCAGTTCGGGGCGCGCCTTCAGCGTGGAGAAGAGTGCGAGCGCGAACGCCTCCCGGCTCACCCGTGCCGCCGCGGCCAGCTCCGCCAGCAGCCGGGGCTCGACCACGCCGAGACGGTCGATCACCGCACCGTAGATCTCGGGTTCGGGACGGGTGCCCGGCAACGGCGCCATCAATGGCGCGCGCACCTGAAAGCTGTTGTGCGGGAAGTGCAGCGTGAACAGCGACGCCTCATACTTCTCGAACTGGCTCGCCGCGGGCAGCACATAGTCGGCCTGGCGAGCGGTCTCGGTCATCGCCACATCGACGACCACCGACAGCTCCAGCGACCGCATCGCCGCCACGAATCGCGCCGAATCCGCCAGCGAGTGCGCGGGATTCGACGAATCGATCCACATAGCCCGCAGCCGGTCGGGGTGGTCGGTGAGGATCTCGTCGGCGATGGAGTTGCACGGGATCAGGCCGTTGAGAATCCGGGCCCCGGAAACCGGTGTGCGCGTAGGGCTGTCGGCCATGCTCAGCTTGTCCGCGATCGTGCGGGCGATCGGCACCGCCACAGCGTCGAAGAACACGTCGAGCGTGGTGCTCGCCGTCAGCCCGGCCACATTCCGCGAGATCGCGCCACGCCCAGCGGTCGCGGCGATCAACCGGCGCGCGGGCGTGGCACCGTAGCGCATCGCCACGGTCGCGACGCCGCGCCGCACGCGCTGTGCCCTACCCGCCCCGGCCTGCCTCGGGATGGCGTGCCAACGGCCGGCGAGCGGGAACATCCATGAATGAATATGGACCCCGCCGGGTTTGGCGAAGTTGCCGGTCAGGATCCACAGCATCTTGTTCAGGTAGGCGACCAGGGTGCTGTTGGGGGACTGCTGCACGCCGAGGTCCTCATAGGTGGCGACGCTCTTCGCGGCGGCGATCCGGCGCGCGACGGTGCGGATCAGCGTCTCGTCGAGACCGCAGCGGTGCGCGTTCGCGCTGATGTCGACCGCCCGCAACGCTCGCAACACCGGTTCGGCACCGGTCGTGTGTTCGGCCAGCCACCCCTCGTTGTGCAGGTTCTCCTGCACCAGCGTCGCCGCGATCGCCGACACGCACCAGGCGTCGGTGCCCGGCTTGACCTGCAGGTGATAGTCGGCCAGCGCCGCGGTCTCGCTGACGCGCGGGTCGATGACGATCATCGTCCGGTTCGGATCCCGCGCGATCTCGCGCAGCACCGGCCGCGCCTGCGCGATGCCGTGGGACTGCCAGGGGTTCTTGCCGACGAAGATCGCGACTTCGGTGTGCTCGAAATCGCCGGTGGTGTGATTGCCGTAGAGCTGGGAATCGACCCAGGATTCGCCGGTCTTCTCCTGCGCCAACGCATTCGACATATACCGGCCACCGACTGCGTGATACAGCGCCCGGCCGTAGGCGCCACCGAGGTGATTGCCCTGCCCGCCCCCGCCGTAGAAGAAGATCGACTCGCCACCGTGCGCGTCACGAACCCCGGCGAGCTTGGCGGCGATCTCGTCGAGCGCGGTATCCCAATCGATCGGCTCGTACGTACCGTCGGCGGTGCGCCGCAACGGAGTGTCGATGCGGTGCGCGCCCGCCTGGTACTTGTCGAGGCGCAGCGGCTTCTCACACGTGTAGCCCGCCGACCCCGGATGTTGTTTGTCGCCACGAATCTTCACCAGGTTGCGGCCATCTGTCTGGATCTCGAGACCGCAGTTGCATTCACAGAGAATGCAGGCCGTCTTGCGCCACTGCGCGGTCTCGGCGGTGTTGTCATCGGATTCCGGGCTGGTCAGACGCATGCTATGCAGTATTGCATAGAACAGGTCATCGGCGCGGGCTGCTGGCGATCAATACGGTCGATGACCTGGTCTTCCGCGTCGGCCGACACGAATCGGCGGTCGTTACGCCGAACAGCCCGGTGGTGGAGATTTTGTGACGAGCGCCGCAAGTTTGCTAGGACTATTGCCGGGAACACAGTCCGCGTCTCATGATGGTCTTCTGACCAACTTGATGCCGAGGAACCGCTGTGACGCATTTCGCCGCCCGCCTCAACGAACTCTTCGACAACCCCTCGGGTCCGGACGTGCGTCAGTGCACAAACCGTCAAGTGGCGCGCATGCTCCAGGCGGCCGGCCACAGCATTTCCGCACCGTATCTGTCCCAGCTACGGTCCGGGAATCGCGAGAATCCCTCGGCGAAAACTGTTTCGGCGCTGGCCGAGTACTTCCAGGTCACGCCCGATTACTTCTTCCTCACCCCGCATCACGGCGTCGACGATCACACACTCATCCGAGCCCTCGAACTCGAGGAACCGCGCGCCCTGCTGCTGCGTGCTGTCGGCTTGTCGAGTGAGGCCATGGACATCCTCGTCGCGATGGCCGAGCGTCTCCGCGTCAGTGACCGATTGCTCGCCATTTGCCTCGACGATTGACCTAGCGGTCCGCGCACTGGATCACCGCAACCGCTCGTCCGAAGATCTTCCTTCCGTCCTGTGTGGCGGTGACCGCGATCGTCGCGGTCTTGCGGTCTGCGTCGACCGCCTTCACTCTGCCGGTGTATTCGACGATCGCTCCGCTGTCGCAGACGTAGACCGGGCTGGTCAATCGCACCGCGTATTCGGTCACCACGCCGGGACCGCCCGCCCACGAGGTCACGTATCCTGCGCCGATCCCGATCATCAGCATGCCCTGTGCGACAGGCGATTCCAGATTCACCGACGCCGCCGCCTCCTTGCTCCAGTGGATGGGGTTCGGGTCGCCGGCCACGCCCGCGTAGTTGACCAGGTCGCCCAGCGTCACAGCCACGATCCTGGGCGGGAGCTCGTCGCCGACAGCGACGGTGCTGAACGGCACCATATTCCGGCCCGGGTCCGCGGTCGGTGCCGGGCGCGGTGGCTCGCCACGCTCGGCTGTGTGGTGTTGTCGCGGAATCGACGAGCCATGACGGAAGTTCTGCATCAGCAGTCGGTCGCATATTCGCGCGGCGGCGAAATTCACCTCCCGCCGGCCGACGAAGGACGTGCGGGTGGTGACGACTTCCTTGCCGTACTGGTCGGTGACCGCACACTTGAAGCCGAAGATGTCGCCCCCGAACGCCTTACGGCGCGATTCGAGTCCGACCTCGAAGCGCAACGAATCGCCCGCGAGGATCGGCCTGTTGACGATGAGGCCGTGGTCGGTCTGCATGATCTGGCTCAGGTCATAACCTTCGGCCACACGATCGAACATCTCGATCTGGGCAAGAAACGCGGGGATCGAGACGAAGGTCAACGGCGCGACCAGGCCACCGTAACCGTGGTCTTCAGCCGCTTGCTCGCAGCGGTGAGCGGGATGATCATCTTGAACCGCACGGGCGAACTCCCGGATCTTCTCGCGCCCGACGACATAGCAGTCGCCGGTTCGATAGGACTGCCCGACCGTCGTCGCGGAGGCGACCGAATCGGCGGGTGAATCGAGCAACCTGGAGTCGTCTGGAGTTGTCCGCACACTCAGCAAAGTAACCAATAGTTAGCCTGGCGAGCGATATTTGCTGTTCTCAGAGTGTCGCGGTCTGATCGATCTGCTCGCGCAAGATGTCGCCGTGACCTGCGTGGCGGGCGAATTCCTCGATCATGGCGAGCAGAGTCCACCGCATGCTGACAGTCCCCTCACGGGGATTGTGCTTGGTGTCGTCCAGGTCGAACCGGGCGGCGATCGCCCGTGATCGGCTGCTCGCACGCTCGAACTCCGCGATGACATCGGCCAGCGACTCGTCGTCGGCCACGGCGAACGTGCCCTCGTCGCGTTTCGAGTACCCGTCGCATTCGGCTTCGTCGAGCCCCGCCCAGAACCGCTGGAACCAGATCCGCTCCGCGGCGGCGGCATGTTTGATCAAGGAAATCGGTGTCGTCAGCGACGCGACAAGCCGTCGCCGAGCGTCGGCGTCGGACAACCCGCGTGCGGTCGCGATGAGCGCTTCACGGTTGCGATCGAGTGTGTTCTCGATGATCGTTCGCTCGGCGCCGGTAGTAATTATGTTGGTAACCATGGACTTTCGCTCCATTCTCTTGCTGATCGAAGGCTCGGGGGTGTCTGGCAGTCGGCAGGGCACGGCTCGGTGGGCTCAACACGGCCAGTGACGGAGGCGAACCAGAGGAGGGGAAACTGATGTGTTTCGTCGCGGAACGCGCGCTGACCAAGGCGATGCGGGTCGATCTTCACCGCAGCCGATACCGGTCGAGCGCCGAAGAACTCGACGCCGCCTGCCGTCAGTCTGTCATGTCACTGGGGTTTCTGTGGGATTCGGCCCAACCACGTCAAATCTCGGGACACAAGAAAACCCCCTCCGACCCAGGTCAGAGGGGGTTTTCACTGTCGGGCTGACAGGATTTGAACCTGCGACCACCTGACCCCCAGTCAGGTGCGCTACCAAGCTGCGCCACAGCCCGTTCTTGCCCCCGTCTCCGGGTGCTCGAAAAGATTACCTCACCTCTTGGTGAAGGTACTAATCGGCTGGTAGGGGCACCTTTTTATCGATCCGGAGGAGTGTCGGCGTCTTGCGCCGGAGCCCACAACCGCGCCGAGTTCGTAGGGATCCCATAGAAGTCTGCGCGTATCAGGAGCCCGACCTTGCCAGAGCGTTCATGGCTTGTGCGCGCGGGTCGGTTCGTGTGGCCCTCGGACGTGACGTGCGCCCGTTCGGCACATTCTCGCGGCGGTCACGCCTCCGCCCGTGCACCGTGTTTCCTGCGTGGCTGTTGCCGCAAACTGCCCGCAGGCCATGGGCGTTCATCTGTCGATGGACAAACAGGTGCGGTGTGCCGTCAGCGCACGCGGATCTTGGAGGTGGTGGGCCGGCAAGCGGCCAGCATGAGCATCAGCTCTTGGGCGAGATCGCGTGGTTCGAGTTGCCGCGAACGGCACGCGCGTCGATTCGGAATGGGCGCCGTCGATTTCGTGCCTGATCAGCCAACTATCTGACGCTTGCCGACCCGGGAGTGGAGACGGCTGGCCGTGTTGGTGGTTTGTGGGTTCGGCAGTCGATGCTTCCGTCAGCTCGGTCGTGGCGGGTGCCGTGTCGGTGTGCCGTGGGGCCGTTGCTGCGATCGTATGATGACCCGACTTACTCACTTGCCCCGTCCATCGTTGGAGAGACCTGAATGTCAAACATGAAGTGGCGCGTGTTCGGTACGTCGGTGCTGATAGCGAGTGCCACGGCCATGATCTCATCAGGGCCTGCGATGGCGGAGCCGCAGGGCTGCACACTGGACCGATCGTGGGGCGGAGCGAGTGCCCATTGCGGAGGCGATGGGACCTATATTCTGGAGGTCGACTGTTTCGGCGTGAGCGTGTCCGGTGGGCAGCCGTTCGGGCCGTACTACAAGTCAGTCGTCGGTCATACAGATCCGACTTTGGACCCGATCTTCAACTACCCGCAGCGGAACTGCATGAACCCTTTGACGCTCGGGCAGGTCGGTATTGCTACCGATGCGCGTATTACATTGGTGCCCACTCGGCCCGCTCCGTCGAACGCTTACGAATAGTGATCAGGCGTGGAACCTGGGTTTGCGTCACAACGTTTCGGCGTTCACAGAGGTAATCTTTTCGAGCACCCGGAGACGGGGGCAAGAACGGGCTGTGGCGCAGCTTGGTAGCGCACCTGACTGGGGGTCAGGTGGTCGCAGGTTCAAATCCTGTCAGCCCGACAGTGGAAACCCCCTCTGACCTGGGTCGGAGGGGGTTTTCTTGTGTCCCGAGATTTGACGTGGTTTGGCCAAATCCCACAGAAACCCCACGTTTTTAACCTGAACGACCGTCCAGTCGTCTCGCGGGGCCGCTCAATCGGGGTCGCCGGAGAGGCGGTCGATGTGGTCGGTCGACGTGGCTGTCGCGGCTTTTATCCAACGACTGACCGCGCGCCGAGCTTCAGGGGATCGCCTCCTCCGGAGGAGGGAACGGACCACTGGATCGAGGGGAGTTGACACCGCAGCGCGGACCTCTTCGATGTGCGTTACTCGGATTGGGGGAGCACGGTGCATGGCGACCTTTTCAGACCGGCCGGACGATGGAGATGCCGGTCTGCGTCGTCGCACAGGAGATCAATGAACAACCCATTCGAATCAACAAACGGCGGCGCGTGCCAGCTCAGTCTTGAGTCCACTCACCGCCGGAGTACTCGGCGCGCAGATTCGCCCGCAGCTCGGCCTGCTCAGTCTCCCGCTCGGCGGCCAGCGGTGCGATCTGCATCGTGTAGTCGTCCTGGTCCTGCTCCGACCAGCTCATCCGACAATCAAGTGCTACTCCGGCGTGAGCTCTTCCGCCCAGCGGCGACACTCCTCCAACGAGAACCCCGCACGGCGTCCCACAGGGTCAACGCCGTCGCGGTCGCGGGTCAGCCACCAGAACCCTTTCCGGAAGGTCGCGAACATCCCGTTGCCCACGGGGTGCGGGCCAACCGTGGCGGCCCACTGGCGGCACTCGTCTATGGTGGCGGCCAGGTATCGGCCTATCGGTTCCTTACCCTCGCGATCTGAGGTCACCCGCCACCAGCCGTGATACCGGTTCGCCCACATGCCATTTGCGAGGATGACCGGCCCAATTATGTCGACGAGCTCGGCCGAGGCCAAGGCTGCGACAACATCCGCGTCCAGGGCTGCCAACTCCTGTGCTGTGCGATCATCGGTCACATCGACCCGTTCGCCGGTCGCGGAACGATACGACCCGCCGTGACGAGCACTTCCCACGCCGCGGCCTTCCGCGCGCATTGCCACCGTTCACACGTCCGATGGTTTTGCATCACCGTGTGGGCTTGATCGTCTGTCAGCGGTCCGGCTGGTGCGGAGTGATCGAGCACCGGCGAGGGCCTGCCTTGTTGTTCGGCCTCTTGCACCAGGCGGGCGATGATGTCCCACACCGTCGGCTGTTTCGGCACGGCCGTTGTCTGCCCCCACATGGTGGCCCTCTCTCTCAAGGGTTGGTGTGCCCCCGCCGCCGGGGGTTGAGGGTCACCCGGCGGCGCGGCTGAATTCAGCGTCCGCTGATCGGCGGGACGACGAAACCTCCTATGTTTCCCACTTTGGGACGTCCTACTGGGTGTACAACGTCCCTATGTCGAATGAGCGGTTGCGCGCCGCGATAGCCGCGCGCGGATGGACACACGCGAGGCTGGCTGAGGCGACGAGTGTGGATCCGAAATCGGTTGAACGCTGGGTGAACCTCGGTCGAGTTCCTCGGCGGCGCACAGCGATCCAGGCCGCCGAGTGTTTGGGCGAGGACGTCCACGCCCTGTGGCCTGCCCTGCGGCAGGCTCGCACGGCGCGTGCTGTGAGCACCGAACTCGTTGCCCTCTACGACCGGAGAGCAGATGTGTCGGCGTCGATGTTCGTCAACCTGCTCGCGCCGGCGCGAGACCACATCGACATCCTGGTCTATGCGGCGGTCTTCCTCCATGAGGCGTATCCGCGGCTCAACGATCTGTTGACCGAGCGCGCCGAAGCGGGTTGCGCGATACGGATTGCGGTAGGTGACGCCGACAGCGTCAACGTCCAACAACGTGGCATGGAAGAGAGATTCGGGCACGGCATCGAATCGCGCTGTCGTCTGGCCTTGATGCATTACCGGGCGTTGGAAGCAACGCCAGGCATCGAGCTGCGGACCCACGCAACGACCCTCTACAACAGCATCTTCCGCGCCGATGACGAAATGTATGTCAATGCCCACGTGTGGGGTGTGAACGCATACGGTGCACCCGTCTGGCATCTGCGCCGTACCGTCGACGGTGGCCTGTTCGACACCTACACCGAAAGTTTCAACGCGGTCTGGCGAACCGGCCGACCGGTGAAAGGCTGAGCCGATGGCGCGTACCGAATACTATGACGACCCAGCCGCACCGGAGCCGAACAGCCTTGTGGTCGCGGCGTCCGCAGTGGTATGCGACGACGTCGGCCGCGTCCTGCTGCAACGCCGCACCGACAGTGGTCTGTGGGCGTTGCCCGGTGGCGGCATGGAGATGACCGACAGTCTGCCTGGCTGCGCGGTCCGAGAGGTCAAGGAAGAAACCGGACTCGACATCGAAATCACCGGTCTCGTCGGAACTTACACCGATCCGCGCCACGTGATCGTCTACAGCGACGGTGAGGTCCGGCGCCAGTTCAACGTGTGCTTCCTGGCTCGTATCATCGGCGGTGACCTTGCGATCTCCGATGAGTCCACAGAGCTGCGGTTCGTCGCCCCCTCCGAACTGGACAGCCTCGACATGCACCACACGCAGCGGCTCAGGCTGACCCATTACCTCGCGGGACGAAGCGCGCCATATCTCGGCTGACGATTCGGCGACAACCGCGCGTGAGTGCGCCAGATGGCCGAGCGCATTGCTCGCGACGGTAGAAGCTGCGCGTGTCAGCTGCCCGACCTCGCCGCCCGTGAAAGGTGGCCGGTGCGCGCGGGTCAGTTCCTGCGGCACTCGGACGTGATACGCGCCCGTTCGGCACATTTTTCGAGGTGGTCGATCGCTGTGTCCAGTAGCCGATTTCCAACCACTGATAAGTGGGTCTAATCGGCGGCCGGCACGAGTGGTGGGACACCACCGCAACCTGGAAACAATAGGCACTGAGGTCGCCACTCCCTGAGCGACGTCCGCTATGCACGGGTCGCGGTGCGACGGGTCGTGCGCTTGTGGCGAGACGACCGGCTGACGTCCTGGCGCGGCCGATACAGCGGGCGTAGGAAACTTGCCGTTCGTTGTGGGCTCAGCGTTGGTGGGCGCGGAGTGCGGGGGCGACCCAGGTCGTGAGGTAGGCGCGCAGTTGCGAACCTTGCCGCGGCGGTCGACCGGGGTCGATGACAAAGGACTGCACGATCCGCAGCATGTGCTCCACGAGTTCATCGAGACGAGCGTCATCGATCCCCGCGCGGCCCCAATCGACAGCGAAGCGTTCGAGAATGGAGCGGCCGAAGGTCAACGCGGTATCGGAGGTGACACCCGGGGACAATGCGCCCGCGCGGCCAGGGGTCAACAGCAAGCCGAGATACCGGTCGGTGGAGAGGCGTTCGAGGGTGTATGCGATCCCTTCGACCACGGCCTCGGCGGGATCGGTGAGATGGTCCAGATGCTCGGCGAGGACATCGAGAAATCGACCCGTTTCCGTCAGCGCCGTGGTGGTCAGCAACGCGTCGGCATTGGCGAAATACCGGTACACGGTTTGACGGGTGACGCCGAGGTCGCGGGCGATCTCGGCCATGGTGAAATCCCCGCCGCTGCGTTCGATGGCCACACGGGCGGCGCCGATGATGCGCGCGATGGCTTCGGTGTCATCGGCCGGAGTGGTCCCCGACCAGCCGTGCGTGCGCATCGATTCCTTCCGGGCCGGTGATCGTGTTCTGCCGACCCTATCGTCTGCGCCGAGGTCGACGAGCGTCCCGTTCCGTCGAAATAGACCATACAGTTGGCTAGATATGTATGGTCAACTCATGACCACTCAGATCGAACCCGGCGCAGCCGGGCTGACCGAGGACCTGACCCGCCGCGCCTTGGGGTTGGTGCTCGACCACACCACCGATATGGCGCCCGCTCCGCTGCGAGTGCCGCTGCACTACTACAGCGACCCGAAGATCGCCGAGGTCGAGCAGACCCAGATCTTGCGCCGCACACCGCTGATGATCGTGCCCTCGGCGCGCATCCCCGCACCGAACGACTACGTGGTGCGCACCGTGCTCGAAGATTCACTGTTGGTCACCCGCGACCGTGATGGCACCGCGCATGTGTTCCTGAACTACTGCCGCCACCGCGGCGCGCAACCGGCATGCGGCTCGGGCAACGCCACCCGCTTCACCTGCCCCTATCACGCCTGGACCTACCGCAACACCGGCGAACTGGCCGGGGTGCCCGGCAAAGAGGGCTTCACCGGCATGGACCGCGCCGGCTACGGATTGGTCGAGCTACCCAGCCAGGAACGCCACGGGTTCATCTGGGCAGTGCTCTCTGCCGAGGGCTCGATCGACATCGACGCCCACCTCGGCGCGATGGGACCTGAACTGGCGCAGCTGAACTACGCTTCCTACGGCTACCACGACGAGCGGGAATTCACGTCCGAAGTCAGCTGGAAGGGCGCGCTCGAGGCTTTCGCCGAGAGCTACCACTTTCCCTTCGTGCACGGCCAGAGCGTGATCGGCCAGAACACTGTGGCCAACACCTCCACCCACGACGCCTTCGGCCGCCATCACCGTATGGGATTCCCGTTCAACTGGATCACCGCGCTCGAAGCCGATCCGAGCGGATCCTGGGACCCGCTGATGAACATGGGCGTCATCTATTGGATCTACCCGAACCTTGTGCTGGCCAACAGCCCTGTCGGTGTCGAGATCCTCGACATGCTGCCCGCCGGCGCCCCGACCCGCTGTACCGTCCGCCACAGCTGGATGGCCAAGATTCCCGCCACCACCGACGAGCAACGCGCCGTCTATGACGACATCTACGCCCAAGTCCATGCCGCGGTCCGCGACGAGGACTTCGCCATGCTGCCCCAATGCGGCGAAGGAGTTCGCCGAGGCCAGCACGATCACATGATCATCGGCCGCAACGAAATCGGCGTCCAGCACATGATCAGAACCCTCGCTGCCGAACTCGGCATCGCACTGGACTAACGGCGAGACAGGAACGCCGATGACCACGCACACCCACCCCGGCCTGTCAGAGGCTCATCCGGGCTCCGCGGCGGTGACCCCGCGCCGGGCGAGGCGCTGGCCGAGGCTGTGCGCGCTGCGGCTTGGCGTGACGGTCGTCGGTGTCGAGCGTGACATGGTGCGCCGGGCGGTACTGGCGAGCTCGGGCCGGTCGCGATAGGCCGACGGTAGGCGGCGATGCCGGGCTCCGCCCTATCGAGGCCCGGGCATGCATGTCGTGGTCGGCTAGCCGAGGCGGAATCCGGCTCGTTTCGAGTTGCCCGGACGGCTGAGGTCTTTCGGGAGTTTGCCGAAGAACTCGGAGTCGACTCGTGGCCGATGTGTCTTGACGGTCAGGACGACTGCACGATGAGCGCCTGCGCTGAGTCGAGAGTTCAACGTGCATGCGTATCAGCGACCGGAGCGGCGGTATTGTCGCCGGCATGTGGGGGTGCGTGATCTGCGACAAACACAACGGGACCGGACCACTGGTGAGCCCGGTGATCCACATTGATGACTTCGTGGTGGTGACCCACCGGCCTGCCCATGGCGAGTGGGTCCGGCCGGGCTATCTGTTCGTCGAGCCTCGTCGTCACGTTGCGAGCCTCGATCTGCTGGATGACGCTGAGACGGTCGCGTTCGCTCGCGCTGTCCGCTCGTCGATCGGCGCCCTGCGCCAGGTTCTCGAACCCACCCACGTCTTCACGTTCGTCGCGGGACTGAGCGCGGCCGGTGTTCACCTTCACCAGCACATTTTCACCCGACCTGTCGGTACTGCACGAGATGTACCGTGGCACAACGTCGATTCTCCGGACGCGCCTCAAATCCCTGCCTCCGGACTGGATGCGCTCTGTGCGGAGCTGTCTGCGGCGGTGCGGGGCTAGAGGGGCGTACCCAAGGACGACGCAGCGCCCGCCGGCCCTGTGTATCGCCTTGCGAGCGGCGCGATTCGAAGTGGAGACGCTTACTTCTTAGGCTACCGGCCCCGAGGCTCAGCATGTATCGACCCATCGGGCGTTGGCCCGAGGCGTTCTCCTCCGGCGACGGGTCGATCACCCAGTTGCCGTCGGGCCCGGCTATGGCGGAGCCGACGGGTTTGCTGTGAGCAATGAGTTCAGTGCGGTGCGGGAAGGCGGTGGTGTTCGACCCGCTTGCACCGCTCGAGGTACTGGATGGCCGACTCGTGCAATGTAGGCATGTGCACGAGGCCATGGGTCGTGAGCGAACTCGGCCCGGGTGCGATGCCAGTGCCTTGCGCATAGTTCGTCGAGGCTCATAGATATCGGATTCGGCTGGTACCCGGTGTCGGGTTCGGCGGCGCGAGAGGCGCGAAGCAGTTCCTGCTCTGGTGTCCATCCGCAATGATCGAAAGCCCATGTGCCGTCCGATGCATACACGTGGCTCGGGTTGTCAGCGCCGCTCGGCCACAGTCCGACCGGCCGGAACGTGCTGGTATGGATCTCCAGAAATGCGTAGGTGAGGATGTGGCACGCGCCGGCAGCGAAGAATGCCTGATCGTCTCGGTTCCACGACAGGTGTTGATCGGCTCGCTCCAGTGGGCTCCGCCGGAACACCGAGCACGGGACATACACGCCGCCAGTCTATTCCGACGCTGCCAGCCCCTTCTCCGGTTCTCGATTCGAAACGGGTGATGACAACGAGCGTCGTATGTGACCGACGAGAGCTGTCGTCACCGTTCTCCCGTTCGGCAATTACATTGCCGGACAGCGTGCTCGACCTGGAGAAGGACGCCCGGCCGCTGTTCGAGATCGCCAATGGCTGTCACAATCCGTCGCGCCGGTGAGCAGGTCGTCGGCTAGGGCGAGCAGTAGCTCGGCTCGTTGTCGGTGGCAGTCAGCGAGGGTTCGCGACAGTGGGCAGGAGTGCGCCGTCGAGGGCGAGATCCAGCAGACGGTCGGCCTGTCGCCGCGACGTATGCTCGCGAGACCAAGCGAGGGCGTTGATCAGCGCGAACACATCATCCCCGGTCACGTCGGCGCGCAGGGCTCCCGCCAGGCGGGCATTCGCGACCAGGCGATCGCCGATCTCGGTCATCCGCAGGCATGCCGCGTGCAACGCCGATGCCGCGTCATCGGCTCCCGCACTGAGAATCTGGGCCAGTCCCTGGTAGGTCGAGGCGTGGTCCAGGACTGCCCGGATCCACGTGACGAGCGCTTCCGCGCTGTTGCCGGCTTGCGTCAGCGCCTCGCCGTGGTCGAGCAGGGCGGTGTTTCGCTGGTCCAGCAGTGCGCCGATCAGTGCCCCGCGGTGGGGGAAGTGCGCGTAGAGCGTGCCGATCGATACTCCGGCCCGACGGGCGATTTTGTCCAACGGGGCTTCGGCGCCGAACTCGGCGAAGACTGTGTCGGCCTCGGCGAGCAGCCGATCGTAATTGCGACGCGCGTCGGCCCGGGGTCGGCGACCAGCGGTCGGCGGGGTCTTCGCCACGGCCTTGCTCCTAACTCGAGGTACCCTCGACTTATAGATCGAGGCACCCTCATTTTAACGGGAGACAGTGATGATCCTTGTAACCGGCGCGACGGGCTCCATCGGACGACACCTGGTCCGCCTGCTCCGACAGCGGCAGGCACCGTTCAAGGCGCTGGTCCGAAACCCCGCCCGTGGCCGAGAACTCGGTGGCGAGTACGTGGTCGCCGATTTCGACCGACCGGACTCGCTGCAGGCCGCGATGTCGGGCATTGATCGACTGTTTCTGCTCTCCGCGGGCGCCGAGCCGACATCGGGGCGTCAGCCGATGGTCGCACAACAGGTCGCCGCGATCGATGCCGCCGCACGTGCGGGGGTCCGCACGGTGGTCAAGGTTTCGGTCCAGGGTGCGAGCCGATCCGGGAAACTCGCCAGCGGTGCGCACTGGTCGATCGAGCAGCACCTCGAAGCTTCCGGGCTCGACTGGTCGATACTTCAACCGAGTGGATTCATGCAGAATTTCCGCACCGGTGCAGGCACTTTCACTGCCGAGGGTGACATCATCGGCGCGTACGGAGATGGGCGGGTGCCCTACATCGATTGCCGCGATATCGCCGCGTGCGCGGCGGCCCTGCTGACCGAATATCGCGATTCAGCACAACGTTTCGTACTGACCGGACCAGAAGCGCTCAGTCATACCGACATCGCCGCCAGGCTATCCGCTGCCTACGGTCGGACTATTTCCTACGTCGATCTGCCACCAGCGCAATTGGCCGCACGACTCACTGCCCAGGGTCTTCCCACGCAATTCGCCGAAGACGTCGCCGAACTCCAGGCCGGAATCGCCGAGGGCACCGCGGCGCACATCACGTCCGCGGTCTCCGACCTCACCGGTCGCGGCCCCAGAACATTCGACCAGTTTCTCGCCGACCATCAGCCGGCAACCGCCGAGCCCCACTAGCGTTGCGTCGGCGAAGGCTGTGTCGAGCGTCGGGTGCCCTTGATCAACGACGCGCAGCATGCAACGACATGCCATGGTTTCAGTGAGAAGGAGCGATGTGAACGGCGGCTGCCTCTGCGGGAATATCCGGTTCTCCGCGACCGGCGATCCGGACTTTCCTCATCTTTGCTCGTGTGAGCACTGTCAGCGGCTTTCAGGGGCTCCGGTGATGTCGTGGGTGTCCTTCCCGGAGGAAGGATTCGCGTGGACTGGTCGAGGCGGCGAACCGGCCTGGTTCGAGACCTTCCCGCAGATCTGGCGCGGGTTCTGTCCGAAGTGCGGCTCCTCGGTCGCGTCCAAGGGCGATGAAGCGGGCCTGGTGGGGATCACGATTATGGCTTTGGATGATCATGCCCACCTGGTACCGATCAAACAGAGCTTTGCGCACAACGCGGTCCCGTGGATGGCCCCGTTCAGGTGAGGCACTGGCGTTGTGGGACAACCGATCTCGGCTGCCCCACATCCTCGCCGGGTTCGGACTCCTGACCGTGTGACCGCCGCGACGGTACTTCGATCTGTCGAAGGGGACGTACTGCCCGCGGCTGTAGGCCGGTGATCGGCTGTTTCGCATGACTTGCGGACCGGCCCTTGTTGTTTCGGCCGCGGACAGGCGGTCATTGGTGCCCTTGCCGGATACCTGGTGACATCTTCGGGCCGACCCTGGTTCGGCCTGTCCGCCTCGGGAACCGTTGAGCTCGTATGGATCCTCACCCGTGATGCCCCGCGGCCAGAATGCGTGCCGCGGTAGTGATCGACGCACGCGGATCGCAACCTTTGACCACCGTTACTGCTCCTGTCAGGCTACTCGAGTAGACCAGCAGATCCATCAGATTGTGCACGCTGGTCGATATGTATGGTCGCGCCGGGCAGGCCCGGCGCCGCGGCTCGATGAGGAAGACCTGCCGGTGAACAAACTCGTCCCCACTTCGCGACTTCGATCCCGGACGCTGTGGCGGTCCCTGTCTGTGCCGTTGATCGCGTCGATGCTGCTCACCGCGTGTAGTGCCGGATCGGGTGAGAACACGCAGCCGCCGCGCACCGGCGGCACGCTGAACTTCGCGATCGGGACTGATTCCGGATGCGTCGACCCGCACCAAGCGGGCAGCAGCGACACGATGTATTCGCTGCGGCAGACAGTGGATTCGCTCCTGGACCAGGATTTCTCGACCGGGGAACTGGTTCCGTGGCTGGCGGAGTCCTGGCAGGTCAGCGACGACGCGCGCACCTTCACCTTCCGGCTGCGACCGAACGCGACATTCAGCGACGGCACCCCCGTCGACGCCGCGGCGGTGAAGGCCAGCTTCGACGCGATACCCGGACTCGGTGCTCTCGCGATCCAGGCGACGTCCTATCTCGAAGGCTACGTGGGCACCACGGTCGTCGACGATCGGACCGCCGCGGTGAGCTTCGCACAGCCCAATGCGCAATTCCTGCAGGCAACCACGACATCGTCGCTCGGTGTGGTCGCGCCCTCGACCTCGAGCCGGCCCGCGGCCGAGCGATGCAGCGGCGGCGTGATCGGGTCGGGTCCGTTCGTCCTCACCGAATACCTCAGGAACCGGTCGGTCACCCTGACCAAGCGGCAGGGCTACGACTGGGGCTCGGCGCGGTGGACGAAACCGGGCGAGGCATACCTCGACACCTTGGTGTTCCCGGTGATTCCCGAGGCCGGTGTGCGCACCGGCAGCCTGATCTCCGGTCAGGTCGACGCGATCGGGCGCGTTGCCCAGGCCGAGGAGTCGGCGCTGGCCGGGGCCGATGTCACGGTGCAGGCGTACACGATTCCCGGCGTCGGCTACAACCTGGGTTTCAACAACAGCAAGCCGCTGTTCGGTGATGCCCGTGTGCGCCAAGCGATCCAGATCGCCGTCGACCGCAAGCAGATCGTCGAAACGGTGTTCTCCCGTGGTACCAACCCGGCGACGAGTGTGCTGGCGAAGAACACCCCCGGCTACGTCGACCTCGGTGCGGTACTGGCGGTCGACATCGCCCGGGCGAAGCGGCTGTTGGACGAGGCGGGCTGGGTCCCCGGGGGCGGGGGCATCCG
The DNA here is from genome assembly GCF_053590715.1 of Nocardia sp. NPDC003183. Taxonomy (NCBI): domain Bacteria; kingdom Bacillati; phylum Actinomycetota; class Actinomycetes; order Mycobacteriales; family Nocardiaceae; genus Nocardia; species Nocardia sp. NPDC003183. The sequence goes on from NZ_JBSFTG010000017.1 coordinate 73,480, forward strand.
GGAGAAGGACGGTGCGCGGCTGAGCCTGAAGACCGTCTGGTTCACCACCGCGGCCACCTTCCAGCCCGCGCTGGAACTGATCCAGCAGCAGCTCAAGGACATCGGTGTCGAACTGGTCCTGCATCAGTTGCAGGTCGCGCAGTTCCCGGAGCTGATCCGCTCCGGTGATTTCGATCTGTTCTGGGGCGGCAACTACAGCCGCGCCGATCCGGATGCCCTGCGCACGCTCTACTCCACCAAACTGCGCAACGCCTACCGCGTCCCGGCGACCGAGCTGGAAGGGTTGCTCGACCAGCAGGCTGCCACGCTGGATCCGGTGGCCCGCAACCGGATCGTCGCGCGAATCCAGGAACTGATCGTCGCCAACGCTTATGTGGTGCCGATCGTCGACCAGCAGTCGGTGCTCGGCGTCCGCACCGCCGTCCACGATCTGCGGTTCGCCGGTGCGGGTGACGTCCACCTGCACGACACGTGGAAGAGCTGAACAGTCATGTGGCAGTTCGTATTCCGTCGAGTCGCACAGGCGGTTGTGGTGCTGTGGGCGGCCTACACCGTGTCGTTCCTGCTCCTGTTCGCTCTGCCGGGAGACTCCGTGGATGCCGTGGCGGGCGCGTCGGGCGCGGCGACGACGGTCGATCCCGCGGAACTGGACCGTCGGCGCGCCGAGTACGGCTTCGACGAGCCGCTGTTCACCCAGTACGCGCATCATCTCGCGGATGCGCTGCGCGGCGACTTCGGCGCGTCGTTCGCCAGCGGTGAGCCGGTGGGCGCGCTCATCGCCGAGGCGCTACCGCAGACTGTGCAGCTGACCGTCCCGGCCCTGGTGCTGGCGATCGTCCTCGGCACGACGGTGGCCACCCTGGCCACCTACCGGGTGAGCCGCTGGCTCCAGCAGTTGCTGCTGTCGCTGCCCTCGCTGGCCATCTCGATCCCGACGTTCTGGATCGGGTTGATGCTGATCCAGGTGCTGTCGTTCCGGGTGCCGGTATTCCCGGCGTTCGGCAACGACGGATGGCGTGGCCTGGTGCTGCCGACGATCACCCTGGCCGTGCCGACCGCGGCTCTGCTGGCACAGGTGCTGGCAAAGAGCCTGTCGAAGACACTCGACGAGCCCTATGTGCAGACCGCCCGGGCCAAGGGCGTGGGTCCGACCAGGATCCGGCTGCGGCACGCGCTGCAGAACGCGTCGTTGCCCGCGCTCACCGTCGTGGGATTGCTCGTCGGCGGCCTGCTGGCCAACGCCGTGCTGATCGAGATCGTGTTCTCCCGCAACGGATTGGGCCGGATCGTCGTCGACGCGGTCACCTTGCAGGACGTTCCGGTGGTGCAGGGTGTCGTCGTCTTCAGCGCAGTGGTCTTCGTCTCGGTGAACCTGCTCGTCGACCTGATCTATCCGCTGCTCGATCCGCGGATCGTCCCGAGCAGAGAGAGGAGTGCGGCGTGACAGCCTCGACGATCATCGCAGTGGTCCCTGCCCCTTCGACTACCGAGCCGCCCACCGAAAAACCCTCCGCTCCGAGCCGATTCGACCTCGCCGGGACCGCGCGGTTCCTGCTCCGCCGGCCGGGTCTGATTCTGTCGATCCTGGTGGTGGGGTCCGTTGTGCTCGCAGCCTTCGTCCCGGAACTGTTCGCCTCTCGCGATCCGCTGCGCGCGACGCCCGCGCAGCGGTTCGCGCCACCGAGCACCCAACACTGGTTCGGCACCGACGAACTGGGCCGCGACCACTACACGCGCGTGATCCACGGCACCGCGCTGTCGTTGCAGGCGACGCTCATCGCGGTGGGGGTGGCCCTGGTCGTCGGCGCGGCGATCGGGTTGCTCGCCGGATTCGTGCGCGGGTGGGTGGAGAGCGTCTCGATGCGGCTCGTCGACGTGGTGCTGTCGATTCCGGCGCTGTTCCTGTCGTTGGCCCTGGTGACCGCGCTCGGGCGCGGGACCGTCGAGATCGCCGTCGCCGTCGGCGTCGCGGGGGTGGCCGGTTTCGCGAGGGTGATGCGGGCCGAGGTGCTGCGGGTCAGCGAGGCCGACTATGTCGATGCCGCGCGCGCGTCCGGAACACGCTGGTATGTGGTGATGGTGCGGCACGTGCTGCCGAACGCGCGCGGCCCGGTACTCGTGCTCGCGACGCTCGAACTGGGCACCGCGGTACTCGCGGTCGCGTCGCTGAGCTTTCTCGGTTTCGGCGCCGCGCCCCCGGCGCCGGAGTGGGGCACCTTGATCGCCGGCGGCCGCAACTACCTGGCCAACGCGTGGTGGCTGTCGACCCTGCCGGGTCTGGTCGTCGTCGCGACCGTGCTGTCGGTCAACCGGATCGCCCACGCGCTCGACGGCGAATGGAGCCGTCGCGCGACACCACACGTACCCGCCGGCGACCGCGCCCCCGCGGCCGTTTCCACCACCGAGACCGAGGAGAAGCATCAGTGACGACGACGAACAGCCAGCAGAATCCGGTAGTCGCGACCGGGAACGGGGATTCGCCCGGGTTTCCGGCGCTCACCGAACCTCTGCCCGGCCTGCGCGAGTTCCTCATCCACAAGCGTGCGGCGCTGCTGGCGCTGGAGGCGAAAGCCGAGCAGACACCGCCGGTCGAGCCGATCGTGATCCGTGCCCACACCGTCGCGGAGGGGCGCAGTGGCGTGCGCCGCATCAGGATTCGCGATCACCAGATCATCAGCGACTCACCACCCGAGTTCGCCGGGTACGACCTGGGTCCGGGATCGCCCGAGATCCAGCTGGGAGTGCTGTCGAGCTGCCTGACCCATATCTTCGAGATCACCGCCGCGCGCCACGAGATCGTGCTCGACGAACTGCGGGTCGAGGTGACGGCCGAGATCGAACCACGCCGAGGCACACCGGGTTTCGAGAACGCGCCGGTCGAGCCGCACGACATCGGCTACCAGGTGTTCGTCACCTCCCCCGAGCCCGCCGACCGGATCGACGAACTGTTCCGGATCGTGGAGGCGCAGTGCCCCATCCTGGCGTTGCTGACCAATCCGCAGACGATCACCGGTTCGCTGACGCTCACCCCGACGCCATCGGATGCGCGATGACCTCGATCGCGCAGCGCCTCGAGCGGCTGGAAGCGGAGGGGGAGATCAACCGCACCTTCTTCCGGTTCTTCGAACTCGTCGACAGCCGCAGCTACGAACTCATCGCACCCGAATGCCTGGCGCCCGACGCACAGATCGAATACCGGCTCCCGGCGCCACACAGCTTCAGCGGCCGCGACGAGTTCACCCGGTACATGGTCGACAGGGTCGCGCCGCGCTCGCAGCGAGTGGCGCACGTCCTCGGCCAGACCGTCGTGGAATGGCGCGGTGATACCCCGCGGCTCAAAGCCCGTGCGACGGTGTGGCACTGGTATCAGCAGTATGCCGACCGCGGCGATCTACGCCCGGCCGACTGGACCACGATCGGCCATGTCGAGGACGATTTCGCGTTCGTCGACGGAAGATGGCTCATCGCACGACGGCTTGTCACACCGGTCGCGGGATTGGTGGCCGCCGGATCACCACCGCCGAGCCTGCCCGAACCCATCGCCGTGCGGTCAGCTCACGCGCCCACGCTGCCCGGATCGGCCGGGGGAGCGTAGGCGCGAAGGAAGGTATCGACGGCGCCCTCGGCGACGAAGCGAATGTCGGCCGCGGGCACGTCGCGCGTTCCCATGCGGGAGCGTGCCTCGGCGGGAGCGCTGAGCATGGCCAGCAGCTGTTCGGCCGCTTGATCGGGGTCGCACGGACGCAGCTGACCTGACAGCACCAGCCGTGCCAGCCGGTCGGCCAGGGCGGGGCCGAGCCGATCGGAAGTTCGGTTCTGCACGACCTCGATCAGATGCGGAAAGCGGGCGACCTGGGCGTAGGTCAGCCATCGCAGGGCGCGCGAACGATGCTCGCAGTTCACCTCGAGGATCTCGCGCGTCACCTCGTGCAGGCTCGCCCGCAGATCGGCCACCGGCGTGCGTAAGCGCTCTATCGCGGCGAGGTTGTCGGCCAGGACGGATTCGGCCGTCGCCGCCATTGCCTCGTCGAACACGCGCTGCTTGTCCTCGAAGTGGTTGTACACCGTCTGCTTCGAGACCCCGGCCTCGTCCGCGATGTCCTGCACGCTCGACTGGTCGTACCCCCGGCAGGAGAACACCGAGAACGCCGCCTCCAGAATCGCACGCCGTTTGTCGATACGTCCACGTGCCGCCGGCAGATCCACCACGCCTCTACTTTACCGACAGGTGCCTCATACCAGACCGGTGAGTCCAGTTCGGCGTACCAGGTGTGGCCCGTGCTTCGACTCGGCGGCAACCGATGTCGACTCACCGTTGTGCGACGAGTGTCGATATCGGAGGAAGCGCCGGCCTCTTGACTTTCCTAGTGGGAAAGTAGATCCTTGACTTTCCAGCTAGGAAAGTGAGACCACCATGGAGAACATCGCTCCGGACCAGGCACGAGCCGCGCTTGCGGCGGTCGAGCACGCGCGCCGTCGAGTGGCCGAGGAGGTCGGGCTGCCACGCGGGTACTGGTGGGCAATGGCCGCCGGGTGGGTCGTGCTCGGTGTGATCGGTGACCTCGGGCCATCATGGCTGATCATCGCCGCGACGCTGATCTTCGGTGCGGGGCACTCGTTCGTCGCCTCGCGGTTGCTCGGCGGGCGTCGGCGGACCGACCAGGTGCATGTGAGCGCGGCCGTGGCCGGACGCCGCACCCCGATCGTGGTTGTGGGCATGCTGTTCGCGCTCGTCGGCCTCACCATCGGCGTGGCGATGGCCCTGAACGCGGACGGTGACCGCAACCCCGGAATCTGGGCCGGAGTGCTGGTTGCCGCGATCATCGGCTTCGGTGGTCCGGAAATCCTTCGCGTCCTGCGGCATTGGTTCCGCGCGTGACGCAGGCCCGTTTCGACGAACTCATCCATCCCAGCACCAGGCTCTCGCTGGTCGCGACGCTCGCAGCCGCCGACTGGGCGGAGTTCGCCTTCCTCAAAGATCGCCTGGGGTTGTCGGATTCGGCCCTGTCCAAGCAGCTCGCGACCCTCGAGTCGGCCGGTTATGTCACCACCGAACGCCGGCTGGACGGCAGCCGCCGCAAAGTCCGCGCGCACCTGACCGAGCGTGGACGGGACGCCTTCGCCGGCCATATCGCCGCCCTGCAGGAAATCGTCGCCGCCGCGACACCGGCCACACCGTCCTGATTCGACGGGCCTGACCTCGCAGGCCCCAGGTCCTCGCGTTCTGGCAGTGTTTCGTCGAGGCCAGTCTTCACGCCGTTGTTCGCGCTCGTTCCGGTGTCGAGCCGAACCGTGCGCGCAGAGTCGATTCGGCGTATTCGTGCCGGAACGGACCGCGCCGGCGCAGGATCGGGACGACCTCGTCGACGAAGATCTCCAAGCCGGAGGCAAAGGGATCGTGTCGGCTACTTCCTCTGGTGCGCCGAGGATCCGGCGGCGACCGCCGTCGCCCGCGATGTCGGGCTTCTTGGGCATCCACGATCTGGGCCCGGCATTCTGCCGGGTCGGCGGCGGTGCTCGAGGATCTCGGCGTTCGGATGAACCGCGCCTTAGCACCCATTAACGCAACATTTACTTGCTTTAACTCGCTAATGCTAGTTATTCTTGCATTAGTGACGATTAGTCGCAGGCAGTTGCAGGGATTGTGAGCGTGGAACCCGGGACTGCGGCCCTTGCGGAACGGGAGACGAGAGGTAGACCGCTTCGCCGCCGGAAAGGAGACCAGGATGGTTGTGTTCCTCGCTTGTGCGGTCGCGGTGACAGTGATGCTGTATTGCGCCCTGCGTTCGGGTATGCGTGTCGAGGAACGTGACGATGGGTGGCACCTGATGATTCACGGGCGCCTTCCGTCGCGGTCGAAGCTGTCGTCGGTGCTGGCCTCGATTCCGCCGCGGGTCGCGGTTCATGTGGATGTGGCCGTGCCCGATCTCAGCGACTCGCTCGTCGCGACCATCAACGACTGGCAGGAAAATTTCGAAAAGGCCGGCGGATTCGCGGTTGTCCACGAGATCGGCCGCCCGTGGTTGAGTGTCGGCTTGTCCACCGTGGACCGGTGCGGTGTCGTGACCTCGGCCGAACGGTCACCCAGGACCTTGCTCATCACGTGTGCGGACTCGCGGATCGTGCCGAAGATGATCGGGGCAACTGGGCCGGGGGAGATGATCGTGGTGCGCAGTAGCGGCAATATCGTCCCTGCGCGCGGTGCGCGGGCGCGCTCCGGTCTGCTCATCGACACCACGGTGGCGGCCGCGGTCGACTTCGCGGTCGAGGAGCTCGGAGTCGACGACATCGTGGTGTGTGGGCATTCCGTGTGTGGTGCGATGTCCTCGGCACTGCGCGGAGTGGGCGTGGACATCGCGGAGTCGAGCGACTGGATCGAGCAGGCGCGACCTAGCGTGGTTCGGATGAGCGGCGGTCGACCGGCTCCTGTGCTCGACCCGACTCCCGCCGAGGATTCGGGCAGCATCGTTGACGAGCTGTCCAAGTACAACGTGGTCCAGCAGATCGAGCACCTGCGTACCTATCCCGCCGTCGTCGCGGCCGAACGCGCCGGTCGACTGCGCCTGGCCGGCATGTACTTCGAGATCGCCACGGCACGCATGCATCTCATAGATCAGCGGTGACCGCGACTCGCTGGGTTCTGCTGGGCTTCACCGAGTGTCCACCGTCGACGGCGAGCCGTCGTCATCAGACCGGTGAGCGCAAACGACCTTTTGCACACCTTTGCGCAGGTGTGGGATGGTGGTGGGTGAAAGGACGGACGTGACTGCGACGACGCACTCGACCACCGTCGGCCTCGGGCCGCGCGCACTGGCCAACCGGCGACGCATCGTCGCTGTGGCCGGGGACGAGTTGCTGCGAAATCCCCTGGCGAGTATGGAAGACATCGCCGTTGCCGCGGGGATGGTCCGTCGCACCCTCTATGGTCATTTTCCCACCAGGGAAGCGCTGATCGACGGCATGCTCGACGAGGCCTTCGAACAGGTCGGTCGCGCACTCGACGGTATCGACACCGCGCAACCGCCCGCCCGGGCGACCGCGGATATGACGGTCGCGCTGTGGGCGGTCGGCGACGAGTTCCAGTTGCTGCTGCGCTTGGACGAAGCCGGGTCGAGGGCCCGGATGGCCGACCGGCTCGCGCCCGTCCGCGCCCGGCTGATCACGTTGATAGCGGCTGGTCAAGCTGACGGAACCTTCGCTGGTCATCTTCCGCCCGCGGCGTTGGCCAGGGTACTCACGGCGCTGGTGCTCGAACTGCTGAACGCGCACAGCGATGGCGAATGGGTCGGTGCCGAAGCCGCGCGCGACGCTGCCGTGGCTTGCCTGATCGCGGTCGGCGTCGACCGTTCCGGTGCCGCGGAGATCGCCCGGTCCGCCGCTGAGGCCGCGCAGCGCTGATCGCAGGTGCGCTCGTCGGGCGATCGCTCGTCGAGACATGCTGTCCCCGAACGGATTCAAGGTGTGCTTTCCGGCACGAACCCGGGTGGGTGTGAGTCCCTTCACGAGTTCTTGCACATCGGTGTGCAACGGACGTAGTTTCACAGGTACGTGCAATTGCACGAAGGTGTGAAAATGTCGAAGGAGCGGGATATGACCAGCCAGGTGGCAACTGTGCGCATGGCGTACGCGACCAAGACCTCCACCGGAGGCGCCCCCGTCGATGTGTCCTCGTGGACGCTGCGCGGTGTGGGCGCGATCCGCGTCCTGTACGGCCTCGTCGCGTTCGCCGCGCTGATCCTGGGGACCGATGTCGGCACCGGAATGGCCGTCCCCGTCTTCGTCGTGGTCGGCCTCGTGTCCGTCCTGCTCGGCCTGGCCACCGTTGCGCTGACTCCCCGGCTACTGGACCGCGACGACGCTGTCCTGGCCGCCGTTGGCGTCGACGCGATCCTCGTGGTCCTCGGCGTGGCCGCGCTCATGGTGGGCTGGGATCAGTTCACGGTCGCCGCCGCCGTCGTCGTCCTCGGCGCGGTGGTGATCGGGGCGTTGTCCGCGGCGGTCGTCGCGATCGTCACGGCGGTGCGCGAAGCCTGATCCGCTGACGCGGTGTGAAGTGCCCGAGCGGCGCCCCCGGAATTCCGGAGGCGCCGTTCGTGATCGGATGCGGTGCGGGTGATGAGTTCTTCGCGACCTCAGCCCAATCCCAGCGCAGCTAGCTTTCGGTACAGGGTTGCGCGTGAGATGCCCAGCGCCTCAGCGGTTTTGAGTCTGTTTCCGTTGGCTCGCCGAAGCGCGCCGGCGATCGCTTCGCGTTCCGCTTGTTCCAGATGGCTCAGGCGTTTGTGGGGGGAGGTGTGCGTCGTGGTGGTGGGCAGGTCGGCGGGTTGTAGGCGTGGACCGGTGGTGTGATCGAGTGCGGCGCGCAGGGTGCGGCTGAGCTGGGCGACATTGCCGCGCCAATCACGTTGGCAGAGTTCACGAATGGTTGGCACGGCGAGTCCGACGGTGCCCGCGCTGAAGCGACGGACGAGGGTTTCGGCGAGATCGGTGACGTCTTCGGGGCGGCGGGACAGGTCGGGAACCTCCACGACATATTCGAACATCGTCAGCAGGCGAGGGTCGATGTCCTCGGCACGCTCGGCGGTGAGGGTTGCCACGGCGAAGCCGTGATCGTCGGCGTCCAGTTCGGCACCCAGCGTTGCCAATTCATCGGAGCCGCGATGAGTGAGATCGCCGAGCAGCCTGCCCTCGCTCGCTTTTCCCGCTGTCGCGACACGGTTGCCGGTCACCGCGCCGGCAAGGGCGGTCTTTCCTACACCCGGCGAACCGTAGAGGAGCAGGCGGCCCTCGGTGGTGCCTGCTCGCGCTGCCGAATGGACGGCTGATTGCCACAGCCAGCTGCGGCCGGGGAGTTCGTCGAGTATCGCGTCGACGAGGGCGGAGACAGAGTCCGAGGTGGGCGAGGACCGAGTGGGTTTCGCCGGCATGGTCGACAGCTGCAGCAGGGCTCCCGCGACATCGCCGGAGTGGTGAACCAGTCGCAGCCCGACATCGAGGGGGGAGCCGTCACTCGCGGTCAAGCGCAGTGGTTGCCCACCGAGGGCGATGGTTCGCTGGACCGACTCCCACAGCTGGTCGTGGGAGTAGCGGGAATCGACCAGCGCCGACGCGAGGGTGTTCGCCATGATGATGCGATCGTTGAGGGCGATCACGGGTCGACGTGATCCCCGGCGATCGGCGTGCAGGAAGGCGTCGAGTAGGGCGCGGTCGTCGGCGGCGTATCCGCTGAGCAGGCGATCCCCGGCATCGCGGGCGGCGCGCTCGACGAGTGCGGCGAGGACCTCGTGGGGGGCGCCGGTGGGACAGACGAGGTCGAGAACGCCTTCGATGCTTCCGCTGCCGGGCCGGATCACCGGCACTCCGACAGCGACAACGGGGTCGAAGCATCGGTTGAAGTGTTCGGCGCCGTCGACGATGGAGATCGCGCGTTCCTCCAGCACGGTTCCGAGCCCGGTCGATCCGACGCTGGCCTCGTCGAACCGCGCACCCTTCAGTACCCCCATGCCATCGAGCAAGGTGCCCATCGAGGTGCTGGAGACCCACCGGTCGGCGATGTAGGCATCACGGTCGGTCACCATCATCGCGAATTCGGCGGTGCCCAGCTGGGCCATGATGTCGTGAACCACGGGTCGGACCGCGCGCAGCAGTGCGCTGTCGGGGTTCATCGCGGAAGCGAAGACCACGGCCGGTTCGGTGTCGGGGCGGACGCCGCCGAGCTTGGCGCGCTTCCACGCACGCAGCGTGGCCGGGCGGACATCGGCAGATTCCACTCCCTCGTGCAGAAATGCTTCCCGCGCCGCGGCAATCAGCGATTGATCATTCATAGCTCTCCTCATCGTCGCTGCTCAGCACGGGTAATTCGCATCACCACCTTGTGTGACCGGCAACACACTTGCTCTGATGGTAACCCCGAACGCCGGCGAGGAGTGTCTCAGATCTGCGACACGAAGTCGCGCTGTCGAAGGAATCGGTCGGTGCGATCTCGAAATCGAGACACTGCGAGGTGACGCGGCGCACATAGCCTTCTTTCACGGCACTCGCCGAATTCAATTCTTTCTCGATGCAGCGGAGGAACAGCTCATGGAAGAGCGCGTCCTATTTCAGAGTGATGGCGAGACCTTGGTCGGCACCCTGTTCCGGCCCGACGGTGTGGAGGGTCCCTTGCCCACGGTGGTTGCCGGCGGTGGCTGGTGCTACGTCAAGGAAATCGTCCTTCCACATGTCGCGCGAATCGTGGCCGAGCAGCAGGTGCAATTCCTCGGATTCGACTATCGGGGATTCGGTGAGAGCGGCGGTGCGCGACGCCAGCACATCGATCCATGGGAACAGATCGCCGATTACAAGAACGCACTGAGCTATGTCGAAACTCGAGACGATGTCGATGCGCAACAGCTCGGGGTGTTCGGCATCTCCTACAGCGGCGGGCACGCCTTGGTGCTGGCCGCCACCGACAGCCGCGTGAAGGCCGCGGTGAGCGTGGTTCCGGTGGTCGAAGGCTATGACAACATGCGCCGTGCGCACGGTGAAGTCGCGTTCGCGGAACTGGAGGCGGCGATCCTGGCCGACCGCAGGATTCGCGCCGGCGGCGGGGAAGGGGCGACCCTGCGCATGAGTTCGCTGGAGCCATGGAAAGAGCTGTCCACCTGGCCCTTCCCGCGAATCGGTGAGGTGTTCAACAAGCTGAGGGAGTCCGGGGAAGCCGAGCGTCATGAGCACTGGAGCACGCTCGAGTCCACCGAGTTGCTGCTGAACTACTCGGTGTTTCCCTTCCTGCCGCGCATTCTCGACAAGAAGGTGATGATGATCGTCGCCGAGGGCGACAACATCACGATGTGGGACCGCGAGATCGCGGCATTCAACGACATCGCCAGCCCGGCGAAACGTCTCGAGATCTTGCCCTCGGTCAGTCACATGAGTTTGTACTCCGACCAGCGCGACACCAATGTCGCCGCCGCGAAGGCCGCCGATTGGTTCGGCTCCGCATTCAGTTCGTCGAACTGAAACCCAGTCCCTCACACATTTATTGACAATGGGGTCGTTAGATGAATATTCCCGTTCGGTGGATCATCTTGATCGGATCGTTCACCGCTTATCTGTTCGACGCGCTGGAAATCGTCATTCTGTCGCTGGCTCTGCCGTCGATGCGCGCAGACCTCGGTATCAGTGTCGTGCAGGGTGGCCTCTTGGCCACGTCGACCTTGCTCGGCATCGGCGCCAGTTCGGTCACGGTCGGCCGGATCGCCGATAAGCACGGCCGGAAGGCGGCCCTGTTGGGCAGCCTGGTGCTGTTCGGTCTGTGCACGGCATCGGTGGCGGTGATGCCGAGCTTCGGCTGGATCATGGTGTCGCGGTTGGTCGCCGGTTTCGGGTTGGGCGGTGTGTGGGCGATCGTGTCGACCTATGTGGTCGAGTCGTGGCCCGAGCGGGAACGGGGCCGCGCCGTCGCGTTCGTGATGAGCGCGTTCCCGGTGGGTGGCATGCTCGCGGCGCTGATCGCGGGCACCTATGCCTCGAACTGGCGGGCGATGTTCTTCGTCTCCGGGGTCGGCGTGATCGTGCCGATTGTGCTGATCTGGCGGTTCTTCCCCGAATCGCGCGAATGGCTCGACAACGTCAGCGCTCGCCGCGCGGCGGGCGAAGCGCCGACAGCGAACACCCGGGAGATCTTCGGCCGCACGCTGATTCGCTCCACGGTCCTGGGCACCACCGTGTGTTCGCTGGCATTGCTGGGCTTCTGGGGAGCCAGCGCCTGGCTGCCCACCTTCCTGGCTGAAGACCGTCAGGTCCCCGCCACCACAGTCGCGGTGTTCATCAGTGTGCTGAACCTGGGAATGTTCTTGGGGTACAACGTCTTCGGGTTCATCGCCGACAAGGTCGGCCGAAAGCGCGCGCTCATCGCCTCGCTGCTCGGGACCGGCCTGGTGCTTCCTCTCTACGTGGTGGTCGCCAACGAGACGACACTGCTGGTGCTCGGGCCCGCCTACGCCTTCTTCGCCGTGTTCACCGGCATTCTCGGCAGCTATCTCGGCGAGCTGTATCCCACCGAGCTCCGCGCGACCGGTGCGGGCTTCTGCTTCAACGTCGGCCGCGGTATCTCGGCGCTGGCCCCGCTGCTGCTCGGCTACCTGGCGGGCACCACCGGTTTCGCCATCGGCTTCGCGCTCTGCGGTGGGCTGTTCCTGCTCGCGGCCGTCGCCGTCATCGCGCTGCCCGAGCGCTACAGCCCGGCGACTGCTCTGCCCCACGGCACGTTCTCGGCCGAAGACGACGGAGTGAAGCTGTGAAAATCCGTGGTGCGGTCCTCGAACAAGCGGGAGCCGACACTCCGTTCAGCCAGTCCAGACCGCTGCGAGTGTGCGAGCTCGACCTGGCCGACCCGCGGGACAACGAAGTCCTGGTCCGGGTGGAGGCCGCCGGGGTCTGTCACTCGGATCTGTCGGTGCTCACCGGAAGCAGGCCACGGCCGCTGCCGATGCTGCTCGGTCACGAAGCCGCGGGATCGGTACTCCGGGTCGGCGCCCGAGTCGAGGACATCGAGCCGGGAACCCGGGTCGTGATGACGTTTCTGCCGCGGTGCCGCGACTGTGCGGCCTGTGACACGGCGGGGCGTGTGCCGTGCCCGGCGGGCTCCGCGGCGAACGCGGAAGGCATCATGCTCGACGGTGGTCGCCGCCTGACCCGCGACGGCTCGACTGTGCACCATCACCTCGGGGTGTCGGCGTTCGCCACCCACGTCGTCGTCGACCGGCGCTCGGTGGTGCCGGTGGGCGACGACGTTCCCGCCGAGGTCGCGGCCGTGCTGGGATGCGCGGTGCTGACAGGTGGCGGTGCCGTGCTCAATGTGCGTGCGCCGGTACCGGGGAACACGATCGCCGTCGTCGGTCTGGGTGGAGTGGGAATGGCCGCGCTGCTGGTCGCGCTCGCGCAACGGGATTGCCGTGTCATCGGCATCGACACCCTCGACGACAAACTCGACTCCGCCCGAGCGCTCGGCGCGGACGACGTGTTCACGCCTGCCCAGGCCATCGACAACGGAGTCGAGGCCGACATCGTCGTCGAGGCGGCAGGCCATCCACGCGCACTCGAGACAGCGATCGCGTGCACCGCGGTCGGCGGGACCACGGTCACGGTCGGACTGCCCGATCCGCAGGCGCAGATCACCCTCTCGCCGTTGCGTCTCACCAGCCGTGCGCAATCCCTGGTCGGCAGCTACCTCGGTTCCGCCGATCCCGCCCGCGACATCCCTCGCTACGAGCGGCTGTGGCGAGAAGGTCGCCTGCCCGTCGACAGGCTGATCTCCTCGCGCATCGCCCTCGACGACATCAACACCGCCATGGACCGCCTGGCAGGCGGCAACGAGATCCGCCAGATCATCACCTTCGGAGACGACATATGACCGAACACCTCTACGACGCGCTCATCATCGGCGCCGGTTTCGGTGGCCTCGGCGCCGCCGCCCGACTGACACGCCGCGGCATCCGGAACTTCTGCCTGCTGGAAGCAGGCGACGAGATCGGCGGTGTCTGGCGCGACAACACCTATCCCGGCGCCGCGTGCGACACCCAGTCGGTCATCTACTGCTACAGCTACCTCCCGCACCTCACGGTGTCGCGGATGTACGCGGGCCGCGACGAGTTGCTGAGCTATCTGCACCATCTCGCGCAGCACTTCGCACTCACCGACCACATCCGTCTCGGCACCAGAGTCGTGCGGGCGCAGTGGGACGAGTCGAGGTCGCACTGGGTGGTGACCGACCAGAACGGCAACGAGTTCCACACGCGCGCACTGATTCCCGCGTGGGGGCAGCTCGGCACACCGCACATCCCCACCTTCACGGGCCAGGATTCGTTCCGCGGCACCATGTTCCACTCCGCGCGCTGGGACCACACCGCCGACCTGACGGGCAAGCGAGTCGCGAGCATCGGGGCGGCGGCGAGCGCGGTCCAGTACGTTCCCGAGATCGCCGCGTCGGCACGGCAGCTCGTGGTCTTCCAGCGTTCGGCGAACTACATCCTGCCCCGCAACCAGCAGGTGTTCACCAGCGCCGAACGCGATACGCACCAGAACGACCCGGAAACCTTTCACGCGCTGCGCGAGCGCATTCACAACGAACGTGAGGCGGGCTTCGATCGAACCAGGCGCGGAACAGACGACCAACGCGACGGTGCCGACGATGCCCGCCGCCATCTGGAAAGTCAGGTCGCCGACCCCGATCTGCGTGCCGTACTGACTCCCGGCTACGACTTCGGATGCAAGCGCATCCTGCGCAGCGACGACTACTACCCGGCCCTGACCCAGCCGAATGTCACCGTGGAGACCGCGAACATCTTGCGCTTCACCCCGGACGGCGTGCTCGTCGGCAACGGCGAGTTCTACCCACTGGATGTGGTCGTCTTCGGCACCGGATTCGCCAGCCAGTCTTTCCAAGGCGACACCGCGATCATCGGCCGCGGCGGCCGATCGCTGCACGAGCGATGGGGCAGTACCCCTGAGGCGTATCTGGGCATGCTCGTCGACGGCTTCCCGAACATGTTCCTCGTCTCCGGGCCCAACACCAACCTCAATCACAACTCGGTCGTGGCGATGCTCGAAGTGCAGCACGAATTCATCGCCGAATCCGTCGAACGGCTGTGTGCCTACAGCGAACTGAACATCGATGTCGAGGAGTACGCGATCCGCGGGTACAACGCGTGGCTGCAGGTGCAGCTCGAGGATTCGGCGTTCACCTCCGAATGCTCGTCGTGGTACAAGAACAGCGACGGCAAGGTCATCAACAACTGGTGCGGCACCGTCGAGGACTACCGGCGATTGGTGACGGCGCGGACGCGACCCGAAGCGGTGCGTTCGTGAGCACTGAATCACCCGATCGCGGCCTCGACGACGTGGCCGCCGACCAACGAGCTCTCATTCGCGCTTTCCGCGACAACGGCAGCGCATCGTTCGACACCCTCGGTGTCGATGCCGCGCGCGCATCCTATACCGCGGGCTGCGCGAGCAACGGGCTGCTCCGGGTCGAGCTGGCTCGCGTCGAGGACATGAACATCGGTGCGGAGCAAGACCTTCCGATCAGGTTGTACAGCAACTACCCGGTCGGCTCCGCGCGCCCGGTCCTGCTGTTCGCCCACGGTGGCGGCTGGGTGATGGGCAGCCCGGACACCCACGACACCCTGTGCCGTTATCTCGCCGCCCATGCCGACGTGGCGGTGGTTTCGGTCGACTACCGTTTGGCCCCCGAACACCCGTATCCCGCCGCCGTCGAGGACATGCGCACCGCGACCCGGTGGCTGATGGAACACGGAATCGAGCACGGTCTCGATGTCGAACGGGTGATCGTCGGCGGTGACAGTGCCGGTGGTCAGCTCGCCGCGGCGATCGCCGCGGAGTGTCCCCGTGTTCGCGCCCAGATGTTGCTGTACCCGGTACTCAGCCTCGCCATGGACACCGCCTCCTATCACCGCGTCCAGCACGGGTTTCCGCTCACCGCGGCGACCATGCACTGGTTCACCGACCTCTATCTCGGCGGCATCGCGACACCACGGGACGCACCGGACCTCAACCCCGGCCTGCACCCACACCCGATCCCCACCTTCTTGTCCACGGTCGGCAACGATCCGCTCTGCGATGAAGGCATCGACTACGCCGCGACCTTGGCCGCGTGCGGAGCGCCGATCACCCACATCCATCTGCCCCGGCACGCGCACGGCCTGTTCACGTCGGCGGGGGTGGTCGCAACCGGTCGGGCCGTGCTGGATCAAGCCTGCGTTTTCCTGGCTGCCATCGCCCATGAGGAGGTCGACCGAGGGTTCGCCCCGACCGGTGAACCCGAAGGAGCACAACGATGATCGACGCAACAGCAGTGATCGCCGACACCCCGCAGGGCCTGTGGCTCGACGGAGCAGCGGTCGATGCCACCGACGGCTACCGGTACCCGGTCCTCGACCCGGCCACCGGCGACACCCTGACCACCGTCGCCGACGCCCGCGCCATCGACGCGATGCTGGCCATCGAGTCGGCCGATCGAGTCCAGCGCCCCTGGGCCGCCACCGCACCCCGCGAACGCTCCCAGATCCTGCGCAGGGCATGGGAGTTTGTCACCGAGCGCGCCGAAGATCTCGCGTTGCTCATGACCGCCGAGATGGGACGTGCCCTGCCGGACAGTCGCGCGGAGGTCGCCTACGGCGCGGAGTTCTTGCGCTGGTTCAGTGAGGAAGCGGTGCGCGTTCAGGGCCGATACACGCACGCACCGGCAGGCAACGGCCGGATCCTGGTCACCAAAGCCCCGGTAGGGCCGGTGCTGGCGATTACCCCGTGGAACTTCCCATTGGCCATGGGAACCCGCAAGATCGGTCCGGCACTGGCCGCGGGCTGCACTGTGATCGTGAAGCCTGCGGCCGAGACACCGTTGACCATGCTGGCGCTGGCACGGATCTTCGCCGAAGCAGGCCTGCCCGCCGGTGTCCTCTCGGTGCTGCCGACCTCCGATGCCGCATCGATATCGACGCCGCTGTTCGCCGACCGCCGCCTGCGGAAGCTGACCTTCACCGGTTCCACGCGGGTCGGGCGAATTCTGCTCGCCCGTGCGGCTTCCGGGGTGTTGCGCACCTCGATGGAACTGGGCGGCAATGCTCCCTTCCTGGTCTTCGACGATGCCGACCTCGACGCCGCGGTCGACGGTGCGATGGCCGCCAAGATGCGCAACGGCGGACAAGCCTGCACGGCCGCCAACCGTTTCCTGGTCGCCGACGCTGTGCTCGAGGAATTCACCGCCCGGCTGACCGACCGCATGGCCGCGTTGACCGTCGGTGCCGGGCATCGGGCGGGCGTCGCAGTCGGGCCGCTGGTCAGTGCCGCCCAGCTCGACAGGGTCGCAGGGCTCGTCGACGAAGCGGTCGCGGCCGGTGCCCGGATACGAACCGGCGGCAAACCGCTGCCTGGTCCAGGTTTCTTCTACCCGCCCACGGTCCTTGACCAGATCCCCGTCCGCGCGCACATTCTCGACCAGGAGATCTTCGGTCCGGTCGCGGTCGTCACCGGTTTCGGCGACGAAGCCGAAGCGATCGACCGAGCCAATGCCAGCGAGTACGGCTTGGCCGCCTACCTTTACACCCGTGACCTCGGCCGCGCCCTACGCGTCACCGATGCGTTGGAGACCGGCATGGTCGCGGTCAATCGGGGAGTCCTGTCCGATGTCGCGGCTCCGTTCGGCGGCGTCAAAGCCTCCGGCCTCGGACACGAAGGCGGCATCGAAGGCATCGACGAATACCTCGACTCCAAATACATCGCGCTCACGAACTGATCCACCGCGACTGCCGCTTCGATCATCGTTGCGGTCATCCGTCCGGATCGTCCTCCGCGGCGACCGCACTCGCGGCGCCGTGGAGGATCATGTCGATGAAGCGAATTCGCAGCTGCGGATCGAGGGGATCACTCAGTACCAAGGCCCGCAACTGTAAAGGGGCGAGCAAGGTTTCGAGCAACATTCGTGGTTCGATGCCGACCGGCAGCTCGCCCCTGCGGACCGCGCGTTCGGTGATCGGGTAGATCGGTCGCAGCGTGGCATCCCACAGGGCGTCTCGCAGCCTTGTCCATCGCGGGTCGTCGCCGCCGAAGGACAAGGCTTGGTTCAGTAACCGTCCCGTCGGTGTGCCGAGACATTCGCTGACGATGTTCAGCAGCTCGTCGAGGTCGGAGCGAATCGAGCCGGTGTCGGGGATCTGGACAGACAAGCCTGCCGCGCTCGACAAGGCATCGACGATGAGGTCCTCGCGTGAGCCCCAGCGTCGGTAGATGGTTGTCTCATGGACCTGGGACAGGGCGACGACCTCCGCGACCGCGAAAGCGGTCAACCCCTTGTCGGCCAGAACTTTCAGTGTCGCGTCGATGACGGATTCCCGTACTCGCGCGGATCGTCCGCCGGGCCGCCGACGTTTCTCCTCATCCACTATTGCACCTCCACCACTGGCCCCCCTGTGATCAACATTGGAAGCCGGGCGGACCCGGCGCAAGGGTGTCCCGCTCGGCAATGTGGTGATATGAAACATACGAAAGATGTTGTGCACCAACTAGTTTCATGATGAACGGATGTCGAGGCCGTGTAGTCCGTGCCAGCACAAGGTGCTGATCGCTTCCACCGCGTGGTGCTTGGGTACGAGCATTCCGGCCCGATGCCAATCCGAGGCAGCGGTCAGACTGGCGCCGACCAAGCCGAAGGCCAGCATTCGCGCCCGTGCCTGCTCGCTGTCGTGCGGGCACAGTCGTTCTGCGATGGCGCCCGCACAGCTCGACAGTGCTGCGCGGACTCGCAGTTCGACCGACGGCTCACTGGGCACGCCGCCACCGAAAACGAGCGTGAGGCTAGAAATGCCCTCGTGATCGATCAGGTCGAAGAAGACCGCGACCGTGCTGTCGACGACCTTCCGATCGGTCTCGGCAGAGCCGAGTGCTCGGTCCACCGTGGCGACCAAGTCGTCGAGCATGCACTGGACGACTGTCAGGTAGAGGTCGAGTTTGCTGGAGAAGTAGTCGTAGAGCACAGGTTTGGTCACGTCGGCCCGGCGAGCGAGCAGGGCCATGGTGACACCGTGGTATCCCTTGGCCACGAACGCCTCTCGTGCGATGTCGAGAAGCTGGTTTCTGCGCGCGATCCTGCGCGTCATGACCTTGTTGTGCCGCTGCGTGTTCGCACTCATCGTCGCCTGTCGGCCGAGAAGAACGGGTGCACTCGGCCGACAGCGTTGGTATTCAGAACCCCGATTCGTCGAGACGCATCACGGCGAGGTCGGTGCTGGAGACGACCGCGCGTTCGGCGGTCAGGTGGGGCAGGACCGTGGTGGCGAAGAACGAGGCGACGGCGACCTTGCCCTGGTAGAACTCGGCCTCGTCGAGGCCGTCCTCGGTGCCCAGCGCCGCGAGCGCGATATCGGCGGCGACGATCAGCCGCCATGCCACGAGCAGATCGCCGACGGCCAGCAGAAAGCGGACGGCATTCAGACCGATCCGGTAGAGCTCGGTCGGCTCCGCGCGCCCGGCGAACAGGTGTTTGGTCAGGTCGCCCGCGACTTCTTGAATGTCCTCGAGCGCGTGGGCGAGCAGAATCTTCTCGGTCTTGAGGCGCCCGCCATCGGCATCGGACCCGGCGGTGGATCGGACCTGGTCGAGCAGGTGCGCCAGCGCCACCCCGCGATCGCGCGCGATCTTGCGGAAGAAGAAGTCCTGCGCCTGGATCGCGGTGGTGCCCTCGTAGAGCGAGTCGATCTTGGCGTCGCGGATGTACTGCTCGATCGGGTAGTCCTGGAGGAACCCGGATCCGCCGAAGGTTTGCAGGGACTCGGTCAGGTACTGGTAGGCACGTTCGGAGCCGACGCCTTTGACGACCGGCAGGAGCAGATCGTTGACGCGTTCGGCGAGGTTCTCGTCGGCGCCGGAGATCTGGCGGGCGAGGACCTGGTCCTGATGGCCCGCTGTGTAGAGGTAGATGGAGCGCAGGCCTTCGGTGTAGGCCTTCTGCATCATCAGCGACCGGCGGACATCGGCGTGATTGATGATGGTGACTTTCGGGGCGTTCCTGTCCAAGGATCGGGCCAGATCCGAGCCTTGGACCCGGGTTTTCGCGTAGTCGAGTGCGTTGAGATAGCCGGTGGAGAGGGTGGCGATAGCCTTGGTGCCGACCATCATTCGGGCTTCCTCGATCACCTTGAACATCTGAGCGATGCCGTCGTGGATGTCGCCGACGAGGTAGCCCACCGCGGGTACCTCGTGCCCGCCGAAGGTCAGCTCGCAGGTGGCCGAGGCCTTCAAGCCCATCTTGTGTTCGACGTTGGTGACGAAAACGCCGTTGCGCTCGCCGGGCTCGCCGCTGTCGTCATCGAAGTGGAACTTCGGGACGATGAACAGGCTCAGCTCCTTGGTTCCCGGCCCGGCTCCTTCCGGGCGCGCCAGGACCAGATGGACGATGTTTTCGAACAGGTCGTCGGAGTCGGCGGAAGTGATGAATCGCTTCACGCCCCGGATGTGCCACGATCCGTCTTCCTGCTCGCTTGCCGTGGTGCGGCCCGCGCCGACGTCGGAGCCCGCATCCGGTTCGGTCAGCACCATCGTCGCGCCCCAGTTGCGTTCGACGATGTGCCTTGCCCAGCGCTGCTGCTGTTGCGTCCCGATCCCAGTGAGGATCTGCGCCATCGTCGGCCCCGCGAGGTACATGTAGGCCGCGGGCTGGGCGCCCAGGATCAGCTCGCTGATCGCCCAAGCGAGCATGGAAGGTGCGGGCACGCCCCCGATCGCCTCGCTCTTGGCCACCCGCCACCAGCCTGCCTCGTGCCAGGCGCGCACTGCCTTCTTGAACGGTTCCGGTAGTCGAACCGAGTTGGTGGCAGGCGTGAAAACCGGTGGATTGCGGTCGGTTTCGGCAAACGGGTCCGCGAGCGGCCCCTCCGCCAGCCTGGCCGCCTCGGACAGCATCATCTGGACGGTGTCGCTGTCCAGGTCGCCGAAGGCGCCCGCGTCGAGGGCGGTAGCGAGCCCGTACACCTCGAACAGATTGAATTCCAGGTCACGAACGTTGCTCTTGTAGTGGCCCACCGGGTCATCCCTCTCGACGGGACCCGCCTCGTTCGAGCGGGTGCTGAAACGCGGCGCGCGGCGCGCTGCCGGAGCCATGATCGCGCAGCAATCCGATCCACGCAACCTATGTAACTCTGCGATAAGGTTGCTGGACATTATGTATCACCAACTGGTCTGGGAGTTCACACTTTCAGTGCCGGTAAGTCACTATCAGACCGGCTGCGGTATCGGCGAGGAGGGCACATCGGCCATGGCGATTCGCTCACCGATAGCGCACAGCAGGTCAGCGAGGTCGGCACGCCGCGTGAGCCGGGGATTGCGCACCGAGTCGGTGACCACGGTCGTGATCGTGTGGATCAACACCCGGGCGGTCGGCATCGCCAGTTCAGGGCGAATCGACTGCAGCAGTCGTGCCCAGCCGATATTGCCTTCACGGTGGATGCGGCGGTACCTGGCCGCGGCGTCGTCGGGGAGGTGCCCGATCTCGCTGACCGCCGTACCGACGAGATCGGTGCGATCCATGGCGAATTCCACGTAGTACCGCAGCAGGAGCCGCAGCGATGCCCGCGGCGTCGTACCCTCGGCGAGCGCACGCTGGGCGTAGATCTCGACCCATTCGTTGTTGCGGTCGATGATCTCGTTGAGCAGTTGGGTCTTGCCGGCGAAATGGTGATAGAGCGCGGCCCCGCTGACCCCGACCGCGGCACCGATGTCCTCGATGCTCACCGCGCCGAAACCACGTTCCTCGAACAGCTGTGCCGCGGCGATGATCATTCGCTCCGGCCGGGAGTCGGGCTCGGATCGCGTGTCCGGTCCGGTGTCGCCGGACTCGATGATCCGTGTCCGCGCGTCGCCGGCGGGAAGATCGACGTCGACCGCGGCACCGAGGACCGCGTCGAGTGTCGCGACGAATCGATCCGTCGGCAGCTGGATGCGATGGTTGGACGGGCTGGTCACCACGGACAGAACGATCCAGCTCAGCGCTTCCAGATCGCTCGGGGCCAGGCCTGGCCGACGCTGACCGACGGTCTCTCTGATGCGCTGGGTCAGGCGAACCGCGCGCGACAGGATGCCGCTGCGGTCGACCGGCCTCAGGCTCCGGAACTCGAGTTGCCACAGCCGGGCGACACCGCGGATCTCCAGCGTGACCCGGACCAGCTCGTGCAGTGCCGCACCGGCATCGCCCGGATTCTCGCGAGCGGTATCGATCCGGGAGATGATCAGGTCGAGACTTTCACGCAGGCAGGAACCGAGGAGCTCCTGCTTCGTGCGGAAGTGTCGATAGACCGCGGCGTGGGTGACGCCGGTGGCCGAGGCGATGTCGGTCATCGAGGTGCGGTGGAAGCCGCGCTCGGCGAACGCGGTCGCGGCCGTGCGCAGAATGATCTCCCTGCGGTTGCGTGGTCTGCGGCGAACCGATGTCTGCTCGGCGCTGGGCGGGTCCACCTGCGATTGCTTCGGGCCCGGTGCGCCCAGAATTCCGAAGAGGATGCGCTGCAGGCTGTCGGCGAGCTGCTCCGGGGTGGCATCGATCCAGCCGATCGCCCAGTCGTGCATCAATCCGTTGACCGCGCCCGCGAACGTGGTGGCGCTGAGCCGGAAGTCGTCCGGGGCGATCTCACCGTCGGAGGCGAAACTGTCGAACGTGTCGCACAGCTGGTCCAGCCAGCGCGAACGGACCTGCAGGCGTTGCAGATCCATCGGCTCGCTGACTCCCACTATTTCGACGAACGCGACCCGGGCCCAGCGGCGATCGGCGGTGAAGTACGAGAGGTAGGCAACGATTATCGCCGCCGCCCGCTCGCGCAGCGGTCGACCCACTGTCTGTCGGGACGCGTCGAGGACGCGCTGTTCAGCGGTGTCGTTCACGTGTAGGAACAGTTCACTCAGCAGGTCTTCGAGGGTGTTGTACTCCTGGTAGAACTGCCGGGTCGACAACCCCGCGGTTCGGCAGAGTTCGGCCAGTCGGACGTCGCGATAGCCGGGTCCGGTGGCGAAGGCTTCGACGGCTGTGTGCCGAAGGCGGTGCCGCCGCTCGGTCCGCCGCTCGTCGGCCGTCAGGCCCGCGTAGCTGCGGGCTGCCGGCGTGATTCTCGCCACCACTTCTCCATTCGGTCGCCATGCTGTCGGTCCCTGTGCCATGTGTTCCGTGCGGTGCTGCGCCCCTGCTCACGCATATTATGGATACTCGCGTATTCACAATACTGCCTCTGGCTCGCCCTGTCCCCGCCAGCGGTGCGCGAGATGCGAGCCCTTGTGCTTGCTCGGAACAGAGGGCAGTCTTAACGCAATTGGTTATGGCGTTAACGATCGATCGCACAGAGAGGCAGGGCTGGTCATGGTTGCATCCGCGGCGGACACCGCGACGACGCGACGGGCGGGCCCACTCGCTTTCGTCATCACGGTCTTCGCCTTCATGGTCGTCATGATGGGCACCACGCTGCCAACCCCGCTGTACGCGCTCTATGCCGAGCACATGGGGTTCGACGTGCTCACCACCACCACCATCTTCGCGGCCTACGCACTGGGGGTCGTCGCGGCGCTGATCTTGTTCGGCCGCTGGTCCGATCAATTCGGCCGCCGCCCACTACTTCTCGCGGGCATCGCTTTCTCTGCTGTCGGTGCGGTGGTGTTCCTGACCGCGGGACCGGTCTGGCAGCTGATGGGTGCGCGACTGCTATCGGGTATTTCGGCGGGCATCTACGCGGGTGCTGCCACCGCTGCCGTCATCGACACGGCTCCGGTTTCGTGGCGTCACCGCGCCGCCGCGGTGGCCACTGCGGCGAACATCGGTGGGCTCGGGCTCGGAGTCCTGGCCGGTGGTCTGATCGCGGAGTGCGGTTCGACGCCGCTGCGCAGCCCCTTCGTCATCGACTTGATCCTGCTGACAGCGGCGGCGGTGGGCGTGTGGTTCATCGCCGAACCGGTCGAGGTGACCAGCCGGGCCCGACCGAGAATGCAGAAGCCGGTGGTGCCCGCCGAAGCGCGCGCCACCTTCGCCCGTGCGGCGCTGGCGGCCGGGGCGGGCTTCGCGGTCATGGGATCGTTCAGCGCCATCGCCCCGTCGTTCCTGGTCCATGTCATCGGCATCGACAACCACGCGATCACCGCGCTCGTGATCGCCACCCTGTTCCTGTGTTCGGCCTCGGCGCAGATCATCGGTCGTGGGATGTCGACGCCGGTCGCGATCGTTATCGGCTGCGCGCTGCTCGCGGTGGGTGGACTGGTTCTCATCGCCGCGCTGGCCGCTCAGGCGTTCGCGCTCATGGTCATGGGTGCGGCGTTCTGCGGCATCGGTCAGGGCTTGTCGTTCAGTAAGGGCGTCGTCGCCCTGCTCGACGCGGTCTCGGAGACTCGACGCGCGGAAGTGGTCTCGGCCTATTTTGTCGTCGCTTATCTCGCTACGTCGATTCCGGTAATCGGACAAGGGCTCGCCGCGAATCATTGGGGATTGCGGACTGCGGGTACGACCCTGGACGGAGCCATTGTTGTAGTGGCGGTTCTGGCCTTGGTTACTACCGTCATCGCCGCCCGGCGCGCGCCCGAGAAATAATCTCGCGGCGATCGAAAGATTCTGCTCGACGCAAAATCTAAAACAGGCGTTCGGTGTGCGTAGATATCGGACGCGATGCCCGTTTCCAGAAGCCCCGGAAACGGGCTTTAGTTGTTTGACTTCGCCTGAACGGCACTCCAAAAAGCCATGTGAGCTGGTAATTGTTCGTGTGAAGAATCTGCATAAGTACATTATTCAATGTGCTGAAGCTGGGCCCTGTGACTGTCGGCACCTTTGTTTTGGATTGTGATGAAGTAATTTCCCAAGAATCAGCCTGACACTATTGTTTACATATCTGA
Source organism: Nocardia sp. NPDC003183 (assembly GCF_053590715.1). Lineage (NCBI taxonomy): Bacteria > Bacillati > Actinomycetota > Actinomycetes > Mycobacteriales > Nocardiaceae > Nocardia > Nocardia sp. NPDC003183. The sequence goes on from NZ_JBSFTG010000017.1 coordinate 97,891, forward strand.
CGTACCGAATGAAGCTGGTTGGGGTTATTGTTCCGTTATCCAGATGTTCGGTTTTCTCCGATCTTCTTGGTGGAGGGGATTCAGCGCAAATAGGGATGACGGTGCGAGCGGTCGGCCGTCGACCGAGAGGAAGTTATTCATGCAAGCAACAGAAACGCGCTCGAGTCCGGATGCTGTGAGATCCGGCTGGCGCGAGGTGGTGAAGTTCGACCTCCCGTCGTCGATCGTCGTCTTCCTGGTCGCGGTGCCGCTGTGCCTGGGCATCGCGCTGGCCTCGGGTGCCCCGGTCTACAGCGGGCTGATCTCCTCGGTGATCGCCGGAGTCCTCGGCGGGCTTCTCGGCGGATCACCGCTGATGGTCAGTGGTCCGGCCGCGGGAATGGTCGTCGTCGTGGCGGGATTGATCACCGATCTGGGCTGGGCGGCGATGTGCGCCATCACTGTCATCGCGGGTGGCTTGCAGATCCTGCTGGGGCTCAGTCGTGTCGCCCGTGTCGCGCTGGCGATCTCACCGGCGGTGGTGCACGCCATGCTGGCCGGTATCGGCGTCACCATCGTCCTCGGTCAGGTGCACGTGATCCTCGGGTCGAAGGCGAAGAGCTCGCCGATCGAGAACCTGGCCTCGATGCCCGGCGACCTCGTCGCCGCCCCGCTGTGGGAAGTTGTCGTCGGGTTGTTCACGTTCGCCATCCTGCTGCTGTGGCCGAAGCTGCCCGCGACGGTGCGCCGGGTCCCGGGACCGCTGGTCGCGATCGTGCTCGTCACGCTGGTCTCGACCCTGGCCGATCTGCCGGTCGGGCGGGTCGATATTCCCGGAAACCCGCTTGCCGCACTGTCGTTCGCGCCGCGTCTGCCCGGATCCGAGCTCGGTGCGTTCCTGATCGGGGTGCTGTCGGTGGCGCTCATCGCCAGCGTGGAGAACCTGCTCTCCGCTGTCGCTGTCGACAAGCTGCACCGGGGCCCGCGGGCCGATCTGAACCGGGAACTCATCGGGCAGGGCATCTCCAATATCGCCTGCGGCGCGGTCGGCGGACTGCCCGTCACCGGCGTAATCGTGCGTAGCTCGACCAATGTGATGGCCGGCGCGCGCACCCGTTGGTCCGCTGTGCTGCACGGGGTCTGGGTGCTCGTCTTCACCGTGGCGCTGGGTGGTCTGATCCAGAACATTCCCATGGCAGCGCTGGCGGGTCTGCTGGTCTACGTTGGTATCAAGCTCGTCGACATCGGGCACGTCCGCACCGCGCACAGGCACGGCGACCTGCCCGTCTACCTGGCGACGATCGGCGGGGTGGTGTTGCTCGATCTGATGATGGGCGTGTTCCTCGGTCTGGCTGTCGCCGCGGTGATGATGCTGTACCGCACCATGTGGTCGGGTATCCACGCCGAGGAACGAGAAGACGGGTGGCACCTCGTGATCGAGGGCTCGCTCAGCTTCCTGTCCACGCCGAAGCTGTCGGCAGTGCTGAACTCGATTCCGCCGGCAGCTGTCGTGCACGTGGATCTGGTCGCGGACTATCTCGACCATTGCGTCTTCGAGACGATCAACGACTGGCAGGAGAGCTACGAGGCAGGCGGTGGACTGGTGATAGTCCAGGAGATCGGCCACCCCTGGCTGAGCGCCGGACGGGACGGCACGCCGACCGTGCACCGCAAGACCGCCGCGGCATCGCCCGCACCGTGGATGGCGGGTTGGCCGGACTGGCAGTCGCCCGAGCTCGCCGAACTCCGGTCGGACCTGGGTGCGCCGACAACGGTCAACCCGTCACTGCAACGTGGTGTCGATACCTACCGCACGCACACCGCGGCCTCGGTGCGCCCGCTGATGAACCGGCTCTCCACCGGGCAGGCACCCAAGACGCTGCTCATCACCTGCGCCGACTCGCGCATCGTGCCGAACATGATCACCGCCAGTGGGCCGGGCGACCTGTTCGTGGTGCGCAATATCGGCAACCTCGTCCCGGTCAGCGACGCGGTGACAGGTCCCGGCTCGGTGGCCGACAGCTCGGTGGCCGCGGCCGTCGAATTCGCGGTCGAAGTCCTCGGCGTGGAGGACATCGTCGTGTGCGGGCACTCCTCGTGCGGCGCGATGACCGCGGCGCTCACCGGGGCTCCGGGGCACCTGCCCGGGCTGAACCACTGGATCGAGCAGACGCAACCCAGTGTGGCGCGCATGATCGCGGGCCTTCCCGCTCCCGCGTTGGGTCCCGGACCGGTCGAGCAGGTCGGCAGCACGGTCGATGAGCTGGCCAAACACAATGTGGCCCAACAACTCGAGCACTTGCGGACCTACCCCACCGTTGTCGCTGCCGAGCGTGCGGGGCTGCTGCGTCTGGCCGGGATGTACTTCGACATCGCTACGGCTGGCGTGTATCTCATCGACCAGCACGCAGTGCAGCCCGGCTGAGGGCGGCCGACCCGGTCACCTGATTCGATGCCCGGCCCGCCGATATCGGTGGGCCGGGCATCGGTCTGTGCGGTCCTCGGTGTCAGGCGGTCGCCGCGACCGGGGCCGCGGCGATCATCCAGTTGCTGAACTCGTCGGCCAGGTGCCACTGGTGCTGGTGGATGAGCCGGTCGGGCAGATTGCCCGGGAACTGCACCGTCAGTAGGGCTTCGAGAGTGCCGTCGCGGTCGCGGAACTGGTGGCGGACGCCGCCGATGACCAGGCCGTCGTCGAGCAGGGCCTGGCCCGCCACCTGGATGGGGTAGTCGGGATCGACGGGGATGGTCAGCGCTTCGGTTCTGGTGTAGTCGACGAGGAACCGCGAAGCCGTGGGCGAGCCGCCGGTTGTTTCGACGACTTCCTGACGGCCGTCGGGCAGGCCGCGCAACAGGTAGTGGTCCGGGGTGGCGGCCACCATGTCGACCTCGGCGTCGGTGATGGTCAGGTCGTTGAACCAGTCGGCGAATCGCTGCGCGGAGTAGTGGGGGACTTCGAGGCGGGTGACCGAGTACTTGGCTCGGCCCCGGCTGGTGGCGACCCCGATTCGTGCCATCCGGTCCGAGATCGCCAGATCGCGCTTGAGCATGGCGTAGATCCCCGCGTGACCCAGCTCGGTTTTCATGGCGGTGAGGGCCTCGCGCTGGACGTCGAGGGGCGCGTCCAGCGCCCTGCCGATCGTGAAATCGGGCAGGAGTTCGGCTACTCCGCGGTGCCCCAGGCGCGCGGCGAACCTCTTGAGCACCGCTTCGGCGCGCCGCGCTTCCCAGGCGCGCACCTGCTGGCGTGTGACGTTCTCCGCGCCGAGGAATGTTCGGATTTCGATGGGATCGTCCATGTCGACTACCTCTCATTAAAGCTAATGAAACTTGCATTAAGACTGCCGTCCTGCGCCTGGAAACGCAAGTTCGTGTGGCGTTAATTATGCGCAGACCGTTGACAACGTGACGGCGGTAACGGAAGCTGTGTTATCGCAAGTTGAACTGGCTTTAAATCGAAGGGAATTGGTCAATGCTGACCAGAAGAAGCTTCATCGTCCGTGCCGCCGGGGTGACGGCCGCCACCGCGGCGGTCGCCTATGCCGGTGCGGGAACCACTTTCGCCGACCCTGGTCCGTCGGCAGCCGGACTGCGGACATACATCGACGGCCGATTGGTCGAGCAGGGCAGGGTCGTCGAGTGGGAACGGCGGCGGCTCTCGGTCGCCGCTGCGCGGCTGCGCAAGGACTACGTCGGCCTGCTGACCGGTGAACTCGACTCACTGCTCGCCCGCTTCGCGATCGACGTCGACGACATCCCCGCCGCCCGAGCGGTGCTGGCACAGGCTCGCGTGCTGATCGGCTCCAGCGGACTGCGTGAGCTGCTCGCCGGTGAGCTCGTCGCCTCCGAGGCCGCCACCCGTGCCACGCTCGCGGCCTCGGGTGGGCGCTGGGCCGTGTCGACTGTCGAGATCGCCAGTGATCGTGGCACCGCGCAGGGCTTCATCGACACGTTCGACCGGGCGCGGGTGAGCAACGATCAGGCGTTCTGGACCGACGCCTGCCCGGACCACTACATCATCGCCACCATGCCCGACGGGCGGCAGGAGGTCGTCGAGGTGACCGGTGGAGCCATGCTCGCCAGCCGGTTCCTCGTCGAGTACACCGACCCGGCGAAGGTGGTGGTCGCCGCGGATCCGGCCTACCCGTTCGCGGTCGCCGGCGCGGCCAGGCTCGCCGACGGTGAACTCATCGGCGGGGTCTGCCATCAGTTCCGTGACGAACCCGGCGGTGGGTTCCGCAGTCAGCTGAAAGTCGCGTTTCCCGCGGCGGTGCCCGGTTTGTACATCAGCGAGCACCAGTGGCATCTCGCGACCGAATTCGGCAACTGGATCGAGGCATACCTGCGCTGATCCGGATGGGGCCGGACGCACCGGGCCCATCGATCGGCATTGGGCATACGGCACGGCCGTCGAGTAGAACTGGACCATGGATCAGAGTGGACTCGATGCCGACGAACAGTCGGTGACACCCCCGGCTCCGCGTAAGCGGACCGGGGGACGCTCGGCGCGGGTGCGCGACGCTGTTCTGACCGCGACCCTGGAGCAGGTGACCGAGCACGGCATCGAGGGGTTGACCATCGGTGACGTCGCGGCCCGCGCCGGTGTCGCCGAGACGACGATCTATCGCCGCTGGGGCACCCGGACGGCGTTGATCGCCGAGGCGGTCACCGAGCTCGCCGCCGTCGGTAATCCCGCGCCGGACACCGGCAACTTGCGATCGGATCTGGCGGTGCTGGCCGGACAGGTTTCCGACCTGATCTCGCGTCCGGGGATGGCGCGGCTGGTGGGCACCACCGTGGCTCTGTCCTCCGATCCGGAGGTCGACGCCGCGCGCCGCAAATTCTGGAACGATCGCTTCGAGCGCAGCTCCCAGGTGATCACGAACGCGGTGGCGCGCGGTGAACTCCCGGCATCGGTGAATCCGCGCGCTGTGCTCGAAACCCTTTCCGCACCACTGTATTTCAGGCTCTTGGTCGGAGAACAGGCGATCGACGACGTGTTCATCGCACGCTGCATCGACGACACCCTCGCTCTCCATGGCGAACGGACCTGAGGACAGTCACGCTTCGCGAACGGATCAAGTCGGTGTGAAGCCCGCACCCCCCTTCCGTGTGGGCTTCACACCGAATCTCATCGGGCAGGGGCGGTGGCGAGCGCGACCGTGAGATCTGCTCCGGTGGCGGCTCGAACGTCGGATTCGCTGACGCCCGGCGCCATTTCGACAAGTGTCAGCCCGTCGGGGCCGATGTCGAGCACGGCCATCTCGGTGATGATCCGGTGCACGCAACCCAACCCGGTCAGTGGCAGGGTGCACTGCTCGACGATCTTGGGTTCGCCACTGCGGGAACGGTGTTCCATCATCACGATCACCCGTTTCGCGCCGTGGACCAGGTCCATCGCGCCACCCATGCCTTTGACCATCTTGCCCGGAATCATCCAGTTCGCCAGGTCACCGTGGGCGCTGACCTGCATCGCGCCCAGCACGGCGACGTCGACGCAGCCGCCGCGGATCATCCCGAAGGACTGCGACGAGTCGAAGTAGGAGGCACCGGGCAGGACGGTGATCGTCTCTTTGCCCGCGTTGATCAGCTCGGGATCGACTTCGTCCTCGGTCGGGTAGGGCCCGACGCCCAGGACGCCGTTCTCCGAATGCAGTACGACCGTGACATCCTCGGGCAGGTAGTTCGGCACCAACGTCGGCATCCCGATACCGAGGTTGACGTACTGGCCGTCACTGAGCTCGGCGGCCACCCGGGCCGCCAACTCCTGGCGTGTCCACGTCATGCGCGCACCGTCCTGTTCTCGATTCCGACCTCGACTGCGCCCACGTGCACCACGCGCTGCACATGGATGCCGGGGGTGTGTACTTCGTCCGGATCCAGTTCGCCCGGCTCCACCAACTGCTCGACCTGGGCGATGGTGATCCGGCCCGCCGTGGCAGCGGGCGGATTGAAGTTGCGCGCGCTGCGCCGGTAGACGAGGTTGCCGTGACGGTCGCCCTTCCAGGCGTGGACCAGCGCGAAATCGGTGACGATCGCGTGTTCGAGCACATAGTGCACCCCGCCGAACACCCGCGTCTCCTTCGGGGGACTGGCCAGCGCGATCCCGCCGTCGCCGTCGTAGCGCAGCGGCAGTCCGCCGTCGGCGACCTGTGTACCGACACCCGCAGGGGTATAGAACGCCGGAATGCCCGCACCGCCCGCCCGCATCCGCTCGGCCAGGGTGCCCTGCGGCGTCAGTTCCACTTCGAGCTCGCCGGCGAGGAACTGACGTGCGAACTCCGCGTTCGATCCGACGTAGGAGCTGGTCGTGCGGCGGATCCGGCGCGCTTCGAGGAGCACGCCCAATCCGACGCCAGCGGTGCCGCAGTTGTTGCTGACGACCTCGAGATCGGTGGCGCCGTGGGCGAGTACGGCGTCGATGAGTACCTGCGGCACGCCGACCAGGCCGAATCCGCCGACCGCGAACGACGCGCCGTCCTGAATATCGGCGACGGCCTCGGCGGCCGTCGCAATGACTTTGTCCATCACGCCAGCGATGCTAGCCGAGATGTTCGCAATACGCACTCACGTTCGCATAGCGAACACTTGCGTAGGCCGGAGTTGTGGACGTAGCGTGTTCGCAATACGGACTTGTGTTCGCATCATGAACAAGTGTTCTTCGTGCATGCCGAGCCTCGTGCCGGGCCGTCGCGACGTAGCCTCGGGCCCGGCTCGGTGCACCGACGTTCGCCGCGGGGTGGACGCCATCGGGCCCAGTGGGAGAAGGAGTTACGGCAGCCATGACAGAACCGTCGCCGGATTACGTGCAGTCCCTCGCGCGCGGCCTCGCCGTCATTCGGGCCTTCGATGCGGAGCATCCACGGCGCACCCTCAGCGAGGTCGCCCAGGCCACCGATCTGACCCGGGCCACCGCCCGGCGTTTCCTGCTCACCCTGGTCGAGCTCGGCTATGTGCGCTCGGACGGAAACCAGTTCTGGCTCACGCCGCGCGTGCTCGAGCTCGGGTACAGCTTCTTGTCCAGCCTGAGCCTGCCCGATCTGGCGGGCCCGCACCTCGAGGCGCTGGCCGAGAAGGTTCGTGAGTCGACCTCGGTGTCGATTTTGGACGGCACCGACATCGTCTACGTGGCCCGTGTCCCCGTCAGCCGGATCATGACCGTGTCGATCAACATCGGGACCCGTTTCCCCGCCTACGCCACCTCGATGGGCCGGGTCCTGCTCGCCGACCTCGACACCGACGCGCTGGAGAACTACCTGGCGAAGGTCGACTTGACGCCCCTCACCGACATGACGGTCACCACGAAACGACAACTGCGCGCCGAGCTGGCCCAAGTCCGCGCAGATGGCTACTGCGTCGTCGACCAGGAACTCGAGCACGGTCTGCGGTCGATGGCGGCGCCCGTGCGCGACCAGCACGGTGTGGTCGTCGCCGCGGTGAACATCTCCACCCAGGCCGCCCGATACACGCTCGGCGAGGTGCGCGACTCCCTGGTTCCCGCCCTGCTCGAGACCGGTGCCGCGATCGAGCGCGACCTCACCCGGATCCGATCCACCACCTGACACCTACGAGGAAGAGCTATGCCCGAAGCTGTTATCTGCGAACCACTGCGAACCCCGGTCGGACGATTCGGCGGGGTGTTCAAAGACATCGCCCCGCAAGACCTCGCCGCGGCCGTGATCACCGAACTGATCGCCCGCACCGGACTCGACGCCGCGACCGTCGACGACGTCATCCTCGGGCAGTCCTCGCCCAACGGCGAGGCGCCCGCGATCGGCCGCATCGCCGCGCTGGACGCGGGCCTGGGGATCGGCGTACCCGGCATCCAGGTGGACCGGCGCTGCGGGTCGGGTCTGCAGGCAGTGCTGCAAGCCTGCATGCAGGTGCAATCGGGCGGCAGCGATCTCGTCCTGGCGGGCGGCGTGGAATCCATGAGCCGCACCGAGTTCTACGCCACCGACATCCGCTGGGGCATCCGTGGCGACGGGCCGGTGTTGCACGACCGCCTCGCGCGTGCGCGAATCACCGCTGGCGGCAGGAACTTTCCGGTCGCCGGCGGCATGATCGAAACTGCGGAGAACCTGCGCGCGCAGTTCGCCATCAGCCGCGCGGACCAGGACGCGCTCGCCGTGCAGTCGCACCAGCGCGCCGTCGCCGCGCAGCGTGATGGTCGCTTCGAGGCGGAGCTGGTGAGTGTCGCTGTGCCGCAACGTAAGCGGGAGCCACTGCAGGTGCGCACCGATGAGCATCCACGAGCCGATACCGACCTCGATACGCTGGGCAAGCTGCGCCCGATCCGTCTCGGTATCGATCCCGAGTCCACGGTGACCGCCGGAAATTCCAGCGGCCAGAACGACGGCGCGGCCGTCTGTATCGTGACGACACCGCAGCGTGCGCAGGCACTCGGGCTGCGCCCCATCGCTCGACTGGCGTCGTGGGCGGTCGCGGGCGTACCGCCGTCCACCATGGGTATCGGACCGGTACCCGCGACCGAAAAAGCGCTCGCACGAATAGATCTCACACTCGACGACCTGGACGTGATCGAACTCAACGAGGCCTTCGCCGCACAGACACTGGCCGTCCTGCGGACCTGGAAGATCGAACCCGACGACCCGCGCGTCAACCCCAACGGCTCGGGAATCTCCCTCGGTCACCCGGTCGGCGCTACCGGCGCCAGAATCCTGGCCACCCTGCTGCACGAACTGGCCCGCCGCGAAGGCCGCTACGGCCTCGAAACGATGTGCATCGGCGGCGGACAGGGGCTGGCGGCCGTATTCGAACGCCTCTGATCCACTCGGGACCCGGTCGCGACTAGCTCTCGCGGCCGGGTTTTACCGCGGGTGGTCGCACGATGTTGGCACCGAGTAGATCCAGTGCGTCGACCGCATTCGTCACGCGCAGGGGCGATTCGGTGTCGGTCTCACCGAGCTGTGCGGCGACCCATGCCCGGGTGGGGCCGGATTCGTGGCGGCCCGCGACGAACCACACGCCGCGCGCGGGTTCGCTCGACTGGTTGACGTACATGTGCGGCCGGGTGGAATCGAAGCACAGCGAGTCGCCCGCGCCGATGGTGTACCTGTCGAAATCGAGCAGCAGCGTCAGCTCCCCGGTGAACAGGTAGGCGTACTCGGTTCCGGAGTGGCGCATCGGCATTCGGTCCACCGAGCTCGCGGCACCCGGCTCGTAGGTGACCAGCAGGGCGTCGACGCCCGCGTCCGGGTCGAGCGCGAGCTTTTCCCACCGGACCCCGTTGGCCATCTCGAGCACCGGGTTGTCCGCGGCGCGTTGAACCACTCCGGTGGATCGGCTCGTGCCCGAGTGTCCGGCCGGTTCGGCGGTGGGCTCGGCGCGGCCGTACCGCAGGCCCAGGAGATCATCGAGGGAGACCTCGAGATGGTTGACGAGGGCGTAGAGGGTGCTCACCGACGGCTGGGACTTGTTGTTCTCGATCTGGGAGAGCTGGCTGGCGGAGATGCCCGCCGCGGCCGCCAACCCGCGCAGGCTTGAACCCCGATCCAGACGCGCCTGCTTCAATGCCGGCCCGATCCTGTCCTGCATCAGCGCACCTCTGTCCACTCGCCGAAACGAAATCAACTATCAGTGAACACTACGGGTTCACTATGGATGAACACTACCTGCGGCGCGTGGTGGATTCGGACAGTCCCGTCTCGACGTGCTGTTTCGCGGGAAACTTGCCTCCCGAGGTGCATGTTCTCGGTGGTTAGAACATCGGCGGCGAGTCTCCTTGATGTGGCGACCGTTGTTCCGTGGTTGACATCACTCTCTATATGTTTAATGATACTGAACACATTCACGGTGGCTTCAGCCCCGTTCCCCGTCATCGACGACGAAGGAGACTCGTGTCTTTCCCGATTGCGCGACTTCGGTCGACCTGCTTTTCTCCGCCTCTCACCACCGCTCACCGATTCGCGGCGACCGTCTGCGTAGCGGGGGAGGGGACGTGCTGATCGGATTCGCGGGCCTGGGCCGAATGGGCAGGCCGATGGCCGCCCACCTGGCCGCGGCAGGGCACACCGTTCTCGCCTATGACCCCCATGTCGAGCAAGCGCCCGAGGGGGTCGGTCTCGCCGACTTCCCCGACGCGCTGGCCGCCGCCGCGTTGACGATCAGCATGCTGCCCGATGGTGAATCCACGCGGGGCCTGGTGATCGAGGGTCTGCGCACTGTCGCGCCCGGCCACCTGCACATCGTGATGGGTACCGTCGGCCCTGAGGTCGTGCGCGAACTCGCCGACCTGCCGCACCTAGCGGTGATCGATGCGCCGGTGTCGGGCAGTGTGTCGATGGCCGAAACCGCCGCCATCACCACGATGGTCGGCGCCACGCCCGAACAGTTCGAGCGGGCACGACCGGTCCTGGCCGCGATGACCACCGCCCAGTTCCACGCCGGACCGGTCGGCTCGGGGTCCACGGCCAAACTCGCGGTCAACGCGGTCCTGGCCGGGCTGAGTCAGGCTGTCGCAGAAGGACTTCTGCTCGCCGAAGCCGGTGCCCTCGACCCTGCCACGTTCTACGACATCCTGCGCAACAGCGCGGCGGGCGCCCCGTATGTCGGCTACAAGCAGCAGGCCTACCTCGCGCCGGAGTCGACGCCGGTCGCGGCGCCGGTATCGCTGATCCGCAAGGACCTCGGCCTGGCTCTCGCGCTGGCCCACAGTCACCGGCTGATTCTGCCCGGGTCCGAAGCCGCGTTCGCCGTACTCGACGATGCCGTGGCCACCGGGCTGGGTCAGGCCGACATGGCCGAGGTCCTCACCGTCCTGCGCCGCCGCAACGGCGTGATGTTGCGTGAAACCCTGTCCACCGCACCACAGACCGGAGCCCTCTCATGACCGATACTCTCGCCACGGCTGAGATCGAATCGACCATCCGCTCGCTCGAAGACGCTCGCTACGCCGCGGTGGTGGCAGGCGACATCGAAGGCTTCGCCGCGTTCGCGCACCCCGAGTTGCTCTACACGCACTCCAACGCCGTGGTCGACACCCTCGACAGCTACCTGGAGAAGCTGCGCACCGGCTTCTACGTCTACCACCGGATCGAGCACCCGGTGCACAAGATCGTCGTCGTCGGCGACACCGTACTGGTCTCCGGTGAGATGCGCGCCGACATCACCGCCGGTGGGGTGCGCAAACAACTCGCCAACAGCGCGCTCGCGGTCTGGGTGCGCGACGGCGATCGGTGGCTGCTGCTGGGCTACGGACCCACGGTCATCCCGGGAGCGATCTGATGACCCAGTTCACCTATGACGGTCTGCCGGGCCGGGTCGTCTTCGGCGCCGGTGCCGCGCGCACCAAGTTGCTCACCGAGCTTGACCTGCTAGGCGCGCGCCGCGTGCTGCTCATCGCCACCGATGCCGAGAACGGCACCGCGACACAGCTGTGCGCACCGTTCGCCGATCGGGTGGTCGCGACCTTCTCCGAGGTTCGTCCCCATGTGCCCGCCGACGTCGCCGAGCTCGCCCGTAAGGTCGCACTCGAGGCCGACGCCGACGTGGTGCTGTCGGTGGGCGGCGGCTCGACGACGGGAACGGCCAAGATCGTCGCCCTGACCACCGGTCTGCCGGTGCTCGCTGTGCCGACGACTTATGCCGGCTCCGAAGTCACCCCGGTGTGGGGTCTGACCGAGCGTGGGCGCAAGACCACCGGGACCGATCGGCGGGTGTTGCCCAAGACCGTCGTCTACGACCCGGAGCTGACTCTTACTCTGCCGGTGGAACTTTCGGTCGCCAGCGGACTCAACGCGGTGGCGCACTGTGTCGAGGCCTTCTGGGCGCCACGGCGAAGCCCGGTGTCCAGCGCGGTCGCCGAAGACGGCATCCGTCACTTGGTGAACGGGCTGACCACCATCGCGTCCACCCCGACCGGCCTGGCCAGTCGCGGTGAACTACTGCTCGGCGCCTACCTGGCCGGATCGGCGTTCGCCGTCGCCGGATCCGGGCTGCACCACAAGATCTGCCACGTCCTCGGCGGGGCGTTCGACCTGCCCCACGCCCACACCCACGCCATCGTGCTGCCCTACGTACTGGCTTACAACGCTCCCAACGCGAGCGAGGCCACCGACCGGATCGGCCGTGCGCTCGGGCGAGTCGACATCGTCGCCGGACTGCGTGAACTGGGTGGTGAGGTCGGTGTACCGGCGGGGCTACGTGAGCTCGGCATGGACGAGTCCGGCATCGACGACGTGATCGACGACATCCTGGCTATCGCTCCCGCAGACAACCCCACACCCGTCACTCCGGACGGACTCCGTGCGATCCTGCACGGCGCGTGGGCGGGATCCGAACCCACCGGGCCGACGGCATGAGCGGCGACCCGGCTACCGCCGTCGACAAGGAACAAGCCGTCACCGAGGAGGTGCTGGCCAGCTTCGACGCCACCCCCGATCCTCGGCTGCGCGAAGTGATGCACAGTCTCGTGCGCCACCTGCACGCCTTCGCCCGCGACGTTCGGCTCACCGAACACGAGTGGGAGTCGGCTATCGAATTCCTTACTCGCGCAGGACATATCACCGACAGTCGGCGTCAGGAATTCATTCTGCTCTCCGATGTGCTCGGCCTGTCGATGCTCACGGTCGCCATCAACGAACCCGCCGAGCCCGGCGCTACCGAGTCGACGGTGTTCGGTCCGTTCTTCGTCGATTCCGCACCGGAGATTCCGCTCGGGGGCGATATCGCCCGCGGCGCGAAGGGCCTACCCTGCTACGTCTCGGGCCAGGTGCGCACCACCGGTGGCGAACCGATCGAGGGGGCGCGCATCGAAGTGTGGGAAGCCGACTCCGACGGCTTCTACGACGTCCAGTACACCGACGACCGCTCGGCCGGTCGCGGCTGGCTGCGCTCGGGTGCGAACGGCGAATACCGATTCTGGTCGGTACTGCCCGCGCCGTATCCGATTCCCCACGACGGCCCGGTCGGCGACCTGCTGACCGCCACCGCCCGCGGCCCGATGCGCCCCGCGCATCTGCACTACATGGTCACCGCACCGGATTTCCGGCCCCTGATCACCCATATCTTCGTCGCGGGCGACCCCTACCTCGACTGCGACGCGGTGTTCGGCGTGAAGGAGAACCTCGTCGTCGAGGCCGTCCACCACGCCGACACCACCGCTCCTGACGGGACGCATCCGTCGGACGGCTGGACGAGCATCACGTTCGACCTGGTGCTGGCCACCCACGACGGCAGCTAGCGCCCCGTCACACACACGACCGGACCCGTCGAGGTCCGGATCGAACGGCACCGCCATGCCTTACGCCGGATTACACACCGGCAGGCGATGACTCGGTGCCGGTTCCACCCGTGCAGCGAACACCCGTTCCCTGCAATTCGAAGATCACTGCTGCCCGGGCACGACCCCCAGCAGCTCACACTGGAGGTACAACGATGCGACGTACACGTTGGATCGTGCTCGGCGGGTGTTTCCTCGCCTACCTGTTCGACGCTTTGGAAATCGTCCTACTTTCCATGGCGCTACCGTCCATCCGTAAGGATCTGGGCATCACGATCACCCAGGGCGGCCTGCTGGCGACCGCCACCCTGGTCGGCATCGGTGTCAGCAGCGTCCTCGGCGGCTATGTGGCCGACAACTTCGGGCGCAAGAAGGCACTGCTCGCCGCGCTGAGCATCTTCGGCATCTTCACCGCGGCGATCTACGTGGTTCCGAGCTATGAGGTCTTCCTGCTGCTGCGGTTCCTCGCCGGTATCGGGCTCGGCGCTGTCTGGAGCGTGGTCTCGGCCTACGTGGTCGAGACGTGGCCCGAAAAGCACCGTGGTCGCGCAGCCGCATTCGTGATCAGCGCCTTCCCCGCCGGTGGTGCGATGGCAGCCACGATCTCGGGCTGGTTCCTGCCGGATTGGCGACTGATGTTCCTGGTGTCGGGCTGCGCGGTTGTGCTGCCGATCGCGATCGTCGCGATCTTCTTCTCCGAATCCGCCACCTGGGCAGCTCAAAAGGCCGACAACGCCAACGATGTCGTCTCTGTGCGCGATGTCCTGGGTTCCTCCCTGCGCCGCAGGACACTGCTGGGCACCCTCATGGCGGCTCTCGCGCTGTTCGGCTACTGGGGCTCGATGACCTGGCTGCCCACCTACCTCACCACTGAGCGTGGTCTGGCTACGACCTCGGTCGCGCTGTTCATCACGATGTTGAATCTGGGAATGTTCTTCGGCTACAACGGGTTCGGCTACCTCGCCGATCACATCGGCCGTCACCGGACGATCATCATCACCTTGCTCGGTGTCACGCTGACACTGCCGATCTACGCACTCACCACCCAGGAAACCGCCCTGCTGTGGATGGGACCGCTGTTCGGCGCGTTCACCGCGTTCTTCGGCCTGTTCGGCTCCTACCTCGGGGAACTGTTCCCGACCAGGGCCCGCGCGACCGGTGCCGGCTTCTGCTTCAACGTCGGCCGTGGTGTGTCGGCGCTGGCGCCGTTCGCTCTGGCCGGACTGGCGGCGAGCATCGGATTCCAGGGTGGTCTCATCGTGTGCGCGGGCTTCTTCGGCCTCGCCGCGGTGGTGGCGTTGTTCCTGCCCCGCGGCAGCACTGTCACCGATGACGTTGTCGCCCAACCGGTTACCGACCCACGCGACGGAGAACCCGTCAAGGTGTGACACCGATGGTCTGGGTCGCCCATGGCGACCCAGACCATCGGTCGTCATCCGAACCCTGTCCACCATCTCGACGAGGAAGACACTGCTGTGCCATCGACGATGCAAGCCGCCGTCTACTACGGCCCCCGCGATATCCGACTCGAAGAAGTCGACATCCCCGCTCCGGGCACCGGGGAAACACTCCTGCGGGTCCTGCGCTCGGGAATCTGCGGGACCGACGCCTCCGAGTGGACCGCCGGACCGAAAACCTTTCCCGTGCAACGCCGCCACCCTCACAGCGGGCACCTCGGCCCGATCATCCCCGGCCACGAATTCGTCGGCGAGATCGTCGAAGCCGACCCGGGTTCCGGCCTCACCGAGGGCAGCCTGGTCGCCAGTGGCGCCGGTGTCTGGTGCGGTAAGTGCCGACGATGTGGCGAAGGCCGAACCAACCAGTGCACGAGGTACCGAACCCTCGGGCTGAACGTCCACGGCGGGATGGCCGAATTCGTCGCGGTCCCGACGAAGACACTGCGTCCGTTGCCCACCGGGTTGTCCCTGGACCACGCCGGACTCGCCCAACCCCTGTCTGTCGGCATCCATGCGGCTCGTCGGTCCGGTGCGCGCGAGGGCGACAACGTCGTGATCATCGGTGCCGGCGCGATCGGCTCGTTCGTCCTCGCCGGTCTGCGGCACCTCGGCGAGTTCGACATCACCGTCATCGATTTCCCCGGCAGCCGCCTCGACCGCGCGCAACGTCTGGGCGCCGATCGCACCCTCACTCCGTCGGAGTCCGTCGCTGCCGATGTCACTGACGCACTCGACGGCCGCAAACCCGACGTCGTGATCGAGGCAAGCGGGGCGCCCGGCCAGCTGGCGGCGGCACTCGAGATGGTCATCGACGGCGGCCGTGTCCAAGCCGTCGGCATTCCCAAGGACAAGCCCGCCCTCGACATGCACTCGATGATCTTCCGCGAGATCACCCTCGACACGACGCTGGCCCACGTCTGCGACACCGACCTCCCCGCCGCACTGCACATCCTCGCGGCAGACCCGCTGCTCGGCACCGAATTCGCCGAAACCCCGGTAGGACTCGCACATCTGGGCGCATCACTGGATCGGCTCGCCGCCGGGCAGGTGGAAGGCAAGATCCTTATCGATCCTGGCGCGTGACCGGTTCCGGACAGGCTTTGCGCCGGGATCAAGGCCCCGGCGTGGCGGCGGACCCGCAGGGATGGTCCGCAGATCGACCCGATCGCTGACGGCCAGAATCAGTCCGCCTCGCACCCGCCAGATGGCCATCCATGGTGACGATTCAGGGCCGCCGTTTCGCGGCCGTGTCGGAGCGCTCCCGTGCCACGTATATTTCAGCCGATGCACGCGTCCGACGAGCGACAGCCATTGATCTCACGGTGGTCCGGCACAGGGCGCTTGCGTCCCGGTGTACTCGAGATCGAGGGTCCGCTGGGAAGTTTGCCGGGACATTCTCACCACTCCGTGCAGGTGGCCGTCGCCCACCGGGGGACGTTCGTCATCGAGGATCTCCAGGGCCGTCAGCGACGGACGAACGCGGCGATCGTTTCCGCCGATCAGTCGCACGCGTTCAGCGCTGCCGGCGCCTGGGGCGTCGTGGCGCACGTCGAGCCCGATTCATCTCTGGGTGCCGAGCTGATCGAGCTGGTCGACGATCCGTCCCACGCTCGTGCCTGGGATCACGCGGGACAGATCCTGATCAAGGGGCACAGCGCGTACGTCGAGGGGCGCGTGCGCTCTCCCGGAAACACCTCGCACCCGCTTCATCCGGGAGTCGCCGCCGCGCGCAGCCACCTTCAGACCGAGCTGGACTCACGACCCATCCGGCTTCGCGACCTCGCCGCGACCGTGCATCTGTCGGAGAGCCGGCTGTCCCATCTCTTCGCCCAGGACCTCGGAATCACCTTCCGGGCCTACGTGAGATGGCTCCGGCTGCTCCGGGCGACCGCAGCGGTCGCACAGGGCCGGACGCTCACCGATGCGGCTCACCTGGCGGGGTTCACCGACAGCTCCCATCTCACGAGGACGTGTCGCCGAACCTTCGGCGGCCCTCCCACCGCGTTCAGCACGATCCGCTGGGAGATCCTGCCGACCTAGCAGGTTGGTCCAATCCTGGACCGAGGCGAAGCGGCGAGGCTCGAGCAGACCCGAAAGGAACTGCTCGTGAACACATCACCCATCCTCGACTCCTTCACACCGGACGGCGGCGGCCCCCGACTCACCTCACTCCACTGGGTCCCGCGCGGGCCCGCGCAGGCCAGTGTCGTCATCATGCACGGTCTCGGCGAGCACGCCGCCCGCTACGACAGCACGGCTCGGTTGTTCACCGCGGCCGGCTTCTCCGTGCTTGCCATGGACTACGAAGGATTCGGGCGATCCGAAGGACGCCGCGGCGACGTCCGATACCAGTCGACGGCGCGGGCCGTGGACCATCTCATCGCACACGAACGTGCGCGAACGGGCGGCGCGCCGGTCGTGCTGTACGGCCACAGCCTGGGCGGGCTCTACGCGTTCCTCTACGCAGCGGACCGGCCGGGGACGGACGTGGCAGCGGTGGTGGTGACCGGACCCGCTTTCGACTCGGAGCTGCGGAATCAGCGGCTGAAGGTGGCCGTGGTCAGGAGCCTCGGCGGCGCCTTCGCCACCCTGACGTTGCCGAACGGGCTGCGGTTCGAGCGTGTCAATCGCGACCCCGGCGTCGTCGCCGAACGGTACGCCGATCCCTTGGTCCATGGGCGAGCGACCGCACGCTTCGCGATCGATGTCTTGGCACAGATGGATCGCGTGGCATCGGCTGCCACCCGAGTCGCGGTACCACTACTCGTGGTTCATGGCGACGCCGATCTGATCAATCCGCTCTCCGCCAGCCGCCAGGTGGTCGACCTCGTGTCGTCGGCGACGCTGAGGACCTGTCCGGGCGTCTACCACGGGTTGGAGGAGGAAGCCGAGGGGCCGGCCATCCTGGCCGACGTCATCGCATGGATCGACCGGACGCTGGCGGCCTTCGCCGGCCAGGCGCCGGTGGTACCGGTCCAGCCCATCGACCCGCTCACCGAGCGCAAGGAGGAGCAGTCATGACGACAGTCCGTGCGCGCGGTAGTGCTACCGGATCGAATTTCCTCGACGTCGCGTGGTTCTTCGCGATCGCCATCGTGCTGTGCTACACACTGTCCGTTCCGATGGTCTTCCGGCTGGTCTCCACGGACTTCGACAACCTGATCGTTCCGATCCTGCAAATGACCCCGCTGCTCGCGGCGATCATCATGTGGCTCGCCCGACGACCCGGAACGTTCGGCGAAACTTTCGCCACCGGGTGGCGCGGCACACCCAAGTGGGCAGGCATCGGCATCGGCCTCATCACCGCGATCGCCGCCATCCAGGCCTGCATCGCACTGGCATCGGGGATCTGGCCGCTCAACCCGCTCGACCAGATCTTGGCGGCGACAGTATGGGTCGTTCCGGTCTTCCTCCTGCAGTCGGTCTTCGCTGTCGGAGAGGAGTTCGGCTGGCGCGGCTGGCTGGCGACCCGCGCCGCGTCATGGGGATTCTGGCCGCTGGCCCTTGCCAGCGGTGTGGTCTGGATCGTCTGGCACCTGCCGGTGCTCGCCGTCATCGGAGACCGCCCACCGTGGGGCACCGTCATCTATTTCGCGGGCATGCTGCCGTGGGCGCCGCTGCTCCTAGCACTTCGCTGGCGGTCGGGGAGTGTCTGGCCGGCAGTCATGACGCACGGAGCGGTCAACAGCGTCCGGGTGTACCTGCTGCAATCCGTTCCCGATGCGACAGATCATCTGCTCATCGAAGTGATCGGCTGGGTGCTGACGCTCGCCGCTGCGCTGTGGCTGATGCGCACGAGCCCGGCGCCGGTCGTCCAGGGAGCCGTTGCAGCTCGCCCACTTCCACAGCGCGGCGGCGGCGAAGAGCGGGTATCCCAGCGGCCCTGACCAAGCCTGCGGCGTGAGTGTCGTTCCCAGGCGGGGCCGGGCAGTCGCTGGTCGCACCGCGGCGCAGTGAGTGTGTCAACAGATCGGTAGTGGGAACGCGCACGGTAACTCGAACCGAAGGAGCCCTCGTGACCAGTCGCCCAGACCTCCCCGCACCCGAACATGGTCTGATCCTCACCCATTTCCTGACCGTGCGCGATGTGGTCCGCTCGCGCGATTTCTACGCCGACATCCTCGGCGGCCAGGTCGTTCTCGCGGAAAATCCGGCTATCGTCAAGGTCGCCAACAGCTGGATCATCATGAATCCCGGCGGTGGACCAACCCCGGACAAGCCCGACATCACGCTGGCACCGCCGACGGCCGGCGAGATGGTCTCGTCGTTTCTCAACGTGCGGGTCGCCGACATCGCCGCTTTCTATGCCGACGTCACCGCCAAAGGCGGACAGTTCTTGACCGAGCCGCTGGACCGCAAAGCCGAACTTCGGTGCTACCTGCGCGACCCCGACGGCTACCTGATCGAGGTCGGTCAGGCCACCGGGATGCTGAAAGGCATCTTCGCCGACTGACCGACACGCCGCCGTCGCTCGTTCGCGACGAAATCCGCCGCGCTCCAGCGACTCGAATGATCGAACAGTCACACCAAAGAGATGGGAGCACCAGTGCCGCACCACAACCCCCGCGACCACCACCGCCCACTGCTCTGCCGGGTGCTCGGCCTTCGAGTCGGGCCGAGGCGATGACCGGGCCCGAGGCGGTGACCGAACCGGGCCCGCGCTTCGACGATCTGCGCGCGCTGTTCATCAATTGCACGCTCAAACGTTCGCCCGAGCCCAGCAATACCGACGGGCTGGTGCGGTTGAGTGCGCAGATCATGCGTCGGCGCGGTGTCGAAGTCGAGGAGCTGCGCGCGGTCGACCACGATATCGCGACCGGAGTGTGGCCTGACATGACCGAGCACGGAGCCCCGACCGATGAATGGCCGCAGATCTTCTCGCGCGTGCTCGACGCCGACATCCTGGTTCTGTGCGGCCCGATCTGGCTGGGCGACAACAGTTCGGTGATGAAACGGGTGATCGAACGCCTCTACGGATGCTCGTCGCTGCTCAACGATGCCGGTCAATACGCTTACTACGGGCGGGCAGCGGGGTGTCTGATCACCGGTAACGAAGACGGTATCAAGCACTGCGCGATGAATATCCTCTACAGCCTGCAGCACCTCGGGTACACCATTCCGCCGCAGGCTGATGCCGGATGGATCGGGTCGGTCGGTCCGGGTCCGTCCTATCTCGATCCGGATTCGGGCGGACCGGACAACGATTTCACCAACCGCAATACGTCGTTCATGACCTTCAACCTCATGCACGTGGCGGCCATGCTGCGGCGCAACGGCGGAATCCCGGCCTTCGGAAACCAGCGCAGCGAGTGGGACGCCGGATGCAGGCCCGACTTCGACAATCCGGAGCACCGATGAATCACGCCGAGGAACTGGGATCCGGATCCGCGACGCTGGTGACAGTCAGGACCCGATGCGGTTGTCGAGACATTTCAAGACCCAGCTGAACCCGGCCGACGCGATGAGTTTGCCGGCGGGACCGAACACGAATCCGATACCTCGCACGGGTGAATCGAACTCCGATGTCCAAGTGACAAGGGTCGTGCCTGGCGAGGTCGACTCGAACTCGACCCGGCCGAGTTTGTGCTGCAACGGTGGCCGCGCCTTGCGGATCCTGTACTCCATCAGGACGGGCCGGTCGAAGGCGGTGATCTCCTCCCGGAACCAGGCGATGCCGGCGTTCACCTCGCGGATCGCGCCGAGCCCGTTCGGTTCGGTGTCGCCGGGCCGGACCACAGTGGCCGACACGATGCCGGGCACCAGCGCCAGCGCCGCATGGTCGGTGTAGGCGTCGAACACCGCTTCGATCGGGGCGTCGATGCTGCGCTGCACTTTCACGACGGTCATGGACAGAAATCCCTTCGGTTCACCACGGTCCGGCCTGGACCTGGACGGGTATCGCTGGCGCGGGTGGTTGCGCTTCGGCGGTGACCGTCGCGCGAGCATCAGCGCTGTCGACCGTGCGCTCGGCCGGCGCTTCCCTGACTATGCCAGTGCCCCGCCGCGGTGGACGACTGCGCCACGGGCGCTCCTGTGCTGAGAGACGACCGTGCCCCGGTGCCATCGATTGTGTCGGTGGCATCCGGGGCACGGAAGGGTGAATCAGCCCAGGTCCGGGTGGCCGACCCACTCGACAATCGTCCAGCCCTTCTGCGGGCTGCCCTCGAGGACGACGCGGCCGCCGTTGCGCATCGGATCGGTGCCGAGTTTGCTCTTGTCGGCGTTGGCGGCGTTCATCATCGACCAGAACATGATGGTGCCGCCGTGCGAGAAGATCACCGGGTTGGCGCAGCCGCGGCGCTGCACATCGAGCAGTGCCTGATCGACGCGGCCGTCGAACTCGTTGCCGTCGATGGAGCCTGGAATCCGTGCGCTCAGGTCGCCGGAGAGCCACTTGATCGGCGCCTGTAGGTACCCGGACATCGCCTCGGCCTCCGGGGTGCCCTCGTACTGGCCTGCCTCGATCTCCCGGAAACCGGGCTGAATGCCGAGGCTCAGGTCCTGCTTGGCGACGGTCGGTGCCGCGGTCTGCTCGGTACGCACCATGTTGGATGCGAAGGCGCAGTCGTAGTTCTTGTCGCCCAGCTGGATGGCCAGATTGTCTGCCTGTGTCCGGCCGCGTGAGGTCAGGTCGGGTCCGGGCACCTTGGTGTCGATCAGGCCGGAGGTGTTACCGAGGGACTCGGCATGGCGCACCAGGGTGATGACCATGTCGCCGCTGCTGCCGGAGCTGCTGCCGGAACTGCCGAAGTCGATATCGGCGGACGCGACGCCGGTGGTAGCGGTTGTGGCCGCGACCGCCATCACGGCAATGGACAATCGAAGAGGTCGGATTCGCATGGGTGGGAATGCCTTTCATTGTGGCGAACGCCAATTCCGGTATGTCGAAGAACCGGAATTCGGAGTGTCGCGTCTCACAGAAGCAGCTATTTGCCCGAATCAAAGACGGGGTCTCCCATTCATCGGGAGCTTTCGCGTACTGGACCGCGCAGGCGAAACCACCGGTAGCGGAAGTGCGAGCGGCATGTCGACTCACGCGACCTGCTCACCCGGCCGTTTCGATGCCGCCGATCCGGTGTGCACGGCGATTTCCACAACCCGACAGCACCACGTCCGCGACCGTCGTCAAATGTGGACGGCCGCCGTCGGTGCTCACCTGCTCCAGCACGAGGCGGCTGGTCCGGCCGCGTAGATGCAGCGTCGCTATCTGGTTGCCGAAGAAGGGGCCGGTGACCCGACTCCACTCGACCGACACCGGGGGAACGGTGGACACCCGGTCCAGGAGGAAACGCGTCACCCGTTCGGCGGCCCGACTCCACGAGACCCGGAAGATCGCCTTCATGGCGGTCGGAACGTAGTTGTGCATCGGCGAACAGGTCAGCTGGTAGACCCGGGATCGCACGGCGTCGGGGAACTGCGCTTGCTCGGCATAGGCGTGGTGAACGTCGCCGGACAGCACGCAGATCGTGGCGGGCGCCCGTCCCCCCGGGCTGCTGCACTGTCCGCGCCCGACGCGGGCGACGAGTTGGGCGAGCCGGTCGAATGACTCTCGGAACGCGGCCCAATGTTCCAGATCGGCTGAGCGCCGCAATCTTTCGGACCATCCGGCCACACGTCGGCCGCGGACCCCTGAGGCCATGCGCTCATTCCACGACTCCAGGTCGTGGAGGGCACGCGGCAGCAGCCACGGGAGCGAGCTCCCCACCAGCAGGTGGTCGTAGTCGCCCTCGGTCTGTCGTTCGATCCACGAGAACTCGGGCTCGGAGACCATCGACCGCGTGCCGCCGCCGAGTATGCGTCCGCACCGGGAATCGATGACGAGCAGCCGGGTGGTGCCGAGATCGCGGCGATACGACCATTGCGCTCCCTTGGCGCCGTCGGCTTCTTCGTCCGCTGCGGACGCGAAATCGCGGAGCAACTCCGCGCAGTCGCCGCCCTCGGATCGGATCCGCTGGTAGAGCTCGTCGTCGGCCAGGGCAGCGGGCGAGAGGTTGCCCAGGTGCTGGTAGATCCAGTACGACGACAACGCGCCCACGATACGTTCCTCCCACCAATCGGTGGCCTCGATCTCGTCACGCCACGATGTCGAGGTGTTCCAGTCGTCGATGACGTCGTGGTCGTCGAAGATCATCGACGACGGAACCGTGGACAGCAGCCAGCGCACCTGCGGGTCGGACCATGACTCGGAATAGAGCCACGTGTACTCCTCGAAGTTGCGGATCTGGGCGCCCGGCGGTTGGTCGAGGTCGTGTACCTCGTCGATGCGACGGAGGATCTCCGGGGACAGCTCATCGGCGTAAACCTGGTCGCCGACCAGCAACAATGCGTCGGGCAGATCTTCGGGCGGGCGTTGCATGACTCGCCGCGCATAGGCGTCGAGAGCGTCGGCGTCGAAGTGGTCGTTGTCCTGCGTCGCGGTCGGTGTGGCGAATCGGCACGAGCCGAAGGCGAGGATCAGATCGGCGTCGCCTCTGAGCGTGCGAATGACGGACGGGTACGGGGCGTCGGGCAGCGGCCAGACGCGCTTGCCGTTGAGACTGACCTCGTACCGCGTGACGGAACCGGCCGCCAGTCCCGTGATCAGGACGAGAGCGTAGTGATGTCCGGCGATGGTCCAGGTGTTCTCGTAATGGCCGAGGACCTCGACGGTGCATGGTGCGGAGGTCTCGACCCAGACGGTGGCGTCGCCTTCGCCGACGTGACGCAGCAACGGACCCAGAACCAGCTCGCTCCTGAATTCCGGCAGCCGTGCCATCAGTCCAGACTATGTCGTGGCCCGGCTGTCGAGCAGGGGCATTCTGCCCTGACGGAACTGAATCCGGTTCGACAGGTGGTCGCAGGTCAAAATCCTGTCAGCACGTGGCGAACTGATGCGCGCGGCAGCTGACGTCTACCCGGTGGGCTGCGGGGGAGGAGTGAGATCGCGCGGCGGCGGCATCGGTCGATCGGGCGGGCGAATGATGACGCCTGGCCAGGAAACGCCGCGAACTCCATCGGGGCCGCGCGCGACGCGGATTCCTTCGGCGGTGATCCGAGGGCGGTAGATGGTTGCGCGGTGACCGAATGCCGGGTCGCGATCGATGGAGTTGAACAGCCCCATCCTCGTCAACCACAGCGACGCGCGAACTACCTCGTCCTCGGTCAGCGATTCTCCCGGCCAACAGACCGACGCCCCGACGACGAAGGCGCCGAGGACCGGCACCGGGTTGTCGAGGACATCTTCGTTGTGCGCCCATTTCAGCACCGCCTCACGCACCGCCCATTGCCGGTCGGAGTAGCCCGGTGTCGTTCGCGCGGCACTGTCCATCCGCAGCATCGCAGGCTTTTCCATCACGTCACTCCCTATTTCCGAACCGAACGGCCCGTGTCATCACGGCCCGCCCATATCGCTGAGCCGACGGGCCCGGCCGGTCCACCGGCCGGGCCCGAATACGCGAGCTGTCAGTCCTGCTCGGCGGCGCGCTGACGTGCTTCGTTGGCCGATACCTCCAGCCGTGCCTTCTCGGCTTCGGCTTCCTTCTCCGCGACCTCGCGCTGTGACTCGGCCTTGTCCTGCTGTGCACGGCCTTCGCGCAGCAAGGAGTCGTCGCCCACGACGGCACCCGCGACTTCCTTGGCTTTGCCCTTCACACCCTCGACGACGCCCTTGACTCCGGCCTCTACGCCACTGTCGTTCTCAGACACGACTGTCCTTTCGATCGGCCCAACGTTTCCCCGTGTGACGCGAGCGCAACCCGGGGCGCGGCAGCTCCACGGCTGACGTTTACAAGATAAACATATATCCGTTTACCTTGTAAACCACTGTGTCGAAATCTGCAGGGCGGGGTGCGTTGAAATCGGCCGGAACATCCCGGTACCCTGGGGTTATGGCGGCGTGGTGGAGTACCGGAGCCGGAAGATTTTGACAGGAGCTCTGCCCTGAGCGAGGACACGATCGACTCGGGCGCCGAGCTGCGCGACAACGGTTCACGGGACGGGGACGCTCGACGCGCCCCGCGCCTGGACCGGGTCCTGATCCTGGAATCAGCGATTGCGCTGATCGACCAGGAAGGCCTGGGGCATCTCACGATGCGCCGTCTGGGCTCGTGGCTGGGCGTCGAAGCCATGGCCCTGTACCGCTATGTTTCCGGGCGTGACGACCTGCTGGCCGGTGTGGTCGATCACCTCGTCGACCAGCTCTACGAGCAGAACCTGATGGAGCCCGACGAAGAGGGCGGCAGCTGGCAGGGATATCTGCAGCGCCTCGCGCACGGCGTGCGCCGCGTCGCGATCGAGCACCCCGAGGTCTTCCCGTTGATGGCCTCTAGCCCACCGCAGGCGCCCTGGCTGTGCCCGCCGCTGCGCAGTCTGAAGTGGATGGAATCCTTCCTCGAAACCATGCTCCACTATGGCTTCGACGATCGTCAGGCAGTTCAAATCTATCGGTCTTTCGCGACGTTCCTGCTCGGCCACCTCCTCCTCGAGGTAGCAACCAGGGGGGTCGAGCTGAGCCCGATCACCACCGCCGAGCCCGGACAGCACGAATCATCGGAGCTGGCCGACTACCCCCACGTCTATCGCCTGCAGAGCCACCTGGCAACCAACCGTTCGGCCGATGAATTCGAAGAATCTCTCGAGGCATTGCTCGATCGGCTCGAAGGGATGCGTCGCGCTCGACAACGCCCGTGAGTGGTGGTTCGACATGCCGTAGCCGCGGTCGGATCGGTATGAATCAGTGGCTCCGGCGCAGGACAGCCTCGTAGAAGCGGATCCCCTGTTCGAGCGCGTCGACGGTGAGACGCTCGTCGGTGGCGTGGATGAGGCCTCGTGCTTCGGCGTCGAGCTCGAAAGGGTAGAAGCGGTAGACATAGTCGCTGATCTTGGCGAGGTGGCGCGCGTCGCTGGCGCCGACAACGAGAAACGGTGATGTCACCGTGCCGGGAAATGTTTCGGCTACAGCCAGTTCGACCCGTTCGAACGCGGGACCTTCGGTGGGAGAGATCGGGGTCGGTTCGGAGGAATTGAGAATATCGAGGCGGACTTCGGGGTCGTTGATCAGCTTGCGGATGCGTTCGACGGTTCCGGCGACGGTTTCCCCGGTGAGGATGCGGATATTCAGTACCGCGCGCGCTGATTCGGCCATGACATTGGTGCCCTTGCTGCCTTCGAGCACCGTGGGCACCGCGGTGGTGCGGATCATCGCGTTCATCAGCGCACCGGAACGGGTCATGAAGGTGGTGGTCAGCCACTGCAGCCTGTCGGCTCGTGCGAGCACCGCGCCGAGTGGGCCACCGGAGTGTGCGCCGATGATGGCGAGCATCTCCCTGATCGGCGGCGTGAGCTGGGGCGGAAAGGTGAAGTTGTCCAGCTTTACCAGGGCACGTGCGATGCGGGTGGTCGCCGGATGCTTACCGGGCATGGAGGCGTGGCCGCCGGGGTCTACCGCAGACAGTTGAAGGTCGAGCATGCCTTTTTCGGCAGTGCCGACCGCGGCGATCTTCTCCTTGATCGGGAACAGGTCCCCCGCCACGCCGCCGCCCTCGTCGATGACCAGGCCGGGCACGATGTGCTGTCGGCGGAAGTACTCCACCACGGTGGGGACGCCGTCGCCGGCGACTTCCTCGTTGTGCCCGAACAGCAGATAGACGTCGCGATCGGGTGTGAACGCCTGGGCGAGAAGGTCTTCGACGGCTTCGCAGATGCAGACAAGCGGGCCTTTGTCGTCGATGGCGCCGCGGCCCCAGATCGCGCCGTTCGCGACGGTGCCCGCGAACGGCGGGTGCGTCCAACCGTCCGGATCGCCGGGGGAGACGACGTCTTGGTGCGCCATGAGCACGATCGGGTCCGCGGTGGACCCGGTGTCCCAGTGGTAGACCAGCGTGTGGTCGGCGAAGATCTGCTTGCGCAATTTTGTGGCAATCAGTGGGTACAGGGTGTCGAGTGTCTCGCGGAATGTCACGAATGGGGCCCAGTCGGTGTCCTTCTCGTCCTGGGTGGTGACCGTCGGGATCTGTAGCAAGGTGGCGAACCGCATTACCGCGCGGTCGATGTCGATGGTGCCTTCCGGCATACCGATGTCCTCTCCCGAGAATATGCACCCTCTGTGTGTCTATCCCGGCTCCGAGCCTATACCTCGACATTGTGCACAACCGCTGTTCCGCGGCTACCGACGGCGATATCGCCGGGTTCTGGCGGTGCGTGGGGTGGACCTCTTCCCTTGGTTCGGGAGGCGGAGCTACCGTAAATAGATGACCGAATCTGCTGACGTCATCGTCGTCGGAGCCGGACTCGCCGGATTGGTCGCCACGGCTGAGTTGGTCGACGCCGGCA
This sequence comes from Nocardia sp. NPDC003183, assembly GCF_053590715.1. Lineage (NCBI taxonomy): Bacteria > Bacillati > Actinomycetota > Actinomycetes > Mycobacteriales > Nocardiaceae > Nocardia > Nocardia sp. NPDC003183. Next base: position 124,879 of record NZ_JBSFTG010000017.1, read on the forward strand.
AACGGGTGCTCGTCGTCGAGCAGGAGAACATCAACAATGTGGGCGGCCAAGCATTCTGGTCATTCGGCGGACTGTTCCTGGTGAACAGTCCGGAGCAGCGCAGGGTCGGCATCAAAGACTCATACGACCTCGCGATCCAGGACTGGATAGGCAATGCCGGATTCGACCGCGAGCGCGAGGACAAATGGCCACGCGCATGGGCGCAAGCCTTTGTCGAATTCGCCGCCGGTGAAATGCGCGGTTGGTTGGCCGAGCGCGGCTGGAAGGCGTTTCCGGTCGTAGCCTGGGCGGAACGAGGTGGCTACGGCGCGTACGGGCCGGGCAACTCGGTGCCCCGTTTCCACATCACCTGGGGAACCGGGCCACGGATCGTCGAGATCATCGAGTCTCGGGTCCGGGCCGGCGTCGACCAGGGGTTGGTGGAATACCGGTTTCGACACCAGGTCGACGAACTCGTCGTCACCGGCGGCACGGTCAGCGGTGTGCGTGGCACCGTCCTCGAGCCCTCGGACGCGGCGCGCGGCGTCGAGTCGTCGCGGAAAGCGGTGGGCGAGTTCGAGTTCAGCGCGCAGGCCGTGATCGTCACCTCCGGTGGTATCGGGCACAACCGCGAGCTGATCCGGCAGAATTGGCCCACGCGGATGGGCCGCGTGCCCGAGCACATGCTGGCCGGCGTTCCCGCCCACGTGGATGGGCGAATGCTGGCGATCTCGGAGTCCGCGGGCGCGAGCGTGATCAACCGGGACCGGATGTGGCACTACACCGAGGGCATCATCAACTACGACCCGGTGTGGCCCGACCATGGCATCCGCATCGGTCCGGGACCGTCATCGCTGTGGCTGGACGCGACCGGAAAGCGGCTCCCTCCACCGCTGTTCCCCGGCTTCGACACGCTCGGCACGATGCAGTACATCAACCGGACCGGATTCGACTACACCTGGCTGGTCCTGGACCAGAAGATCATCGAGAAGGAGTTCGCGCTGTCCGGCCAGGAACAGAACCCTGACCTGACCGGCCGCAACATCAGGTTGTTGCTGGAACGGGTGAAGAAGGGGGCGCCGGGTCCGGTCGAGGCGTTCAAGCGCCGGGGTGCCGATTTCGTGGTCGAGGACACCCTGGACGACCTGGTGCGTCGGATGAATGAGCTGGCAGGCGACAACGTGCTCGATGTGGCGAGTGTGAAGCGTGAGGTGACCTCGCGGGATCGCGAGTTCGGCAACGCGTTCAACAAGGACCTGCAGATCGCGGCGATCCGTGCCGCGCGTGCCTACCTGCCCGACAGAATCACGCGAGTGGCCGCACCACACAAGCTGCTCGATCCCAAGGCAGGCCCGCTGATCGCCGTCCGGTTGCATCTGCTCACCCGAAAGACGCTGGGCGGCTTGGAGACAGACCTCTCGTCGCGAGTGCTGGGGCCGGGCGCAGCGGTGGTCGAGGGCCTGTACGCCGCTGGTGAGGTCGCGGGGTTCGGCGGTGGGGGAGTGCACGGGTATCGCGCATTGGAGGGCACTTTCCTGGGCGGATGCATCTTCTCCGGGCGTGCCGCAGGCCGGGCGGTCGCTGGTCGGCTGTGAGGCCTCCTGGCGCGGCAAGAACTCGTCTCGGCCCTCCGCCGAGGCGAGTTGGAGCTGTCGGCAATTGCAGGGCTACTCACCGGGTCCGCTGACCGCCACGATCCGCCCAGCTCAGCAGGGCGAATCAACTCGGACCGCTAGGCGGTTGAGGTACGCCGCAGCAGAAAAGTCTACCGGTCGCGGCAGACAGGAGACCCGAAACTGCTGGCCGCCGACCGACAGCGGACAGAACCTTGAATTGAGGTGGCTGGCAGCGCAGTGTGCGAAACGGTTGTTCCGCAGGGGTTCACACCGGACCGGGAACGCGCGGAAGCCGCCTGATCACGAAGTTGTCACGCCGAAGCAGGAGTCTGTGCACCGGTGTCGGCCTCATGGCATAAGCTGTGGCCCCGGCACCGTGATGTCCGTGCCGTGTTCTGTGCTCGACGGAGATGCCCGCAGTTTCGATTTAGATCTGTCGGGTCGAACATCACGCTCTTCTGCTCACGATCCGCTGACAAGCGGTGTTGTGCTCCATCCGTGGCGATTGTGCTGTTCGGTTCGATAGCTGCCCTGGACGGATCACCTCGCACGAAGGATCGGTATGAAGAGCGGAAAACGCGCGTGGATTGCAGCACTCACGGGAACCCTGGTGGTCGTTGCCGCCGGGGTCGTGGCCACACCGACGGTAGGGGCCCAGCCGCCGCAGTTGAAGGTGGCGGGGGGTGACATCGTCCGTGCCGATGGTTCGGCGACGGCGGTCACGATTCCCGGCCCGGGCGGGCCGATACCGGCACGATCCACCCGCCTCGTCTACACCAGCAACGACACCCACGGCGCGCCGAAGACGGTGGTCGGCACCTATCTGGAGCCGACTCAGCCCTGGACCGGCCCGGGCCCGCGACCACTGGTGGCCTACGCGGGCGGCGCACAGGGGCAAAGTGCCGACTGCTCGCCGTCGGCGATGCTGGGGCAGGTGATCCGGTACCAGCCGCCTGCCGACGTGGTGTTCGAATACGACATCATCGCGATCTATCAAATCCTGGCGAGCGGGATGCCGGTGGTGATGACCGATTATCACGACTTCGGGGTACCGGGAGTGCACGACTTCCTCAACCGCAGGACGCAGGCGCACGCGGTGCTGGATTCCGCGCGCGCCACGCTGCGGCTGCCCGGTTCGGGGCTCGGCCCGGATTCACCGGTCATCATCTACGGCTACTCCCAGGGCGGAATGGCCTCCGCTGCCGCCGGCGAACTGCAGGCCGAGTACGCACCCGAACTCAACGTGCGCGGGGTGCACGTGGGCGGGCCGGTGGTGGGCCCGCAGGATTTCATCGCGCGCAGCGACGGCAACCCCGGCGTCGCGCCTGCCATCGCGTGGGTGCTCAACGGAATCGCCGCCGACTACCCCGACACACGCCCGGTACTCGACGCCGAGCTCAACGACACCGGTAGGGCGATCCTGCACGACTCCGCCGGCACGTGCGGGGGCGGTCTCTCCGAGACTTTCGTCCAGCCCCAGGACACGGCGCGGTGGACGACCAGCGGACGGCCGCTCACAGCCGTGATCGACGGTTCCCCCGAGTTGAAGAAGGCATTCGACGAGCAGCGCCTCGGCGGGTCCGCTCCCGCGGCGCCGGTGCGCGTCTACTCGGCCAGGCACGACGACAAGGCCGCGTACCCCGCCGCGCGCGATCTGGTCGCGCGATGGTGTGGCGGCGGCGCGGCGGTACTGCTGGATGCGGACGACACGGTGCCCGCGACGTCGGGCTTCCTGGGCACCCATGATCTGGGCTTCTTCCCGTCGCTGACGAGTTCGCAGCCCTGGATGGTCGATCGCCTCGCCGGCGTGCCCGCTCCGGTGAACTGCGCGGCGCTGCCCTAGCCTCGCCGATCTCCATCGACCTCGAGCCCACGCCGGTCGGCCGCATCGCCCCACTAGCAACTCCGGTGGCTGCGATGCGGTCAGGTGAGGATGCGGGGAATGAATCTGACTGTTTCGGACGGGGCGGTCTCAGCGGGTCGCTTACAGGCCGCGATCGCTGCGCCCTGCCCCAGCGTCCCATCTCGGCCGGCAGCGTCATCCAGGCGCTGCCGCGCACACCGCGACGGGACTCGGTCGGATCCTCTTGTGGCGGGTAAGAGTGTCGATTTGCACGGCTCCCGTTCGACCTAGGTAGGAGATGGCCTGGTGAGGGCCGGACAAACTACTCGAGCGAGGAACCACATGACGATCAACGATCTCGATGTTCTGCTCGGCTCCTGGGAACTGACCGGGCGCACCCACACGTCGGACCACGACGACATCGCCGGGGTTCTTACCGCGACCCGCATCCTCGATGGCGGGCTCCTGCAGCTCGACGGCACCATGCTGATCGGTGACACGCAGATCCACAGCCTCGAATTGATCTGGGCGGACGAAACCACCTCGGACTTCGCCGCGCATGTCTATTCCGGTTCCGCTGCTCCGCTGAGCTACCGGTGGAGCCGTCGAGGAGACACCCTCGTCCATGCCGGTCTGGGTATGACCTACACCGGCACCATCAGCTCCGACGGTGCCACGATCACCGGCACCTGGTTGCCCGACCCGGACCGTCCGGACATGGCCGGAGCCGCCTACGACGCCACCATGCGCCGGGTGGATCGCGCGGTGCCGTCAGGAGAATGACCAGCGGTGCGGCTACCAGTTCCCGGCGGGCGAGCCTGAGCGGCTCGCGCGCAGCATGCGGATGGCGCGCAGGGCGTGGGGCGGTTCGCTTCCGAAACTTGCGGATCCGTCGAGGTAGTGAGTGACCAGGTCGGGGGCGGAGTGGTCTTCGAGGCTGGTGAAGCCGAGGGCTCGCAGCTGGGCGGCGATATCGTCGGGCGTGAAGTAGCTGTACACGGGTTCGCCGACGTCGGCCAGTCGATCAGCACGTGCCTGCTGGTGCGCACTGTCTTCGTCGGTGTTCGCGGGCTGTAGGTAGTCGAAGACCACCTCGACCGGCTGGCTCTGACCGGCGATGTATTCGAGAGTGGTGTGGGCGGCGTCGGGAGTCAGATAGAAGACGACGCCGAGCCACACGAAGACGGCCGGTTCCGTCCGGGTGAATCCGGTGGATGCCAATCCTGCTGCCAGCGTTTGCGTTTCGAAATCGACCGGCACAAAGGCCAATGTCTCAGGGCGGTCGATTCCGGCGGCGGTCAGACGTTCGCGTTTCCACGCTTGGGTGGCGGGGTGGTCGACCTCGAAGACACGCAAGTCCGGAAACGGATTGCGATAGGCGAACGTGTCCAGGCCTGCGCCGAGGACAACGACCTGCCGCACACCCGCGGCGACGGCCGCGGCCACGACGTCCTCGGCGAAGCGCGCGCGTGCGGCGAAGAACAGCCGACGGGACCGATCGCTGGCCCCGTCACCGAGGTGATCGGTTGTGGGCGTGCCCAATTCGGCCAGTTCCTCGGCGGTGACGCCGAGCAGACGTGCCGCCAGAGGATCGGTGAAGATCAGTGGTCGGTCAACGATCTGGTGATAGGCGCGGGCGTAGGCGGTGATGAGCGCTGTCCGGCTGGGTCCGTCGTTGTCCATATTCGTGAACCTACTTGCGAATGCGGCACACGCTCTATGAACTCACTCACGCAATCCGTGACAGTTCATACTGATCCGCTGCGTGCACTGGATCCAGCTGCCGGACAAAGACGCAGCGGCCGACCTCCACACCGAGGCCGACCGCCGCGAAGTTCAGTCCGAGATTCGTTTCTCGAGACCATCCAGACGCAGATCAGGCAGACGCAGTTCGGACCGACTGCCAACGAAGCGGATGCTCAACACCCCGTCCGTGACAACGACTTCCGGCTCACCACCCGGTCCAGCCCGGCAGCGCTTGTCGGCTCGGTCGGGTGGCCCCAGGTGGTTACAGGCCTATGCCGGTGCGCAGGGTTGGCCAGGAACTGTGGAGTGCGTCTTGCCAGTAGGGCCATGCGTGGGTGCCGAACAGGGTGTAGCGCACGGTCGGTGTGAGGCCGGCGGTGCGCATGGTCTTTTCGACGGTGCGGGTGCAGTTGAGTGCGCCTTCTTCGAGGCTGATCGCGCCGAACAGGTCGATGGGGTAGGAGAAGCTCGGGTCGAAGTCGACGTCGGCGGGGCCTGGTGTGCCGCTGCCGACCGACATGTAGATGGTGGTATCGCGGAGTGCGTCGAGGTGTTCGGTCGGGTC
>NZ_JBSFTG010000018.1:0-117783 GCF_053590715.1 Nocardia sp. NPDC003183
GTGCGTGAGGCGGTGCTGAAATGGGCGCACAACGAAGATGTCCTCGACAACCCGGTGCCGGTCCTCGGCGCCTTCGTCGTCGGGACGCAACGGCACCTGATCGACGGGACGGCCGCGAACCGCCGCTGCGCGGCGGACCCTCCTCTAGGCCGGGCCGTGCGAAGTCGACGAGCCCGGGGCGGTCAGCGGGGACCGCGCCCGGGTTTTTCTTTGTCCTTCTCGGGATCCTTGCCCCTTCAAGGCAGGGCGGTGAGCGTTACGACGCTGCCCGCCTCCACATTCGAGTTGAAGCCGGGAACCTGGCCGATGACCAGGGAACTGTCCGAGTCGGTGAGGGATTTGACCTCTACCCGCAGGCCGAGCTGTTGCAGTTTGGAGCGGGCGTTGCCGACGCTTTGACCCATCACATTGGGGACCTTCACCGCGTTCGACACGATCAGCGTCACGGTGTCGCCCGATTGCAGGGTGGTGCCGACGGCGGGCTCGGTCGCGATCGCCTTGTCGCCTTCGACGCTCTTGTCGAACTGCACGCGCGTGTCGCGAACGACCAGGCCCGCGGTGGTCAGCGCGGCGGCAGCCTCCTCGGCGGTCTTGCCCCGGACGTCGGGCACGTTGACAGGCTGGGAACCCTTGCTGCGGTACACCTTCACCTGCGCGCCCATCGGCAGGATCGTGCCGGGCGCCGGCTCCACCTTGGCCAGCGAACCCTTCGGCGCGGTACTGGCCGCCTCGCCGCTGTCGATCGGCTGCAAACCGGCATCGCGGATCGCCTGGTTGGTGGCGGCGAGCTGGTCACCGGGCTTGATATCGGGCACCCGCGGCTTTCCGTTGGAGATCAGCACCGCGACCGTGGAACTCTTGGTCACCCGCGACCCGGCCGACGGCTCGGAGCCGACGACCCCGCCCACCGGCACCGTGTCGGAGGCCTTCTGCCGCAACTCCGTCTCGAAACCGGCTTCCTGCAGGACCGCGACGGCCCGCTGGGAGTCCATGCCCGCGATCGGCGGCACCGCGGTGTAGCGACCGACGCCGAGCCACCAGCCGCCGATACCGACCAGCAGGGTCAGCGCGGTGACGATGCCCACCCACACCAAACCTGTTCGGCGCGAATGATCGTCGCCACCGCCGAACGCGCTCGCCGCCGGTGCGGGGGCGTACTCCTCCGGGCGCGGGCGCGGTGCGGTGACCACCCGGGTGTGGTGCGGTTCGGGCGCGGGGGAATGGTGCGCGGCCATCGGCGGCGGGGTCGCCGGGCGCTCGCCGGGATGATGCGCGGCGCCGGTCTGATAGCTCTCGCTGAGATGTTCGGCCGAATCGCGCGGTGCGGGCACCCGGTAGGGCGGCAGATTCAGTTCCATCGCGATCGTCTGCAGTTTCGCCGCCATCTCGTTGGCGTCGGCGAAGCGCTGCGCGGGGTCGCGGGAGGTGGCCTTGGCGACCAACGCGTCGAATTCGGGCGGTACGCCACCGATGAAGTTGCTCGGGGCGGGCACATCGTTCTCGACCCGCTGATACGCCACCGACAGCGAGTTGTCGCCGGTGAACGGCACCCGCCCGGTGAGCAGTTCGAAGATCAGGACGCCGAAGGAGTACACATCGCTGCGGGCATCGGCGGTACCGGTGGTGACCTGCTCGGGGGAGAGGTAGGCGGCGGTGCCGAGGATCACGCTCGCAGAGGTGGTGTTGGCCGCGGCCACGGCGCGGACCAGGCCGAAGTCGGCGATCTTCACCTCGCCCGCGTCGGAGATCAGCACGTTCTCCGGCTTCACGTCGCGGTGCACCAGGCCTGCGTCGTGGGCGGTGCCGATCGCGCGCAGCACCGGCTCGGCCACGGCGCGCACGGCGTGCGGCGGCATCGGCCCGCGTTCGCGCAGCAGCTCGCGCAGCGTGCCGCCCTCGACCAGTTCCATGATCAGGAACGGGTATTCGCCATCGACGCCCTGGTCGTACACGGCGACCAGCGACGGATGCTTGAGCTTGGCCACCGCCCGCGCCTCGAACTCGAAACGGCTGAGGAACTGCGGGTCAGCGGCGAACTTCGGGTCCATCACCTTGATCGCGACGGGGCGATCGAGCCGGGTGTCGGTCCCGCGGAAGACCATCGACATCCCGCCGCGAGCGATCGGCGCATCGATGCGATAGCGCCCTTCCAGCATCTGGCCGATCAAGTGATGTCCTCCGGCATTCAACCGGCCGCCGTGTGCGGCCACCACGATGGTAACCGGGTGGTGTGGGCATGCCAGACGATGCGTGCGCGCTGACACGTACTACCGTTGTGGGAGTGAGTGCCTTCCCCTGCAGCGACGACGTGCTGCCCGACACCGAAACCATCGTCTCGCTTCCCGAGGCGGCCGATATACTCGGCGTCCCGGTCACCTCGGTGCACCAATTGCTGCGTGACCACCAGATCCTCGCGATCCGCCGCGGCGGCGTCGCGGGCATTCCGTCCCGCTTCTTCGATTCCGAGGACGAGATCGTCCGCATGCTTCCCGGCGTGATCACCGTCATGCGCGACGCCAAGTACACCGACGAGGACATCCTCGGCTGGCTCTACACCGACGACCCTTCCCTGCCCGGGCGCCCGGTGGACGCTCTGCACGGGCAATTGGCCCGCGAGGTAGTTCGCCGCGCGCACGCTGAACCCTTCTGATCGTCACACCGCAGGATCGTGCGCGGCCGCGGGCAGCGGCCGTCGCGAGCGAACCGCGGTAACTAGCCGCCGGTGAAACCCTTGGCGGCGACCAGGATCCGGCGACGGCGGGGGACCGTTGCCCGGGTGGTGAAGACCTGATAGTCGGCTGCTTCGATGCGGTCGAGGATTTCGGCGTAGAGGATGGCGGCGGTGGTGATCGCCGGGCGTACGCGGGGGGCGAGCAGGGCGATGCCGGGGACGGCTTGCCGGTAGATGTCGCGGTTGACGGCGATCAGGTGGGCCAGCGCACGCCGCAGTGGTGCGTCGGTGTGGCCCCGATGACGGCAGTCGCGCAGGTGGGCTTCGTCTACGCCGAACGCCGTCAGCTCGCCGGTGGGCAGGTAGACGCGGTCGCGGTCGAGGTCTTCGGCGACATCGCGCAGGAAATTGGTGAGCTGGAAGGCCTCGCCGAGGGCAGCGGCGGCCGGTTCGGCCTCGGCGACGGGGACGACGGTGCCCAGGACCGGCAGTAGCTGCAGGCCGATGGCGGCGGCGGACCCGCGCATGTACTCGCGGAGCTCGCTCATCGTGGCGTAGCGGGTGCGGTGGGCGGCCGTACCGGGGACGTCCATGCGCATGGCGTCGAGGAATGTCCAGAGGTGGGTGTGCGCGATGTCGTAGCGGCTGATGGTGTCCGCGGCCGCGGTGATGATCTGGCGGCGGCGCGGGTCGGTGCTGTCGATGTCGCCGTGTTCGAGGGCCAGTCGCAGGTGTTTCTCGACGAGGTCGAGGTGCTGGGCGGGGGAGACGTCGACGACCTGCGCGGGTTCACTCGGCACGTGCCGCTGGGTGGTGGTGAGCCGCGCAGGGGCGCGTCCGCCGGCGACGAGGTGGGTCGGGGCCAGGCTGTGCCGGGCGCCGTCGCGGGGGTCGAGGACGCGCGCGGGGTTGTCGGCATGATCGACGATGTCGTCGACCATCCGGGCGAAGGCGTACAGCGCGTGTACCGCTCGCCGACGTTCCGGTGAGAGCAGTGTGGTGGCCAGGTAGTAGGTGCGCCCGTGCTCGGCGGCGATCCGCCGGCAACTCGCGTAGGCCGCATCCAGCTCGCTGGTCAGCGGTCGGGCATCTCCGGAAACGTTCACGGTGTCGCGTCGAAGCCTCTGCGCGCGAGGGCTCATGCTCGAACTGGCGGCGCCGATTCCGTGGCAACGGCCTTCGAACCGGCCGAACGCAGATGCAGCGGATCGACGGTGCGCAGCGACACCGCCGCGACCACGGCGGCGAAGGTCGCCAGCGCGACATGCCAGAAGTTGTAGAGGCCGATCGACCCGTCGGGCTGGAACACCAGCATCAGCCACGTGCAGATCCCGACCAGCCACATCAACGTGCGGGTCGACATCGCGAACCCGGCGGCCAGCGCGAGCGGCCACGAGTAGTACCAGGGCAGCGCGGCGGGGGAGAGCAGCACGATCGCGACGAACGCGATGATGATGCCCATCACGGCCTCGCGCTCACTGTGCCGGAACCGCCACCAGGTCGCGACGAGCAGCGCGACCATGGCGATCTGGCACAGCAGGCGGGTCACGTCCAGTACGGAGTTGAAATCGAGCGGGGTCACCCAGGTGACCATGTGCGCGAGAATCGTCGGCAGCGACAGCCAATTGATGATCTTGTTCGAGCCCTGCAACGCGGTGACCCAGCCGAAGCCGACTCCCGCGATCACCGACGCCGCGCCGAACACCAGCGCGAACACGCCGACGCCGATACCGGCGATCTTGGCGAAGACGAACAGCGGGTGCGGCATGTCCGCGGACGGTCTGGCAGCGTCGGGGTGTTTCTGTTCCTCGGCGAGTGCGGCGTCGGAATCCACCGCGGCTCGCCGCTCGGCGGCTCGCCGTTCCTTCTCGTGCAGAATCCAGATCCACACCAGGAACGGCAGCGCCACGCCTGCCGTCGCCTTGATCGCCACGCCGATGGCGACCACCACGATGCCGGCCACATGATGGCGTTCGAGCACGAGCGCGACGCCCGCGCACATCAGCCCGACCATCAGCATCTCGTTGTGCACGCCACCGATCAGGTGCACCAGCACCAGCGGGTTGAGCACGGCCAGCCACAGCGCGACCGTCGGCTTTCCGCCCAGATGCTTGGTCAGATACGGCACCGCCCACATCATCAGCGCCAGTCCGGGCAGCATGACGACGCGCAGCGCGATGGTCCCGGCGATGACGTTCTCGCCGGTGAGCGAGGTGATCGCACGGCCCATCAACAAGAAGACGGGGCCGTACGGTGCGGTGGTGGTGGTCCAGACCGGGCTCACGTTGTCCAGCAGCACGCCGGGATTGGCGACGGGACCCACCTGATAGGGGTCGAAACCGTCACGCAACAGGGCACCCTGGGCGAGGTAGGAGTAGGAGTCACGGCTGAACATCGGCGCCGCGAACAGCAGGGGCGTGATCCAGATTCCGACGATCGCCCGCAACTCGTTGAGCGTGACCGTCGATTCGCCCTTGCCGATGGTGGTGCGACCCAGCCGGACCCACGCCGTGATCATCAGCAGCACGCCGATCCAGATCACGATCGTCGACAGCACGTATCCGTGGCCGAATCGCAGCCACGACAGGTGCAGCGCTTCGAGTAGCGGATCGCGCTTGCGAACAGCCCCCGCGCCGAAGCCACCGAAGGTGATCATCATGGCGCCGAAGAAACCCATCAGAGCAGCGTGGCCCTCGGGGCTCCTGGCGAACTCGCCTGCGGTGCGCAGCCAGGTCCGGACGCCCGGGTCGCTCCCGGCGGGTAGGTGACGCTGGCGCTCGAGGGTGCGCGTGTTGTCCATGGTGCCTACGGTCGTCTCGGAGGGCGGCATGTTCGGTCGGTCCCCCCGGATGGTCGGCGGTCGCAACCGCGAGCTGATAAGTCGGCCGTCAGTTTACGGCTTCAAGTTGGAACACTAACCCGGTGGTCGGTACCGGCGTGTGCCCGGCTGCCGGTGATTCGTGCCGCCGCCAGCTTGCCGGACAGCAGTGTGGTGGGCACACCCACCCCCGGAGTGGTGCCGCAACCTGCGAGAACGACGTTGTCCACGCCCCTTGGCAGATTGCGTGGCCGGAAGGGCCCGGTTTGCCGGAATACGTGGGCGAGGGAGAACGGTGTGCCCGCGATCATGCCCTGGGCGGCCCAGGTGGCGGGCGTGTCGAGGTGGTCGACGCGGAAATGTTCGGCGATGCCGGTGTAGCCGCGCCGCTCCAGTTCCGCGAGCAGCTCGCGCAGGTAGGCGGGGGCGAGCCGGTCCCAGTCGAGCGGGGCGGCGGTCAGGTTGGGGCACGGCGCGAGCACCGACAGCGGTTCGAAGCGCCCGGTGGCCCGGTCGACGAACTGGTCGGCGTCGGTGAGCGCGGGCCGGGTGAGCAGCAGCGACGGATCGCTCATGAGCCGGCCGCGACCCTTGCGCGCGGCGATCTCGGCGAAGGTCTGTGCCCAGGCGGCGCCGAACTCGATGGTGTGATGGGCCTGCACGGGCCAGCGCGCGGCGATCTCGGCCGCGATGGTGCCGTGGGCGACGACGGCCGACGGTGAGGCGCGCAGGCCGCGACGGTGGCGCAGGCCGAATGTCGGCAGTGACGCGATGTCGGCGGTGAGGACCACCGCGTCGCAGGGGTAGGCGCGCCCGTCGGCGGTGCGCACCGCTTCGGCACGTCGCCCACGGGCCGCGCCCTTCTGTCCCTGTCCGTTCGGTGTCCGTCCGGGGCGATAGTCGATGCCGTCGACCTCGGCATTCAGTACGAGCTGACCACCCGCGGCCGTGAACGCCTCGGCGAGCGCCGCCGTGATCGCGCGCATTCCGCCTTCGGGGAAGTAGACACCCAGGCAGGTGTCCATGTTCGGGATCGCGCCGTAGACGGCGAGCGCGTCATCCGGCGACATGCCCGCGTACAGCGCCTGGAAGGTGAACAGCCTGGTCAGCCGTTCGTCGCCCAGAAAGGACCGTACGCGCGGCCCGAGTTTTCCGAAGCCGCCGAGCTTGGCGAGTGCGGTGAGCGCGGCCCTGGAGCGCGGTGTGCGCACCATGTCGAGCGGCGAATCGAAATCGGCGTTCATGAACTCGTCGAACTCGGCGTCGTAGACGCGGCCGAGCCAGTCGCGCAGTCGGCGGTAGTTGCGCGCTTCAGCGGGCCCGCAAGCACTTTCGACCTCGGCGGCCATCTGGTCGGCGTCGTCGAAGACGCGGATGTCGCTGCCGTCGGCGAAGCGTGCGTGATAGGCGGGAGCGAGGCGGTGGATGCGCAGGCCGACGCTCTGCCTGGTGTGCCCGACGGCGGCAAGCGCGTCGTCGATCACTTCCGGCAAGGTGAGTACCGTTGCGCCGCTGTCGATCTCGTAGTCGTCGAACCGGTATCGGCCCACCCGGCCGCCCGGATGATCGGCCCGTTCCAGCACCGTCACCTCGCGACCCGCGCCCCGCAGGTGCAGCGCGGCCGCCAGACCTGCCAGCCCGGCCCCGACTACGACGACATGATTCGCTTGTCCCACAACACTTTTCCTATCAGGCCGCGCGGCGAGTGGCAGCCAGTGCCATGGCGTGGAGCAACTGCTTGGCCTCCGGCGTCGCGGAACTGGTCGCGATCGCGGCGAGCCCGGTGTCGGTGAGCTCGGTGATCCGGCGCTCCACCTCGTCGACCGCACCCAGGTCGGTGAGCACTGTGCGCAGCCGGTCGACGGCGGCGTCGTCGAGGTCCGTGCCGAGGCCGGTCCGGATCAGGGCGGCGGCGGCCGGATCGGCCCGGCGCAGCGCCTCCGCGATCAACACGGTCCGCTTGCCCTCCCGCAGGTCGTCGCCCGACGGCTTTCCGGTCACCGCCGGGTCGCCGAACACGCCGAGCAGGTCGTCACGCAGCTGGAACGCGATCCCCACGTCGGTTCCGTAGATCCGCAGCGCGTCCACCAGCGCCTCGTCGGCACCCGCCAGCGCCGCGCCCAGATGCAACGGCCGTTCGATCGTGTACGCGGCGGTTTTGTACCGGTTGATCCGCAATGCGGCCTCGACCGACTCGTCGCCGCCCGCCTCGCCGTTGATGTCGAGGAGTTGCCCACCGAGCACCTCGGTCCGCATCCGCGCCCACACCGGTGCGAACCGGGCCAGCGCCCGTGGGCTCAAACCGGCCTCGTGCACCAGATCGTCCGCCCAGGCCAGCGCGAGATCGCCGATCAGAATCGCGACCGCCGAGCCGTAGGCGGCGCCGTCGCCGGGCCAGCCCGCCGCCGCGTGCCGATCCTCGAACTCGATGTGCACGGTCGGGAACCCGCGCCGAGTGCGCGAGGAGTCGATGATGTCGTCGTGCACGAGCGCGCACGCCTGCACCAATTCCAGTGCCGAACAGGCGGTGAGTACCGCGGCGGCATCCGGCCCGGCGGGATCGCCACCGGCGCCCAGCCAGCCGGTCCACGCGAATCCCGGTCGCGTCCGCTTGCCGCCCCGAACCACGAACTGTCCGAGCGCCTCGACGGCGTCGAGGAAGACGGGCCCCAGCGGCTCGACGATCTCACGCCGGGTGGCGAAGAAGCTGGTCAGCACCTGTTCGACAGCGGCGACGAAGGCCGGCGTGCCCGGGGTCAGCGCGACGAGGTCGACCGAGGTCAGAGCGTCGGCGGCGGACCGGGATAGCGGGGTACCGATTCCGGCGGACAGGGCGGCCTCCAGGGGCGAAGTGGGCGAACAGCGGGACCGGTTGGGCACTCGGTGGTGCGGTCACCAGCGTTGTCCCGAACGATACGCGGGCGGACCGGGCGCGCTCTCGGCGCACAGGGCCGCTGCGACGCAGCCCACATCCGGGTTTCCGCGGTGCTACCGTCCGCGGGCACGTTCATCGGCCTTGACGCGTTGCTGGGTGTTCGGCGCCCGGTTTCCCAGTCGGTGCCGGGGCGCCATCGCCTCCCACTAGACTGAGCCGGTGGATTTCGACAATGGACGGGGAAGTTCGACCCCAGATCGACCCGCCCAGCGGCCGTCGATCGTCTCGAACACCCCCTCGGTGGTGCAGAGTCTGCGCACCCATTCGGGCAACGGCGTGCCGTTCTCCGTGGAGTTCAACCCTCCGCGAGACGAAGCGGGCGAGGCTCGGTTGTGGCGCGCGGTCCGCGAGTTCGAACGCATGCATCCCGCCTTCGTGTCGATGACCTACGGCGCGGGCGGTTCCACCCGCGACCGCACCGTGCGCATCACCGGTGCGCTCGCGCAGGAAACCACCCTGCTCCCGGTCGCCCACCTCACCGCGGTCGGGCACAGCATCGCCGAACTGCGCTCCCTGATCGGGTCCTACGCCGACTCCGGCATCTGCAATGTCCTGGTTCTGCGTGGTGACCCGCCCGGTGACCCGCTAGGTGAATGGGCCAAGCACCCCGGCGGTGTCGAATACGCGGAGGAACTGGTCCGCATCGTGCGCGATCTCGGCGACTTCCACGTCGGCGTCGCCTCGTTCCCCCAGGGCCACCACCGCTCGCCCGACCTCGACCACGACACCCACCACCTGGCGGCAAAACTCCGTGCGGGAGCGGAGTATTCGATCACCCAGATGTTCTTCGACGTCGAGCACTATCTGCGTCTGCGTGATCGCGTGATCGCCATGGACCCCATCGAGGGCGCCAAGCCGATCATCCCCGAGCTGATGCCCATCACCTCCCTGCGCACGGTCGCCCGCGCCGAAGAACTCAGCGGCCGCCCCGTCCCCGCCGACGTGGTAGCCCGCCTCACCCGGGCGGCAGGTACCGGCCCGGAGGAAGACCGTGCCGCCGTCCGCGCCGAAGGCATCCAGATCGCCACCGAAATGGCCCAGCGCCTCACCGAAGAAGGCGCCCCCTGCCTCCACTTCATCACCTTGAACTTCGCCAAGGCCACCAGCGAAGTCCTCACCAACCTCGGCTACGGAGTATCCGCCGCCCCGCTCAGCGCGTAGGAACAGCGCTTACCGCGTCACGGCGAGGTCGTTCCAGGTGCGTTCCCAGCTGCGGGTCATCGCCGGGTAGACGATGCTGTAGCGGAAGGGCTTGATCAGGGCCATGTAGAGGCGGCCGAATCGACCGTTGGGCTTCACCAGGACCGCCATTTGTAGGTGGTAGCCGGTGGTGTCGGGGACCCAGCCCAGGTGCATGATGCCGTGCATCGTGCCGTTGGCGATTTCGGCGGCGTATTCGTTGTCGAGGACGTAGAGGGCGGTGAGTGGGCCGTCTTCGGCGGGGATGTCGGTGTCGCGCAGGTCGGCGGGCAGACGCTCGCGCAGAGACGGGACGCGGGTGCCGGTGCCTGCCTCTTCGCGGTCCCAGCCGAACAGTTCGCCCAGCTTCCAGCGGATCTTGAACAGCAGGCCGCTGATGCCGGTGGACTCGGAGGCGCGTTCGGCCTGGAGGGCGGCGAGTAGGGCGGGGAAGTCGTCGGGGCCCGCGCCGGGGGTGCGGAACTGCCAGATGTCCTCGACGTCGAAGTCGGGGGCGATCTCGTGGATGCGCCAGGGCTGGTCGGTGTGGGCCGATTCGGGTAGTCGCATAGCGGGGACCTCCATGTGTACGGCAGCGTATATGTCGAGAGTACCGCTGATATACGCCTACGTATAGAAAGAGGGAATGTGATTGATGCGGGCTTGACGACCGGGCAGCGTGGGGGCCGCGGAACGAGTCCGAGCCCCCGGTGGACCGGTGCTACTCGTGTCGTTCGGGTTCGACGAATGCCGTAGTGGCCAAGGCGAGCACGAGCAGGCCGGCGCACAGGTAGCTCGCCACCTCGATGCCCGCGGCCATGGCCGCGCGCGCCGCTTCCGCGATGGGCAGCGTGTTCGGGTTTTCGGCGAACGCTCCGATCACCGAACCGGCGCTGTCGGTGACGGTCGACTCCAGTTGCCGCACTTCGGGTTCGGGCAGGCCCGCGTCGGTCAGGCGGTCGCGCAGGCCGGTGCCGACGGTGCTGAAGTAGATGGTGGTGAGGACGGCGATGCCCAGTGCTGAGCCGAGTTCGCGTGCCGCGCTTTGTATTCCCGAGCCCTGTCCCGCGCTCTCGCTCGGCACGTCGGCGAGCACGATATTGGTGACCTGGGCGGTCGCGAAGCCGACGCCGATGCCGTAGACGAACAGTGCGAGCGCGATCGACCACCAGCTGCTGTCCGCCGCGGCGAACAATCCGAGCAGCGCCAGTCCGGCCGCTTCCAGCAGCAAGCCGATCCTGACCTGGCCCAAGGCCGAGACCGAGGCCGTCAACGAGAAACTCGCGCCGCTGGCGACGAAACTGCCGATCGCGAGCGGCATGAGGGCGAGTCCGGCTTGCAGCGCGGTGTAATCGAGGGCGAATTGCATCCACAGCGGCAGGACCGCGATGATGCCGAACTCGCCGACGCCGACGATCAGTGTCACCACATTGCCCCTGCGGAACGAATCGATCGAGAACAGCCGCACGTCGACCAGCGGTTCCCCGTCGGTGCGTCCGAGTCGCGCCTGCCTGCGCCAGAAGAGCCCGAGGGCGAGTGTGGCGCCTGTGAACGCGACGAGAACCGGTGAAGGCCCGCTGCGCCAAGCGAACCCGTCGATGCTCAGCGGCTCGGTCACGAACAGCCAGCCATAATGCCGACCCTCGATCATGGCGAAGGCGAGCAGGCCGAGGCCGAGTGCGGACTGGGCCGCCCCGAGCCAATCGACGCGACCGGCGTTCTTCGGTGCGGCGGGGAGGTAGGCCAGCACGGCCACCATGATCAGCGCGACCGCGGGGATGTTGATGCCGAAAGCCCACCGCCAGGAGAAGCCGGCGAGCCAGCCGCCGAGCAGCGGGCCGAGCGCCGCGGCCGCGCCGATCGTGGATCCCCAGATCGCGAAGGCCTGTCCGCGAGCCTTTCCGGTGAATGCCGCGTTCACCAGGGCCAGCGAGGTCGGCAGGATCATCGCCCCGCCGATGCCCTGCAGGAAGCGGGCCGCGATGAGCAGGCCGCCACTCGGTGCGAGCGCGGCGAGCAGGCTGGTGGCGCCGAAGACGACCAACCCGATCAGGAACAGCCTGCGTGCGCCGTAGAGATCGCTGAGTCGACCGGCGACCAGGAGGAGCGCGGCGAAAACGATCGCGTACGACTCCTGGATCCATTGCGCCTGAATCGAGGTGATCGCCAAGTCCTCGACGATCGGCGCGAGGATCACGTTCACGATCGTCAGGTCGACCACGATCAACGCGACGCCGAGTGAGACGGCGATCAGCCCCAGCCACAAGCGCAGCGGTGGAGTCTCGGTTTCTGTCCGCACTATACCTCCGTCATAAAGTTACTTTACTATGAAGGTAAATGGTGGGCCGGTAAGTTGTCAATCGGTGATCGACGAGAGGACGAGATGGTGGAGCAGACATCCGGCGATGTCGCGATGCGGCGGCAGCGGCTCGCCGCGGGGCTCATCGACTACGGCGCGAGCTTCACCGAACTGGGCCGCCGATTCGCGGAAACGCTCGGCGTGCACTCCACCGACGCCTTCGCGCTGATGGAGATCGCGGCCGCCGAACACGCCGAAGAACCGCTGTCTCCCGCGCTGCTGAGCAAACGGATCACCCTGACCTCGGGGGCGATGACCACCCTGCTCAACCGGCTGGAGCAGGCGGGATACATCACCCGCAGCCGCGAGCACACCGATCGCCGGGTCGTGACGTTGCGGTGCAGCGCGAACGCTCGACAGCTGGCCGACGAGTTCTTCCACCCGATCAACGCCGAGCAGGACGCGATCCTCGCCGAATACGAGCCTGCCCAGCTCGCGCAGTTCGAGCGGTTGCTCGAGCGGTTGCGCACGGCGATGGACCCCGGACAGCCGAAGGGCGCCCCGTAGTCGAGTCGACGTTGCGGGGCGCCCGAGGGAGGTAGGCCGGTCAAGCCGCGCGGGCGGCTCGCAATCCCCACGCGTCGGCCAGCAGGCGGTGTGATTCGAGCCGGTCGGCGTGGTCGTGGGTGATGGTGGTGATGAGCAATTCGTCTGCGCCGGTAACCCTTTGGAGGGCCTCGAGCCGCTCGACCACGGTGGTGGGCGAGCCGACGATCTGCGAAGCCAGGCGGTCGTCGACGAGGCGGAGTTGATCCGGGGTGAGCGGGGACGCTGTTGCGGGATCGGGGTATTCGGCCGCGCCGCCGCTGCGGATGCTGTGCACCCAATGTCCGTACGTGCTCGCGAGGTGGCGGGCGGTGTCGTCGTCGGCCGCGGTGACCACGTCCGCCGAGACGATCACGTGCGGTTCGGCCAGCTGCGCCGACGGCCGGAACGCCGCCCGATACGCCTCGACCGCGTCCAGCGCGGACCCCGGTGCGACGTGGTAGGCGGCCGCGAACGGCAATCCCGACTTGCCCGCCAGCTCGGCGCTTTCGCCCGCCGAACTGCCGAACAGCCACAGCTCGGTGTCGATGCCCTCGCCGGGAACGGCGTGCAACTCGACACCGCCCGGGGTGAAGTAGCGGCCGTCGAGGAGCGCCTGCACCTCGGCCACCTGGTCGGCGAAGTCCAACGACTCCGCGCCGGGCTGCTGCAGCGCCTCGGCCGAGGCCAGGAACTTCGTGCGGTCGGTGACCCGGCGTGGATCGAACGGTGGCGGCACCACCACACCGTCACGCACCTCGGTCCGGCCGGTGACCGTGTCCACTATCGGGTGCCCGCCCTTGGTGGTCGTGGCCGCGGCGCCGAACTGGCTGCGCCGATGCCCCGACCGGCCCAGACCCAGATCGAGTCGTCCCGGGTACAGCGCGTCGACAGTGCCGAAGGCCTCCACGATCGAGGCGGAGGTGTGATGGCCCACCTGCACCGCGCCGGTCCCCACCCGGATACGCGAGGTCGCCGCGGCGACCAACCCGAGCAGCGTCAGCGACGACGAACTCGCCACCGACACGAAATGGTGTTCGGCCAGCCAGTATCGGCGATACCCCCACTGCTCGGCCTGCCGGGCGAGGTCGACGGTATTGCGCAGTGCCTGTGCGGCACTGGACCCTTCGCTGATCGGTGACAGATCGAGAATCGACAGCGGCACACTCATAGCTTCGGATCCTGTTCTCCCGCTTCGATCGCCACGCGCAGCCGGTTCTCACGGGGGGCGACAGGGCAGGTGGCGAAGTCGGTGAACGCGCACGGCAGGTTCACCGCCCGGTTGAAGTCGAGGGTGACGGTGCCGTCGGCCTCGACCGCGCCGAGGGCGAGCGAGCGGGCGGCCGGGTAGGTGGTGACGCCGCTGGTGGCGTCGGTGAACAGCACCTTCAGGTCGTCGGGGGTGCCGAAGGCGAGCAGCGCCTCGTGGCTGTCGCCGATGCGGAACTCGATGATTCCCGCGGCGCTGTGGTGGTGCTCGAGCCCGTCGACCACGGCGCCGGTGGTGACGGTGCGTGCTTGGCCGAACGCGGTGAAACGCCCGGTCACCACCCAGCGCGGGTCGGCCGGGTAGGCCGCGACCCCGGTGAACGCGGTCAGTGTCGGCGTGGCCGGATCGTGCACCCGCACCGCGTACTGTCCGGAGCGCCGGATCACCTCGAGGACCCTCTCCTCGTTGAGCACGCTCACCCCCGGGGCGCCCTCCACGGGCGTCACGATCTGCACGCCGCCGATCCGCTCGCCGTCGACATCGAGCCGGTCGGCGGGCTGCGCGGTGATGAACACCTTGTCGTCGGTGACCCACCAGGTGCCGGGGACGCCGTCCAGGCGGGCCGGGCTGTCGGTGAGCCAGTGCAACCCCGCCAGGCTGAGCCAGCCGAGGGGATCGCGCAGGCCGTCTTCGCGGGCGTGATGCCAGCGCGCCCAGTCGTCGGCGAATGTCGTGGTGGGGGTCGGGTTCTCGACGGTGATCGTCATGACGCGCGTGCTCCTTCGGCGACGGTGTGGTGGTGGGGGTGACGCAGACCGAGATGGTCGCGCAAGGTAGTGCCGGTGTATTCAGTGCGGAAGCTGCCGCGTTCCTGCAGTTCGGGGACCACGGTGTCGACGAATTCGTCGAGCCCGCCGGGTGTCAGGTGCGGGACGAGGATGAAACCGTCGGACGCGTCGGACTGCACGTACTGGTCGATCTGCTCGGCGACCTGGGCGGGTGTGCCGATGAACTGCTGGCGGGCGGTGACCTCGATGATGAGTTCGCGGATGCTGAGGTCGCCCGCCTCGGCCTGTTCACGCCACGCCTTCGCCACGGCCAGTGGATCTTTCGTGTGCCGGACCCGGCCGCGGGTGATCTCCGCGGCGGCGTCGGGCTCGACATCGGGCAGCGGGCCGTCGGGGTCGTATCCGGAAAGGTCACGGCCCCAGACCTGTTCGAGGAAGGCGATCGCGGTCTGCGGGCTCACCTGCTGGTAGCGGATGTCGCGGGCCCGTTCGTGTGCCTCGTCGGTGGTGTCGCCGAGGACGAACGTGGCCGCGGGCAGCACCAGCAGATCGCCGTGTGCGCGACCGTATTTCGCCAGTCGGCCCTTGACGTCGGCGTAGAACTTCTGGCCCGCCTCCAGGGTGCCGTGCCCGGTGAAGATCGCGTCGGCGGTCTTCGCGCCGAACTCGCGGCCCTCGTCGGAATCGCCCGCCTGCAACAGCACCGGATGCCCCTGCGGGCTCGGCGGGACGACGAACGGTGCCGCGAAGTCGAACTGTGAACTGCGGAACGCGGTGTCGGGAATGTCGCGGGCGAAGATCCCCCGCTCGCGATCGATCACCAGCGAGTCGGTGGGCCAGCTGTCCCACAGTGCCCTGGTCGCGGCGACCACCTGTTCGGCCCGCCGATACCGCTCACCGTGTTCGAGGTAACCACCGCGCCGGAAGTTCTCGCCGGTGAACGCGTCCGAGGAGGTGACCACATTCCACGCGGCCCGGCCGCCGGAGAGGTGATCGAGCGAGGCGAACTGCTTGGCGACCTCGAAGGGTTCGTTGTAGGTGCTGTTGATGGTGCCCGCCAGCCCGAGCCGCTCGGTCACCGCCGCCACCGCGTTGAGCACGGTGAAGGTATCCGGCCTGCCGACCACATCCAGGTCGTGGATCTGCCCGCGATGCTCGCGCAGCCGCAATCCCTCGGCCAGGAAGAAGAAGTCGAACAGGCCGCGTTCGGCGGTGCGCGCCAGATGCTCGAAGGACACGAAATCGACCTGCGATTTCGAGGCCGGATCGGCCCAGACGGTGGTGTTGTTGACGCCGGGGAAGTGCGCGGCGAGGTGGACTTGCTTGCGTGGTTTCGAGGTCACCGCGCTGCTCCTGTCGTGGCGTATCGGCTGAGTGGACGGGGGAGACCGAGGCGCTCACGCAGGGTCGCGGTGGTGGTGGTCGGCGCGAGCGTGGATCGATGGGTGGTGAGCTCGGCCAGCGAGGCGTGCAGGGCCAGCGGTCGCAGGACCACGCCGTCGACGGCGTCGGCGCGGGTGATCTCCGTGAGGAGATCGTCGAGCGCGGCGGCGGTACCGACGTGGTGGAATCCGAGCGGCGGGTGGTCCGCCGCCCAGCGATCGAGCTCGCGCACCTCGGCGAGTGCGGTGTCTGCCGAATCTGCCAGGTGCACAGGCAGATCCAGCAGGATCTGCACGGTGCCGGGATCGCGGCCCTGCGCGGCGATCGCCGCGCGCAAGGCCGCGCGATGCGCCGCGGCGGTCGCGAGATCGGGGGCGCTGACGCGGATGATGTCGGCTCGGCGGACGGCGACCTCGGTCGACTCGGGGGTGTCGGCGCGGACCGTGATGACGGGTTGGCCCTGCGGCGAGCGCGGGGTGATCGACGGGCCCTTGACCGAGAAGTTGTCGCCGGCGAAGTCGATGTAGTGCAGGCGGTCACGGTCGATGAACCGGCCGGTGGGTACGTCGCGGATCTCGGCGCAGTCCTCCCAGCTGTCCCACAACCGGGTCACCACCTCGATCGCCTCGTCGGCCTCGTGCCACAGCAACTTCGGATCTTGCACCTGCTTGCGCCCGAAGGCCTTCGCCTCGACCTCGGTGGTGGACACGGTCACCTCCCACCCCGCGCGGCCCAGGCTCGCGAAGTCGAGCGCGGTCACGGCCTTGGACGCGTGGAACGGTTCGGTGTGGGTGACCGGTACCTGCGGGATCAAGCCGATTCGGCTGGTCAGCGGGGCGGTGCGGGCGGCGATCGCGACGGCGTCGAGCCTGCCGCGGGTCACGGCCGCGCCACCGGACTGGATGCCGAACGCGTCGGGCAGGAAGACGGCGTCGAACCCGAGCTGCTCGGCCGAGGAGATCACGGCGGTCCAGTAGCCGGCGGTGAACAGGTCTTCGGCGCCGGAATCGGTGGGCCGCCAGGACGCGGGATGCGTTCCGGTGCCTACCGTTTCGATGCCGAGGAACAGTCTGGGCTGGCTCATCGGGTGAGGTCCTTTCCGTCGAGGGGATCGATCCGGGTGCCCGGCGCGGGAATCGCCGCGAGCAGCTCCCTCGTGTACGGGTGTCGCGGATCGGTGAACAGGGTTGCGGTGGGCCCGGTTTCGACGACGCGACCGTGGCGCATCACCGCGACCCGGTCGCTGATCCGGCGCACCACGGCCAGGTCGTGGGAGATGAACAGGTAGCCGAGGGCGAGTTCGCGCTGGAGGGTGTCGAGCAGGTCGAGGATCTGCGCCTGCACCGAGGCGTCGAGCGCGGAGACCGGTTCGTCGAGCACCAGCAGGTCGGGGTGCAGGGCCAGCGCGCGGGCGATCGCCACGCGCTGTCGTTGCCCGCCCGACAGTTCCGCGGGCCTGCGTTTCGTGAAATCCGCCGGTAGCGCGACCTGTTCGAGCAGCTCGGCGACTCGTTTCGTCCGGTCGCCGATCCCATAGGCGCGCAGGGGTTCGGCGATGATGTCGGCGACCTCCCAGCGCGGATCCAGCGAGGAGTACGGGTTCTGGTACACCACCTGGAACCGTCGGCGCAGCGTGCGCAGGCGGTTTCGGCGGGCGCTGGTGAGGTCGTGGCCGTCGAAGGTGACCGTCCCGCTGTCGGCGTCGGTGAGTCGCAGAGCGATGCGCGCCGTCGTCGACTTGCCCGAACCGGATTCGCCGACCAGCGCGAGCGTTTCCCCGCGATCGAGACTGAACTGCACATCGTCGACGGCGGTGATGGAGCCCGCTCCCGCGTGGAAGCGCTTGTGCAGGGCGTGAACCGACAGCAACGGTTTTTCCGCTCGGGGTCGCAGGGGCCGGAATTCGGTGGGCGACAGCGCGGGGGACGCGGCGAGCAGGCGCTGCGTGTACGGCTGTGCCGGGTGGTGCAGAACCTGTGCGGTAGTGCCGGATTCGACGACCTTGCCCTGCTCGAGCACCACCAGTCGATCGGCCCGTTCCGCGGCAACGGCCAGGTCGTGGGTGATCAGCAGGACGGCCGTCCCGCGGGCCGCGATCCGCTCGGCCAGCCGATCCAGCACCTGCCGCGCCACCGTCGCGTCGAGGGCGCTCGTCGGCTCGTCCGCGATGATCAGTTCCGGCCCGCACGCCAGCGCGATCGCGATCAGCACGCGTTGACGCTGCCCGCCGGACAGCTCGTGCGGATACTGCCGCGCCCGCAACTGCGGGCGATCCAGCCCGACCTCTTCCAGCAGGTCGAGGGCCTGGAGCGCCGCCCCGCGCCGGTCGGCCAGCCGATGCACCAGCAGCGCCTCGGCCACCTGATCGCCCACCCGCAACACCGGATTGAGCGACAGACCCGGATCCTGCGGCACGAATCCCACCCGTGCCCCGCGCAGCCGCCGCAGGGCCTTCTCGTCGTCCGGGTCGATCCGCTCACCGGCGAACTCGACCTTGCCCGCCACGATTCCCGCCGAATCCCCGAGCAGCCCGATCACCGCGTGCGCCAATGTCGATTTGCCCGACCCCGACTCGCCGACGAGGGCGACGACCTCTCCGCGCGCCACCTCGATCGACACGCCGCGCAGCGCGGACACCGACCCCGCGCCGGTCCGATATTCGATGTGCAGATCTTCCACCTGTAGCAACGGCTGGTCCGGCGTGGCCGAACTCCGCGTCGGGTTCGTTCCGTTCGTCTTGTCGCTCATCGGGTTTCGGTCCTTCCCGCGAATCGACCCACACGCTGAGCCGACAACACCACGGCGATGATGACCAGGCCCGGCAGCGTCGTCAGCCACCAGGCGGAGGCGAGGAAGTTGCGGCCCTCCGAGATCAGCGAACCCCATTCGGGGGTGGGCGGTTTGGTGCCGTAGCCGAGGAAGCTCAGCGAGGACACGGCCAGCACGGCCATGCCGAACTCGACTGCGGCCAAGGCCAGCACCGGCTGGAACGCATTGGGCAGCACGTGCCGAACGAGCACCGCGTACCAGCGCACGCCGGACGCGTGCGCGGCCTCGACATACGGCGCGTGCCGCACCCGCAGCACCTCCGAGCGCATCACCCTGGCGAAGTTCGCGATCAGCGAGACGCCCACGGCGACAGCCACATTGCGGGTGCCGAAGCCGAGCGCGGTGACCAGGGCCAACGCGAGCAGCAGCGACGGGATGGACAGCAGCACATCGACGACCCGCATGATCGCGGTGTCGACGATGCCGCCCGCGGCGCCCGACAGCAGCCCGAGTACCGACCCGACCACCAACGCGATCCCGACCGCGGTGAGCGTGGCGGTGAGCGAGAGCCCCGCACCGTGCACCATCCGCGTGTACAGGTCGCGTCCGAGATTGTCGGTGCCGAACCAGTGCGCCGCGCTGGGGGCCTGGAACTTGTCCGCGGGCACGCCGATCAGCGGATCGCCGGAGGCGAACACCGAGGGCGCCACCGCCCAGCCGACCGCGACGGCCAGCACCACGCCCGACACCACCAGGCCCAGGTGTGCGCGGGCCCATCGGGCAGTTCGGGCCACTCGGTGCACGCGCGCGACGCCGTGATCGGCCACCGATTCGGGCCGTGCGGTCGGCGCCGGTCGGCGCACGAGGATGTCAACCACGTTCACTCCGTTCGGTGTCGGTGTTCGAGCCATCCGATTCGCCGGATTTCCCAGCGACGGACACGGCGTCGGCGGGGGTGCCCGCGACCGGCACGCCACGAGCGCGACGTGTCCCGGTGATGCGCGGATCGAGCAGCGGATAGAGCAGGTCGACCGCCAGATTCACGCCGACGAAGATCAGCGCCGAGATCAGCACCACGCCCTGGACCACGGGGATGTCCTGGTTGAGCACGGAGGTCTGGGTGAGCCGGCCGACGCCCGCGCGGGCGAACACCGACTCCACCACCACCGACCCGGCCAGCATCGTGCCGACCAGCACCCCCGCGATGGTGAACGCGGGCACGCTGGCCAACCGGGCGATATGACGACGCTGCACCCACCAGCGCGACGCGCCCTTGGCCAGCGCCACATCGGTGAACGGCTGACGCCAGGTCTGTTCCAGCCCGGCAGCGAGAACCTGGGCCAGCACCGCCCCGATCGGTAGCGCCAGCGTCAGCGCGGGCAGTAGCGTCCCGCGCAGCCCGGTCCCGCCGAAGGCGGGGAACCAGTGCAGCCGGAAGGAGAACAGCTGCAACAGGAGCAGACCGGTCCAGAACGTCGGCACCGAAACACCCAGCGGCGGTAGCGCACTCAAGGTATTGCGAAGCCCCGGCCGCCGTGTGTAGGTGGCGGCGAACGCGAGGATCGTCCCGCCGACGATCGCGAAAAGCAGTGCGAGAGAAGCCAGTCCGAGCGTGGCCGGTAGAACGTCGCCGAGGGCTTCGGTCACCGGCTGACCGGTGTTGATGGAGCGCCCCAGATCACCGGTGACGGCATTGCCGAGTGCGGTCACGTACTGGTCCCACAGCGGCTTGTCCAGCCCGTAGCGAGCCTGCAACTCGGCGATCGCCGCCTGGTCCACCGGCGCACCGGTGCCCGCGCTGTCGGCCGCCATCGAGACCGGATCCGCGGGCAGCAGATACAGCACCACGAAGGAGATCGTGAATGCCGCCCACAACACCCAGATCGCCTGTAGCAAACGAGAACCCACGTAGCGTGCGAAGTCCGCCCGGCCGTCCGCGCGCCGGATCTCGCTACCCGCGTTGTCGCGCCGCGGACTCCCGACCACCTCGCTCATCTCAGTGCCCGCTAACCCAGGTGTCGAAGAACTGCAGTCGCGCTGAGGCTTCGAATTTCAGATCCTGGGTGTGCGCGGCCGCTCCGATCGCCTGGGACAGCTCGATCGTCGGGACGTAGAGCCCGTTGTCGAGCACCTGCCGCTGCGCTGTCGCGAGCAGTTCCGCCCTGGCGGCCGGATCGTTCGTGGCGAGCTGCCGGTCGAGAGTTGTGTCGAGCTCGGGGATCGGGCCGCGTGCGTTGATATTGCGCCCGGCGAGCCCGAACGACGTGCGCAGGATATCGCCGTCGGCGCGGGTGGAGTTGCCGTAACCGGCGTCGACGTCTTTCGTGTTCTGCCTCGCGATGGCCTCCGGGGTGGAGACGAGATCGAGCTTCAGCTCCACCCCGATCTGGCGCAGTTGCTGCTGCACCAGCTCCAGAATCGCCTGGTTGCCCGCGAATACCTGGCTGAACGTCACCGCGAAGCTGAGTCGGTCGCCGTTCTTGGCCCGCACACCGTCCGCACCGAGCGTCCAGCCCGCCTGATCCAGGATCGACTTGGCCTTGGCCGGATCGTAGGCGAGCCGTGCTGACTGATCCAGGTACGCCGGAGTCGCTGATGCCAGGCTCGAGGTCGCCGGTTTGAACTGCGGACCGAGCACGGTCTCGACGAGCTGCTTGCGGTCGATCGCAGGAAGCAGTGCCTGCCGGACCGCCGGATCACGCAGCGGGCCGCGAGTCACGTTGAGCTGCAAGCCGAACGGAGTACCGGGGTTGGATGTCGACAGGATCCGCCCGCCGGTGGCCTCGATCTGCGGTGCGTCCTGGGGCAGTGCGTCGCTGACCGCGTCCAGCTGACCGGAGGCCAGGCTGCCGGTGCGCACACCCGACTCGGGTACCACGGTGAACTCGATCCGATCCAGGTACGCCTCGCCCTGGTGGCCGAAAACAGCGGAGCCCCAGTTGTAGCCGGCGCGTTTGGCCAGGGTCACCGAGGTGTCCTGCTTGTACGCGGCGTAGGTGAACGGGCCACTGCCGATGTTGTCACCGGCGCACCTGGCCTCGGCCGGTTTGGCATTGGTGGAGGTGGCCAGGATGCCGAGCTGCGGAGTCGAGGACGCCTGCAGGAACTGGGCGTTCGGCTGGCTGAACTCCACGCGGGCGGTGAGCTTGTCGACCGCCGTCGTGCCGACATAGCTGGTGAGGTAGCTCGCTCCCAACTGCGCCTTCGCGGCACCGAGCTTCACGATCGCGTCGAAGGTATCGCGCACCGAATCGGCGGTGAGCGCGGTGCCGTCGCTGAAAGTGACCCCATCGGCCAACTTGAAGGTGAACACCTTGGCGTCGGGACTGACCTCCCAGCTCTTGGCCAGCCACGGCGTGATCGCGCCGGTCTTCGGGTCCTGATCGGTCAGCGAGTCGACGATCTGGCGGGCCACATAGATGGTCTGGTTGGTGCCCGACTGCGCCGGATCCGAGCAGGTCGGAGCGCCGGACAGCCCGTAGCGCAACGTGCCGCCCGGCTGCGGCGGACCGGCTTGAGCACCGGAGCCTGCGGTGTCGCTGCCACAGGCGACCACCGTGGTGACGGCGGCCAGTGCGCCGACGGCGGCGGCGATGCGATGACGAGGACGGATCACGAGACAACTCCAGAGAATTGGCGGCCAGCGGCCAGGGGACGACTCGGAATGCGGCGGCGCAGCTCGGGCGCCACCTCGGCCTGGAACAGTTCGAGACTGCCCAGGTACTCGGATTCGGTGCGGCCGTCACGTTCGGCGGACAGGTGGATCACCTCGTGCCCGAACTGTTCGTGATAGCGGCCGACCTTGTCGATCACCTGCTCCGGGCTGCCGACCAGCGCCGACGAGCGGGTGACGAAGTCTTCGACGGTCTCGAACACGACCGGATTGCCGACCTTGCGCTGCAGCGAGGTCCGCGCCTCGAACAGCGGGCGGAACACCGCGACGGCCTCCTGCGAGGTTCGCGCCACATGGAAGCCCGCGGTGCCCGCGCCGACCAGCGCATCGGCTGGGTCGTGACCGTAGTGCGCCCACCGCTCGCGATAGTGGCGGATCAGCGCGGCGTACGGCTCGATCGGATTGGTGACGTTCGCCGAGAACACCGGATCACCGTGGCGCGCGGCCAGTTCCACCGACTCCAGGCTCGTCGCACTCCCGTGCCAGATCCGCACCCGCGGCTGCAGCGGCCGGGGCAACGCCTTGGCGGCGGCGAGCGAGGGTCGGAACTGTCCCGACCACGTCACTTCCTCGCTGTCCCACAGCGCCCGGAACAGCTCGTACCCTTCCCGATTGCGCTCCCACTGATCCTCGGTGGTGACGTGATAGAGCTGCGCCTGCGCCGCGCCGTTGCCCTTGCCGATGATCAGCTCGAGCCGGCCCTCGGACAGGTTGTCGAGGGTGGAATAGTCCTCGAACGCGCGCACCGGATCGAGCAGGCTCAAGGTGGTGACCGCGGTGAACAGGCTGATCCGCGAGGTGAGGGCCGCGATGTGGCTCAACACCACCGGGGGAGCGGTCGACAGGAACGGATCCTCGTGCCGCTCACCGACCGCGAACCCGTCGTAGCCGAGCTCCTCGGCGCGCCTGGCCTGTTCGACCACCTCGTGCAGGCGATCGCGCGTCGTCGGGACCACGCCGGTGACCGGATCGGGCACCCGCGTGATCAGCGTCATCAGTAGGAACTTCATGCGGCGGGCTTCTTCGGCAGACCGGGCGGGTTGATCCGCGACTCGGTGACCTTCTCCGAATTCAGGCCCCAGCGATCGAGGATCTTCTGGTAGCTGCCGTCGGCGATCGCGTGCTGCAGCGCCTTGTGAATCGGGCCGATCAGGCCGTTGTCCTTCTTGGTGAGCGCCGCGATCTCGCCCTGCAGCTGCTCACCCGCGCCGGAGAAGGTGGCGATGATCTTGCCGTCGCTGGTGGCGGAGTGATAGACGGCCGCGGGGTTCGGGCCGATGTAGCCGTCGATGCGCTTGGAGGCCAGCGCGAGGTAGTAGTCGGTGCTCTGCTGGTAGTAGGCGATGTCTACCGGGGGCAGGCCCTCGGCGACGTTCTTCTCGTTCCAGCTCACCAGCAGCTGTTCCTGATTGGTGCCCGCGCCGATCCCGATCCGCTTGCCCGCCAGGCTCTTGCGGTCGGTGTAGGTCAGCGTGCTGTCCTTGGGGACCTCGAGGGCGACGGTGTCGGTGCGGTAGGTGGCGAAGTCGTACTTCTCCTTGCGCTCCTCGGTGACGGTCACGTTCGAGATGAACGCGTCCACCTCACCGGAATCCACCCGCACGAAGTTCTGCGACCAGTCGGCCACCTGGATGTCGAGCTTCAGGCCCAGGATGTCGGCCACCAGGGTGGCGAAGTCGACCTCGGAGCCGATGACCGTCCGGTCGTCGGTGGCGTAGAACCGCAGCGGCGGCACGGAACCGGCGGGACCGGTCACCACCAGCGTGCCGCGGTCGCGGATGGCCTTGGGCACCTCGGCGGCGATCGCGTCGACCTTGGCGGCGCGCACCCTGCCCTCCTGGGCGGGGGACAGGTCGTAGGTGATCGCACCGGCCTGCACGGTGTCGGCGGCCTCGGGCTCGGCGGTGCAGCCTGCCGTCAACAGCGTAGCCGCCGCGACGATGCCGATCAGAGTGGAGAGCTTCATCAGTGTCGAAACCTGTTCGTGGGAAGGGATGTTCAGCGGACGCGGGACAGGAACGCCTGCGTGCGCGGGTGTTCGGGGTGATCGAGAACGCTGGCGGCCTCGCCCTGCTCGACGATCACGCCCTCGTCGAGGAACACGACCGTGTCGGCGACCTCGCGGGCGAAACCGATCTCGTGGGTGACGATCACCAGCGCGGTGCCGCTGTGTGCGAGATCGCGGATCACCGCGAGGACCTCGCCGACCAGCTCCGGGTCGAGTGCGGAGGTGGGTTCGTCGAACAGGATCAGCCGTGGTTTCAAGGCCAGGGCCCGTGCGATGGCCACGCGCTGCTGCTGACCACCGGACAGACGCCGGGGGTAGGCGTCGACGAAATCGGCCAGGCCCACCCGTTCCAAAAGCTGTGTCGCCTCGGCGATCACCTCGCCGCGCGGACGGTGCTGCGCCGAGACCGGGGCGAGCACCACGTTGTCGAGCACCGTGAGATGCGGGAACAGATTGAACTGCTGGAACACGAAGCCGATGCGGCTGCGCTGGGCGCGCACCGCGTGGTCGGGCAGCGAACGCAGGGTATTGCCGCGTTGGCGGTAGCCGATCAGCTCACCGTCGATGTGTACGGTGCCCGCGTCCTGTGCTTCCAGATGGTTGAGCACCCGCAGCAGTGTGGACTTGCCGGAGCCGGACGGCCCGATCAGCGCGACCACCTCACCGGCGCGTACGGCCAGATCCACGCCACGCAGTACCTCGGTGCCGCTGTAGGACTTGCGGATTCCGCGCGCCAGCACCGCTGCGGTCATCGGGTTGCTCCTCGGGGTGCGGCCGCACCGGCGGCGATCTCGGTGACCTTGGCGCGGACCCGCTGCCACGGTGTCGGCGGCAGCTCACGCTGCGCGCCCTTGGCGTAGTGCCGTTCGATGTAGTACTGCAGGATCGACAGCGCCGTGGTGAGCACGATGTACCAGACGGTCGCCACCATCAGCAGCGGCACCACCCGGCCGTTGCGGCCGAAGATCACCTGTACCTGGTAGAACAGCTCGGCGATCGCCATCACCGACACGATCGAGGTGCCCTTGAACAGGCTGATCACCTCATTGGCCGCGTTCGGCAGAATCGAGCGCATCGCCTGCGGCAACACGATCGTGCGGAACTGGCGCCAGCGTGGAATCCCCAGCGCCGCCGCCGCTTCGAGCTGACCGTCGTCGACGGCGAGCAGACCCGCGCGGATCAGTTCGGCCGAATACGCCGCCTGATGCAGGGCCAGCCCGATCACCGCCGCGGTGAAACCGCTGATCACACCATTGACATCGAACTCGTAGAAGCCGGGGCCGAACGGAATGCCCACGGACAGGCGGGGATACAGGTAGGCGATGTTGAACCAGAACAGCAGCTGCACGATCAGCGGGATCGAACGGAAAGCCCAGATGTAGGTCCAGGCGATCACCCGCAGCACGGGATTGTTCGACACCCGCCCGATCGCCAGCAGCGTGCCGATCGCGAAACCGAGGGCGGTGCCCCACAGGGTGAGCTCGATGGTCACCCGGAGTGCGGCCAGCACCGACTTCGCGGTGAAGTACTGGGCGAAAGTGCCCCAGTCCCAACCCGGATTGGTGATCAGGCCGTGCGCGAACTGGGCCACCAGCAGTAGAGCGATCGCCGCGACGGCCCAGCGCCACGGGTGCCACGACCCGGCGATCCGGGGCAGGTCGTCGATGGGCGCCTTGTCGGCGGGGAGAGCGTCGCCGGGCGGTGCGGGCGCGGTCTCGGCGCCGGATACGGCAGACGCGGTCATGGGAATCCTTCGGAAAACAGTGGAACGAGGCACAGTGACCTCCACCCGGCCAGCAACGGGTTCGCGATCTGGCGGCGCTCAGGCCGGACAGGTGGACAGCACGAAAATCTCCTCCATCGAACCCGGCAGAAGCACCCACACCCCGAAACGGGCGGGTTGCTGCGACGTCGTAGAGCCAGGTCTCTCGGTCGCTCTGGATGGTTGTGCCCGGCCGTCGTGGCCCGAGCTGAATCAGCATGTGGCATATGCACTAGTGCGCGCAACGATAGAAATCAACGTGAGCGCAGAGGTTGGAACCGATCGTGGGCACCGGCATAATTGCCCCGGTTCGGCGCGGTAGGTGATTCGCGCGCGGGCGCGGGCGCAGGGGTCTGGGCGAACGCGTCCGGGCATAGGGATCCTGCGGACGCGTCGTTGGGTCCGGTGCCGAGAAGGGGGCGGACACCGGGCCGCGGCGGCGGGTTCGCTGCGAGATTGCGACGCGCCGAACGGCCGGTGACTTCACCTGTCCGGATTCACCCACCGCACGCGGTAGCGTCGGCCTTCTCTGCGTCGATGAGGAGTTTCGCCGTGATCGTTGCACGTCGTTCCGCCACACTGACCTCGCTGACGGCCTGCGCCGCCGCGCTACTGCTGGCCGCGCCGCTGGCCGCCGCCGAACCGGCCGCACCGGTGACGCCCGCTGTCACCCGGGATGCGCCGGCTGTTCGGCCATCGGCGGGCCCGGGTGATCTGCTCGGCGCCTACCAAACCGTCGTCGAGACGCTGAAATCCCTGGGTATCCAGCCGTTCCTGTACCCCACGGTCGCCGCGAACTGCACCGGTGACGGCGCGGGTCTCGTGCCTGCCGTCGCGGGCGCGGTCCCTGGGCCGTGGCCGGCGAACACCCTCCCGATCCCGGGCATCGACCTGTCGGCCGTGAAGTCCGGCCAGACCCTGTTCACCTTCCTGCCCTACGGCCTCGCCCCCGACACCGCTGCGACGAAAACCTCCGGTATGCAGGTGGCCTGGCTCAATATCAGCACCGGTCGCGGCGGCATGGCTTCGATGGGCTCGATCGCCGACATCGTTCGCGCCATGGTCCCGCCCGAGGTTCCCGCCGAACTGCGTCCCCTCGCCGAAACCGCCATCCGTGACTTCCTCTTCGCCGCCATCCCTGTCGGCGGCGTTCGCGCTGTCCCCGTAGACACCGGCCGCGGTACCGTCCTGGCCGCCGTCTTCGGCACCACCGACAATGCGGGCAGGTCTTGCTTCTTCTTTCCCACCATCGGCATTACCGAGGTCGCCTGAAACTCGCGGGTCGGCGTCAGGCTCGGCATCGCCCAGTACTGGATCGTCCGCACGGTCGACGACGACGGACCGGTGTCCTCCATCGAGCAACTGCGTCTCACTTCGGACGGCAGGTACGTCACCGAGCGAATCGGGCTACGGGGTCAGGACCTTGTCACCGCAATCGACCTGGTCAAGGTCGAAATCGCCTGGGCAGATCTGGATCTGGACATCGAACAGTCGTCGACCGCCGGAGTGGCGACGGAGGCGGTGGTCATGCCAGGCGGGTAACGGCGTCGCCGGGCGTCACCAAAGGTCGCTGTTTCCAGCGGAGGCGGCCGGTGCGGTGGCGGTGGTGGGAGCGGGTCCAGAGAACGAGGTAGTGGGCTACCGAGAGGGGGTGGGCCAGGGCTGAGGTGAGGTCGGTGGCTGTTGGGGGGCGGCGGGTTTCGATGGTGCGGGCGGTCAGACGGCTTGTGACGGCGGCCAGGTAGCCGAGTAGGCCTGCTCGGCGGGTTCGGGTGCGGCCGAAGATCGCGGCCAGTGGGGGGATCCAATAGGCGAGGGCGGCGAGGATTCCGATGGCTGCGCCGGTGTCACGGCGGCCGCCGTAGGCCGACCACAGCCAGCGGGTGTAGCCGTCGGTGAGTTCTGTGGTGCCGGTGTACATTCGGGTGCTCGCGGCGGGGCCCGCGGTCACCAGGGCGGTGCGATGGCCTGCTCGGCGGATGGCGCGGGCCAGGTCCAGGTCCTCGGTGGCGCTGGCTGCTACGGCCGCGTGGCCGCCGCCGGCGCGGTAGGCCGCGGCGTCGACGGCGAGGAACTGGCCGCACGCTACGGCGGTGGACGGGCGCAGGCTGTGATTGGCGGGCCCGACGGGCAGGGTCGAGGCCCACGACCAGGCCAGCAGGGGCTGGATGAGGCGCTCGGCGGTCGAACCGGTGTCCTGTCTCGGCCAGGCCGAGACCAGACCTGCTCCGCGCCTGCGCAATTCGGTCACCGCCGCGGCGATCGCATGGGGGGCCAGGCGGACGTCCGCGTCGATGAAGACCAGGGCGGCCGCGTCGGTGCGGGCGGCCAGGCGCGCGCACGCGGCGGCCTTGCCGGTCCAGCCGGGGGCGGGGTGGGCGGCCGAGCGCAGGACGGTGAAGCGCTCGTCGTCGGCGATCGCGTCGAGTGCGGCTTCGTAGGTGCCGTCGGTGGACGCGTCGTCGAGAATCAGCACGCTCAGGCGGGGGACGCCGACCTGTGCGCGAAGGTCGGCGATCAGCGCGGGCAGGCGCTGCGACTCGTCGCGGGCGGGGACGCACACCGTGACCGGTTCGATCACGCCCGCGACCCCGCGCGGCAGGGTGCGCAAGGTGACCAGGTTGTAGGCGGCGGTGGCCGCGCCGAGCGCGGCCAGACCGGTGCCCGCCCAGGTCAGGTAGCGGGCAGCCGCGCTCATGTCAGCGGCCCAGTCTGCGACTGGAGATTTCGCGCCACATCTCCGAGGGGGAGAAACCGCCACGCGGTGCGTTCGGCGGGCCGGGGTTGCGGTCGCGGAACGCCAGGCCCGCGATCAGCGCGGCCACCGCGAGGGTGATGCCGCCGACGATGCCCGCCCAGCCCGCGAACGAGCGGGTGTTGGGGTCGGCGTACTTCACCTCGGCACGCAGGGTCGACACCTCGCCCGCGGGCAGCTTCCACGACACCGTGTTCTCACTGTCGGTGGTCTCCCGGGTGCCGTTGGTCTTGGCGACGCGGGCCGGGAACGCCACGGAGAACTGCACGTCCGAGCCGTGCGGCGGCACCGATTCCAGGTCGACCCGCCCGGTGAGACTCACCAGATCGCCGCTGCGCTGGAATTCGAGCGTGAACATGCCCTGGGTCTGATCCGACAGGCCACCGAGCTGGCCGACCTCGCCGAAGGACAGATCGTCGAAGAACACCTGGGTACCCATGTACCCGTCCTGGTTGTAGTTCTCCACCCGCACCTTCGCCGCCAGCTGCTCCGGCGCCTTCAGCTGCGGCCCCTTGTCTTCAGGCCCCGTCGGCACCACCGCGGCGACGATCCGCCCCGACACGCGATCGTTCGACGACACCCCCATCGACACCTGCACACGCAGGCACCCGGCGAGCGCGGGCACGAGCAATGCCAGCAGGACGGCAACGGCCGCGACGCGCCGCGCGGGCACGGAACGACGCGGCGAAGGAGCGGGCATGTCGGCGACGGGACTCGGCTGCACGGTTGACATCGTGCCAGGCTCAGGCCCGAGAGCCCACACGACGGGCCCAGCGCTCACCACCCACCCGTGCCGATCAGGCATTTTCGCCCCGAATCGGGGTGTGTCGCGGCGGGGCCTGCCCGCTCAGAACACGCGTCGCGCGGCCCGCGCACGCAGAAACAACGGGATTCCGAGCACACCGAGACCGAGGAATCCCCAGATCGCCGAGGCGGGAAGGCCGAGGAACACCGCGTGCGCGAGAGTCGAGCCGAGCCAGGTCCACCCGAACACCGCGACCGGGACCGCCACCGACGGGTCGCGCGGCGGCGGCAGGAAATGATCGAGCAGGGTGAGAATCACCGCCATGACCACGGCGACGAGCGCCCAGCCCAGGTAGTTGGTGTACGGGATCTCGGGGATGCCGGGCAGGCCCGCGTCGGTGACCGCCCAGGTCCATTGGCCGTCGGCCACCATCTGCGGATCGAGGAACAGATCCCAGCCGACCGCGCCGAGGACGAACAGTCCCACGCGCCCGGCATTCGACCCGCTGAGCAGTCGAGCGTCCGACGCGCTGTGTGCCCGCGCACGCACGGATCCGGACCGACCCGGGCGCCGCGTGATCGAGGCGCTCGAGGGGCGCTCGCGAGACACGAGCATGCCCGCGACGATCCAGATCGGGTACAGCCCGCCGGTCCACGCCAACGGCACCGCCAACGGGACATCGGCGAACGCGGGCCCGAGCCGATCGACGGCATAGGCGTAGCTGCCGAACGGGAATCCGGTCGCGGTGCCGACGATTTCGGCGGTGAGCCCCAGCCCGGACACGACGACGAAGAACCCGGCGGCCCACCGCAATCCACGAGTGGTCGCCGCGTGCAGCAGGGCGGTCGAGGCGGACAGCACCACGACCGCGACGGTGATCCGGTCGCGCGCCACCCCCGCGCTCAACGGGTACGTGATCTGCGCGAGCACCAGCGCCAGCGCGGTCACGGCCGGCATCGCGCGGCGTGGGTCGGCGCGTAACCAGGCGCGGATCGCGGCGCGAGTACGACGACCTGTGTCGAGAATCGTGCCGGTCATCGATGCCGCCGAACTGTCGGGCCGGTGCTGCCGTGCCGCTGACTCCGGCGGTGTGGCGGGCAGGCCTTCATCGCTTGCGCAGCGGCGTGAACCGGCGCTTGCGCCCGTCGCCGAGGACCAGCCGGGCCGCGCTGCGCCCGCTGGCTCCGGAGACTCCGCCGCCGGGATGGGTGGATGCGCCGGTCAGATACAGGCCGGGAGCGCCGGGGACGCGCTGGCCCGACAGCTCGGGCAGCGGCCGCCACAGCATCATCTGATCGAGTGACATCTCCACGTGCATGACGTTGCCGCCGCGCAGACCCATCTCCCGCTCGAGATCGACCGGCGTCTGCACGAATCGCCGGAGCACCGACGAGGTGAAACCCGGGGCGTACCGGTCGACCTCGGCGATGATCCGGTCCGCTTCGTGCTCGGCGTGTGCTGCCCAGTCGCCGCCGTCGGCGAGCTCGTAGGGATGCCACTGCGCCCACAGCGACAGCTGATGTTCGCCCGCGGGCGCGATGGACGGGTCGAGCGCGCTGAAACTCATCGCCAGCACCACTGGGCGTGGCGGCAGCGAACCGGCCGTGGCGGCGCCGTGAGCCAGTCGCAGCTGCCGACGGTCGGAGACGAGAAACTGCAGACCACGGGCGGATTCGGCGGGGGAGGCGCCGGGGTATTCGGGTAGCCGGTCGGTGGCCAGGCGCACCACCATGCCGATGCCGGGGCCGACCCGGATGCGGCGCTGCCAGTCGTCGAGGACCTGGGCGTCGAAATCGCCCGCGCGCAACAGGTCGAGTGTCGACAGGATATGGGAACCCGCGATCACCGTGTCGGCGTGCAGTGTCCGGCCCGATTCGGTCGCCACCTGCCACCCGCTGCCGGATCGGCGCAGCGAGGTGACGGCGTCGCCGGTGTGCAGCTCGCCACCGTCGGCCCGCAGGCGCGCGATCAACGCCGCGCTGAGCGCCCCACTCCCACCCACCGCACGCCCGGGCGGCACGGTGTGCATGAGCGCGGCGAACCCGGCCATCGGCGCCGTTCCCGGCTCCGACATCGGCGGACCCGACTGCGCGCCGAACCACGCGAGCGACGCCTTGAGTCGTTCGTCGTCGAACCAGAAGTCCAGTAGCGCGTCACCGGACTGCAAGAACTCCCGCGACAACGCCGATCCGCCGGCCCGCGCGTCCAGCCCCCAGAACGAGCGAACGAGCCTGCCCGGCGTCGGCGGCCCGCCGAACGACCGCATCACCCGTGCGCTGCGCTCACCCCACACCTCGACGAAGCGGCGATATGCGTCAGCGTCCTTGACACCGCAGGCGGCCGCGATCGAGGCGCACGTCTCGTCGAGATCACGGTGGAACACGATCGGCGGGCGCGCACCGTCGGACGGTGTGAAGCCCCAGGGATCACAGTCGAGATAACGCAACCCGAACCGTTCGAGCTCGAGCTCCTCGATGATCCCGGTGTGCCGGATCATGATGTGCGCCGAAGATCCACGATCAACGAGATGGCCGGGGAATCGCGCCACCGTCGATACCGCGCCACCGGGCACCTCGTCGCGCTCGAGCACCTGCACCCGGTGCCCGGCCCGGGCCAGATAACAAGCCGCGACCAGCGCGTTGTGACCGGATCCGACCACCACCGTCGTCATGGGTGCGTGGGCGGCATCGGCAGCCTGCGGCCGAGGATGGCGAACGGCCGGGTATCGCCCGCGAACACGAAATTGCGGATCACATCGGTGAATCCGGCCCGCCGGTACAACTTCCAGGCCCGGTTCGCCTCCTCCGGGACCTCCGGCGTCGACAGCAGCACCGCGGCCTCGGCGCGGTCGGCCAGCAACCGCTCGAGCAGGCGCGCGCCGATCCCACGGCCCTGCGCCGCCGGGTGGACGTGCAGTTCGGTGAGTTCGAAATAGTCGGCGAGCAGGTCACGGGCGGCGGTGTCGGGCCATCCGCAGCGCCGCATACCGGTCTGTACCTGCTGGTGCCACCACTGACGCGGCGCACCGCTGTACCCGTAGGCGATCGCCAGGATCGGCGCGGTGCGCAGGTCGACGCCGCCCGCGTCGTCGGGCAGCACCGCGGCCACCGCCCGCCAGCCGGCCCTGGTGGTGTGTTCGGTCCACATCGGGGCGCGGTGATGCTCGGTGCCACGGGGGTATTCCATGGCGGCGACATAGACCGACAGGGCGTCGTGCAGGCGTGCGCGCAGGGCGGCGACGCTGAGGTCGACGATGACGGGTGCGGGGGTGTGATTCGGCTTGACGGCTGTCATGGCTCTCGTCGATGGCGCGCGGACGCGGAAAGTTGTCGGTGGGTGTCCCTATATTCAATCTCAATTCAAACGTTCGAATGTTAGTTCGATCAGTGCGAGGGGCGAAAGGGGCAGCAGATGGCTGGTCACAACGATGGTCGAGCGCACGCGGGCCACGACGGGCGAGCCGGCGGACTACTACGCCAGGCCGACGCGCTGCTCACCGATTCCGCCTGGGAGCACGAACCGGGGGAACGGTTCCGCACCGCGTACCTGGCCGCGCTGCGCGGCGCGGGCTCGATGATCGCGCTCACCGGCGCCGATCGCGCGCCGCGGGCACGCTCGCGTAGCGCCTGGGTGTTACTGAGACGCGCCAGCCCGGAGTTCGTGATGTGGGCCGACTACTTCGAGGCGCACTCGCAATTACGGGCCGCGCTGGAGGCCGGATTGGACCGAGCGATCACCGACACACAAGCTGACGAGTTCTGCTCACGGGTGGGCGCATTCCTCTACGACGTCGACGATGCGCTGGTAGCCGCGGCTAAGAGCCTCCCGCAGCCGAGTCGTGGCCGCGACATGACCGCTTAGTTATGACCGAGTAGGTGGTACGCCACCGATCGAACTCGTATCATGGGGAGCAGATAGCCGCCAAGGTCGGCTACCCGTCGCCTACCCGGAGGCGACCAGCCACGCCTAGTGCCGGGGGAGGTACCGTGCCACTCTCCGAGCACGAGCAGCGCATGCTCGAACAGATCGAGAGCGCTCTCTATGCTGAGGATCCGAAGTTCGCCTCGTCCGTCCGCGGCGGACGTCTTCGCTCCACGTCGAGTCGACGCAGACTCCAAGCTGCGGCGTTGTTCGCCGTCGGCCTCTTTCTGCTCGTCGCCGGCATCGCCGCCCCGTTCAAGCCGGGCGGTTTCCCGATCATCAGTCTCGTCGGATTCATCGCCATGTTCGGCGCTGGTGTCCTGTTGATGATCGGCAACTCGCGTCGCGCCGCCCGACCGGACGCGACCGAGCCTCCCGCGGCGGGCAGCGGCCCGACCACGGGGCACCCGGCCCGTGGTGGTCGCCAGCGCAAGTCCGGCGGCTTCTCCGAGCGAATGGAAGACCGATTCCGGCGACGGTTCGAGCAGGAATAGCTCAGACCTAGCCGACAACGTTGGCGGCGCCACATCCAGCACGGGTGTGGCGCCGCTTTCGTGCGTCCATGGGTGCGGTGACTGTCAGAACGCGAGGCCAGGGCGGTTCCCCCACCTTCCCCACCGCTCCCCACACTTCCCCCGCCCGGCCGCTCGACCGATGTCGCACCTGCGATGTTTGCTGAACGTTGTCGGAACGAGGGGTTGCCGACCCGCGCGGGTTGCCCGAACACGGGATAACCGCGAATCTCAGTGATAGCTGGGATGACCTGCGGAATTGTCTTGGCGGGGAGCAGGATCACTCAGGGTTTCGATTGAAAGTGGGGGAAAGTGGGGTAATGTGGGTCGCGCACTACAGGAGAGGCCGTACGGCGAGGTGAATCCAGTAGGGAGGTGGCCGAGATGTTCCTCGGTACCTACACCCCCCGATTGGACGACAAAGGGCGGCTGACGTTGCCTGCGAAATTTCGAGACGATCTGGCGGGAGGGTTGATGGTCACGAAAGGCCAAGACCACAGCCTGGCCGTGTATCCGAAAGACGAGTTCACCGCGCTCGCGCGGCGAGCCGCGTCGGCGTCCCGAAGTAACCCGCAGGCAAGGGCTTTCGTTCGAGCGCTGGCGGCGGGCACCGACGAGCAACGTCCGGATGCACAGGGCCGGATCACGCTGTCGCCGGACCATCGGCGCTATGCGAACCTCTCGCGGGATTGCGTGGTGATCGGTTCGGTCGACTTCCTCGAAATATGGGATAAGCAGGCGTGGGAGACCTACCTCGAGGAACACGAGGAGGACTACGCGCAAGCCGGAGACGAGTCGCTGGGCGGAATCTTCTGACCCGGAGCACGCGAGTGCTGCGAGGCCTCTGCCCGGGCGTGGACCCTGACGTACTTCCCCGACGCCAGGTGCCTTGCCCCGGTCAGAGACCTCGAAGCATTCGCATCAACTCGTTCGACAAGCACTCATTCGAAAAGCACTGTGTGGCACGGCGATCCGTCTGCGACGCGAGGCAGTATCCCGGGAGGTCGAGGTGAACCATGACGCCGAGAACCCCCGTCATGTGCCGGTTCTGCTCGAGCGCGCCGACGATCTGCTCGGCCCCGCGCTGAGCGAACCGGGCGCCGTCTACATCGACGCGACCCTCGGATTGGGCGGGCACGCCGAGCATTTCCTGCGTACCTACCCGCAGGCGCGTCTGGTCGGTCTCGACCGCGACACCACCGCGTTGCGGATGGCAGGCGAGCGCCTGGCGCCCTACGCCGACCGGATCACGCTGGTGCACACCCGCTACGACGGCATCCCCGCGGCCCTGGCCGAAGCGGGGCTCGACGAAACCGGTTCCGTCTCAGCCATCCTCATGGATTTGGGTGTGTCCTCGATGCAGCTCGACGAGGCCGAACGCGGCTTCGCGTACTCCGTCGACGCACCGCTGGACATGCGCATGGACCCGACCACCGGGATCACCGCGGCCGACGTGCTCAACACCTACAGCCACGGCGACCTGGCCAGGGTGCTGAAAACCTATGGCGACGAACGGTTCGCGGGCAAGATCGCCTCGGAGGTGCTGCGCAGGCGGGCGGTCAAGCCGTTCGCCACCAGCGCCGAACTCGTCGAGGTGCTCTACGCGACCATTCCGGCGGCGGCGCGCCGCACCGGCGGACATCCGGCCAAGCGCTCGTTCCAGGCGCTGCGGGTGGAGGTCAACGGTGAGCTCGACTCGCTGCGGGCGGCCCTGCCCGCGGCACTGGATTCACTGCGTGTGGGCGGACGGATCTGTGTCATGTCGTACCAGTCGCTCGAAGACCGGCTGGTCAAACACGAACTCGCGCCACGGATCGTGTCCCGGTCGCCGATGGACCTGCCGGTCGAACTGCCCGGCATGGGACCGGAATTCCGGATGCTGACCCGTGGAGCGGAAAAAGCGACCGAGTCCGAGATCGAGGTCAATCCGCGATCCGCGCCGGTGCGGATGCGCGCGGCCGAACGAATCGCGGAGAGGTCAGGGAGGACACAGGAGGGGACACGATGAGCGTGCGGACGAGCACAGTCGCGGTGCCGAGCAAGACGGCCCGGCGCGTAGCGGCGGCCGAACGAGTGAAGTCCGGTGCGGCAGAGCGGGCCTACGCCCGCAAGCGCACCAGGGAACAGCTGCTCGACGGCATCGAGCTGCCCGAACGGGCCTCGACGATGGCGGGGCGGATCCCGTTCGTCACCGCGATCATCGGACTGCTCGGCTGCGGCCTCGCCCTGACCCTGTTGCTCACCACCCGCGCCGCCGAGGACAGCTATCAGCTCGGTGACGCCAGGGCGGTCAACCGCAAGCTCGACGACGAGCGGGCCGCGCTGCAGCGCGAGGTCGCCGCCGCCGACTCCGCTCCCGAATTGGCCGCTCGCGCACGTGAGCTCGGCATGATCCCCGCGAAGGATCCGGCCCGGCTGGTGATCGGCGCCGACGGCGAGGTCACCGTGATCGGTAACCCGACGCCCGCGCAGGGTGCACCGGTGCCGCCGCTGAACGGTCCGCCGACCACCGCCCCGAACACCCCGGCGCCGGGACACGCCCAGGCGCAGGGCGAGCGGGTCGTGCCGGTGCAGCCGGGTGCGGCCACCGCGAGTCCGAGCGCGCCCGCCGGTGCCGCGCCCAGCAGTGTGCCGACGAACGTGCTCGCGTCTCCGCCCGCGCCGACGGCCCCCACCGTGAACGCGCCGCAGCCCGCGGTCGCTCCGGTCGCTCCAGCCCCGGTCGAAGCAGCCGTTCCCGCTCCGGCGAACGGTCAGGCACCGGCGGCGAACGGTGAAGTCCCCGCTCCGGTGGACGGCGCTGCCCCGGCCCCGCTCGCCCCGGCGACGGTGCCCGATCGCATCGACGTCGCGGGTCAGGGTGCACCGCTTGTCTCGGCCGACACGCCTGCGCTCGCACCGGATGTCGTGGCCGACCC
Source organism: Nocardia sp. NPDC003183 (assembly GCF_053590715.1). Lineage (NCBI taxonomy): Bacteria > Bacillati > Actinomycetota > Actinomycetes > Mycobacteriales > Nocardiaceae > Nocardia > Nocardia sp. NPDC003183. The sequence goes on from NZ_JBSFTG010000018.1 coordinate 36,932, forward strand.
GCCGATTCCGGCCGGTGCGCCGTTACCGGGTGCGGTGGCTCCGGCCCCCGCATTACGAGCCCCCTCGGCCGGACCGCCGAGTGAACAGCCGCAGGTCGTCGAATCGCAGGATGGTCCTCGATGAAGCAGAGCGGGCCCGCGTCGCAGCAGCGACGCGGGCCGGTCTCGTCGAGGGCCCGCCGCGCAGGCTCGCTCTCGCCGGACCGGCCGATCCGCCTGCGCCTCGGCGTCGGCCGGGTCACCCTGCTGGCCTCGTTGGCCGTGGTCGCGTTGCAGCTGCTCTACATTCAGAGTCTCGCCGCTCCCGCGCTGTCGGCGCAGGCGGCCTCGCAGCGCACCATCAAGGCCACCGAGGCGGCCGTGCGCGGCCCCATCACCGACCGGCACGGCAACCAGCTCGCCTTCACCCTCACCGTGAAAGCTCTGACCTTCCAGCCGGTGACCGAGCGCGAGAAAATGGTCGAAGCCAAGAAGCTGAAGCCCAGCGCGCCGGACCCCGAACAGCGGCTCAAGGACATCGCGAAGTTCATCCACGACAAGCTCGGGGCGCCCACCGAGCAGGAACTGCTCGACAAACTCAAGAGCGACAAGAAGTTCCATTATCTGGCCAAGAACGTCGATCCGCGCGTGGCTGCCGAGATCACCGCCAAGTTCCCGGAGGTCGGCGCCGAACGGCAGGACCTGCGCGAGTACCCGGGTGGTTCGCTGGCGTCCAATGTCGTCGGCGCGATCGGCGGCGACCGGCACGGTCAGATGGGTCTGGAATCGGCACTGGATTCGGTGCTCTCGGGTACTGACGGTTCGCGCACCTACGACCAGGGTTCCGACGGCGCGGTGATCCCCGGCAGCTACCGGGATCTGCAGCCTGCGGTGAACGGCTACGGCGTCGAGCTGACCCTGGACGCGGACCTGCAGTACTACGTGCAGCAGCAGGTGCAGCAGGCCAAACAGGTCTCCGGCGCGTCCTCCGCCTCGGCGGTGGTGCTCGACGCCAAGACCGGCCAGGTGCTCGCGATGGCCAACGACGGTACCTTCAATCCCGCACTGGGCCCGAACCATTGGGCCTCGGGCAAGATGGGCAACCCTTCGGTCTCCGAGCCCTTCGAACCCGGCTCGGTGAACAAGATCATCACCGCGGCGGCCGCCATCGAATACGGCGTGACCACCCCCGACGAAGTACTGCAGGTGCCGGGCTCGATCCGGATGTCGGGCGTCACGGTGAACGACGCGTGGCAGCACGATGTCGCGCCCTATACGACCACCGGCATCTTCGGAAAGTCCTCCAACGTCGGCACTCTCATGCTCGCCCAGCGCGTGGGCGAGGACCGCTTCGCCGACATGGTCACCCGCTTCGGGCTCGGCCAGCGCACCGGCGTCGGCCTGCCCGGCGAGAGCGGCGGCCAGGTACCCGCCCGCGACCAGTGGTCCGGCGGTTCCTTCGCGAATCTGCCCATCGGTCAGGGACTCTCGATGACGACCCTGCAGATGACGGCCATGTACCAGGCCATCGCCAACGACGGCCTGCGGATCCCGCCGCGCATCGTCAAGGCCAAGGTCGCCCCCGACGGCACCCGCACCGAGGAGTTGCAGCCCGACGGCGTGCGCGTGGTCAGCCCGCAGACCGCGCACACCCTGCGTGAGCTGTTCCAGGCGACCGTGCAGAAGGACCCGATGGGTGTTCAGATGGGCACCGGCGCACCCGCCTCGATCGAGGGGTACCAGGTGGCGGGCAAGACCGGCACCGCGCAGAAGGTCGACCCCGCGTGCCGCTGCTATTCGACTTCGTCGTTCTACAGCACGTTCGCCGGGATGGCGCCCGCCGACAACCCCCGCTACGTGATCGGCATGATGCTCGACGCGCCCGTGCGCAGCTCCGACGGCACCGGGGGCGGCTCGGCCGCACCGCTGTTCCACAGCATCGCCTCCTGGGCGTTGCAGCGCGACCGGGTGCCGCCCTCCCCGGAGGCCAAGCGACTGGTGCTGGAGGCGGTGTCATAACGGCTGGTGCCGTAGTTCTCGGCCCCTTCGTCGCACCGTCCACTCAGTCCGGAGGCGGGCGGGCCGAGAACACCAATTAACTCAACCCGCGTTGTCCGACCGACACCGCGCGTCGGTAACCTGACTGCTCGTCTCGCCCACGCGCTCGATCACTCTCAGAGAGGAGCCTTGTGCCCGCGCAGTCCAGCCCGCACGCGCTCCGGCCAACCACTCCGCTGTCGACATCGCTGCAGGCCGTGGCGGACCTCACCGGTGCCACGTCGGTTGCCCCGGTGTCCGCCGAGGTGACGGTCACCGGCATCGAGCAACGATCCAACGCGGTGCGCGCCGGAGACCTGTTCGCCGCGCTGCCCGGCGCGAACTCGCACGGCGCCCGATTCGCCGCCGACGCGATCGCGAACGGCGCGGTCGCCGTGTTCACCGATGCCGCGGGCGCCGAGTTGATCGGTGACGTCGCGGTGCCCGTGCTGGTGCGCGAGCAGCCCCGCGCGGTGCTCGGCGAGCTCTCCGCCGAGATCTACGGCCACCCCAGCGATCGGCTGCGTATCGTCGGCATCACCGGCACCTCGGGTAAGACCACCACCTCGTATCTGGTGGAAGCCGGTCTGGCCGCGGCCGGACTGTCCACCGGGCTGATCGGCACCATCGAAACGCGGATCGGCGGGCAGCGGGTGCCGAGTGCGCTCACCACGCCCGAGGCGCCGCAGCTGCACGCGATGTTCGCCGCGATGGTCGAGCAGGGTGTCGACGCGGTCGTGATGGAGGTGTCGAGCCACGCGCTCGCGCTGGGCCGGGTCGACGGCGTGCGGTTCGCGGTCGGCGCGTTCACCAACCTCTCGCAGGACCATCTCGACTTTCACAAGGACTTCGAGGACTACTTCGCCGCGAAACGTCGGCTGTTCGACGTGGATTCGCCGGTTGCCGCGCGCACCGCGGTGATCTGCGTCGACGACGAATGGGGCACCCGCCTGGCCGGTGATCTGGTCGAACCGGTCACCGTGTCGACCACCGGCGCGGCGACCTGGCAGGTCAGCGGCGACATCAAGACCACCGGCGGCGAGCAGGAATTCACCGCCGCCGGACCCGACGGCGAACTGGCGGTGCGCCTGCGCCTGCCCGGGCGCTACAACGTCGCCAACGCGCTGCTGGCCGTCGCCACTTGCGCTGCCGCAGGCGTCGATCCGGGGATCGCGGCTCCGGCGCTGGCCGGTGTGGACGTGCCGGGCCGGATGCAGCGCGTCGAGCGCGGCCAGGACTTCCTCGCCGTCGTCGACTACGCGCACAAGCCCGCCGCCATCGAGTCCGTGGTCACCACTCTGCGCGGCCACCTCGTCGAAGCGGGTACGGGTCGGCTGGCTGTCGTGCTCGGCGCCGGTGGCGACCGTGACGTGGCCAAACGCCCGCTCATGGGCGCCGCGGCAGCCCGCGCCGACCTGGTGATCGTCACCGACGACAACCCACGCACCGAGGACCCGGCGGCCATCAGGTCCGCCGTGGTGGCCGGTGCGCACGAACTCCCGGCCACCGAACGCGGCGAGATCCGCGAGATCGGTGACCGCGCGGCGGCCATCGCCGCGGCCATCGCCTGGGCGCGTGCGGGCGATGTGGTGCTCGTCGCGGGCAAGGGCCACGAGGCGGGCCAGGAGATCAAGGGCGTCAAGCATCCCTTCGACGACCGCGAGGTGGTCGCGGCGGCGCTGGATGCCCTGCGGAGACGACACAGTCCGCACACGGACTCGGAGGACTTGACAGTTTCATGATCGAGATGACACTGCGGGAGATCGCGGACGTTGTCGGCGGCGAGCTGCACGACGTACCCGACCCCCAGGCACTGGTGACCGGTTCGGTCGAATTCGATTCGCGCCGAATCGGTTCCGGCGATCTGTTCCTCGCCCTACCCGGCGCCAACTCCGACGGACACGACTACGCCGCGAAGGCGGTCGCCGCCGGGGCGGTCGCGGTACTGGCTGCCCGCCCGGTCGGCGTGCCCGCCATTGTCGTGGCACCCGAGCTCGGCGCAGTTCCGGGGACGTCGGTGGCGCTCAGCCACGATGACAGCGTCGGCTCCGGCGCGGCCGTGCTGGCCGCGCTGGCCGAGCTGGCGCGGGTCAGTACCGAGAAGCTGGCCGAGCGCACCGGTCTCACCGTCGTCGGCGTCACCGGGTCCTCCGGCAAGACCTCGACCAAGGATCTGCTGGCCGCCGTGCTGGCGCCGCTGGGTCCGGTCATCGCCCCGCCGGGCTCGTTCAACAGCGAACTCGGCCACCCGTGGACGGCCCTGCGCGCCGGTCTGGACACCAAGTTTCTCGCGCTCGAACTGTCGGCTCGCGGTGTCGGCCACATCGCCGCCGCGGCCCGCATCGCACCGCCTCGGATCGGTGTCGTGCTCAATGTCGGCACCGCCCACCTCGGCGAATTCGGGAGCCGCGAGGCGATCGCGCAAGCCAAGGGCGAGCTCGTCGAGGCGCTGCCCGCCGAGGGGCTGGCGGTGCTCAACGCCGACGACCCCAATGTCTCGGCCATGGCGTCGCGCACCAAGGCACGCGTGGTGAAGGTCGGCCTGTCCGGCGACGCCGACATCCGCGCCACCGACGTGATCACCGACGATCAGGCCCGCGCCCACTTCACCCTGCACGTGGGCGGCGAATCGATCCCGGTGCGACTCGCTGTGCACGGCGAACACCAGGTCGGCAACGCCCTGGCCGCCGCGGCCGTCGCTCTCGAATGCGGCGCCGACCTGGCGACCGTCGCCCAGGCGCTGTCCGGCGCCACCGCGGCCTCGGTCCGCCGGATGGACGTGACGACCACCCCTGCGGGCGTCACTGTCATCAACGACTCCTACAACGCCAACCCCGACTCGGTGCGCGCGGCGCTCAAAGCGCTGGTCACCCTGGCGAAATCGGCCGACGAGCCCCGGCGCAGCTGGGCCGTGCTCGGCGAAATGGGCGAACTCGGCGACACCTCGGTGATCGAACACGACGCGATCGGACGCCTGGCCGTGCGCCTCGACGTCGACCGGTTGATCGTGGTCGGCACCGGACGACCCTCCCACGGCATGCACCAGGGAGCGGTGATGGAAGGCTCATGGGGCGAGGAATCGATCCTCGTTCCCGATATCGACGCGGCGATCGCGCTGCTCGACGACGAGATCGCCGCAGGCGATGTGGTACTGGTCAAGGCGTCGAAGGCGGTGGGCCTGTGGGCCGTCGCCGAGCACCTGACCGGGGCAGCGGAAGGTAATACAGCTCGATGAGGCAAATTCTGTTCGCGGCGGGGATCGCACTGGCGGTGTCGATCCTGCTGACGCCGTTGCTGGTTCGGGTGTTCGCCAGACAGGGCTTCGGCCAGGAGATCCGGGTCGACGGCCCGGCCAGTCACCAGGCCAAGCGCGGCACCCCGACCATGGGCGGTGTCGCGATCCTGATCGGTATGTGGGCGGGCTATCTCGGCTCGCACCTGATCGGCATCGGCTACGACGCGGAGGGGCCGACGGCGTCGGGTCTGCTCGTGCTCGGGCTCACCACCGCGCTCGGCGTCGTCGGTTTCCTCGACGACTTCATCAAGCTGCGCAAGCAGCGCAACCTCGGGCTCTCGGCCGCGGGCAAGTACATCGGGCAGACCGCCGCGGCGGTCATCTTCGCGGTGCTGGCCCTGCAGTTCCGCAGCACCGACGGGCTCAGCCCCGCCAGCAAGCACCTGTCGTACGTGCGCGACTGGAACACGGTGTCGATGGGCGCGATCATCTTCGTCGTCTGGGTGCTGTTCCTGGTCGTGGCCTGGTCCAACGCGGTCAACCTGACTGACGGCCTCGACGGTCTCGCGGCCGGTTCGATGAGCCTGCTGCTCGGCGCGTACGTGATCATCACCTTCTGGCAGTACCGCAACTCCTGCTCCACCAGCCCCGAAGCCGGGTGCTACAACGTGCGCGACCCGCTGGACCTGGCGTTGGTCTGCGCCGCCGCGGCCGCCGCGTGTATCGGATTCCTGTGGTGGAACGCCGCGCCCGCGCGAATCTTCATGGGCGACACCGGTTCGCTGGCCCTCGGCGGCCTGATCGCCGGTCTGTCGATCACCACCCGCACCGAGCTGCTGATGGCCGTGATCGGCGCGTTGTTCGTCGCCGAGGCGGCATCGGTCATGCTGCAGGTGGCGGTGTACCGCACCACGCGCAATCGGCTGTTCAAGATGGCGCCGTTCCACCATCACTTCGAGTTGAGTAAGTGGGCCGAAACCACGGTGATCATCCGGTTCTGGATTTTGGCGGGCATCTCCGCCGCAGTGGGCCTCGGCCTGTTCTACAGCGAATATCTGTCACAGGTCGGGTGAGTAGAGACATGGTCGAACACTCGCCCCGCGCCCTGCGTTCCCCGGGCCCGATGCTCGAATTCCTGCGTGGCCGCGACGTTCTCGTCGCCGGTTGGGGCGTCTCCGGGCGCTCGCTGATCGAACCGCTGCGCGATATCGGCGCCCACCCCGTGGTCACCGACAACGGCGCGAAGGCGCTCGCCGAGGCCGCCGAACTCGGCCTCGAGATCGCCACCAGCGTCGAACTCGAAGGCGCCGACCTGAGCCGGTTCGCGCTCGTGATCACCAGCCCGGGCTGGCGACCGGATTCGCCGGTGCTGGTCTCGGCGGTCACCGAGGGCGTGCCCGTCTGGGGCGACGTCGAATTCGCCTGGTGGGTCGATCAGGCCCGCATCTACGGGCCGGTCCGCAAATGGCTGGTGATCACCGGCACCAACGGCAAGACCACCACCACCCAGATGACGCATTCGATCCTGCGCGCCGCCGGCATCTCCAGCGTGGCCTGCGGCAATATCGGCCTGCCGATCCTGGACGCACTGCGCCGCAACCCCGGCCCGCAGGTTCTCGCCGTCGAGCTGTCCTCGTTCCAGCTGCACTGGGCGCCGTCGGTGCGACCCGAGGCAGGCGTCGTGCTCAATGTCGCCGAGGATCACCTGGACTGGCACGGCGGTCTCGATGCCTACGCCGCGGCGAAGGCCCGCGCGCTGACCGGTCGCGTCGGTGTCGTCGGCCTCGACGACCCGGTCGCGGGCGCACTGGCCCGCAAGGCCAAGGCGCGGCGCACCGTCGGCTTCCGGATCGGTGTCCCCGCCGACGGTGAGCTGGGTGTGGTCGACGGCAAACTCCTCGACCGCGCCTTCACCAAGGCCGCGATCCTCGCCGAGACCAGCGACATCAGCCCGCCGGGACCCGCGGGCATCGCCGACGCGCTGGCCGCGTCCGCGCTGACCAGGGCCATCGACGTGGCGCCGCAGTTCGTCAAGGAAGGCCTCGCCGAACACAAGGTGGGCCCGCACCGCACCGCGTTCGTGCGCGAACTCGGCGGTGTGGAGTTCATCGACGACTCCAAGGCCACCAACCCGCACGCCGCGCGCGCCGCGATCATGGCGCACCCGCAGGTGGTCTGGGTAGCGGGCGGTCTGCTCAAGGGCGCAAGTGTCGACGATCTGATCGAAGAGATCGGTGACCGGCTGGTCGGCGCGGTGCTGTTCGGGGCCGACGCGCCGGTGATCGCCGCCGCGATGACGCGACACGCACCCGAAGTCCCGGTCATCGAGCTGGATGCGGGAGACGATGCAGACATGGAGTCGTCGAGATCGCAGCGAGCCGAGGCGGTCATGGGCCGCGCGGTGCGCGCCGCGGCGGGTCTGGCTCGCGCCGGAGACACTGTCCTGCTCGCACCCGCGGCCGCTTCCCTCGACATGTACGACGACTACACCCATCGCGGACGCTGTTTCGTGGATGCGGTGACGGCACTGGAAGATGGTGACATCGGGCGGGCGCTGTGACGAAGGCGCGCCCGGCCGAGCAGTCACCGCCCAAGAGGGGGCAGCGTGGTTAAGAGCCGGGGCAGCGTGGACGACAGCCGGGTCGGTAAGGGCCAGGCGGGCGCGAGTACTCGCCGCAAGAGTTCGGGGCAGCCGAATTGGGCGGGGGAGCGCTTCGGTGCGTGGTTGGCCCGGCCGCTCGCGTCGTTCCATCTGATCGTCACCATCGCGACCCTGCTCACCGTGCTGGGTCTGGTGATGGTGCTGTCGGCGTCGAGCGTCGAGGCCTACGCCGGTGGTGGTTCGGCCTACGCGTTGTTCATCCAGCAGGCCATGTTCGCCGGGCTCGGTGCCATCGCCTTCTATGTGGCGTTGCGGTTGCCGCTGCGGTTCCTGCGCCAGTGGTCGTTCCCGATCTTCAGCATCTCGGTGCTCGCGTTGGTGCTGGTGCTCATCCCGGGCATCGGCGCGATCCACGGCGGCGCGCGCCGCTGGTTCGACATCGGCCCGCTGTCGATCCAGCCCTCCGAAGTCGTCAAGGTGACCCTGATCGTGTGGGGTGCGCACCTGCTCGCCTCGCGCCGGGGCGCCCAGCTCAAGGACATCCTGGTGCCGCTGGTGCCCGCGGGTCTGCTGGTGTGCCTGCTGGTGGTGCTCGAGCCGAACCTGTCGACCACCATCGCCCTCGGCATCGTGCTGATGGCGCTGCTGTGGTTCGGCGGGCTGCCGGCGCGACTGTTCGTCGGGATCATGGTGACCGGTCTGGTCGCCGCTTCCGTGCTGGCACTGTCGGCCGGGTACCGCTCCGACCGTGTGCGCGCGTTCTTCAATCCCGGTGACGATCCGCAGGGGGTCAACTACCAGGCGCGTCAAGCCAAGTACTCCCTCGCCGACGGCGGTATCTGGGGCCGCGGCCTCGGGCAGAGCCGCGCGAAGTGGAGCTACCTGCCCAACTCGCACAACGACTTCATCTTCGCCATCATCGGCGAGGAACTCGGCTTCCTGGGCTGCATGCTGGTCTTGGCGCTGCTCGCCCTGTTCGTCTACGCGGGTATCCGCATCGCACTGCGCTCGGTCGACCCGTTCCTGCGCCTGCTCACCGCTACCGCCACCACCTGGATCACCGCGCAGGCGCTGATCAACATCGGCTATGTCGTCGGGCTGCTGCCGGTGACCGGTCTGCAGTTGCCGCTCGTCTCGGCCGGTGGTTCGTCGCTGGCGATCACGCTGTTCATGTTCGGCATCATCGCCAGCGCCGCCCGGCACGAACCCGAAGCGGTGTCGGCGTTGAAGGCAGGTCAGGACGGCAGGCTCAGCAGGCTGCTCCGACTACCGGTGCCCGAGGTGTACACCCCGCCGGCGCCGCGCAAAGTGGCGCCGCGCGCCCGAACCGAACGACCACGTCAGGCCCCTCGCCGCCAGCCGCCCGCCGACCGCAGGCGACGGGTGCCGGAAAGCCGCGGCACGAGTTCGCTACGGTCGACAAGAGCGTGGGAGCCGACCTACCCGATGCCACACCGCCCGGTGAAACGGCGGACCGGCGGAGGCGGCGGAGCATGACCACGCAGGCTTTCGCGAGATCGAATTCGATACAGAGAGAACGAGGTAGATCCAGGTGAGTAACCCGCGATCCGGGTTGTCGGTGATCGTCGCAGGCGGAGGAACCGCAGGCCACATCGAACCCGCGCTGGCTGTCGCCGACGCGCTGCGCAGACTCGACGACTCGATCCGGGTGACCGCCTTGGGTACCGAGCGTGGACTCGAGACGAAACTGGTGCCCGAACGCGGGTACCCCCTGGAGCTGATCCCGCCGGTGCCGTTGCCGCGCAAGCCCTCCGCCGACCTGCTGCGGCTGCCCGGCCGGGTACTCGCCTCGGTCAAGGCCACCAGGGCGGTGATCGACGACGTGCAGGCCGACGTGATCATCGGGTTCGGCGGCTACGTCGCGCTGCCCGCGTATCTCGCCGCGCGCGGCGGGCTGTTCGGTCGCAAGCGCAAGGTACCGGTGATCGTGCACGAGGCCAACGCGAAGGCCGGCGTCGCCAACAAGGTCGGCGCGAAACTCGCCGCGAAAGTGCTCGCCGCTGTTCCGGATTCGGGGCTGGCGGGCGCGCAGGTCGTCGGCATTCCGGTGCGTGCGTCCATCACCGGACTCGACCGTGCCGCGTTGCGCGCCGAAGCTCGCGCGCACTTCGGCCTGCCCTCGGAGGGGCCGGTGCTGCTGGTGTTCGGTGGTTCGCAGGGCGCGCGCAGCCTCAACGAGGCCGTCTCCGGCGCCGCACCGCAACTCGCGGCCGCGGGCGTCTCGGTGCTGCACGCGCACGGCCCCAAGAACAGCGTCGAGGTGAGCACCGCCGACGCGCCCGCCCCCTATGTGGCGGTGCCCTACCTGTCGCGGATGGACCTGGCCTACGCCGCCGCCGACGCGGTGGTGTGCCGATCCGGTGCGATGACCGTGGCCGAGGTGTCGGCGGTCGGCCTGCCCGCCTTCTACGTGCCGCTGCCGCACGGCAACGGTGAACAGGAATTCAACGCCCGACCAGTGGTCGCGCAAGGTGGTGGCACAATTGTGGCCGACGCCGAGCTGACCCCGAAATACGTGATCGATGAGGTGATTCCGCTGCTGCTCGACCCCGCTCGACTCGCGCAGATGAGCCGCGCCGCCGCAGGCGCAGGCCATCGCGACGCTGCCGACACGGTGGCCAGGATCGTCACCGAGGTCGCCCGATGAGCGAGCCGGACCAGCAGATCGGGGAGTCCGCGGGCGCGGCCCTGCCACCCGAACTCGAACGCGTGCACATGGTCGGCATCGGTGGTGCGGGCATGTCCGGTATCGCGCGCATCCTGCTCTCGCGCGGCGGCAAGGTCTCCGGCTCCGATGCCCGCGAGAGCCGTGGGGTGCTGTCGCTGCGGGCCCGTGGCGCCGAGGTGCGCATCGGGCACGCCGCCGACGCGCTCGACCTGCTGCCCGGCGGCCCGACGGTCGTGGTCACCACCTACGCCGCCATTCCGAAGACCAACCCCGAACTGGTCGAGGCGAATCGGCGCGACATCCCCGTGCTGATGCGCCCGACCGTGCTCGCCGCGCTGATGCGCGGGCACAGGACCCTGCTGGTCTCGGGCACCCACGGCAAGACCTCGACCACCTCGATGCTGATCGTCACGCTGCAGCACTGCGGCGCCGACCCGTCGTTCGCGGTCGGTGGTGAGCTCAACGAGGCGGGCACCAACGCCCACCACGGCAGCGGTGACATCTTCGTCGCCGAAGCCGACGAGTCCGACGGCTCACTGCTGCAATACGACCCGGACGTCGCGGTGGTCACCAATATCGAATCCGACCATCTGGACTACTTCGGCACCGACGAGGCCTACATCCAGGTCTTCGACGACTTCGCCGACCGGCTGGCCCCCGGCGGCCTGCTGGTGGTGTGTCTCGACGATCCCGGTTCGCTCGCCTTGGCCCAGCGCGTCGCGCCGCGCATGGCCGAACGCGGGATCGAGGTCCTCGGTTACGGATCGGGCGATCTCGATGACGCGCCCGTGCCCGTCGGCGCGCGGCTGCTCGACTGGCAGCCGCGCGATGTCGGCGGCATCGTGGAGTTCCAGCTCGACGGCGAGACCATCCCGCGGTCGTTGCGCCTGTCGGTGCCCGGCAGGCACATGGCCCTCAACGCGCTGGCCGCGCTGCTCGCCGCCCGTGCCACCGGCGCCGACATCGACGAGATCGTGCAGGGTCTGGAGGGATTCGGCGGCGTGCATCGCCGGTTCCAGTTCACCGGCCGGGAGAACGGGGTGCGCGTCTTCGACGATTACGCCCATCACCCCACCGAGGTCCGTGCGGTGCTGGAGGCCGCCGCGCAACTGGTCGCCCAGGAAGCGCGGGACGGCGCTCGCCTGCAGCGTGGCCGGGTGATCGTGGTGTTCCAGCCGCATCTGTACAGCCGCACCGCCACTTTCGCCACGGAGTTCGGCACCGCGTTGAGCCTGGCCGACGAGGTGGTCGTTCTCGACGTCTACGGCGCGAGGGAAGACCCGTTGCCCGGCGTCAACGGCGCGCTGGTCGCCCAGTCGGTGACCACACCCGTGCACTACCAGCCGGATATGTCCAAGGTCGGCAAGCAAGTCGCCGCGCTGGCGGGCGACGGTGACGTCGTGATCACCATGGGCGCGGGCGATGTGACGATGCTCGGCAGCCAGATCCTCGACGGCCTGCGGGCCAGGCCGCAGCAGGGCGGCCGGTGAGATTGCCGATGCCCGCCGCGCGCGGGTGGCACGGCTACCGTCTCTGGACGGTGGTCGGGGTGGTCGTGGTGAGCCTGCTGGTGGTGCTGGCCTGGTTCACACCGGCGTTGTCGGTGCGCACGGTGCGCGTCGACGGGCTGTCGGCGGTACCGGAGGCCGACGTGCGTGGTCGGCTCGAAATTCCGGACGGGCGTTCGATGTTACGGATCGATACCACCGCGATCGCCCAGCGCGTCGCCGCGATCCCGAAGGTGCGTTCGGTCCGGGTGCAGCGTAAATTCCCCTCGACAGTGCTGGTCACCGTCGTGGAGCGAACACCGGTGGTGTACTTCGACGCGCCGGACGGCGCCCATCTGGTCGACGCCGAGAGCGTCGAATTCGCGATCGAGCCCGAATCACCCATCGGAGTCCCGAAACTGCTCACCGAGGGCTCGTTCACCGGGCCCGCGGCGGCCAGGGCCGCGGTGGATGTGCTGGTCACCCTGCCACCCGCCTTGTCGGTGCAGGTGGGCGAGGTTGTCGCACGGTCGATTTCGGACGTCTCGCTGAGCCTTCGCGATGGCAGGAAGGTAGTGTGGGGCGGCACGGGCGACGGTGAGCGCAAAGCTGCTGTCGTGTTGCCACTACTGACCCGTGAGGGGACCGTGTTCGACGTTTCGAGTCCGAATCTGGTCACGGTAAAGTGAGCGACATTCTTTGTGGCACAAGATTCTGGCTCTCATCTCGGCGCGCCTGCGCCGGGATCGCAGTGGCTGCGAATAGCGTTCCGCAGCAGTCGGATACTTGACATAACGCCAACCCTATGGTTGAGGTTGAGGGTTTAAGATCGAAGGAAGGCGAGAGCCCATGACGCCCCCGCACAACTACCTTGCAGTGATCAAGGTCGTCGGTATCGGCGGCGGCGGCGTGAACGCCGTCAACCGAATGATCGAACAGGGACTCAAGGGAGTCGAGTTCATCGCGGTCAATACCGACGCGCAAGCCCTGCTGATGAGCGATGCCGACGTCAAACTCGATGTCGGTCGTGAGCTCACCCGAGGCCTCGGTGCCGGAGCCGATCCGGAAGTCGGCCGCAAGGCCGCAGAGGACCACAAGGACGAGATCGAAGAGGTGCTCAAGGGCGCCGACATGGTCTTCGTCACGGCGGGCGAGGGTGGTGGCACCGGTACCGGTGGCGCCCCCGTCGTCGCCAGCATCGCCCGCAAGTTGGGCGCCCTGACTATAGGGGTCGTCACCCGGCCGTTCTCCTTCGAAGGAAAACGGCGCGGGAACCAGGCCGAGGTAGGGATCAACCTGCTTCGCGAGTCGTGCGACACCCTCATCGTCATTCCGAACGACCGGCTGCTGCAGCTGGGCGACGCCGCGGTGAGTCTGATGGACGCCTTCCGCTCCGCGGATGAGGTGCTACTCAACGGTGTTCAGGGTATTACCGACCTGATCACCACCCCGGGCCTGATCAACGTCGACTTCGCCGACGTCAAGAGCGTGATGTCGGGTGCCGGATCGGCACTCATGGGCATCGGCTCGGCGCGGGGCGAGGGACGTTCGGTGAAGGCGGCCGAGACGGCGATCAACTCGCCGTTGCTCGAAGCCTCCATGGACGGCGCGCACGGCGTGCTGCTCTCGATCGCGGGCGGTTCCGACCTCGGGCTGTTCGAGATCAACGAGGCGGCTTCGCTGGTGCAGGAGGCGGCCCACATCGAGGCCAACATCATCTTCGGTACGGTCATCGACGATTCGCTCGGCGACGAGGTGCGAGTCACCGTCATCGCCGCGGGATTCGACGGTGGCGGCCCGTCTCGGCGGAGTTCGGAGCCCAGCGCGGTCACGACCAGCCGGACCGGGGTGAACCCCATCGGTTCCGGCCGCGCGGGCGAGATCGGCCAGGGACGTCCGTCGGAGGCGCCGTCGCGTCCCACCGAGCCCGCCACGGCCGGGGTGTCCGGTGGCCGGGCCGCCGCGCCGAACTACCGCGATACCGAGCGGTACCGGGAGTCGGAGCGTCAGCGGGTCACCGAGCGCGCGATGAACCAGGTCAACAACCCGGAAGTGCGCGAAGGTGACGACGACGACGAGATCAACGTCCCGGACTTCATGCGTCGATAAGCGTTCGCAGACACGAAAAGCGCCCGAACTCCTGTCGAGTTCGGGCGCTTTCGCGTGCTGGGCGGGGATCAGCCCTTGGCGCTGCCGAGGCAGTAAGTGATCTTCGGATCATTGACCACGAGCACTTGGTCGGCGTCCTCGCCGCACAGCTGCTCGTCGACCTGACCGTCGACGCGGGTGACGACCTTGAAGCTGGCGTCGGACGCGGTGCACGGCACGAACTTGTAGCCGGTCATCATGCCCTCGTTGTAGCAGCTGCCCTCCTTGAAGTTCGGGGCCAGACAGAGGAACGCGACCGTGCCGCCGCTGCCGAAGGTCTCCTCGTAGGAGGTGTAGTCCTCGTGGCACTCGACCTTCTTGTCGTGGACCTGCACGACCTGGTAGACGGCGTTCTCGGCCGAGCACGGGACCGGCTCGGTCTTGGAGTCGATCACCGACGCCGAGATCACGTTGATGCACTCACCGACCTTCGAGCGGGCGGTGTCGGACTTGCTCGCGTCCTTGGCGACCTCGGTGACCTTGTCCACGGCCGAGCAACTCGCGGCACCGAGTGCCGCGACCGCCAGCAGTGCGAGCGAGAACCGCGAAACCATTCCCTTGCCGGTGAACGTCATGCGAACCTTCTTTCTGCAGAACCTCACCGCGGACCCTTCGGCGGTGTAGGCCCCGATCACCCAACCTCACCCGGCGCCGGCGAGCATCCGGGAAACCACGGTAATTTCGCCGCGGTGGCACCGTTATGCTCTGATCCGGCCGTCCACGGCCGATCTCGCCAGTGAGGTACGGAGTGTCATGTTCGAACGCGCATTCGTCGGCCGTGCCGCCGAACTCGCCGCGCTGACCACGACTTTCACCGGCCCGGACGCGCCCTGGTTGCTGCTGGTCGACGGACCGGCCGGAATCGGCAAGTCCCGCTTGATCGCCGAGTTCGTCGGCGCGGCCCGCTGCCGGGTCCTGGTGGTCACCAGCGCCGAGGACGCCCAGTCGCAGCCGCACTATCTCGCCGATGACATCGTCGAGCAGCTGGGTGAGGGCGCGGGTGATGCGTCCGCGGCGGCACCCAAGACCTCGGGAGTGACGCCGGATTCACGCGACCCGGCCGATCTGGTTCGCCATGTGCGGCGTGCGCTCGGCGCGGTCGAGACCCTGCTCGTCGTCGACGACGCGCAGTGGGCAGACCTGGAATCGGTGCGGCTGCTCGCCTTTCTGATCCGGAACCGCCCCGCGCGGGGATTCCGCCTGCTGCTCTGCTTCCGCGACGGCGGTTGCCCACCGTCGATCGCCCGATCGGTCCGCGCGCCGCGGGTGCGGACAGTGCACGTGCGGGTTCCACCGTTCACCGAGGCCGATGTCGACGGGTTGCTGCCGGGGGAGGACCCGGGTCGGCGGGCCAGATTGTTCGCCGCGTCCCAGGGCAACCCGCTGTACCTGACGCTGCTCGCCGATCTGCCCGACCGCGAATTGGATCGGGCATTGCAGGGGGAGGAACCCGACCCCGCGTCGAACGATTTCGCGGCGCTGGACCGGACGATCCGCGCCGAACTGGCCCAGCTTCCGGATACCGAGCGGCTGGTAGCGCAGGCCATCGCGGTGTGTGGACTGCCCCCTGACCTCGAATTATTGTGCTCGACAGCCGATCTCGCGGAGGGCGCCGTGGCCGCGGCGGTAGACGGGCTGGTTCGGCGCGGAGTGGTCAGCATCGGTGACGGCGCGGTGACGTTCGCGCATCCGCTGATTCGCACGGCCGCCTACCGGCTGTCCGGCCAGGGCTGGCGAGCGCTGGCGCACCGCAGGGCCGCGCTCGCACTGCGCGCACGTGGCGCGTCGATGCCCTCGCGCGCGCGTCATCTCGAGCACACGCTCCTCGGCGCCGACGAGATCGCGGGCGCGGAACTGCGACTGGCCGCCGCACAGGTGCTCGCCGACGCCCCGGCGGCGAGCGCCCGCTGGCTTTCGGCCGCCGCGCGGATCGCGCCCGCGACCGACGACCCACTCGCCGCCGCCCTGGCACTGGGCCGGGCGCAATTGCTGTCCGGCGCGGCCGCGCGAGCGGTGGAGACCCTCGAACCGGCTGCCGCCACCGCGGGTCGGCACCAGCTGGAGGCGCTGCTGCTGTCAGCCCGTTGCGCGCGCATGCTCGGTCGCGTCGACCAGGCGCGCACGCTGCTGGCGCACGGTGCGACGCTGCCTCGCCGCCCCGGCGACGGACCCGTGCAACTGGAACTCGCGATCCTGGAAATGCAGGATCGCCAGGACTCCGAAGGCCAGGCCCGCCTCACCGCGTTGTTCGACTCCGACGCCATCGACGACCCGGCCGTTCGCGCCGCCGCGACAGCCTTGCGCTGTCTCGGTCTCCTGGCCGACGCGCGCATCGCCGAGGCCGCCCAGCTCTACGACCCCTGTGGCCGAGCGTTCGGCCTGCTCACCGACACAGTCCTGCGTGAGGTGGTCCACGCCGCCCCCGCGTTCGGCTGGTGCGCCTACTTCCTCGACCGCGATGCCGACGGCCTGCACCACCTGGACCGTGCGATCGCGGTGAGCCGCCGCTTCGGCCGCACCTACGCTCTCGCCGAACTCCACACGGTTCGCGCCTACTCGCTGGCCAAACTCGGCCGTCTCCACGACGCCATCGCCGCCGCCGATGAAGCCACCGACGCGGCGACCACCTTCGGCTATCCCGACCTGGTCTCCTTCGCAGGCGCGCTGAAACTGCGCACTCTCCAACTGAGCGCCCCGCCGGCGGCGGTAACCACCCAGTGGCACATCGTTTCCGCGCTCACACGCCCCACCGTGCGCTGGTGGCGCCAGGTGGTGGAGACAACCCTCACCGAAGTCGGCCGAACCCTGGACCTGCCCGCCTGCGCACCCCCACCCCAGAACGGCCGACCCGGCCCGCTCACGCCGACACACCTGTCCCGGGCCGCCCGCGCCGCGATAGCCGCCGGCGACCTCGCCGCCGCCGCCGACCTGGTCGCTCGTGCCGAAGCGGCCGCCGCGGCGACGAGTCACGCCGTCCACCTCGGCGAGCATTCCGTCGCGACCGTGCGGATCACCCCGAGCGGGGACCTCGGCAGTCAGGTGGGTGCGGCCGCGCTGGCGCGGGCCGAGTACTCCGCGGCCACGGGCGAGGTGGCCGTCGCGGCAGCGGCTGCCGAGGCAGCGGTCGCGGCGTTCGCGCGTGCCGGAATGGTGGTGAACCGGGCACAGGCCGAGTTGATCGCCGGTGTCATCGCGGGCAGATGTGGTGATTTCGGTCGCGCGACCAGTCGATTCGCCTCCGCACGCGCTGTCTTTCTCGCCACCGGTGCCACCCGTCTGCTCGACGAGGTGACCACCGAACAACGTCGTCTCGCAGGTGCCCAGCGTGTCGGTCCCCCGGCCGCACTGACCCGGCGCGAACGCGAAGTCGCCGAGCTGGCCGCCAACGGCCACACCAACAAGGCCATCGCCGAGCACCTCTGCCTCAGCCCCCGCACCGTCGAGGACCATCTCAGCCGAGTACTGCGCAAACTGGGACTGGCCGGCCGCGCGGGCATCGCGCGCAAGCTCGGCGAGCTCGACATCGCGGAGTCCGCCGGGTGACCGGGCGCGCGGTGATCGCCGTGGCGGTCGACGGCGCCGGTCCGTTCGGTGAGGTCGAGCACCTGTCGGCCCAGTCGTTTCGGGCTTGACCGACGTCACTGCGCGCGATGACCGCCCGACCCGGTGACCGCACTACGCTCGAACACATGACTTCCGCACCTCCTACCGTGACCGTTCGCCGGGTGACCACCACCCGCGCCGGTGGCTTCTCCGCCGCGCCCTACGACTCGTTCAACCTGGGTGACCACGTCGGTGACGATCCGGAAGCTGTGCGCCGTAACAGGATTCGGCTGGCCGAGGGCATCGGCCTCACTCCCGACCGGCTGGTGTGGATGGAGCAGGTCCACGGGCGCACTGTCGAGATCGTCGACGGGCCGCGCGCCGAACCGGTGCCGGTGACCGACGCGCTGGTCACGACCGTGCCGGGACTGGCGCTGGTGGTACTCACCGCCGACTGCGTGCCGATCCTGCTCTCCGACGACGAGGCCGGCGTCATCGCCGCCGTGCACGCGGGCCGCATCGGCGCCCGGATCGGCATCGTGCCGCGCGTCCTGGACGCGATGGTGTCGGTCGGCGCCCGTGTCGACCGCATCGGCGCCTTCCTCGGCCCCGCCGCCTCGGGTCGTCAGTACGAGGTCCCCGCCGCGATGCGCGCCGACGTGGAAGCCCACCTGCCCGGCAGCGCGACCACGACCGTTCGGAAAACTCCCGGTCTCGACCTGCGCGCGGGCATCCGCCGACAGCTCACCGAGGCGGGTGTCGCCGGAATCGCCGTAGACCCCCGCTGCACCATCGAGGACAAAACCCTGTTCAGCCACCGCCGCGGCGCCCCCACCGGCCGCATCGCCGGCGTGATCTGGATGGATCCCGCCGCATGACGACCGAAACCGCGACGGACCGCACCGCGGAGCTCTCGGCCCGCCTCGACGGGCTGCTCGCGCGCGTCGACGCCGCCGTCGACGCCGCCCGGCGCCCGGCGGGCTCGGTCCGTCTGCTCCCGGTGACGAAGTTCTTCCCCGCCACCGATGTGGCCATCCTGTACGCCCTCGGACGGCGCGAATTCGGCGAGTCGCGCGAGCAGGAAGCCTCGGCGAAGGTCGACCAGCTGGCCTACGACGATGTCGAATGGCACATGATCGGTCGTTTACAACGCAACAAGGCGCGCTCGGTCGCGCGCTGGGCACACACCGTGGCCTCGGTCGACAGCGAACGTCTGGCAAATGCCCTGGACCGGGCGGCGCAGGACGCACTCGCAGCCGGCGAGCGTATCGCGCCGCTGCGGGTGCTGCTGCAGGTGAGCCTGGACGCCGATCCCGGACGCGGGGGTGTCGCACCGGCCGATCTGCTCGCCCTGGCCGACCTGGTAGCGAAGGCGCCCGGACTGCATCTGGCCGGTCTGATGGCGATTCCGCCCCTTGACGCCCCGAGTGATGTGTCGTTTGCGAATCTTGCGACATTGCACACTTCGCTGCTCGCGCAACACGCCGAAGCCACCGAACTTTCTGCAGGTATGTCGGGTGATTTGGAGATTGCGGTCGAACACGGTTCGACGTGCGTGCGTGTCGGAACCGCCCTGATGGGCGCGCGACCGATAACCTCGGCGTAGCAAAGAAACCTCACCAGTCACATTCGACACATACGATTGGGCTGAAGAGGCGCTGAGCAAGAACTTCAACACCCGGCCGCCACCGGGGCCGAAGGAAGGTCGACCAGATGAGTACCCTGCATAAGTTCAAGGCGTACTTCGGCATGGTTCCGCTCGATGAGTACGAAGACGACTACGTCGACGATCATGCCCCTCGCGGCGTCGAGGAGCGCGCTGGCCGCGTTCGTCCGCGCAGCTACGACCGTTATGCCGAAGACCGCTACGGCGCCGACCGTTTCGAGGACGAGGCCGACGACTTCCCGCAGCCGGCGTACAAGTCGGCCTATCAGGCGCGTCGCGACGACTATGTCGCCGACACCTACGCCGACGATCGCTACGAGACGCCGCGTCGCCCCACCAGGATCGAAACGGCGCCGTCGTCGGGCCGGTCCTTCCGGGCAGGCGGTGTCGCACGCGGTATGCGCGGCTCCACTCGTGGTGCGCTCGCGGTCGATCCCGACGCCGAGGAGCGCAGGCTGGAGGAGCGCTTGCGCCCCGAGCCCGCACCCGCGCGGCGTCCTGGGATCTTCGAGGACGGAGGTCCCTTGTCCAAGATCACCACGCTGCGTCCGCGCGATTACAGCGAGGCCAGGATCATCGGTGAACGGTTCCGCGAAGGGAATCCGGTCATCATGGACCTGGTCGACCTGAGCAATGCCGATGCCAAAAGGCTGGTCGATTTCGCGGCCGGACTCGCTTTCGCGCTGCGTGGTTCGTTCGACAAGGTGGCGACGAAGGTGTTCCTGCTCTCACCGGCCGATGTCGACGTATCAGCGGAAGAACGCCGCCGCATCGCCGAAAACGGCTTCTACAACCAGAAATAGAGAACACACACCGGATACCGAGATGGCCGCCCGCGCACTGCGCGGCGCGGCCATTTTGCACCATGCCGATTTTGCGGCAGAGTGAAGCCGTGGCCCTGTTCGCGGTTCTGTACCTCGTGCTTTTCATCTTCTGGCTGTTGCTCATCAGTCGGGTGATCGTGGAGTTCATTCGCAGTTTCGCGCGCGACTGGCGCCCGACCGGTGTGGTGGTGATCGTCCTCGAGGTGATCTTCACCGTTACCGACCCCCCGGTGAAACTGCTGAGGCGGTTGATACCTCCTGTGAATCTCGGGGGGATTCGTCTCGATCTTTCGATAATGGTCCTGCTCTTCCTCGTCTTCATCCTGATGTCGATCGTGGGTAGGCTCGGTCAGCCCGTGACCTCCGTGTGACACAATGAATCGAGAAGACCGCTTGCTAGTTCTCCAAAAGACGCGTGAAGGGATCCTTCGATGCCGCTGACTCCTGCCGATGTGCACAACGTCGCGTTCAGCAAACCGCCGATCGGTAAGCGCGGCTACAACGAGGACGAGGTCGATGCCTTCCTGGATCTCGTCGAACAGGAGCTTTCGCGCCTGATCGAGGAGAACGCCGACCTGCGTCAGCGGGTCGCCGAACTCGACACCGAGCTGGCCGACGCCAAGAAGAACCGTGGTCCTGCCCCGGTCAGCGCCGCGAAGGCGCCCGTACAGCAGGCACCTCCTCCCGCGCCGGAACCTGTTCCGCAGCCGGTTCCCGTCGCGCCGCCCGCCCCGATGCCCGTCGCGGCGCCGGCGCAGAACAACGGCCCGGACGCGAACATGCAGGCCGCGAAGGTGCTCACCCTGGCGCAGGAGATGGCCGACCGCCTCACCACCGACGCCAAGACCGAGGCCGAGGGTCTGCTCTCGAACGCGCGAGCAAACTCCGAGCGACTGGTCGGCGACGCTCGCACCCGTTCGGAAGCGATGATCGCCGACGCGCGTCAGAAGTCCGACGCGATGCTGGCCGACGCGCAGAACCGCTCCGACACCCAGATCCGGCAAGCCAAGGACAAGGCGGAGGCGCTCACCGCCGACGCCGAGCGTCAGCACGCCGAGATCATGGCCACGATCACTCAGCAGCGCACGGTGCTGGAAAGCCGCATCGAGCAGCTGAAGACCTTCGAGCGCGAGTACCGCGTGCGCCTGAAGTCCTACCTGGAATCGCAGCTGGAAGAGCTCGAGAACCGTGGGTCGGCCGTGCCGGTCGACGGCGGCGAGTTCGCGGGCGAAACCAACGGTTCGGCCAACAGTCTGGCTCCGGCTTCCTTCGCCAAGGGCGGCAAGTAAACTGGTTCCCGAGTCGCGCGACGCAGCGCGTCGCGTGATTCGGGAATGCCCAGTTATCGTCGGGCTGCTCGGTTGGCTTGGGAGTCACCATGCTCGTCTTGACGCTTGTTCTAGCGGCGATCGGCTTCGGACTGCTCGTCGCAGCGCTCGCCACCGGTTCGGTGGTGTGGGCGTGGGGGTGCATTCTGATCTGCGTAGTCGGTGCCGCGAGTTTGCTCGTGAGCGCGCTGGCCACCCGAAAACCCGAGAGCGAACCGGCCTCACCCGGCCGACACGCCCGGCGGAACTGAGCGGCGCGGAATATCCACTGGACGCACCCGGTTAGAATCGAACTACACATGGCGCTGATCCGGCTATCACCGGGGAGCCTTCGGAAGAACGGCGCGTCAGCGCTCAGTAGAACCGAACGGGTGAGCCCGTCACAGCTCACACAACGAGAGGCCTGAACCCTTCGCAGGGAGTGGATCAGGCAAACGGGGTGGTACCGCGGTACGGCGCACCGGCGCCGACATCGTCCCCGTGCCCACATTCCGCGCTCACGGCGCGGCGGCACGAGGAGCAATCCGCGATGGCGGACGAGACAACTACCGGTAGCGCATACCCCCGGGTCGATTTCGGCGCGGCGTCGGGCGCGACGTTCCCGGAGCTCGAAACCCAGGTGCTCGACTACTGGGCCCGCGACGACACCTTCCGCGCCAGCATCGACAACCGCGACGGTGAGGGTGAGTTCGTCTTCTACGACGGTCCGCCGTTCGCCAACGGTCTGCCGCACTACGGCCACCTGCTGACCGGCTACGTCAAGGACCTGATCCCGCGCTTCCAGACCATGCGCGGCAAGAAGGTCGACCGCCGCTTCGGCTGGGACACCCACGGTCTGCCCGCCGAGATCGAAGCCGAGAAGCAGCTCGGCATCACCGACAAGGCCCAGATCGACGAGATGGGGCTGGCCGAGTTCAACGCCGCCTGTAAGTCGTCGGTGCTGCGCTACACCGGTGAGTGGCGCGACTACGTCACCCGCCAGGCCCGCTGGGTCGACTTCGACAACGACTACAAGACCCTCGACCTCGACTTCATGGAGTCGGTCATGTGGGCGTTCAAGTCGCTGCACGAGAAGGGCCTGATCTACCAGGGCTTCCGCGTGCTGCCCTACAGCTGGTACGAGCAGACGCCGCTGTCGAACCAGGAGACCCGCCTCGACGACGCGTACAAGATGCGTCAGGACCCCGCGGTCACCGTCGACATGCGCCTGTCCGTCCCCGCCGAGCACCCCTTCGCCGCGCTGGACGGCGCGAACGCGCTGATCTGGACCACCACGCCGTGGACCCTCCCGTCCAACCTCGCGATCGCGGTGCACCCCGACGTGCGCTATGTGCACGTGCGCGGCGCCGACGACAAGCGCTACCTGCTCGCCGCCGAGCGTCTGTCGCACTACAGCCGCGAACTGGGCGAGGAGCCGGAGGTGCTCGGCGAGTACGACGGCGCGGCGCTGGCCGATCTGTCCTACGCCCCGCCGTTCGACTTCTTCGTCGGCCACCCGAACTCGCACCGCGTGCTCACCGCCGACTACGTCACCACCGACTCCGGCACCGGAATCGTCCACCTCGCACCGGCTTTCGGTGAAGAGGACATGGACGTGGCCACGGCCAACGGCATCGAGATCGTCCAGCCACTCGACCCGGCGGGCAAGTTCACCTCGATGGTGCCGCCGTACGAGGGTCTGATGGTCTTCGACGCCAACCCGGTGATCATCAAGGATCTCAAGGCCGCCGGAAAGCTGTTGCGGCACGAGACGATCGAGCACTCGTACCCGCACAGCTGGCGCTCCGGTCAGCCGCTGATCTATATGGCCGTGCCGTCCTGGTTCGTCGCGGTCACCAAGTTCCGCGACCGGATGGTGGAGCTGAACCAGCAGATCAGCTGGGTGCCCGAGCACATCCGCGACGGACAGTTCGGTAAGTGGCTCGAAGGTGCGCGCGACTGGAACATCAGCCGAAACCGCTACTGGGGCAGCCCGATCCCGGTCTGGGTCTCCGACGATCCGGCCTACCCGCGCGTGGACGTCTACGGTTCGCTGGACCAGCTCGAGGCCGACTTCGGCGTGCGCCCCACCGACCTGCACCGCCCGCACATCGACGATCTCACCCGGCCCAATCCCGATGACCCGACCGGGAATTCGACGATGCGCCGGGTCCCCGAGGTGCTCGACTGCTGGTTCGAGTCGGGCTCGATGCCCTACGCCCAGGTGCACTACCCGTTCGAGAACAAGGAGTGGTTCGACAGCCACTTCCCCGGCGATTTCATCGTCGAGTACAACGGGCAGACGCGCGGCTGGTTCTACACCCTGCACGTGCTCTCCACCGCGCTGTTCGACTCGCCGTCGTTCAAAACCGTGGCCGCGCACGGCATCGTGCTCGGTGAGGACGGCCTCAAGATGTCGAAGTCGAAGGGCAACTACCCCGACGTCAACGAGGTCTTCGACCGCGACGGTTCCGACGCCATGCGCTGGTTCCTGATGAGCTCGCCCATCCTGCGTGGCGGCAATCTCATCGTCACCGAGCGTGGCATCCGCGAGGGCGTGAGCCATGCGATGCGGCCGCTGTGGAACGCGTGGACCTTCCTGCAGCTCTACGCCTCGAAGCCCGGTGTGTGGCGCACGGATTCACCGAACGTGCTCGATCGCTACATCCTCGCCAAACTCGCGGTCACCCGCGACGTGGTCACCGAGGCCCTGGAAACCTACGACATCGCCGGTGCCGCCGACGAGTTGCGTGGGTTCGCCGACGCGCTCACCAATTGGTATGTGCGCCGGTCGCGTTCGCGGTTCTGGTCCGAGGATCGCGACGCGGTCGACACCCTGCACACGGTGCTGGAAGTGGTCACCCGGCTCGCCGCGCCGCTGCTGCCGCTGATCACCGAGGTGATCTGGCGGGGGCTCACCGGCGAGCGTTCGGTGCACCTCACCGACTGGCCGACCGAGACCGAGCTGCCGCACGATCCCGAACTCGTCGCCGCCATGGACGAGGTGCGGGTGGTGTGCTCGACGGTGCTGAGCCTGCGCAAGGCGCAGAACCTGCGGGTGCGGCTGCCCCTGGCCGAGGTCACCATCGCCGCGGCCGATGCCGAGCGGCTCGCGCCGTTCACCGAGCTGATCGCCGACGAGGTCAACGTCAAGAAGGTCGACCTGACCACCGACGTCTCCGCGCACGGCCGGTTCGAGCTGGTCGTGAACGCGCGCGCCGCGGGACCGCGCATCGGCAAGCAGGTCCAGACGGTGATCAAGGCCGTGAAGGCGGGGGAGTGGAGCGAGTCCGCCGACGGTGTCGTCACCGCCGCCGGGATCACCCTGCTGCCCGAGGAGTACACCCAGCGTCTGGTGGCCGCCGAACCCGAGTTCACTGCCGCCCTGCCCGGCAATGCCGGCCTGGTGGTGCTGAACTCGGTGGTCACCGAGGAGCTCGAGGCCGAGGGCTGGGCCCGCGACCTGATCCGCGACCTGCAGGAAACCCGCAAGTCGCAGGGTCTGGAGGTGTCCGACCGGATCAGTGTGGTGCTGGACGTGCCCGCGGAGCGGGCCGAGTGGGCCGCGACCCACCGGGACCTGATCGCCGGGGAAATCCTCGCCACCACACTGACTTTCGGTGACGCCGGTGCCGATGCCGCCGAGATCACGGGCGGCGTGAAGGTATCGGTCGCGAAGGTCTAGTACGTCGGGACACGAAAAAGGGCGGGACCAGCTGGTCCCGCCCTTTTTCGCGTGAATGCGGTTACTCGACGACCAGTTCCACCGGGATGTTGCCCCGGGTGGCGTTGGAGTACGGGCACACCTGGTGGGTCGCCTCGATGAGCTGCTGCCCCTGCTCGTTGTGCAGGTGCTCGGGCAGTTCCACCCGCAGCACGACCGAGAGTCCGAACCGGCCGCCGTCGAGGGGGTTCAGGCCGACTTCGGCGGTTACCGACGCGTCGTCGGCGTCCAGCTTCATCCGCTTGGAGACCAACTGCAGCGCACTGGCGAAACAGGCCGAATAGCCCGCCGCGAAGAGTTGCTCCGGGTTGGTGCCCGCGCCGTCGCCGCCCATCGCCTTGGGGCGGGCGAGCGTCAGATCGAGCACGCCGTCGTCGCTGTAGGAACGGCCGTCGCGGCCGACCGAGGTGGCTACTGCGGTGTAGATGGATGCCATGGTGTCCTCCTAGACAGACTTGTCTGTTCGCTTGTGATCTCAGAGTAGACAGACCTGTCTGGTATCGTCAAGGGAAAGCGCTGAATCCCGGAAAGGACACAGGTCAGGCGATGAGTGCGGCTCGTGAACGTCTGCTCGATACGGCAACCCGGTTGTTCTATGCCGAGGGTGTCCACACGGTGGGCATCGACCGGATCATCGCCGAGGCCGGTATCGCCAAGGCCACGTTCTACCGGCACTTCAAGAGCAAAGATGACCTGGTAGTCGCCTATTTGCAGCGCGAATACGCGCGCCAGCGCGAGGCGCTGGAATCGGTCGAGGGCGAAGGCTTCGCCGCGATCGCCACCACCTTCGACGCGCTCCGTGACATCAGCTGCGGCCCCGGCTTCCGCGGCTGCCCGTTCCTCAACGCCGCCGTCGAATTCACCGACCCGGCGCACCCGGTCCGCCGCGTCGTCGACGACTACCGCACCTGGTTCCGTGAACTCATGGCCGAACACCTGCGCGCCGGCGGTCACTCCGCCCCCGGCGACGCGGCCCGCGCCCTGCTGCTCACCCGCGACGGCGTCACCATCAGCGGCGGCGTAGGCGACACAGACACCGTGCGCGCCGGCATCGAGGCGGCGCTGAAACTCATCGGCTGATCACGCGAGACCGGGGCGACTCACCGGATACGCCCACGACTCGGCTTCGACCCGACCGTCGGCCCGGCAACCTCGTGGCCACGCCGTCACGACCGGCAGAAGTCGCCGAGTGGCCGCACAGTCGTGCAGAATTGTGACGTTACTGCTGATGCGCATGGAACCGCTGAGGCGACAGTGACTGCTCGTGACGTTTGTCCTGTGGAAACGGTGCCGCGCCGATGATGGCGACATCCCGGCGCGACACCGGATCAGTGGGTGGCCCACCCGGATCAGGCGATGCCGCCCGATAGCCGACCAGCCGGAAGCTCAGCTCCCGGCCGTGAGGAAGGGCGCGCACATGAAGCGAAAACTCCTGGGACGGTTGGCCTTCGGCTTCGTCGCCACCGTCACCACCACCATGGTCCTCGCTGGGCCCGTGTGGTCGCAGCCGGGCAGCTCGTCGGGCTCGGGGACGTCAGGTTCCTCGTCGGGGAGTTCCAGCGGCTCCGGCATGATTCCGCTGCCCAGCGCCACCGGCATCGGCGCACTCACCGCCGCCATGACCCAGCTCGGCAAACCCTACGAGTGGGGTGCCATGGGACCGCATTCCTGGGACTGCTCGGCGCTGGTGCAATGGGCATTCCGGCAGGTCGGCGTCACCTTGCCGCGCACCACGTGGGAGCAGGCGAAGGTCGGCCTTCCGGTGACCTTCGGCGGCCTGGCACCCGGCGATGTCGTCATCCTCAACGGCGACGGCTCCCACGTCGGCATCTACGCGGGCCTGGGCCAGCTGCTCGATGCCCATGACTGGGGCGTCCCGGTCGGCCTGCACCCGTTGCGCGAATTCGATATCTTCGCGATTCGCCGGTTCTAGTTCTCGTCCACCAGCTGACGCAACAGCGGGCCGTATTCGGGATGGGCCAGTGCCGAGGCGAACTGGGCCACCAGGTAGTCGGCCGGGTTGCCGGTGTCGTACCAGCGGCCCTGGATGACCTGGCCGTACACCGCGTGCTCGGCGGCGTAGTTGTTGATCGCGTCGGTCAGGTACACCTCGCCGGTCTGGTGGGTGTACCAGTTCTCGGTCTGGATGCGCAGCTCGTCGATGATGCCCGGCGTCACCACGTAGCCACCGATCGCGGCGAAGGCCGACGGCGCGTCTTCGGGCTTGGGCTTCTCCATCAGGCCGGAGATGCGCAGCAGTCCGTCGTCGAGGTCCTCACGCACCACGGGCACGCCGTAGCGCTGCGATTCACCCGGCGACATCGGCAGCAGCGCCAACACCGGGCATCCGGTGGATTCGTAGGCGGTGATCAGCTGCTGAGCGCGCGGTACCTCGGCGACGAACACGTCGTCGGGCCACAGCACCAGCATCGGCTCGTCGCCCAGATGACGTGCGGCGTTGAGCACCGGCGTGCCGTTGCCGTACGGGCCGTGCTGGTCGAGGTAGGTGATGTGGCCCTCGCGGGAGAGCTCGCCGACCTCCTCCACGGCGTCGGCGTAGGCGGACTTGCCGTCGGCGCGCAGCTGCGCGACCAGTGCCGGATTGGGCCGGAAGTGATCCTGGATCAACGACTTGCCGCTGCTCACGACGATGGTGATGTCGGTGATCCCGGAGGCCACCAACTCACGCACGGTGTGCTCGATGACCGGTTTGTCCCCGACCGGCAGCATCTCCTTCGGCGTCGCCTTGGTCAGCGGAAGCAGCCGGGAGCCGATTCCCGCCGCCGGAATGACAGCCTTGCGGATCTTCATCTCCCGATCATCACATATTCGGCTGTGTGATCGGTGTGCGACGGCTGGCAACGGGCTCGAGGAATTGTCGGTGACCCGGCGTAGATTGCGCTCGTGAGCACTCACACTCCTGTCGCCGGGGCTCCGGCCAGGCCCGATGCGGCGGTCACCGCCCGTCGCTGGGTGCTGCATATCGATATGGACGCGTTCTTCGCCTCGGTAGAACAATTGACCAGACCCACGCTGCGTGGCCGTCCGGTCCTCGTGGGTGGGGCGAGTCAGCGTGGCGTCGTCGCGGGGGCCAGCTACG
Organism: Nocardia sp. NPDC003183; assembly: GCF_053590715.1. Classification (NCBI taxonomy): domain Bacteria; kingdom Bacillati; phylum Actinomycetota; class Actinomycetes; order Mycobacteriales; family Nocardiaceae; genus Nocardia; species Nocardia sp. NPDC003183. The sequence continues at coordinate 65,273 of NZ_JBSFTG010000018.1, forward strand.
AGGCTCGGGTCTACGGCGCGCGTTCGGCCATGCCGATGCACCAGGCCCGGCGGCTGATCGGCGTGTCGGCGGTGGTCGTCCCGCCGCGTGGCGCGCTGTACTCGGTGCTGAGCGGGCAGGTGTTCGACGCGTTGCGCAGCTGTGTCCCGGTGCTGGAGACGCTGTCGTTCGACGAGGCCTTCGCCGAACCGGCCGAATTGGCCGGAGCGAGTGTCGCGCAGGTGCAGGACTACTGCGCGATGCTGCGCGCGCTCGTTCGAGCACAGACCGGGCTCACCGCCTCGATCGGCGCGGCGACCGGGAAACAGCTCGCCAAGATCGGTTCCGGTCTCGCCAAACCCGATGGGATGCGGGTCATCTCGCCCTCGGAGCAGGGCGAGCTGCTCGCCTCGCTGCCGGTGCGCAAGCTGTGGGGGATCGGCCCGGTCGCCGAGTCGAGGCTGCGCAGCCTCGGCATCGAGACGGTCGGCGCGTTCGCCGCGCTGCCGGAATCGGAGGCCGTCTCGACCCTCGGCGGCAGCATGGGCGCCGCCCTGCACCGGCTCGCGCGCGGGATCGACGATCGCCCGGTCACCGAACGCGCCGAGGCCAAGCAGATCAGCGCCGAGAACACCTACGAGCGCGACATCGTCACGATGGCCGACCTGCGGGCCGCCGTCACCGCGATGGCCGCGTCGGCGCATCGCAGGCTCGAACGCGACGGCCGCGCCGCCCGCACCGTGGTCCTCAAACTCAAGAAGTCCGATATGGGCATCGTGACCAGGTCCTTCACCCTGCCGTACGCCACCGCCGACCTGACCACCCTGGCCGCGGCCGCGCAGCGTTCGGCGATCGATCCCGCGGAACTGGGCCCGATCCGGCTCGTCGGTGTCGGGTACGGGGGATTGTCGCTGGTGCGCCAGGAATCGCTGTTCCCCGAACTGGATCAGGCGGTGCCCGCCGATCTCGGCACCGTCGAGGATCCGCCGCCGCCGTCACCGGAAGAGCCGAATCTGGCTGCGGGACTGTGGTTTCCGGGAATGGATGTGCATCATCCGGAATTCGGGCACGGCTGGGTGCAGGGCGCGGGCTACGGCGTGGTGACCGTGCGATTCGAGACCAGCTCGACAGGTCCCGGTGCGGCGCGTACCTTTCCAGCCGACGACACGGGGCTGACACGGGCCGATCCGCTCGCCAGTCTCGCGTGAAGAGTAGCCTCGGCTACCGCGATGGAACGACTCCCCCCTCGAACGCAAAGGACGAGCAGTTGAAGCTTCGTACGACCGGACGTGTAGCGATCGCCGGACTGGCCGTGGTCGCCGCCCTCGGCCTGAGCGCGTGCAGCGACGACAAGGGTGACAAGCCCGCCGCCAAAGCCACCACCAGCGCGAAGGCTTCGGCTTCGGCGGCCACGGACCTGCCCCCCGTGCCGACCGTGGAACAGCTCAACCAGCAGCTCACCACCGCGTTGGATCCCGCGGTCCCCAACGACCAGAAGCTGGACTTCGTGCAGGGCGGCGAGGCCGACCCCGAGCTGCCGAACCGCTTGGCCCAGGCCGCCTCGGACGCCAATGTGCAGGTGCAGGTCACCGAGGTGACCTCCTTCGGTGACAGCGTCAACGCCAAGGCCAACTTCACCGTCAACGGCCAGACCAATGTCGTCGACGTGCCGTTCGTGGCCGAAGACGGCAAGTGGAAGGTCCAGAAGTCGTGGGCCTGCGGCATGATGACCAACCTGGGTCAGACCTCGGTCGCCTGCCCCTGATCTGCCACGCTCGAGCCCCGTTCGGATGTTTCCGGGCGGGGCTTTCGCGTGTGAGTCGCGACGGTGTTTCGCCTGCTGCCGGTGGCGCGGCTACTATCGGGCCCCGTGGTAGAGACGATCGTGCGGCAGGGGCATCCGCCCAAGGATGTGTCGGAGCCGGCGCGACGTGATCGCCCGGGGTGGGCGCGCATCGTCGCGATCGTCGCGGGACTGATCGGCATTCTCAGCGCCGCGGTGATCCCGTTCCTGCCCGTGCGGGTCGACGCCGCGACGGTGTCCTGGCCCCAGCAGGGGTCGCCCGCCGCGGTCGAATCGCCGCTCGTCGCCTACGCGCCCGCCGCCCTCTCGGCGACGGTGCCGTGTGCCGCGCTGAGTTCGCTGGCCGCGACCGGCGGTGTCGCGGTCTCGACCGTGCCGCGGCAATCGGCCGATATGGAGAAGTACGGCTTCGTCGTGAAGGTGGTCGCCGACACCGCCGAACGCCCCGGCCGGGTGGACGTGGTCTCGCGTTCGACCCTGGTGTGGACGGCCCCGCTCGCCGACGTGCTCGACCGCTCCTGCGCGCTGACGATCGCGATCACTCCGCAGGAATCCACGGTCACCACGTCAGGTCTCGGTGCGGGCGCCGCCGTGGCCGCCGACCTGCGTCCCCAGGTCGTGGGTGTGTTCAGTGAGCTCACCGGCGCCGCCCCCGCGGACCTGGCGGTGCGCGTCGACGTCGACGCCCGCTACACGTCGTCGCCGACCTGGCTCAAACTGGCCGCCATCGTGCTGTGCCTGTTGGCCACCGCGGTGTCACTGTTCGCCCTGCACCGTCTCGACGCCCTCGACGGCCGCTCCGCGCGCCGATTCCTGCCGCAACGCTGGTGGCGGCTGCGCCCGGTCGACTGGCTGGTGTTCGCGGTGCTGCTCGTCTGGCATTTCATCGGCGCCAACACCTCCGACGACGGCTACATCCTCGGGATGGCGAGAGGTGCGCGCAGTTCGGGCAACATGTCCAACTACTACCGCTGGTTCAGCGTCGACGAGGGCCCGTTCTACACCCCTTATGTCGACATCATCGGCTGGCTCACCCACATCTCCGCGGTCAGCCCGCTGGTCCGGCTGCCCGCCCTCGCTGCGGGCGTGCTCACCTGGTGGTTGATCAGCCGCGAAGTGCTGCCCCGCCTCGGCGTCGCGGTGCGCCGCGAACGCATCGCCACCTGGACCGCGGCCTTCGTCTTCCTGGCCTTCTGGCTGCCCTACAACAACGGGCTGCGCGCGGAATTCGTTGTCGCGCTGGGTGTTCTGGTCACCTGGGTATCGGTCGAACGAGCGATCGCGACCCGGCGGCTCGTGCCGTTCGCCGTCGCGGTGATCGTGGCCGCGTTCACCCTCACCGGCGCACCCTCGGGCCTGATCTGCCTCGGCGCGCTGGTGGCCGGCGCGCGTGTCGTCACCGCGATGATCGTGACGCGGTCGAAGTCGGTGGGCTACCTCGCGCAACTGCTGCCGATCCTGGCCGCGGGCGCGGTGGTGCTCACCGTCGTCTTCGCCGACCGGACGTTCGCCGGGGTGCGGGAGATGTTCGCCGTGCACAGCGTGATCGGGCCGGGGGAGTCCTGGTTCTTCGAGTTCCTGCGCTATCAATATCTTCTGCAGCTCAATGCTGATGGCTGGCTGACCAGGCGATTCGGTGTCTTCGCGATGCTGATCGGCCTGATCGTCTGCACTGCCGTCATGCTGCGGCGCGGCGGCCGTATCCCCGGCATCGCTGTCGGCCCCACTCGGCGCATGCTGGGCATCACCCTGGCCGCCATGGTGCTGATGATGTTCTCGCCCACCAAGTGGACCCACCAGTTCGGCGTGTTCGCGGGCCTGGCCACCTGTGTCGCCGCGGTGACGGCGGTCGCGGTGAGCGCGCACGTCCTGCGGCCGATGCGTAATCGCGCGCTGTTCGCCGCGGGTGTCTTCTTCGCCCTCGCCATGACCTGGGTCGGCGCCAACGGCTACTGGTACGTCTCCTCGTGGGGGATCCCCTGGTGGGACAAGCCGCCGACCGTCGCCGGATACGGCGTCTCGACCGTGTTCGTCGGTCTGACTCTGCTCGCGCTCGCCGCGGCCGCGTGGTACCACGTCCATCCGAACCTGAACCCGAAGGCCGAGGTCGGCTGGTTCGCGGGGACACCCGTTCTCGCTGTCGCCGCCGCGGTGATGGTGCTGTTCGAGGTGGCATCCTTCGCCAAGGCCACCGTCGCCCAGTATCCCGCGTACTCCCTCGCCGGCTCCAACCTCTCCGCGGCCTTCGCCGGCGGGTGTGGGATGGCCGACGAGGTGCTCGTCGAAACCGACCCGAACGCCTCGATGCTCGCGCCGCTGTCCGGCGACATGACCAGCACGATGAACGGCACCGACTCCACCGGCTTCCGGGCCGGCGGAGTCGCGCCGGTGCTCACCTCCGACGAGGTGGAATCGACCACCGGCCAAGCGAATTCGGTATCCGACGACCCCGACAAGCTGCGCGACGCCTCCACCTCGGCGGGCTCGGAATCACGACAGGGCTCGCTGCAACTGCCCTTCGGTCTCGACCCCGCGACCCCGGTTCTGGGCAGCTACCGCCCCGGTGCCCAGGAGCCCTCCGCGCTGACCACGGGCTGGTTCCGGCTGCCGGACGGCCCGCGCGGCCCGCTGCTGGCGATGTCGGTGGCAGGCCGGATCCGCTCGGTCGACGCCGACGGCATCGTCCACCCCGGCCAGGAGCTGGCCCTCGAATACGGCACCGCCGCGGCCGACGGCACCGTCACCGTGACCGGCCAGATCGCGCCGACCGATATCGGCCCGGCGCCGATGTGGCGCAATCTGCGCGTCCCGATGGATCAGCTGCCGTCCGAGACGAGCGTTGTCCGCTTGGTCGCCGCCGACAAGGATCTCGGCCCCGACCAGTGGCTCGCTCTCACCCCGCCGCGCATGCCACAGACCACCACGCTCAGCGCGCTGGTCGGCCGTGCGGCGCCGGTGCTGCTGGATTGGGCTGTGGGGCTGCACTTCCCGTGCCAGAACCAGATGCCCACCTACAACGGCGTCGCTGAGCTCCCCGAATATCGCATCCTGCCCGACCGCAACGGCGCCACCATCACCAACCTCTGGCAGGGCCACGACGGTGGCGGCCCGCTCGGCTGGACCCAGCTCCTCTTCACTGCCCGCACCCTGCCGACGTACCTGAACAACGACTGGGACAGGGACTGGGGCTCCCTCGAGCAGTACCTTCCCCTCGACCCCACCGCCGGCCCCGCGAAGATCACCGTCGACTCCGAAAACCGCTGGGGCACCTGGACCCCCGGCCCGATCATCACCGCCTGGTAGCCACGGCGGTGGGCCGGTCGATCACCACGCTGCCGGTGGAGCGCCGCCGAGTGCGGTCCGCACCACGGTGTGGTGATCAGCTGCCCACCGTCAGCGGGAGTTGGTGGCGATGCGCAGGGCCAGATCGGGCAGGTCGGCGCCGGTGAGGCCGGGGTAGCCGTGCAGGATGGCGCGCCAGCGAGCGGGGACCGCCGAGGCGCCCCAGCGGGCGCCGAGGAGGCCCCCCGCGATGGCCGCGGTGGTGTCGGTGTCGTTTCCGGCCCGGACGCACGCCTCCAAGGCGAGCGGAAGGTGCTCGGGCGTCGACTGATCGGTGGTCGTGATCGCCCACCACGCGGTCTGGAGGGCGTGCACGACCCAGCCGTTGTTCGGGAAGTCGGCGGGCGTGCCCTTCTCCGCTTCGTCGAGACGGTCGGTCCAATAGTCGGACTGGGGTGAGCCGCTGACGTATTCGCGAACGCCGTCGAAATCGGCGTTCAATACCGCATGCCGGATCGCGTAGGTCCACATCTTGCACGCCTCGACAGCGTTGTCGTCGTGGTGCGTGAGCAACCCGACCCGGCCCGCCGCCGCGACGCATTCGGCGGCATCGTCGAGATAGGCCAGCGCGACCGGCGCGGTCCGCATCAGCGAGCCGTTGCCACCGGTTCGGCCGGTGAGCGACATCGCCACCGCCTGCATGTCCAGTGCGGAGGAAGGTCTGGCGGACAACACGTTTCGCGTCTGGTTCCCGATGTCGGGCGGCTTCGAGTCGTACCAGGAGACGAACCCGGCCGCGACCGCGTCGAGATCGATGCCCGGGCCGCCGGCAGCGGCGACCGCCACGGCGACGGACATCGACGTATCGTCGGTCCACTCGCCCGGCGCCCAGTCGAATACTCCGCCGCCGATCATGTCGATCACCGTGTCCGGTCCGGGATGTGTGAACTCGTAGCCTGCCCCCAGCGCGTCGCCGGCGGCGGTACCGACCAGCACGCCGGCGACCCGATCCGAGTACCCCGCATCGTGCACAGAATCCACCCCTCTCGGGTGTGCCCACTATCCGATTGTTCGATGGGCAAGCCTACCGGTCGGCTTGTGGTCCTCCGGCGATTCGTGCCGGTGTGACACCGAATCGAGCTTCGGGTGTGACACCGAATGGGCTAGTGCGTGGTCGCGTCCACCGTCTCGGCCACCGAGAGCTGCCTGGTGCGGCGTGCACGCAGCAGCGCGTCGGTGGTGAACACCGCCAGCGCCGTCCAGATCAGGGCGAATCCGGCCCAGCGCGACACGGGCATGGGTTCGTGCATCACCGCCACACCCCAGGCCATCTGCAGGGCGGGGGTGAGGTATTGCAGAATGCCCATCGTCGAGAGCGGGACCCGCTTGGCCGCGACGGCGAACAGCAGCAGCGGCAGCAGCGTGACCGGCCCGGTGGCCAGCATGAGACCGAAATGGGCGGGGCTGGAGGTCATCTCACTGCGGCCGGTGGCCATCGAGACGATCAGGAAAGCCAGCGCGAACGGCACAGCGACTATCCCCTCGGCCGCGATGCCGGGGAGCGCGTCGAGCCGGATCACCTTCTTCACCAGCCCGTAGGTGGCGAACGAGCAGGCCAGGATCAGCGCGATCACCGGCGGCCTGCCGTAGTCGACCGTGAGCACCACCACCGCCAGCGCGCCCAGCCCCAACGCCGCCCACTGCGCCCTGGTGAGCCGCTCCCGGAACAGCAACACGCCGATGGCAACGGTGACCAGCGGGTTGATGAAGTAACCGAGCGCGCATTCGACGATGTGCCCGGTGGTGACGCCGAAGACGTACACACCCCAGTTCAGCGACAAGGCCGCCGAGGCCGCGGCCGCCAGGCGCCAGGTCCTGGCATCGATGCCGCGCAGGTTTCCCAGCCGTCCCGTCAGCGTGAGCACCAGCAGGACCACGACCAGCGTCCACACGATCCGCTGCGCCACCACCTCGGCGGGCGAGGCGAACGACAACAGTCCGAAGAAGGCGGCGAACGAACCCCAGATGAGGTAGGCCCCCGCCCCGAAAACGACACCGGGCGGGGATGAGCTGCGCTGCATTCATCCCATGTTACGACCGGCTAATCTGGCGAGCATGTCCATTTCCGTGCAGGAACCGGCGGCTGCCGGGCTCACCGCCGCACAGGTCGACGAGCGCCGCCGCGACGGGCGCACCAACGACGTCCCCGCCAGGGCGAGCCGGTCGGTCGGCGAGATCGTCCGCGCGAATGTGTTCACCCGCATCAATGCCATTCTCGGTGTGCTGTTCCTGCTGGTGCTGTCGACGGGCTCGATCATCGACGGTATGTTCGGGCTGCTCATCGTGGCCAACAGCGCGGTCGGCATCATCCAGGAGGTCAGGGCGAAGCGGACCCTGGACGAGCTGGCGATCGTCAGCCAGGCCAAGCCGACGGTGCGCCGCGACGGCGTCGCCCAGCAGATCTCCCCCGGCGAAGTGGTGCTCGACGATCTGATCGAGCTCGGCCCCGGCGACCAGATCGTGGTCGACGGTGAGGTCGAGGAGGCCGCCGCGCTCGAGATCGACGAATCGCTGCTGACCGGCGAGGCCGACCCGATCGACAAGGGCGTCGGCGCGCCGGTGATGTCGGGCAGTTTCGTGGTGTCGGGTTCGGGCGCCTACCGCGCCACCAAGGTCGGCAAGGACGCCTACGCGGCGAAACTGGCCGAGGAGGCCAGCAAGTTCACGCTGGTGCACTCCGAATTGCGTTCGGGCATCGACAAGATCCTGAAATTCATCACCTACCTGCTCATTCCCGCCGGCCTGCTCAGCATCTACAACCAGCTGGTCTCGAGCGGGGAATCGTGGCGCCCGGCCGTCACCGGCATGGTCGCGGCGTTGGTGCCGATGGTCCCCGAGGGCCTGGTCCTGATGACATCGATCGCCTTCGCGGTCGGTGTGGTCCGCCTGGGTAAACGTCAGTGCCTGGTACAGGAATTGCCCGCGATCGAGGGCCTGGCCAGGGTCGACGTAGTGTGCGCCGACAAGACCGGCACGCTCACCGAGAACGGTATGCGCCTGGCGCAGGTCGAACCGCTCGGCGCGTTCGACGAGGCACAGGTGAAGGCCGCGCTGGCCGCGCTGGCGAGCGACGATCCGCGCCCCAATGCCAGCGTCCAGGCCATCGCCGAAGCGCTGCCCGACTCGCCCGGCTGGTCGCAGACCGCCGTCGCGCCGTTCTCCTCGGCCAAGAAGTGGAGCGGCATCTCCTATGGCGACCACGGTGATTGGCTGCTCGGCGCCGCCGACGTGCTGCTCGACCCCGACTCCGAGGACGCCGCCCACGCCGAGCAACTGGGCTCGTCGGGGCTGCGCGTGCTGCTGCTGGCACGCAGCGACCGTGCGGTCGACGCCGAGGACGCGCCAGGCCGGGTCGAGCCCGCCGCGCTGGTCGTGCTCGAACAGAAGGTGCGTCCCGATGCCAAGGCGACGCTGGAATACTTCGCGAGTCAGCAGGTCTCGATCAAGGTGATCTCCGGCGACAACGCCGTATCGGTCGGCGCGGTCGCCTCCTCGCTCGACCTGCCCGGCGGTGACCACGCCGTCGACGCGCGCACCCTGCCCGACGATCCGGCCGCGCTCGCCGACGTGCTCGATCACGAAACCACCTTCGGCCGGGTGCGTCCCGATCAGAAGCGCGCCATGGTCGGTGCGCTGCAATCGCGCGGGCACACCGTCGCCATGACCGGTGACGGCGTCAACGACGTGCTGGCGCTCAAGGACGCCGATATCGGTGTCGCGATGGGCGCCGGTAGCCCGGCCACCCGCGCGGTGGCGCAGATCGTGTTGCTGGACAACAAGTTCGCGACCCTGCCCTACGTGGTGGGGGAGGGGCGCCGGGTGATCGGCAATATCGAACGCGTCTCGAACCTGTTCCTCACCAAGACCGTGTACTCGGTGCTGCTGGCCTTCCTCGTCGGGCTGGCCGGTGTCGGCTCGCAGATCTTCGGCTACGACCCCATCGGGTATCCGTTCCTGCCGCGCCACGTCACCATCGCGGCCTGGTTCACCATCGGCATCCCCGCGTTCGTGCTCTCGCTCGCGCCGAACAACGAGCGCGCCCGCACCGGCTTCGTCGGCCGGGTGATGCGTCTGGCCGTGCCCTCGGGCGTGGTGATCGGCGTGGCGACGTTCGTGGCCTACCTCATCGCCTACGCCGGACCGGAAGCCACGGAAACGCAGAAGGTGCAGGCGGGCACCACCGCGTTGATCACGCTGATCATGATCGCGGTGTGGGTGCTCGTGCTGGTCGCGCGGCCGTATGTGTGGTGGAAGGTGGTGCTGATCGCGGTGTCCGTGCTGGCCTATGTCGCGCTGTTCACGATCCCGTTCACCCGCGAGTTCTTCAAACTCGATCCGTCCAACCCGCGCCTGACGCTGGCGGCGGTGGTCTGCGGTGTGATCGGCATCGTGCTGGTCGAGCTGGCATGGTGGGTGCAGGCACGGCGCTCCGGCGGCGCGGGCAAGCTCTTTCCCCCGGTGGGCGCGCAGGGGGCGTGACCGGCCGCTGACGCGGGTCTGGTGGTTTCGAGAACCCTTGTGCCCGACGAACATTCGGTGTTGGAGTACCTTTGCCGGTTATGGAGGTATTGCTGCCGCTGTCGCACCGTCTCGGGACCACCCGGTGACCCCCGACGAATTGGATGATCTGTTCGCCGACCTCATCGGGCAGATCGATCGGCTCGACGTCGATGCGCTGGAATTGATGGCAGCCGCTTATGACCAGGCCGGAGATGTCGACCGGGCCCGCGAGCTGTGGGTGATGGCCGAGACGCGCCGCGGCAGTGATCGGCCGTAGACGCAGCGGCTCGGCGCGATCGAGCGGCGCGAACCTACTCGGTGGGAACCGGGCCGTCGTCGGGGCTCGGTGCGACGGTGTCGCTGCTGCCGGGGAGTAGGGGACTCACCGCGAACCGTCCCGCGACGGCGTCGGCCGGCAACGCCTGCACTGCTCTGACGCCGGGTTGTGTTGCCAGGTCACGTAATTGGGGCAGGGTGCCGCGCACCACGAGGCCCGCCGTGCACGCGCAGCCCGCACGCAGGCGGCTCTCGGTGACGTGCGCGATCGCGGCGCTGCGCTCGTCGCGGAACTGCTGGGCCGCGACCAATCCCGCGGCTGCCTCGCCGGACTTCACCGCGGGTTCGTCACCGCCCGGCGTCGCGACGGTGATCACCGGTGTCTGCACCCGGTCGACCGGCACGTGCTGGATCACCCCGGAGATCCGCAAGCCGTCGGCCGTGGCCGGAAGCTGTTGGGGTGCGATGTATTCGGTGAACGACACCAGCGCCCAGTGCTGGTCGGTATCGGCGCCGTCGAGGGAAGCCTTCGCGTCGACCAGGTAGTGCTCGACCTGCTCGCCGGGCGCGGGCCCCAGTCGATCGGTGGCCACCGCCGACGCGGGCGGCGGCTCGCGAAAGGCGATCACCAACAGGATCGCCGCGCCGACAGCCGCGATCCCGAAGATCACCGAGTTGCGCAGCGACATCCGCCGGTCGGCTGAATCGTCTTCGGCGGCAGTCGATTCGGCGGGCATGTTCCCGAGATCCTCGGCGGTCGAACCCGGACCACCGTCCCGCGGCGCCTGCCCGGCCGATGAATTCCCGCGGTCGTCCGACGCCGTATCCGGCGCCGGTTCGGACGACCGCGGGTCGTCAGGCATTGCGTAGTACGTCCAAGGCGCCCGCCAGATCGTCGGGGTACTCGCTGGTGATCTCCAGCCAGCGACCGTCGGCGGGATGGTGGAAGCCGAGCTGACGCGCGTGCAACCACTGCCGTTCCAGACCGAGGCGTTTGGCCAGCGTCGGGTCGGCGCCGTAGGTGAGGTCACCCGCGCAGGGGTGGCGGACCGCGGAGAAGTGCACCCGGATCTGGTGCGTGCGGCCGGTCTCGAGGTGGACGTCGAGCAGGCTGGCGGCCTGGAACGCCTCGATGGTGTCGTAGTGGGTGACGCTGGGCCTGCCGTCGCCGGTCACCGCGAACTTCCAGGCATTGCCCCGCGCACGCCCGATCGGCGCGTCGATGGTGCCGCTGCTCGGATCCGGGTGTCCCTGCACGAGTGCATGGTATTGCTTGTCGACCGTGCGTTCCTTGAAGGCGCGCTTGAGCATCGTGTAAGCGTGTTCGGATTGTGCCACCACCATCACCCCGGAGGTGCCCACGTCGAGCCGGTGCACGATGCCCTGGCGTTCGTGCGCGCCCGAGGTGGAGATGCGGTAACCCATCGCCGCCAGGCCGCCGACCACGGTCGGACCGGTCCAGCCGACGCCGGAGTGCGCGGCGACCCCGATCGGCTTGTCCACGGCCACGATGTCGTCGTCGGCGTAGAGAATGTTCATCCCGTCGACCGGCGTGGCCTCGACCGTGAGCTCGCGCTTGGGTTCGGGGAAGATCACTTCCAGCCACGCGCCCGCGGTCAGCCGGTCGGACTTGCCCGCGGCGACGCCGTCGATCTGCACCGAGCCGTCCTCGGTGAGCGCCACGACCGCGGTCCGTGAGAGACCGAGCAGGCGGGCGAGTCCCGCATCCACCCGCATCCCGTCCAGTCCGTCGGGAACGGGCATTGTCCTGGTTTCTCTCATGCGGTCTCCTCGGTGTGTTTGCGACCGCTGCGGGTGCCGTCCGGTTCGAAACCGAACACGGTGAGCGCGACCAGCAGGATCGCCCCGCACACGATGGCCGAGTCGGCGACGTTGAAGACCGGCCACCAGCCGACGGCGACGAAGTCGACCACATGGCCCTGCAGCGGGCCTGGGTATCGGAAGAGCCGGTCGACCAGGTTGCCCAGCGCGCCACCCAGGACCATGCCGAGGCCGATGGCCCACCACAGTGATCGCAGGGTGCGTCCGATCCGGATCACACCGATCACCACCGCGGCGGCGATCAGGGTGAGCAGCCAGGTCATGCCGGTCGCCATCGAGAACGCCGCGCCCGGGTTGCGGACCAGGGTGAACCGCGCGAAATCGCCGATGATCGGCACCGATTCGCCCGGGTCGATGAAGGCGACCGCGAGGCACTTGGTCAGCAGGTCGAGCCCGAACAGCACGACGGCGATGATCAGCAACGTCGTCAAACGACGGCGACCAGCGGGTTTCGCCGTCTCGGACGTCTCGGGCACGGCTGCCGCCGACGGTGTGGCTGAGTCGTCGCCGGTCTCGGGGACAGCAGCGTTGTCGGTTGGCCGGTCTTCACTCACGCGTCCATCATTCCCTAGTGGCGATCCGGCCCGCGCCGCGGTGCCGAGGAGTCCCAGGTGTTACTCAGGAAGCGGTCGTACCCTGATGGCTGTGACGGTGTTGTCTAGATCTCGCTTACCCCGCATCGCGCGCCCCGGGGTGTTACTGGTGGCGCTCGTGCTCGGGTTCGCGACCTTCGGCGCCGGCTGCGCCGATCGCTCGGCCCCTGCCGCGGAGGTCGACGGCACCGAGCCGCTCGGTATCGGCAAGGAAGTCACCGTGCCGATCTCGGCCGCGGTCACCACGATGGTCTCGCCCGGCGAGGAGCCGCGCGATCTGTTGCGGCCGCGCTATGCCGCGGGCACCACGCAGGAGGTGACGCTGCGCACCGACTACCGGATCCAGCAGCAGGTCAACGATCAGCCCGCTCGCGACTTCTCGCCTGCCGCGCTGACCATCCCGATGACCGCGCGCACGGGCGCCGACGGCGTCGATCTCACCGTCGGTGCGGTCACCACGCCCGACCCCGCGCTCAACAAGGCGTTCACCTCTGCCGACGGTTCACACGCCGGTTTGGGGATGAGCGACTTCGGTGCGATCACCGAGCTGCGCATGGCGCCCTCGCCGGACACCCCGAACACCGCGCGGGCCGCGCTCGAACAGGCCTTCTATCAGGCTGTGTACCAGTCGATCGCGTTCCCGGACCAGCCCGTCGGCGTCGGCGCGGTCTGGACGGTGCACCAGCAGATCACCGGCGGGGTGACCCTGGACCAGATCACCACCGCCACGCTCACCAGCCGCGAGGGCGACCGGCTCACCATCGATCTCCAGGTGAATCAGACGCCCACCGACAACGTGTGGGAGCTGCCCAACGACGCCGGTGAGCTCGACATCGACGGTTACGTCATGGAAGGCGTCGGCTCGATCACCATCGATCTCGGTATGCCACTGCCGGTTTCGGGTTCCATCGAGATCGGTGGACAGCAGACCTACCGCGACGCGCGCAGTGTGAGCACCTTGGTGCAGACACAGTCGACCCGCGTCTCCTGGACGGAATGATGCGGGCGGATTCGCTGCGCGTAGGCGCGGTGGTTTCAGCGTGTGTCGGGTTGGTCGGCGTTGCGGGCTGTGGGTCCGACGACACGGTGGACACGCCGGGATCGGGTCCGTTCTCCGCCGCCGTCACGGCCGCACCGGGAACCGGGGCCGTGATCGGCGATGCGGCGCAGTTGTCGGCCGGTCTGCTCGCCGCTACCGATCTGCCCGGTGATTTCGCGGTCGTACCGTCGCGCGGTGAATCCGACGAGCCCGCGGTGCCGCCCGCGGCGCTGACGGATCCGCCGGATTGTGGGCGCCTGCTCTCACCGATCGCGCAGCAGTGGCCGGGGTCGGCTGCCGCCGCGTCGGTGCAGTTCGCGGGGCCCAGCTTCGCCACCATCGACATCGACGCCGCCAGCTACTCCGACGCGGCGCTGGTGCCGGCATTCGACGCGCTCCAGGCGCAGCCTCGGCGCTGTACCAGCTACTCCGGCGACGATGCGGGCGTGCGGATCGAGTATCGAACCAGCGCGCTCGCGCAGCCGGTCGCGGGCGACGCGGGCTCGGCGTTCACCCTGACCGCCACGAGTGAGGGGCTCACCCTCACGTCGGCGACCTCGCTTGTCCAAGTGGGGAACACGCTGGTTCAGGTTGTCGTCACGGCACCGGAAGTCGTCGATCCCGGTGTACTCGCCGATCTCACCGCGGCGCAAGTGCGCAAACTCCGCGGCTGAGACCGGCTCGGGTTCACGCCGATACGGCGAGTTTCCCGCCGAGATGGCCGAGGTAGCCACGGACCTCGTCGGCACTCTTGTCGGGCAGCCCGAAGACCACCTCGGTGACGCCTTGGTCGGCCCAGCTCGCGAGCTGCTCGGCGTTGTGACGACCGGCCAGCGCGATCACCCGCGGGGTGCCCTCGCGGCCGGCTTCCTTCCAGACCCGGTGCAGGAGATCGACTTTGGCGCCCAGGTCACCTTCGGTCGGGGTGGTGATCCAACCGTCGGCGTTGGCGGCCAGCCATCCGAACGATTTCTCGGTACCGCCCGCTCCGAGCAACACCGGAACCCCGGCGCGTACCGGCTTCGGCCAGGACCAGCTCGGGCCGAACTTCACGAAGTCGCCGGCGAATTCTGCTTCCTCCTGCGACCACAGCGCCCGCATCGCGTCGAGGTTCTCGCGCAACACCGTGCGCCGCTTGTTCGCCGGAACGCCGTGATGGGCGAGTTCGTCGGTGTTCCAGCCGAATCCGACGCCCAGCTCCACCCGTCCACCGGACAGGTGATCGAGCGAGGCGATGGTCTTGGCGAGGGTGATCGGGTGGTGTTCGGCGGGCAGCGCGACCGCTGTCGACAGGGTGATCCGCTCGGTGACCGCGGCGGCGGTGGCCAGCGCGACCCACGGGTCGAGCGTGCGCAGGTACCGGTCGTCGGGTAGCGAGGAGTCGCCGGTCTGCGGATGGGCCGCGGCCCGCACGACCGGGATATGGGTGTGCTCGGGGACGTAGAACGCGTCGAATCCGGCGTCCTCGGCGGCCTTGGCCGCATCGGCGGGCGCGATGCCCCGGTCACTGGTGAACAAGACAACCCCGTAGCGCACGTCCCGGCCCTCCGACTTCGACAGCAAAACTGAAACAGGTTCTAAACCTGAGACAAGTTCTACAGGAGTAAAACGAGTTCTACTAGTCCTGATCTCATCGGACGGCCGAAACGGCGAGGCCCTTTTCCCGATCAGGCGAGGGGAATACGCTGGTGGTCGTCCGAGCATCACTCTCGACACGGAGGTATCCGATGTCTGATGTTTCCCCTTTTCCCGAGGGTTATCCGCGGATCTGTCCCGGCCTGGCGTGCGTGGGAGCGGCCGCCGCGATCGACTTCTACACCGCGGTCTTCGGCGCCACTGTGCGCATGAAAATGGACGGCCCCGGTGGCACCATCGTCCACAGTGAACTGCTCGTCGGCGATTCGGTGCTGATGGTGGGCGATCCGGTCCCCGAGATCGGCTTCAACGACCCGAAGGCCGTCGGCGGTTCGCCGGTGAACCTGATGGTCTACGTCGCCGACGCCGACGCTGCCTTCGGCGCGGCCCTCGACGCGGGCGCTACCGCCATCACTCCCATGACCGACCAGTTCTACGGCGACCGCAGCGGCGCCTTCGAGGACCCGTGGGGACACCGCTGGACCGTGGCCACCCACATCGAAGACGTCTCGGCGGAAGAAATGGAACGGCGTATGTCCGAAATGATGGACGCCGCCGGCTGAGCTGAACGGCACGCCCGCACCGTCGGCGAGGACCGCAGTGCGGGCGTGCCGCGCGTCTAAGCGGGAACGATCGAGTCTCCCTCGACGCGAACAGGTTTGGCGGGCAGCGGCTCGGTCGCGGGACCGCCGCGCACCGCGCCGTCGAGCTCGAATCGGCTGCCGTGGCAGGGGCAGTTGATCGTGCCTCTGGCCACCGTGGCGACCTTGCATCCAGCGTGCGTGCAGGTCGACGACAGCCCGATGAAATTACCCGCGGTCGGCTGGGTGACGACGGTGTCACCGACGATCACCCCACCGCCTACCGGAACATCCGCCGCTTTGGTCAGCGCACCCGCCGGCGCCCCCGGTTCGGGTGACGCGGCGGCCGCCGACTCGGTGTTGTCGTCGGCACTGCACGCGGTCATCGTCGCCGCGGCGGCCAAGACGCCGACACCCACCACGACGGTGCGGCGGTTCAGCGAGAAATCGTTGATGGTCATCGGTCGTTCTCCGCTTCAGTTGGTGCGGCCGCCGGTCCGTGGCCCCATGCCCACCGGCTCCTTCCCTGTCAACGGCCCACACCCCCTCGCGGTTCGACCGATTCCTCGAGATTTCGAAGCGTTCGGTGCCACGCGGGCAATTCCGCACCTGGCGTGAAATCTCCGGAGACATCGGGGAATTCCCTGATGTGGGTGGGCGGGTCGGGCGCCTAGCGTTCTCGGTGTGAGGGCGATCGTGCAGCAGGTATACGGGTCATCGGCGATGTTGGCGACGGCGGAGATCGGGCGGCCGTCGGCGGGGGTGGGGGAGGTGCTGGTGCGCGTTCGCGCCGCGTCGGTGAATGCGCGGGATTGGCATGTGATGCGGGGCGATCCGAAGATCGCGCGGTGGATGGACCGGTCGGTCTTCGGCCGACGGGGGCCGGCGAATCCGGTGCCGGGCGGTGATTTCGCGGGGACGGTCGAGGAGATGGGGGACGGTGTCACGGAGCTGGCGGTAGGCGACGAAGTCTTCGGGGAGGCGGTCAGCGGTGCGTTCGCGGAATACGTCGCGGTGCCGCGGGGGTTGCTCGATCGGAAACCGGCGAACCTGAGTTTCGAGGAATCGGCGGCGGTGCCGTTGGCCGCCAACACCGCCCTGACCTGCCTGCGTCACGTCGGCGAGGGCGAGCGGGTGCTGATCATCGGCGCGTCCGGTGGCGTCGGCACCTTCGCGGTTCAGATCGCCCGAGCACGGGGTGCGCGAGTCAGCGCGGTGTGCAGCACCCGCAATGTCGAGGCGGCGCGCAGACTCGGCGCCGAACACGTCGTCGACTACACCCGCGACACTCTGACCGGCCGCTACGACACTGTCCTCGACCTGGCCGGAACGCGGACGCTGCGGGAACTGCTCCGCCTGGTCGAACCCACCGGCACGCTCGTCCTGTCCGGTGGCGGCAACTTCGACGGCGGCAGCTGGTTCGGCCCGGTCGGCCTGCTCGCGCGCGGTCAGCTGGCTCGACCGTTCGTGAAACCGGCCGTCCGTGCTCCGCTGGCGGAGCAGACGCCGGAGTCGCTGACCGAGCTTCGCGAACTGATCGAGTCGGGCCTGCTCCGCCCGGCCATCGACCGGACCTATCCGCTGGCGGATACGCCGGCCGCCATCGAGTACATGGAGACCGAACACGCCCGCGCGAAGATCGTGATCACCATCGCGCCGGCGGGCTGACGTCACAGCAGACGGAACTCCATCATCGCGATCGCGTCGTCGACGGAGGTGGACAGGGCCTCGAGCCGGCTGTGCGCGTTCGGGGCGGACAGGGCCGACTGACGGTCGGTCGGTCCGATCGGCAGGCGAGCCGCGAGCTCGTAGGAGCGAGTGGTTGGATCATCGGACAGATCGTTCAGCGAGGCCGACGGCGGCGGACGGCGGATGCCGTTGCGTCGCGCGAACTGGGCCGTGAGGGTGTGCAGGCGGTCCGCGCGTTCACGCAAACCCGCCAGCAACGCGCTGTCGTCGAGGCCGGGGTCGTCCGGCCAGGTCTCGGCTTCCGCCTGGGGATACGGCGCGTCGACGAGCCATTTCTCGATGCGAATGCGGTCGGTTCCTTTGCAGCGCAGCCGGTATCGCGAGCCGGGCAGTTCGATGACCTCGGTGATCCGGGCGACGGTGCCCACTTCCGTGCGTACCTCACCGCCGCCCACCTCGTGCCCGCGCGCGATCAGCACGACACCGAATTCCGGCTCCCGCCGACCGTCCATGCAGTCCTCGATCAGCGCTACGTACCGCGGCTCGAAGATCTGCAACGACAACGACTCACCGGGTAGCAGCACCGCTCCCAGCGGGAACATAGGTATCTCCACCGTCCCAGCATGCCCGGTGCCGCGCGGACTACGTCCATCCGGCGCGCTCACGCTGTGTCCTTTCGGCAGGTTCGGGTCCGGTCCACGGTGACAGGGGCCGGCCGATGCTTCCCGCGCCACCGACCGGTGGCGCGGGCTGTTGTCCTGCCGTCACGCGGTGGCGATCGACTCGAACACCGTCGGATCGACCAGTGTCGAGGTGTCGCCGAGCTCGCGTCCCTCGGCGACATCGCGCAGCAGCCTGCGCATGATCTTGCCGCTGCGGGTCTTGGGCAGTTCCGGCACGATGTGGATTTCGCGTGGCCGCGCGATCGGGCTGATCTCGAGCGACACCGCCGCCTTCAGCTCCGACACGAGCCCGTCGGCCGTGGCCGCCGATCCCGTGAGGATGACGAAGGCGACGATTCCCTGCCCAGTGGTCTCGTCGGACGCACCGACCACCGCGGCCTCGGCGACGGCCGGGTGCCCGACGAGCGCGGATTCCACCTCGGCGGTGGAGATGCGGTGACCGGACACATTCATCACGTCGTCGACGCGCCCCAGGATCCACAGATCACCGTCGGCATCGAGCTTGGCACCGTCCCCGGCGAAATACCAGCCTTCGGAAGCGAAACGCTGCCAATAGGTTTCGCGGTAGCGGTCCATGTCGTTCCAGATGCCGCGCAGCATCGACGGCCACGGCTGATCCAGGACGAGCAGACCGGACCCGTCGGGACCCACCGGTGTGCCCTCGTCGTCGACGACTTTCGCGGAGATCCCCGGCAGCGGGCCCATCGCGGCGCCGGGCTTGGTGTCGGTGACGCCGGGCAGCGGCGCGATCATGATGGCGCCGGTCTCGGTCTGCCACCAGGTGTCGACGATAGGAGTCTCGTTGGCGCCGAAGACTTCCCGGTACCAGCGCCAGGCTTCGGGGTTGATCGGTTCGCCGACGGAGCCCAGCAGTCGCAGCGTGCTCAGATCGTGCGCGTCGGCGATGTCGCGGCCCCACTTCATGAACGTGCGGATCAATGTCGGCGCGGTGTAATAGATCGTGACGCCGTACTTCTCGATGATCTCGAAATGACGATTCTCGTCAGGGAAGTTCGGAGTGCCCTCGTACACGATTTGCGTCGCGCGGTTGGCGAGGGGACCGTAGACGATGTAGCTGTGCCCGGTGACCCAGCCGATGTCGGCGGTGCACCAGTAGACGTCCTGTCCCGCTTTGTGGTCGAAGACGTTGTGGTGGGTGTAGGCGGTTTGGGTGAGGTAGCCGCCGGTGGTGTGCAGGATGCCCTTGGGTTTTCCGGTGGTGCCGGAGGTGTAGAGGATGAACAGCGGGTGTTCGGCGGGGAAGGGCTGTGCCTCGTGGGAAGGTGAAGCGACAGCGACGGTTTCGTCCCACCACAGATCGCGCACCTCGGTCCACGGCACGTCGAGGCCGACCCGGCGCACCACCAGCACATGCTCGACGCTCGACGGATCCGAACCCAGCGCCTCGTCGACGGCGTACTTCAGCGCGGCGGGCTTGCCGCGACGCCACTGCCCGTCGGTGGTCACGATCAACCTGGCCTCGGCGTCGTCGACCCGCTGGCGCAGTGCCGTGGGGGAGAACCCGGCGAACACCACCGAGTGTGTGAGACCGAGCCGTGCGCATGCCAGCATCGTCACGATCGCTTCGGGCACCATCGGCATGTAGATCGCGACGCGATCGCCCGCCTCGAGTCCCAACGCGGTGAAAGTGTTCGCGGCCCTGCACACCTCATCGAGCAACTCCGCGTAGGTGATCGCGCGGGAGTCGCCGGGTTCGCCCTCCCAGTGGATGGCGACCTGGTCGCCGTGGCGGTCGATGACGTGGCGGTCGAGGCAGTTGTAGGCGACGTTGAGCTCGCCGTCGCCGAACCAGCGCGCGACCGGCGCGTCGGTCCAGTCGAGTACCTCGGTGAAGGGCTTGTGCCAGTGCAGCCGGTTGGCCTGCTCGGCCCAGAAACCGTCGCGGTCGGTGCGCGCCCGCTCGTACAGCGCGGCATCGGCATTGGCCTGCGCGACGAACTCCGGGGCGGGCGGGTAACTGGTCACAAGAATCTCTCCTTCGAAAAGCATGGGGGTACAACCCGTGCCGGTGGGGCGAACCACCGGCACGGGCAGGGTTGGCGTCAGTGCGCGATCGCCTTCTCCGCACCGACGCCGGTCAGGGACCGGACTTCCATCTCCGCGGCCTTGGCCTGGTCGACCTGCTCACCGCGGCCACCCAGGTAGGTGCCGAGGATGCCGAGCACGAAGGCCAGCGGAATGGACACGATGCCCGGGTTGGACAGCGGGAACCAGTCGAAATCCGCGCCCTTGATCATCGCGGTCTTGTTGCCCGACACCGCGGGCGAGAACACGATGAGCACGATGGTCGAGATCAGGCCGCCGTACATCGACCACAGCGCACCGGTGGTGTTGAAGCGCTTCCAGAACAGCGAGTACAGGATCGTCGGCAGGTTCGCCGCCGCCGCCACCGCGAACGCCAGCGCCACCAGGAACGCGATGTTCTGGCCGTTGGCGAGGATGCCGAGACCGATCGCGAGGACACCGATCACCACCGCGGTGATCCGCGAGACCCGCACCTGCTTGACCTCGTCGACGTTGCCCTTCTTGAGCACGCTGGCGTAGATGTCGTGGGCGAACGAGGCCGACGCGGTGATGGTGAGACCGGCCACGACCGCGAGGATCGTCGCGAACGCGACCGCCGAGATCACCCCGAGCAGGATCACCCCGCCGAGTTCGAACGCCAGCAGCGGCGCCGCCGAGTTCTGGCCACCCGCCGCGGCGAGGATCCTGTCCGGGCCCACGATGGCCGCCGCGCCGTAACCGAGCACCAGGGTGAACAGGTAGAAGGCGCCGATCAGGCCGATCGCCCACACCACCGAGCGCCGAGCCTCTTTCGCGGTCGGGACCGTGTAGAAGCGCATCAGCACGTGCGGCAGACCCGCGGTGCCGAGTACCAGGGCCAGGCCCAGCGACAGGAAGTTCAGCTTCGACATCTCGCTGCCGCCGTATTGCGCGCCGGGCGCGAGCACGTCGCGGGCGGCGACCGCCTTGCTGGTGGACTCGCTCACCGATTCCTGTGCGGCACCGAGGATGTCGGAGAAGTTGAAGCCGAACTTCGCCAGCACCATCACCGTCATCAGCGCGGCGCCCGCGATCAGCAGCACCGCCTTGATGATCTGCACCCAGGTGGTGCCCTTCATGCCACCGACCAGCACATACACGATCATCAGCACACCGACGGCCGCGATGACGATGGATTGCCCGGTGCGGCTGGAGATATCGAGCAGCAGCGCCACCAGGCCGCCGGCGCCCGCCATCTGCGCGAGCAGATAGAACAGCGAGACGGTGAGGGTGGTCAGCGCGGCCGCGGTGCGCACCGGGCCTTCCTTCAGCCGGAAGCTGAGGACGTCGGCCATGGTGAATTTGCCGGTGTTGCGCAGCATTTCGGCCACCAGCAGCAGCGCGACGAGCCAGGCGACGAGGAACCCGATCGAATACAGGAACCCGTCGTAGCCGTAGACGGCGATCGCGCCCGCGATGCCGAGGAAGCTCGCGGCCGACAGGTAGTCACCGGCGATGGCGATGCCGTTCTGCGGACCGGAGAAGCCGCGTCCGCCGGTGAAATAGTCGGCGGCACTGGCGTTGTTGCGGCTGGCCCGGATCACCACCACCATGGTGACCGCGACGAACAGCAGGAAAATGGCGATGTTGGCGATGGGATTGCCCACCGTCGACGACGCGGCAAGGGTGACGCTCATGATGCCTGGCCCCCTTCGAGTTCTTCGCGGATGGCCGCGGCGCGCGGATCCAGTTCACGGTTGGCGAAACGGACGTAGAGCCCGGTGATCAGGAACGTGGAGACGAACTGCCCGAGTCCGAGCAGCAGACCCACGTTGATGTTGCCGAAAACCTTCTGGGCCATGAAGTCGTGCGCGTACGCGCCGAGCAGCACATAGCTCAGGTACCACACCAGGAACAGCGCGGTCATCGGGAAGATGAAGCGGCGCAGCCGGTTTCGCAGATCTTGGAACTGCGGACTCGCTTGTACCGCGAGCCATTCGTCGGCACTCGGCGTGCGCGGATCTGGCGCCTCGGTGTCGGTTTGGGTCATGCCGGTCGTCCTAGCGTGAAGGGGGGTCGTGCGTGGAGATGACGGTAGGTCCCCGGACGCGGGCGCATGAGGGTGTGGCGTGGGTCACTCGGTGAAGGTGGCCGCCCGTGCGGTGAGCGGTCGGTGTGGTGCGACGAACGGTCGGTGCGAGATCACCGATGAGTGGCGGTTTCGGGGTCGCGATCGGCACTCATCCCGAGCCGTTCGGGGGCGTGCATGCGCAGGAACACCCCCGCCACCGCCCGGGGATCCTGACCCGTGGTGGCGAGGCTCACCAGGATGGTCACCGCGAAGGCCAGCGGAACACTGACCGCGCCCGGATAGTCGACGATCGCGGCCGGCCAGCCGTTCGCCAGGTCGGGGGAGACGCCACCGAGCACCGCCAGCACGGTCGCTCCGCCCGCGGTGACCCCGCCGGTGAGCATGCCCGCGGCCGCGCCGGTCGCGGTGAGTCCGCGCCACCAGATGCCGAGCACGAGCAGCGGGCACAGCGTCGACGCGGCCACCGAGAAGGCCAGGGCGACAGTGCGCGACAGATCCAGGGACGCCACGGTGACCGCGAGCGTCAGCGGGACCAGGCCCGCGACCAGGGCGGCGAGGCGGAAGTCCCGGATCCGGCCGCGCAGCACGTCGGTACTGAGCACTCCCGCCAAGCTGACCAGCAGCCCCGACGAGGTGGACAGGAATGCCGCGATCGCCCCGGCCGCCGCCAGCGCGGCCAGCAGCTGTCCGCCGAGTCCACCGAGCACTGCACCGGGCAGCAGCACGACGGCCGCGTCGGAGGCGCCGGTGATCAGCAGTTGGGGCACGTAGAGGCGGGCGAAGACGCCGAGCAGGATCGGGAACAGGTAGAAGACGCCGACCAGCCCGATCACCGTCAGCGCGGTCCGGCGCGCGGACGGGCCGTCGCGATTGGTGTAGAAGCGGACGAGCACGTGGGGTAATCCCATGGTGCCGAGGAAGGTCGCCACGATCAGCGAGAACACCTGGTACTGCGGGTGTTCCCCGCCGAATCCGCCGCCGGGCGCCACCCAGCCGGCGCCGTCGGCCGGTGCGCCGGCCACCACCGGAACGGCCGAGCCCGGCGCGAGGATCAGTTCGGTGCCTTCGTCGAGGGTGTGGTTGCCCGGTGTCAGCACGACCGGGCCCGCGGTGGGGTGTCCGTCAAGTGTTCCGGTGATCGTCACCTGCTGCGAAACGTCGAGGTGCACGACGACATCGGTCGAGATGTCGACGGTGGTGCGCTCGTCGACCGTGGGTGGCACCGGGGTGGCGACCGGTCGTTCGTCGGCGAGGAAATGCATTCCGAGCACCAATGCGGGTACCGCCACCGCGGTCAATTTCAGCCAATACTGGAATGCCTGCACCAGGGTCACCGACCGCATGCCGCCGCCGATCACATTCGCCGACACGATCGCGCCCACCGCGACCGCCCCCACCCAGGCGGGTACGCCGAGCAGAATGTGCAGCGTCAATCCGGCTCCTTGGAACTGCGGAATCAGATACACCGCGCAGACCAGCACCACGAGACCGGCGGCCATGCGCCGCAACCGAATAGATCCCAACCGGAATTCGGCGAAGTCCGGCACGGTGTACGCACCGGATCGGCGCAGCGGGGCGGCCACGAACATCAGCAGGCCCAGATAGCCCGCGGTGAAACCCACCGGATACCACAGGGCGTCCGCACCGTATTTGGCGATCAGTCCGGCGACGCCGAGAAAGGAAGCGGCGGAAAGATATTCACCGGAGACCGCTGCGGCGTTCCATCGCGAACCCACCGTGCGTGACGCGACCAGGAAATCCGAAGTCGTGCGGGACAGGCGCACTCCATAAAACCCGATGCCGACAGTGGCAAGCGCCGCCAGCAGCAGTGCGGCGACCGTGAGCGCCGGATTGTCGGGGCTCATGAGCTCGGCCCGCCCGACGGTGCCGGTTTCGATCCGCGGGCGCGGTCAGGCCCATACGGCGCTGTCGACAGCTCGTACGGCATGTGTCAGTCCCCGGCCAGTTCCAGGAAATCGTCTTCGTTGCGCTGGGCGAGGCGAACGTACGACCACCCCACCGCGTACAGCGCCGGGAACGCGAGCACGCCGAGAATCAGCCAGGGCAGCCGGATGCCGGCCACTGTCGCCTCGGCGATCGCGTCGACGCGCAACAGCACCGGCAGCGCGCCGAACCCGACCGCCACCATCAGTCCCAGGCGCAATGCCAGGCCCAGCTGCGCCCGGATCAGCCCACCGATCAGCGCCGTGCCGAGGTCGGTCTGCTCGACCATCTCCGTGCGCGTGCGCACCTGGCGCGCACCCCGCCGCTGCGCCAGCACCACGCGTTCCCGCGGCGGTCGCTGCGGACCCGTCACCGCTGTGACCAGTTCTGCCGAGGTCCGTGCACCAGCCGCTGCTTGAGTTCGCGCACCTGGCGACGACTCACCGGCAATTCCACCGCGCCCGCCGCCCCTTCGGCCCGCAGACACACCACCGTCGCGTTGCCCGCGCTCCGCAGCCCGGTCACCAACCGCAAGGCCACCAGATAGGACCGATGCACCCGCAGAAATCCGGCATCCTCCCACCGTGATTCCAGCGCCGACAGCGGAATTCGCACCAAATGCGACCCGCTGCCGGTGTGCAACCGTGCGTAATCCCCATCCGCTTCGACCCACGCCACATCAGCCCGGTTCACCAAGGTGGTCACCCCGCCGAGCTCCACCGGAATCACCTCGCTCGGATGCGCGGACTGCGCCACGACCGTCGCGGGCACCGAAATACGCCCCGCCAGAATCCGTCGCACCGCCTCACCCAATCGAGCACCTCGCAGGGGCTTCAACAGGTAATCCACGGCCCCCAGATCGAAGGCTGCCACCGCGTGATCATCATGGGCGGTCACGAACACCACCGCGGGCGGCTCAGCGAATTCCGACAGGATTCCCGCCAATTCCATCCCCGTGAGCCCCGGCATATCGATATCGAGAAATACCGCGTCGATCGGATGTGCCCGCAACAACCGCAAAGCCCCGGTCGCTTCACCGGCCCGATAGATCTCACCGACTCCCGCCTGCGTGCTCAGCAGATACACGAGCTCGTCCAGCGCCGGTTTCTCATCATCGACGGCGAGCACCCGCAGAGCGGTCGAGGGTTCATCGGTGTTCCAAGTCACAACCCATCCATCGTAACCGGCAGGGTCGGCGGCGGTGCCGAACGCCGCCATGAGACCGGGATCAGGCCCGAATACCGGCGCGAAACTTCGGGACCCGCATGCTGACTTTCGTGCCTGCGCCGGGGGCGGTTTCCACGACCAGGCCGTAGTCGTTGCCGAAAGCGGCGCGGAGGCGGTCGTCGACGTTGGCCAGGCCCACGTGGGCCGCCTCGCCGGTGCGGGCGGGGCCGGAGCCGGTGTCGACGGCGTCGAGTGCGCCGGAGCGCAACAGGTCCGGGTCCATGCCGATGCCGTCGTCTTCGACACTGATCAGGCAGTCGGTGCCGGCGTCGGTGGCGACGATGCTCAGCTGGCCGCCTCGGCCGCCGCCGGCGAGGCCGTGCCGGACCGCGTTCTCGACGAGTGGCTGCAAGGCGAGGAAGGGCAGCACGACACCGAGAACTTCTGGTGCGATGCGCAGCCGCACGTCGAGCGCGTCGCCGAAGCGGGCCTGTTCCAATGCCAGATATCGCTCGATGTTGCGTAGTTCGTCGGCGAGCACGGTGAATTCGCCTGCGGCGCGGAAGGAATAGCGGGTGAAGTCGGCGAATTCGAGGATCAGTTCGCGAGCCCGATCCGGGTCGGTGCGGACGAACGAGGCGATCGTGTTGAGCGCGTTGTAGATGAAATGCGGGCTGATCTGGGCTCGCAGCGCCCGCAATTCCGCCCGGTCGACCCGCGCCCTCGACGCGTCGAGCTCGGCGAGTTCCAGCTGTCCACACGCGTAGCGCGCCACCTCCGCGACCGCCCCGAGCATGCCGGGCCCCGGCTTCCCGGTCGTCACCATGCCGAGCGCCCCGACCGCCGCCCCCGTGTCGATCGGCAACGGTTGCGCGATCAACGTGTGCTCGTCACCGGTGACCAGCACGGGCCGCTCATCGGCGACGGCGCGGCGCGCCGCCTCGGCGAACGAGGCGAACATCCCGGTCTGCGGACCGTCCCACGCCAGCAGCGTCCCCTCGGCATCGGCCACACCCAGCGCCTCGGCACCCGCGAGCGCCCGCAGGTGTGGCGCCGCTTCACTCGCGGACTCCTCGGTCAGCCCGCGCCGCAACGGCACGGCGGCCAGCGACGCGGTGTGCAGTGCTTGGTGGACGGCCCGCTGGGCGGGTGTGGTGACGACCCGCTGGGTTCGCCGCCAGACCAGCAACGCCACGACCAGCAGGGCGAGGGCCGCGGCGGCCACGATGAAGGGGGTCATCGAGTCGGCCGATCGGTGTGCACCGATCGATTATGTCGGGGCGAGCGCCGGAATCGGATCAGGCCGCCTTCTTCGCGAGATCGAGGGCCCGTCGGTGACGTTCACCACGACACGCCGCCCCTCGCCCAGGCGCGGTTCGTGGCGTGCCGAATCTGTCGGACCCCCGTGCATAGAATGCCAAGGCCAACCCCCGCCGACTCTATGGGAGGAAGGACCGTCTTGGCTCCGTCCGGATCGTTCGTTCACCTGCACAACCACACCGAGTACTCGATGCTCGATGGAGCGGCGAAGATCTCGCCGCTGTTCGCGGAGGCGGATCGGTTGGGCATGACCGCGGTCGGCATGACCGACCACGGCAACATGTACGGCGCCTCGGAGTTCTACAACTCGGCCAAGAAGGCGGGCATCAAGCCGATCATCGGCATCGAGGCCTACATCGCACCGGGCTCGCGCTTCGACACCAAGCGGGTGAAGTGGGGCGATCCGGGTCAGAAGGGCGACGACGTCTCGGGCTCGGGTGCCTACACCCACATGACGATGGTCGCCGAGAACGCGACCGGCCTGCGCAACCTGTTCAAGCTGTCCTCGCTCGCCTCGATCGAGGGCCAGCTCGGCAAGTGGGCGCGCATGGACGAGGAGATCATCGCCCAGCATGCCGAGGGCATCATCGCGACCACCGGCTGTCCGTCGGGTGAAGTACAGACCCGCCTGCGTCTGGGCCACGACCGCGAAGCGCTCGAAGCCGCCGCGAAGTGGCAGGAGATCTTCGGCGCCGACAACTTCTTCCTCGAGGTGATGGACCACGGTCTGTCCATCGAGCGCCGGGTCCGCGAGGGCCTGATCGACATCAGCAAGCAGCTCGGCATCCCGCCGATCGCCACCAACGACTGCCACTACGTCACCAAGGACCAGTCGGTCAACCACGAAGCGCTGCTGTGCATTCAGACCGGCAAGACGCTGTCGGACCCGACCCGTTTCAAGTTCGATGGTGACGGCTACTACCTCAAGTCCGCCGCGGAGATGCGCGCGATCTGGGATGCCGAGGTCCCCGGCGCGTGCGACAACACCGAGCTCATCGGTGAGCGGGTGCAGTCCTACGACGACGTGTGGGCTCACCGCGACCGGATGCCGATCTTCCCGGTGCCCGAAGGCCACGACCAGGCCAGCTGGTTGCGCAAGGAAGTCCTCGACGGTCTCGATCGCCGCTTCCCGGACGGTCCCTCGCGCGAATACCTCGACCGTGCCGACTTCGAACTCAAAGTCATCTGCGAGATGGGTTTCCCGGCCTACTTCCTCGTCGTCGGTGACCTGATCAAGCACGCGCTCGAGGTCGGTATCCGGGTCGGTCCCGGTCGTGGTTCGGCCGCCGGTTCGCTGGTCGCCTACGCGATGGGTATCACCAATATCGACCCCATCCCGCACGGTCTGCTGTTCGAGCGATTCCTCAATCCCGAGCGCGTGTCGATGCCCGATATCGATATCGACTTCGATGATCGCCGCCGCGGTGAGATGGTCCGCTACGCCACCGAGAAGTGGGGCAGCGACCGCGTAGCCCAGGTGATCACCTTCGGCACCATCAAGACCAAGGCCGCGATCAAGGACTCCGCGCGAGTCCTGTTCGGCCAGCCCGGTTTCGCCATCGCCGACCAGATCTCCAAGGCGCTGCCGCCGCCGATCATGGCCAAGGACATCTCGGTCTCCGGCATCACCGATCCCGACCATGAGCGGTACAAGGAAGCTGCCGAGGTCCGCGAACTGATCGGCTCCAATCCCGACATCGCCAAGATCTACGAGACCGCGAAAGGCCTGGAAGGTCTGATCCGCAACGCGGGTGTGCACGCCTGCGCGGTCATCATGTCCTCGGAGCCGCTCACCGACGCGATCCCGGTGTGGAAGCGCGCCCAGGACGGCGCGATCATCACCGGCTGGGACTACCCGTCGTGCGAGGCCATCGGCCTGCTGAAGATGGACTTCCTCGGCCTGCGCAACCTCACCGTCATCGGTGACGCCCTGGAGAACATCAAGGCCAACCGCGGCATCGATCTCGACATGGACAACCTGCCGCTCGACGACCCGGCCACCTACGAACTGCTCGCCCGCGGCGACACCCTCGGCGTGTTCCAGCTCGACGGCAGCGCCATGCGCGACCTGCTGCGCCGCATGCAACCCACCGGCTTCGGCGATATCGTCGCCGTCCTCGCGCTGTACCGCCCCGGCCCGATGGGCATGAACGCCCACAACGACTACGCCGACCGCAAGAACAACCGGCAAGAAGTCAAACCGATCCACCCCGAACTCGAAGAGCCACTGCAAGAGATCCTGGCCGACACCTTCGGCCTGATCGTCTATCAGGAACAGATCATGCAGATCGCGCAGAAGGTGGCCGGGTACTCGCTCGGCCAAGCCGATATCCTGCGCCGCGCCATGGGTAAGAAGAAGCTGTCCGTCCTGGAAGAGGCTTACGCCGGCTTCCGTGACGGCATGCTGGCCAACGACTTCTCCGAGCCCGCCATCAAGGCGCTGTGGGACACGATTCTCCCGTTCGCCGGGTACGCGTTCAACAAATCGCACGCCGCCGGCTACGGCCTCGTCTCCTTCTGGACGGCCTACCTCAAGGCCAACTACCCGGCCGAGTACATGGCCGGTCTGCTCACCTCCGTCGGTGACGACAAGGACAAGGCCGCCATCTACCTGTCGGATTGCCGCAAGATGGGTATCACGGTGCTGCCGCCCGATGTCAACGAATCGGAGCTGAACTTCGCCTCCGTCGGCACCGATATCCGGTTCGGTCTCGGCGCGGTCCGCAACGTCGGCACCAACGTGGTCGGCTCGATCATCACCGCGCGCAAGGAGAAGTCGAAGTTCACCGACTTCTCCGACTACCTGAACAAGATCGACGCGATCGCCTGCTCCAAGAAGGTCACCGAATCCCTCATCAAGGCAGGCGGATTCGACTCCCTCGGGCATCCGCGCAAGGGCCTGCTGTTGATCCACTCCGACGCGATCGACGCGGTGATGTCGACCAAGAAGGCCGAGGCGATCGGCCAGTTCGACCTGTTCGGCGGCCTCGGCGACGGCGACGAATCGATGGCGTCGGTGTTCAATGTCAAAGTCCCCGAGGACGAATGGGAGACCAAGCACAAGCTCGCCCTCGAACGGGAGATGCTGGGACTCTACGTGTCCGGCCACCCGCTCAACGGCGTCGAGCACGTGCTGGCAGCGCAGGTCGACACCCCCATCCCGGCGATCCTGGAAGGCGACGTCAAGGACGGCGCGCAGGTGACCATCGGCGGCATCCTCGCCTCGGTGAACCGCCGGATCAACAAGAACGGGTTGGCCTGGGCCTCGGCCCAATTGGAAGACCTCACCGGTGGCGTGGAGGTGCTGTTCTTCCCGCAGTCGTACTCGGTGTACGGCATGGATGTGGTCGAAGACGCCGTGGTGCTGGTGAAGGCCCGCGTCTCGGTGCGTGACGACCGCATCTCCCTGATCGCCAACGACCTCGTCGTTCCCGACCTCTCGGCCATCGGCGTGGCCAAGCCGGTGGCGGTGGTGATGACGACCCGGATGTGCACGCCCGACAAGCTCGGTGAGCTGAAGAAGGTCCTCACCCGGCACCAGGGCACCTCGGATGTCTTCATCCGCCATGTCGGCGCCCGGGAGAAGACCACCATGCTCAAACTCGACGACGCCTGGCGAGTGTCTCCCTCCTCCGCGTTGATGGGGGACCTGAAAGCGCTACTCGGCCCGGGCTGCCTGGGCTGAGCCCGAGACGTCGAAACCACCCGTATCTGTCGCGGGTGGTTTCGACGTCTCATGACCTACGGGTGGGTGAGCGCTGGTAGTCGAGGCTCGGAAGTGCCGGCGGCCGTGCGGGGTTCACGTTCCAGCCGATGGGACAGCCCGACGGTGGCGAGCATGGCCAGACCGAGTCCGGCGCCGATCCAGCCGACCGAAGCGAAGCCGAGCCCCGCGCCGATGGCCAGTCCGCCCAGCCATGGACCGACGGTGATTCCGACATTGAACGCCGAGTAGTTGGTCGCCGCGGCCAGTGTCGGGGCGCCGTCGGCCAGCGTGAAAACGCGGGTGTTCAGGGCCGGGTTCGTGGCGAAACCGACAGCGCCGAGCAACAAGACGAGCACGATTGTCGGCGCCGGGAAGCGCGCGGTGACAGCGATCGCGGCCGCGATCACCGTCATCCCCGCGGCGCCCACGTACAGCGTGCGGAACGGGTGCGCGTCGGCGAATCGACCGCCGATCGTGATACCGATCAACCCGCCGACGCCGTACAGACCCAGCACCGCCGGGACCCACGCCGCCGAGATGCCGGTGGTGTCGGCCAGCATCGCGCCGAGGTAGGCGAAGGTGACGAACGCCGAACCCGTCGACAGCGCGGTGGCGCCGTAGGACACCCACAGCCGCACATTCGCCATCACCCGCAATTCGCCCCGCAAGTCCGCGACCCTGGCGGGTCGACCGCCGGGAATCTTCGTGAACACACCGATCATCGTCAGTGCGGACAGCCCGGCGACCGACCAGAAGGCCGCGCGCCAGCCCAGATGGTGGCCGATGACGGTGCCCGCGGGCACCCCGATGATCGTGGCGATGGTGAGTCCACCCGCGACGATGCTCATCGCCCGTCCGCGTAACTGCGGGGCCACCAGGCTCACCGCGGTCGCCGCCGCCAGCGCCCAGAACCCCGCGTAGACGAAGGCGCTCACCACCCGGGTCGCGAAGATCACCGAGTAGTCGTCGCTCAGCGCGCCGACGACGTGCGCCGCGACGAAGATCGCGAGGAAGGCCAGCAGTGCGTCACGGCGTGGCCAGCGCAGCGTCACCACGGCCAGCAGTGGCGCGCCGACCAGCATGCCGAGCGCGAAGGCCGAGATGAGCAGTCCCGCACGGGGAATGGAGACTCCCAGGTCGGCGGCCAGGTCGGGGAGGAGTCCGGCCAGCATCAGCTCGGAGGTGCCCTGGGCGAAGATGGACAGGCCCAGGATGTAGACAGCGGTCGGCATGACAACCTCTCGTACGTCGAACTATTTTGGATCAATCAGTTCAAAATCAAGCCATGATGAAAGGCGATGGGGGCCGGTGGATCTCAGAGGCAGCGCATCGCGGTCTCGGCGATCGCGGTCAGGGTGGCGTGATCCGCTCCGCCGCGCGCCGCGACGCGCATGCCGCTGATGGTGGCGGTCAGGAACTGGGCGATGGCGCGTGCATCCCGATCGGCGGCGAATTCGCCTGCGCGCTGACCACTTTCGACAGTCGCCGTGAGTGCGTCGAGACGGCGCTCGCCATCGGCATCCAGGAGCGCGCGCGCAGCGGCATCGTGGGGGGCGAGTTCGACGATCGAGTTCACCACGAGGCAGCCCGACGGTTCGGTTTCGGACGCCTCGGCGGTCCGGCGCAGGATGTCGGCGATCCGCTCCCTGGCCGGTGCGTCGCTGTCGAGGATGTCGAAGAGGGGGGCGTTCTGGGTGGTCATGTAGTGGCGCAGAGCTCGATCGAACAGATCGCGCTTGCTGGTGAAGGTGTTGTAGATGCTGCTGCGGCCCAAGCCTGTCGCGGCGCAGAGGTCCTGGGTGGAGGTCGCCTCGTAACCGGCGGACCAGAACGCCCGCATCGCGGCGTCCACGGCGCGGTGCTCGTCGAATTCTTTGGGTCTGGCCATGCCGACGACCGTAACACATTTTGAATAGATCAGTCCAAAACCGAACTGTCCGCGGACACAGCCCCTCGGTGACTCCCCTGTGGTGGGTCGTGATGGCCGCCTCGCGAACTACGGGCTAGCGTCGAGAGACGTGACGTCCGTGCCGCTGCTCGACTCGCCACCGCACTCCCGTGACCCGTCGCGGCCGGTGCCGTGGCGGATCACCGGGCGGACGGTGCTGCTCGTCGCGACGGCGCTGATCGTGGCGCAGCTGGTCCTGCGCGGCTGGGTGGCCGCGTCCGGATTCTTCTACTGGGACGATTTCCTGCTGATCGGCCGGGTGAGCAGCCAGCCGGTGTTCTCGACGGAATTGCTGTTCACCAGTCATGACGGGCACGTGATGCCGTTGGCTTTCGTGCTGACCTGGCTGGTCACCGAGGTGGCGCCGTTGAATTGGGCAGCCGCCGTCGTGGTGCTGATCGGGTTGCAACTGCTCGCTTCGCTGGCGGTGCTGCGACTGTTGATCGTGCTGCTCGGGGTCCGCACCCGCCTGCTCGGACCCCTGGCGTTCTACCTGTTCGTCCCGCTGACGGTGCCCGCGTTCGCCTGGTGGTCGGCGGCGGTGAACGCGCTGCCGTTGCAGATCGCACTCGCGTGGGTGAGCGCGGACGCGGTGCTGTTGGTGCGAACCGGGCGGCGTCGATATGCGGTGTCGGGGGCCGCGGTGTTCGCGGTGGCGTTGCTGTTCTTCGAGAAATCGGTGGTCGTGCTGCCGGTGGCTTTCGCGGTGGCAGTGCTGGCCGCGCACGTGACGGGCGGATCCGTACAGGCGGCCGCTCGGCGTGGGGGCGCGCTGTGGACGGCGGGCGGCGCGGTGCTGCTGACGTGGTCGGCGTGTTTTCTGCTCGTCATCCAACGTCCGAGGGGGCTCTCGGCTCCCGAACATTCCGGGTCCCTGTGGAGCCGCGCGCTGTCCGACGGGTTGGTACCCGCGCTGTTCGGCGGTCCATGGCGCTGGGAACGCTGGCAACCCGCCACGCCGTGGGCGGACTCGCCGAGCTTGCTGGTCGCGCTGAGCTGGCTGTCGCTGATCCTGTTCGCGGCGTGGACGATTCGTACCCGCTGCCGGGTCATCGCGATCTGGGTGAGCGCCGCCGGATACGCGGTCCTGACCATCGCGCCCGTCGTCCTGCTGCGTGACGGCCCGAGTACCGCGGGTCTGCTCCTCCAATCGGTGCGCTACTTCGCCGATTTCGCCGTCATCGCGACCGTCGCGCTCGCGTTGATCACGCTGGCACCCCGTCGGCGCCGGTCGAGTTCTGCATTCGGATCGAACGAGCCCGCACACCGGCGAATTCCGGCTGACATCGATCCGGCACGTGCGCGCACCGTCAGCGGATCGGCTCCGGTCGCGGTGGGGCGTGATGGCCGAGCTCGGCAGGCAGTGGGTATCTCGGCGATCATCGTGTTCCTCGCGAGCAGTGTGTACTCGACGATCACCTTCACCAGGTCCTGGGAACCGAGCCCCGCCCGCATCTACGTGAGCGGCGTGCGAGCCGCGCTCCCCGGCGCCGCCGACGCGCCGCTGCTGCCTCAAGAGGTTCCGTGGAATGTCTTGAACCCGTTGGCCTTCCCCGAGAACATGACCGACCGTGTCTTCGCCCCGATCGCGACCCCCACCACCTTCGCCCTTTCGACTCCGCGCCTGCGGATGATCACCGATGAGGGCGCCGTCGTCGACGCGCAGGTCTGGTGGAACCGCGCCATCGTCGAGGGCCCCGAACCCCGCTGTGGGTACCGCGTGCACGGCACCGCCGGCGCCAACCTCCCCCTCGACGGCCCCATGCAGATCCGCGACTGGACCGCCCAGGTGAACTACAACGCCGAACGGGACGGCCGGATCGCGCTGTCCTTCGAGGGCGAGACCGAGACGATCGCCGACGTGCGCGCCGGCTTGAACACCGTGTACGTCCGGCTGCTCGGCGGCGGCGACACCCTGCGGATCAGATCCCTCGACGAGCGGCAGTCGCTGTGCGTCGGCGCGGGACCGGTCGGGGTCGCCGCGCACGCGCGGTGAATCGTTGATCGAGCACACCGGCGCGGGGCATGCGATGCTGGGCCGATGAGGCAGTTTCGGGTGTGGGCGCCGGAGGCGGGGGCGGTGCGGCTGCAACTGGACGGGGTCGAGCACCCGATGCGAAGAAACGGTGGCGGCAGTTGGTCGGTCCGCGTCGACGCAGGTCAGGGTGCCCGTTACGGCTTCCTGATCGACGACGACCCGACGGTGTTGCCCGACCCTCGCTCGGCTCGCCAACCCGACGGCGTGCACGAAACCTCCGCTGTCCACGACCTGGACCAGACGGCCTGGACCGACCGGAACTGGACCGGCCGACCCGTGGCCGGCTCGGTGTTCTACGAACTCCACATCGGCACCTTCACCCCCGCGGGAACCTTCGACGCGGCGATCGAGCACCTCGACCATCTCGTGACACTGGGCGTCACCACCGTCGAACTCATGCCGGTGAACGCCTTCGACGGCACCCACAACTGGGGCTACGACGGCGTCGGATGGTACGCGGTACAGGAAAGCTACGGCGGTCCCGACGGCCTGCAACGCTTCGTCGACGCCTGCCACGCCCGTGGTCTCGCGGTCTGCCTCGACGTGGTCTACAACCACCTCGGCCCGTGCGGCAACTACCTGCCGCGCTTCGGCCCCTACCTCACCGAGGGCCGCAACACCTGGGGTCAGAGCCTCAACCTCGACGGCCCCGGCTCCGACGCGGTCCGCGCCTACATCATCGACAACGCCCTGCGCTGGCTGCGCGAATTCCACCTCGACGCCTTGCGTATCGATGCCGTCCACGCGCTGGTCGACCGCACCGCCACCCACCTGCTCGACGAGCTCGTCGTCGAAACCACCGCGCTGGCAGCACATCTGGGCCGACCGCTCAGCTTGATCGCGGAAAGCGATCTCAACGACCCCCGCCTGATCACCCCGCGCGCGGCAGGCGGCTACGGGCTCACCGGCCAGTGGAACGACGACCTGCACCACGCCGTGCACACCGCGGTCTCCGGCGAAAGACAGGGCTACTACGCCGATTTCGGCTCACTGGCCTGCCTCACGCAGACACTCACCCACGGCTTCTTCCACGCCGGGACCTATTCCAGCTTCCGCGGCCGCACCCACGGCGCGCCGCTGCGTCGCGACCTCGTCCCCGGCAGCGCGCTGTTCGGCTACACCTGCAATCACGATCAGATCGGCAATCGCGCGACCGGTGATCGCCCCAGCGCCTACCTCACCCCGGGGCAACTCGCGGTGAAGGCGGCGCTGGTGCTGCTCTCGGCGAGTACGCCGATGCTGTTCATGGGGGAGGAGTGGGGCGCGCGCACCCCGTTCCAGTTCTTCACCTCCCACACCGACCCGGTCGTCGCCGCGGCCACCGCCACCGGGCGTCGCGCCGAATTCGCCGAGCACGGCTGGTCCAGCGACGAGGTGCCCGACCCGCAGGACCCGGACACCTTCACCCGCTCCAAGCTCGACTGGACCGAGGTCGGTCGCGAACCGCATGCCCGATTGCTCGCCTGCTATCGCGGCCTGCTCGCCCTGCGCAAGTCGCGGCCCGAGTTCGCCGATCCATGGCTGGAACGGGTGTGGGCCGACTATGACGAAGCACAGCGTTGGTTCGTCCTGCGTCGTGGCCGAATCTCGGTGGTGTGCAACCTCGCCGAGGACGAAGTGGTGATCCCGGTGCACGGTCGGGTGCTGCTGGCCTGGTCGCCTGCCACCGAAAGCGGTGCGGGAACACTGATTTCGGGTCACAGTTTCGCCGTGCTCGAGGAAGGTGACGGCGCGGGCACGGTGGTCACCGAGTGATGACGCCGGGCTACGGGTCGGCCACATTCCGAAACGTGGCGTTGCCGAATAGGCATAACGCCGTATAGTCGGATGATGAGCAACGACGCTTACGGGCAGGACAGCGCTGCCCTCCCGGCCGGTGTCGGGGGTTTCGCCCCGGCCGGATTCGGTCCGCTGGTGCGCGCTTTCGCCACCTTGATCGGCCATCGCCGCGATGCGGGCGGTGCGCTCGCGATCTATCGGCACGGTGAACCACTCGCCCATTTCTGGACCGGTAGTGCGGGTGACCGACCATGGAACGCCGAAACCGGCGCGATCGTGTTCTCCGCGACCAAGGGTGTCACCGCCACCGTCATCCACCGGCTCGCCGACCGCGGACTGATCGACTACCAGGCGCCGGTCGCCGAATACTGGCCGCGTTTCGCCGCGCACGGCAAGGGCGCGATCACCGTCGCCGACGTGCTCACCCACCGCTCCGGGCTGTCGTCGCTGTCCTCGGTCGCCAACACCGCCGCGGAAGCCCTCGATCACGAGTTGATGGAGGACCGCCTGGCACTGGCCACCCCGGACCGGATGCTCGGCACCCCCACCTATCACGCCCTGACCTACGGCTGGCTGCTCGCGGGCCTGGCCAGGGGCGTGACCGGCCGGAGTATGAGCGAGCTGATCCGCACCGAGGTCACCGATCCGCTCGGTATCGACGGCATCCACCTCGGTCGCCCCGCCGCGGACTCGTCGACCGAATACGCCCGGCTGGCCGGCGCGCACCTGAGCTTCGCCGCGCATCCCGTCGGCGCCAGTTTCCTCGCCAATGTCGGATTCCGGCTGCCCGGACCGCTCGGCGCGGCCGCTCGCTGCCTGTTCGTGCCCGGCCTCGACGGCATTCTCGACGGTGACGACCCCACGATCCTGAACACCGAGATGCCCGCGGGCAACGGTGTCGCGACGGCCGCCGGATTGGCGAAGATGTACGCGGCGCTGGCCGACGGCGTCACCGTCGACGGCACGCCGTACCTGCAGCAGAGCACGCACGCCGCGATCCGCCGGGTGCAGAGCTACCGGCTCGACCACGCGCTGTTCTACCTGCCGATGATGTGGCACCTGGGCTATCACTCGTTGCCCGTCCCCGGCGCGCGGCACGGCTTCGGCCATATCGGGCTCGGCGGTTCGTTCGGCTGGGTCGACCCGCAGTCGGGCCTCTCGGTGGCCTACGTCCACAACCGTCTCGACCAGATACTGCTGCCCTACGACCAGCTCGCCATGGGCTGGCTACTGCCGCTGGTCGTGTCGAGCGTGCGCGCGAGTCGCACGTCCGGACACCGCGAGGACCGCGCGGCGGCGTGACCGCCGCGCGGCGGACCTACGTCAGGTAGCGATAGGCGGGGGAGCCCGGTTCCAGGCGTTCGGCCTGGATCGGGGACTCCTCGATACGGTGCATCAACGACGCCAGATTGTCGGTGGCACCGAGCTCGATGCCGACCAGTGCGGCCCCGGTATCCCGGTTGTTGCGCTTGACGTACTCGAACATGGTGATGTCGTCGTCGGGGCCGAGAACATCGTCGAGGAAGCGGCGCAGCGCACCGGGCTCCTGCGGGAAGTCGACCAGGAAGTAGTGCTTGAGACCACGGTGCACCAGTGAGCGCTCGATGATCTCGCCGTAGCGCGACACATCGTTGTTGCCACCCGAGACCAGCACCACGACCGTGCTGTCGGGCGCGATGTCGATCTCGGCCAAGGCCGCGGTGGCCAGCGCGCCCGCGGGCTCGGCGATGATGCCTTCGCTCTGGTAGAGGTCGAGCATCGCGGTGCAGATAGCGCCCTCGTCGACCAGCATCACCCGGAAAGCCGCTGTCCCGGTGGAGGATCCGGGTGTGGTGAGCAGGGGCAGCGAGGCATGCGAGACCATCCGGCCGCCGAACGACGCTGCCGCCCGGTAGGGCAGTTCGCCGATGCGGCGCACGGCGGCGCCGTCGACGAACGGGTCGATCTCGGGCAGCGTCACCGGTGCGCCGGCGACCAGCGCGGCGGTCAGCGAGGCCGCGCCCGCGGGTTCGACGGCCAGCAGACCGGTGTGCGGTGCGCGTTCGCGCAGGTAGGTGCCGATGCCGGCGAGGCAGCCGCCGCCGCCGACCGGGACGATCACCAGGTCGGGGGCCGTGCCGAGCTGGTCGAGGAACTCCGCGGCGATGGTGCCCTGCCCCGCGGCGGTGCGCGGGTCGTCGAACGGCGGCACCATGGTGGCGCCGGTGCGGGCGACATCGTCGGCGGCGGCCGCGGCCGCGGCGTCGTAGGTCTCGCCGACGGCGATCAGCTCGACGAACTCGCCGCCGTGCACGCGGATGCGGTCGCGCTTCTGCTTGGGGGTGGTGGTCGGCACATAGATGCGCCCGCGCACACCCATCGCCCGGCAGGCGAACGCCACGCCCTGCGCGTGATTGCCCGCGCTGGCGGTGACCACACCGGCCGCGCGCTCGGCGGCGGTGAGCTGCACCATCAGGTTGTAGGCGCCGCGCAGCTTGTAGGAGCGAACCGCGGTGAGGTCTTCGCGCTTGAGGTACACCTGCGCACCGGTGCTCGCCGACAGCCGCGCGCTGTACTGCAGCGGAGTCGGCTCGATGATGTCGGAAATTCGCTTGGCGGCGGCGTCGATCTCGTCCGCGGTGAGCGGCGGACGGATTACGGACACTTCGGCGACGTCAGCGATGGGGGACACCCGGACAATGCTACCGAGGCGGTTCGCGCGCTCGGCGAGCGGAACCACCCGCCGCGGCGACCGCGGCGGGTGGGCTCGGACCTGCGGTTCAGCGCGGCGTGAGGACGAAGACCGGGATCACGCGATCGGTCTTCTTCGTGTACTCGTCGTAGTCGGGCCACACGGCGACCGCGCGCTCCCACCACTGCGCTCGCTCGTCGCCGGTGAGCTCGCGTGCGGTGTAGTCCTTGGTGGTGGTGCCGTCGCGCAGTTCGACGTGCGGATCGGCCTTGATGTTGTGGTACCAGACGGGATTCTTCGGCGCCCCGCCCAGCGACGCGACGACGGCGTACTCGCCGTCGTGCTCGACCCGCATCAGCGGCGTCTTGCGCAGCTTGCCGGTCTTGGCGCCCTTGGTGGTGAGCAGGATGACGGGCTTGCCCTGCAACGAGGTGCCCTCGGCGCCGCCGGAGTTCTCGTAGGTCTCGGCCTGTTCGCGTGCCCAGTCCGAAGTGCTCGGTGCGTACTCTCCTGTGAGTGGCATGACCTGCACAACGAACCATCGCCCTGTGATGTTCCCGATAGAGCCACTCGAACAAGTTCGGTGGACCGAACTTCGATGTACGCCTATCCTGGTCTGCATGGCAGTGCTCACCTCATCGGCAGCATCCGCGACCGTCGACATCGCGGGTAGTGCTTGGCCGGTCTACAAGCTCGAGGCGCTCGTTGCCGCGCTCGTGGTCGCCGCGCTGCTGCTGCTGATCATCGGGTCGCCGCAGGTCGCGGTGCTGGCGGCCGCCGCGGTCGCCGCCGTTCGCTGGACCGTCGGCGCCACCCGCACCGCGTCGCGCCACTGATTCGGGCACCAGGCCAGGTTCGTGCACCCCGGATGGCGGATCATTCCGTCAGGTCGAGCGAACTCAACTCACCGCGCGACAGCACGCCCAGCTTCGGATACGCCTTGTACAGGTGATGGCCGACGGTGCGGTGGCTCAGGAACAGCCGTGCCGCGATCTCCCGATTCGACAATCCCTGCGCGGCCAGCCGCACGATCTGTGATTCCTGCGGGGTGAGCAGGCTCAGCGGGCCGCCGCTCGCACGCGTACCGGTTCCGACACCGAGCGCGCCCAGTTCGGTGCGCGCGCGTTCGCTCCACGGTGCCGCGCCGAGCCGATCGAACAGCGCTGTCGCCTGTTCCAGCTGGGTCCGCGCGTCGACCTTGCGCTTGTCGCGGCGTAGCCACTCGCCGTAGAGCAGCCGAGTGCGGGCTTCGTCGAACGGCCGGTTGGCGGCGAGCGCGGCCACGAAATGCTGTTCGGCCGCCGGGCCGTCGGCCAGCAACGCCCGGCCACGGGCCGCCAGCGCCGCGATCCACTCCTGCTCGGTCCGCTGCGACCAGGCGGTGAGCCGATCCAGCGCCTCGGTCGCGCGGTCGGTCGCGCCGAGCCGAACCGCCACCTCGATCTGATCCGGCAGTGTGCGCAGCCCGATGACATGGTGCCGCGCCGGTTCGATCGTCATCTGCGCGAGCTCGGTCCTTGCCTGCTCCAGCCTGCCTTCACCGAGGGCCAGCAGCGCCACGGCCGCGTGCGCCCACGACGCACCGACCGCGCCCGGCCCGCCGAATTCCTCGGCCGCCGCACGCTCGGCATGGTCGCGACACGCTGCCGAATCACCCTGTAGCGCGGCGAGATACGCGAGAAATGCGTGGATCTGACTGTTCCACTGCGCCTGTCCGCTGTCCTGTGCGATCCGCAGCCCTTCCTCGGCCGCGATCCGGCTCTCCCTCGGTCGCCCGCCGAACAACAACCCCTCCGATCGGAAGAACAGCAGCGGCGCCAGCAACCCGATCCGCCCCTGCTCCCGGCATTCCCTGATCAACTCGCCGGCCAGTTCCTCGACCTGCTCGTCCTGCCCGACGACCAAACCGCTGCCACACAGCTGCACCAGGTCGGCCGGACTGTCCGCTCCGCCGGTCCGGGCGGCGGCCGCCGCGTCCCGCAGGTCGGCGACCCGCTGACCTGTCACCGACCCGGTCAGATATCGCGCGATCGGCGTCGCGGGGTCTTCCTCCATCAGCCGCAGCGTCGCCAGGACATCGGCGACCTCGTCGAGCTCATCGGGTCCGAGGTACCAGGCGGTGTGCACGGCCTTGGTCAGAATCCGAGCCGCGCCACGGGGATCGGATTCGCGCATCGCGACGGCCGCTGACATCAACCGCCGATGCGCGGAACCCGGTTTGCCGCCCGCGAATTCGGCCTGCGCCCGCACCAGGTCCAGCCGCAGCTCGAACGCGGCTCCGCCTTCCTCGGCCGCGCTACCCTGCTCGCCGCCCTCGCCGCCCTCGCCGACTACCCCGGCAGAGCCGACAGCCTCTCGTTCGCCAGGCTGCGCCGCCTGCTGCGCCGGGCCACCGGTTGCTGGCGCGCCGGGGGCATCGCCCGCCGGCTCGCGGACGTCGCTCCACAGGGACGCGGCTCGCTCGGCCAGTCGCTCTGCGCGGTCGGTGAGGCCCGCCTCCGTCGCGGACTCGGCGGCGAGGACGAGTCTGCGCACGCGGGCGTTCGTGTCGATGCTCAGCGCGGCCGCGCGATCGTAGGCGGTCACGGCGGCATGGAGGCCGTGGCGGCGCCGGGCACGGTCGGCTGTGTGCTCGAGTGTGGTGGCGGTGTTCTCGTCGGGACCTGTTGCGGCACTGGCGAGATGCCATGCCCGCAGGTCCGCGGTGTCGTCGCCGCTCAGTGCGTCGGCCAAGGCGTGGTGGGCGGCCAGCCGGTCGGTGAGCGCGGCGCCTTGATACACCGCCGACCGCAGCAGTGGGTGGTGCCAGGTCAGCACCTGACCGTCGGTGCCGATCATGCCCGCGTCCTGGGCGGGTTGCAGATCCCGCAGTGACGCACCGAGACCGGCCGCGGCACGCAGGATCGGCGCCAGGTCCACGGCACCGGCCGCCGCCGCGACCAGAAGCACGGTCCGCGTCGACGTGGGCAAGCGGGTGACGCGGCCGTGGAAGGCCAGCTGTAACCGCTGCGACAACGGCAGCGGATTCGCGTCGTCGACACTGCCGTCGCCGACTACTGCCGGAAGTTCCAGCAGCGCAAGGGGATTACCGCCCGACTCGGTGAGCAATCGATACCGGACGGCCGGACTCAGCGGGGTTGTACCGGCATCGAGCAGTGCCGCCGACGCCTCGGGACGCAGACCGGACAGGGCGAGTTCTGTCAGCCCGGGCGCGGGAAAATCCTGCGGCCCCGAGCGCGTGGCGAACAGCATCACCACTCCCTCGGCCTCGAGCCTGCGCGCCGCGAACAGCAGTGCCTCCGCGCTGGCCCGGTCCAGCCAATGCGCGTCGTCGATCAGGCACAGCAGCGGCCCGTCGGCTGCCTCCTCGGCGAGCAGGGTCAGTACCGCCAGCCCGATCAGCATCCGATCGGCGGGTGCGCCATCGCCGAGCCCGAACGCCGACTCGAGCGCGTCACGCTGCCGCGACGGCAGGTGGCGCACGAGCTCCATACCTGGCCGGACCAGCAGATGCAGTGCCGCGAAGGGCAATTCGGCCTCGGACTCGATCCCCGCGCTACGCACTGTCGGAACACCTTGCGCTGCCGCGTAATCCAGCAGCGCGGTCTTCCCGATCCCGGCCTCGCCGCGCACCACCATGGCCCCGCTTCGCCCCGCGCGCGCCCCGCTGAGCAGGTCATCGATCCTGGCCTGTTCGACATCGCGTCCGTGCAGCATGGGCTCCACCGTATCGCCGTACCGGTACCGCGGGCAGCCGCGCCGGGAAAAGTACCTATACGCGACTGATTCGACCGACCCCCCTCGCGCCATAACGTTGTGCCCATCGCAGGAACTACCAGCGAAACACCAGCTCACAACCTATTTCGGAGGTCGAGATGAACACCGTCGTCGCACAGTACCTGGAAGCGTGGAACACCCGCGAGCCCGCCGCCCGCCGCTCCGCCGTCGCCCGTCTGTTCACCCCGCGGGCCCGCTACGTCGACCCGCTGGTCGCGGTCACCGGCCACGCCGAACTCGAGGCCGCCATCGCCGGTGTCCAGGCTCAGTTCCCCGACTGGACATTCACCCTGGCCGGTCCCGTCGACGCCCATCACGACCAGGTCCGCTTCACCTGGGGCCTCGGCCCCGCCGACGCCCCCGCCGTGGTGATCGGCTTCGACGTCGCCGTCCTCACCGACGGCCGCATCGACAGCGTCTACGGCTTCCTCGACCAGGTTCCCGCCACCACCTGACCCCTTCGCAGCCAAGGAGATCCGCCATGACCACCACCGCTCCGTCCCGCCTGTCCGCGTTGTTCGCCTCCGGCGAGAACCTGCTGCGGCTGTCGCTGCGCCTCGACGCCGTCGTCACCACCGCCAACGGCCTGGCCTACCTGGCACTGGCGCAACCACTGGAACGGCTGCTCGGACTCGATGCCGGTGTCGGCCTCGCGATCGGCGCCTTCCTCACCGCCTACGGCCTCGCCGTCGCCGTCGTCGGCCGATCGGCGCCGGTCAACCGGGCTGCGGCGTCGGCGGTGGCGATGGGCAACACCGTCTGGGTCGTGGCCAGTCTCGCCGCGCTGTCGACCGGTGCGCTCGGTCTCACCACGGTGGGTGTGGTGTGGGCGGTGATGCAGTCGGTGACTGTCGGCGGTTTCGCCGCGCTGCAGTATCTGGGACTCCGTCGTAGTCGCTGAGCTGGACACGAGGGACCGGCTCGCGCAGTGTCGGTCCCTCGCGGGTGCGCGCCTTCTGGCCCGTGAGTGCTGTCAGCGCACCAGCAACGCGACAGGAAGTCGAGCGAACAGTTTGTCCACCCGCGCACTCCCCGCGAAGGTGTTCCCGGTGAGCCGATCGGTCCAGTTGCCCTGCGGCAGCGGCAAAGTGGTGTCCAGCCAGCCCGTCGTGCCGAGCCCGACCGAATGCCGGGT
The DNA here is from genome assembly GCF_053590715.1 of Nocardia sp. NPDC003183. Classification (NCBI taxonomy): domain Bacteria; kingdom Bacillati; phylum Actinomycetota; class Actinomycetes; order Mycobacteriales; family Nocardiaceae; genus Nocardia; species Nocardia sp. NPDC003183. Next base: position 108,817 of record NZ_JBSFTG010000018.1, read on the forward strand.
CGCCGCCACGATCACCTCCGGCGCTTCGCCCGCGGCCCCCCGCCCGTAGGCGATGAACCGATGCGCGTGCTCACCGATGGCATAGAGCGGGCGGTACATCCCGCCGACGAAGCACTCCGGCCGCTCCCGGCGCAACCACAGCGCGTAGGCGACCACCCACATCTTCGCCGCGCCGGTGGTGTCCAAAGTCGGTGTGTCGGTGAGTGACTGGAGCATCCCGACCCGGGTGGCGAAGTTCACCGGCCGCCGGTTGTCGGGGTCGACGAGGGAGTCCTCCCACAACTCGGTGCCCTGATAGATATCGGGAATCCCCGGCGCGCCCAGCTGCAAGAGCTTCTGCGCCACCGCGTCCGACCACGCGTGCGGCGCGAGCTCGTGGGCCAGATCGCCGATGCCGGTACCGACCGGTCCATCGATCACCGCGTCGAGCCAGCCGTGCACGGCCGATTCGAACGCCGCGTCCGGCTCCTCCCAGGAAGTCTTCGTGCCCGCCTCGCGAATCGACTTCTCCGCGAACATGTGCAGCCGGTCCCGCAGCCCCGGCACCGACGAGGCGGGTCGCCCGTCGGCGGGCCACACCCCGAACATGTTCTGCAACAGGAACAACGCGGTCGCCCCGTCGGGCGCGGGGGTGGTCTCCAGCCAGCCTCGAACCCGCTGCGACCAGACATCGGCGACCTGCGACAACACCCCGATCCGGGCACGCACATCCTCTCCGCGTTTGGTGTCGTGGGTCGAGATCGTCGTCATGGTCGCGGGCCAGCGCTGCGCGCGTTCACTGTTGGACAGGTGGAAGTCGTTGACGGAGTGGCCGAATCGGGCCGGATTGCCGCCCACCTCCTGCAGCGACACCAGCCGCGCACCCTGATAGAACATCGTGTCCTCGACCGATTTGGCGGTGATCGCCCCACACACCTGCGAGAACCTCGTCGCCGCTTCACCCCCCACCGACAGCGCGGTCACCAGCACCGACAGCGGCGCCGTCAGCTCGGCGTTGCGCTTCTCCACCTCCGCCACGACCGCGGCCGTCATCCCGGCCAGCGGTGCGTAATCCACCCGGTACACCGGCATGAAGGCCAGTACCTCGATGGTCGCGTTGCTCACCGCGAGAGTGTCGAAACTGCCCGCGTTGCCGTCGCGTTTGATCGCGGCGACCAATCGCCGGATCTCCGGCGCCAGAATGGTTTCGGCGACAGCGCGTTTGATCCGATGCTCGGTTTCACCGAACCACGCCCGGTCGCTGCCGTGCCCCGCGACGTGCTGGGACAGTTCGGTCAGCGTCGCCTCGCCCGCCGGATCGATCAGCACCCCACCGAGATCGGCGAGCGCGTCGTAGCCGGTGGTGCCGTCGACCGGCAGCGTCGCGTCCAACGGCTCGCGATTGGCGAGGATCTTCTCGACGAGCAGGAGCCGTTGCGGCCCGATCAGCCTCCGCAACCGGGTCAGATACGCGCTCGGATGCGACAAGCCGTCCGGATGATCGACGCGAACGCCGTCGATCAGATCGTGTTCGCACCAGGCCGCCAGCTCCCGGTGCGTCGCCTCGAACACCTCCGGGTCTTCCTGCCGGATCGCGGCCAGACTGTTCACCGCGAAGAACCGCCGATACGTGCACACCCCGGCCTTCCAGCTCACCAGCCGGTAGTGCTGGCGGTCGTGGATGCGCAGTGCGTTGTCACCGTCGGTGCCCGCCGCGATCGGGAATCGCAGATCGTGCAAGGCCAGCATCGGTTCCGCGCCGGACCGGTCGACGGTGAGCGCGGCCGGGTCGTTCTCGTTCTGCAGGACCGGCAGCGCCAACCGCCCGCCCGCGCCGTTGCCCGAGCTCCAGTCGATGTCGAAATACTTGGCGTACTGCGATTTCTGGCCGTTGCGCAGCACATCCCACCACCACCGATTCTGCCGCGGATCGGCGACACCCACATGGTTGGGCACCAGGTCGACGATCAATCCCATACCCCGGCTCCGCACTTCGTCGGAGAGCGCTTTGAGGCCCGTCGGCCCGCCGAGCGCGGCGGAGACCGTGGTGGGGTCGGTGACGTCGTAACCGTGCGTCGACCCGTGCGTCGCGGTGAGGATCGGCGACAGGTACAGGTGCGAGATACCCAGCTGCTGCAGGTATTCGGCGATGGCGCGGGCATCGGCGAAGGTGAGCGCGTCGGGGCGCAACTGCAACCGGTAGGTGCTGCGCACCGTGCCCGCCCGGACGGGCGCGCGATGCAGCATGGTCAGCGGGTCGGTCACATAGGTCTCGGTCATCGTCTCGCTCGGCGGCTAGGTGGTTCGGCGCAATACGAGCAGGCAGCGGCTGGCGACCGGCAGCGTCGCCGCCGCGGCGTACACCGCGTCGGCCGCGCCGGTCGGGGTCGAACTATCCAGGGCGAGCGACCACTGCGCGCCGAACTCCGGTCCGGGCAGTACGAAATCGATCGCTTCGTCGTGCGCATTGAAGCACAGCAGGAACGAGTCGTCGGTGATGCGCTCACCCCGTGGACCCGGTTCGGCGATGCCGTCACCGTCGAGCAGCACGGCCAGTGATTTCCCGAAGCCGCTGTCCCAGTCGTCGTTGGTCATCTCGGTGCCCGCGGGCGCGAACCAGGCGATCTCGCGTCGGTGACCCTGATCGTCGCTCGGCCCCGCGGCCAGGAAGCGGCGACGCCGGAAGATCGGATGGTCGGTGCGCAAGGCGATCACCGTGCGGGTGAACTCGAGCAGGTCGGCATTCGACTCCGCCAGCGACCAGTCCATCCACGCCAGCGGCGAATCCTGGCAGTACACATTGTTGTTGCCGAGTTGCGTGCGTCCGATCTCGTCACCATGGGCGAGCATCGGCGTGCCCTGACTCAGAATCAGCGTGGCCAGCAGATTGCGTTGCTGACGTGCACGCAGCGCGAGGACCCGGGGATCGTCGGTCTCACCTTCGACACCACAGTTCCAGGATCGGTTGTGGCTTTCACCGTCCCGATTGCCCTCACCGTTGGCGTCGTTGTGCTTCTCGTTGTAGGACACCAGGTCGCGCAGCGTGAAGCCGTCGTGCGCGGTGACGAAGTTGATGCTGGCACCGGGCCTGCGGCCCGTCGACTCGTACAGATCCGACGACCCGGTGAGCCGAGAGGCGAACTCGCCCAGTGTCGCGGGCTCCCCACGCCAGTAGTCACGCACCGTGTCCCGGTATTTGCCGTTCCACTCTGTCCACAGGCTGGGGAAGTTGCCGACCTGGTAACCGCCTTCACCCACGTCCCACGGTTCGGCGATGAGCTTGACCTGACTCACCACCGGATCCTGGTGTACCAGGTCGAAGAACGCGGAAAGCCGGTCCACGTCGTGCAATTCGCGTGCCAGGGTGGCGGCGAGGTCGAAGCGGAAGCCGTCGACGTGCATGTCCAGAATCCAGTACCGCAGCGAATCCATGATCAGTTGCAGCGTGTGCGGATGCCGGACATTGAGGCTGTTGCCGGTGCCGGTGTAGTCCTTGTAGTGCTCGGGGTCGGCCTCGTCGAGCCGGTAGTAGGCGGCGTTGTCGATCCCGCGCAGGCTCAGTATCGGCCCGTTGTGGTTGCCCTCGCCGGTGTGGTTGTAGACGACGTCGAGAATCACCTCGATGCCCTCGGCGTGCATCGCGCGCACCATCGCCTTGAACTCCGCGACCGCACCGTCGCCACGCGGCCGGGCCGAATACTGGTTGTGCGGTGCGAGATAGCCGATGCTGTTGTAGCCCCAGTAGTTGCGCAAGCCCTGATCGGTGAGCACGTGATCGTGGAAGAACTGGTGCACCGGCATGAGCTCGATCGCGGTGACGCCCAGCGACTTCAGATGCCCGATGATCGCCGGATGCGCCAGGCCCGCATAGGTGCCGCGCAGGTCCTCCGGGATATCCGGGTGCGTCATCGTCAGGCCCTTGACGTGCGCCTCGTAGATCACCGTCTCGTGGTACGGCCGGTTCGGCGGCCGGTCGGGGCCCCAGTCGAAGAACGGGTTGATCACCACCCCGGTCATCGTGTTGCCCAGCGAATCCAGCCCGTAGGTATAGAGCGAGGGATCGTTGACGAATTCGCCGTCGAACGCTTTCCCGTACGGGTCGAGCAGCAGTTTGCTGGGGTCGCAGCGCAATCCGAGCTCCGGATCGTACGGACCGTGGACCCGAAAGCCGTACCGCTGCCCCGGGGTGACGGAGGGCAGGTAGGCGTGCCAGACATAGCCGTCGACTTCGTCGAGGTCGACGCGGGTCTCGGAGCCGTCCTTGGCGATCAGGCAGAGCTCGACCTCGGTGGCGACTTCGGAGAACACCGAGAAGTTCGTGCCGCCACCGTCGTAGGTCGCGCCGAGCGGATACGGGGTGCCCGGCCACACCTCGGGTCGGTCGTTCGGGCTCGACATGCTACGACAGTAATGGAACCCCGGGCCCCACCGCGCACGATGTGACCGGCCGCTCGCTGACCGCCGCTCAGGCCGATGTGGTCGCGAGCAGCCGCCGCGCGTAGCCCGTGCGCCGCGCGAGCCCGGCCAGTCCGCCGAAGATCAGCCGTTGCAGGAATGCGGGCGGACCGGCGAGATAGCCGTCCTGGTACTCCCACAGCAGCCCGAGGGCGAGCGGATTGCGGGGCAGTTTGCTCGTCGTCGTCTGGTTCGCGTTGTCGAGGCCGCTCCAGAACGTGAACATCTCCCAGTGCCGCAGCGGCGGACGGATCACGTGGTCCATCACGGTGTCGCCGGCTTCGTTCCAGAACTCGTGGACGACGCGCGGCGCAGCGGTGACCGTGTCGCCGGGCTTCGCGACGATCTCTTCGCCGCCGATCCGGAAGCGCACCTGACCGGTGCGAACGGTCCAGGTTTCGCTGATCTCCGGATGCCAGTGCGGGCCTGCTTCCCGGCCGACGTGCGGCAGTACGTGTTCGAGTCGGAGATAGGCGCCCTGCGCGTCGGCGCCACGATCGACGAGCGTGACCCGATGCCCGTTGCGAAAGGTGAGGACGGAACCGATGGCAGCCATGATCCAGGTATAAAGGTAACCTTCCTATTATGCCAATGGCTGAGCGGTCCTCCTTGCTGAAACTGCTGGTCCAGGCGGCCGATGCCTACGAGCGCGCGCTGAACCCCGCGCTGCGCGCCGGGCTCGGAACCGATCTGCGCCCAGCGCACTACGCGGTGTTCCGATACCTCGCACCGGAAGGCTCCCGGGTGACCGCGCTGGCCGAGGCCGCCGGAATGACCCAGCAGTCGATGGGGGAGTTGGTCACGCACTTGGAGAAGTGCGGATACGTGGAGCGCGCGCCCGATCCCGCGGACGGGCGCGCGCGGCTGGTGGTCACCACCACGGCCGGTCGGGAGGTGATGTCGCTGGCCGGGCAGCACATCCAGCGCATCGAACGGGTGATCGCCGCCGAGCTGGGCGCGGAATCGCTCGCCGTGGTCCGCGACGCCCTCGCCCGGCTCCCCGCTGCGATCGCCAGTCATGCCGACACCCCGCCCGCCGATGACGGCAGGTGATAACTTGAACAGTGTTCAAGGCTGTCGTCTCGGCAGCACCGGGCGACGACGAGGAAACCTGTGGACCTGACCCCCGAGCAGATCACCGCCCTCGATGCCGAACACGTCTGGCATCCCTACGGCGGATTCCCCGCGACCACCGAGCCGCTGGTCGTGGCGAGCGCGGCAGGAACGCGACTCACTCTCGCCGACGGCCGCGAACTCGTCGACGGGATGAGCTCGTGGTGGGCGGCCGTCCACGGCTACTGCCACCCGGTCCTCGACGCGGCCCTGCTCGCGCAATCCCAGCGCATGAGTCACGTGATGTTCGGCGGGCTCACCCACGAACCGGCCACCCGGCTGACCCAACTGCTGGTCGAACTCACGCCCGCGGGTCTCGACAAGGTCTTCCTCTGCGACTCCGGCTCCGTGTCGGTCGAGGTCGCGACCAAGATGTGCCTGCAGTACTGGCGCGGCGCCGGGCGCCCGGCGAAGAACCGGCTGCTCACCTGGCGCGGGGGATACCACGGCGACACCTTCACCCCGATGAGCGTCTGCGACCCCGATGGCGGCATGCACTCACTGTGGACCGACGTCCTCACCGAGCAGGTCTTCGTCCCCGCGCCGCCACGAGAGTTCGAACCCGGATACGTCGCCGAGCTCGAACGCGCCGTCGCCGATCATCGCGACGAACTGGCCGCGGTGATCGTCGAACCGGTCGTCCAGGGCGCGGGCGGCATGCGCTGGCACGATCCGCGCTACCTCACCGAACTGCGCCGGATCTGCGACGACAACGACGTGCTGCTCGTCTTCGACGAGATCGCCACCGGGTTCGGCCGCACCGGCGAGCTGTTCGCCGCCGACCACGCGGGCGTCGCGCCCGACGTGATGTGCGTCGGCAAGGCGCTGACCGGCGGCTACCTCACCCTGGCGGCGGCGCTGTGCACCACGCGGATCGCCGAGACCATCAGCGCGGCACACGGCGGACTGATGCACGGGCCGACCTTCATGGGCAACCCGCTGGCCTGCGCCGTCGCGGTCGCCTCGATCGAGTTGCTGCGCTCGCGGGACTGGCGAGGCGAGGTGTCCAGGATCGAGTCGGAGTTGCGGGCCGGCCTCGCGCCGCTGGCCGAGCTGCCCGGTGTAGCCGAAGTCCGCGTGCTCGGCGCGATCGGCGTCGTCGAACTCGACGAACCCGTCGATATGCGTGCCGCGACCGATGCCGCCGTCGACGCGGGCGCCTGGCTGCGCCCGTTCCGCAATCTCGTCTACACGATGCCCCCGTTCATCAGCACCAGCGCCGACATCGCTGCCATCACCGAGGCCGTGGGCGCGGCGGTGAAGGCCTCGATCGCATGAGCCCGACCGTCCTGAACAGTGTTCAAGTATGCTGCTCAACTGTGAGTACGGATCCGTTGAGCTGGTTGGACGAGCGTGCGGCCGAACGGGTCGACGCGGGGCTACGCAGGCATCTGCGCGAGCGCGTCGCCGAGTCGTCCGCGATCGACCTCGCCTCCAACGACTACTTGGGCCTGCACCGGCACCCGGAGGTCGTCGAGGGCGCGATCGAGGCGGTGCGGCGCTGGGGAGCAGGCTCCACGGGCTCTCGCTTGGTCACCGGAACGACCACCGAGCACGCGCTCCTCGAACTCGAACTGGCCGAATTCGTCGGCGCCGAAACAGGATTGGTCTTCGCGACCGGCTACGCCGCCAACCTCGGCGTGGTCACCGCGCTGGCCGGACGCGGCACCCTCGTGGTCTCCGACGCGGGCTCGCACGCCTCACTGGTCGACGCGTGCAGGCTTTCCCGTGCCAGAGTCGCGATCGCCGCGCACCGCGATGTCGCCGCGATCGAACGACTGCTCGCCGAGCGCACCGAAGAGCGCGCGTTGGTGCTCACCGATTCGGTCTTCAGCGCAGACGGCGATCTCGCACCACTGGCCGACCTGCATCGCGTCACCCGTGCGAACGGCGCGATCCTGATCGTCGACGAAGCGCACGGACTCGGGGTCCGTGGCGAGGGCGGACGCGGGCTCGTACACGAGCTGGGCTTGGCGGGTGAACCGGACCTCGTGATCACCGCGACGCTGTCGAAGGCATTCGCCGCCCAGGGCGGCGTCGTCCTGGCCGATGCCAGAATCCGTGCCCACCTCATCGATGCCGCGCGCACCTTCATCTTCGATACCGGCCTGGCTCCCGCCGCCGTCGGTGCGGCTCGCGCCGCGCTGTCGCTGCTGCGCCGCGACCCGTCGATGGCCACCCGCGTCCTCGACCGCGCCGCCGACATCGCCCGGATCGCCGGGGTCCCCGAACCGGATTCCGCGGTTGTTTCCGTCGTCCTCGGCGAAGCTCGAGTCGCCTTCGATGCCGCACAGGCATGCCGCGCCCGCGGCCTCGACGTCGGTTGCTTCCGCCCGCCGTCGGTTCCCGAAGGCACCTCACGGCTGCGGCTCACCGCCCGCGCCGACCTGACATCCGCCGAACTCGAGACGATCGCCGAGGTCCTCGGCGACGTTCTCGCATCGGCCCGCGGCAAGGAGTCGGTGACGGCATGACTGTCCTGCTGATCAGCGGCACCTCGACCGACGTCGGCAAAACCGTCGTCACCGCGGCACTGGCCGCGGCCGCGCAGGCAGCGGGACGCACGGTCGCTGTCTGCAAGCCCGCGCAGACCGGCATCGCCCCCGGCGAACCCGGCGACCTCGCCGAAGTCATCCGCCTGACCGGGGTGACCCGCACCCTCGAGCTCGCTCGCTACCCGGAACCACTCGCTCCCGACACCGCCGCGCGGCGCGCGGCCATGCCGCTGCTGACCCTGAGCGATACCGTCGCCGCCGTCGAATCGCTCGCCGATGCCGACCTGGTGCTGGTCGAAGGCGCGGGCGGACTGCTGGTGCGGATGGGCGAGTTCACCCTGCTCGACCTCGCCCAGAAGATCGGTGCACCGGTACTGGTTGTCGCCGCAGCAGGCCTGGGCACCCTCAACCACAGCGAACTCACCACCCGGACCCTCGCCGCGGCAGGTGTTCCCTGCGCCGGCTTGGTCATCGGCTCCTGGCCGACCGATCCCGACCTCGCCTCCCGGTGCAATCGCGACGACCTTCCGCGAGTCACCGAGACCCCGATAGTCGGCGCGATCCCCGCCGGCGCTGGACAGTGGGACCGCCACCGCTTCACCGCGGCCGCACCGAGCTGGTTCACCGCCGGTCCGCTGCTTGGAAACCGCCCTTGACCAGCCGATTTGACTTCGCGTTTGTCGGCACGTAACTTTATTCGAGTCAGAGCGACACGGACACCGACTCAGCCGCCCAGCGGCCGGGACACGAGGTAGGACGTTGAGCGCCTGACTGATCATGTGTTCAGGGTTACTTGATCGGAACTTGCTTCCGGTGAGCTTCCTGAGCTAAAGTTTGAACCCTTGCCTCACCGAAACCCCTCCGAGAAGTTGTGGGTAGAAGTGTGTGCGTGTGTTCTTTGAGAACTCAATAGTGTGTCGATGAA
>NZ_JBSFTG010000019.1:0-107365 GCF_053590715.1 Nocardia sp. NPDC003183
TTGGAGCGCTGGCGCGCTCGAGTTCGCGGCCCCGCCGGTCCCGTCGATCAGGTGCCGTTGCTTGCTCCTTCGTCGCCTACGCAACGGCACCTGATCGACGGGACGGCCGCGAACCCGGCCGCTGCGCGTCCGGCCCCTCCCTAGGGGTCGGGGGTCGGGGCTGGGTGGGCGGCATGTTGGCGCGGTGGCAATAATCAGGGCATGAGTGAATGGAAGGCCTTTACCGTCGAGATCGCCGACAACGTTGCCCAGGTCACGTTGATCGGACCGGGCAAGGGCAATGCGATGGGACCCGACTTCTGGCGCGAGCTGCCCGAGGTCTTCGCCGAGCTCGACGCGGATCCGCAGGTACGGGCGGTGGTGGTGACCGGGGCGGGCAAGCACTTCTCGTTCGGTCTCGACCTGGCCGCGACCGCGGGCACGCTGGCTCCGGTGCTGGCCGACGACGCGAAGGCGGGGCCGCGTACGGAGTTCCTCAAGGAGGTCCGCCGGATGCAGGCCTCGGTGACGGCGCTGGCCGAGTGCACCAAGCCGGTGATCGCGGCGGTGTCCGGGTGGTGCATCGGCGGTGGTCTCGACCTGATCGCCGCTGCCGATATTCGTCTGGCCAGCGCGGATGCCAAGTTCAGCCTGCGTGAGGCGAAGGTGGCGATCGTCGCTGACATCGGGTCGCTGCAACGCCTGCCCGGCATCATCGGCGAGGGCAATCTGCGGGAGCTGGCCTTCACCGCCAAGGACATCGACGCGGCCCGTGCCGAGCGGATGGGCCTGGTGAACGAGGTGTTCGCCGATCAGGAGGCCGTGCTGGCCGCCGCGCACGCGATGGCGCGCGAGATCGCGGGCAACCCGCCGCTGGTGGTGCAGGGCATCAAGGACGTGCTCGAGCAGCGGACCAGCCCGGCGATCGCCGACGGTCTGCGTTACGTGTCGACGTGGAACGCGGCGTTCCTGCCGTCGAAGGACCTGCCCGAGGCGATCGCGGCGGTCTTCGAGAAGCGCGCGCCGGAGTTCAAGGGCGAGTAAAGGCAGTTCAAACGGTTGCCACGGCGACCGTTCTGCCTACATACTTGCATCACACAACTAATTGATTGATGCAAGTAAAGGTAAACGTGTGAGTGAGAGTGAGCCCGCGATCGACGCGATCGCGATCCAGCTCGTGCGGCTGCACCGGCTGCGCGATCGGGCGATGGCCCAGATCAAGGACCACTCGGGGATCGACCCGGCGGGGTTCATGGTGCTGTTCCGGTTGGTGTGTGACGGGCCGATGCGCTCGGGCGCCCTCGCCGACGCGGTGCATTCGGACGCGTCGACGGTGAGCAGGCAGGTCGCGCAGCTGGTGGAGCGTGGCCTGGTGGTGCGCGCCGCCGACCCCGACGACGGGCGAGCCACCGTGCTGGAGGCCACCGACTACGGGCGCGAGACCGCCGACCGGATCCGGGCGCGGCGCCGGAATTCCATCGCCATCGTCACCGAGAACTGGTCCACCGACGATCGCGCGCTTTTCGCCGGGCTGCTGACGCGGTTCGTCGAGGACTACGACGCGGCCCGCCCGGTCCTGCTGGCCCAGCCGCCCGCACTGAGCACTACGGAGAACGTTTCGTGACGACAACCGCGGCCCCGGTGGAATCACCGGCAGGCTTCACCCATCGCCAAATCCTGACCATCCTGTCCGGGCTGATGCTCGGCATGCTGCTGGCCTCGCTCGATCAGACGATCGTGTCGACGTCCATCCGCACCATCGCCGACGACCTCGACGGCTACTCGCTGCAGGCCTGGGCCACCACCGCCTACCTGATCACCGCGACGATCAGCACCCCGCTCTACGGCAAGCTCTCGGACATGTTCGGCCGCAAGCCGTTCTTCCTGGCCGCGATCGGTCTGTTCATCGTCGGTTCGCTGCTGTGCACGCTGGCCACGTCGATGTATCAGCTGGCCGCGTTCCGCGCGTTCCAGGGTCTGGGCGCGGGCGGACTCATGTCGCTGGCGCTGGCCATCATGGGCGACATCATCGGACCCCGTGAACGCGCCCGCTACCAGGGCTATTTCCTTGCGGTGTTCGGCATTTCGAGCGTGCTCGGGCCCGTCCTCGGCGGGCTGCTGGCCGGGCAGGACACCATTCTCGGCATCACCGGCTGGCGCTGGGTGTTCCTGGTGAACGTGCCGCTGGGGCTGCTCGCCCTGGTGGTGGTGACCCGGGTGCTGCACCTGCCGCGCAAGCCGCATGCCACCCACCGCATCGACTTCGCGGGTGCGATCGTGCTCGCGGTCGGATTGGTTCCGCTGCTGATCGTGGCCGAACAGGGTCGCGAATGGGGCTGGAGCAGTAACTCTTCGGTGATCTGTTACGCGATCGGCGCGATCGGGCTGGCCGGCTTCGTCGTGGTCGAGAAGTTCATGGGGGACGCGGCGTTGATCCCGCTGCGGATCTTCGACAATGTGACGTTCGCGCTCGGCGTGGTGATCTCCTTCGTCGTCGGTGCGGCGATGTTCGGCGGCATGCTGCTGCTGCCGCAGTACCTGCAGGTGGTGCGCGGCGCCGGGCCGACCGAGGCAGGTCTGCAGATGCTGCCGATGGTGCTCGGGCTGATGACCGGTTCGATCGTCTCGGGTCGGCTGATCTCGAAAACCGGCCGCTACCGGGCATTCCCGATAATCGGCGCGATCATGCTGACGCTCGGGTTGTTCCTGCTGCACCTGCTCGACGCCGACAGCCCGCTGTGGCTGGCGATGCTGTTCATGGCGGCCACCGGCTTCGGCCTCGGCAATCTCATGCAGCCGCTGACCCTGGCCTTGCAGAACGCGCTGCCGCCCAAGGACATGGGCGTTTCGACCGCGTCGGCGACGTTCTTCCGTCAGATCGGCGGCACTCTCGGCGCCGCGGTGTTCCTGTCGATCCTGTTCTCGCTGCTCACCCCGAACATCACCACCGAATTGCAGCAGTCGGCGGCGGACCCCGCCTACCAGCAGGCCGTGATCGAGGGCGCGCAGAGCACCAACCCGGCGGATGCCGCGCTGGCCAAGGGCCTGCTGGCGCACGACACGTCGGCCGCGGGCAAGGTACTCCAGGACAGCTCGATCATCCAGCAGCTCGACCCCGAACTCGCCAAGCCCTTCCAGGTGGGCTTCGCCGACTCGATGTCGACGGTGTTCCTCGTCGCCTCCGCGGTGGCGTTGATCGCCCTGCTGCTGGTGCTGTTCTGGAAGGAAGTTCCGCTGCGGATGTCGGGGGGAATCCAAGCCGACGGCGATGCCAAGGCCGCCGAAGGGGTGGGTGCGCTGGTCGACACCGCCGCGCAGTCCGCCGCGTCAGCCGGGGACCCGCGCGACGGGGGCGAGGGTGGTCGAGTCCGAGCGGGTGCGCCCCCGGCATGATCATCGGGTGAGTCGATTCGGCAGCGGTGGTGTAGTGCGGCGGTTACGTCGTCTGCCCGCCGCTGTCGGCTATCTGCTGGTGGGCGGGCTGACCGGGGTGGCGTCGCTGTTCGCGGTGGTCGCGCTGGCGATCGTGGCGGCCGCGAGCCTGATCGGGATCGGGATTCCCGCGCTGCCGGAGGCGGTCAAGTTGATCCGGCCGCTGCTGGGGCTCGAACGGCGCAGGGCGGGCAGGTTGCTCGGCACGCCGATCGTGTCCGCCTACCGGCCGTTGACCGGCGACCTGCGTCATCAGCTCGCGACGCTGGCCGCCGATCCGGCGAATCGGCGTGATCTGGCCTGGCTGGTGCTGCACGCGATCATCGGATTGCCACTGGCCGCGCTGGCGGTGGCACTGCCGCTGAGCGCGGTACAGCATCTCGCCGTCGCGAGTTATTGGAGTGCGCGGGCCGACGGCACGGTGTCCAGCGGCGGCATCGTCATCGATTCTTGGACCGCCGCCGTGGTGAGCGTGGCGGTCGGCATTGTCTACGGCGCCCTCGCACTGCGTGCGCCCGAGGCGGCGAACGCGCAGGCCCGAGTGGCAGGGGAGTTGCTCGCGCCGGACGAGAACGCCGTGCTGGCCGATCGGGTCGCCGAGCTGACCGTGACCAGGGCCGCCGCGTTGGACGCGCACGGTGCCGAACTGCGCCGCATCGAACGCGATCTGCACGATGGCGCCCAAGCCAGAATCGCGGCGGTGATCATGCAACTCGGACTGGCCGAGCAATGGCGCGACCGTGATCCCGAAGCCGCCGATCGGATGGTGCGGACAGCGCAGGACACGGCTTCGGCGGCCTTGGCCGAACTGCGCGATGTGGTGCGCAGCGTTTACCCGCCGGTGCTCTCGGATCGGGGCCTGAACAGCGCCGTCTCCGCACTGGCCGCGCGCAGTCCGATCCCGTGCGTGCTCGAATCCAACGGCATCACCCGGCGGCCGATGGCGGTGGAGGCCGCCGCCTATTTCGTGATCGCCGAGGCCATCACCAACGCGACCAAACACTCCGGTGCCGACACACTCTCGATAGAACTGGGTGGGCCGCCCGATCTGCTCACCGTCGAGATCCGCGACGACGGTATGGGTGGAGCGAGCGCGACCGACGGGGGAGGTCTGGCCGGCATCCGGCGCAGGGCCGAGGCGCTCGACGGGCAGATGACGCTGAGCAGCCCTGCCGGTGGGCCTACTGTGGTGCGGGTGGAGTTGCCGTGCGGGTCGTGATCGCCGAGGACGACGCCCTCCTGCGGGAAGGCCTCGTCCTGCTGTTGAAGACGGCCGGGATCGACGTGGTGGCCGCCGTCGACAATGCCGACGATTTCCTCGCCGTCGTCACCGCCGACCGGCCGGACGCCGTGGTGGTGGATGTGCGGCTCCCGCCGACCTTCACCGACGACGGCCTGCGCGCCGCCGTGCGTGCCAGGACCGTCCATCCCGGGCTGCCGGTGCTCGTGCTGTCGTCCTATGTGGAGGACAGTTACGCCTCCGAACTGCTCGGTGACGGTGGTGGTGGCGTCGGGTACCTGCTCAAGGAACGGGTCGGCAAGGTCGACCGGTTCCTCGAATCCCTGCACCGCGTCGCCGCCGGTGGCACCGCGATGGACCCGGAAGTGATCGCACAACTGCTGGTGCGCCGCAAGCTCGACGATCCGCTGTCCACGCTGACCGCCCGCGAACGCGAAGTGCTCGCGCTGATGGCCGAAGGACAGGACAACTCCGCCATCGCGGCACGCCTGGTCGTCACCGAAGGCGCTGTGCTCAAACACATTCGCAGCATCTTCGCCAAGCTCGGCCTCGCCGCCGACGAATCGGGCCACCGCCGGGTCCTCGCCGTACTGGCCTACCTGAACGCGCGCCCCGGATCGTCCTGACAGACCGGGTCGGTGTCGGGCAGCGTGCCGTCGCGGAGATAGGCGTTGACGGTCGTGTCGACGCAGGTGTTCGGGTAGTTGCCGTAGATCCAGTGCACTGCGACATCTTCCAAGGTCACCAGGCGTGACCCCGTCATTGCCCGGTGCATGACACGCGCGCCCGCGTGGGTGGTGCGGGTGTCGTCGGTGGACTGGACGATCAGGCTCGGCACCGCATTGCCGATCACGGTCGGCTGCTCGACCGGGGGCGCCCAGAACGCGCACGGCGGAATGTTGTTCGCGAACGCGCCGAACAGCGGTTGATCGGCGCGACTCGCCTCGATATTGCGCCAGTACCAGGCTGGATCGCGCGGTACTTCCACATCGCCGCACAGGACGGCCAACGCCGGTGAGTAGTCGCGTGGCCGCGCGGTGAGCATGAAGGCGAGCGAGGCGGCAAGCTCGGGTTCGGGCCGCACCTCGATGCCGTCGGCGGCATCGGCGAGTTGGCGGATCTGGTGGGCCAGCAGCGGATAGTTGCGTGGGTCGTCGAGCCCGCGGTAGAGCACCATCGGCAGGCTGTGTTCGTCGACGGTGAACTCGCCGATCCGGATCGGCCGGTCGTTCGCGCGGCGGACCATGGTCTGCACGGTCGACCTGACCGCGGAACGGTCCGCGCCGAAACGGAACTCGCCGTCGTGGGCGGCCACCCAATCGGCCCATCGGTCGAATGCCGCCTCGTTGACCGGGCCCATGGCACGGATCATCCCGACCGATCCGTAGTGCTCGGGGTCGACGGCACTGTCGAGGACGAACCGGTCGCTGCGCTCGGGGAACAGCTGGGCGAAGACCGCGCCGAGGTAGGTGCCGTAGGAGGTGCCGAAGTAGCTGATTCGTTCCTCACCGAGGGCGGCACGGATGATGTCCATATCGCGGGCGGTGTTGCGTGTGGTGATGTGGTGCAGCCGAGGTCCTTCGTTCGTCGCGCACAGCGCGGCGAGTTCGGCTTGCTGAGCGACGCTTTCGGCGAAACCGACGCCGTCGAGACCGGCAGATTCCAGCCCGAATCCGTGTTGCCAGCGGCAGTTCACCGGGGTGGAGCGGCCGATGCCGCGCGGATCCATGCCGATCAGGTCGTAGCGGTCACGGACGTCGGAGCTCATCGCCTCGCGCACGTCGATCATGAAGTCGAGACCGGGAGCGCCGGGGCCTCCCGGATTGGACAGCAGCACGCCGCGACGTTTCGCCGGGTCCGTAGCGGGCAGCCGCGAGATGGCCACGGTCATCGTTTCCGCCTGTGGCGCCGAGTAATCCACCGGTACCCTCACCTGCGCGCACTGGGCGCCCGCCGGATCGAGACGCGGATCATCGCAGGACTGCCAGGTCAGCGACTGATGGCGAAAACGATCGAGCGGGTCGACATCGGCCGATGCCGTTGTGGCGGTGAGCAATCCGGCGGCCGTCGCGGCGACCGCGACGGCCAGGATCGCGCGTTTCATGAGGCGCAGACCACGGCGTCGAAGGCCCGCTCGACAACCTCTGCCTGGTCTTTGCTGTGCGGCAGCTCGTTCACGGTGATGGTCACCGCGACGCCGTCGGCTGTGACACCGGTGCGGGTATCGAAACCGGGGATGCTGCCACCGTGGGCGACGGTCGTCTTGCCACACGAGGTGGTCTGCACGACCAGGCCTAATCCGTAACCGGCCGAAGGCATTCGGTCGAACTGCACCGTCTGCCGCATCTGTTCCAGCTGTGCGGCGGGCAGCAACTTACCGTCCAGCAGTGCGAGGAAGAAGCGGTTCAGATCCGAGCCGGTGGCGATCATCGCACCCGCGGTATCGCCCCATGAGGGATCGAAGTCGGTGAAATCGACACGTGCGCCGTCGATGTCCTGATAGCCGCGCGGGTGTGGTGTGCGCAGGCTGATGTCGCCGGGTGCGGGAAAGTAGGTGTCGCGCAAGCCGAGTGGCTCGGTGATCCTGGTGGTGATCTCCGTGGCGGCGGGGCGGCCGGTGACCTGCTCGATCAGCATGCCGAGCAGGATGTAGTTGGTGTTGGTGTAGACCGAGCGGGCGCCGGGTTCGTGCCGCGGCGGCATCGTCATCGCGATGCGGACCAGCTCGCTGGGCGAAAAGTGGCGCAGGCGGATGACTTCCGGGTCTGGCTCGATCTGCTGCGTGCCTGGGTCGGCACGCAGGCTGGGATCGCCGCCGGCCAGATAGTCCGGTAGCCCGCTGGTGTGCTGGAGCAGTTGGCGCACGGTGATGCGGTTGCCATCGTTGCCACTGCCCTGCACGACGCCCGGTAGGTACCGCTCGACGGGACCATCGAGTTCGACCTTCCCCTCGGCGACCAACTGCATGACCACGGTCGCGACGAAACTCTTGGTGTTGCTGCCGATTCGGACATACGCCCCGTCGGGAATCGGTGCGCCCGTCTCGATATCACCGACCCCCGCGGTGACGGTCTGTTCGCCGGCCGCGGTGGTGATCACGGCCTGGGCGCCGGGGAATCCGGCCTGCACCACCGATTCGAGCGCCTGCCGGATCTCCGGCCGACCCGGTTGCGCCGCCGTGGCGCTGTTCTCGGGCCCGCACGCGGTGACGGTGAGTAGTGCGAGCAGGCCGGTTCCGGCCGTGAAGGCACGCAGTGACTTGCTCGAAAAAGTGGTGTTGAGCTGCATGATTCGAGCCTAGGAACGAGCGGGCGCCGTGCCCATGACGCGCACACCCGAATCGAAGGTGGTGCCTGCGCTACCAACCTTGGGGTGGGGTAGGTGAATCGACCAAGGGGAGAGCGAACCTACCCCTAGGGTTGGCTGTTCAAACCTCTGCGCCGCAATAACTTCGAGAAGTCGAAGTTGTCCGCGTCAGGAGAATCAATATGCGCATCAAATCCACCGTCGCCGCCGCCCTGCTGGCCGTCGCGACCGTCGCCGGGGTGTCGGCGGTCGGTGCGGGCAGTGCCGCCGCGGCGCCGTACGGAACATATTACGGCACCTACTACGAGCTCTATCAGTGCCGCGCGGCCGGGGAAGATCCGTACACCGGCGGGTACTACTGGGAGTGCACGGAGAGCTGGGACGGCTGGGATCTCTACATCTGGTACTGACACCGAAACGGGAAGTCCGAAAACTCTTCGGACTTCCCGTTTTTCGTAGGTCTATCGGCTCAGTGGCCGGATTCCTTCAGTCGAGTGAAGGACTCGTCGATGATCTTCTCGGCCTCGGCGCGGCCGAGCCACTCCGAACCCTCGACGTACTTGCCCGGCTCGAGATCCTTGTAGCGCTCGAAGAAGTGCTTGATCGCCGACAGTTCGAACTCCGAGACGTCGCCCAGGTCCTGGATGTGATCCCAGCGCGGGTCGCCCGCGGGGACACACAGCACCTTGTCGTCGCCACCGGCCTCGTCGGTCATGCGGTACACGCCCACCGGGCGGGCCTCGACGATCACGCCGGGGAACACCGACTCGGGCAGCAGCACCAGCGCGTCGAGCGGGTCGCCGTCCTCGCCGAGGGTGTTCTCGATGAAGCCGTAGTCGGCCGGGTAGCCCATGGAGGTGTACAGGTACCGGTCGAGCTTGACCCGACCGCTCTCGTGATCGACCTCGTACTTGTTCCGAGAACCCTTGGGAATCTCGATGGTGACGTCGAACTCCACGCCATCTCCTTGCTCGTTCGAGTGCTGGTCTGTGCCGAATCGCCAGATCGTTCTGGGGAACCGTTGCGCAACGAGGATAGTGTGGTGTGCTGGTACACCGGTGCGGCAGGCGGCTGTAGTCGCGCAGTCGAGGCGTGTCGGTCGGCGTTGAGGGAGACACTGTCGTGGTCGATGCAGGCGGCAATCCGGGATCACCGGTGCAGGGGCGCCGGAGGTCCCGCTGGATCTGGTTGTCGGCAGTGGTCGTCGCGCTACTGGTGATCGCGGGCGGTTTCGCGGCGATCGCGCAGCCGTGGACGCCGGAATTCCGGCACGGCGGACTCACCGTGGCGCCGCCGCCGGACACGGGTCAGGTGTTTCCCGAGGTTGCTCCGGCCCGATCGGACGCGCCCGCGCCCACGGTGGCGGGCATCGCCGCGGCGCTCGCCGCGGTGGTCGGCAACCCTGATCTCGGTGCGTTCGCGGGTCAGGTGACCGATCCGGGCAGCGGGACGGTGCTGTGGAGTCAGGAGTCGACCAAGGCGATGATCCCGTCGTCGACGGCCAAGATCATGCTGGTCGCGGCCGCATTGCTGACCTTGCCCGATGATCAGCGGGTGACCACCAAGGTGCTCGCCGGTGCGCCCGGCGAGCTGGTGCTGGTGGCGGGCGGGGACCCCACGCTCACCACACGGGCAGCGGGCGGCTACTACACCGACGGCGCCCGGATCGCGGATCTGGCCGCGCAGGTGCGGGCCGCGGGCCGCCAGGTGAACGCGATCGTGGTCGACACGTCCGCCTACTCGGGGCCGACCATGGCCTCGGGCTGGGACCCGATCGACATCCCGGAAGGGTCGATCGCCCCGATCGAGCCGATCATGCTCGACGGTGGCCGGTTCGACCCCTCGGCCGACTATTCCCCGCGCACCGCGAATCCCGCGCTGGACGCCGGGCGAGCGCTCGCCGCCGAGCTGGGTATCGATCCCGCCGCGGTGCGAGTGGGACCGGCCGCGCAGACCGGCGCCCAGATCGCGAAGGTCGAATCGGCCCCGCTGCGGGTTCGCTTGCACGACATGATGATTCACTCCGACAATGTGCTGGCCGAGACCATCGGACGTGAGCTGGCGGTGGCGTCGGGCCAGCCGGCATCCTTCGCCGGTGCGGTCGCCGCCACCACGGCCGCCCTGTCGACGGCCGGATTCGATATCGCCGGACTGCATCTGGCCGACAACAGTGGGCTCTCCGTCGACGACCGGGTGACCCCGAAGCTGCTCGATTCGATCATCGCGACCGCGGCGGAACCGACCGGCAACGCCGCATTGGTACCGGCCGGAACACAGGCCAGGCCCGAAAACGACCCGCGCGCAGCGGCTCTCGCGCCGATGCTGGACTACCTGCCCGTCGCGGGCGGCACCGGCACACTCGCGCCGCGCTTCGTCACACAGAACCGGCAGGGTGCGGGGTGGGTGCGCGCCAAGACCGGAACTCTGAGCGTGGCCAGCGCGTTGGTCGGATATGTACTCGACCGCGACGGGCGGGTACTCACCTTCGCACTCATGTCGAACGACCGATTGCCGGAGCAGAGCAGGCCGGCGCTCGACGCGGTGGCGGGTGCCCTGCGCAACTGTGGATGCTCGTAGAGAACGGGTGACTATGACCGACAAGACCGAGCGCAAGAGTTCCGGGTTCAGCGGAGCTGTGGACTGGCGGCTGGCCGCGCGAACCGGGGCGGTGCTCGCTCCCTCCGGGCCGCGCGTGTCCCGGCAGACGGCCGAACAGGTCGTCGCCGAGCTGGCGTCTGCCTCGATACTGGCCGAACTGCCGGTGCGTGAGGTCAGTGGGCTGCTCGACGACCGGCCGGTTCCCGAGGCGCGGATCGTCGACCGGCCGGGGTGGATCTCCGCGGCCGCCGATTCGATGGCTGTGCTCACCGGCATCGAATCCGCCGACGGGGGCAAGTTCGTCGGGAAACCCGCGGGTGTCCAGGCGGGGACCATGCTGGCGTTCCTGTCGACCGCGATTCTCGGGCAGTACGACCCGTTCACCGGCGAGGACGGCACCTTGCTGCTGGTCGCGCCCAATATCCTCGGCGTCGAGCGTGCGCTCGGCGTAGATCCGAGCGACTTCCGGCTCTGGGTGTGCCTGCACGAGGTGACACACCGGGTGCAGTTCTCGTCGGCGCCCTGGCTGGCCGGGTACATGCGCACCAACGTGGACATCTTGAGCGAGGTCGGCGAGGAACCGATGAGCGAGATGCTCACCCGATTACTGGGCGAGGTGCGGTCGCGGCGCAACGGCGACAACACCGACGATCCGAACAGTCGAGGGGTGGTCGGACTGTTGCGTGCGGCCCAGGCGCCGCCGCAGCGCGAGGCACTGGATCGACTGTTGATGCTCGGCACGCTGCTCGAAGGGCATGCCGATCATGTGATGGACGCCGCCGGGCCCGCTGTGGTGCCGACCGTCGCCGATATCAGGGCCGCGTTCGATCGACGTCGACAGAAGCCGTCCAATCCGATCCAGCGGCTGCTGCGGGCCTTGCTCGGCGTGGACGCGAAGGTCGCGCAATACGTACGGGGCAAGAAGTTCGTGGACGCGGTGGTCGAGCGGGTGGGGGTCGCGGAATTCAACACGGTGTGGACGAACGCCGACACGCTGCCGTTGCTGGACGAGGTCGACGATCCGGAACGGTGGATTCGCCGGGTGCTGGGATAGGTCTCGGTAACCTGCACACGTGACTTACGCGGACGGTCGACCGCCGAGCAGGGCCGCGCAGCCTGCTCGTGGATCGCGGCTGCCGTCCGAGGCGATTGTTCGGTGTGGCCGATGACATCGCCTCGTCCGATGCGCCTGCCGGAGACAGCGGCGGTGCTCGCGGTGCGGCGGGGTGTGCGCGAGTGGGTGGCCGCGCACGGTGGGCGGGGGCCGGTGGTTGTGGGGTTGTCCGGCGGGGCGGATTCGCTGGCCTTGGTGGCCGCCGCCGTTGTCGAGGCGGGTGCGGTGACCGCGGTGGTCGTCGACCATCGGTTGCAGGAGGGGTCAGGGGCGGTGGCCGATCGGGCGGTCGAGCAAGCGATGGGGCTCGGGTGTGTGGGGGCGATGGTCGTGCCCGTCGAGGTCGGGCGTGCGGGGGGTGTGGAGGCGGCGGCTCGGGCGGCTCGGTACGCGGCGTTGGAGTCGGTACGGGACGGGCGGCCGGTGTTGCTCGGACACACGCTCGATGATCAGGCCGAGACGGTGCTGCTCGGGTTGGCGCGCGGCTCGGGCGGGCGGTCCATTCAGGGGATGGTGGCGTGGAATGCGCCGTGGGGGCGGCCGTTGCTGGGTGTGCGGAGGGCTCAGACGGTGCGGATGTGCACCGATCTGGGGATCGAACCGTGGGACGATCCGCACAACGTCGACCTCAGGTACACCCGCGTGCGGGTGCGCAACGAAGTACTGCCACTGCTCGAGGACGTCCTCGGCGGTGGGGTCGCGCAGGCACTCGTCCGCACGGCCGAGCAGTTGCGTGCGGACGGCGCGGTGCTCGATGCCTACGCGGCCGAGTTGCTGCGGAATGCGCGTTCGCACCGCGCGAGCGCACGTCCCGATGGCGCCGTGGCGCGCCGTCCCGATCTCGATGATCGATCCGGGGCCGGTGGCCGCGACGACACTGATCGACCCACGCTGTCGATCGAGATCCTGGCCACTGCCCCGCCCGCGTTGCGTCGCAGGGCGGTGCGCGCCTGGCTTGCGGACGAGGGCGTGAGCGGGCTCATGAACGCCCATTTACAGGCGATCGACGAGCTGGTGAGTAATTGGCACGGACAGGGCGGGGTGGCGGTGGCGGGCGGCTCGAGGGACCACAGGTTGGTCGTGACGCGCGAACATGGCACGCTGGCGGTGCGAGCACAGCCGCGCATTTGATGCCACGAAGGGACACCCACTTCCGTGTACGGAGACGACATCGCATCGGTGCTGATCACCGAAGACGAGATCAAAGCCAAGATCGAGGAACTGGCCGAGCTCGTCGCCAAGCGATACCCGCCCGATTCCCCCGAAGGTGACCTCCTGCTGATCTGCGTCCTCAAGGGCGCGATCTTCTTCATGACCGACTTCGCCAGGGCGCTGTCGATCCCCACTCAGCTCGAATTCATGGCCGTGTCGTCCTACGGTTCGTCCACCTCGTCCTCGGGCGTGGTGCGCATCATGAAGGACCTGGACAAGGACATCGCGGGCCGTAACGTCCTGATCGTCGAGGACATCATCGACTCGGGCCTGACCCTGTCCTGGCTCAAGCGCAACCTGTCCACCCGCAACCCGGCCTCGCTGGAAGTAGTCACCCTGCTCCGCAAGCCCGACGCGCTGCGCACCCCCGTCGACGTAGCGCACGTGGGCTTCGACATCCCCAACGAATTCGTCGTCGGCTACGGCCTCGACTACGCCGAGCGCTACCGCGACCTCCCCTACATCGGCACCCTCAACCCGGCGGTGTACTCGTAATCTTGGAGCGCTGGCGCGCTCGAGTTCGCGCCTCCGGCGGTCCCGCCGATCAGGTACCGCTGCTTGCTCCTTCGTGCCTACGCAACGGCACCTGATCGGCGGGACGGGCGCGAACCGCCGACTGCGTCGGCGGCCCCTCCTCGAGGTCGGGGCTGGGGGTCGACGACTCTGATCAGTGCCCGGATATCGGCGTCGATGGCGCGGAACAGCGCGTACGAGCCGAGGAAGGCCACGACGCTGCCGAGGTAGACGACGCGCAGGGAGACCATGGTCGGCAACAGGTCCTCGGTGGGCAGCAGGGTGATGGCGACCATCGCGATCAGCGGGATGGACGCGGCGACCGCCAGATACCAGCCGCAGCGCCGCAGGAGTCCGCGCAGCGCCGCGGCGTCGGTGTGGAACCGGTGGCCTTGCTGCAGGAAGGCCGGGTAGGCGCAGCGGACCATGTAGAAGGTGATGAGGAAGAACGCGTAGGTCGCCGCCACGGCGCAACCGATGGCGTTCGACGTCAGAAATTGCACCGTGGTGCGCGTCTCCAGCTCACCGGTGCTCACCTTCACCGTGGCGGGCAGGATCGCGGCCGCGGTGACCCAGAACAACACGGCGACGACAACCGCCCGGTCACCCAGGTACAGCGATTGCCTGCTTGCCAGGCCCAACGTCGCGGTACCCACGCGTCGCCCGGCCCGTAACGCGCGTGGAACCAGGATCGCGTGGCGGGACAAATAGACCAGGATCACCGCGCCGAGCGCGAAGGACATCACGTTGGTGACCACCGAGACGATGTGCACCGCCTCGCGAGCGGCGGGCTCGAGCCGCTGCACCAGCAGGCCGGAGTTCTGCCAGGTCTTGTATTTCACGGCGAGCGCGTTGGGTACCGCGATCGCCAGCGTCATCAGCGCAACCATGAAGGGCCGCAAGCGAATTCGGTAGGAACCGGCAGGCGGGTCGACCAGGTCTCTGCCGCGCGGGTCCAGGCAGAGGTCGAACTGTTCGGCGAGGACGGTGCCGTCGGGCCAGCGGTCGTTTCGGTCCGGCTCGAGGCAGCGCAGCAGCACCCGGCGAAGTGCGGGCGGACAGTCCGGCGGGAGTTGTTGCAGCGCGGAATTACCGACGCCCGTGCTGCGTGCGGAGAGCATCGCTTCGAGTCTGGTTCGATCTCCGCAGTCGGGGTCGTCGGCGCCGGTGTCGTCGAACGGCTTGGTGCCGGTGAGCAGTTCCCACAGCAGCACACCCAGTGAGAAGAGATCGGAGCGTGCTTCGAGGTCGGCGGCGCTGCGGTCGTAGCCGGGATGGCTGGCCTCGAGCTGCTCGGGTGACATGTACGCCAGCGACCCGCCGAAATACGAGAGCGGGCTGGTGCCCGCGGTCTCGCTGAAGCTGATGTTGAAATCGGCGAGCTTCGGCACGCCCTCGGCCGTGAGCAGGACATTCGCCGGTTTCACGTCACGGTGCAGCACACCCCGATCGGCCGCGTGATCCAGTGCCGCGGCCAGGCGCCGACCCAGCCAGGCCACGGTGTCGGGCCAGCTGAGGTGGGCGATCTCGCGCCGCACGCTCGAATCCGCCGGCCGGATCTCGCCCTTCTCCGTCATCGCCGCGTCGATCGCGTCGAGCAGGAGCCGACCGTCGCGTTCGGCGGGCGGGGTCGCGCGGACCCAGCGCAGCAGGCCGAGCAGGGTGCCGCCGGGCAGGAACTGCATGTACAGCAGGCGCAGCCGGGGCGACCCGTCGCCGGGTGGATCGAGGACGAGCTGATCGAACACGCGCACGATGTAGTCGTGGTCGAGCTGGGCCAGGGTTTGCGGCTCGGTGCCGCTGTCGGCGGAGATCTTCACCGCGACCAGACGTTGCATCGACCGTTGCCTGGCGAGGAAGACCCGGGCGAACGCGCCCACGCCGAGCTCGGTCAGCAGCTCGAAGTCGCCGACGCGGTCGCCCACCTCGAACCGGTCGAGCCCGCGGCGATCGGTGGAGTGCATGGTGGCGGTGCGGTCGAGCGAGGGGCGGGTCGCCTCGGTGATGACAGTCGAGCTCACGACGGGTCATACGCGCGGACCCGCACGGAAGTTCATCCGCGCCGCAGATCGTCAGCTGACGACGCGTTCCAGGGCTTTCAGATCGGCTTCGAGCGCGCGGAAGAGCAGGTAGGAGCCGATGAAGGCGACGATGCCGCCGACGCAGAGCACCCGGACGGCGACGATCACGGCTGGGATATCACCGGGCGGGAGGAAGGTGACGCCCGCGACGGCGAGGAGGGGGACCGAGGCGGCCACCGCGAGGTACCAGGTGCAGCGGCGGCTCAGCTCGCGCAGCCAGGTGCTGTCGTCGGTGCTGATCTCGCCGTGGCGAAGGAAGATCGGGTAGATGCAGCGGACCAGGTAGAACGTGACGAGGAAGAACGGGTAGGCGACGGCGATCGCCCCGCAGACCAGCAGGGATGCGAGGAAATGGACCACGGCGTGGCCGGGGACATCGCCGGCGGCCAATTGCAGCGCGATCGGGAAGGTGAGTCCGGAGATCGCCCACAGCGAGAACACCACGATCACCACCCGGTCGCCGATGCGCAAGGTGTCGTGTCTGGTGCGGCGCAGAATCTGTGGGTCGTAACGGCGGCCATGGCGAAGGCCGCGCGGCACGGAGAGCACGAAACGGGCGAGGTAGATGAGCACCGCGGCCCCCAGCGGGAAGAAGACCACGTTCACGCCCGCCGTGATCACGACGAACGATTGCTGGGCCGACTCGCTGAGCCGACTCACCACCAGATTCTGGTTGTGCTGGATGTTGTACCAGGAGGCGAGGGCGTTGGGGATGCCGATCGCCAAGATCATCACCAGCAGCGGCCACTTGCGCCACACCATCCGCCAGCTGTTCGGCGGCGGGTCGACGAGGTCGCGGGCCCGGGCGTCCAGACACAGATCGAACTGCTTGGCCAGCACCGCGCCTTCGGCCCAGCGACCCGACCTGTCCGGGTCGAGGCAGGTCAGCAGCACCCGGCGCAGGGCAGCGGGGCAGTTCGCCGGAACCCGGTCGAGCGCGGCGGGATCGACGCCGCCGGTCCGTCGCTCGAGCATGGCCTCGAGGGTGGTTTCGTCGCCCCGGCCCTCGGCCGCGGCGGTGTCGTCGTCGAACGGCTTTGCACCGGTGAGCAGTTCCCACAGGACCACGCCGAGGGAGTAGATATCGCTGCGGGTGTCGAGGTCGGCGGCGGTGCGGCTGAGGCCGGGGTGACAGGCCTCCAGCTGTTCGGGCGACATGTAGGCCAGCGAACCGCCGAAGTAGGCCACCGGGCTGGTGCCCTCGACGGTGCGGCTGAAGCTGATGTTGAAGTCGGCGAGCTTCGGGACGCCCTCGGCGGTGAGCAGCACATTCGCCGGTTTCACATCACGGTGCAGCACACCGTGCGAGGACGCGTAGTCGAGCGCCTCGGCCAGCCGCCTGCCCAGCCAGGCCACCGTTTCCGGCCAGCTCAGGGCGGCGATCTCGGCGCGCACGCTCGAATCGGTCGGGCGGATCTCGCCCTTCTCCTCCATGGCGGCGTCCACGGCGTCGAGCAGCAGTTTGCCGCTGCGTTCGGCGGGTGGGGTCGCGCGGACCCAGCGCAGCAGACCGAGCAGGGTCCCGCCGGGCAGGAACTGCATGTAGAGCAGGCGCAGGCGCCGCGAACCCGAGGGCGCCGAGTCGGTGTCCATCAGTTGCTGGTCGAACACGCGCACGATGTAGTCGTGGTCGAGCTGGGCCAGCGTCTGCGGCTCGGTACCGCGGTCGGCGGAGATCTTCACCGCGACCAGACGCTGCATCGACGTCTGCCTGGCCAGGAAGACACGCGCGAAAGCACCGGAACCGAGCCCGGTGAGCAGCTCGAAATCGCCGATGCGCTGGCCGATCTCGATGCGGTCGAGCGGCTCGAACGCGCCGGGATTCGAGAGTGCGTCCGTCGACGACGTCGCGGCCGAGGTGGCGGTCGCGGTGAGGTCGAGCTGCGGGCGGGTCATCTGGGTACTACGAGTCGAGTCCGCCGTTTGGTTCATCGTCGCGTCGGGATCGTCGGTCCGGTGAGTGCTCTGGTCGAGTTCCTCGGTGTTGAGCAGGCCGCGCAGACTGGCCGCCTGCTCCGGGTACTCGCGCAGGCACTCGCGCGGGTCGACACGTTCGCCGCTGTGCCTGCGGATGACGAATTCCTCGAACACCAGCCCGGCGGGCAGCGTGGCAACGTCGAGTTCGGGGAACTCGGCGCAGTAGTTGACCAGCCGCTTGCGGTCGATGCCGGTGCCTGCGTGGTGCAGCCAGCGATGGCGCAGGTCGACCCGGATCAGCTCGTGCAGCGCCTGCGCGCGCAGGGTGGCCGCGTCGGGGAGGAACTCGGCGATGTCGGGCGGGCGTTCGTCGACCGCGCCCCACGCGGCGGCGAACGCCTCGACCATGTCGACGCGCACATTCGTGGCCCGACCGGCCGTTGCGTCGGGTTGTTCCCCGCTTCCGGTGTTATCGCTCATCAACCGACCTAAAGAGTTCGCGCGGATCGGTGCGAAATTCATTCCGCCACACCCACCGCCATCGCCGGAGAGCTGTACTTGAAATGATAACTTGCGCCTCTAGAGCTGATCACCCGAATTTCGACGACCATGCGACGGGGGCGAATCCGCAGATGAACGAAGACCTCACAGCGGTAGCATGGGAGTCCGTCGACGACGACGGCGTAACGGACGCTGAGGTGACGATGGACTCGTCTCGCCCTCCTGCCGACGAATACCCCATCGGCGGCCCCGCCGCGGCACTGGCCGCCCGGGTCCGTGCGGGCACCATCACGCCCGCCGACGTCACCGCCGACGCGCTCGCCCGCATCGGTTCGGAGAATCGCAAGATCAACGCCTTCACGGTGGTGCGAGCCGAGCGGGCCAGGGCCGAAGCGCGGGAACTGGCCGCCCGGCAAGACCTCGACGAGCTGCCGCTGGCCGGTGTGCCGGTGGCGGTGAAACAGAACATCGCGGTGGCGGGCGAACCGACCCGGGCCGGTTCGGCGGCCACCTCCGCCGAACCGGCGAGCGTCGATCACCCGGTCGTGGCCAGGCTGCGCGCCGCAGGCGCGATCGTTGTGGGGTTGACGGCGATGCCCGAGCTCGGTTTGTGGGCCAGTACCGACTCCGCGGGGTGCGTCACCCGCAATCCGCGTGATGTCGGCCGGTCGACGGGTGGATCCTCGGGTGGTGCTGCCGCGGCGGTGGCCGCCGGACTCGTGCCGATCGCGCACGGCAACGACGGTCTCGGCTCGATCCGGGTGCCCGCCGCGGCATGCGGGGTCTTTGGGATCAAGCCGGGTAGACACGTGGTGCCCGCGCAGATCGGCGCCGATTCCTGGGCGGGACTGGCCGAGAACGGTGTCCTCGCGACCACGGTGTCGGACGCGGCGCTGGCGCTGTCGGTGCTGGCAGGCCGTTCCGACCTGGCCGAACTACGCAAGCCGCAGCGACTACGCATCGGACTGGCCGTGGCTCCGCCGTCGCGTCTGGTCCGGATGGATCGGCATTGGACGGCGGCGGCGCGCACCGCGGGTGCGCGCGCGGCAGTGGCCGGGCACGAGGTGCAACCGGTGGAACTGCCCTACGGCGACACGGCGCTGTTGATGCTGCTGCGCTGGCCGAGTGCGGGCCTGGCCGACGCCGACACACTCGAGAACCCCGAACTGCTCCAGCAACGCACCAAACGTCACCTGGCGATCGGCCGGGTGATCCGGCGACTCGGCCTGGTCCGCCCCAGCCAGATCGACCGGACCGAAGCCAGGCTGCTCGAATTCTTCGAGGACTTCGACGTGGTGATCACCCCGACGCTCGCCGCGCCACCGCCCAAGGCCAGGCAGTGGAGCGGGCGCGGGTGGGCCGCGAATGTCGTGTCCTCGGCGCGCTACGCGCCGTTCACCGGACTGTGGAATCTGCTCGGCTGGCCCGCGGCGTCACTACCGATGGGCACCCATCCCGAAGCGCACACCCCGTTGGCCGCGCAGCTGGTCGGTCCGCCGGGCAGCGAGTCCACCTTGCTCGGTCTCGCCGCCCAACTGGAACTGTCGAACTAGACCGCGATCGGCTGCGGCTGCGGTGTCGGCTCGGAGAAACCACCGTCGACGGCGCGACCGGCGAATTCCAGAATGGTCGGGCGCGTGTCGTCGGCCCGCCATGCCACCGCCAGCTCACACGGGGTGAGACCGGCGACCGGACGCGCGGTGAGCCCGGGCCAGCGGTACATCGGCACGTTGTTCTCGGCCAGCAGGCACACGCCGAGGCCGAGGCTCACGGCCTCGAGCTTGTCCTCGGGGGTGGCCGCCTCGGCGCCGATCTTGGCCGCCTTGCCGCCACGGGCATCGTTGCCGAGCCAGAAGTCGCGGACCGCGCCCGCCTCGGTGGGCAGGGCGACGAAGGGCTCGTCGAGCAGATCGGCGAATTCGATGCTGTCCTGCTCGGCCAGCGGATGCGACTCCGGCAGCAGCACCCAGCGCGGCTCGGTGCGCAGCACCTGCCAGCGATAACGGTTGGGGTCGGGCAGCGGCAGCCAGACCAGCGACAGGTCGGCCTGTCGACCGGCCAGGCCACTGGAGGGGTCGTTCCACGACGCGGCGTGCAGGGCGAGGCGGTGACCGCTCGCGCTCTCGAGGTCGTTGAGCAGACCCCGGCCGAGCGCGGACTGGATTCCGACGCGCAGCACCTCGCCTGCTTCCTGGAGGGACACGTTGGTCACCTCCCACAGCTCGAGGATCTTGCGTGCGCCTTCGAGCAGTTCCTTACCGGCGACGGTGAGGGCGACACTGCGCTGGTTGCGGTCGAACAGGACCACGTCGAGCTGGCGTTCGAGCTGGCGGATCTGGCGTGACAACGTCGGCTGAGCGATATGCAGCCGCTGGGCGGCGTTCGTGAAATGCAGTTCCTCAGCGACGGCGACGAAATACCGCAGATCGCGCAAATGCGGGTCCATAGCACCTTGCTATCAGAATCGGTCGGGAAAATCCAGCCAAAACGGGCAAGGAAGTTCGCGGAAGTGGATCAAAACAGTCACCAGGTTGGTATCGCACAGCATATGGCCTGACATGGTGAGCTGCACCATCGGATTGTCTATTGTTCGTGGCGATCTGCCACCGAGTGGATCGACGTCATATCTGGGCGGCTGACCAGCGAAAATGCGTCGCTGTTCACATCACCTGCTCCGATGTGGGCCGCACCGCGCCGCTGTCGTGCGCGCCGAAAGGTGCCGCTGACCACGGCGACCGTGACCAGCAACTTCGTCGAAGTGATGTTAGTCACAAACAAGTTTCGAAGCGGCGAATCCGGCTGCGCACCAACAGGTGTCGCAGCCGGAATCGACTACTTGCTCTTCTTGAGACGCAGCACCGCGGGCAGGTCGATTCGGCGCATCCCGCGCGCACCGGCCGCCCGCATCGCCGCGACCGCGACGACCAGCTTGTTCATGTCGTAGGGGTACCAGAACAATTCCTTGCCCATGGTCGGCAGCTTCGGCTTCGTCATCGCCTGCGCGCGACAGTATTTCCGCAGCCCCGACGCGCCGCCCCAGCGTGCGCCGACGCCGGACAGACCCCAGCCGCCCATCGGCATCGCGGGATTGAACAGGTTCGAGAACACGTCGTTGATGTTCACCGCGCCTGTGTTCAGCTGTCTGGCCACGCGTGCGCCGCGCGCCTTGTCGCCGGTCCACACCGACGCCGAAAGCCCGTAGATCGAGTCGTTGGCCATCCGGATGGCCTCGGCCTCGTCGGCCACCTTCATCACCGGCAGCGTCGGGCCGAAGGTCTCCTCGGCGACGCACGACATCGAATGGTCCACATCCACGAGGACAGTCGGCTCGAAGAAGGTGCCGACGCCGGTGCGTTTGCCGCCGGTGGTCACCCGGGCGCCCGCCGCCACCGCCTCGTCGACGTGGCGCTGCACGATCAGCACCTGATTCTCGTTGGCGAGCGCGCCGACGTCGTTCTTCGACTCGCGATCGTCGGCGCCCTGACGCAAGGCGGCGACCGCGGCGGTGAGCTTGGTGACGAACTCGTCGTAGGCGGGTGCTTCGACGTAGACCCGCTCGACCGAGATGCACACCTGCCCGGCGTTGAACATGCCGCCGAAGGCGATGCCGTGCGCGGCGCGGTCCAGGTCCGCGTCGGCGAGCACGATCGCCGGGTCCTTGCCGCCGAGCTCGAGGCTGTAGGGCACCATCCGCTCCGCGCAGGTGGCCGCGATCTTGCGACCGGTCGCGGTGGAACCGGTGAACTGGATGTAATCGGCGTTCTCGACCACCGCCGCGCCGGTCGCGCCCGCGCCGGTGACCACCTTGAACACCGGCGGCGCACCGATCTCGGCCCAGCCGCGGGCCAGCTCCACCGCGGACAGGGGCGTCACCTCCGACGGCTTGAGGATCACCGCGGCGCCGGCCGCCAGCGCGGGGAACACGTCGATCGCGGGCATCGCGAGCGGGAAGTTCCACGGCGTGATCACTCCGACCACGGGATAGGGGCGGTAGGCCACAGTCAGCGACTTCACCCGCGCGAGCGGGCTGTGCGGCGACGGGTGCTCGTCGGCGAGGAACTTGCCCGCCCGGCGCGCGTAGTAGCCGAGAATGTCGACCGCGAACGCCGGATCGATGATCGCGTCGACGCGCGGCTTGGCGGTCTCGGATTGCAGCACCGCGGCCAGGTGCTCGGTGTTGTCGATCAGCCAGTCCTGCATCTTCAGCAGCCACTGCTTGCGCCCGGACGGCCCGATCGCTTCCCATTCTGGCTGGTAGAGGCGCAGTTCGCGGACCGCGGCCGCCACGTCGTCCGGTGTGGTGACCGGTACGGTGCCGACGAGGTCGCCCGTGGCCGGATTGTGTACTTCGATCACCGCGACGTCTTTGTCGAGTTCGCTCACTGGTCGTTCTCCTCGTGCGTCTGCTGAATTCGGTTCACCGACTATCGCGGCGCGGCCAAGAGGAAGTGGCGTGCCTGCTCAGACAATTAGAACACGTTGCAGTTCTGGATCGAGCTGATTCCTACGGTGCTTCGCTGGCCTCGTTCTCGCGCGCCGCGATCCGGCGCAGCGGTGGCTCGGTGGGCGGCGGGACCCGGCGATCGGGGAGTTCGGCCAGCAGTGCCGTGGTAGCCGCGGCGATGGCCGCGACAGCCTTGTCGACCGCGGGCTTCGTGGCGCTACTCAGGCCGGAGATGCCGCCGACTTTGCGCACATATTGCAAGGCGGCAGCGTAGATCTCCTGCTCGGTGGCGGCAGGCTCCAGACCACGCAAGACGGTGATATTTCTACACATGACAGAACCATAGACCTGTGAGGCATGACACGACAGGCGAAGAATAGGGGGATCTGAAAATCTCGTGATGCACGTGAGATTCGCACGCCACCCGTGATCGCGGTCACGGCACTAGACTCGGCCGCATGCCTGCCAGGGGAGTACCAGCGCTGACCACTTTTCCCTACCCGGAACTGGACGAGCGCGAAGAAGATCACTGGTCGGGTGCGGGGGTGAGCGACGACGAACTGCGCGCGCTCGCCCTCGGCGCCTTCTACTCCACCCGCTGGGACGCCTTCCACGACGCGATGTTGCTCGGCCCCGAGCGTGAACACCCGCTCGGCGACCGCCGCGAACTCGCCATCGACACGCTCACCGGCGCCTGGGGCATCACCGACGGCACCGAAGCTCGCGCCTCGATGGAACAGCTGCTCGAAGGCATGCACGCGCCGTTGTATTCGCTGGTGCATCCGCTGGTGATGGCCTCGGTCAACGCCAGCGAGCGCGACCGTTTCGGTGAGCGGGCCGACAAGCAGCGCGCGTTCCTGCGGCAGGTCGGTTCGTTTCGGGGGATGGACAATCCCGAGGCGCTGGTGCGCGACTACGACATCTGGGCCCAGGCCATCAAGATCGGCTTCACCGATCATCTCTCGCGCCCGTTACCCAACGACATCCACGCCTGGGATCTGGCCCGCGTCGTCGCGGTGGCCCGCATGGCGTTCACCGCGGGCTACATCGACGCCGACGTGGCGTGGGAATACTGCATGCGCGCGCTGGTGCCCGCGCAGCGCCGCTACCGCAACTGGCGCCAGTTCGGCGACGCCTACCTCACCGGCTGGACCTACTGGCAGGCCACCGAGGACCTCGCCGAACTGAAGAACGGCGGCGTCGACCGCCGGATGGAACTGGTGCGACTATGGACCCGGCCCACCAGCCCGTGGCGGCGGATCGAACTCAACGAACCGGAGCAGAAGGCGGAAACCGAAGCGGCCGAACCGAATTGAGCATTCGGTCCGGCCACCGGCACTACAGGCTGCGCAGGATACCGCGGCCGTAGCGCTGGAATTGCGTGTCGTCGACCATGCCGAGCGAATGCCGCTCGACCAGTAATTCCCATTCCGCGTAGAGCTGGTTGACACCGGGGTCGGCGGGACCGGCGGCGCCGTCGGCGGCCTGCCTGCGGATGGCGAAATTCACCGCGCAGGTGACCCGTTCGGTGTCGGCGCGATCCACGCCCGCGAAATGCAGCGTGCGATTGCCGTCATTGATATCGATGCCCGATCCGCCGTGGCGCGTATCCACCTCGCCGGGCGCCGAGCGCGCGCCTTCGACGGTGCGGGCGCCGAGAATCGCGGCCACCGCCAATTCGAAGGCATAGCGCTCGCCGCTGCCGATGGAGATGAACAGCACGCGGGAAGTGGTCGCGGCGAGCAGGCCGATGCCCGATCCCGCAGGCGGGGCGGCAACGGCGATGGCCGTTTCCAAGACGTATTCGTCGGGCGTGACATACCGGTTCAGCGCGGTGACGGCCGAACGCGCGTCCTTGCGCGGCGCCATCCGGCGCACGGCGCGCTCGACATCGGCGCGGGTGGGACCCGACTTGCCCCACTCGGGAGCGGGCGGGGTGAGATCCGGCGCGGCCACGTCGATGCGCTGGGTCACCATGATCTGGTCGTTGATCCGGTCGACGATGCCGAGGGCGGCAGGCACGTCGTGCTCGGCGATGAGCACCGGAAGGGGAGTGCGGTCGGCGGGAACGCCGGTGAGGACCGCCGTGGGATAGCGCAGGTAGATCTCGATCACCACCGCTTCGTCGGCGCGCCGATTGAGGCGCACCTTGAGCAGGTCGGCAATGGGAACGTCGAGAACACGTTCGCCGTCGGTACCCGGCCGGAGGACGACGAGCCGTCCACCGCCGTGGCGCAGAATCGCTGTGGGTGTTCGTAGCTCGACGATGTCTATACCCCCTGCGCTGTAGTTGTGTCGTCGCCCACGATAAGGCGGGCATGACATGATTGTGGCCACTTGCCACAACCCGGTCGGAGCGTTCGGGAACCTCTTGCGTTCTCCGGCCGTTTACCAGTGCAACTGCACCAGCAGCCGAACTGCGCGATGTATCGAACTAGACCGTACGCGGTAACGTGGCATGTCCGCATCCGAAACCCGCCGATCTCGACGCTTCGCAAGCACACCCGGAGTAATAACCGGAAAGGACTGGGCCGTCCGGCCGACGCTCTATGAACCGCAAGACAGTGTTTCGCACCTTGGCGATCATCTCGGGCATCATGCTCATGATCTGGCTGTTCAGCTTTCTCAGCGATGACACGCGCGGTTGGGAGAGTGTCGACACTTCCGTTGCGCTGGCCCAGCTCGAGGACAAAGCGAACGTCAAGAACGTGCAGATCGATGACAAGGAGCAGCAGCTCCGCATCGAACTGAACAACGGCAACGAAGCCACGAGCAACAACGCCAAGATCGTCGCCAAGTACCCCAGTGGTGGGGAGAACTCCGCGCAGGTCCTCGACGCCGTGCAGAAGTCCGGCGCCCCGTACGACACCGTGGTCAAGCAGGAGAGCTGGCTGTCGCAGCTGCTGCTGTTCATCGTGCCGATGGTGCTGCTGGTCGGCCTGTTCATCTTCGTGATGTCGCGCATGCAGGGCGGTGGCCGTGGCGGAATGATGGGCTTCGGTAAGTCGAAGGCCAAACTGCTGACCAAGGACATGCCCAAGACCACGTTCCAGGACGTGGCCGGTGCCGACGAGGCCGTCGAAGAGCTCTACGAGATCAAGGACTTCCTCCAGAATCCGGCCCGCTACCAGGCGCTCGGCGCGAAGATCCCCAAGGGCGTGCTGCTCTACGGGCCGCCGGGAACCGGTAAGACGCTGCTGGCCCGCGCGGTCGCGGGCGAGGCCGGGGTGCCGTTCTTCACCATCTCCGGTTCGGACTTCGTCGAGATGTTCGTCGGTGTCGGCGCCTCCCGCGTGCGCGACCTGTTCGAGCAGGCCAAGCAGAACAGCCCGTGCATCATCTTCGTCGACGAGATCGACGCGGTCGGCCGCCAGCGCGGTGCGGGCCTCGGCGGCGGTCACGACGAGCGCGAGCAGACCCTCAACCAGCTGCTGGTCGAGATGGACGGCTTCGGCGATCGCTCCAACATCATCCTGATCGCGGCCACCAACCGGCCCGACATCCTCGACCCCGCGCTGCTGCGCCCCGGCCGGTTCGACCGGCAGATCCCGGTCGGCAACCCCGACCTGGCCGGTCGCCGCGCGATCCTGCGGGTGCACTCGGCGGGCAAGCCGATCTCGCAGGAAGCCGACCTCGAGGGTCTGGCCAAGCGCACCGTCGGCATGTCCGGCGCCGATCTGGCCAACGTGATCAACGAGGCCGCGCTGCTCACCGCCCGCGAGAACGGTTCGGTCATCACCGGCGAATCGCTCGAGGAATCGGTCGACCGCGTGATCGGTGGCCCGCGCCGCAAGAGCCGCATCATCAGCGAGCACGAGAAGAAGATCACCGCCTACCACGAGGGCGGCCACACCCTGGCGGCGTGGGCGATGCCCGATATCGAGCCCGTCTACAAGGTCACCATCCTGGCCCGCGGCCGCACCGGCGGGCACGCCATGACGGTGCCCGAGGACGACAAGGGCCTGATGACCCGCTCGGAGATGATCTCCCGGCTGGTCTTCGCGATGGGTGGCCGCGCCGCCGAGGAACTGGTGTTCCACGAGCCCACCACCGGCGCGTCCTCCGATATCGACCAGGCCACCAAGATCGCCCGCGGGATGGTCACCGAATACGGCATGAGTGCCCGCCTCGGCGCCGTGCGCTACGGCCAGGAGCAGGGCGACCCGTTCCTCGGCCGCTCGATGGGCGTGCAGGCCGACTACTCGCACGAGGTCGCCCGCGAGATCGACGAGGAGGTGCGCAACCTCATCGAGGCCGCACACACCGAGGCATGGTCGATCCTCAGCGAATACCGCGAGCAGCTCGACGCCTTGGCCACCGCGCTGCTCGAACGCGAGACGCTGCACCGCAAGGATCTCGAGACGATCCTGGCCGGTGTGGAGAAGCGTCCGCGGATCACCGCGTTCAACGATTTCGGTGACCGGCACCCGTCGGACAAGCCGCCGGTGAAGACGCCGGGCGAGCTGGCCGTCGAGCGCGGCGAGCCGTGGCCGCCGGTGCAGCCCGCGCCGGTGCCGGTGCCCAACGGTGCACCGCCGGTGGAGCCCAACGGCTACCCGGGTCAGCCCTACGGCCAGCCCGCACCGCCCGCGGCCGGTTACCCGTTGCCCGCCGCGCCGACCCAGGCGTTCCCCCGGCAGTCGGGCACGCACGGTTCGCGGCCCGATTACGGCGCACCGGCCGGCTGGTCGGCTCCGGGTTGGCCGCCGCGCGAGGAGCAGCAGCAGCCGCAGCAGCAACAGCCGCAGCAGCAGCCCCAACCGCCGCAGGACCAGGGCAGTGCCTGGGGCAGGCCCGAGCAGCAGCAGCCGCGGCACGCCAGCGATGGTTTCCAGCCGTGGGGTGCCCAGCCGCAGCCGCCGGTGCGTGACGCCGATCCGGAGAACAAGGAGTGGGAAGGGCCGAACGGCCGCCACTGACCGGGGGCCAACTACGCTCGGAGGTCGAATGCCGAACAAGTACCGGCATTCGGCACTGGTTCTCGGATCACGCTCGGCCGTCGAATGTCGGGTGGTCGCCGGCTTTCGGCTCTCGTTCTCGGCCCGCCCGCCTCTGGACTGAGCGGAGAACAGGGCCGAGAACCCGCGGCGCCAGCCGCAAATATCACGGAGGTGCGGAGAAGTTGTCGGCCAACAAGCAGGAACTCGATCCGGCAGGTGAGCTGGGTGCGACCAGTCCGTCGGTGCTGACGGCGCTGGCGACCGGTTTGCCGTTCGATCAGGAGCGCGCCGAGAACGCGGTGCGCGAGCTGCTGCTCGCGGTCGGTGAGGATCCCGACCGTCCCGGCTTGCTCGACACGCCCGCGCGGGTGGCGCGTGCTTACCGGGAGATGTTCGCCGGGCTCTACACCGAGCCTGACGCGGTGCTCGCGACCACCTTCGACGAGGGTCACCAGGAACTCGTGCTGGTTCGTGACATCCCGATGTTCTCCACCTGTGAGCATCACCTGGTCTCGTTCCACGGCGTCGCGCACGTCGGCTACATCCCCGGCTCGCACGGCCGGGTGACGGGGCTGTCGAAGCTGGCGCGCGTGGTCGATCTCTATGCCAAGCGCCCCCAGGTGCAGGAGCGGCTGACCAGCCAGATCGCCGACGCGGTGATGCGCCGACTGGATCCGCGCGGCGCGATCGTGGTGGTCGAGGCCGAGCACCTGTGCATGGCCATGAGGGGAATCCGTAAGCCCGGCGCCAGCACCACCACCTCGGCGGTGCGCGGCCAGCTGCAAACCGACTCCGCCTCGCGAGCCGAGGCGCTGGACCTGATCCTGCGCAAATGAGCCAGCCACTGGTGACCGCCCGTGACCACCGCTCCTGCGTGGTCATGGGTGTGGTCAACGTGACCGCTGATTCTTTCTCCGACGGTGGTCGCTACCTCGACCCCGAACTCGCGATCGCGCACGGTGTGGAGCTGTACGAAGCGGGCGCCGACATCGTCGACGTGGGTGGTGAATCCACCAGGCCGGGGGCCGACCGGGTCGACCCGGCCGCCGAGGCCGCCAGGGTCGCTCCGGTGATCCGCGGACTGGTCGCCGCCGGGGTGCCGACCAGTGTCGACACCATGCGCGCCGAGGTCGCCGAGGCCGCGCTGGAGGCGGGTGTCTCGGTGGTGAACGACGTCTCCGGCGGCCGTGCCGACCCGAACATGGTGAAAGTCGTCGCCGAAGCGGGCGTGCCGTGGATCCTCATGCACTGGCGGGCGGGCGCCGACTACCGCCATACCGGCCCCGCCGATCACTACGACGACGTGGTCGCCGAGGTGAACGCCGAACTCTGCGCCCAGGTCGACCTGGCTGTCGCCGCGGGGGTCACCCCGGACCGGCTGATCCTCGACCCCGGCCTCGGTTTCGCCAAGAACGCCGAGCACAACTGGGAACTCCTCGCCGCTCTCCCGGAACTGGTGGCAGGCGGTTTCCCGATCTTGATCGGCGCCTCACGCAAGCGTTTCCTCGGCGCCCTCCTGGCCGACGAAGCCGGCCCACGCCCGCCCGACGGCCGCGAAACCGCCACCGCCACCCTGTCGGCCCTCGCGGCCACCCATGGCGCCTGGGGCGTGCGCGTGCACGATGTCCGGGCTTCCCTGGACGCCATCGCCGTCGTCGATGCCTGGCGTCGAGCAGCCGACGCTCGATCGGCCGCTGGGCGCACGCCGTGAACGTCCTCGCTACCCGAACTGCCGCAGGCGTCCGAGTCACCCTCCGAGGAGTTGTCCGATGAACTTGCCCTTGCTGCCGCCGCCCGCGGGCAGACCCGCCTCGTCGAGGATCGAGCTGCGCGGCCTGCGTGCTTTCGGCAGGCACGGAGTGTTCGATTTCGAGCGTCGTGACGGTCAGGAATTCGTCGTCGATCTGACGGTGTGGGTCGATTTCGCCGCGGCCGCCGCGTCCGACGACCTCGCCGACACCGTCGACTACGGCGCGCTCGCCGAGCGTGCCGTGCGCATCGTGACCGGTCCGCCGCGCGATCTGATCGAAACAGTGGTCTCCGAGATCGCCGACGACGTGATGGCCGACCCGCGGATCGAGGCGGTGGAGGTGGTCGTGCACAAGCCGTCGGCGCCGATCCCGCACACCTTCGAAGACGTGCG
Source organism: Nocardia sp. NPDC003183 (assembly GCF_053590715.1). Lineage (NCBI taxonomy): Bacteria > Bacillati > Actinomycetota > Actinomycetes > Mycobacteriales > Nocardiaceae > Nocardia > Nocardia sp. NPDC003183. The sequence continues at coordinate 29,421 of NZ_JBSFTG010000019.1, forward strand.
CGTGGTGGCCATCCGGTATCGCACGCAGGCCCCGGAGCCGCGCCGATGACTCGCGCGGTGCTCTCGATCGGCTCGAATCTGGGCGATCGGCTCGCGCATCTGCGCAGCGTGCTCGACGCGCTGGGGGAGCGGGTCGTGGCGGTGTCGCCGGTCTACACGACCGCGCCGTGGGGTGGCGTCGACCAAGACGATTACCTCAATGCTGTTGTCACAGCGGAAGATCCGGCCTTCGACGATTACGCCTGGCTGCGTTTCGGTCAGGAGCTCGAGCAGGCGGCGGGCCGCGTGCGCGAGGTTCGCTGGGGTGCGCGCACCCTCGATGTCGATGTGGTCCAGTGCGCCGACAGCACCGGCACGGCGATCGCCCGCGACACCGATCCGACGCTGATCCTGCCGCACCCGCAGGCCCACAACCGGGCCTTCGTCCTCATCCCGTGGCTGGCTGTCGAGCCGTCCGCGCACCTTGTCGTCGACGGGGCCGCGCGCCCGATCGCCGAGCTGCTCGCCGGACTCGACCAGTCCGAGAAAGACGGCGTGGTCCGTACCGACCTGGTGCTACGCGAGGAAAGCGCCGGCTCGTGCTGAAACCCACCCGGGTACTCGACCTCGCGCTGAACGTGGTGGTGGCCGCCGCGGTCGCCTGGGTCGCCACCCGGTTCGCCTATTCCAGCTTCCCGTCGATCTCGGTGGCCGCGGGCGCCTCGCTGCTGCCGGTCGCCGCGATCGAGGCGGCGCTCGGCTTCGCGATCAAGGCCAAGATCGCCGATGAGCAGATCGGCGACGGATCGGGCCAGATGCATCCGATCAACGTGGCCAGGGGTGTGGCGCTGGCGAAGGCGTCGTTGCAGGTGGGTTCGCTGGCCGCGGGTGTGTGGCTGGGTTTCCTGCTGTGGGTTTTCCCACAGCGCGGGACCGTCACCGCCGCCGCTACGGATTCGCCGGGTGCGGTGGTCGGCCTGCTGGCCGGTTCGGCCCTGGTTGCTGCGGCTTTGTGGCTGGAGTATTGCTGCCGGGCACCCGAGGACCCGACCGACGACCCCGCTACTACATAGCAACTTGCGAATGGAATCTCCGTAGCCTTTGGTGGGCCGACCAGCCGATTCCGGCTACCCTGGCCCTCATGGTTTCACCCTCCCGCAGCACGGCGCCCCGACGACGGCGGGACGACGCGGGAAAATTCTTCGTCGGTTTCCTCATCCTGCTCGGTCTGACCGCCAGTGTTTTCCTGATCTTCAGCGAAAACGTCCAATACGTGCGGATCGGCCTGGTAGCGGCCCTGTGGGCCGCGGTGATCGGCGCGCTCGCGGCTACCCGCTACCGCAAGGACGCGGCCGTCGACAAGGCGAAGGTGCGCGATCTGCAGACGGTGTACGAGTTGCAGCTCGAGCGTGAGATCAACGCGCGCCGTGAGTACGAGATGGGTGTCGAGGCGCGGGTGCGCGCCGAAGTCGGCGCCGACTCCTCCGAAATCGCCGCGCTGCGCGCCGAGCTGACCCTGCTGCGCCAGAATCTGCAGGTTCTCTTCGACGGCGCCCTGCTCGACGAGCAACCTGCGCTGCAGGCCGATGCCGTGCGGATCGACGCGTTGCCCGCCGGTGGCTTCAATGCCTTCGACGAGCCCGACCACGATTTCGACGTTAGCCCCGAGGATGCCACCGCCGCCTGGTTCGGCCCGTGGCAGCAACCGCCCAGCGCACTGAAACCTGTCTTCATGCAACCGGTTTCGGCCAATTTCGCCGACCCGTACGACGACCCGGTCACCGCCGAGACCTCGGCGGTGCAGCTCGACGAGTACGCCGAAACCCAGCAGTCGACCGCCCCCGCGCAGCCCGCCGCACCGACCACGTCATCGGGAAAGACGCCGCCGCCGCGCCTGTCCTCGCCGAACACCCGCCAGGTGACGGAGACGGTCCTGCCGGCCGAGCCCACCGCCAACGGCAACTCGGCCGCTGCCCCCGAGCCCACCCCGGCGGCGGCCGAACCGACTCCGGCACCGGTCGCCGCGGCCGAACCTGTCCCGGCACCTGTAGCGACGGCCGAGCCCACCCCGGAGCCCGCCCAGCCCCCGGCCACCCGCCCCGAGAAGGCCCCCTCGGTGGGCACCAGCTCTCGTCGGCGCCGCCGCGCCGAAACCGAGGGCACCGCCCGGCTGTCGGTGGCAGACATCATGGCCAACCTCGAATCGGAGTCCACCGGCTCCGCTTCTCCGCGTACCTAGCTGGTCGCAACACCGACGACAGCCGGCTCGCCCACCGGCAAACCCTCGGCCGCGTCCACCTGTCACCACGCACCTGGGTCCGGCCTGAATACACGGAGTGGCGGACCAGGTGAGCGCTAGATCACGGTGGGGGCGTGTGGCGGTCCTCGAGTAACTCCCTCTATTCTCGAAGCGAACGTCTGGTACCCGCACCGCGGGACTGGAACGCAAATCGAGAGGACAACGTTGACCTCGAGAAGTGTCAACCCTGATGGCGCAAACACGAGTGGCGACTCCGTGCCCGCACGAATGGATCCAGCGCCCGCACGACTGACGGTGGGAATCGTCTCGGCGGGACGAGTGGGTTCCGCACTCGGCGTAGCGCTCGAGCGAGCCGGCCACGTGGTCTTCGGTGTCGCCGCGATCTCCGACGCCTCGGTGCACCGCGCCCGTACTCGGCTGCCCGAAGCCCAGGTGCTGCCGATCGAACAGATCGCCCAGCGCAGTGAACTGCTCCTGCTCGCCGTGCCCGACGCCGAACTGGCCGGGCTGGTCCGCGGCCTCGCCGGTGCGAACGTGGTCCGCCCCGGCACCATCGTCGTGCACACCTCCGGCGCGAACGGCGTCGCGATTCTCGAACCGCTGACGAAGCAGGGTGCGCTCGGCCTCGCGATCCACCCCGCCATGACCTTCACCGGCCACGACGAGGACATCGCCCGGCTCGCCAATGCCTGTTTCGGCGTCACCGCCGCCGACGAGGTCGGGTACGCCATCGCACAGGCGCTGGTGATCGAGATGGGTGGCGAACCGGTTCGCGTCGAGGAAGATCAGCGTTCGCTCTATCACGCGGCCCTCGCCCACGGCAGCAATCACCTGGTCACGGTGATCGTCGACGCCGTCGCGGCCCTGCGCGAATCCCTCTCCGGCCCCGGTCTGCTCGGCCAGCCGCTGGTCGACGATCAGCCCGGCGGCCTCCCCGAACGGCTGCTCGCCCCGCTCGCCTCGGCCGCACTCGACAACGCCTTGCGTCGCGGCCAGGCCGCGCTCACCGGTCCGGTCGCCCGCGGTGATGTCGACGCCGTCGCCGCCCATCTCGCCGCGCTCGAGCAGGTCGACGACCGCTTGGCCGAGGCCTACCGAGCCAATTCGTTGCGCACGGCCCAACTCGCCCACACCGATCCGGCACTGCTGGAGCTCCTCGCCAAGGAAGGCCACTGATGGAACCCCGAGAAGTGCATCACCACCAGGGTGGCGCTCGCGCGACCGGCGCTTTCAAGGCGGGCGTGCTCACCGTGCACCACAACCCCGAGGTGCTCGACACGGTCGCCAAGGCCCTGCGCGGCGCCGGTCGCACGGTCGGTTTCGTGCCGACGATGGGCGCGCTGCACGAGGGGCACCTCGCGCTGATCCGTCAGGCCAAGCTCAACAACCAGGTCGTGATCGTCTCGATCTTCGTCAACCCGCTGCAGTTCGGCGCGAACGAAGACCTCGACGCCTACCCGCGCACTCTCGACGCCGACCTCGAACTGCTCCGCACCGAGGGCGTCGACCTGGTTTTCGCGCCGACGGTTTCCGATATGTACCCGGACGGCATGCGTACCACGGTCCAGCCGGGTCCACTCGGCGCCGAGCTCGAAGGCGGCACCAGGCCGACGCATTTCGCGGGCATGCTCACCGTCGTCGCGAAGCTGCTCAACATCACCCACGCGTCCGAGGCGTATTTCGGTGAGAAGGACTACCAGCAGCTCACGCTGATCCGGCAGATGGTGCGCGACCTGAACATGGACGCGAAGATCGTGGCCTATCCGACGGTTCGCGAGCCCGACGGCCTCGCCCTGTCCTCGCGCAACCGCTTCCTCGACGCCACCCAGCGCGAGTCGGCGCTGGCGCTGTCGGCCGCGCTCGCCGCAGGCCGTCACGCCGCCGGCCTCGGCGCGGAGGCGGTTGTCCAGACCGCTCGCTCGGTTCTCGACGCGGTCGACGGCCTCGATGTCGACTACCTCGAACTGCGCGATGCCAACCTGGGTCCGGCGCCCACCGCGGGCAACGCCCGCCTGCTGGTCGCCGCCAGAGTCGGCGACACCCGCCTGATCGACAACGCTCCCGTAGTACTCGGCGCCCAGATCGACGGGCATCCCGACGCGAACTCCCTCCCTGCCTCGCAGGCGCACTGAAAGGCGACGACGATGTTGCGCACCATGATGAAGTCGAAGATCCACCGTGCCACCGTGACCCATGCCGACCTGCACTATGTCGGGTCGGTGACCGTCGACCAGGATCTGCTCGACGCCGCCGATCTGCTCGAGGGTGAGCAGGTCTGCATCGTCGACATCGACAACGGCGCCCGCCTCGAGACCTATGTGATCGCCGGCGAGCGCGGTTCGGGCGTGATCGGCATCAACGGTGCCGCCGCCCACCTCGTGCACCCCGGTGACCTGGTCATCCTCATCGCCTACGGCCAGATGGACGAGGCCGAGGTCCGCGAGTACGACCCGAAGGTGGTCTTCGTCGACGACCACAACCGTCCGGTGGAGCTGGGCAGCGACCCCGCGCACGCACCGGAGGGCTCCGGCCTCACCTCGCCGCGCTCGCTGTCGTTCGTCTGAGCCGGGCGGGGGACCCAGGACCATGCTGCTGACGATCGACGTCCGCAACACCGGAATCGAGCTCGGCCTGTTCTCCGGTAGTGGCGACCACGCGACACTGGTGCGGCACTGGCGGATTCACACCAATCCACTGATCACCGCGGACGAGTTCGCCATGCAGGTGCGCGGTCTGGTCGGCGACGATCTCGATCAGATCGCCGGTGTCTCGGCGTTGTCGACCGTGCCGCCGGTGCTGCGCGAACTGCGCGCCATGCTGGCGCGCTATTGGTCCCATGTGCCGCATGTGCTGGTGGAACCCGGTGTGCGAACAGGCATTCCGTTGCTGGTCGACAATCCGAAGGAAGTCGGCGCCGACCGCATCGTCAACTGCCTTGCCGCGTTCCGTAGTTTCGGCGGGCCCGCGATCGTCGTCGATTTCGGCACTGCGATCTGCGTCGACCTGGTCTCGGCCAAGGGGGAATTCCTCGGCGGCGTGATCGCGCCCGGGGTGGAGATCTCGGCCGAGGCGCTGGTGGAACGCAGTGCGATGCGTCGCGTCGAGCTGGCACGGCCGCGTTCGGTGGTGGGCAAGAACAGCATGGAATGCATTCAGTCCGGCGCGATCTTCGGGTTCGCCGGGCTGGTCGACGGGCTGGTCGACCGCATCCGCGACGAATTCGACGCGTTCGCGGGCACCGATGTCACCGTCGTCGCGACGGGGGCGGGCGCACCGCTGATCGTGCCGGAGTCGGAAACCATCGACCAGCACGTCCCGCATCTCACGCTCACCGGCCTGCGCCATGTCTACGAGCGCAACAAAAAGTAGTGTCTGCTAAACTAGCGCTCGTGATCTTCCGTGTGAGCATCCAGGAGTGTTGTCGAGGCTAATCTGCCTCGACCGTTCGAGGCTGACGTTTTCCCTCGACCGTTTTCTCACCTCCTGGAGATGCGCTCATGCGTTCTTCTGTCCTTTCCCTTCCGTCCGCGCGCGACGAGTACTCCGCGACGCCCCCGCTCGACCGGGCGATCGCCTCGGCGTTGCCGACCCGGTTGCGGCCCGCTGACCTGCTGCGACTCACCGACGAAGGCGCCGAAGACGTCCTCTCCGGTCGCTACGACCACCTCCTGCCCGCCGACGGTATCTGGCCGGCCGACGAGCGCTGGGCGACCCGCCTCTCGCACGACGACGAGGTCGATGTCTGGCTGATCAGCTGGACGCCGGGCAAATTCACCGATTTGCACGATCACGCCGGTTCGCTCGGCGCCCTGACCGTGCTGAGTGGCGCCCTTTCGGAATACCGCTGGAATGGCACGGAGTTACGCAGGCGCACGCTCGCCGCGGGTGATCAGGCGTCGTTCCCGATCGGCTGGGTGCACGACGTGGTGCGCGCGCCCGCCGCCGCCGAATCCGTCGGTCCGCTCGATCCCACCTTGAGCGTGCATGCCTATTCCCCGCCGCTGTCGGCGATGTCGTATTACGAAGTGACCGGCCACGGAACGTTGCGCCGAACCAAAACCGTCCTCACCGACCAGCCCGAAGGTGATCTGTGATGAGCCGTTTGACGATTGATCAGATGCTCGAGAACGCTCGCGCGCGATTGCACCGGGTGTATGTGTACGACGTGGCCGCCGCGCTCGAGCGTGGCGCGATTCTGGTCGACATCCGGCCGGCCGCCCAGCGGGTGCGCGAAGGTTCGCTGCCCGGCGCGCTGGTGATCGAGCGAAATGTCCTGGAATGGCGGTTGGATCCGACCTCGTCGGCTCGGTTGTCCCTCGCCGTTGATCACGACGTGGAATGGGTCGTCTTCTGCTCGGAGGGGTACACGTCGAGTTTGGCGGCGGCCGCGTTGCAGGAGCTGGGGTTGCACCGGGCCACCGATGTGATCGGTGGATACCAGGCGTTGAAGTCGGCGGGGTTGTTGACCGTGGGCGTCGGCGTCCCGCATTTCGCCCGTGAGGTCGACGCGCTGGCTTCGCTGTAGGGGGTCGACGTCCGCGAGTTCGGTTGTCCACGAGGCGAATCAGAGGTCGTCACGGGCGGTGTGTGTTTCAGTTATGTGACGTTGATTGCATCTCGCGGGGGAATGGTCGGTGTGGGCCGGGGTTTGCCTCTCGTTCTTTGTGGGCGGGAGTAAATCCATTTCGGGGTGCCGCTAATGTTGTCGAACGTGAGCACTCCTAACCCCGCCGCACCCGGCCGCGCCGCCACTTCCGCTGTGGACATCGATGTTCCCGAGCAGATGCGGATTCGCCGGGACAAGCGCGAACGGCTGCTCACCGAGGGTGGTGAGGCCTATCCGGTGGTGGTGCCACGCACCCACACCCTGGCCGAAATCCGTGCCGCCTACCCGGATCTGGAAGCCGACACTCAGACCGGTCTGCAGGCCGGTATCGCGGGTCGCGTCATTTTCGTCCGTAATACCGGCAAGCTGTGCTTCGCCACGCTGCAGGAAGGCGACGGCACCAAGCTGCAGGCGATGATCAGCCTCAACGGTGTCGGCGCCGACGCGCTGGCGGCGTGGAAGGCCGATGTCGACCTCGGTGACTTCGTGTTCGTGCACGGCGAGGTCATCTCCTCGCGTACCGGCGAATTGAGCGTGATGGCCGATTCCTGGTCGATGGCGGCCAAGTCGCTGCGCCCGCTGCCGGTGGCGCACAAGGAGATGAACGAGGAGTCGCGCGTCCGTCAGCGCTATGTCGACCTGATCGTGCGCCCGGAGGCCAGGGAAATGGCCCGTACCCGCGTGAACGTGGTCCGTGCGCTGCGCAACGCGCTCGAGCGCCGCGGCTTCCTCGAGGTCGAGACCCCGATGCTGCAGACCATCCACGGTGGCGCTGCCGCGCGCCCCTTCGTCACCCATTCCAATGCGCTGGACATGGATCTCTTCCTGCGCATCGCGCCGGAGCTGTTCCTCAAGCGGTGCGTGGTCGGCGGGCTGGAGAAGGTCTTCGAGATCAACCGGAACTTCCGCAACGAAGGCGCCGACTCCACCCATTCGCCCGAGTTCGCGATGCTGGAAACCTACGAGGCCTACGGCACCTATGACGACTCGGCGACGATGACCCGGGAATTGATCCAGGAAGTCGCGCGCGAGGCATTCGGCACCCTTCTGGTGACGCTTGCCGACGGCACTGAATATGATCTCGGAGGCGAGTGGACCACCGTCGAGATGTATCCCTCGCTGTCTGAGTCGATCGGTGTCGAGGTCACTCCGGAAACCACTGTCGAGGAATTGCTCGCGCTCGCCGATCGGGTAGGTCTGGAAATTCCTTCGGACAAGGGCTACGGTCACGGGAAACTGGTCGAAGAACTATGGGAACACGCGTATGGCGACAAGCTCTACGCGCCGACTTTCGTTCGCGACTTCCCGGTCGAGACTTCACCGCTGACCCGTCAGCATCGCAGCAAGCCCGGCGTCACCGAGAAGTGGGACCTCTATGTTCGCGGCTTCGAGTTGGCAACGGGCTATTCGGAACTGGTAGACCCGGTGATCCAGCGGGAACGCTTCGTCGACCAGGCCAGGTTGGCCGCGGCGGGCGATGACGAGGCCATGGTGCTCGATGAAGACTTCCTCGCCGCGATGGAACACGGTATGCCGCCGACCACCGGAACCGGTATGGGAATCGACCGGTTGTTGATGGCACTCACGGGTTCGGGAATCCGGGAAACGATCCTGTTCCCGATTGTGCGACCCACTAGTCGCTGACCAGTGAATTCACGGGGTGAAGACCCCGTGTTGGAAATTTCGCATTTCGGGGTATTCTTGCCTCGGGTATTCGGCCTGGAGGCAGGCTTGACGATTTCGAGAGGACGTTCATCTCATGGCAAAGAAGGTCACCGTTAGCCTGATCGACGATGTCGACGGTGAGTCCATCGCGGACGAGACCATCGAGTTCGCTATCGATGGGGTGTCGTACGAGATCGATCTGTCGGACGCAAATGCGGCGCGCCTGCGCGAAGGCCTGGACGAGTGGGTCGCCAACGCCCGCCGTGTGAGTGGCCGTCGTCGGGTGAAGGCTGCCGGTGCACCCGCGCCGCAGGGCAAGAGCCGTGTTTCCATGGACCGCGAACAGAGCGCCGCAATTCGCGAATGGGCACGCCGTAAGGGTCACAAGGTCTCCGCCCGCGGTCGTATCTCGGCGGAAATCACCGAGGCATACAACAAAGAGGTCGGCAAGAGCTGAGATATCGGCGGCGCGGGCGCCGCGTGGTTCGCGGCCCCGCCGGTCCCGCTGTTGAGGCACCGTTGCTTGCTCCTTCGTCGCGTACGCAACGGCACCTCAACAGCGGGACGGCCGCGAACGGCAGGCTGCGCCTGCCTGCCCCTCCTCGAGGTCGGGGCGTACGGGATTGCGTTGGCGGGGAAAACGAGGGAACGAAGGGCCCGGGTTGTGCCGGGTGCGGGGAACAAGGGGCCCGGGTTGTCCCGGGTGTGGGGTCTCGGGACGTAGACTGATGGCCGTGCACAAGGTGTTTCGAGTATCCGGCGGTGTCGCGCAGTGAGTTCCTTCCTGCGGTATACCGACGACACCGGTAAGCAGCATGAACTGGCCCTGGAGGCCGGGCAGCAGCGTGTCACCATCGGGCGCAATGTGCAGGCCGACCTGGTGCTCGCGTGGGACGCCGAGGTTTCCCGGCTGCACGCCGCGGTCGAACATCTCGGTGCGCACTGGACCATCATCGACGACGGACTGTCGCGCAACGGCACCTTCGTCAATGGCGAGCGGCTGGTCGGGCGGCGCCGGCTGAGTCCCGGCGACCGGATTCGGGTCGGGACCACGCTCGTGCATTTCTTCGATTTCGGCGGTGTGGTGGATGACGCGACGCATACCGCGTCCGGGTCCATCCCCACGATGCGCTCGCTGACCGAGACCCAGCGCGCGGTGCTGGTCGCGCTGTGCCGTCCGTACAAACACGGCACCGGATTCGCGACGCCTGCCTCGAACCAGCAGATCGCCGAGGAATTGTTCCTCTCGATCGATGCCATCAAAACCCACCTGCGCGCCTTGTTCGCGAAGTTCGGGGTGGAAAATCTGCCGCAGAACCAGAAGCGCACCCGATTGGCCGCGCTGGCGATGCAGAGCGGCCTGATCTCCGACCACGATCTGTGAGTGCGACGGTCGCGTAGGTCGGTGAGCGTCTGAACTATGTCGCGGATCCGGTCTGGGCGGTTGACTTACTCGTATCACCGGAGCGCGAGATCGAAGCTCCGGACCACGAGTCAGGAGACATCACATGTTCGCAGTTCGGATGGCCACCATGGTGCTGGCCCTGCTCAGTACCGGACTCATCGCCGGCGTGTTCTACGCCTACGCGATCTCGGTGATGCCGGCGCTGGCCCGCACCGATGACCGCACGCTGATCGACGTGATGCAGAAGATCAACGTCGTGATCATCAACCCCTGGTTCATGTTCGGCTTCATGGGCACGGTCGGTTTCACGGCGCTGGCGGCCGCGCTGCACCTCGGTAGGGAACAGCGTTCGACACTGATCTGGATCGGAATCGCGTTGGCGCTCAACGTGATCGCGTTCGCGGTCACCGCCGGCTTGAACGTGCCGCTCAACGACGCGCTCGCCGCGGCGGGTGATCCGGCGTCGATCGCCGACACCGCCGCCGTCCGTGCGGATTTCGAGGCGACCTGGGTTCGCTGGAATATCGTCCGCGCGGTGCTGCACAGTGCCGCGTTCCTGGTGCTGTGCGGCGCGCTGTTCGCCGCGGGCGTGCAGCAGGGTAAGTCCAGTTCGGCCACCGACGTGGCCGCGGCACCGGTGCCGATGGTTTACGGCCGGTAGTGCCACGCGATCACTAGAACGTGTTCCATGATGAGTGGAACACGTTCTAGTGAGGAGTCGTTCATGCGACGTTGTTCGCTTCTGGTGCTGGCCGCGGCCCTGTTCGCCTGCCTGCCCGCCACCGCGTCGGCCCAGCCCCTTCCGGTCGACTACAACTTCTTCGCGGGCATTGCGCCGGAGCTCACCAACCCGGGCGGCTCGCTACCCGGCGCGAACGATCCGGGCTGCGTCCCCTCGCCCGAGCATCCCGACCCGGTGGTCCTGCTGCACGGCACCGGCGGCGGAGGGCAGACGAACTGGGGTGTATATGCCCCCCTGCTGGCCAACGAGGGCTACTGCGTCTTTTCCCTCACCTACGGCGCCTACGCCCTTCCCTGGCCCGTCTCGGCGATCGGCGGCATGCGTCCGATCGAGCAGAGCGCCGCCGAGGTCTCGGCCTTCGTCGACAGCGTGCTGGCCCGCACCGGCGCCGAGCGCGTCGACCTGATCGCCCATTCGCAGGGCAATATCGTCGGCAACTACTACCTCAAGCGGTTGGGCGGCGCAGACAAGGTCGGCAAGCTGGTCGGGATCGCGCCGCCGTGGCTCGGTACCAATGCGTTCGGCGCGGCCGACATCGCCCGCTTCAGCCGGGCGCTCGGCGCTGGTCCGGCCTTCGACGCGGTCAGCTCGTCGCTGTGCCAGGCCTGCGGGCAGATGTTCACCGGCTCGCCCTTCATGACCGCGCTCAACGCCGACGGTGTGTACGACGCACGGGTCACCTACACCAATATCGTCTCCGCCTTCGACGAACTGGTCGTTCCGCATACATCGGGCCTGGTCCCCGGCCCGAACGCCACCTCGATCGTGGTGCAGGACGGGTGCGCGCAGGACTACTCCGAACACCTGGCCATCGCGGGCAGCCCGCGCGCGGCAGGTCATGTCCTCAACGCCCTCGATCCCGCCCGGCAGGCCGCGGTCGCGTGCGAATTCGTCCCACCCTTCACCGGTTGAGCCGCGCGGCGCGATTTCGCTGTAGGCAAAACTGAGGTGGAAACGAATGCTGCGACGTGCGCGTTGTCAGTGAGTGACCATGTTGTCGCCGGTCCCCATTAGGGTGGACCGGCGGCGGCGGAATCCCCTGCCAACTAGAGTGGATGGCGGGGGCCGCAACCCCCGGGCTTCATGGCAGGCTGACGGCGAAAGTTGTCGGTCCGACGCCCTAGGTTGTATCGAGCATACTGCGGCGTCTGTTGCCAGAATGTCGGAGCAGGAGAGTGAGGGAGCGATGTTCGAGAGGTTCACCGACCGCGCGAGGCGTGTCGTTGTCCTGGCCCAAGAAGAGGCCCGGATGCTCAACCACAACTACATCGGCACCGAGCACATCCTGCTTGGGTTGATCCACGAGGGCGAGGGCGTGGCGGCGAAGTCGCTGGAGTCCCTTGGCATCTCGCTGGAGGGTGTGCGCAGCCAGGTCGAGGAGATCATCGGGCAGGGCCAGCAGGCGCCGTCCGGTCACATCCCCTTCACCCCGCGTGCCAAGAAGGTGCTGGAGCTGAGCCTGCGCGAAGCGCTGCAGCTCGGCCACAACTACATCGGTACCGAGCACATCCTGCTCGGCCTCATCCGCGAGGGCGAGGGCGTCGCGGCCCAGGTGCTGGTCAAGCTCGGCGCCGACCTCAACCGTGTCCGTCAGCAGGTCATCCAGCTGCTGTCCGGGTACCAGGGCAAGGAGCCCGTCGAGGGCGCCGGTCCGCGCGGCGAGGCGGGCACCCCGTCCACGTCGCTGGTGCTCGACCAGTTCGGTCGCAACCTCACTCAGGCGGCCCTGGAAGGCAAGCTCGATCCCGTCATCGGGCGCTCGAAGGAAATCGAGCGCGTGATGCAGGTGCTCTCGCGCCGCACCAAGAACAACCCGGTGCTGATCGGCGAGCCCGGTGTCGGTAAGACCGCGGTCGTCGAGGGCCTGGCACAGGCCATCGTCAACGGCGAGGTCCCCGAGACCCTCAAGGACAAGCAGCTCTACACCCTCGACCTGGGCTCCCTGGTCGCGGGCAGCCGCTACCGCGGTGACTTCGAAGAGCGCCTCAAGAAGGTGCTCAAGGAGATCAACACCCGCGGCGACATCATCCTGTTCATCGACGAGCTGCACACGCTCGTCGGCGCGGGTGCTGCCGAAGGCGCCATCGACGCGGCCTCGATCCTGAAGCCGAAGCTGGCCCGTGGCGAGCTGCAGACCATCGGTGCCACCACCCTCGACGAGTACCGCAAGTACATCGAGAAGGACGCCGCGCTGGAACGCCGTTTCCAGCCGGTGCAGGTGGGCGAGCCGACCGTCGAGCACACCATCAACATCCTCAAGGGTCTGCGCGACCGCTACGAGGCGCACCACCGGGTCTCCATCACCGACAGCGCGCTCGTCGCCGCCGCCACCCTGGCCGACCGCTACATCAACGACCGGTTCCTGCCGGACAAGGCGATCGACCTGATCGACGAAGCGGGCGCGCGCATGCGCATCCGCCGGATGACCGCTCCGCCGGACCTGCGCGACTTCGACGACAAGATCGCCGATGCGCGCCGGGAGAAGGAAAGCGCTATCGACGCGCAGGACTTCGAGAAGGCCGCGCGTCTGCGCGACAAGGAGAAGCAGCTCGTCGCCAAGCGTGCCGAGCGCGAGAAGCAGTGGCGTTCCGGTGATCTGGACGTCGTGGCCGAGGTCGACGACGAGCAGATCGCGGAGGTGCTGGCCAACTGGACCGGCATCCCCGTCTTCAAGCTCACCGAGGAGGAGACCACCCGTCTGCTCCGGATGGAAGACGAGCTGCACAAGCGGATCATCGGCCAGGAGGATGCCGTCAAGGCCGTCTCCAAGGCGATCCGCCGCACTCGCGCCGGTCTGAAGGACCCCAAGCGTCCGTCGGGCTCGTTCATCTTCGCCGGCCCCTCGGGTGTCGGTAAGACCGAGCTCGCCAAGTCGCTGGCGAACTTCCTGTTCGGCGACGACGACGCGCTCATCCAGATCGACATGGGCGAGTTCCACGACCGCTTCACCGCTTCTCGTCTGTTCGGTGCCCCTCCCGGGTACGTGGGCTACGAGGAGGGCGGCCAGCTCACCGAGAAGGTGCGTCGCAAGCCGTTCTCGGTGGTGCTGTTCGACGAGATCGAGAAGGCGCACCAGGAGATCTACAACACGCTCCTGCAGGTGCTCGAGGACGGCCGTCTCACCGACGGTCAGGGTCGTACGGTCGACTTCAAGAACACCGTGCTGATCTTCACCTCGAACCTGGGCACCTCCGACATCTCCAAGGCTGTCGGCCTCGGCTTCACCCAGTCCAACGCCGAGGGCTCGAACTACGAGCGGATGAAGCTCAAGGTCAACGACGAGCTGAAGAAGCACTTCCGCCCCGAGTTCCTCAACCGCATCGACGACGTGATCGTCTTCCACCAGCTCACGAGCGAACAGATCGTGCAGATGGTGGACCTGATGATCGCCCGCGTCTCGGTGCAGCTGAAGAACAAGGACATGGCGATGGAGCTGACCGAACAGGCCAAGAGCCTGCTCGCCAAGCGCGGCTTCGATCCGGTCCTCGGCGCTCGTCCGCTGCGTCGCACGATCCAGCGCGAGATCGAGGACCAGCTCTCGGAGAAGATCCTCTTCGGCGAGATCGGCGCGGGCCAGACCATTCTGGTCGACGTCGAAGGCTGGAACGGCGAGGGTCTCGGCGAGGACGCCAAGTTCACCTTCGAAGGTAAGACGAAGCTGACCAAGGGCTCCGCGACCGACGACAAGCCCGAGGTGGTTCTCACCGGCGCAGCCGAGGGCACCGCGCCCGAGGCCGCCGCCTCCGGCGAGTAGTAACCAGCTGAACCGAAAGCCCGCCCTCTGTATCAGAGGGCGGGCTTTTCGCGTCGCGGATCAGCAGCGCATCGTCTACTGACGTGCGCGTTCGAGAACCGGGGCGAAGGCGGTGGCCAGCTCGCCCGGGACGATCAGCTCGTCGATTCCGTAACGCTCGCTGCGGGACTCGAGGATTTTCACCGCAGCCTGTGGATCGCTGGGGAGAAGTCCGGCGGCCCCCGCGGCGCGGAGTTTTTCGGGGGTGTGGCCGAGGCGGGTGCTCAGCCAGCTGGGGAGCTGGTCGCCGATGCCGACCAGTTGGAGGGTGAATCGGATCTCGCGGTCGGTGTGGGCGGTGACGATGCCGACCATCTCGGCGAGGTCGTCTTCGGTCGCGTCCGGTGCCGCCGCCAGCAGAATGCGGTCGGCGTATCGCGCCGCCGTGGTGAGCATTCGAGGCCCGCTCGCCGCGATGACCACCGGTGGTGACGGGTCCACCTGGGCGCGCACCGAGGTGATGGTGTCGATCAGCTGGTTTCGTCGTTCACCCGCCGAACCCCATGGCATGCCGAGTCTTTCGGCCTCCGTTCGCGCGTCCGGTCGGCCGGTGCCGATCCCGAGTTCGAATCGGCCGCCCGAAAGCAGTTGCAGTGCCGCCGTTTCCCGAACAGTCGTAGCGGCGGAGCGGAAGGGCGCGGCCAGGACATTGGGCCGCAATCGCAGGTTCTCCGTCACGGCGGCGGCTGCTGCCAGGGCAATGAGCGGGGACGGCGTGTACAGCGTATCCGGCAGCATCAGCGTGCGGTACCCCTGTGCCTGCGCCCCGGTCACCGCCTGTGTCCACTCCGCCCCGGACCGCGGCATGAGCACGATTCCGAATCGCATCGCTACTTCTTCCCGCGCGGTTCGCTCAATACCGCGAGCCTGCCGCGGTATTCGGCCTCGGTGATCTCGCCGCGAGCGAAACCTTCGCGCAGCGCGCCCACCGCGCCACCGCGTCCCGCGCACCGGCGGCGGGCGAAGAACACCAGTGCGATCACGGTGATCCAGAAGATCACCGGGAAGATCCAGAAGAACGGCCATGGATGCCACCCTCCGTCGTAGTGGTCGGCCAGCAGGGTCAGCGTCGTCGCGCTGTCGACAATGTTCATGTCTCAACCCTGCTCGCCCGAACGACCGACGACATCGGCCGCGAGACCCGATCCGGCGTACGTCACCGCGCGTACAACCCGTCGGCCGGTACCGTGCAGTGCATCGGAGTTCCATCAGGAGGGGTGCACGTGACGCAGACCGATGGTGCGCACAGCCTCGACGATGTGCTGGCCGGTGTGCAGTGGCGCTTCGCCGGTCGCGACGAGTTCGCACTCACGGCGGGCCAGTGGGAGTTCATGACCGAGCCGAGCGCGCTGGTGGTGCTGGACGGGCTGGTCCGGGTCGAAGGGCTCAGCACGGCAGAAGACCTGGCGAGCGGGGATTTTCTGTTCGTGCCCGGCACCGAACGATTCGCGATCAACGCGCTGTCGGACGGCCGGGTGCTCCGGGTGCGCCTGGAACCCGTCGGGACCGGCAGTGCCATGACCGCGCTGCCACAACGGCTGCTGCTGACCGGTTTCGTCGACCACACGCCTTTGGCCGCGACCATGTTTCGTCACCTGGTCCAACAGTGCCCTGACCCGTTCGGCGTCCAGGGCGACCGGGTGGCCACCTTGCTCACTTCGATGGCGATCGAGTCCTGGCATGCCCGTGGTTGCGCGCCACCACGGTGGCTGCTGAAGGTGAACGAGCCCGGGGTGGCGCAAGCCGTGGCCGCGATGCATGCCGACCCGGGGCAGGAGTGGACAGTTGACGGGCTGGCAAAGATCGCGCTGGCCTCGCGGTCCGGGTTCGCCGCCCGGTTTCAGGCGGCGACCGGCCTCACACCGGGCCGGTACCTGACGAAACTGCGGATCGAGCGGGCGCAACTGCTGTTGGTCGACCACGCGGTGCCGGTCGGCACGGTGGCCCGCAGGCTCGGCTATCGCTCGGAGACGGCGTTCGGGCGGGCGTTCCGGCGGCAGACGGGCCGCACGCCGTCGCAGTGGCGGCGGGCGGCCCGGGCATCGACTGAGGTCAGTGCGCCGCTCGGGTGAGTGAGTGCCTGATCAGGACCCCGCCGACAACCGCGGCGACGGCACCGAGCGCGTAGGTCGGGGCCAGGCCGACGCTGTCCACGCCGCGACCGCCGATCGCCGAGCCGAGGATGATCGCCAGCTGGAAACCGGCGACGATCAGTCCGCTGCCCGCTTCCATGCGATCGGGCAGCACCCGCGATACCCACACCTGCACGAGATTGAGAATGCCGCCGAACGCGGCGCCCCACACCACCACGGCCAGGTAGGCGAGTGGGGCGAACGCCGCGGAGGCGATGATCGCGAGCAGTGACAGGCCGACGGCTGCCGGCACCGCCACCAGCAGGGCGCCGAGGTGGCGGTCGGCGAGTGCGCCGAGGACGAAGTTGCCGAGCAGACCACCGACGCCGAACAGGGCGAGCAGCACCGGGATCACCGCCGGGCCCGCACCGAGCAGTTCGGCCAGGGCCGGGCGGATATAGGTGTATCCGGCGAAGTGCCCGCCGACGACGGCGACCATGCTGACCAGCCCGAGCGTCACGCCCGGGGACCGAAGGGCGTTGCCGAGTGCGGCGAACCCGATGCCCGTGCTCGGCGCGATCGGCGGCAGCATCAGCCGCACCGCGACGGTGGTGGCGGCGGTCAGCGCGGCCACGATCAGGAAGGTCGTCCGCCACCCGGCGTAGGTGCTCAGCAGCACGCCGAGCGGCACTCCGGCCACCGTCGCGACCGTGGTTCCCGCGTTCACGATCATCATCGCCTTGCCGAGCCGTTCGGCCGGGACGAGCTTCGCGGCGATCACCAGCGCCATCGACCAGTAGCCGCCGACAGCCAGGCCGAGCAGCAGGCGCGCGATCAGCAACAGCACGATGTTCGGCGCGAGGGCGACCACCACGTTCGACACCGCCGCGCCGACGGTCAGCCAGATCAGCAGGGTGCGCCGATCCAGGCGGGGAAACAGCGCGCCCGATCCGAGCGCGGCCACCAGCGCGGTCAGCGCCGTCGCGCTCACCGACAGTCCGACAACCCCTTCGGGCACTCCGAGATCATTCGCGAGTGCGGTGAGCACGCCCGGCGGCAGGAACTCCGCGGTCACCAGCGTGAAGCTGCCGAGGAACATGGTGAGCAGGGCGGGCCACGTGGCGCGGCGCGAAACTTCCGATGCCGCAGGGCTCGTCGTCAATGTCTTGATCATGCCTGATGCAACAGCCGGAATATCCCCGTCACGCGACCCAAACGCCACGGCGATCGACCTGAACGCCAACGTTGCGCTGCTACTGCGCCACCGGATCGGCCGCGTGATCGGCGGATCTGGGCAATGACCTCGGGCAGGCTACGCGAATTGGCCCATCGCCGCGGAATTCGTCGCGGCCGCGTGCGTGAAGAACGCCTGGAGATCCTCGTAGGCCTCGCGCAGGTAGTCGAGTGCTTCGTCGCCGTCCCAGATGTCCGGGCCCGCGCCCTCTTCGTCCATCAACTCCGGGGAGAAATGCTCGGCCAGTCGGTCGAAGGGAGTGGCGGAGAGGACCCGTGCCGCCGCGGACACCTCGGTTGCCGACCACACACGCAGGCAGTCCTGGCGGGTGCTCGGCTCATCGCCGCCGAGTAGGTCGAAATCGACTGCTGCGGCGGAGAGCAGGCAGCGCAGGCCGTCCCAGGCCTGGTCGAGGTCGCCGGACGGTTCGTCCGCGGATCGAGGCGTTTCGATGAGGTCCCACGCGGCGTCCGGCTCGGCAGTGACCCGGATGGCATCGGAGGGAGTGATACGGGTGAAGACGAAAATGATGCTCACGGAAAGGAGGAGCCTTTCAGGCGGAGTAGTCGGACCGTGGTGAAGGTAGGAATCGCGCCTTGGCGATACCTTGGGGTCTTCTTTTCGCCGGTCAGACGGTCCTGTTTCGCGGCGTACGGTGGGAATTGCTTATCCGACCGACACGGGGGTGTTCGCACACATGACTGATTCCGACCGCACGCTGATCGCCGTTCTGCTCGACCGTTCGGGGTCGATGCAGACGATCAAGGCCGATACCGAAGGTGGGTTGGCCGCCTATTTCGAACAGCAGCGCAGTGTGCCGAAGACGATCGAGGTCACGCTCGCGCAGTTCGACACCACCTATGACGTGGTCTACGCGAATGTGCCGCTGGCTCAGGTGCCTGCGCCGAGCTTGCAGCCGCGTGGCGGGACCGCGCTCTACGACGCGCTCGGCAAGCTCGTCACCAGCGTGGGCAGCGAGCTGGCCGAGCGCCCCGAACACGAGCGTCCCGGCACCGTGATCGTCGTCGTTCTCACCGACGGCCACGAGAATTCCAGCCGCGAATGGACCCACGCCGCCGTGAAGTCTCTCATCACCCAGCAGCAAGACGTGTACAACTGGACCTTCGTCTTCCTCGGCGCCAACATGGACGCCGTCGAAGTAGGCTCCAACCTCGGCTTCGACCCCGGCTCTGCCATCACCTACGCCCCGGTCGCCGGCGGCGTCCGAGGCGCCTTCGACGCCCTCTCCGCCTACTCCGCCCGAGCCCAAGCCGCCCCCGCGGGCGCCGCCCGCCGCGCCCGCTTCTCCGACTCCGAACGCCGACAAGCCGACCAGGGCGAGTAGTCCTACGCCGCGTCGACCTTCTCGAACCGAGCGACGAACCGAACCTCGAGCGCATACGCCAAACGTTCGAGCATGCCGATTGTCGGTGTCCCGCCCCCGGATTCGATCCGTGAGACCTCAGGCTGACGCAGCCCGGCCCGTTCGGCCAGCTGTGTCTGTGTCAGCCCGAGTTCGAGCCGCCGTTCGCGAATGGCTTCGGCCAGCTCGATCGCCAGAATCGCCTCGGCCCGCCCGGCCTCGTACTCGCCCGCGTCGAACCCGGGGCTGCTCATCCGTTCACGGCGCAGGTCGTCCATCGATGGGTGCTCAGTCATGATCGGTTACCTCCTGTCGAAATCTGTGTGGGCACAACCATGTTCCGATTCGCATACCTTGCGTAGTGCCTTGGCTCGCGCCACCTCGTCGGTCTCCCGCATGCGAGTCTTGCGGAAAACTGTCAGCAGCACGATGCGACGACCCGGAGCGAGCCAGTAGGTGATTCGCATTTCTCGCGGGTGAAGGTGAAAGCGGAGTTCACGTACCCCATCGCCAAGATTGCGCGACCACGGTTCGGTCAGGGTGGTCGCACGCTCGGCAAGCATGCCCACATACACGTCTACCTGGCCGTACTCGCGTGTATTCAGTGAGCGCAGCCATCGGGCGCTACTGCCAGCCTGGGCGGACCAGGCCTGATTCGTAGGCGAGGACTACGAGTTGGGTGCGGTCTCGGGCGGCTAGTTTGGTGAGGATTCGGCTGACGTGGGTGCGGGCGGTGGCGGGGGACATGTAGAGGCGGGCGCCGATTTCGGCGTTGGTGAGGCCTTCGGCCACCAGGGTCATCACCTCGCGTTCGCGGTCGGTGAGTTCGGCGAAGGCGGCGGGGGGTGGTTGTTTGGCGTGGGTGGAGAATTCGGCGAGGAGGCGGCGGGTGACGCCGGGGGACAGGAGCGCGTCGCCCGCGGCGACGACGCGGACAGCGCGGAGCAGGTCGGCGGGCTCGGTGTGTTTGACCAGGAAGCCCGCGGCGCCCGCGCGGATCGCCTCGAAGACGTATTCGTCGAGTTCGAAGGTAGTGAGGACGACGACGCGGACCGCCGCGAGCTGAGGGTCGTCGGCGATCATGCGGGTGGCGGCGAGGCCGTCGAGGATCGGCATGCGGATGTCCATCAGCACCACGTCGGGGACGAGGGCTCGGGTCATCCGGACGGCTTGCTCGCCGTTTTCGGCCTCGCCGATGACTTCGATGTCGTCCTGGGCGTCCAGCAGCGCGACGAAACCGCCGCGCACCAGCGCTTGATCGTCGGCGACGAGAAGCCGGATCTTGGTGGGCCCCGCACCGGTCGGCGGCAGTTCGGTCATGCGCCCGCCTGCCTGCCCGGTGAATCCGACGATCGCGCGGATGCGGTCGAAGTCGCTGGTCGAGCGGGCAATCGGGCCGCCACCCGGAACCCGCCGGACGGTCGCGGCCCCGCGGTGAGCGCCCCGCCGAGCGCGTGCGCCCGCTCGCGCATCCCGATGATCCCGTTGCCGCCGATGCCGGTTCGGACAGCGGTCCCGGTCGGCCGGGTGTTGTCGACGGTGATGTCGACCGATTCCGGGGTGTATCGCAGGGTGATCAGAGCTGTCGCGCCGGGCGCGTGGCGCACCACGTTGGTCAGCGATTCCTGCACGATTCTGGCCGCGGCCACATCGATCACGCTCGGCAGCTTCTTCGGCGTACCGATGATCTTGGTATCGACGTCGAGCCCGGTCGCGCGGGTGCGCTCGAGCAGGGTGTCGAGGTCGTCGAGGGTCGGTGCGGGCGCACGCGGCGCGGGACGCGGCGGAGGGGGTGAATCATCCACGACGGGAGCATGTTCCGGGTACTCCGGCACCACCGCCGCGCCACTGCGAATCGCGTGCAGCAGCGTGTGTACCTCGGTCAGTGCCTCTTTCGAGGTCGTCTTGATGGTCGCCAGCGCCGCGGCCGCCTGCTGCGGCTTGCGATCGAACAACTCCAGCGCCACCGACGACTGCACGTTGATCAGCGAAAGACTGTGTGCCAGTACATCGTGCAGTTCCCGCGCGATCGCCAACCGCTCCTCGGAGGCCGCCCTGGCCTGCTGCGCTTGCTCGTCGCGTTGTGCCGCCTCGGCCCGCTGCTCGCGCGCCAGCACCACCGCGCGCCGCTGCCGCACGCCCTCCGCGATCGCGACCAGCACGCCCATCCAGGCCAGCAGGCCGAATATCTGCCACGCGTCGGAGTGCCGCCCGAGCAGGGCGGGTAGCGGCCACACCATCGTCAGATACCCGATCGCGACCACCGGGTAGGTGCGCCATCGCGATCCGGTGACGGCGGCCGAGAGGAACGCGATCACCAGCGACAGGAAGATCGGCCCGTACCCGTAGTCGCGCAGGACATAGGTCACCGTGGCGATCAGCGACACCGCCAGCACCGCTTCGGGCACTGCCCGCCGGAAACCGAGCGCCACCGGCCCGGCGAGCAGCAGCAGATACGCGAACGCGTCCAGCGACCGCACCCCGGTTTGATGCGAATTCGCACCGGAACTACCGGCCAGCTGGATCACCGCGACCACCACTGCCAGGCCCCAGTCCTGAACGACTGAGCCACGCTCCCACTTCGCAGACGCTCCCACGTGCCCAACCCTATTGTGTGCGCCCACCCACCGCGTCGGCCTGCGCACGTATTTCCCGCGGGAAGCCGCGTAGGCCGCGCGGCGTAGCGCCGTGCACGCCGCGCGACGGATGTCCCGGGACCCCTCGAGCGCGGATTCTGATTCCCATGAACGAATCGATCGTGGTCACCACCGAGTTGACCAAACGCTATGGCGAGCACCTCGCGGTGGACGCGGTGAGCATGCGGGTCGCGGCCGGGGAGATCTACGGATTCCTGGGGCCCAACGGCGCGGGCAAAACCACCACGTTGCGCATGCTGGCCGGTCTCATCCGGCCCAGCGCGGGCACCGCGACCGTGCGGGGCCTGTCGCCGGGCGATCCGGCGGTGCTGCGCCGAATCGGCGTCCTCATCGAGGGCCCCGGCTTCTACCCGTACCTCTCCGGCCGCGACAACCTGCGAGTATCGGCCCGCTATCGCGGCCACGGCAATGCCGAGGTCGAGAAGGCATTGGAACGCGTCGGCCTGGCCGACCGGGCAGGCGACCGCTTCCGGACCTATTCGCTCGGAATGAAACAGCGTCTCGGCGTCGGCGCGGCCATGCTCGGCGACTCGGACCTGCTCATCCTCGATGAACCCACCAACGGCCTCGACCCGGCGGGCCTGGCCGAAATGCGCACGCTCATCACCGATCTCGCGGCCGACGGACACACTGTGCTGCTGTCGAGCCACCAGCTCGCCGAGGTGCAAGAGATCTGCCACCGCGTCGGGGTGATCTCTGGTGGTCGCCTGCTGGCGGAATCTACGGTGGCCGAATTGCGCGGCACCGCGACACTGCTGGTGCGTGCCGAGCCCGTGGACGTGGCGCTGGACGCCGTCCGCGCCGTCACCGATGCCCCCGCTCGAGCGGGCGCGGACGGCATCAGGGTCGACACGAGCGCCGCGCTGGCCCCTGAGGTGGCGCGAGCCGTCGTGACAGCAGGCGCGGACCTGCTCGAACTGCGGGTGGACGAGAAATCGCTGGAAGAAGTGTTCTTCGAGATGACGGCTGTGGAGGTAGCGAAATGAACGCCATGACAGGGGATCTCACCGCGAGTATCCGTGCGGAGGCGCTACGGCTGAGCCGCTGGCCCGCCTTCTGGATCGTCCTCGGTACCTGGATCCTGCTCAACCTGACCTTCGCCTACCTCTTCAACTACCTCGCCTACACCTCGGGCGAGAGCGGTGCGATGTCGGACGGCCTGCCTCGCGATGTCCTGCTCGGCCAACTCATGCCCGCCGCTGTGCCCGAGGTGTTCACGCAGGGCATGTCGATGTTCGGCGGCGCGTTGGTGCTGATCCTCGGCGCTCTCGCGGTGGGCAGCGGATATGGCTGGGGCACGTGGAAAACCGTGTTCACCCAGGGCCCGAGCCGAGCCGCGGCCGTGGGGG
Organism: Nocardia sp. NPDC003183; assembly: GCF_053590715.1. Taxonomy (NCBI): domain Bacteria; kingdom Bacillati; phylum Actinomycetota; class Actinomycetes; order Mycobacteriales; family Nocardiaceae; genus Nocardia; species Nocardia sp. NPDC003183. The sequence goes on from NZ_JBSFTG010000019.1 coordinate 52,546, forward strand.
GATTGCTGTCGACGCTGCTGGTAGTGGTCCTCGCGCTTGTCCTGGTGGCCTTCGCCGTCGATGTCGGCATCGCCTCCGTGATCGCAGTCGGCGAATCCCAGCCGGTGACGATGCCGTCGCTCGACGACTCGCTGATCGGGATCGTCACCGGTACCGCGATTCTCGGTATGTGGATGCTCGCGGGAGCGCTCATCGGCGCCATCGCTCGTGGTCCCGCCCTCGCAGTCGGCCTCGGCCTGGTCTGGGTCCTGGTGGTGGAGAACCTGCTTCGCGGTGTGGCGGGGATCTTCGGCCCGATCGAAGCCGTCACCAACGTGCTCCCCGGTACGGCCGCGGGCTCGCTGGCCGGGGCGATGCGCACCGTGGAGGGGCCGGCCAACCCCGGCGTTCTCGACATCCTCACCCGCGGTGAATCTTTCGCTCTGCTGGCCGGGTATGTGATGGTTTTCGCCGGTGGCACCATCTGGTTGATGACCCGCCGCGATCTCACCTGACGCGCTGCGATCATCGAACCCGGCACCAGGTAGCGGCAGTCCGACACGGACGGCCGCTACCTGCGCGTCAGGTCAGGACCAGCCGGCCGGGTTGGACGCCGTTTCGCGGGAGATGCCCGAGCCCGTGTCGGGGAAGGCGCCGAAGCGCTCGTTGTGCAGGTGGGCGAAGAAATAGCACATCTGCTCGCATTCGGCGTCGGTGGTCGCGGCCTCGGGGTCGGAGCTGACGGCGTCGTAGTAGTCGCGGCCCATGGCCACGATGAATCCGCGGGCATAGAGGAAGCCGTCGTCGGAGCCGTCGGTGATCGCCTGGAGGTCGGCGCGGTCGATGTCGTAGAGCGCGCGTTCGGCGACGCGGTCGAGCGCGGTCAGTTCCGCGCTGCTGAAATCTGTTGACAGGGTGTTCAACTGGGCGAGAAAGGCGTCGAGTCGGCTGTCGAGGTCGCCTGCTGCCGTCCGCAGGGCCGTGGACGGATCGGTACCGGTGGCCGTCCAGGCCGACGCGATCAGATTCCAGAATCGGGCGATGTCTTCGGGGGTGCTCGTCACCTGCCGGACGGTACTGCTCGGGTCCGACACGGAGCGGGGTTCGAGGTCATCGGTCAGGCACGCAGGAGACGCTGGGCGAGGGCGGACAGACCTGCGGTGATCTGCTCGGGCGACAAGCCGCGTTCGCGTTGCTGGAGGTAGACCTCGGCGGCGAGTGGCGCGAGGACCGTATCGACCAGCGAATCCGGCTGTGGCACAGCGGCTTCGACCAGCAGCGACCGTACGTGCGCCGACCAGAACCCGTAGGCGCCGGTGGCGAAGCGGGCGCCGCCGGTCTCCGCGCCGAGCACCAGATGGGCGTGGGCGGCGAGCAATTCGACCATCGCCGCGTAGAAGGCGGCCAGGCGATCGGCCGGGGGCGCGCCGGGGCCGAGCGGGGGTGCGCCGCGCAGGAGCTGTTCCTGGAGGGCGCGTTCGTGCTCGTCGAGGAGGGCGACGGCGATCGCGTTGCGGTCGGGGTAGCGGCGGTAGAGGGTGCCGCGGCCCACGCCCGCGGCCTTGGCGATGTCGTCCATGGTGATGGTGCGTGGGTCGCGAGTGGCGAAGAGTCCGGCCGCCGCTGCCAGGACTTTCGCACGATTGCGGGCCGCGTCGGTGCGTTCGGTGGGTGGCTGCGCGTCGAGCGCCAAGCCGGTGATCAGGTCGGATCGTGGCTCCATGGGTCGACTGTAACCCGGCGACGAATATCTGGACAACATGTCCACTTGTGTTCTATCGTCGAGAAATCGACAAGTGGACAATATGTCCAGTTAGGAAGATGTCATGACTCACCTGCTGCACCTCGACGCCAGCGCCCGGACGAACTCCCTCAGCCGCAAGCTGGGCGCCGAATTCGTCCGGGCCTGGCGCGACGCCGAGCCCGGCGGCACCTACACCTACCGCGACCTCGCCGCCGAGCCGACGCCGTTCATCGACGAGGGCTGGACCGAACTGTGTGACGCCGTCCTCGCCGCCGGGGCCACCGACCTCGACCGGCTCCCGGAACTCGCCGTCACTCCCGCGGCGAAGGCCGCATGGCGGGTGGCCGAACCGCTGCTGGCGCAGGTGCTGGCCGCCGACGTGATCCTGATCGGCACACCGATGTACAACTACTCCGTCCCCGCCGCTCTCAAGGCATGGCTCGACCAGGTCACCTTTCCCCGAATGTCGCTGGGGGAACGCAGGTTCGTCGTGGTGACCGCCCGTGGCGGTGCGTACTCGCCCGGTGCGCCCAAAGCGGCGTTCGACTACCAGGAGCGCTTTCTGCGCGACTTCTTCGCCGGCCACTTCGCGGTCACCGACACGGTTTTCGTCAACGCCGAACTGGCCAATGCCCTGCAGGATCCGAACCTGGCCCATCTGCGCGACGCGCACGAAGCCTCCTTCGCCGCCGCGCAGGCCGAAGTTCGTTCGCTGGCAAAGGATTACGTGCGATGAGCTGGATAGTGCTCGGCCTGGCCGGACTCGTCGAAATCGTGTGGTCGCAGACCATCAAACCGACCGAGAATTTCACCAGACTCGGTCCGACCCTGCTCTGCGTCGCGCTCGGCTCGCTCGCCGTCTATCTGCTCTCGCGCGCCATGCAGACCCTTCCGGTGGGCACCGCCTACGCGGTTTTCACCGGAATCGGCGCGCTCGGCGCGATCGGTCTCGGTGTGCTCGTGCACAAGGATCCGCTGAGCGCGGGCCGCGCGCTGGCGCTGTCGCTGATCCTCGGCGGCATCGTGCTCGCGCGGGTGACGAATCCTGAGTAACTCTGTCGTACACCCGATGCGAGGATCGGCCGGTCATGACCGGTAAGGTCGGCTGATGGACCAGCCAGTTCGCCCCCCGGACCTGTCCACGCGGCCACACGAGCTCACGGTCGAGCGCGTGATGAAAGCCCAGCCCAGCCTGCTCTACGCGGCCTGGACCCAAGGCTTGGATTTATGGCTGGCCGTTCCCGGATCGGTGCTGATGCGCCCCGCCGTCAACGAGCCCCTCTACTTCGACACCGGCTCGCCCGAAAAGCGCAACCCCCATTACGGCCGCATTCTGCTGCTCGAGCCGAATCGGCGGATCGAATTCACCTGGGTCACCGCCGCCACCGACGGCGTGGAAACAGTGGTCGCCGCCGAGTTCCTCAAACAACCACGCGGTATCCGCCTGCGTCTGCGCCACTCCGGTTTCCCCACCGCGGCGATCCGGGACCTACACCAGCAGGTCTGGCCGGACAAACTCGAGCGTCTCGACGAAATCACCAGCGCCACCGTCTGAGTACCCGAGTAGGTTCGTCATCGCCACGCAACACAACTCGAACCGAAAGGATTGCGATGCCGACTCGCAGCGCACGCACACTCTGGTCAGGCGGACTGCAGGACGGGTCCGGGCAGGTCGAACTGGCCAGCTCGGGTGTGGGCAAGTTCGATGTGAGCTTTCCCCGCCGGGCGGCCGACACGGCCGAGGGCACCAGCCCGGAGGAGCTGATCGCGGCGGCGCATTCGTCGTGCTATTCGATGGCGCTCTCGGCGGAGATCGCCAATGCCGGCGGGACGCCGGAAAGCCTCGACGTCGATGCCGATGTCACCCTCGCGCCCGACCCGGCCGGTGGCTTCCGGATCAGCAAGATCAAACTCACGGTGCGCGGGCGTGCCGCGGGGCTGGATGCCGACGGGTTCGCCGCGGCTGCCCTCGCGGCCAAGAACGGTTGCCCGGTCAGCAAGGCCCTCACCGGGGTGGCCGAGATCGAGCTGGACGCGGCACTGGCCTGAGCGGCGCTCGCCGTCACCGCTGGGTGAACCAGCGGTGCGCGGCGGGGGTGTACATGGCCGGGATCGCGATGACGACGGCCAGGATGTGCACGGTCCGGCAGCCTGCCAGCACGGTCGAGCTGGGGGACATGCCGTCGAACAGGGTCGCGTAGTCGTCGGTCGACAACACCACGGCCAGCGGCTCGATGATCAGCGAGACCAGGCCCACCACGCCGATGCCGACGGTCAGCAGCGCACGGGCCACCCGGCTGCCGTTCAGCATGTACAGGGCCACCCCGGCGACGGCCAGGTAGACGGCGAGCCGGGGTAGCAGACCCGTTGCGGTGGCGCCGAATTCATCGCCACCACGCACGGCGCGCAACAGGCCCTCGGCGGCCCCGGCGGCGAGCGCGGTGACGAGCCCGCCGAAGGCGACATTCACGGCGCGAGGGCGAGTGCTGGAAACAAGAAAGGCAGTGCCGGTCATGACACCGACACTGCCGTTCTCAGCTGCTCGCGAGGATCACCCTGCGGTAGGAACCTTGTCCACTACCGGAGTGCTACGCCGCGAGGCGAATTCCGTGAGTGCGGCGAACGCCAGCCCCAAACTCACCCACAGCGTGGTGGTTTCGGCCAGCGAAGCCACCCGGAAGTTCCACAGGAGGGTGGCGGGGAAGTCGTCGGCCACCTCGTTCACGCCGGGCAGCAGCACGTAACCGACCGTGGTGACCACGACGAACGCGCCCACCCCGGCGATGAGTCGCAGCGTGTCCGACGCGGCGAGCGCACGGTAGGCCGCGACAGCGGCCGCGACGGCCAGCAGGCCGAGCACGACGGCCGCGACCCACAGCCAGGTGCGCTCGTTGATGGTGTCCGGATCGCCCACCGCGGGCGGGTTGGCCGGATACTTGAAGAACGGCACCGCGACGATCGCCGCCCACGCGAGAACCGCCGAGGTCAGCGACAATTGGGGCCCCGACAGGTTCGTGAACCGGCGAGCCACGTTCACCGCCGACGCGAACAACGCGCCGAACGCCATGCCGGCCAAGCCCAGCGCGAGGAACTGTCCCGCCTTCTGACCCGGCCGGCTGACCAGCGGTTCTTCCTCGTCGCCGTGGGAGTGGCCCTGCGGCTCCGCGGCTTCGTGGCCGTGCTCGGCCGGAGCGGCCGCGGCCTCTTCGATAGCGATCGCGGCGTCCACCTGGGGCTCGCCGACGAAGTAGCCCACTGTCGAGGCCAGCAGGCCGGCGATCAAGCCGGCCAGCAGGCCACGCAACAGCAGGGTCTTGAGTGATCCGATCAGTGGCACGGAACACCCAGCAGGTGACGTCCGTCGTGCATCAGCTCGTGCAGGAACATCCCGCTACGCGAGACGGCCCCCTGGTCGAAACCGACCAGGTACAGGGCGAGCAGTGCAAGCAGGACGACACCGACCGTGACGAGCACGGTTGCGAGGGTGTCGAGACCGGTAGACCGGCTGGGTGAATGCGCGATAGCCATTCGGGTCCTCCTCTAGGGATACGCGTCCCACGGTTGAAGTGTGGTGCGAAGGTGCCGGTGTCTGGCTCTCCGGCACCGGGGACCCGGTACTTGGATACAGTGGCGCGACCGCTCCGGATTCACACCGGAATTACCGCGCACCCTCGCGGATGTTCCCTCGAACTGTGACAGCCGCGAGCCACCCACGTCAATACACGCAACCGCATGTCCAGCGGAAACGCCGCTGTCAGCCCTTCGCCGGCACGTCGAGGACGACCTCGAACTCGAGCAGCGAGGCGCCCGTCGACACCGGCTTGGGACGCTCGCCGTCGCCACCGTTTCCGGCGTGCGCGGCACGGGCCGGACCGTCACGCCACGCGGCGAACGAATCCTCCGAATCCCATTGCGTCACTACGAAATACCGGTTGTCACCGGCCACGGGACGCAGCAACTGGAACCCGAGGAAACCGGGGGAGTTCTCCACCGCTCCCGCACGCGCGGCGAACCGCTTCTCCAGCTCGGGGCCCGCGCCCTCGGGAACTTCGATCGCATTGATCTTCACAACAGCCATGCGGACAGTATCGCTGCCGACCGGCGCCGGGTGTTCGCGGCCCTGGCGGGCCTCGCCTCGGCGCGAGGACGGAGCTGGGGCAGTATCGGCGGTGTGTTGTACGACGAAGGCGGGTCCGGGGTTCCGATTCTGCTGTTGCACGGGTTGATGGGGAGCGCGCGGACGTGGGCCGATCAGGTGCCGTGGTTGCGGGAGTTCGGGCATGTCTACGCGGTGGACGCCGCCGGGCACGGCCGGCCGACGCCCGCCGAGCTCACGACGGAGGCGTTCGTGGCCGATCTGGCCGAGCGCACCGCCGCGATCACCGAGCCGATGGTGATCGTCGGGCACTCGATGGGCGCGATCCACGGGTGGGTCTTCGCGGCAACCTGGCCCGAACGGGTGCGCGCGATCGTCGTCGAGGACATCGCTCCCGATTTCACCGGCCGCACCGCCGCCCACTGGGCCGAGCTGATCCACTCCTGGCCGCAACCGTTCGCCGACGAGCAGGCGGTGCTCGACTATTTCGGCCCGGTCGCGGGCACGTATTTCCTGCGCGCATTCACCGCCGCGTCCGACGGCTACCGGCTACACGGCGAGGTGGACACCTTCCGCGCGATTTCCGAGGAGTGGGGCACGCGCGACTTCTGGACCGAATGGAAGTCGCTGCGGGTGCCCACACTGCTCATCGAAGGTGAGCACACCATCACCCCGCCGGGGCAGATGCGGACGATGGCGCAGGTGCATCCCGATGCGGAGTATGTGCGCATCGCCGAGGCGGGCCACCTCGTGCACGACGAACAACCCGAGGCATACCGCGAACACGTCGGCCGGTTCCTGGAGCGCGTCACGAGGTGAGTCGGCAGGTGGTGGTCCCGATCCGCCGGCAGGTGCCGAGATCCGGCATCACCCGGTGGGGCTTCCTTCGCCCGCGAGTGCGAACAGCCCATCGTCGGTCTGCTCGATCAGCCCGTCTACCAGCAGCGAGTCCAACGCTCGCGCACGCTGACCCGGATCGCGGGTCCATGCCAGGTCGAGGCGAATCCGCTCGACCGGACCTGACGCGTCGCGCAGCACGTCGAGCAGCCGCCCACGGGCCTGACGGTCGGTGCCCTCGTACTTCTGCACCTTCCGCACCACGTCGGCGGCCGGTTTGCCCGCCGTGACCCAGGCGCAGCTCGGCAGCGGGCAGCGGGCGCAGTCCGGATTGCGGGCCGTGCACACCAGCGCGCCCAGTTCCATCAGGGCGGCCGAGAACCTCGCGGCCCGCGGCACCGGAACCGGGAGCAGCGCCTCGGTTTCGGCGAGATCGCGCGAGGACGGGTTGCCGGGCTCCCTGCCGTGGACCGCCCGAGCCACCACGCGTCGAACGTTCGTGTCCACCACGGGAACTCGCTGCCCGTAGGCGAAACAGGCCACCGCGCGAGCGGTGTACGCGCCGATGCCGGGCAGGCTCAGCAGCACGTCGACGTCGGTGGGGACCACGTCACCGTGTTCGGTCGCCAGCACCCGCGCGCACTCGTGCAGCCGCAACGCCCGCCGCGGATATCCCAACTTGCCCCACGCCCGCAGCACCTCCGCTTGCGAGGACGCCGCCATCGCCGACGGCACCGGCCAGCGTGCCACCCATTCGCGCCAGATCGGCTCCACCCGCACCACCGGCGTCTGCTGGAGCATGATCTCGCTCATCAGGATGTGCCATGCGGTCGCGTCCGGTTCGCGCCACGGCAGCGGGCGCGCCGTGTCGTCGAACCAGTCGAGCAGGGCCTGCGCGTCGATGCTCACTGTTCCCGTTTCCTCTGAGCCAGTCTCTCTTTGCCGACGCGTAACGTGGCGGACTCGCTGGTAACCAAGGGTCTGTGCACAATGGTCGGTATGCCTGGTTCCAATCCGATAAGCGCCTGGAAGTCGTTGCGCGAAGGCAATGAGCGCTTCGTCAACGACACCCTGCAGCATCCTAGCCAGGGTGCCGCGGACCGAGCCAAACTCGTCAAGGGCCAAAACCCCCACGCGATCCTGTTCGGCTGCGGTGATTCCCGCGTCGCCGCCGAGCTGATCTTCGACCAGGGGCTCGGCGACATGTTCGTGGTGCGCACAGCGGGCCACGTCGTGGACAGTTCGGTGCTCGGCTCGATCGAATACGGCGTCGAGGTGCTCAACGTGCCACTGATCGTCGTCCTCGGGCACGACAGCTGCGGCGCCGTGAAGGCCACCATCGACGCGCTCGACGGCGGCGAGGTGCCCGGTGGGTTCATTCGCAGCGTGGTCGAGCGGGTGACCCCGTCGATCCTGGTCGGGCGACGCGAAGGGCTCACCTCGCTCGACGATCTCGAAGCGCGTCACGTGGTGGAGACCAGCAAGCTGCTCATGCAGCGCTCGATGATCATCTCCCAGCGTGTTGCCACTGGTCAGTGCGCTATCGCGAGCGTCACCTACAAGCTCGAAGACGGTCGCGTGCACCTGCGGCGCACTGTCGGCAATATCGGCGAGGTGGTCTGAACCGCCGGCTTCTCCCCGGTTCGGCCCCCGACACGCCGAGGTCATCGAGCGCGCCCCTGCGCGCTGCGCTTACCGTTGAGGCGTGCTGGAACCGAATGGACCGCTGTCACCGGAGATCTACTGGCGCCGCCGTGCACTCGCGATCGGCGTCATCGTCGTCGCGCTCGCGATCGTGATCTGGCTCGTCACCATGGTCGCGCGCGGTGGGGACTCGTCCGGCGCCGACAACGCGGCCGCGAGCACGACCACGTCGGCGGAGTCGAGCGCGTCCGAGACGAGCTCGGCGTCGAGTAGTGCGTCGTCGAGTAGTGCGTCGGCCACGCCCATCAGTGGGTCGGTCACGCCCAGCGCGACGACGACCGCCGCCGATCAGCCCGCGGCACAGCCGTGCCCGGATCAGTCGCTGGCGCTGAAGGTGACGGTCGGCCAGCCGACCTATCGGGTCGGCGACCAGCCCGCGTTCGGCACAGTGATCACCAACATCTCGTCCGCGGCCTGCTCGCGTGACCTCGGCGCGGGCCCACAGTTCCTCGTCTACACCCTCGACGGCCAGCGCAGGCTCTGGGCGAGCAACGACTGCAACCAGGACGATCCGGCGGAGATGAAGACGCTCAAGGCCGGTGAACAACTCTCGTACAAGGGCACCTGGTTCGGCACCACCTCGCAGCCGCAGTGCGCGGGTGACCGCCTCCAGGTGCCCGCGGGTGCGTACATGGTCGTAGCCCAGCTCGGTGCCGTTCGCAGCGCCGCGGAGCCGTTCAACCTCGCCTCTTGACGCCGCGCTCCCGCATGCCGGGGGCATTGTGCGGGTGCGCCATAGGTCACATGTTCAAGATGGGTTGATTTGCAGCGTTCGCAAGATCGGCGGTGCCGTCAATGGATATTGGCGCGGCATTGGCGAACCGGCGTTGAATCAGGTGATTGCCGCAGTTATTCCACCGCCACCACTTCGCGGGGTGCGCGGGATTTGCGGAGTTCGGCCAATCGCAGTGCCGATCGGAGATCCCCGACCTCGTGGATACGCATCGTGCCGGTCTTGGTTTTCTCCGAACCGGGCGGAACGAGCGCGGTGGTGAACCCCAGCCGTTCGGCTTCGGCCAGGCGTCTGCCGAGCCCGGTGACCTTGCGAACCTCACCCGCCAGCCCGACCTCGCCGAGGATCACCCACCCCGCGGGCAGGGCGATGTCGGCCTCGGCGGAGGCGATGGCCAAGGCGATGGCCAGGTCGGCGGTCGGCTCGAGCAGGCGCATCCCGCCGACGGTCGCCGCGTACACATCGTGCTTGCCGAGAAATACCCGGCCTCGGCTCTGCAATACCGCCAGCACCATGGCGACGCGGTTGTAGTCCAGCCCGCTCACCGCCCGGCGTGGCTGCGGGATCTCGGTCTTGACGGTCAGCCCCTGCACCTCGGCCACCAGCGGCCGTTTGCCGTCCATCGCGACGGTCACCGCCGTACCGGGGACGGTGTCGGTGCGATGGTGCAGGAACAACCCGGACGGATCGTCGACGCAGGCGATGCCGTCGTCGTGCAGTTCGAAGCAGCCCACCTCGTCGGCGCTGCCGAACCGGTTCTTGATGCCGCGAACCATGCGCAGCGACGAATTCTTGTCGCCCTCGAACTGCAGCACCACGTCCACCAGGTGTTCGAGCGTGCGCGGGCCGGCCACGTTGCCGTCCTTGGTGACGTGGCCGACCAGCAGCACCGCGATTCCGGTCGCCTTGGCCAGCGAGGTCAGCGCCGCGGTGACCGCGCGCACCTGGGTGACACCGCCGATCACCCCGTCCACCTCCGGTGCCAGCATGGTCTGCACGGAGTCGACGACCAGCAGCGACGGCCGCACCTGCTCCACATGCCCGAGCACGATCGACAGATCCGATTCGGCCGCCAGGTACACCCGGTCGTGCACCGCGCCCGTGCGATCGGCCCGCAGCCGCACCTGCCCGGCGGACTCCTCGGCGGTCACGTACAGCGCGGTCTCTTCGCGCGCCGCCGCCCACCGGAACGCGACCTCGAGCAGCAGCGTCGACTTGCCGACTCCCGGCTCGCCGGACAGCAGCACCACCGACCCCGGCACCACCCCGCCCCCGAGGACCCGATCGAGCTCGCTCACCCCCGTCGACCGCGCCTGCGTGACCTTGGCGTCGATCTGCGACAGCGGCGCCGCCGCGGTACTCGGCAGCATCGCTCGCCGCCCTGGAGCAGCGGTGGACGCCGAAACGGCCACCTCGTTCACCGTTCCCCAGGCACCGCAATCAGGGCACTTACCCACCCACTTGGACACCTCGTGCGTGCACGCGGAGCACCGGAAGACTGCTTTGGTCTTGGCCACACGCGCACCCTACGGACCCCGACCGACACAAAAAGGAAGAGCCGCCGCGAAGTTCGCGACGGCTCTTCCTCACGGCTGGTGTCAGTGACCGCCCGCGCCCTCGGGCGCCGGGCCGGACTTCTCGTTCTCGATGCGCGGGACGGCCGCGGCATCGACCGGGACCGACACCTGCACGGTGCCCGCGTCCTTGAAGTTGAAGGTGACGTTGTAGGTCAGGCCGGGGACGATGTCCTTGGACAGGCCCGTGATCTCGATCGTGGCCGGGGTCTTCACCGGGTCGTTCGAGGGGATGTCGATACCCGCGGCGCCGGTCGGCGCGGCCCCGGTGGTGGTCGGCGCCGCCGAGGTGGTGCCGTGGTGATCGTCGGCCGCGGCGGGCTTGGTCTCACCCGGTCCCACGACCACGGTCTGCTGCGGCTTCAGCACGAACTTGGGGTCGCCCGCGGCTCCGGTGATCTTGACCTGGCCCAGGTCGGTGCTCACGCTGGTCAGCTCGTCGGTGACGGTCTCGCTGTTGTTGATGATCGACAGCGCGATCACCGCCTTGCCGCCCTTGTCGTGCTCGGCGGCGGCCTCCGGATACACGATGTGCACGTTGCGCAGGGCGATGGCGCCGACGTTGGCGTGGTTGCCGTTGATCGCGGCGGCCTGCGTCGAGGTCTGGGTGTGCTGGCCGGCACTGCAGCCGGTCAGGGCGATGCCCGCGGCAGCGGCGAGCGCGGCAACCGTCACCATGCGACGTCGCGCCGAGTGGGCGGTCACAGCTTTCAGGGCAGTCACGGTTTGTCCTCCATGTCGACCGGGCTCACTCCGTCCACACGGGGATCGGAGGGTAGTAACTAGGCAGCGTAGTAGTTCACTTCGCGCGGGTGACGTTCGGGCTCGCGACGCGCGGGTGCGGAAGTAACAGTTCGGTGTCTCGAGGGGGTTTGCCGGATCGATGCCGGGATCGCGCTGTGCGATAACCTGTCGCTGTGCTGGTGGTTAACCCGTTCTGCCACAACACAATGCACAACAATTCTGTATTGTCAACCCCTGCGATGGCCTCGTTGTGGCCCTGACCTGCACAGTTGATCGCGCCGTTATCGAGTCGCATGTTAAACTGTGAACATCGAAAGGGGCACGGGACACATGATTTTTAAGGTCGGAGACACCGTCGTTTACCCCCACCACGGAGCGGCGCTGATCGAAGCAATCGAGACCCGCACCATCAAGGGTGTGCAGAAAGAGTATCTGGTCCTGAAGGTTGCGCAAGGCGACCTGACCGTTCGGGTTCCCGCAGAGAACGCTGAATACGTCGGCGTCCGTGACGTCGTCGGCCAAGAAGGTCTCGACCGCGTCTTCCAGGTGCTGCGCGCGCCACACACGGAGGAGCCGACCAACTGGTCCCGCCGTTACAAGGCCAACCTCGAGAAACTCGCCTCCGGCGATGTGAACAAGGTGGCCGAAGTGGTGCGTGACCTGTGGCGTCGTGAGCAGGACCGCGGCCTGTCCGCCGGTGAGAAGCGGATGCTCGCCAAGGCCCGTCAGATCCTCGTCGGTGAGCTCGCGCTCGCCGAGGGCACCGACGACGGCAAGGCCGAATCGCTGCTCGACGAGGTTCTCGCCGCGGCTTCCTAGAAACAAACAAACAAGTGCGACCTGTCGTAGCACTGGTCCCTGCCGCCGGTCGTGGCGTGCGCCTGGGTGAACCCACCCCGAAGGCGTTCGTCGCGGTCGGCGGCACACCTATGGTCCGGTTGGCCGTCGACGGTCTGATCGCGTCCGGTGCGGTGCACCGGGTTGTCGTGGTCGTGCCCGCCGAGCTGGTCGAGGCCGCATCCGCGCTGCTGTCCACCACCACCTCGCTGACCGGCGGTTCGATGCCCCCTGTGCCGGTGCAGGTGGTGGTGGGCGGCGCCGAGCGCACCGATTCGGTGCGCGCGGGCATCGCCGCCGCGCCCGACGCCGCGTGCTATCTCGTGCACGATGCCGCACGAGCGCTCACACCACCGGAACTGATCGCACGGGTGGCCGCCGAGCTCCAGGCGGGCAGCCAGGCCGTGGTACCCGCGTTGCCCGTCGTGGACACCGTGAAGTCGGTCGACGACGCGGGCATCGTCACCGGGACCCCCGATCGCGCCCACCTGCGCGCCATCCAAACCCCCCAGGGCTTCGCCGCCGACCTGCTCCGCCGCGCCTACGCCACCGACGATGGCGCCACCGACGACGCCGGCCTGGTCGAACGCCTCGGTGTCGCCGTGCACACGGTCCCCGGTGACCCATTGGCATTCAAGATCACCACCCCCCTCGACCTACGCCTGGCCGAGGCGCTGCTGGCTGACGGCGGTCGTTCGCCTGCCGTCGGGCGTCCCGGCGTCGAGCAGGCGGTTGCCCGATGAGAGTCGGTATCGGCAGCGACGTGCACCCCATCGAGCCGGGACGGCCCTGCTGGATGGCCGGTCTGCTGTTCCCGGATGCCGACGGCTGCGCGGGCCACTCCGACGGTGACGTCGCCGCCCACGCGCTCTGCGATGCCCTGCTCTCCGCCGCCGGCCTCGGCGACGTGGGCGCTGTCTTCGGCGTAGGCCGCCCCGAATGGGCCGGTGTCACCGGGGCCGCCATGCTCACCGAGGTCCGCAGGCTGCTGGCCGACGAAGGCTTCGAGATCGTGAACGCCGCGGTGCAGGTCATCGGTAATCGCCCGAAGATCGGCCCCCGCCGCGCCGAAGCGCAGAAAGTGCTCGGCGAACTCCTCGACGCCCCCGTGTCGGTGTCGGGCACCACGACGGACGGTCTCGGTCTGACCGGTCGCGGCGAGGGTATCGCCGCTATCGCCACCTGTCTGATCGCGGCGTGTTCGTAGCCCCTACGGGCCACTGAACCTTTCTTTCCGCGCATTGCTTTTCGCCGATTCGATCAGCCGTTCCGTTCACTACGGCGCCACGAACCGGCCGGTCAACCCCACCCCAATCCCACCGACTAGGATCGAATGCCGTGACCTTGCGCCTTTTTGACACCGACACGCGGACCATGCGGGAATTCACCCCGCTGGTCCCCGGCCGTGCCTCGGTGTATCTGTGTGGGGCCACTGTGCAGGGGCAACCCCATATCGGTCATGTGCGCAGTGGCGTCGCCTTCGACGTGCTGCGCCGCTGGTTGCTCGCGCACGACTACGACGTGCAGTTCATCCGCAATGTCACCGATATCGACGACAAGATCCTGAACAAGGCCGCCGAAGCGGGCAGGCCGTGGTGGGAATGGGCGGCGACCCACGAGCGCGCGTTCGACAAGGCCTACGAGACCCTCGGCGTGCTGCCGCCGTCGGCCGAACCGCGCGCCACCGGTCACATCACCCAGATGATCGATCTGATGCAGCGCCTGATCGAGCGCGGCCACGCCTATGCCGCCGACGGCGATGTCTATTTCGATGTGGTGAGTTGGCCGAATTACGGTGAGCTGTCGGGCCACAAACTCGACGACGTGCACCAGGGCGAGACCCCGACCCGCGGCAAGCGCGACCCCCGCGACTTCACGCTGTGGAAGGCCGCCAAGCCCGGCGAGCCGAGCTGGCCGTCGCCGTGGGGTCCCGGTCGCCCCGGCTGGCACCTGGAATGCTCCGCGATGGCCGAGTTCTATCTCGGCGCGGAATTCGATATCCACTGCGGTGGAATGGATTTGATTTTCCCGCACCACGAGAACGAGATCGCCCAGTCCAAAGCCGCGGGCGACGGTTTCGCGCGTTACTGGCTGCACAACGGCTGGGTGACGATGGGCGGGGAGAAAATGTCGAAGTCACTCGGCAACGTGCTCTCGGTGCCGAATGTCCTCACCCGGGTGCGCCCGGTAGAATTACGTTTCTACTTGGGCAGCGCGCATTACCGCTCGATGCTCGAATACTCCGACAAGGCACTCGACGACGCGGTCGCCTCCTATCAGCGCATCGAAGCCTTCGTGCAGCGAGTGCTGGACCGAGCGGGCGAAGTGCCCGTCGGTAAATGGACCGACGGATTCGCCGCCGCGATCGACGACGATCTGGCAGTCCCGAAGGCGCTGGCCGAAATTCACCACGTGGTGCACGAAGGCAATCGCGCGCTGGAAGCGGGTGCGGTGGAGACCGCGGTCGAACTGGCCGGTCAGGTGCGGGCGATGCTGGGAATTCTCGGCGTCGACCCGCTCGACGAACAGTGGTACACCCCCGCCGACAATTCGGCGGCGATCGACGCGCTCGACGTGCTCGTCCGCACGGAGCTGGATCGCCGCGCGAACGCGCGGGCCGACAAGAACTGGGCAGAAGCCGATGCCGCACGGGATCGGCTCATCGCCGCGGGTATCGAGGTAACCGATACCCCGCAGGGGCCGGAATGGTCGCTGGGCGCATCGAGCGGAAAGGCGAACTGATGGCAGGCAATTCACAGCGACGCGGAGCAGTCAGGAAGAGCGGCACCAAGAAGGGCGCCGTCGCCGGTTCCGGCGGGAAGCATCGCCGCGGTCTCGAGGGGAGGGGCGCGACCCCGCCCGCGTCCGAGCGCACCAAGCACCCCGCCGCCAAGCGGGCCAGAGCGGCGGCCAAAGCCAATGCGGCACAGGCTCGTCCGACCGGAAAGTCCGGCGTCCCGCGCGCGGGACGCAAGTCCGACGAGGGTCCCGAGTTGGTGCTCGGCCGCAACCCCGTGCTCGAGTGTCTGCGCGCCGACGTGCCGGCGACCGCCCTGTACGTGGCGGTCGGCACCGAGAACGACGACCGGCTCTCGGAGAGCGTGCAGCGCGCCGCCGACATGGGCATCTCCATTCTCGAGGTGCCCCGCACCGATCTGGACCGGCTGAGCGCCAACGGAATGCACCAGGGCGTGGCTCTGCAGGTGCCGCCCTACCGCTACGCCCATCCCGACGATCTGATGGACCGGGTGAAGTCCACCGCCGAGCCCGCCCTGCTGGTCGCGCTCGACAACATCACCGACCCGCGCAACCTCGGTGCCGTCATTCGCTCGGTGGCCGCGTTCGGCGGTCAGGGCGTGGTGATCCCGCAGCGTCGCAGTGCCAGCGTCACCGCCGTGGCGTGGCGTACCAGTGCGGGTGCGGCTGCCCGCCTTCCCGTCGCCAGGGCCACCAATCTGACTCGCACACTGAAGGATTGGGCCTCGCAGGGCATCCAGGTCATCGGCCTCGACGCCGACGGCGACACCACCCTCGACAACTTCGACGGCAGTGTCCCTACGGTCGTGGTCGTGGGTTCGGAGGGCAAGGGCCTGTCGCGTCTGGTGCGCGAGAACTGCGACTCGATCCTGAGCATCCCGATGGCGGGCCCGGTCGAGTCGCTCAACGCCTCGGTTGCCGCGGGCGTCGTCCTCGCCGACATCGCCAGGCAGCGCCGTCTGGGCTGAGTCCGCGCGGTTGACGGGCAAAACTGCTCTGTCACCGTACAATTCGTGCTGTGGCGATCCCTAATCAGCCGATCGGCGAAACGGTCGAGCACCCGCAGGCCAACCTGATCCTTGTGCTCGGGCTGCTCAGCCCGTTCTGCTGTGGGATCTTCGGGCCGATCGCGTGGGTGCTCGGCAAGCGGGCACTCAACGACATCGACGCGTCCTACGGTGCGCTCAGCGGCCGGTCTCAGGTGTTGATCGGCTATATCGCGGGTATCTTCGGCACCATCTGCATGCTGCTGTTCGCGATGCTGTACCTGGCCGGGTCCTGCAACGGGAACTTCTGAGGCTCAGTCCAGGCTCGGGCGCACGCCGGGCGCGTCCCAGGCGGGCCATTCGCCGCTGACGCTGCCGGTCCAGTTCGGCGGGCGGCGCTCCTTGAACGCCACCATCGCCTCGCCACCGTCGACACTCTTGGCAACCTGCGCGTTGAGCTCGGATTCGAGCTGCCCGACCACCGCGGGCGTCATGCCGAGGCTTTCCCAGATGAGCCGCTTGGTGAGCGCGACCGGCAGGGGAGCGGTCCCGGTGGCGATGTCGTGGGCCACCGCCATCGCGGTCATCAGCACCTCGTCGGCGGGCAGTGCGGCATTGGCCAGTCCGAGTGACTTGGCTTCGTCACCGTCGAAGGTGCGCCCGGTGAGCATGATGTCGGCGGCGTTGGCCAGGCCGGCCAGGCGCGGCACCGTCCAGTGCGCGAACCCGTCGGCGAGCACCCCGCGACGCACCTGGTTCAGCCCGTACACCGCGTCGCGAGCGAAATAGCGCAGGTCGCACTGCAGCGCCAGCGCCAGCCCGATACCGACCGCATGCCCGTTCACCGCGGCGATCACCGGTTTACGGACCTGCCAGGGGGGCGGATCGAGCGTGGCGCTCACGTCTCCTCCGCGTGCGGCCAGGTCGGCGCCGGCGCAGAACGCCGGCGGGGTGCCGGTGATCACGACGGCGCGGATCGCGTCCTCGGTATCGCACCGGCGAAGGGCGGCGCTCAGCTCGGCCGCCATCGTCGGGGTGACGGCGTTCTGCTTGGCTGGCCGGTTGAGCGTCAGTAGCGCGACGCCGCCTTCGACATCGACGAGCAATTCCGAACTCATGGGATGGAATCGTACTAGCGACCGGCCAGCAAGTGTCTGCCGATCGCGTACTTGTGCACTTCCGTCGGGCCATCGTAAAGACGGAACGCGCGCATGTCCCGGAACAACATCTCCACCACCGTCTCGTCGCTGATCCCGATCCCGCCGAGCACCTGCACACAGCGATCGGTGACCTTGAACAGCTCCTCGGACACATACGACTTGGCCATCGACGATTCGTGTCTGGCCTGCTGTCCCTGATCCATCAGCCAGCAGGCGTGCCAAATCGTCAGCCTGCACTGGTGCAGCGCCACCTCGTTGTCGGCGAGCATGAACGACACGCCCTCGTGTTCGCCGATCGGCTTGCCGAACGCGGTGCGCGTACGCGCGTAGTCCAGCGCGATGGACTGGGCGCGGGCCGCCGCGCCGAGCCAGCGCATGCAGTGTGTGAGCCGAGCGGGGGCGAGCCGTAATTGCGCGTACCGCAGGGCTTGTCCGGTGCGACCGAGCACGGCCGTCGGCGGCAGCGTGAGATTGTCGAACCGGACGACCGCGTGCCCGCCGACGTAGTTGCGGTCCATCGTGTTCATGATCCGCTCGATCACGATGCCCGGCGCGTCACCGTCGGCGAGGAACAGGGTCGGCCCGGCGGGCAGGTGGGGGTTCTCGGCGAGCAGGGCCATGATGATCCAGGTCTTGGCGCCGTCGGCGCCGGTGATCAGCCACTTGAGGCCGTTGATCACGAAATTCTCGCCGTCGAACACCGCCTCCGTGCTGAGCTGCCCGGGATCCGACCCGGCCCCGCCGGGCTCGGTCATCGCGAACACCGAGCGCTGTTCACCACGAATCACCGGCATCAGATACTGGTCGACCTGCTCCGGGTCGGCGACTTTGCCGAGCAGGAACATGTTCCCCTCGTCGGGCGCGGCGCAGTTCATGGCGACCGGTCCGAGCGTGGACCACCCCGCCGCCTCGTACACCAGCGCCTGCTCGACGTGGCTGAGTCCGAGCCCGCCGTGTTCCACCGGCGCCTGCACGGTCAGCAGCTTCTCGGCGCGGGCCAGTTCGACGAGTTCGGCCCGCAGGTCGTCGTTGGGGCCGTGCGCGGTGAGCCGGGGATCGCGCTCGAACGGCACGATCTGCTCGACGACGAAGGCGCGAACCCGATCTCGCAGTGCGGCCAGATCATCCGGAACGGTGAAGTCGATCATGCTGGCCATTCTGCGCGCCGACCTCCGTGGTTCGCGGCCGTTCGGGCATCGGAGCGGGATCCGGCGCGGGTTCAGCGCGCGTGCGCGAGTTGCCGATTGCGATGTCCGACGACCCGGCACACCAGGTAGATGCCGAACGAGATCGCGGTGACGAAGGTCGACACCGGAACACCGGGGGCGAGCGACAGCAGCAGCCCGCCGACCGCGGCGACCTCGGCGAAGATCACCGACAGCACGGTCGCCCGCATCGGGCTCGAGGTCACCTGCGCGGCCGCGGCGGCCGGGGTGATCAGCAAGGCGAGCACCAGCAGCGCGCCGACGATCTGCACGCCGAACGCGGCGGTGATGCCGAGCAGTACCGCGAACACCACCGACAGCGCCCGCACCGGCACCCCGCGCGCGATCGCGACCTCGGGATCGGAGCTGGCGAACAACAGCGGCCGATACACCACGGCCAGCACGGCGAGCACGCCCGCGGTGCAGGTGACCAGCAGTGCGAGCCCGTCGTAGCCGACCCCGGCGACCTGCCCGGTGAGCAGGGAGAACTTCGACCCGGCCCGCTCCGGCGCGAGCCACAGGAACAGCACCGACAACCCGAGCCCGAACGACAGCACCACCGCGATCACCGAATCACGTTCGCGCGCACGAGAACCCAGCCACCCGAACAGCACGGCCGCGACCACCGAACCGGCGATCGCCCCGAATCCGACCCCGACCCCGACGAGCAGCGCCGCCGACGCGCCGGTGAGCGAGAGCTCGCTGGTGCCGTGCACGGCGAACGACATCTGCCGGGCGACGATCAGCGGTCCGATCAACCCGGCCAGCAACCCGAGCAGGGCACTCGCCAACAGCGCCTGCTGCACGAAGTCGTAACCCAGCAGGTTCGCGGTGGTGGTGAAGTCGAACATCTGCTGGAACACCTTGGTGAGCTTTTCCATCAGGCGGTACCGCCGAGGGCGTCCATATCGTCGCCGGTTCCGACGACCACCAGGCGGCCGCGTACCCGCAGCACCTCGACCTCGGTGCGGTAGAGCTCCGACAGCGTCTGCGAGGTCATCACCTCATCGGGCGTACCGATCCGGAAGCCACCGTCCACCAGGTACAGCACCCGGTCCACCAGCGGCAGGATCGGGTTGATCTCGTGGGTCACGAACAGCACCGCGGTGTCGTGTTCGCGGCGGCGCCGGTCGACCAGCTCGGCGACCAGGCGCTGGTTCGCCATATCCAGGCTCAGCAGCGGTTCGTCGCACAGCAGTACCGACGGGTCGCCGACCAGGGCCTGCGCGACCCGCAACCGCTGCTGCTCCCCACCGGACATCGTCTCCAGCGACGCGTGCGCGAACGACCCGGCGCCCACCGCGGCGATGGCCCGCTCGACCTTCGCTGCCCGGCTGCGACGACCGCGCCACCCGAGCCCCCACCGATGCCCGTCCACGCCGAGGCCGACCAGGTCGACGCCGCGCAGTTGCACACCGGCGTCGATGGTCTTCTGCTGCGGGATGTAGCCGATGCCCGGATTGCCCACCCCGGCTCGCCTGCCGGCGATCTCCGCGCTGCCCGAGCTCAGGTCGAGGGTGCCGAGCAGGGCGCGCAGCAGCGAGGTCTTGCCCGAGCCGTTGGGTCCGAGGACGGCGATGAACTCACCCGGCCGCACGTCGAGGTCGAGGTCGCGCCAGAGGGTGCGGTCGCCGAAGGCCATGGTGGCCCCGCGCAGCCGGATCGCCGCGTCGGCGGTCTCGATGTCCGGTGCGGCGGTGGTGTCCGACAGTGCGGTTGCCTCGGTCATGGGGCTCCTCAGCGCAGGGCCGCGGCGAGCGCCTTGGCGTTGGCGGTCTGCCACTGGATGTAATCCATTCCGGCAGGCAGGGTTTCGGTGACCTCGACCACGGCGATGCCCGCGGACTGCGCGGTGGCCCGCAGGTCCTGGGTGATCTTGTCCTCGGTCTGAGTGTTGTAGATCAGTGCCTTGACCTGCTTGCCGGTGATCAGGTCGCGGGTGGCGGCGACGGCGGCCGGGGCCGGGTCGGTCTCCTGCTCGATCGCTTCCTGGAACTCGTGCGGGGTCTTGTCCTGCGCGGTCGCGGCCGTGAGCAGGTAGTGCGCGAGCGGCTCGGACTGGGCGACCGGCGCGTTCGGTGTCTGGGTGGCGATGGTGCCGGTGATGGTGCTGACGCCGATCAGCTGATTCTTGAAGGCGACCGCGCGCTCGGTGTAGGCGTCGGCGTGCGCGGCGTCGACCTGGCCGAGCTCGGCCGCGATCCGATCGGCGACGGCGGCGACGGTGCTCACGTCGTACCAGACGTGCTCGTTGTCGTCGTTCTTGTCCGCGCGCTGCTCGAACGCCTCGACGGTCCGCTTGTCCTTGCCCGAGATGGCCTTCTCGATGAACTCGTCGTAGTGCCCACCGTTGAACACGACGAGATCCGCGTCACTGATCTTGGCGGTGTCGGTGGCCGAGGTCTCGAACGAATGCGGATCGGCGGCGGGGTCGCTGATGATCGAGGTCACCTGGGCATCCGGCCCGGCAACGGCAGACGCCACCGAACCCCACACATTGGTGGAGGCGACGATCTGGGGGGTATCGGAATCGCTGGAGCTGGTACCGCAGGCGCTGAGGACGACCACGGCCGCCACCCCCGCCGTGAGACCGGCGAACAAGCGGGCGAATCGAGGGTTCACGCGGCACTCCTGGCGAGCAAGCTCTAGATCGTAATGGAAATCGTTACCGTTTTAGATTAGCAGCTACGAATACCCAGTACGAACCGCATCGAAAAGCCGGGCTCGAAATTCGAACCCGGCTTTGTCGAGCGTTGTCAGACCAGGGCGTTGACCGGCTGGCTGAGCAGTTGGGCGCAGCGCAGTAGCCCCAGGTGGCTGTACGCCTGGGGGTGGTTACCGAGGGAACGCTCGGCGACCGGGTCGTATTCCTCGCTGAGCAGGCCGGTGGGTCCCGCGGCGGCGACCAGCTGGGCGAACAGTGCCTCGGCGTCGGAGCGCCTGCCGATCAGCAGGTACGCCTCTACCAGCCAGGCGGCACACAGGTGGAAGCCACCCTCGCCGCCGGGCAGCCCGTCGTCGTGGTGGTACCGGTACACCGTGGCGCCGCTGCGCAGTTCGGCCTCGGTGGCCACCACCGTCGCGGCGAAGCGCGGGTCGGCGGGATCGATCAGGCCGCTCAGGCCGATGTGCAGGGTGGCCGCGTCCAGGTCGGTGCCGTCGTAGGCGGCGGTGTAGGACTGGACCTCGTCGTTCCAGCCCTTCGCCTTCACCTCGTCGGCGATCGTGTCGCGCAAGCTCACCCAGTCGGGATCGGCGGGGCGGTCGAAGCGGTCCGCCAGGGTCAGGGCGCGGTCGATGGTGAGCCAGCCCATCACCTTCGAGTACACGTGGTGGCGCGGGTTGCCGCGGATCTCCCAGATGCCGTGGTCGGGTTCGGTCCAGCGGCGCTGCACCGCCGACACCATCGCGTGCACCAGTTCCCAGTCGGCATCCGGCAGGGCCTTGGCCGGTGCGGTGATGCCCTGGCGCTCGCGTTCGTGTGACATCGAGGTGATCAGGTCGACGATCGGCCCGAACACGTCGAGCTGCACCTGCATGTTGGCCGCGTTGCCCACTCGCACCGGCCGCGATCCGGCATAACCGGGCAGCGCGTCGATCACGGCCTCGGGCGGCAGGGTCTCGCCGTAGATCGTGTACAGCGGGTGCAGGCGCTCCGGTCCCGGCAGGGTGTCGAGCACCTTGTGTACCCAGCCGAGGAACTCCTCGGCCTCGGTCAGCGAGCCCAGGGTCACCAGTGCCTGCGCGGTCAGCGACGCGTCACGCAGCCAGCAGTAGCGGTAGTCCCAGTTGCGCACGCCGCCGATGTCCTCGGGCAGCGAGGTGGTGGCCGCGGCCAGGATCGAGCCCGACGGGCGATGGACCAGCCCGCGCAGGGTGAGCGCCGAACGCTTCATCAGATCCGGCTTGAGCGGCGGCAGCAGCAATTCCGAGGCCCACTGCGACCAGTACTGCTCGGCGAGCTGGCGGCGCTGCGGCTCGGGCGTCATCGAAGGCGCGAGATCCGCGGTTCCGCACCGCAATTCGAGCACGACCGGCCCGAGCGACGGGTCGACCACCGCGCGCGCCTGCTCGTTTGTGCCGTCGGACAGGATCTCCCACTCCACACCGGGGGAGCGAAGCACCATCGGATCATTGGTGCCGCTGACCTGGATTCCGCTGCGTACGACCTGCATTCGCACCGGCACCTGGCCGAACTCCGGTTGTGGCGCGAAGGTGACCACGGCCTTCGCGGCGCCGGTGATCACCCTGGTCAGATCGGTGCGATCGGGAGCCACGTCGTGCGGCAGGTAGTCGGCCACTTGCAAACTGGCCCACCGGGTTTCGACCGTCATCGTGCCGTCCACATACCGCTGCGACAGCGGCAGGCTCGGCCGCTCCGGCGCCACCGTGAAGTGTCCGGCCGCCGCGCCGCCGAGCAGATGCGCGAACACCGCCGCCGAATCCGGTTCGGGGTGGCAGAGCCAGGTGACCGTCGCGTCGGGGGTGAGCAGCGCGACCGAGCGCGGGCTGGCCAGCATGCTCAGCCGCTCGATCCGGGGGGCGCTCGCCCCGGCCAGCCAGGTGCGCCGCTCCTCGACGAGGAACGCCAGCGCGCGCGCCACCTCCTCGGTGGAGTTCACATGCAACTTGGCGATGCTCTCGCCCTCGCCGACCTTGATCCCGACATCCGGTCCCGAGAGCACCCGGAACGCCTTCTCGTCGGTCACGTCGTCGCCGAAGAACACTGCGGCGGAAGCGCTTTCCTGATGGCGGATGGTGTCGAGCGCGGTGCCCTTGTCGGTGGGGATCACCGCGAGCTCGATCACCGCCTTGCCTTCGGTCACCTGCACGCCCACCCAGCAGGCCGGGCCTTGGCGAACGGAAGTCAGTGCGCGCCTGCCGATTTCGGGGCTGGCGTTGCGCACGTGCAGCGCGGCGCTGGCCGGCTTCATCTCGACGGTCACGCCCGGGTTCTCGGCGGAGATCTTCGAGAACGCGGAATTGATCTCTGTCAGTAGCTGTTTGGCGTCGTTGTCGATCGCGTGCACGAAGCCGACGTCGAACTCCGAGCCGTGACTACCGATCAGCTGCACCTCGACCGGCAGGCGCGACAGTGCCGCCAGGTCTCGGAGCGCTCTACCGGAAATCACTGCCGCAGTAGTGTTCGACAACCCCGCCAGCGCGCGTAGCGCGCTCACCGATTCCCGCTGGGGAAACGCTTTCGACGGGTCGGACACGATCGGGGCGATGGTCCCGTCGTAGTCCGAGGCAACCAAGAGCCGTGGCACGCGCGCAACCGACGCCAGTGCACGGCGGACATCCAAGGGCAGTTCCTGTGCGCTCACGCATCCAACCTAGTGATGGGAGGAGTTGATCAGGGGGCGCGAAAAACAATACTGCGTCAATTTTGCCGCGCGAGCGGCGCGGCGGGTTGTGCGCACGACCCCCGGTCGTTTGCTCGCGACCTTACGGCAAATTTCGTACCGGCGGCCCACCACCGTCTGCCGGATTCGTCGAGCTCACCGGGCACATGAGGGCGCGGCGAGGCACGCGCTCCCGGTAGATGCGCTGTTTCGCATATGCGGTGTCGGCTATGCATCTTCCTACTGGAAGGCGCACAGCCGACGGGTGTCAACAGCGATGGGCGATTTGTGATGTTGCGGTAGTGAGCTTTGCCGGGTTGCTGGGTTATCCGCGATCGCCCAGCAACAGGTCGACCGTGAGCTCGAGCCGTTCCGTGACATCGGTCGCGGACGCGCGCCGGGTGAGCCAGGCCACCAGGTTCGACAGCCACACATCGGAGATGACGCGGGCGATGGCGAGCTGACGGTCATCGGGTTCGCCGTCGCTCATCGCGCGGGCGAAGACCCGGTCCATCACCTTGCCCACCCGATCCACTTCCGCGGCGGCCGAGGCGTCGGCGAACATGAACGCGCGCGTCATCGCCTCGGTGAGTAGCGGGTCGCGCTGCATCATCCGGGTGATCTGGGTGAGCAGGGTGTGCATGCGCTCGGACGGGCCGTCGCCGTCGGGTAGTGGTTTGCGCTTGCCTTCGAACATCTCGAATTCCCTGGCCAGCGCCGAAACGAGCAGGTGAACCTTGGACGGGAAGTAGCGGTACAGCGTGCCGACGGCCACGTCGGCGCGCTCGGCGACCGCGCGCATCTGCACGGCGTCGTAGCCGCCCTTGGAGGCGAGCGCGAGGGTCGCGTCGAGGATGCGCTTGCGCCGGTCGCGCTGTGCGCTGGAGCTGAGCTCGTCCTCGGACAGCGTCGTCACGGTGGGCGTTGGTGCGGGACTGTCCATCGTGGAAACCCTTTCGCTTCAGTGGCAATTCATCGGCCGAGCCGTGCCCGGAGCTTAGTGCGAGTGTAGGTCTCTTGACTTATACCCGGCTTAGATATTAGAACATGTTCTAGAAGTGTGAACCACGCCGGAAGGGCGGATCTTCTTGTGACCATCGCCACCACTGACGAGCACAAAGCCGTCGCGGCGTCGCTGCGGGGCTGGGCGAGCACGGTCGCGCCGATTGAAACAATGCGGACCGGCGGCTCGGCCGCCTGGCGCGGGTACTGGACCGGGCTGAGCGAGTTCGGGCTGTTCGAGGTCGCGCTGCCCGAGGACAATGGCGGTCTCGGCGGCACGGTCGCCGACCTGGCGGTCATGCTCGAGCAGACCGGCGACGACCTGGTCGGCGGTCCGGTGCTGGCCACCGCGCTGGCCGGGCTGATCACCGAGGGAGCGTTCGCCGACGGCACACCGTGCGCGGTCGCGGTGCCCGGCGACGAGCAGTCCGCGAAGGCGGTCGCCACCGATACCGGCTGGAGTGTCTCCGGCACTTGGGATTTCGTCTACGGCGCCGATGAGCTGACCCGAGTTCTCGTGCCCGCCAACACCATCGACGGCACCCTATGGCTGCTGCTGCCCGCTGAAGCGGTGACGGTGACGTCGCTGGCACACGGCGACCACACCGTGCCGCTGGCGCGGGTCAGCGCCGCCGAGGTGGCCGTACCGGCCGATCACGGCTTCGCGCCGACGGCTGATGTCACCGACCTCTTCGTAGCGCTCGTGGTAGCGGAACTGGCGGGCATCGCCGGTTGGACCCTGCGTACCGCGGTCGAATATGCCCGTGTGCGTGAACAATTCGGTAAACCGATCGGCAGCTTCCAGGCGATCAAGCACCTGTGCGCCTGGATGCTGTGCCGCACCGAGCTGATCCGCGCGGTCGCCGCCGACGCCGCCGCCGCGATCGACGAGGGCGGCGACGAGCTTCCGATCGCCGCGGCCGTGGCCGCCTCGGTGGCCCTCGATGCCGCCGTCGACAACGCCAAGGACGCCATCCAGGTGCTCGGCGGTATCGGCTTCACCTGGGAACACGACGCGCACTTCTACCTGCGCCGGGCGAGCTCGCTGCGCCAGCTCCTCGGTGGTTCGGCGCGCTGGCGCGCCCGGGTCGCCGAGCTCACCAGGGCCGGTCGGCGCCGCACCACCGGCGCCGAGCGGGTGCTCGGTGACGCCGCCGTCGACACCGCGCTGGCGGACGAGGTCGCCGCGATCGCCGCGCTCGAGCCCGCCGACCAGACGCGCGCGCTGGTGGAAGCGGGCATGGTGATGCCGCATTGGCCGCGGCCCTACGGCCGTGCCGCCGACCCGATGACCTGCCTGCAGATCGCCGAACAGCTCCGTCGCGCCGAGCTGACGACCCCCGACCTCGCCGTCGCGGGTTGGGCCGTGCCGACGCTGTTGCGCTTCGGCACCGAGGAGCAGATCGAACGCTACGTCTGGCCGACCCTGCACGGCGAGGTCATCTGGTGCCAGCTGTTCAGCGAGCCGGGTGCGGGTTCCGATCTGGCCGCCCTGCGCACCACCGCCGAGAAGGTCGACGGCGGCTGGGTGCTGCGCGGCCAGAAGGTGTGGACCTCGCTCGGCTCCACCGCGAACTGGGGCATCTGCCTGGCCCGCACCGATCCGGCCGCGGCCAAGCATCGCGGCATCAGCTACTTCCTCGTCGATATGCGCGCCGCGGGCGTGCAGGTGCGGCCGCTGGTGCAGATCACCGGCGAGGAGAAGTTCAGCGAGGTCTTCCTCGACGACGTGTTCGTGCCCGACGACTGCCTGGTCGGCGCGCTGAACAACGGCTGGAAGATCGCGCGCACCACGCTGTCGGCCGAACGGGTCGCCATGGGCGGCGGCGGTATCGGTGGCGCGCTCGAAGCCCTGCTCGACCGTTTCCCGGTCGGTGGATGGGGAACGGAACTGCGTGAGGACCGCTTCGGCGCGCTGATCACGTCTTCGGTTGCTGGATCATTGCTGGAACAGCGGATCGCGGTAGCGACAATGGCGGGCGTCGACGCGGGCGCCCAAGCCGGTGTTCGCAAACTGGTCGGTGTCCGGCATCGGCAGGAGCTGGCGGAATACGCGCTGGAACTTGTCGGCCAAGAAGGTTCCCTGGACAGTGATGCTCTGAAAGAATTCCTGCTTACGCGGTGTCTCTCGATTGCGGGCGGTACCGAGCAGATCCTGTTGACCGTGGCCGCCGAACGGATTCTCGGCCTGCCGCGCGATGCGGACAGTTAGCTCGATGAGGGAGGACGCCGTGGATTTCACCCGCGACGAAAGCGCCGACGCCGTAGCCGAGGTAGTGGTAAGCCTGCTCGAACGTGAGCCGGCCAGGGATATGGCCCTGTGGCCGAGCCTGGTCGACTCCGGTCTGCTGGCCGTGCCGGTGCCGGAACGGTTCGGCGGCGACGGTATGGGACTGCTCGAGGTATCGGCCCTGCTCATGGAGCTGGCCACCGACGCCGCGGCGGTCCCGGCGCTGCCGACCTTCGGGTTCGGTGTGCTGCCGCTGCTCGGTGTGCTGTCGGACGAACTGGCCGAACGGGTACTCGCAGAGGTCGGCAAGGGCACCGTGCTCACCGCCGCGCTCAACGAACCGGGCGCGCCGTTCACCACCGCGCCCACCACCAAGGCCGTGCGCGCGGGCGACACGGTGCGGATCACCGGGCGCAAGTCCGGCGTGATCTACGCCGAGCAGGCACGGTGGATTCTGGTGCCCACCGATGCCGGGGTGGCACTGGTCGATTCGGTCGCGCCGGGGCTCGAGATCATCCCGGTGGCGGGGTCGGCGGGTATCCCGGAGGCGACGCTGGTCCTCGACGACGTCGAGATCCCGGCCGACCAACTGCTGGCCGATGACGCGCTGCCCGTCCTGCACCGCCACGCACTGGCCTGTATCGGCGCGGTCGCCGACGGCCTGCTGAAGGGCGCGATCACGCTCACCGCCGAGCACGTGCGCACCAGGGAGCAGTTCGGCAGGCCGCTGGCCGAATTCCAGGCCGTGGCGCAGCAGATCGCGGACCTGTACGTGGTCTCGCGCACGCTGCACGTGGCCGCGGAGTCGGCGTGCTGGGCACTGGCGCAGCCGGACCTCTCGCCCCAGCACCAGTACCGCATCGACGAGGACCTCGACGTGCTCGCCTACTGGGCCGCGGCCGAAGTTCCGCGCGCCATGCAGAAATGTCACCACCTGCACGGTGGACTGGGTGTGGATATCACCCACCCGATGCACCGCTACTACTCGCAGGCCAAAGACCTCGCCCGGCTCCTCGGCGGTGCGGGTCTGCGGCTCGACCTTCTGGGAGCAAGATGTTCATCGATCTGACCGCCGAACAGCGGCGGTTGCGCGAAGAATTGCGTTCCTATTTCGCCGATCTCATCAGCCCGGCCGAGGCCGCGGCGATGGCGGTGGACCGGCACGGCGACACCTACCGCGAGGTGGTGCGCCGGATGGGCCGCGACGGCTGGCTCGGTGTCGGCTGGCCCAAGGAGTTCGGCGGCCAGGGTTTCGGCCCGATGGAACAGCAGATCTTCTTCAACGAGGCTGTCCGCGCGGATGTCCCGCTGCCACTGGTCACCCTGCTGACCGTGGGGCCGACCTTGCAGAAGTACGGCACCGACGCGCAGAAGAAGAAGTTCCTGCCCGGAATCCTGTCCGGCGACATCCATTTCGCCATCGGTTACTCCGAGCCGTCGGCGGGCACCGACCTCGCCGCGCTGCGCACCACCGCGGTCCGCGACAGCGACGGTGACTGGATCGTCAACGGGCAGAAGATCTTCACCACCGGCGCCCACGAGGCCGACTACGTCTGGACGGCGTGCCGCACCGGCACGGTCGAGTCCCGCCACCGCGGCATCACGATCCTGATCGTCGATACCAAGGACCCCGGCTACTCCTGGACTCCGATCATCACCTGCGACGGCGCCCACCACACCAACGCCACGTACTTCGACGACGTGCGGGTGCCCGCGGAGATGCTGGTCGGCGAGGAGAACCGCGGCTGGCGGCTGATCACCACCCAGCTCAACCACGAGCGCGTCAGCCTCGGCCCGTCCGGCAAGATCGAACAGCTCTACGACCGCCTGCACGACTGGTCGGCGGAGCACGGTCTGCTCGGCGAGCCGGAAGTGCGTCGCGCACTCGGCCGGGTGCGCACCATGGTGCGGCTCAACGAGTTGCTGAACTGGCAGGTCGCCGCCGCCGACACCTCCGCGGCACAGAACGCGGTGATCGCCGACGCCTCGGCGACCAAGATCTTCTCCACCGAATCGCTGCAGGAAGCGGGTCGCGTGGTCGAGGAGATCATCGGCCGCTACGGCGACCCCGCCGAGCCCGGCACCGCCGAACTGCTCGGCTGGCTGGACCGGCGTACCAAGCAGAACCTCGTCGTCACCTTCGGTGGCGGCGTCAACGAGATCATGCGCGAACTGGTCGCCACCGCGGGCCTCGATCTGCCGCGCGTCCCCCGATGAACAAGGAGCGGCGCGTGCCGGACAGCATCACCCCCGAGGACATTCCCGAAGCACTGGCGAAATTGTCGGCGGCGGGTGAGTCCGCGCCGCGTGCCGGTCGTGACCCGGTGAACCAGCCGATGATCCACAACTGGGTCGAGGCACTGGGGGACACCAACCCGATCTACGTCGACGCCGAGGCAGCGAAGGCGGCAGGTCATCCCGGCATCGTCGCCCCGCCCGCCATGGCGCAGGTGTGGACGATGAACGGCCTGCGCGGGGTGCGCACCGCCGACGACCCACTCGGCCTGGCGACCCAGCTGCTCGACGACGCGGGTTACACCTCCGTTGTCGGCACCAACTGCGAGCAGACCTACCACCGCTACCTGACGCCGGGGGAGGAGGTGACGGTCAGCAGCAGGCTCTCGGAGTTCAAGGGACCCAAGCGAACCGGGCTCGGCGACGGCTGGTTCCTGACCTTCACCACCACCTGGTCGGTCGGCGACGAGGTCGTCACCGAAATGCTGTTCCGCATCCTGAAATTCGTGCCGGCTGCCGCCGCTGCGACAGCGGAGCAGACGTCGGCATCGCCCAGCATCGCACCCGCTGGTCGCGTCAGCCCGGTCATCTCGCGCGATACCGAGTTCTTCTGGGCGGGAACCGAAATCGGTGAGCTGCGCCTTCAGCGTCTGCCCGACGGCACGCTGCGCCACCCACCCGTCCCCGCGCTGTGGCAGGACAAAGCGGAGACCACCGACTACGTGGTCGCCGCGGGCACCGGCACGGTGTTCAGCTTCGTCGTGCACCACGCGCCCAAGGTGCCCGGTCGCGATCTGCCCTTCGTGGTCGCCCTGGTCGAACTCGACGAGGGTGTGCGCATGCTCGGTGAACTGCGTGGCATCGACCCCGCCGAGGTCGCCATCGACCAGCCTGTCCGCGTCGCGTTCGAAAAGCTCCCCGACGGCACCGTGCTGCCGTACTGGCAGGCCGTGTGATGACCACAAAGGACGCCCCGATGACTCCCACCGTCGAACTCACCACCCTCGCGGTGGGAACCACCCTGCCGCAGTTGGTGATCCACGCCGACCCCACGTTCGTGATCAGCACCGCCCTGGCCACCAGGGACTTCCAGGATGTGCACCACGACCGCGACAAGGCGGTCGAGCGCGGGTCGAGCGACATCTTCGTCAACATCCTCACCGACACCGGTCTGGTGCAGCGCTTCGTCACCGACTGGGCCGGTCCGCGTGCGCTGGTCAAGCGCATCGCTCTTCGTCTCGGCGTGCCGCTGTACTCCGGTGACACCCTGACCCTTTCCGGCACGGTCACCGAGATCGACGGCACCCAGGTCACCATCGACGTGCACGGCACAGACAGCCTCGGCGAGCACATCACCGCCACGGCCGTCATCGCCCTTCCCGATCTGGAGCCGAAATGAGCACCACCTCCGCCGAATCCGCCGGCCTTTCCGGACGCGCCGCCATCGTCGGCATCGGTGCCACCGACTTCTCCAAGGACTCCGGACGCAGCGAATTGCGGTTGGCCGCGGAGGCGGTCGGCGCGGCGCTGGCCGACGCGGGTCTCACGCCCGCCGACGTCGACGGCCTCACCACCTTCACCATGGACACCAACACCCAGGCCGCGGTGGCCAGGGCGGTCGGCATTCCGAGCCTGAAGTTCTTCAGCCACATCGGATACGGCGGCGGCGCGGCCTGCGCGACCGTGCAGCAGGCCGCGATGGCCGTGGCCACCGGGGTAGCCGATGTCGTGGTGGCCTATCGCGCGTTCAACGAACGATCCGGCGCCCGATTCGGTCAGTTCTCGCCCGCGCTGGCCGCCGCGCCCACGTCGTCGGGGATCGACGCGGGCTGGGCCTACCCGCAGGGGCTCGGCACGCCCGCCGCGCAGGTCGCGATGGTCGCCCGCCGGTACATGCACGTCACCGGCGCGACCAGTGCCGATTTCGGCGCGGTGGCGGTGGCCGACCGCAAGCACGCCGCGGTGAACCCCAACGCTTTCTTCTACGGCAAGCCGATCACCCTGGAACAGCACCAGGATTCGCGCTGGATCGCCGAACCGCTGCACCTGCTCGACTGCTGCCAGGAATCCGACGGTGGTGTCGCCATCGTGGTCACGAGCGCCGAACGCGCCCGCGACCTCCCGCAGCGTCCGGCGAT
Organism: Nocardia sp. NPDC003183; assembly: GCF_053590715.1. NCBI lineage: Bacteria > Bacillati > Actinomycetota > Actinomycetes > Mycobacteriales > Nocardiaceae > Nocardia > Nocardia sp. NPDC003183. The sequence continues at coordinate 83,852 of NZ_JBSFTG010000019.1, forward strand.
CATCGCGGCCGCCGCGCAGGGCAGCGGCGCGGACCAGTACGTGATGACCAGCTACTACCGCGACGCCATGACCGGGCTGCCGGAAATGGGGCTCGTCGGCGACCAGCTGTGGGCGCAGAGCGGCCTGACCGCCGCCGACATGCAGGCCGCGATCCTCTACGACCACTTCACCCCGTTCGTCCTCATGCAGCTCGAGGAGCTCGGCTTCTGCCCCCGTGGCGAAGCCAAGAACTTCATCGCCGACGGCGCCATCGAGCTCGGCGGACGCCTTCCGCTCAACACCCACGGCGGCCAGCTCGGCGAGGCCTATATCCACGGCATGAACGGCATCGCCGAAGCGGTTCGCCAGATCCGCGGCACCTCGGTCAACCAGGTCGACGCCCTGGAACGCATCCTGGTCACCGCGGGTACCGGCGTCCCCACCTCCGGACTCGTCCTGACGTCGTAGCCTCGGCTCTCGTACGCTCGACCGGGTGACTCCCCGCCACCTGGTCGACGTGCACGTCCTGCTGATCCGCGGTGACGAGGTTCTGCTGAGCCTGCGCCGCAGCGGCGACGAGTTCGATCACCGCTGGCACCTGCCGTCGGGAAAGGTCGAAGCCGGCGAATCGGTGGCGGCGGCCGCGGTCCGTGAGGCCGCGGAGGAGGTCGGGGTCGACATCGATCCCACCGCCCTGCGGTTGTTCCACGTCGCCCACGTCACCGCCCCCGGTCGCGACGCCCGGCTCGGCCTGTTCTTCCGCGTCGAGTCGTGGCGCGGTGAGCCTTTCAATCGGGAACCCGATAAATGCTATGCATTGCAATGGTTTCCGCTGACCGAGTTGCCCGCCGACCTGATCGAGTATTCCGCGCTCGGATTGGCCGCGCTGAATTCGACCGCCACCTATTCCGAATTCGGCTGGCGGGACTGACTACTCGTCAGGAAATCGGCCAGCGGTCGGGCGAGCTGGTCGACGGTGCCCGCTGTTCCTGCGCGCAGTCCCGCGAACCGATCGAAGACGAGTCCTTCCAGCAGTGCCAGGAAGTCGTGCGCCCACTCGCGTGGTTCGGCGGCGCCGAGGGCGCTGAACAGGTCTGTCGCGCGGTCCAGGGAGAACAGGCTGCCCGCCAGGCGGCCGTGCAGTTCTGGGTCGGACAGGACCTCGATGATCAGGGCGTGCCGCGCGATCAGCTCGTTACGGCGATGGACGAGTAGCTGATCGAGCCAGGTCGCGATGTCGTGCGCGACCTGCACGGGATCCATCGGCCGACTTGCTGATTCCGCCCGCGCGACCCGCGTCAGGTCTTCCGGGCCGGTCGATGATTCGTCCTGCGCGGCCACGAAATCCGCGCGTGAGCGGGTGGTGATCCCGTCGGCCACCGCCTCGATCAGGGCTCGTCGCGTGCGGAAGTAGTACGAAGTCGAACCCGCGGGCAGGGCCAGCTGGGTGTCCAGCGCGCGGTGGGTGAGCGCGCGGATGCCCCGGGTCGCGATGAGTTCGATGGCGCCCGCCACGATCTGTGCCCGCCGGTCTGTGGACATCGTCACCTCTCCTGGCCGTCGGCGACGCCCGTCCTCTACAACTGTAGAGGAACGAGGAGGTTCGCATGAAACCCGACACCGTGGTGCTCGACCCCGCACAGCAAGCGGCCCTACACGCGCTCGAATCACTGCTCGATCCGGTCGACGGGCACCTCGCACACGGTGGGCCCCTTGCTCGACGCACTGGTCGGTTCGGCCTCCCGCGCCTCGCTGAAAGCGGCGGTCGGCGATCGGGCGCTTTCGCCGCCCTGCGCGGGCGCCCGGCCGCACTCGGCAACCAGCAGGCAGATCGCCCCGGGGGCTCCGGCGATCCGAGGGCCGATCGCGGCGGCATCTACCTGCACGGCCGACCGGGCCGCGGCAAGACCATGGTGATGGACCGGTTCTTCGGCGCGGTCGAGACACGGCGCAAGCGCCGCTTCCACTTCCACAGTTTCTTCGCCGCCCTCCATACCGCCACGCACACGCTGGGTTCGATCGAACGGGCCATCGACGAACTCCTCGGCGACGCCGACCTGGTCTGCTTCGACGAATTCCACGTCACCGATATCGGCGATGCCATGCTCGTCGCCCGCATGCTCGAAGCCCTCTTCGCCGACCACCGCACCCTCGTGGTCACCTCGAACTACCGGCCCGAGGAGCTCCTGCCCAACCCGCTGTTCCACGACGCGTTCCTGCCCACCATCGAGTTGATCCTCGCCCACCTCCACCCGGTCGCCCTCGATGGACCACTCGACTACCGCACCCGCACGTCACACCGCGACACCGGCTTCCTCGCGGGTCGCTACGTGCTCACAGTGGGTGCCGGACCCCTGACGGGTGCCGGCCCCGTCGAGGTGTCCCTCGGCAACGGCCGGAGCATCCGCGCCCACGCCGCCACCGATGCCATCACCCTCGATTTCCACGACATCTGCGCCGCCCCCACCAGTGCCGCCGACTACCTCCGCCTCACCGAGCGCTACCGCCACTGGACCCTGCGCGAGGTCCCGCCGCTGCGCGAGGTCCCGCCGGACTGGTCGATGCGCCTGGTGAATCTCGTCGATGTCCTCTACGACGCCGATCTCCCGTTCACGATCCACGCTCCGGAGCCCGCGCACGACCTGACGGCGGGCGTCCCGGCGATCCCCGATCTGGCTCGCACCGCCAGCCGCCTCGGTGAGTTGCCATTAACTGGCGTGTCGGACGTTCGCACTGCTTAGCAAGCCCTTGATCGCGGGGGGACAATAAGAGGGGAGGGGTCCAAAAGCATCGATTTCCTCTCGAGCGGACCACTCGGCATGTAACTATGTGGCTGTTTTGTGCAGTCTCTGGGGTTTGGTGGTACAGCTGTGATCGGGGTGAATCAGCCCATTACGCGGGCGATCGTCGTGATCGCACTGGTCGTCGCTTCGACGATCGCGTTGCAGGGCACGCTGCCCGGCTCCGGCGCGACCTCGACCGGAGCCCCTTCCGCGCTGCTCGTCGCCGTGATGCCGGTACTGCTGCTGGTCTCGATCGTCATCCTGGTCGCGGGCGTGATCGCCAGTCAGCACCGCCTGCCGCTGGCGATGCCGGAAGCCGAACGCGACGCCATGCCGCGCATCCAGTGGCGCAGGATGGCGCTGCTGGTCCCGGTCGCCGTCGCCGCGGTGGCGCTGATCTTCGCAGGCGGGGTCACCGCACTGTTCCTGCTGCCCGGCGCCCGCCCGATGCGCCCGGCCTCCGAGACGCTGACCGAGGGCTCCGGCCCCGTCCCCACGACCGACACCCATGCCGCGGATCCCACCACCGGACCCACCGAACTCACCGGCACCGCCCTGGTGATCGCGGCGATCCTGGCCATCGTGCTGATCGTGGTCGCGCTGGTCGGCCTGGTCGTCGTGGCTGTCGCCGCGCGTCGTGAACCGGCCCCCGTCGCGCCCGTCGAGGACGAACCGACCTCGAGCGAAGTCGATTCCCTCACGCGCGCCGCCGAAATGGGCCTCGCGGCGATGAACGCCCCGGGTCAGGACCCGCGCACCGCCATCATCGCCTGCTATGTGGCGATGGAGCGCGGTCTGTCCAGCGACCGCGCCGCCCGCCCGCTGGCCTCGGACACCCCGATGGAGGTGCTGGCCAGAGCCTTCGAAAGCGGTGTGCTGCACGATGCTTCGGCCCGCGAGCTGGTCGCGCTGTTCGAGGAGGCGCGGTTCAGCCCGCACTCGATGCTCGAATGGCAGCGCATGCGCGCCGAACAACTGCTGCGCATCGTCCTCACAGACCTGCAGCGCAGGCTGGTGACGGCATGAGCGGACCGGAGGCGGTAGCTCGCGTCACCGCGCAGGTCACCGGAGCATGCCAGGAGGGCTCAGCGTGAACCGGACTTCGGTGATTGTGACGGCCGTGCTCGCGGTCGCGGTGATCGAAGTGACGCTGGTGCGTCTTGATCGTGACTCGGTGCTGCTCGCGGTCGCCGTGCCGGTGGCCGCGGCGCTCGCGATGCTGGTCCGGTCGCTGCGGCACCGCGTGATCCGTGAGGAACCGCTCACCGAGTACATCGACAACGGTCCGGCGGAGATGCTCGGTCGCTGGCACGCGCGCGCCGAGATGCTCACCGCCCGTGCCGACGGCACCCGCGCCGACTGGGACCGCCACCTGCGGCCACTGCTCGCCAAGGAATTCGAGCTGTCCACCGGGTTGAGGGTTTCCAAGAATCGCCGGGCCACCGAGGCCGCCGGTCAGCTGCAGTTCGGACCTGAACTGTGGCGCTGGGTGGATCCGGCGAACTCCGCGCTGCGCGATCACACCGGTCGCGCACCGGGTAGAGAGGCGCTGGATGAGATCCTGCGCCGTTTGCAGACGATGTGAGGGGTTAGAGGCCACCGATGACAATGCCGTTGAACGTGACCGTCCAGCGCTCCGATGCCGTACTGCGTGAGCTGGGCCGTGTCGTGGTCGGCAAGCGAGATGAGTTGCAGCTCATCATGATTGCCGTGCTGGCCGGAGGCCACGTACTCATCGAGGACCTGCCGGGCCTCGGAAAGACCCTGATCGCGCGGTCTTTCGCGGCCGCGCTCGGCCTGGACTTCACCCGCGTGCAGTTCACGCCCGATCTACTGCCCGCCGACCTGCTGGGTTCGACGATCTATGACATGGCGTCGGGCCGGTTCAACTTCCGTCGCGGTCCGGTGTTCACCAATGTGCTGCTCGCCGACGAGATCAACCGCACGCCGCCCAAGACCCAGGCCGCGCTGCTGGAGGCGATGGCCGAGGGCCAGGTGAGCATCGACGGCGAAACCTTCCTGCTCCCACAGCCGTTCGTGGTGCTGGCCACCGACAACCCGATCGAGTACGAGGGCACCTACCCGCTGCCCGAGGCCCAGCTCGACCGCTTCGCCATCCAGCTGCGCCTCGGTTACCTCTCCGAGGCCGACGAGACGCAGATGATCCGGCGCAGGCTCGAACGGGGTTCCACCGCACCGCAAGTGGGCCAGGTGGTCGACGCGCAGGGGCTGATGGAGATGCGTCAGTCGGTCGAGTTCGTCACGGTGCACCCCGACGTCGTGAGCTACGTCGTCGCGCTGGCCTCGGCCACCCGCAGTCATCCGCAGGTGGAAGTCGGCGCCAGCCCACGTGCCGAACTCGACCTGGTGCAGATGTCGCGGGCGAGGGCGCTGCTCCTCGGGCGCGACTATGTGATTCCCGAAGACGTGAAAGCCCTCGCGGTGGCGGCGATGTCGCATCGCATCACGTTGCGCCCCGAAATGTGGGTGCGTCGTATCCGCGGCGAGGACGTCATCACCGAACTACTCCGCCGGCTACCGGTGCCCCGCGCCACGAGCACATGAAGCATCGCGACGAATCCAGAACGGTCGAGGTCGACCTCCGGTGGCGGCCCGCGCCACTGGTGTTCATCCTGGCCGGTTGCGCGGCAGCGGCACTGGTCGTCGCGGTGCTGCTGGGGCAGTGGCAGCTGGTCGTCTTCGCGGCGCCGATGCTCGGTGTGCTCGCCACCGCGCCGTGGCAGCAGGCGCCGACCAGGGTCCAGGTCGACGGCAGCGGCACCGTGCGCTGTTTCGAGAACGAGGTGATCGGTTGCAGCGCGGTCGCTTTCGTCGAGAGCGGGCACGCGCTGCTGCGGATGACCGCCCTGCCGATGCCCGGCCTGGAACTCGAGGTCGAGGAAGCCCACGATTCCGGTGGTGCGCCCGCGGGTATGCGGCTCGGGCTCTCGGCCACCCGCTGGGGCCGGTATCCGGTGCAGGTGAAGGTGTCCGCGCTGAGCCCGGCCGGTCTCGCGGTCGCGACCACCGAGCTGCCCGCGGCCAAGCTCTACGTGTATCCCATCGCCGATCCGCAGCGAATGCGCATGCCGCGCACCGAACTTCCCGACCGCATCGGCACCCACCTGACCCGCAGGCACGGCCCCGGTGTCGAATACGCCGACATCCGCGCCTACACGCCGGGCGATCAATTGCGCGCCGTCAACTGGCCGGTGAGCGCGCGGCGCGGCAGGCTCTACGTCACCCAGCGGTTCACCAACCGCTCCGCCGACGTGGTCGTCATGGTCGACACATCTCTGCAGGCGCCCGGCCCCGCCAGCGCTTCGCTGGAACTGTCGGTGCGCGGCGCCGCCCAGGTGGTGCAGTCGACTCTGCAATCCGGCGACCGCACCGCCGTGGTCTGCCTCGGTGAATCGCCCCGCTGGCTGCGCCCCGACATCGGCCGCAGACAGTTCTACCGCATCGTCGACACCGTTCTGGGCGTCGGCGACGAACACGTCGAGACCACCGGCACCCTGGCGCCGCACGCCGCCGTGCCGATCGGCGCGATCGTGGTGGCCTTCTCCACCCTGCTCGACACCCAGTTCGCGCTGGCCCTGATCGACCTGCGCAAACGCGGCCACGTGGTGGTCGCGGTCGACGTCCTGCGCGGTACACCCTTCGAGGACGGCCTCGACCCGACCATGGCCAAGATGTGGCAGCTCGAACGGGCCTCGATGTATCGGGACATGGGCACCGTCGGCGTCGACATCATCGCCTGGCCCGAAGACACCCGCCTGGACCAGGCCATGCGCCTGCTCCCCGAACACCGCCGAGCAGTACGGGTACGCCGATGACGAGATTCCTTGCTCTGCTGGCCGGTCTGCTCCTGGTCGCCGCGGTCGCGCTGATCAATCCCCTCGCCGGGGTGCCCGCGCTGGCGCTGGTGATCGCGAGCTGGTGGTGGCGCCCGGCCTCGGTCGGCGCGGTGCTGATCACCGTCGCCGCTCTTGCTTTCGCCGACGTCGGCGTAATAGCCGCAGCGGCAACAGGTTTGGTTGCCACCACCTACCTGCTCAACGCGGCCGTCCTGCACGCCCCCGAGGGCGTGGTCCCCACCACCATCCCCTCGGTGGGCGGCGCGGTCCTGTTCACCATCGCCGCCGCCACCGCGGCCTGGGTCCCCGTCCAGCTGATCTGGGCGCCTCTGGCCGCGCCCATCCTCATCGTCGCGATCTACGCGCTCCTGGTGAGCGGCCTCTCGGCCAAGGGTCCCACCGTCGAAGAGATCCGCACCGAGTAGGTCGTGGTCAGGCGGGATCTTTGACCAGCACCGCGCGGGTGTAGAGCAAGGCGAAGCCTTGGGCTTGGGAGTTCTGCTGGGATTTCGATCCGGGCTGGGTGGTGACGACCGCGAGGTCGCAGTCGGCCGCGGCCGCCGCGTTGAGCCGGGTGGAGAGCAGCGCTGTCTGGACGCCTTGTCGACGATGCTCGGGGAGCGTCGCCGCCCCGGCGAGAGCGGCGATGCCGCCGGCCAGGCGAAGGCTCGCGCCGCCTGCGGGCTCGCCTGCGCGGTAGGCCACATAGCGATGGGTGTTGTTGGTGGCAGCCAGGTCTCGGACGGCGGAGGCGAGGATGTCGCGAGGGAAGTCCTCGGTGGCGGGTAGGCCGTCGTCGTCGGGGTGGGCGAAGCCGTCGACGACGATATCGAGCCAGGTATCCATGTCGTCGTCATCGCGGCGCACCTCGACCGACTGCGGAATCTGCCACGCACGGCCGCGCAGGCGCAGGCCGAGCACGTTCTCGAACGATGTCAGCCGATACCCGCGCGCGGTCAGTTCGGCGCCGATCCGCGGGTCGGCGAGATGGGCCAGCTCGACCTGGACCGGCGCCCCCACCTCGGCATAAGCCTGTTCGACCGCCTCCCACTGCGCCGTCGAGGGCACCCCGGTGAAGCCGACGCCGACCACCTTGTTCAACGGCGAGTTCGGGCCGGCGAAACACGCTGCGCCACCGGCGATCTCCTGTGCAAACCCGCCGGTCGTCGTGGTCGCCCTGCGGAGTCCCGCGTTCACCCCACCGGCAATGGCCTCGGTCTCCATCCGCTCGATTCGACCGGTCATGCCGGTATCGCAGAACAACGCCGCCGCATCCTCGCTCATCAGCCAGTTATATCGCCCCTGTCCAGCGAGTTTCCGAGGGTCGGCGGACTAGCGGTCGGGCCGCCAGGGGATTCGCCCGTCGCCGTCGCCGGTGGGGGTCCGGTTCTCGGACCAGTCCCACAGGGGCTGGAGAGACTCGGCGAGGAGGGCGCCTTCGGTGGTGAGCTCGTAGGCGCCGCGCTGGCCGTTCTTGCGGATCAGCGCCGCGGACTGGAGCTGCTGGAGGCGGTCCGAGAGCATGCTCGACGAGCAGTTGCCCATGCGCCGGCGCAGGTCGAGGAAGCCTAGGGGGCCTGGCTCGAGTTCCCAGATCACGCGCAGCATCCAGCGCTGGCCGAGCAGATCGATCGCGGCCAGGATCGCTTGCGAGGGTTCGTCGCCGGTTGCGCTTCTCATTCAGAAGCACGATAGTTGCTTCTGAATCAGAAGCGTTATGACCGGTCGGGGATGTGGCGAGGAGATCGACGATGGATTCGACAATTCAGCGAATCGTGCTGGTGACCGGGGCCTCGCGGGGCATCGGGGCGGAGGCGGCCGCGCAGTTCGGGGCTGCGGGGGCGCATGTCGTCGTGAACTTCCGCGAGAAGCGCAAGCGGGCCCAGGATGTCGTGGACGGGATCGTGACGGCGGGCGGCAGCGCCTCGGTGCTCGGCGCCGATGTCTCCGATCCGGCGGCTGTCGAGGCAATGGTCGAGGAGGTCGGCCGGACGTTCGGCCGGCTGGATACCTTGGTGCTCAACGCGTCCGGCGGACTCGAGCGGGACGCCGATGCCGGGTACGCGCTCCGACTCAACCGGGATGCGCAGGTGAACCTGGCGACGGCGATGCTGCCGCTGATGCCCGAGGGCGGCCGGATCGTGTTCGTCACCAGCCATCAGGCGCACTTCATCCACGAAAACGACAACGTGCCACAGGGTTACACGCCGATCGCACGGAGCAAGCGGGCCGGCGAGGATGCGCTGCGAGCGCTGATCCCCGAATTCCGTGAGCGCGGAGTCGGTTTCACGGTGGTGTCCGGCGACATGATCGACGGGACGATCATCGTCCGCCTGCTGGAACGGCGCGACCCGGGCAGTGTCGAATCCCGCCGCGCGGCCGGCCCGTTGCCCACGGTCGAGGACTTCGCGCGCGTGATCGTTCAGGCCGGCACCGACGCGGTCGTTGACGGCCACACGTTCTACGTCGGCGGTCACGACTACCAGGCTGCATCGCGGCGGTGACGGACTAGATCCAATTGGATCGAGTCGAACCCGCAGCAGTTAGTCCTTGGGATCGCTGTGCACAAAGAAGCTGTGTGCAGAGAAACAGCACCGGGCCGGCAGGATATCTGCCGGCCCGGTGCTGGGTGAGGAACTATCAGGCGGTGACCGAAGCTTCGCGCTGGAGTTCCAGGGCGATGTCGATGAGCTGGTCTTCCTGGCCGCCGACGAGCTTGCGCTTGCCGGCGCGGACGAGCATTTCGGCGGCGGAGACGCCGTAGCGTTCGGCCTGGCGTTCGGCGTGGCGCAGGAAGCTGGAGTAGACGCCCGCGTAGCCCATCATCAGGGCCTGACGGTCGAGCAGGCATTCCGACGGCATGGCCGGGCGGACCACGTCCTCGGCGGCGTCGGTGACGGCGAAGAAGTCCACGCCGGTCTTGACACCGAGCTTGTCGCAGACGCCGATGAAGGCTTCGACCGGCAGATTGCCCGCGCCCGCGCCGAAGCGGCGAGCCGAGCCGTCGATCTGGGTGGCGCCCGCGCGCACGGCGTAGACCGAGTTCGCCACGGCGAGGCCGAGGTTCTCGTGGCCGTGGAAGCCGACCTGGGCGTCGTCGCCGAGTTCGGCCACCAGCGCCGAGACGCGGTCCGAAACCTGTTCCAGCACAAGCGCGCCCGCCGAGTCGACGACGTACACGCACTGGCAGCCCGCGTCGGCCATGATGCGCGCCTGCTTGGCCAGCAGTTCCGGGGTGGTGCTGTGCGCCATCATCAGGAAGCCGACGGTCTCCAGGCCCAGATCCCGCGCGTAGCCGAAGTGCTGAATGGACACATCGGCTTCGGTGCAGTGGGTGGCGATGCGGCAGATGGACGCGCCGTTGTCCTGCGAGATCTTGATGTCCTCCTTGATGCCCACACCGGGCAGCATCAGGAAGGCGATCTTGGCCTGCTTGGCGGTCTCCGCGGCGGCCTTGATCAGTTCCTGCTCCGGGGTCTTGGAGAACCCGTAGTTGAACGAGGACCCGGCCAGGCCGTCACCGTGGGTGACCTCGATGACCGGGACGCCGGACGCGTCGAGCGCGCCGACGATGTCGCGAACCTCGGTCACGGTGAACTGGTGACGCTTGTGATGCGAGCCGTCACGCAGCGAGGTATCGGTAACGCGCACATCGAGTTCGCCCGAGTAGGGCTTGCGCACATTGCTCATGATTGAGTTCTCCCTTACACCCGAGCCGAGATGATTTGATCGGCCAGCACATCGCCGACCTTGGTGGCCGCGGCCGTCATGATGTCGAGGTTGCCCGCGTACGGCGGCAGGAAGTCGCCCGCGCCCTCGACCTCGACGAAGATCGACACCTTCGCCAAGCCGCCGGATACCAGCGACGGGTCGTCGAACTGCGGTTCGTTGAGCAGCCGGTAGCCGGGCACGTACTCCTGAATGGACTTCTCCATCCGGAAGATCGACTCGGAGATCGCGTCGCGATCGGCGTCCTCGGGGATGGCGCAGAAGATGGTGTCGCGCATGATCATCGGCGGCTCGGCCGGGTTCAGGATGATGATGGCCTTGCCGCGTTCGGCGCCACCGATGGTCTCCACACCCTTGGAGGTGGTCTTGGTGAACTCGTCGATGTTCGCGCGGGTACCCGGACCGGCCGACACCGAGGACACCGAGGCCACGATCTCGGCGTAGGACACCGGGACAACCCGCGAGACCGCGTTGACCATCGGAATCGTGGCCTGGCCACCGCAGGTGATCATGTTGACGTTCGCCGCGTCCCGCAGCGAATCCAGGTTCACCGGGGGGATCACGGCCGGGCCGACGGCGGCCGGGGTGAGGTCGACGGCACGGATACCCGCGGCCTCGTATTTCGGCGCGTACGCGCGGTGCACGTAGGCGGAGGTGGCCTCGAACAGCAGATCCGGCTTCTCGTCGAGGGCGAGCAGCCAGTCCGCGCCCTCGGCGGAGGTTTCCAGACCCAGCCCGCGTGCCCGCTTCAGCCCCTCCGAATCCGGGTCGATGCCGATCATCCAGCGCGGCTCGATCTTGTCCGAGCGCAGCAGCTTGTAGAGCAGATCGGTGCTGATGTTGCCGGACCCCACGATCGCGGCGGTGACTTTGCTGGTCACGGTGTACTCCTTGGGAAGTCTGGTTCAGCGGAAACGCAAACGGACGGAACCGAGTCCGGTGAACTCGGCGAGGAAGTCGTCACCGGGGCGGGCGTCGATGGCGCGGGTGCAGGAACCGGGGAGCACGATGTCGCCCTTCTTCAACCGCACCCCGAAGGTCGCGACCTTGCGCGCCAGCCACGCGACGGCGATCACCGGATCGCCCAGCACCGCGTCGCTGCGGCCCTCGGCGATGACCTCGCCGTTGCGGGTGAGTACGGCGTCGATGGCCTTGATGTCGATGTCGCCGGGTGCGACGCGTTCTTTGCCGAGCACCCACCCGGCCGAGGAGGCGTTGTCGGCGATGGTGTCGGTCAGGCCGATCTTCCAGTCGTTGATGCGCGAGTCGATGAGTTCGATCGAGGGCGCGTACGCGACGGTCGCGGCCAGCACGTCGGCCTCGGTGCAGTCCTCGCCGGGCAGATCGGCGCCGAGCACGAACCCGACCTCGACCTCCACGCGCGGCAGCAGGAACTTCGAGGTGTCGACGGGGACGTCTTCGTAGACCTCCATGTCGGCGAGCAGGTGACCGTAGTCGGGCTCGTCGACGCCCATCATCTCCTGCATCGCCTTCGACGACAGCCCCACCTTGTGCCCGACGACCTTCGCGCCGGACCGGAGCCTGCGCTGGATGTTGAGCAGCTGGATCTCGTAGGCGTCGACCACATCGATATCGGGGAACCGGTCGACGAGCGGCGGCACGGCGACCCGGTCGTCTTCGGCGCGGGCGAGTTCGTCGGCGAGTTGAGTTCGTACCGCGTCAGGCAGCACGCGGACCTCCTTGGCAGCACGGTCGGAAGGATCTGGATGCCAAAACTGTAACCGGTTTTCCAGTTCAGCATCAGCCGTTCACCTGACAATACAACGCTACATCTGGTGATTTCTGCAACATGTTCTACTGAGTTCTACTTTTATCTGTCCAACGACCGGACCCTTCTATAACGTGTTCTACATGAGTGATCGGGAATACGATGTCGTGGTCGTCGGTAGCGGCGCCGCCGGGATGACCGCCGCCCTCGCGGCGGCGCACAAGGGACTGAGCGTTGTGCTGCTGGAGAAGGCCGCGCACTACGGTGGGTCGACGGCCCGATCCGGCGGTGGCGTCTGGATTCCGGGCAACAAGGCGTTGCTCGCCGCGGGCCGCCCCGACGACCGCGAGGACGCGCGCACCTACCTGCACAGCATCATCGGCGACGTGGTGCCCGCCGAGAAGATCGACACCTACCTCGATCGCGGCGCCGAGGCGTTCGACTTCGTCCTCGACCACACCCCGCTGAAGATGAAGTGGGTTCCCGGCTACTCCGACTACTACCCCGAGGCCCCGGGCGGGCTCGGCCAGGGACGTTCGTGCGAGCCCACGCCGTTCAACGGCAAGGTGCTCGGCGCGGAACTGGCCAATCTGGAACCGCCCTACGCCAAGGCGCCGCTGAACGTGGTCGTCATGCAGGCCGACTTCGTACGGCTCAACCTGATCCGCCGTCATCCCAAGGGCGCGATGCGGGCGCTGCGCGTCGGCGCGCGCACCTACCTGGCCAAGTGGACCGGCAAGCATCTGCTCGGCATGGGGCAGGCCATCATCGCCGCCATGCGCAAGGGCCTGCTCGACGCGGGCGTGCCGGTGCTGCTCAACACCCCACTCACCGACCTGGTGGTCACCGACGGCAAGGTCACCGGGGTCAAGGCCACCGTCGACGGCGAACCGGTCACCTTCACCGCGCGCTACGGCGTGGTCCTCGGCGCGGGCGGGTTCGAGCACAATGCCGACATGCGGGCCAAGTACCAGCGTCAGCCGATAACCACTGAGTGGACAACCGGTGCCGCGGCCAACACCGGCGATGGCATCGTCGCGGGTATGGCAGCGGGTGCGACGGTCGGATTCATGGAGGACGCCTGGTGGGGTCCGACGATCTTCAAGGGTGGCAAGCCCTGGTTCGCGCTGGCCGAGCGCAACCTGCCCGGCACCATCATGGTCAACGACCGGGGCGAGCGGTTCGGCAACGAGTCCGCCCCCTACGTCGAGGCGGTGCACACCATGTACGGCGGTGAGTACGGGCAGGGTGCGGGCCCCGGCGAGAACGTGCCGTCCTGGCTGGTGTTCGACCAGCGCTACCGCAACCGCTACATCTTCGCGGGCCTGCAACCGGGACAGCGCTTTCCGTCGCGCTGGATGGAGAACGACTACATCGTCAAGGCCGACACGATCGGGGAGCTCGCCGAGCGCATCGGCGTGCCCGTCGACAACCTGACCTCGACGATCGAGCGGTTCAACGGCTTCGCCGCCGCGGGCGAGGACGAGGACTTCGGCCGCGGCAACAGCCACTACGACCGCTACTACGGCGACCCGACCGTGAAGCCGAATCCGTGCCTGGCCGAACTGTCGCAGGGCCCGTTCTACGCGGCGAAGATGGTGCCCGGCGACCTCGGCACCAAGGGCGGCCTCGTCACCGATACGGCCGCACGTGTGCTGCGCGAGGACGATTCCGTCATCGACGGCCTCTACGCCGCGGGCAACACCAGCTCGCCGGTGATGGGCCACACCTACGCGGGCCCCGGCGCCACCATCGGCCCCGCGATCACCTTCGCCTACCTGGCGGTCCTCGACATCGTCGCCAAGAAGGCGACCGACTCGACGAAGGCGACAGCATGAGGGTCAGCCCGACGATCACGATCGGCTACCTGGCGGTCATCGACGTCTCGACGACCGGGTCGGCGGACGAGGTCGACGGATGAACGAGCCATTCGTACTGTTCAGCAGACATGCAGGAGTAACCCATGCCCATTGATCTGGCGACCGCGCTCGGCGCGACTCTGCCCTCGCGCGAGTTCAGCTGGACGCCCACCGACGTGCAGCTCTACCACCTTGGCCTCGGCGCGGGCGCCCGCCCGACCGACCCGGCCGAGCTGGCCTACCTCGACGATCGCGCACCCCAGGTGCTGCCGACGTTCGCGACGGTGGCGCCGACCCTCGGCGAAACCGAGCCGCCGCGAGTGAGCTTCCCCGGCATCGAGATCGACCTGGCCAAGGTGGTGCACGGGCACCAGGAAGTAGTGGCGCACAAGCCGATTCCGGCTGCGGGTAAAGCACTCTGGGCAGGTCGGATCGTCGAGATCTGGGACAAAGGCGCCAACGCGGTGATCGTGCAGGAGCACACCATCACCGGATCCGACGGTGAACCGCTGTGGACCGCGCGGTCCTCCATTTTCGCCAGGGGTGAAGGTGGTTTCGGCGGCGAGCGTGGTCCGAGTGCCCGCGTCGAACTGCCCGATCGCGCCCCCGACGCGGAGCTGCTCACCCCCACGTTGCCGCAGCAGGCCCTGCTGTACCGCCTCTCCGGCGATCGCAACCCGCTGCACTCGGACCCCGAATTCGCCCGTGGCGCAGGTTTTCCCGCCCCGATCCTGCACGGGCTGTGCACCTACGGCACGGTATGCAAGGCCATCACCGACGCTCTGCTCGACAGTGACGCGGGCCGGGTCGGCGGGTTCCGGGCCAAGTTCGCCGGCGTGCTCTACCCGGGCGAGACCTTGCGCACCAAGGTGTGGCGCGAGGGCGACCAGTTGATCGCGGTCGTCACCGTGGTCGAACGAGACGATGCCCCCGTCCTCAGCGATGTCGCCCTGCGTATCGCCTGATCCGAAGCACTGATCACCAGGTCGCCGGAGCGTGAGAACGCCGGTGGCCTGGTGATCATTTTTCGAGCGCGGTGATCGCTTGGGCGATGCGGCCGTCGGCGCACGCCGATTCGATGGCCGCGAACCCGGCCGGGCGCATCCGCCCCGCGGCGATGAGGGCCTCGGCCTTGGCGACGTTGATCTGCGACCAGGGGCTCCGTGCTCGACGTGGCGAGTATCGCTGCAGGTAGTGGTGGGTGTCGAGGCCGCGGCGATGGCTGTCGATCCAGCCGTAGCAGAGTGCGCCGTCCAGGGTTTCGCTGATCGTCACCGATCTCTCGGGGGCCTTCTTCTTTGCGATCAGCACCCACACCTCGCGGGCGTCGGCGTGGTTCGCCGCCAGCCACGTGTCCCAGGCTTCGGCGTCGGGGCAGGTGATGAATTCGATGTCCATGCCACCTATCCTCCGATTCAAAGTTCTCACCGAATGAGCACTTTGAATTCACGCCGGTTCGAGTGTCGCCAGTAGGGCGCCGGCGGCTCGGGTGGCCTGTTCGGTCCGTCGGGAATCGACGACTCCTTGCAGGTGAAACGCCCAGTGCGCCTCGAACAGGCACGCGAGCCCGTAGGCGCTGGTCGCGACGCGATCCGCCGGGGCGGCCGGGTACGCGGCGGCGAGCTGTCGCTCCAGTTCGGGTAGCCACCGCTCGGTCCACAACTCCCGCAGGCTGTGCCGGACCACCTCATCGCGCGCCGCGAGATTCACCAGTTCGCTCCACACCACCAGGTCGTCGCGGTTTCCGTAAGCGCCCGGTGCGAACATCCGTGCCACTCGATCCTCGATCGTCCCCTCGGCGCCCAGCCGCAGTTGCGCGTCACCGTACGCGGCGACGGCTTCGGTGACGAAGGCCCGCATCAGCCCGTCTCTACTGCCGAAATAGTGCAGCACCAGCGTGCGCTGCACCCCGGCCGCCGCGGCCACCCGCGACAGCGTCGTATCGGCGAAACCGTCGGTCGCCACGACGGAATGAGCGGCCCGCAGGATCTGACCGATCCGCTCCTTGGCCTTGCTCGGCCGCCCGACTTTATTTACTGTCATGTTAGTCAATATATTCGACGGGGAGGCAGTCATGCGAGTTCTGGCACTGGGTGGGGCAGGGGAGATGGGCAGGGTCACCGCCCGCATCATGCACGGCGACGACAGCGTGACGGCACTGACGATCGCCGACCGGGACGAGGCCGCGGCGCGCGCGCTCGCCACCGAACTCGGCGCCACCGCTTGTCGACTGGACGCCACCGACGGTCCGGCGCTGACTTCGGCGATGCGGGATTTCGACCTGGTGGTGAATACCGTCGGCCCATATTTCCGCTTCGGCCCACCGATCCTGGCGGCGGCGATCGCCGCGCGCTGCGACTACATCGACATCTGCGACGATCCCCAACCGACCATCGACATGCTGGAACTGGACGCGGCGGCGCGCGCGGCGGGGGTGACAGCGCTGGTCGGCATGGGCGCCAGCCCCGGTATCGCCAATCTGCTCGCCGTGCTGGCGGGCCGGGAACTCGACCGGGTCGACTCCGTGGTCACCGGCTGGAACATTCACTCCGCGCACACCGAACCGGCCGGTCCGGGGGCGACCGCGGCCGTGGTGCACGGCATGCGACAGATCGCCGGTGACATTCCGGTCATCCGCGACGGCGTGCGCGCCCAGCGCCCGGCCCTGGAGCGGATGCGCATCGACTACCCGGGCCTGCGCACCGGCGAAGGCCGCAGCTTCGGTCACCCGGAGGCGATCACCGTGGCGCGAGCCTTCCCCGAACTCCGCGACGCGACCACCGTGGTCGTCGGCGACCGCTCGACCTCGGCGGCGCTGCTGGCCCTGCGCTGGGTAATGGGCGCTCGCCTGTTGACGCTGGATCAGGCGGCCGGGGTGGCAGCCCGCGTGGAACGACTCCTGCCCGCCGATCCGGCGAAACTGATCACCGCAGGTGGCCTGCCACCGCTGTTCGCCGTCGCGACGGGCCTGCGGGCTGGAGTCGCCGCGACCGCCGCCACGGCGCTGTGTCAGGTCCCCGGTCTCACGATGGCCGACAACACCGGCGTGCCGTTGGCGGTCGCGGCACTGCTGCGGGCGAAGAGCCCCGGCGTCCACACGCCGGAGACCCTGCTCGATCCGCGCGAATTCTTCACCGCGTTCGCCCCGCACTGTCTCGGCACACCACGCCCGGCCGCGATGACGGTCACCACGCGCAGCTGGGACACCGAGGAGGACAACGCCGCGGCACTGTCGTCCGCGCTGCTGACCGCACTGCTCACCGCGAGATGAGCAGTGCATGCCACGCTGCCGACCGAGGCCGTGACCGCCTGCTCAGGCCGGTCGATTCACAGCCAGGTGTCGAGGCTGGTGGTGGTGAGGAAGTGGTCCAGGTCCGCGCGCCAGGGGGCGGGGGTGGTCTTGTCCGGCTCGATGCCGGTGTACTGGCCGCGGTAGAACAGCAGCGGACGACCACCGGTGGTGGCCGACTCCGCGAGCGCGTGGACCCGGCCGATGACGATGTAGTGGTCACCGCCGTCGACGACGGAGTCGACGGTGCATTCGATGGTGGCCAGGGAATCGTCGAGCACGGGGACGCCCAATGCGGATGTCCGCCAGCCGACTCCGGCGAACTTGTCGGTCTCGCGTGAGCCGAAGCGCGCGCACGTCGGCTGCTGTTCCTCGGAGAGCACGTTCACGCAGAACTTGCCCGCAGCCTCGATCGCCGCCCACGACCGCGACCCCTTGGTGGGGCAGAACAGCACGAGGGGCGGGTCGAGGGAGAGCGCGGCGAAGGACTGGCAGGCGAACCCGATGGGCTCACCGTCCGGATCGAGCGCGGTGATCACGGTGATGCCGGTGCAGAACTGCCCCAGCACGGTGCGGAACTGCCGGCCGTCGATCGCCGGTATCTGTTCAGTCATGTCCTTCGCCGCCCGTTCCTATTGCTGTTTGAATCCGACAGTGAAGTCGTGACCCCACAGGCTCACCGCGGTCGATTCGCGGGCGATCCAGTCGTGGTCGTCGACTTCCAGTCCTTCACAGCCGAATTCGATGTCGAATCCGCCGGGAGTCTTCATGTAGAAGGACAGCATCTTGTCGTTGATGTGGCGGCCGAGAGTGGCCGACATCTTCACCTTCTTGCGATAGGCGCGGTCCAGGCAGAGACCGACGTCGTCGGAGTTCTCCACCTCGACCATCAGGTGCACGATGCCGGTGGGGTTCGGCAGCGGCAGGAACGCCAGCGCGTGGTGGCGCGGGTTGCAGCCGTAGAAGCGCAGCCAGGCCGGGTCGCCGTCGGCGGGACGGCCGACCATCTGCGGCGGCAGCCGCATGGAGTCGCGCAGCCGGAAGCCCAGGATGTCCTGGTAGAACGCCTGTGCCGCGGCATCGTCGGTGCAGGTGAGAACCACGTGGCCCAATCCCTGCTCGGCGGTGACGAACTTGTGGCCGTAGGGACTCACGAAGCGGCGGCCCAGGTACTGCGCGCCGTAGAACGCCTCGAGGGTGTTCCCGGACGGATCCTGGAACCGGATCATGCCCTCGACGCGTCGCTCACCCAGCTCTTCCTTGGTGCCCTCGGTGAAGGCGACCCCGGCCTTGCTCAGGGTTTCCCGCAGCTGTTGCAGGCCGGGCCCGTCGGTGACCTCCCAGCCCGAGACCAGCAGCCGGTCCTGCTCGCCGGGAACGATCACCAGTCGGGCGGCGAAATCGTCCATGCGCAGGTAGAGCGCGTCGGGGTTCAGCCCGGTGCCCTCCATCATGCCGAGAACCTTGAGGCCGTACTCGCGCCAGGCCGCCATGTCGGTGGCCTCGATGCGCATGTAGCCCAGGGCGCGAATGCTCATTACTTCTCCCCGAGGAAATCGACGGTGAGCCGGTTGAACTCGTCGAACTTCTCCAGCTGTGCCCAGTGCCCGCAGCCACCGAACACGTGCAGCTGGACGCGCGGGATCACCTTGGTGGCCACGAGCGCGCCGTCGAGGGGGTTCACCCGATCTTCGCGACCCCAGATCAACAGCACCGGCTGACGCAGCTTGTACGCGTCACGCCACAGCATGCCCTTCTCGAAGTCCGCGCCGGCGAAGGACTTGCCCATCGCCTTCATCGCGGCCAGCGACTCGGGGGTACTCGCGAAGGCGAACCGCTCGTCGATGAGTTCCTCGGTCACCAGGGACTGGTCGAAGACCATGATCCGCAGGAACTTCTCCAGGTTGTCCCTGGTCGGTTCGTAGGTGAACTTCGAGAGCAGCTTCACGCCCTCGGTGGGGTCGGGCGCGAACAGGTTGGTGCTCAGCCCGCCCGGACCCATCAGCACGAGTTTGCCCGCGCGCGTGGGGTGGTCGAGTGCGAACCGCACCGAGGCGCCGCCGCCGAGAGAGTTGCCGAGCAGGTGCACCCGGTCGGTGATCTCGAGGTGATCGAGCAGCGCGAGCAGTGCGTTCGAGCTGTGCACGAAGTACTGCGGGTGGTCGATCGGCTTGTCGGACTTGCCGTAACCCGGCTGATCGGGCGCGATCACGTGATAGCGCTCGGCCAGCACGGGGATGTTGCGGGCGAAGTTCGACCACGCCGAGGCACCGGGTCCACCACCGTGCAGCAGCACGATCGTCGGCCCGTTGCCCACTCCGGCTTCGTGGTAGTGCAGCTTCAGATCGGGGGTGACCTGCGCGAAGCGTGAGGTCGATGCGTAGGTCAGTTCAGCGGTTCGGGTCATCGGCTACACCATGGCGTCGGTGACGGGCAGGCCGAACTCGTGCGTGCCGTACATCACGTAGGCGCGCTCGGGATCGTTGGCCGCGTGGACCCGCCCGGCATGCGCGTCACGCCAGAAGCGTTGCAGTGGCGTGCCGTTGGCCAGGGCGGTGGCGCCCGAGGACTCGAAGAGCTTGTCGATCGAGGCGATCACGCGACCGGTCGAACGCACCTGGTCGCGACGGGCGCGCACGCGCAGATCGAACGGCACCTCTTCGCCCGCCAGCAGCAGGGCGTACTCCTCGGCGACATTGCCCGAGAGCTGACGCCACGCGGCGTCGATATCGCTGGCCGCCTCGGCCACGCGCACCTTGGCGAACGGATCGTCCTTGGCGTTCTCGCCGGCGTAGGCGGCGCGCACGCGCTTGCCCTGGTGCTCGACGTGCGCCTCGTAGGCGCCGTAGCCCATGCCGACGATCGGCGCGGAGATGGTGGTGGGGTGGATGGTGCCCCACGGCATCTTGTAGACGGGGTCGGTGTTCTGCTCGAGGCCGGGCGCGCGGCCCTCGCTCATCGCGCGGAAGCTCAGGAACCGGTGCGACGGGACGAAGATGTCCTCGACGACGACGGTGTTGGAGCCGGTGCCGCGCAGACCGACGACGTTCCAGACGTCATCGATGCGGTAGTCCGAGCGCGGGATCAGGAAGCTGCCGAAGTCGACCGGCTTGCCGTTCTTGATCACCGGACCGCCCAGCACCGCCCAGGTGGCGTGATCGGAACCCGAGGACCAAGCCCACGAGCCGCGCACGATGTAACCACCGTCGACGGCCTGTCCCGCTCCCATCGGCGCGTACGAGGACGAGATGCGCACATCGGTGTCCTCGCCCCACACGTCCTGCTGGGCCTGCTGATCGAACAGCGCGAGGTGCCAGTTGTGCACCCCGATGATGCCCGACACCCAGCCGGTGGAACCACACGCGCTGGCGATCTTGCGCACGGTGTCGTAGAAGACCACCGGGTCGGCCGCGTGGCCGCCCCACTGCTTGGGCTGGAGCAGCCGGAAGAAACCGGTCTCCTGCAGCGCCTTCATGGATTCTTCGGGAATGCGGCGCAGGTCTTCGGCCTCCTGCGCACGCTCACGCAGCGTCGGCAGCAGTGCCTCGACCCGTTCGGTCACTTCTTGCGTCATTTCGGAGCCCGCTCCTGCCCTTGTCGGATCGACAACCGGTTCTTTTCGTCTCTGAGATTAGAACAGGTTCTCGTTTCTGTCGAGAAGATCGCCCTACCTCGGATATAACAGGAGTCAACAAGGAAGTTCGCTGGACAACTGGCGTGAAGTGGCTCAGTTTTGTAACGTGTTCTAGTGAACGAGGAGGGTTCGGGATGGCGATCAACCCCAAGGTGAGGGAACTCGATGTCGGTGCACCGCCGACGAGGTTCGCGCGTGGCTGGCACTGTGTCGGCCTCGCGTCGACGTTCCGCGACGGTAAACCGCACGCGGTCGAGGTCTTCGGTACCAAGCTCGTCGTGTGGACCGATACCGACGACCAGATCCGCGTGCTCGACGCCTACTGCAGGCATATGGGCGGCGACCTGAGCATGGGAACGGTGAAGGGCGACGACATCGCCTGCCCGTTCCACGACTGGCGCTGGGGTGCCAGCGGAAAGTGCACCGCGATTCCGTACGCGCGCCGCGTTCCGCCGCTGGCCCGCACCCGGAAGTGGACCACGCTCGAGCGCAACGGTCAGCTGTACGTCTGGCACGATCACGAGGGCAACGAACCGCCCGCCGAGGTCACGATCCCGTACATCGAGGGTCCCTACACCGACGAACAGGGCAATCCGACCGAGGCCCACAACAGCGGCTGGACCGACTGGACCTGGGACTCGTTGCTGATCCAGGGCGCCAACTGCCGCGAGATCATCGACAACGTCGTGGACATGGCGCACTTCTTCTACATCCACTACGCCTTCCCGACGTTCTTCAAGAACGTCTTCGAAGGGCATGTGGCGACGCAGTTCCTGGAGACCAAGGGCCGCCCCGACGTCGGTATGGCCGCCAAGCACGGCGGTGACACGCTGCTGAAGTCGGAGGCGTCCTACTTCGGGCCGTCCTACATGATCAATCCGCTGGTGAACATCTACAGCGGGTACGAGATCAAGGTTCAGCTGATCAACTGCCACTACCCGGTCGACCAGGATTCGTTCGTGCTGCAGTGGGGTCTGTCGGTCGAGAAGCCCAAGGGCCTGCCCGACGAGGCCGCGAAGAAACTGGCCGACACGATGGCCAAGTTCTTCGGCGACGGCTTCCTGCAGGACGTGGAGATCTGGAAGCACAAGTCCAAGGTCGAGAACCCGCTGCTCTGCGAGGAAGACGGGCCGGTCTACCAGCTGCGTCGCTGGTACGAGCAGTTCTACGTCGACGTCGCCGAGGTGACCGAGAAGATGACCCAGCGCTTCGAGTTCGAGGTCGATACGACCAAGGCGAATCAGGCGTGGGAGGCCGAGGTGGCGGAGAACCTGCGCCGCAAGGCCGAATCCGAGGAAGCAGGCGTCTGATATGAGCCAGAGCGAGCCGCAAAGGTCCGGCGATCCGTCGCAGCTCGCTTCGGCGGAGCCGGGGTCGGGCGAATCCTCGCCGCGTGCGGGGACTCGCCCGACCTGGGCCAAAGCGCCCGATTTCGCTGATCAACCCGCGCGGCAAGCCGCGGTGCGGGCGCAAACTGTGGTCGACAAACAGCATTACCTCGACACGGGTCTCACACCACTGCGGTGCCAGGCGTGCTCGGCACAGGTGCTGGTGCGCAAGGCGAGTCAGCACCAGACCTCGGTGCAGTGGACCGAGCGACCCGACGCGCACTGCCCGATCTTCGCGCAGCTGACCGCGCACGGTGCGCGGCCGGGTCGGCCGGAATCGTGTCCGTCACTGGAGAAGTCGATCAAGTGGGCGGTCGACGAAGGCGTGCTCGACGTCGGCGAATAGTCAGCCGAACGGGGTGTGCGGGCGATCCTGTCGCACCCCGTCGAGGTAGATGTCGACCTTCTCGTTGTAGAAGCACGCCAGCCCCGCCACCTTCTGGCTCTCCGGCAGCGGCGTGCGGTAGATCCAGACGAGGTCGGCGTGCTCGGTGTCGCCGACGCGCACGTTCCAGTAGTCGGCGGTGCCCTTGTACGGGCAGCTGGTATGGGTGTCCGACGCGGTCAGCAGGTCCATCCGGACATCGGTCAGCGGCAGGTAATACCGTGCGGGCAAGCCGGTTTCGAACAGGATTCGGGGCGAATGCGAGTCCGCGACGGTCACTCCGTCGATCTCCACCCGCACGTGCCGGGAACTGCCGAGAATGTCCACGCGCGAATACGGGTCGCGCGGATGGACGAAGACCTGCTCGTCTTCCTCGAACCAGTCGAACGCGGCGATGTCGAGCCGCACAGCGTCTTTCAGCTCCGACAGCGGTGAGTCGAGATAGCGCAGCGCCGCACCGTCGGCGCGCAGACCCTCGACCGTCACGTCGTAACCCGTCGCGTCGCCGCGGCTGGGGGAGTGCTCGGTGACCCCGTTTGGATCGAGGTCGGCGCGCACGTCGGTGAGCGGCACGTAGTAGGTCGGGTAGTACGGGATCTCCCAGACCAGCAACGGCCGGAGCGTGTCGGCCACCAGCTTCCCGCGCAAGTAGGCCCGTACTCGCTTCTGTCCGGTCTCAACCTTGACACGTCCACGTCGGTCCTCGGTCATGCACCAACGCTACCCGAATTCCGAACCCCGAACCCCGACCCTTAGGGAGGGGCCGGACGCGCAGCGGCCGGGTTCGCGGCCGTCCCGTCGATCAGGTGCCGTTGCGTAGGCGACGAAGGAGCAAGCAACGGCACCGCCACGACCACCTGTGTGCCGAGCTCGCGCGCCGT
>NZ_JBSFTG010000020.1:0-107095 GCF_053590715.1 Nocardia sp. NPDC003183
GACCGCCCGCCTGCGCAGCACCTCCGAGGCGATCTTGCCCGCGAACCGTTCGTCGCCAGAGCAAGCCCCGGTGCCTGACCGGCGGGCCAATCAGGGCCGCGGACACGCGCGCGCCAGCGCGCCAAAAATACAGCCAGTGCCTCCAGGACTACCGATCACCGAGTCCCGAGCCCCACCAACCTCAGCGCAGTGCTTTACGCACCCCGCCGATCAGCTGATTGGTCAGCTGACGCAATCCGAACTCCAGCGCCGGCGCAGGCACCGGCAGCGACGGCTCCGACTCCATCGTGTAGACCACCCGAGTACCGCCCTCACTCGTATCGGCGAAGGTGATGGTGCCGACGTGCCGCTTGACCGGGGCGCCCTTGACGATCTTGTATTCCATCCGCTCACCGGGGGTCAGCGCGGTGATCTCCTCGGTGACGCCGACCTTGCCGAAACCCAGCAGGTGCTGGGCGCCGACGCCGGTGGCCGGATCGCCCGCTTTGATGAGCTTGACCTGGATCGGCAGGTACGGGCTGACGGCCTCACGCTCGGTGAAGAGGCGGTAGACGATGTCGCGAGGTGCGTCGAAGACCGTTTCGACGGTGCTACGTGGCATGGATGTGTCTCCTGTCCGAAATGTCTGTGACCCGGAGCATACGGGTAGTCGGCACCCGTGCTCCGACCGGCGCGCCTCCACCAAAGGTTGAGGGTTTGGCTTCATCATCGGCCTCATGAAGATGCCGGCGCTGTTGTCACGGAACACGGAAACGCTGCCCGGTGTCGCCGGGATCGCCCGGGTGGATCGCGATACCGGACGACTGCTGCGGCGGGTCGGTCCCGGGGACGTGGTCGTCCTCGACGCGACCGACCTGGACCGCCACACCGCCGATCGGCTGGTCGAGGCGGGGGTGCTCGCGGTGATCAACACCTCGCCCTCGATTTCCGGGCGGTATCCCAACCTGGGGCCAGAGGTGTTGGTGGCCAACGGGATCGTGCTGATGGACACGGTGTCCTCCGACGCGTTCGGCAGGATCAAGGACGGGTCGAAGGTCCGCATCGACGGCGGCATCGTCTACGCCGACAGGCTCACCAAGAAGGAACCCGAGGTCCTGGTCGAGGGCATCGAGTTCGACGAGACGGCCATCGCGGACCGGATGATCGAGGCGCGCAACGGACTCGCCGATCACCTCGACGCATTCGCGGGCAACACCACCGAATTCGTGCGTACCGAGAGCGCGCTGCTGATCGATGGTGTGGGTGTGCCCGATATCGAGCTGGACATGCGTAACCGGCACGTGGTCGTCATCGCCGACGGTTCGGGCCATCTCGCGGAATTACAGCGGCTCAAGCCGTTCATCAAGGAGTACGCGCCGATTCTGATCGGTGTGGGCAGTGGCGCCGATACCTTGCGCAAGCTCAAGTACACGCCCGACCTGATCGTCGGTGACCCCGACGAAATCAGCACGGAGACGTTGAAATCCGGCGCCGAGATGATTTTGCCCGCCGATACCGACGGCCATGCCAAGGGCCTCGAGCGCATCCAGGACCTGGGGATCGGCGCCACGACGTTCCCGTCGTCGGGTTCGCCGACCGATCTCGCGTTGATGCTGGCCGACCATCACGGCGCGTCGCTGATCGTGCTGGCGGGCGCGCCCGCTTCGCTCGAGGACTTCTTCGACCGTGGCCGGCGTGACAGCAATCCGGCCACCTTCCTGACCCGATTGAAGGTCGGCGCGAAGCTGGTCGACGCGAACGCGGTGTCCACCCTGTACCGGCATCGTTCCGCGGGCGCCGCGGTGGCGCTGGTGGTGCTGGCGGCCCTGGTGGCGATCGTGGTGGTGATCTTGGCTTCGCACAACGGTTCCGAGGTGCTGGACTGGGCGATCGAGTACTGGAACAGCTTCGTCCTGTGGGTGCGTGGTCTGCTGTGATCTCGCTGCGTCAACACGCCATCTCGATCGCGGCGATCTTCCTCGCGCTCGCGGTCGGTGTGGTGCTCGGGTCACACACCCTCGCGGGCACCATGATCTCGGGCCTCCGGTCGGACAAAACCGACCTGAACACCCAGGTAGACGAACTGACCGCGCAGAACGCCCAGCTCACCGCCCGCCTCGAGTCCGCCGACCAGTTCATCGCGGGCTCGGCGGCGCGCATCCTGAACGGCACCCTGGCCGATCGCACCGTCGTCGTCCTCACCACCCCCGACGCCGACCCCGCCGACATCGACGGCGTGAGCAACTCCCTGCGCACCGCGGGCGCCACAGTGACCGGCCGCATCGCCTTGACGGAGTCCTTCGTCGACGCGGGGGAGGGCGACCGCATGCGCTCCACCCTGACCAATATCGTCCCCGCGGGGGCCCAACTGAACACCGGCGCCGTAGACCAGGGCAGCCTCGCGGGCGACCTCCTCGGCCTGGCCCTGCTCCAAGACCCCGTGTCCAACCACCCCCGCAGCACCCCCGAGGAACTGTCTCTGATCCTCGAAACCCTCCGGGGCGGCGACTTCCTCACCTACACCGACCCGCCGACGAGACCCGCGCAACTGGCCGTGGTCATCACCGGCAACGGTGTCGAACCCGACACCGGCCAGGGCGCGACTATCGCCCGCTTCACCGCCGCCCTCCGAGCAAGAGCCGCGGGCACTGTCCTCGCAGGTCGCCAAGGGGCCGCCGAGGGCAACGCCCCGATAGCCACCGTCCGAGCCCAGGCCCCCCTCGCGACCACGGTTACCACCGTCGACAATATCGACCGCGAAATCGGCCGGGTGACAACAACACTCGCCCTGACAGAACAACTGACCGGCGGCGCGGGCCGCTACGGAACAGGCCCGACAGCGACGTCGCTGACACTGGTAGCCATGCCCCGCTGAGTGAGAACCTCACCACCGCGAACCCAACACGCCGCCCGCTAACGACCGGCAAAATACGCGGAGAGGCGGACTAGCGGTACAGTGGTGGTCCGTGGGTCATCAACGGAATCAGGCTAAAAGTGCCACCAAGCACATCTTCGTGAGCGGTGGCGTCGCCTCCTCATTGGGTAAGGGTCTCACCGCCTCCAGCCTCGGTCAGCTCCTGACCGCGCGCGGCATGCGGGTGACGATGCAGAAGCTCGACCCGTATCTCAATGTCGATCCGGGCACCATGAACCCGTTCCAGCACGGCGAGGTGTTCGTCACCGAAGACGGCGCCGAGACCGACCTGGACGTGGGGCACTACGAGCGTTTCCTCGATCGCGATCTCACGATGGACGCGAACGTGACCACCGGCCAGATCTATTCGACGGTGATCGCCAAGGAACGCCGCGGTGAGTATCTGGGCGATACGGTGCAGGTCATTCCGCATATCACCGACGAGATCAAGAGCCGCATCCTGGCGATGCAGGGTCCCGATCTCGAGGGGCATGTGCCGGACGTGGTGATCACCGAGATCGGTGGCACCGTCGGTGACATCGAGTCGCAGCCGTTCCTGGAGGCGGCCCGCCAGATCCGTCACGATGTGGGTCGCGACAATGTGTTCTTCCTGCATGTGTCGCTGGTGCCGTATCTGGCGCCCTCGGGTGAGCTCAAGACCAAGCCGACGCAGCACTCGGTGGCCGCGCTGCGCAATATCGGTATCCAGCCCGACGCGCTGATCCTGCGTTGCGACCGCGAGGTCCCGCAGGGTCTCAAGAACAAGATCGCGCTGATGTGCGACGTCGATGTGGAGGCGTGCATCTCCACGCCGGACGCGCCGTCGATCTACGACATCCCCAAGGTGCTGCACAGCGAGGGCCTCGATGCCTATGTGGTGCGCAAGCTGGGGCTGCCGTTCCGCGATGTGGACTGGGCGGTGTGGGGCGATCTGCTCGATCGCGTGCATTCGCCGCGGGAGACCGTCGAGGTGGCGCTGGTCGGCAAGTACGTCGATCTGCCCGATGCCTACCTGTCGGTGACCGAGGCGTTGCGTGCGGGTGGTTTCGCCCATCGCGCCAAGGTGAACATCCGCTGGGTGCCGTCCGACGAGTGCGAGACCGAGGTCGGCGCGCAGGCGGCGCTGCGTGACGTCGACGCGGTGCTGATCCCCGGTGGGTTCGGCATCCGCGGTATCGAGGGCAAACTCGGCGCGATCGGCTACGCCCGCCGTCGCGGTATCCCGCTGCTCGGCCTGTGCCTCGGTTTGCAGTGCGTGGTCATCGAGGCGGCGCGTTCGGTCGGTATCGCCGACGCGAACTCGGCCGAATTCGAGCCCGACACCAAGAACCCGGTCATCTCGACCATGGCCGACCAGGAAGACGTTGTCGCCGGCGAAGCCGATCTGGGCGGCACCATGCGACTGGGCGCCTACCCCGCCACGTTGAAGAAGGGCTCGGTCGTCGCGCAGGCGTACGGCACCGAGAATGTGTCCGAGCGGCACCGGCACCGGTTCGAGGTGAACAACTCCTACCGCGATGCCATCGCCAAGAGCGGGCTGGTCTTCTCCGGCACCTCGCCCGACGGGCACCTGGTGGAGTTCGTCGAGTACCCGGCTTCGGTGCATCCGTTCTTCGTCGCCACCCAGGCGCATCCCGAGCTCAAGAGCCGTCCGACCCGGCCGCATCCGCTGTTCGCGGCGCTGATCAACGCCGCGTTGAAATACAAACTGGCCGAACGGCTTCCCGTAGACTTCCCGGAGGAAGAGCTCGCGGAGCAGGCCACCGCGGAAGCCTAGGAAGATCGGCGATAGGAACGCATGAGCGAGCCCGGTAGTCACGACTTCGAGACGGTGTCGAGCCGGGTGCTCTACAGCGGCGCGATCCTGGCTCTGCGCCAGGATCAGGTCAGGATGCCGGACGGGCGGGTCGCCGAGCGTGAGGTGATCGAGCATCACGGTGCTGTCGCGGTGCTCGCGCTCGACGACGACGGCAACGTGGTGCTGATCCGTCAGTACCGGCATCCGATCGGTACCAGGCTGCTGGAACTGCCCGCCGGGCTGCTCGATATCGACGGTGAGGACCCGCTCACCGCGGCCAAGCGTGAGCTGGCCGAGGAGACGGGCCTCGCCGCCGCGCAGTGGTCGGTGCTGGTGGATGTGGCGTTGTCGCCGGGCTTCACCGACGAGGCGCTGCGGGTGTTCTTCGCGACCGGTCTCAGCGCCACCGACCGGCCCGATCCCGAGCACGAGGAAGCTGATCTCGAGCTGGTGCGGATGCCACTCGCCGAGGCGGTGCGGGCCGCGTTGGCGGGGGAGATCGTCAACGCGACCGCGGTCGCGGGAGTGCTCGCCTATGCCGCGGCCGAGGCGAGCGGGGTTCCGTTGCGCGCACCCGACGCACCGTGGCCCGGTCAGCCGACCACGTTCCTGCGGCGCAAGGCCGCCGAGGCGGCATCGACGCACGGCAACCACGCGTGAACACCGCAGCGGTCGGCGGGGACTAGACAGGCGAGGGCGTGCTCGAGCGGGAGATAGCCGCCTATCTCGACCATCTCGCGGTCGAGCGGGGAGCCGCGCGCAACACCCTCGGCGCCTACCGTCGTGACCTCGCCCGCTACCGGGCTTTCTTGACCGGGCGCGGTGTCGAATCGTTGGGCGCGGTGGCCCAGGACGATGTCGCCGAATTCACCATGGCGTTGCGCGCCGGCGGAGCGGACTATCCCGCGCTGGCAGCGGGTTCGGTGGCGAGGGCGTTGATCGCGGTCCGCGGACTGCACCGGTTCGCCGCCGCCGAGGGACTCACCGATACCGATGTGGCGCATGCGGTGAAACCACCCGCGCCGGGTCGCCGGCTGCCCAAAGCGCTGCCCTACGACCAGGTTCTGCGACTTCTCGAATCGGCGGGTGGCGAACCGGACGGTTCCGACGGTGGCCCGCGCGGACTGCGTGACCGGGCGCTGCTGGAGTTGCTCTACTCCACGGGCGCGCGTATCTCGGAGATGGTGGGACTCGACGTCGACGACATCGACGCCGAGCAACGCTGTGTGGTGCTGCACGGCAAGGGTGGAAAGCAGCGCCTCGTCCCGATCGGCCGCCCGGCGCTCGCGGCTGTCGACGCGTACCTGGTGCGCGGTCGACCCGCTCTCGCCGCGAGCGGAAAGGGTTCCGGCGGAGCTCTTTTCCTCAACGCCCGCGGCGGCAGACTGTCGCGGCAGAGCGCGTGGCAGGTCTTGCAGACTGCCGCCGAACGCGCCGGAATCGGGGCGACGGTCTCGCCGCACACCCTGCGTCACTCCTTCGCGACCCATCTGCTCGACGGCGGCGCCGATGTGCGGGTGGTGCAGGAACTGCTCGGCCACGCCTCGGTGACCACGACCCAGATCTACACGCTCGTGACGGTGAGCACCCTGCGTGAAGTGTGGGCCACTGCCCATCCCCGTGCGACGTGAACCGGCACCTCCGATACCCGCTGAGCAGGTATCGTGCGAACACGCCCGGCGTTGCCATGCTGTACCTCACCGGTCCGAGCGGTAGCGTCTACCCAGAGTTGGACCGTACGAAAGCGAGCCGGTCCCGGATCGGCCTCGCTACCCTCGACAGGGGTTACCGGCAAGGAAAACGTATAAGGAGCAGCGGATCGTGACGACAGCGGAAACACCGTGGGACGGTGGACCGGAAGAGGTCGCCGAGGCCGTCGAGATGGGCCCGACAGGGCGCCCGCTGCGACTGGTGCCCGATCCACCCCAGGTCCAGCGACATGGCGACGCACTCGTCGTCGCCATGTGCAACCAGAAGGGCGGGGTCGGAAAGACCACCTCGACCATCAATCTCGGTGCGGCACTGGCCGAGTACGGTCGCCGGGTGCTGCTCGTAGATCTCGACCCCCAGGGTGCGCTCTCGGCCGGGCTCGGGGTGGCACACCACGACCTCGAACTCACCGTGCACGACCTGCTGATCGGCGGCAAGGCCAAGGTCGACGACGTGCTGCAGACCACCAAGGTCGACGGCATGGACCTGTTACCCAGCAACATCGACCTCTCCGCCGCCGAGATCCAGCTGGTGAACGAGGTCGGCCGCGAACAGTCGCTCGGCCGCGCCCTGCACAGCGTGCGCGATCGCTACGACTACATCCTCATCGACTGCCAGCCCTCGCTCGGTCTGCTCACGGTCAACGCGCTGGCCTGCTCCGACGGCGTGATCATTCCGATGGAATGCGAGTACTTCTCGCTGCGCGGGCTCGCATTGCTCAACGACACCGTCGAGAAGGTGCGCGACCGTCTGAATCCGCGACTGAGCCTCTACGGCATCGTGGTCACCATGTTCGATGCGCGCCTGCTGCATTCGCGTCAGGTGATGTCGCGGGTGGTCGAGGTGTTCGGTGACCTGGTCTACGACACCGCCATCTCACGCACCGTGCGCTTTCCCGACGCCAGCGTCGCCGGGGAGCCGATCACCACCTGGTCGCCGAAATCGGGCGGCGCCGAGTCGTATCGAGCGATGGCACGAGAAGTCATCCACCGGTCTGGCCGGTGATCGGAGCTACACCTGCGGTGCAAGCAGTACCCGAAGACGCGGTGCCGGCCGCGGACAAATCCGGTTTTCATCTGCGGCTCACCAATTTCGAGGGGCCGTTCGATCTGCTGCTGACGTTGATCAGCTCGCGCAAACTCGATGTCACCGAAGTCGCGCTGCACCAGGTCACCGACGAATTCATCGCCTACACCAAGGCCCTGACCGCCGAGCTGGCCGAGAACACCAAGCTGCGCGCGGACAAGATTCTCGATCAGACCACCGAATTCCTCGTCGTCGCCGCCACTTTGCTCGACCTCAAGGCCGCCCGGCTGCTGCCCTCGGGTGAGATGACCGACGCCGACGATCTCGAACTCCTCGACGCGCGCGACCTGCTGTTCGCGCGATTGCTGCAATATCGCGCGTTCAAGCAGGTGGCCGAACTGCTCGCCGAGCTGGAAGCCGCGGCCCTGCGCCGGTATCCGCGCTCGGTGGCGCTCGAGGAACAGTTCGAAGGACTGCTGCCCGAGGTCACCCTCGGGGTGGATATCGCCGCGTTCGCCGAGATCGCGGCGGCGGCCTTCCGGCCACGTCCGGTCGCCGAGGTCGGGCTCGGGCATCTGCACATGCACACCATCTCGGTCGCCGAGCAGGCCGAGCTGGTGCTGGCCCTGTTGAAGGAACGCGGGCCGGGCGGCTGGACCACCTTCGCCGAATTGGTGGTCGACTGCACAGTCCCGGTGGAAATCGTGGCGCGGTTCCTGGCGTTGCTGGAGCTGTACCGCGGTAAGACCATCGCCTTCGACCAACCCGATCCGCTCGGGCCGTTGGCTGTCAGCTGGCTCGGCGAGCTCGACCCTGACGCGGAAGCAGCGGCGTTGACCTTCGAGGAGGATTACGGATGACAGAGGCAGTGGCGGAATTCACCTCCGAGCCACTCGACGACCTCGAATTGCGGTCGGCACTGGAGGCGATGCTGCTCGTCGTCGACGCCCCGGCACCCACAGAACAGCTGGCAGCGGCCTTGGACGACACCAGCGAGCGGGTCGAAACCGTCCTGCGCGCGATGTCGGCGGAACTGAGCGCGCGCGGCAGCGGCATCGACCTGCGTTTCGTCGGTGACGGATGGCGCTTCTATACTCGACAGGAGTACGCGCCCTATGTCGAGCGGGTACTGCTCGACGGGGCCCGGACGAAACTGACCCGGGCCGCCTTGGAAACCTTGGCGGTAGTGGCCTATCGCCAGCCGGTGACCCGCATGCGGGTCAGCGCGGTCCGAGGGGTGAACGTCGACGGAGTGATGCGCACACTGCTGGCCAGAGGCTTGATCGCGGAAGCGGGTCAGGACCCCGAAACCAACGGCACGCTGTACCGCACCACCGAGTTGTTCCTCGAACGGATCGGGCTCGCCTCTCTCGGCGACCTGCCACTGCTGGCGCCGCTGCTTCCCGGCGTCGATCTGATCGACGAGATCAGCGAGAGCCTGGAAACCGATCCCCGGTTCACCAGGCTGAAAAAACCCGCCGAGTCCGACATGGACCTCGGCACCGACGATTGACAGGACAGATGAATAATTCCGCTCGCCGAGATGGCACACCGGATCGAAGAAATCGCAGCGACCAGCCCCGCAGTGGCGCGAATCGAACCGCGGGCAACCGCGGCGACAGTGCGCGCACCGGGCAGGGTGGCTCCCGCGCAGCGGCTCCGGGCCGGCGCGGCACCGGCGCGGGTGGCTTCCAGCGCGGCAATCAGACAGCAGCCCGGTCCGCAGGCAGTTTCCAGCGTGACGCCGAGTCCGGCGGTCGTCGTGGATCCACCGGCGGTGGGTACCAGCGTGATGACCGTCGTGGCGCGTCCACCGGTGGTGACCGTCGCGGCAGTTCGACCGGTGGATACCAGCGCGACGATCGACGCGGCGCCCCGGCCGGTCGCGGCGCGTCCGCCGGTGGGTACCAGCGTGACGACCGTCGAGGTGGCCCCGCGGGCGCAGGTCAGCGTGATGACCGTCGCAGCACCGGTGCCTCCAGCGGTGGCGGCTACCCGCGTGGTGACGCCGACCGCGGACAGCGTGGAGGCCCAGCTGGTCAGCGCAGCGGCGCTTCGGCAGGCACTCAAGCCTTCGCGGCTCGCAAGAAGTCCACGAAGCCGCAGAAGAAGGTCGTCGCTCCGACGATCCTGAACAACGCCAAGCCCGCGCGGCACCAGCACGCCGATGTCACCGAGGGGCCCAAGAAGCTTCCCTGGGGCGAAGGCGAACGTTTGCAGAAGGTTCTCGCCAAGGCGGGTGTGGCCTCGCGTCGCGCCGCCGAGGAGATGATCGCGGCCGGTCGCGTCGAGGTCGACGGCAAGATCGTGCGTGAGCAGGGTCTGCGCATCGACGCCGAGAACGCGGTCGTGCGCGTCGACGGCACCCGTGTCGTGGTCCGCGACGAGCTGGTGCACCTGGTGCTGAACAAGCCGAGGGGCTGGCAGTCCACCATGTCCGACGACCTGGGGCGCCCCTGCGTCGGCGATATCATCGCCGAGCGGATCGCCGCTGGTCAGCGCTTGTTCCACGTCGGCCGTCTCGATGCCGACACCGAGGGCCTGCTGCTGGTCACCAATGACGGCGAGATGGCGCATCGACTGATGCACCCCTCGTTCGAAGTTCCCAAGACCTACTTGGCCACCGTCGACGGCGAGGTGAACTACCGCCTGGTCGGCAAGCGCTTGCGCGAAGGCGTCGAGCTCGAGGACGGGCCCGCCAAGGTCGACAAGTTCATGGTGCTCGAGGCATACCAGGGCCGGTCGCTGGTGAAGCTCGTGCTGCACGAGGGCCGCAAGCACATCGTGCGTAGGCTGCTCGACGAGGTCGGCCACCCGGTGATCCGGCTGGTGCGCACCCACCTCGGCCCGGTGGCACTGGGCGACCAGCGTCCCGGCACGCTGCGGGTGCTCGGCCGCGACGAGATCGGCAAACTCTACGAGGCGGTGCAGCTGTGAACGGTGTGGACTTTCCCCTGGAATTCACCGGCGACCGGATGACCGGTGACGCGACGCTCGTCGTCGCGATGGACGGTCCTTCCGGCACCGGTAAGTCCAGCGTGT
Organism: Nocardia sp. NPDC003183; assembly: GCF_053590715.1. NCBI lineage: Bacteria > Bacillati > Actinomycetota > Actinomycetes > Mycobacteriales > Nocardiaceae > Nocardia > Nocardia sp. NPDC003183. Next base: position 10,470 of record NZ_JBSFTG010000020.1, read on the forward strand.
CGCGTCGGCTCGCCGCGCGCCTCGGCGCCCGCTACCTCGACACCGGTGCCATGTACCGGGTCGCGACCCTGCGCGTGCTGCGTGCGGGTGTCGAGCTGACCGATTCGGCTGCGATCGCGGAAACTGTTGCGGCACTGCCGCTTTCGATCGGTACCGACCCCAGCCACGAGGTGATCGAACTCGACGGTGAGGACGTCTCGGCGGAGATCCGCGGCGACGCCGTCACCAAGGCCGTCTCCGCTGTTTCCGCGGTGGCGCAGGTGCGCGAGCAGCTCGTCGCCCTGCAACGCGAGATCACGGCGATGGCCGGACGCATCGTGGTCGAAGGCCGCGATATCGGCACCGTCGTACTCACCGGCGCCGACGCCAAGATCTATCTCACCGCCTCCGCGGAGGCACGCGCCGAGCGGCGCAACGCACAGAACATCCGCGAGGGCCGCGGCGACGATTACGCGGCCGTGCTGGCCGACGTGCAGCGCCGCGACACCCTCGACTCCACCCGTACAGTGTCGCCGTTGCGCCCCGCCGCCGACGCGGTGCTCGTCGACACCAGCGACCTGACGATGGCACAGACCATCGAGGAGCTGTATCGCGTGGTGGCTCAGCAGCTTTCGGCCACGACAGGAGGTCCGCGATGATCGAAGAGATTCTCGTAGGCGACGGAACCTGGACCGACGAGTCCGAATGGGAAGTCCTCGACATCGACGGGGACGGCGAAGGCGAACAGCACGTCGCCATGCCCACGCTGGCCGTGGTCGGACGCCCGAATGTGGGCAAGTCGACCCTGGTCAACCGCATTCTCGGCCGCCGCGAAGCAGTGGTCGAAGACGTTCCCGGTGTCACCCGTGACCGCATTTCGTACGAGGCCAACTGGGCCGGGCGCCGCTTCATGGTGCAGGACACCGGCGGTTGGGAACCCGACGCCAAGGGTCTGCAGCAGCACGTCGCGCGCCAGGCCGAGGTGGCGATGGAAACCGCCGACGCCATCCTGCTCGTCGTCGACGCCACCGTCGGAGCTACCACGACCGACGAGGCCGCGGTGCGCAAGCTGCGCCGCTCCAAGATCCCGGTGATCCTGGTGGCCAACAAGGTCGACGATCAGAAGGTCGAAATCGAGGCGGCCTCGCTGTGGTCGCTGGGCCTGGGCGAACCGCGCATGGTCTCGGCCGCGCACGGCCGTGGCACCGGTGACCTGCTCGACGACGTGCTCGGCGCGCTGCCCGAGACCCCGCGCGAAGGTACCGCCGTCGCGGGACCGCGTCGCGTGGCACTGGTCGGCAAGCCGAACGTCGGCAAGTCCAGCCTGCTCAACAAGCTGGCAGGCGACGAGCGTTCGGTGGTCCACGATGTCGCGGGCACCACCGTCGACCCGGTCGACTCGCTGGTCGAGCTGGGCGGCAAGACGTGGAAGTTCGTCGACACCGCCGGTCTGCGCCGCAAGGTCTCCAATGCCACCGGCACCGAGTTCTACGCCTCGCTGCGGACGAAGTCGGCACTGGAAGCCTCCGAGGTCGCGATCATGCTGATCGACGCCTCGGTGCCGATCACCGAACAGGACCTGCGCGTGATCAGTCTGGTCGCCGAGTCCGGTCGCGCGCTGGTGCTGGCGTTCAACAAGTGGGACCTGGTCGACGAGGACCGCCGCTACATGCTCGAGCGCGAGATCGATCGCGATCTGGTGCGGGTGCCGTGGGCGCAGCGGGTCAACATCTCGGCTCACACCGGCCGCGCCGTGGCGAAGCTGGTACCGCAGATGGAGACCGCGCTCGAGTCCTGGGACAAGCGCATCTCCACCGGCCGCCTCAACACCTGGCTCAAGGAAGTCATCGCGGCCACCCCACCGCCGATGCGTGGCGGCCGTCAGCCCCGCGTCATGTTCGCCACCCAGGCGAGCACCCGCCCGCCGACGTTCGTGCTGTTCACCACCGGGTTCCTCGAGGCAGGCTACCGCCGCTTCCTGGAGCGCCGCCTGCGTGAGGAGTTTGGTTTCGACGGTTCGCCGGTGCGCATTTCGGTGCGTGTGCGCGAGAAGAAGGAACGTAAGAAGTAGTTCGAGTGTCAGACGAGTGAGCCCCGGCGAATATCGCCGGGGCTCTTCGTTTTTCAGGCGTCGAGCACGCGGTCGAGCAGATGGTCGACCAAGTGTGTCGCGCGCGCGGCATAGTGGTCGTCGGTGAGCATTCCTTGCGTCAGCCCGCCGACGGCGAGCAGGATCACCTCGGCATCGGCGATGAGCGTCTTCTCGTCGGCGTCAGGACCGCGCAGCTGCCGTAGTTGTCCCGCGACCGCGTCGATGATGTAGTTCGGGGCGCCCGCGGTATCGGCGGATTCGACGTCGGGGCCGGTGAGTGTCGCGGCGTGGAAGATGCCGAGAATGACGGCGTCGCGCCGACTTGCCTCGTCGAGGGGCAGGACCGAGATCAGGATCGTGCGCACGATATCGCGGGGACCGGCGTCCGGCCCGAGAGCCGCGAATCCCTGTGCCATCCGGGCGCCGGAATCCTCGACGACAGCACGGTGCGTGGCGAGCAGGAACTCCCGTTTGGTGCCGAAGTAGTACTGCACCGACCGCACCGAGACCCCGGCTTCGGCGGCCACGGACTGGAAGGTCGCGGCTTCCAGTCCGCCGCGGGCGATGACCCGTCGAGCAGCACCGGTGATCGATCTGCGCCGTTCTTCGTGGTCGGCCAAACGTGGCATCGCTCCTCCTACTGTCCTGGCGGATTTTCATGGTACGCCCATACCATCTATGTGGTACGGTGATATCACCAACGAGAAACAGGGGTGGTCATGGCCAAGATCGGGCGATTCAAGAACGACAAGGCACGCGAGGAGTACCTGCGGACCTATCGGGAACTGGAGAAACAGTGGACGGTGCCGTCGACCCTGCTCGAGGTCTCCACTTCTTTCGGTTCCACTCGTGTCCGTAAATCTGGTGCGGGAGAGGGTGTCCCGATCGTGCTCATGCACTCACTCGGCGCCAACAGCCTGTCCTGGAACCGCGTCATCGAGGATTTCGCTCGTGACCGCGTCGTCTACATGCCCGAAATGATCGGCGCTCCCGGCCTGAGCGTGCAGACCGCACCGATCGACGAAAACGGCTTCGGTACCTGGTTCGGCGAGGTTCTCGACGGGCTCGGCGTCGACCAGGTCCACCTGGTCGGTTACTCGCAGGGCGGCTGGCAGGCGATGGCGATCGCCACCACTACGCAGCGCCGCCTGGCGAGCCTGACCGTGCTCGAGCCGGGCGGCACGCTGACGAAGATCAAGTGGAGCCTGCTGTGGACGATGATCCGGGTCGGTGCCCGGCCCACGGACAAGAACCTGCGTGCGATGAACGCGCGGCTCAACCCCGGCGTCACCCTGACCGACGCGGAATTCGACGGGGTGAAGGCAGCGCTGGGATACGCACCCTCGATCGGCTACCCGAAGATGTTCACCGACGAGCGGCTGGCCACGATCACCATGCCGACGCTGGTACTGCTCGGGTCGGAGTCGTTGGTGGTCGACTCGCAACTTGCCGAACAACGCCTGCGCGACAACGTGCCCACCTGTGAAGTCGAGATCTTCCGCGGGGCCGGGCACGGCCTGTTCCACGAGATCCCGAAGCCGGTGACTGCCCGCATTCTCGACTTCACCAGTCGCTACGAGCCGACGGACGCCCGCCACGGAGAGTAGGCGTCGCCGCTCGCCATTACCGCTCGGACGCACCACGCCGCGCCCGCGATCACCACGAAGAACGTGGCCGCGGGCCTGATAATCGACTGAGAACAACCGGGTGGTGGACACCTTGGCAATGTCGGGCACGTTGAGAGCGGTAAGAGGTCCTCTGAGGCCTCCGCGAGGGAGTGCGTCATGAGTCTTGTGGGAACCCTGGTCGGCTACGCGCTGACAGTCTTTCTGGTGCTGCTGATCGCCCGGATGGTGGTGGACTGGATCGATGCGCTGGGCAACGGTCCCCAGTGGGCCCGCAAAGCCAGGGAGGTGACCCACGCCGCGACCGAACCGGTGATCGCCCCGGTACGCAAGGTGCTCAAGCCGATCCGGATCGGTGACTTCTCCCTGGACCTGGCCTTCACCGCCGTGTTCATCGCCGTCCTGATCCTGCGAGCGATCGCCTTCAGCCTGTAGTCGAGGTGGCGCTGCCGAGGGGTCAGCGCGCCGGCGAGCTCGCAGGCGCGGCGTCGACGGGCAGGCCCGTGTGGCGATCCGGTTCATCCGTTTCGGGTGAGGCCCTCGCGGCTGCCATCGGGAAACGTTGGTCGTCGGTCTTCTACGGAAGGATTCATGATGGCTCACTTATCGGAAACCGAGCATCCGGTCCAGCAGGGTTTCGCCGCAGGCACTTCCATCGGCGCCGCGATCCTGCTCCTGGTCGTCGCCGTGTTGTCCGTTCTGCAGGGCATCGCCGCGGTGGCCAAGGACGACCTGTTCGTCGTCGGCATCGACTACGTCTATGAATTCGACACCACGACATGGGGCTGGATCCACATCATCGGCGGGATCGTACTCGCGCTGAGCGCGCTGGGGCTGATGGGCGGCGCGACCTGGGCGCGGATCGTCGCGGTCGTCATCGCGTCACTGTCGATCATCGCGAATTTCCTGTGGCTGCCCTACTATCCGGCGTGGTCGATCCTGATCATCGTGCTCGATGTGGTGGTCATCTGGGCCGTCACGACTTGGAATCCGCGCACGGTCTGATCCGCAGCCCGGGATTGCTGCTCCGACGATGGCCAACGGTCCGCCACTCCGAGGGCGACCCGAATACGCCAGAAACCTGAAAATGCCCGGTGGCAGCGGTCCGCCGCCGCTGCCACCGGGCGGCGGACCAGTCGGGTACCGAACAGCGCCGCGGCTCACACCACGAACGTGATCGCCGCCGCCACCGCGGTGATCCAGTTGTCGTAGAGCGAGACGAGCAGCGCGTCCTTTTCGCCGGCCGCCATGACGGTCCCGGCGCTCACGTGATCGAGGGCTGCCGCCGAAACCATTCGGCGGCAGTCGTTTTCGTTGCCGAATTGGTACGGCCGTGCCCGGATTGCCTGGATACTCGAAGGGGTCACCCGCGGATCGCGTGCGGGGGAGCAGGGGAGAGGACTCGGGATGGCCCTGGTTGTGCAGAAATTCGGCGGTTCGTCGGTAGCCACCGCGGAGCGGATCCGGCGGGTCGCCGAGCGGATCGTGGAGACGAAGAAGCAGGGGCACGATGTGGTGGTGGTCTGCTCGGCAATGGGCGATACCACCGATGAGCTCCTCGAATTGGCGGGCCGGATCGCCTCCGCGCCGGAACCGCGCGAGTTGGACATGTTGCTCACCGCCGGTGAGAGGATTTCGAATGCCTTGGTGGCCATGGCGATTCATGCACTCGGTGCGGAAGCGCGATCGTTGACGGGCTCGCAGGCCGGCGTGATCACCACCGGCGCCCACGGCCGCGCCAAGATCATCGAAGTCGACCCGGGCCGGGTGCGCCGCGCACTCGACGACGGCGAGGTGGTGCTCGTGGCCGGGTTCCAAGGTGTGAGCCAGGACAGCGACGATGTCACCACGCTGGGCCGTGGCGGTTCCGACACCACCGCGGTCGCGCTGGCCGCGGCGTTGAAAGCTGATGTCTGCGAGATCTACACCGACGTCGACGGAGTCTTCACCGCCGACCCGCGCATCGTGGCCGACGCTCAGAAACTCGACCAGATCTCCTACGAGGAGATGCTGGAAATGGCCGCCTGCGGGTCGAAGGTCCTCATGCTGCGCTGCGTCGAATACGCGCGCCGCTACCAGGTGCCGGTGCATGTGCGCTCGTCCTACACCGACGCGATCGGCACCACCGTCTTCGGCTCGATGGCCGACATCCCCGCCGACCAGGCCGTGCTCACCGGCGTCGCGCACGACCGCAACGAGGCCAAGGTGACCGTTGTCGGCCTGCCCGACGAGCCCGGCTACGCGGCCGAGGTGTTCCGCGCGGTCGCCGACGCCGAGATCGGCATCGACATGGTCGTGCAGAACACCGGGACCGGCCGCACCGACATCACCTTCACCCTGCCCGCCGCCGACGGCGCGCGGGCGGTCGCCTTGCTGCGCGACCGCCGTGCCGAGATCGGCTTCGCCGATGTTCGCTACGACGATCGCGTCGGCAAGGTCTCGTTGATCGGCGCGGGCATGCGCAACAATCCGGGCGTCACCGCGAGCTTCTGTGAGGCGCTGGCCGCGGCGAACATCAACCTCGACCTGATCGCCACCTCGGAGATCCGCATCTCCGTGCTCGTCCGCGACACCGACCTCGACGAAGCCGTGCGCATCCTGCACCGGGCCTTCGACCTCGGTGGTGCGGAAGTCGCCGTCGTGCACGGGGGAACAGGACGGTGAGCGCTGTTGACGCCAGGTATGGGCCCCGAGTAATTTACCGATAAGTAAGTTACTGGATCGGAGGGTTCGTTGAGCACCCAGTTGACCACTTTCACCAGGGCTGGACTCGAGTTCGACGTCGTCGACTCCGGACCGCCCGACGGCCCCGTCGTCGTTGCGCTGCACGGCTTCCCGCAGACCGCGACCTCGTTGCAGCCACTCACCGCGTTGCTCAACGCGCGCGGCTACCGCACCATCGCCCCGAACCAGCGCGGCTACTCACCCGGTGCTCGGCCGTCCGGCCGCCTCGCCTACCGCGTGCCCGAACTCGTCGACGACGTGGTCGCGTTGATCGAGGACATCGACCGAGGTCCGGTGCATCTGGTCGGGCACGACTGGGGCGCGATGGTCGCCTGGTCGGTGGCCGCGGCCCGCCCCGAACTCGTCCGCACGCTGGTGACCGTGTCGGTGCCGCATCCCGGCGCCTTCGCCCGCTCGATGATCAGCAGCGATCAGCTCCTTCGCTCGTCCTACATGGCGCTGTTCCAGCTGCCGGCGCTCCCGGAGCGCCTGATTCGCGCGCGGCCCGGCGTCTTCGACCAGATCCTGGCCACATCGGGCATGTCCGCCGACGCGATCGACCGCGTGCACACCGAGATCATCAACACCGGAGCTCTCACCACCGCGTTGAACTGGTATCGCGCGTTGGCGCTGATCACACCGCGCACGGTGACGGCACGCGTCACCGTGCCGGTGACGCACGTGTGGAGCACCGGCGACGCGGCGCTGACCCGTCGTGGTGCCGAGCTGACCCGCGGATTCGTCACCGGTGACTATCGCTTTGCCGTGCTCGACGGCTCGCACTGGCTGCCCGAGGAGCGTCCGGACGAACTCGCCGACCTGATCGTCGACCGCATCGAGTCGCTGCCGGGCTGAGACCTCAACCGATCGGCGAAGAAGCTAACGGCCGCAACGCCGCCGCGGTCGCCGGGATCAGCGGCGCGCCCCGCAGGGCAGCGCGGGCGGCCAGTTGTTCGATGATCCGTCCGCGCACCCCCGGCCATTCGTCGTGCAGGATCGAATAGAACGCGGTGTCGCGCACCGCGCCGTCGAGCCCACGCGAATGTGCCCGGCGCACACCGTCACTCACCGCGCCGAGTCGTTCGATCGCCGCCCGGGAGCGCAGGTTGCGGGCGTCGGCGCGCAGGGTCACCCGCCGCACGCCCCAGCTGTCGAAGGCGTGGGTGAGCAGCAGCAGCTTGGAGTCGAGATTCACCTGACCGCCCCGCACCGCGGGGGTGAGCCAGGTATTGCCGATCTCGACGGCGTCGGGGATCGCCCCGCCGGGCACCGAGGTGACCGGTTCGGCGGACAACGGCCAGGTCAGTGGTCCCTGCCAGTAGTCGAGCCGGGCGAATCGAGTCGCCCCGACCACACACTCGTCGGCGACGGTGACGATCGCGAAGGCCAGCGCTGTGCCTGCCAGCTGCGCCGCTTCGGCCTGGAAGACATAGGTGCGCGCCTCCTGATCACCGTGCGGGACGACGGTGAACCCGGCCGGTCCGTCGAGCGCCGCGGCCGCGGCGCTCAGTCCGGGAACGTGGTGAGGTGCGAGCGGCTCCAGCCGTGCGATGCGGCCGTGGAGGATAACGGGTGCGGGCATGGTGACCGGCGTCCCTTCGTCTGAGAGGGTCGCCGACAGCGCGAGGCGTGGATCTCACGCGGCACGCGATTTCGGCGAAGCGACACGAACGATCCAGCAGCATCGAAAAACTAGATCAAGATAGCCGACGTGACGCGTTCCCTCGTTCGAACCCACGCAGAAGTCGCGGCCGGAAAGTTTCGAGCCTCGGCGATCGGTCCTACCGCTTCTCGGCGATCGCCGAGACGATCAGTTCCTCCCAGACCGACAGGTCCCGATTGGGTGCGCCGATGTGTGCGGAATCCTCGTTCACCTGATGCCAGCGGGCCGCGGCGACCACGCCGGGGGCCTGCACGCGCAGATCACCGAACAGTGCGGTGATCTCCGCGTCGGTGCGCCACCGGCCGCGCCCGAAGGTCGACTGCAGCTTGGACTCGGCCTGGATGGTCTCGGCGTTGTCGCCGGAGCGGAAGTGGGAGATGAACACGCGCGAGCCGACGGGAATCTGTTGCGCCCAGTACGCGACCACCGACTGCGGGTCCTCCTCGTCGTTGAGGTGGTGCAGGATCGCGCTGAAGATGAGCCCGACCGGCTTGTCGAAGTCGATCAGCCGGGCGACCTCGGGATCGGCCCTGATCGCCGCGGAATCGCGGACGTCGGCGTGGATCACGGTGGTGTGGTCGTTGGTCGCCAGCAGTGCGCGACCATGGGCGAGCACGATCGGGTCGTTGTCGATGTAGACCACGCGGGTGTCGGGATCGATCGACTGGGCGACCTGGTGCACGTTGTCGGCGGTGGGCAGCCCACTGCCGAAGTCGAGGAACTGGGTCAGCCCGGCCTCGGCCATGGCCCGCACCGCACGGGTGAGGGCTCGGCGGTTGGTGGACGCGATGTCGACCGAGCCGGGCAGGTTCACCTTGAAGTGGTCACCGACGGCGCGGTCGACCTCGTAGTTGTCCTTGCCGCCGAGTAGATAGTCGTAGACACGGGCGATGCTCGGCTTGGATTGGTCGATCACATGCGCGTTGTCGCTCATCCTCGACGCCCCCTCGTACGGTGCTGCGGTGCGGGACGTGGCCCATAGTAGGAGAACTTCCGCGTCTCGGCACGGTTTCTGTGTGGCGTCGACACCGAAGTTGTTCGGGGCGTGGTGATTTCGGGTGGAGGAGCGCGTTCGCTGAGCGGTTTCCGTCACGGTGCCGTGTCGGTGGCTCGGGGAGGTACCAACTGGATCGCGGGAGGCGGGAGTGTGTGTTTTCCCACGTCAGGGCCGTAACGGTTCGATAAATGACAGCAGTGTCGGCTTGTTGAACAGATGCCCAGTTGTGTGGGGTTTTCGCCAGTTCCTGCCCGTATTTCGACGAAATGTAACGCACGTTATCGGATCGTGTCGCACAGGAGTTCGATGTGATGCAGATCACACCATCTTTTCTCTGTTCGGCCCGGCTGGCAAGCTTGTAATTGCTGAACGTTAACCGTTCGTGATCATGGACCGGGTCGACAGGGATCCGGGGTCGCGGACGACCCGCACTTCCGCTGCGGCGTGGCGGTCATCGAAAGATCCGGTATAGATCACTTATCGGCCGTGTCGGGGCGGCTGTCCGGAAGGGGACGTGTTGTTATGAGCAGCATCTACTTCGAATCGAACAGCAATCTATCAATTACCGAGCGAGGCCGCCGCGTCTCCTCTACCTCCGCGATCGAATCGCCCGTCGCGCCGCTGGCGATGCCGGGGCTGATCCTCGGGCTGATCCTGCTCGGCCTCGGTGTGGTCGGCCTGCTGCGACTGAGTGACTGGGTAGGCAACTACGGGTCCGTTCTGGTTGTGCTGGCCTATTTCCTCTATATGGCCGCGGCCGCGAGCCTGATGCTCTGGGGTGCGGCCACCGTCCGGTCGCTGCATCGTCGATAGCCGAGTGTCGACGAGATTCGTGACAACCCGGCAAAAGCGGCATCCGGTGATTGCGGTTTGACGGATGGATGGTGTCGGACAGCTACGCGACACTTTCTCCGATCCGGGCAAACGGTGAGTATTTCGGTCGGCGGCGATTCCGATAAGAGTGTGTTGATCGGGGAATGTATCCCACGCAGGGGGTGGGATACATTCCCCGATCGCCCTTACCTCTGATTTGTGGACGCAATATCCGTGGATTTCGAGCTATCGCGAACCCTTCCGCGCTCGATTAAGGTGCAGGAATCGACCTACTCCATCCGGCGGAGGTGTGGACATGCCCGATTCCCCTCGTGGATCCACCGATAAGGAGCCGGAGCGGCGCGGCACCGTCTTGAACTCCACCGTTCCTGTGGCGCAGGTTTCCGGCGGACGCCTGATCGGGCCGGATATCGATACCTCGGTCCGGGTACCGCACACCGTCCAGGACGGACCGGAGACGGTGATGGTGTCCCCTGCCACCGAATCAGCGGTCGCGACGCCACCCGATTCGCCGGAGCGGGCGGCGATGCGGGCCAGGATCAAGAAGTTCGTGCTCACTGTCGTCGTCATCGCCGCGCTCGGCGGCGCGCTGTTCGGCTACGACACCGGCGTCATCTCCGGCGTGCTCGTCTACCTCACGCCTGATTTCGCACTGAGCCAGACCCAGGTCGGCGTCATCACGAGTTCGCTGCTCATCGGCGCCGCGATCGGCTCGATCACCGGCGGCTGGATGGCCGACCGGTGGGGCAGGCGGACGACGCTGCTGTTCGCGGGCGCCCTGTTCTTCCTCGGCGCGCTCGCCCAGGCGCTGGCGCCCGATGCCACGGTCATGATCATCACCCGCCTTGTCCTCGGCGTCGCTGTCGGTACCGCCTCGCTGGTGGTCCCCATGTACGTTTCCGAGATCTCCCCGCCGACCTATCGCGGGCGCCTGGTGTCGATGAACTCGCTGATGATCGCCAGCGGGCAGTTGCTCGCCTACATCGTCAACGCGCTGCTCGCCCCGACCGGGAACTGGCGGCTCATGCTCGCGATGGCGGCGATTCCGGCGGCGGCGCTCGTGATCGGCATGTATTTCATGCCCGATTCACCACGGTGGTATCTGAAACAGGGTCGTACCGCCGATGCGAAGAAAGTGCTCGAACGGTCTTATTACCCGGAGAATGTCGAGCCGACGATCGCCGAGATCGAACAGTCCGAGGCCGCCGATGCGGCGGTCAAGGACAGTTTGAGCGACCAGTTGCGGAAACCGAAGGTGCGTGCGCTGTTCTACACCGGAATCGGATTGGCGTTGATTCAGCAATTCGTCGGCGTCAATACCGTCATCTACTACGCACCGTCCACTCTCGCTCAGGCGGGGATGGGTGACAATGCGGCGATCACCTCGTCGATCGGCATCGGTGTCGGCGCGGTGATCGGCGTGATGCTCGGCATGAGCCTGGTCGACAAGATCGGCAGGCGCCCACCGATGTTCCTCGGTCTGGCGATCATGGTCGTCGCGTTGGTCGGTATGGGTCTGATGGAACGTCTCACGCAGAGCACTGCCACCGGCTATGTGCTGGTGACATTGATGATCGTGTACGTCTGTGCCTTCCAGCTCGGCGTCGGGGTTCCCACCTGGTTGCTGATCTCGGAGATCTTCCCCGCCCCGATCCGCGCCACCGCGATGAGTATCTGCACCTTCCTCATCTGGATGGGCAATTTCACTGTCTCCCTGGTGTTCCCGCCGCTGGGCGAACTCTGGGGGGCGTCGACGATGTTCTTCCTCTTCGCGGTCGTTTCCGCGCTGTCGCTGGTGTTCTGCTATCGCCGGGTGCCCGAGACCATGGGCGAGTCCCTCGACGACATCACCAGCAAGGCGGAGAGCTGAAGCCTGTCGCGCCGTTTCGCTATCGGTGCCGGCCGTCCACGCCGAGCAGTCCGAGGGCGAAGTCCGCGTAGGCGGCGGCGATCTGTTCGGGAGAGGACGGGCCGTCGAGCCGGAACCACTGGGGCAGTGCGGTACACATCGTCGCGATGGCACGTCCCGCGTGGCGGGCCTGGGCGGTCGATCGGTTCGCCTCGGTCAGCGCGGCGTCGATGTCGGCATCGAGAAGGTATTGGATCTCGTTGCGGGAGGCGGTGATCCGATCGCGATCGGCGGAGTTCAGGCTGCGCATCTCGCTGGCACCGATGAAGGCGAGTTCGCGGTGGTGCGTGTGGAACAGGGCGAGCGCTTCGACGACACGGCTCACTCGTTCGCGGCCGTTCGTGCCGTCGAGGCGTGCCGCGCGCACCCGCCGGTGCAATTCGTCCATGGTCAGGTCGAGTGCGCGGACCAGCAGGTCTTGTTTGTCGCGGTAGTGGTGGTAGACACCGGGCACGCTCATGCCCGCCCGCGCGGCGATCGAGCGCATCGTGGCGCCGTGATACCCGGTCTCGACGAAGGAATCGATGGCGGCGGCGAGCACCGGGTCGAGATCCAGGGGCGGGAACTCACGCCAGGAGTCCGGTGCGCCGGAGTCGGGCGATCCGGTTTCGCCGGGGGCGGGGCTCCCGGCGAGGTGGGTGGGGCGCGAATCGGTCGCGCGCGGTTCGGGGGGAGCAGCGCCGGTGGTGCGCCGGTCGCCGATCAGCCAGGCCACCGTCGTGCCCAGTTCGGCGGCGAGGGATCGCAGGCGCGGAACCGACGCGCCGGTCTTGCCTGTCTCGATGGCGCTCAGCGTGGCCGCGCTGACCCCGATTCGCTGCGCGGTCGCCCGGAGTGACAACCCCGCCGCGGTCCTCGCCTGACGCACCCGCGCTCCCACCGCCTGCTGTTCGGCTGCCGTCGAATCCATGATGTTCAGAATAGCTGAACATACATCTTGGCCCTACCAGGCTTGTTGACAGCATGAATACGCGCGTGCGACTGTCGTAACAGATATTTGCCGAGCGATCGTTCGGCAACCGAGCCGAGGAGCGGACCCGTGCCGATCGACCTGTCCTATCCGTCCGAGGTGCAGCGGCTGGCCGACCGCACCCGCACCTTCGTCCGCGACCACGTGCTCCCGGTCGAAGACGCGCACGACGGCGACATCGCCGCGGCCGGTGGCGAGAAGCTGCGCCTCGAACTCCAGCAGGCCGCCCGTGACGCCGGTGTCTTCGCCCCGCACGCGCCGCTCGAATACGGTGGCCACGGTCTGGACATGTCGAACCGTGCCCCGGTGTTCGAGGAGGCGGGCTACTCGCTGTTCGGCCCGACGGCCCTCAATATCGCCGCCCCCGACGAGGGCAATGTGCACATGCTCGCCCATATCGCCGACCCGGAGCAGAAACAGCAGTTCCTCGCCCCGCTCGCTCGCGGCGAGGTGCGCTCGGCCTTCGCCATGACCGAGCCGGCGCCGGGTGCGGGCTCGGACCCCTCCGCACTGAGCACCCGCGCGGTCCGTGCCGACGGCGGTTGGCGCATCACCGGCCACAAATGGTTCATCACCGGCGCCGACGGGGCGGGGTTCTTCATCATCATGGCCCGCACTTCGGGCGAGCCGGGCCGGCGCGGCGGCGCCACGATGTTCCTGGCACCCGCCGACAGCCCGGGCATTCGGGTCGGCCGCCATCTGGACACCCTCGACAAGTCGATGATCGGTGGCCACTGCGAGGTCTTCTTCGACGACCTTCTCGTCCCGGAGTCCGCGGTACTGGGCGAAGTGGACCGAGGCTTCGAATACGCCCAGGTGCGGCTCGGCCCCGCCCGCATGACCCATGTGATGCGCTGGCTCGGCGCCGCGCGTCGCGGTCATGACGTCGCGGTCGCGCACGTGGCGCACCGCGAGGGCTTCGGTTCGCGCCTCGGCGACCTCGGCATGGTCCAGAAGATGATCGCCGACAACGAGATCGACATCGCCGCCACCCGCGCACTGCTGACCCGTGCCTGCTGGGAACTCGACCGTGGCGAGCCCGCCGCGAATGCCACCTCGATCGCGAAAACCTATGCCGCCGAGGCGATCTTCCGCATCGTCGACCGGAGTATGCAGATGTGTGGCGGGCTCGGCGTCTCCGCCGATCTGCCGCTGGCGCGACTCTCGCGCGAGGTGCGCCCGTTCCGGATCTACGACGGTCCCTCCGAGGTGCATCGCTGGGCCATCGCCAAACGCGCGGTGAGCGCCGCCAAGCGGACGAAGCGGGACTCCGAATGACACTGCCGGGCATGGACATCGCCGCGCTGGAACAGTTCCTGCGCGCCAACGGCGTCGAGGTGGAAGGCGAGCTGCGCGTCGAACTGATCAGTGGGGGCCGGTCGAATCTGACCTTCGCCGCCGCCGATGACGTCTCGCGCTGGGTGGTGCGCCGCCCGCCGGTCGCCGGGCTCACCCCGTCCGCGCACGATATGGCCCGCGAGTACACCGTCACCAGCGCGTTGCAGGCATCGGCCGTGCCCGTGGCGAGAACGATCGCCTTCGACGCGACCGGATCCGCGCTGGGCGCGCCGATGACCGTCGTCGAGTTCGTCGACGGGACGGTGTTTCGCGACCAGGACGACCTGGCCGCGCTCACCGATGAACAGGTGGATTCGAGTGTGTGCGCGCTGGTCCGCGTCCTCGCCGATCTGCACGCGGTGGACCCGGGCGCTGTCGGTCTCGAATCATTCGGCAGGCCGACCGGTTTCGTGGCCCGGCAGGTCAAGCTCTGGGCATCCCAGTGGGAGCGGGTCAAAACTCGCGAGCTCGCGGATGTGGCAGCCCTGCATGCCGCACTGGCCGCCGCGATCCCGCCGGAGACATCGGCCTCGATCGTGCACGGGGACTTCCGCATCGACAATACGATCCTCGACAGCGCCGAACCGGAAAAGGTTCGTGCCGTGGTCGATTGGGAGCTGTCCACCCTCGGTGACCCGCTCACCGATGTCGCCCTGATGTGCGTCTACCGGTCGCCGATCTTCGACGTGATCCTCGGGACCCGTGCGGCGTGGACCAGCCCGCGCCTGCCGAGCGCCGACACTCTCGCCCAGGCCTACGCCATCGCGTCCGGGCGCGAGCTCGACAACTGGGGCTTCTACCTCGCGCTGGCCAACTTCAAACTCGGCATCATCGGCGAGGGCATCACCCATCGTGCCCATCAGGGTTCCGACACCGGTTCCGCCGCCGACCGGGCCGCCGAGGCCACCCCGGAGTTCATGGCGGCCGGCTTGCGCGCGCTGAAAGGATCCGCGTAGTACCGCCGCGCGGTCGCGCCGAACGCTGCCCGGCGGGCGGCGCGAATCATCCGATGATCTCCGGGGGAAGGAACATCGCGCCGAGTTGCGCCGCGATCGCGCTGGTGTGATCGACGATGCGCTCGGCGTCCACGTCGAGCACACCGGAACGCCACGCGGACAGTAGTTCGATGAAGCCGCCGATGCCGGCCAATGTGCTCATCCGCATGGCGGTTTCGTCGACGTCGGGGCGCAGATAGGGCCACGCGGCGGCGATGAGCAGATCGGTCGCGTCGGTGAGCATGGTCTTGCGGCGCTGTTCGAGCACGGCGCTGCCCGCGTGATCGGCCAGCAGAATCCGGGCACGACCGCGCAGATCGGTCTGCAATCCGACGGCGCAGGCGATGGCCGCGCGGGTGATCTCGAGGGGGGTCCGGTCGGCGTTCTCGGCGACGACGCTCGCCAGTTCGGCGAACACCCCGGCGCACACCTCGTCCCAGACCTCGGCCAGTAGTTCGTCGCGGTCGGCGAAGTGCTCGTAGAAGTAGCGATCGTTGAGCGAGGCCCGCTGGCAGACACCGCGCATGGTCACCGCGGCCCAGCCGTGGTCGAGCCAGATATCGAGGGCGGCCTCGACCAGGCCGATCCGCCGCTGCGCCCTGCGCTCCTCGGCGGTCCGCCCGCCCCAGGTCCGTGCCGGTGCGCGCACATCCATGGTTGACAAAGTACTCCTCCGCGCGCCTAATTGGTGTCAGGTGCGGCCAATGGTGGCAGATGCCACCAATTAGAGCCTCGCTGGGTCGACCCGGGAGTTGCCATGCGATTGTTCCCCTTCGGCGGACACCGCCGAACCGCTGCCGCCGATGCTGTGGTGACCGGCGCGGGCAGCGGAATCGGACGTGCGTTCGCCGTCGAACTTGGTCGTCGAGGCGGGCGCGTCGTGTGCTCCGATATCGACCCCGACCGTGCGGCCGAAACCGCTGAACTGGTGGAGGCGGCGGGCGCCGAGGCGATCGGTACCCGTTGCGATGTCACCGTGATCGACGAGGTCGAACAGCTGGCGGCCACCGCGCAGGATTGGTTCGGCGGCCCGCCCACCGTTGTCGTCAACAACGCGGGCATCGGCGCGGGCGGACCGGTGGTCGGCGAGTTCGCCCTCGACGACTGGCACCGCACGCTCGGGGTGAATCTCTGGGGCGTGATCCACGGCTGCCATGTCTTCGCGCCGATCCTGCGTGCGGCTGGGCACGGGTCGCTGGTGAACGTCGCCTCGGCGGCCGCGTTCGGCGCGGCACCGCGGATGGCCGCCTACAACGTCAGCAAGGCGGGTGTGCTGGCGCTGTCGGAGACGATGTCGGCCGAGCTGGCCGGCACCGGCGTCGGCGTCACGGTGCTGTGCCCGACCGGCGTGAAAACCAGCATCATGACCGCGGATTCGCCGATGGACGACACCGCCGAGCGGCTCGGCGGGCTGCTGCTGCGCTGGACCGGCCGCGCGCCCGCCGCCATCGCCCGCACCACGCTGGACGCGGTGGACCGCGGCGAGCTGTATGTGGTGCCGCAGCTCGAGGCCAAGGTGCTGTGGCAGGCCAAACGCTGGCTACCCGCGACCTATACCCGTTCGGCGGGCCTGCTGGAGCGGGTCGTGCGCTGATCCACACCGAAGGAGATCGAACAATGACGTTCGCCTACCCCGACATGCTCGCCACGATTCGCGCCAAGCAGTGGGCGCTGGCCGATATCGACTGGGACGCACCGGGCGCCGACACCATCACCGACGAGCAACGCCCGCGATTGGCCACCTTCATGGCCGACCTGGTGTGGATCGAACACGTCGGCGCGCGCGGCTTCGCCGCCCTGACCCGCCAGGCGCCACCCGGCCCACTGCGGGAGATCTACCGGTACTTCCACGCCGAGGAACAAAAGCACGCCAACGCGGAACTGGCGTTGATGCGCCGCTGGGGCATGCTCCCCGACGGCGAGGCGATGCCGGTGCCCAACAAGAACATTCGCCTCGTCATCAGCTGGCTCGACCGCTACGCCGACCAGCTGACCCTGCCCGTGCTCGGCACCGTCATCCCGTCACTGGAGACCGCCCTCGACGGCGCGCTGGTGAAGTTCCTGCTCGACGAGGTCGACGACCCGGTGTGCCACGAGGTGTTCCGGCACATCAACAGCGACGAATCCCGCCACCTCGCAGTAGGTTTCCAGGTTCTCGAACAACTCGGCGCGGGACCGCTGCGCCGAACCGTCATCGAGACAGCCGGTTTCGCGGTGCGCCCCTCGTTTGTGCTCGGCGCGTTGCTGTACGCGCCATTGCTGTCACGGATGTCGACCAACATCATGGCGCTGGGCCTCGACGAGGAGAAGCTGTGGCAGGCGGTGCGCCGTTTCGAGAACGTGGGGCAGCGCAGCCCGGCCATCCGCAAGCTCCCGCTCTACCACGTGGTGAAGATGCACGGGAAGGCCACGATTCACCGTCGTCAGCCGTTCCAGTTACTGGCCGATGTGTCCAACGCCTGCATCGATCGGTTCCCGATCCGGGTGCTCGGCCGCAGACCGTCCTGGTCCGACGAGCTCACCTACGAACCGGTGGCGAAATGACGACGCTGCGTTTCGCCGACACCTTCACCGGTTCCCAGGTGCACCGCACAGCCTTCGCGCCCCGGCACGAGTTCACCGGTCAGCGGGTCGCGATCATCGGTAGCGGGGCGGCCGCCGCGCGCCTGCTGCCCGGTATCGCCGCCGAGGCCGCACGGGTGACGGTGTTCCAGACCGAGGCGGTGTGGGTGCTCCCGCGCGTTCCGCTGCCTGCCGCGGCGATGCCGCAAAGACTCCTGCGACTCATCGCCGGTGTCAATCTGCGTGTCCAGGTGCGTGATTCGTGGCTGCGCCACCGCCTGACACCGGACGACACCGCGGGCGTCGCGGTGCACAACAGTTACTACCGCACCCTGCGGCAACCGCACTGCACCCTGGTGACCTGGCCGATCGCACGGTTGGTGCCGCTGGGCGTGCGCACCGTCGACGGCATCGAGCATCAGGTGGACAGCATCGTCTACGCCGAGGACGCGGGCTGTGTCGTGCGCACCGTCGCCCGGCCCCGCCGCCTGCATCCGTCGGCCGCACTCGTGAAGGAGATCGCATGAGCACCAAGGGAATCGACCACGAGATCGTCATCGTGGGCGCCGGCTTCTCCGGCATCGGCGTGGCGATCGAGTTGCGCAAGGCCGGGTTCGACGACTTCGTGATCATCGACGAGGCCGACGGCGTGGGCGGCACCTGGCACTGGAACACCTATCCCGGTGTCGCCGTGGATATCCCGTCGTTCAGCTACCAGTTCTCCTTCGAACAGCGCACCGATTGGTCACGGGTCTACGCGCCGGGTCGCGAACTCAAGGCCTATGCCGAATCGTGTGTGGACAAGTACGAACTCCGTCCGCGCATCCGCTTCGGTACCACCGTGGTCGGCGCGGATTTCGACGAGCGGGCCGACCGCTGGGTGCTGCACACCACCGACGGCGACGATCTGACCGCACGGTTCGTGATCAGCGCGACCGGTGTGCTCACCCGCCCCAAACTGCCCGATATCCCCGGCATCGAAGGCTTCGCGGGCGCGACCATGCACACCTCGCGCTGGGATCATCGCCAGGACCTGCGGGGCAAGCGGGTGGCGATCATCGGCACCGGCGCCTCGGCGGTCCAGGTGATTCCGGAGATCGCCTCGCAGGTGCAACATCTGACGGTGTTCCAGCGCACGCCGATCTGGTGCCTGCCGCGCCCGGACCTGCCGCTGCCGCTCGCCGCCCGGCTGGCGCTGAAGGTCCCCGGCGGACGGACCGTGACCCGCCTGGTGAGTCAGACCTACGTGGAGGTCACCTTCCCGCTCGCCGCCCACTATCACCGCTCGCTGCCCACCGCCGCCATCGGCGAACGCGCGGGCCTGGCCCATCTGCGGCGTCAAGTGAAAGACCCCGTCGTCCGGGACGCGCTGACCCCGCGATACGCCCTCGGGTGCAAACGGCCGAGCTTCTCCAACGACTATCTGTCGACCTTCAACCGTGCGAACGTGACCCTGGAAACCGCGGCGATCAGCGAGATCACCGCCACCGGCGTGCGCACCGCCACGGGTGCCGAACATCGCGCCGACGTGCTGATCCTCGCCACCGGCTTCAAGGTCATGGAATCGGGCAATATGCCGACCTATGACCTGCACGGCGTCGGTGGCCGCGATCTGGAGACCTGGTGGGACGAGAACCGGCTGCAAGCCTACGAGGGCGTGAGCGTCCCCGGCTTCCCGAACTTCTTCTCCATCATCGGCCCCTACGGCTACAACGGGGCCTCCTATTTCACCCTGATCGAGAACCAGACCCGCCACATCTTGCGCTGCCTGCACCACGCCAGGGCCAACGACGCGGACCGCATCGAGGTCACCGAGGAAGCCAACGACCGCTACTTCCGTGAGATGCTCGCCCGCCGCGGCGGCCAGGTGTTCTGGGACGAAAGCTGCGTCACCGCCAACAGTTACTATTTCGACAAACACGGCGACGTCCCCCTACGACCCACCTCCACCATCGAATCTGGCTGGCGCAGTGGTCATTTCCCACTCACCGACTATGTCTTCTCCTGATCGCATCGGCCGACTCGGGCGGCGCGCAGTTCGGCCTCATCCGACCGGCGATCGCAGCAGCGCCGCATCGATCTCGTCGAGGTAGGTGCGAACCGGGCCTACGCTGAGAAGTCCACTCTGCGCTGTTGTTTCGGCCGCCGCGGGGGCCAGCTGGGTCCGGGCTCGGCGCATGGTCTCGCGATCGCCGACGGCGGTGGCCGCGTGTGCCACGATGGCCCACAGTGCTTCGAACAGCAGGTCGCGCGGTGGGGATGTCATGGTGCGCAAGGCCTCTCGCGCACCGTCGAGCTCGCCCCGCGTGACGAGGAGGATGGGTTCGACCCAGGTTTTATAGGGACCCCAGTCCGTCTCGGGGGCGATCGTGGCGATCCTGCCGGTCTCGCGCCGCCGCAGAGCCAGGCTCAGCCGCGCCAGTGGCAACAGGCCACGGTCGAGTCCCGGCATGCCTGCTCCGGTGAGTGAGGCGGCCGCCGTTGCGTACGCGGCTTCCGCAACCGCGAGGTCTGTTGTCGCACTGGTCCGTAAGGCGCGGTACCAGGTGGTGAACACCTCCACCAGCGGCAATTCATAACGCCGCGCGAGCGCGTCCGCGGCATCGGCGTGTCGGTCGGCGCCCGTGTAATCCGCTGAGGCGCATCGTGTTTGGATGAGGATGAGGTGGCCGAGAACCTCGTAGGTCGCGAGTTTGCTGGTGGCCGCCACCGCGATGATCTCGGTGCCGACAGCGTCGCGCCGGTGCGCCAGTCCCGCTCGCTGGAAGCTCTGCATGAACACACCGTTGAGTGCGAAGGCCAGCAGGGCGGGGTCGTGCAGACGCCGGGCGATCTCCTCGGCCTGGCGGGCGGCACGCAGCGGGCGCAGTCCCGCCTCGGTCGGATCGTCCACCGGCAGAGCGCCGCGCGATTCGACAGCGATGGTCGCCAGCAGCCTGGCTCGATCGGCATCATCGTGGGCGGGCAGGCGCAGGAGCGTCTTCTCGGCGATACCCACGAGGCGTCGATCCTGCGCCGGGTCGTCGGAGCGGGTCCAGATCGCGGGGACGTCGTAGATGCCGATCACCCGCGCGGTCAGCTCGGCGTCACCGAGGTCGTCGGCGGCGACCACCGCCGAAATCCGGTGGGCGCGTGCGGCCGCCAGACCGCCGCCACCCGTGACCGCGAGATCGCGCATCAAGCCCGCGGTCGATTCCAGCCGCGTCCTCGTACGCGGTGGGACCGCGCTGTCGTAGGCGGCACGCGCCTGTTCCCACACCCGTGCTGTGGGGTCGGTCGCGACCGGGTCGAGGTAGTCGGCCTGGCGGAGCAGGTCGTGTTCGAGGCGGCGCAACGCCGGTCCGGGGTCGATGCCCAGATCATCGGCCAGCATCCGCCGCGCCCTGGCGAGGACCGCGAGCGCGTCGGCCTGGCGGCCCGAACGGTAGAGGGCCGTGGCCAGCAGCCCCCACGCGTCTTCACGCCAGGGATGTTCGGCGACGTGCGCGTCGAGGTCGGGAACCGCGGCGGCGGCGGCACCCAGTGCCAATTGCGCCGCCCCACGACGCTCGACGGCCAACAACCGCTGCTCGGTGAGCCGCGACCGTTCGGCCTGCGCCCATCCGGCGTCGGCGAAGTCGGTATAGGCAGGCCCTTGCCACCAGCTCAGTGCGGCGGTGAGCAGCGAGAACGACGCTTCCGGCGGCAGGGTTGCCGCCGAACGCACCGCATCGTCGAATCGCCACGCGTCGACATCCGCCGGTTCGGGTCGCAGCGCGTAACCGAGCCCCTCGGTGACGAGCAGACGTGGCGGCGTGCGTGGCGGGCGATCCGGTTCCAGTGCTCGCCGCAATCCGGCGACGAAGGTACGGACCGCACCCACCGCGTTCGGGGGCGGCTCGTCCCACAGATCCTCGACCAGGCGACCGACCGGAACGACCCGCCGGTGCGCGAGGATCAGCCGTGCCAGCACCTCGCGGTAGCGCGGACCGCGCAGCGCGACCGGCGCACCGCGGTCGTCGTGCGCGATGACCGGTCCGAGCACCTGAAACCGCATCAGGCCAATGTAGTGCGCGTTCATCGGCTGCTCATCACGACACCGCACGCTCGAACTCGATCCGCGCAGACCCCGCGGAACACCCTTCGAACGAAGCGAGAGCCCACGCGATGACCCGCACCATTCCCGGTTTCGACTACCACCGCGTCCCGGTCGCCGACGATGTCGCCCTCAACGTCGCCGTCGCCGGTGCGGGAACCCCGATCGTGCTGCTGCACGGCTTCCCGCAGACCCACCTGATGTGGCGTCACGTCGCCGCCGACCTGGCGGCCGACCACACAGTGATAGTCCCCGACCTGCGCGGCTACGGCGACAGCGACAAACCCGCGGCAGCCGGCACCGGCACCTACTCCAAGCGGAGTATGGCCGCCGATATCGTCGCCGCCGCCGCTGTCTTCGGTCACGACCGCTTCGCGCTCGCCGGTCACGACCGCGGCGCCTTGGTGGCCTTCCGTGCCGGGCTCGACCACCCCGACGCGGTCACCCATCTCGCCTGCCTGGACGTGCTGCCCACACTCGACATGTGGGACGTGCTGCACGGCTCGACCGCCGCCGTCGGATTCCACCTGTACCTGATGGCACAGCCGCCCGGACTGCCAGAACAGATGATCGCCGCCAGCGCCGACGCGTTCTTCGCCTACTTCCTCGACCAGTGGGCGAAGACTCCGGACGCGATCCCCGCGCCCGTGCGCGCCGCGTACCTCGACGCCTGTCGCGGCGCTGTCCCCTCGATCGTGGCCGACTATCGTGCCTCGGCAACGATCGATATCGACCACGACCGCGCCGACCGCGCGGCAGGCGCCAGGCTGTCCATGCCCGTCACGGTCATGCAGCAGGACTGGGGCGCCGCGCTCGGATACGAAGCGGCGGCACTGTGGTCGAGCTGGGCACCCGACCTCGACCACCGCACCGTCGACACGGGTCACTTCGTGGTCGAGGAGGACCCCCGGACCGTCACCGCCGCCCTGCGCGAGCTTCTCCGGCGCTGAGGTCGGCGCGGCACCGCTCAGTACGAGACGGTGAAGCGCAGGCCGACGAAAGTGTTGTCCTCCAGCGCGTCGACGATCGCGCTCGCGTAATCGCCCACGCTGATCCGGCTTTCACCAGCGGTGTCCACGATCGGGGTGTCGCGAGCCTCGGCCCGATAGACGCCGGTCGCCTCGCCGGGGACCAGGTGCACCGGCGGCGGGCTGACGTAGGACCACCGGACCGGGGAGTCGGCGGCACGCAGTATTTCCAGCGCCTCGCTCTGGTCACGGGCCGTCGCCAGGTACTGGGCGGGGAACTCCGGAGAATCGAGGAAGCGCTGTCCCGGTGCGTATTCGAGGCTGCCGCCACCGCCGAGGAACACCAGGCGGTCGACCCCGGCGAGGGGCAGGGCTGCCAGGAGGGTCTCGGCGCCACGCGGCACCAGTCGATCATCGCCCTTGACCGCCGCGACGACGGCGTCGTGTCCCGCGACGGCATTCTTGACCGAGGCCGCGTCGGTGACATCCACCGTGTCCCGGCCGAGCGCGGTGACCTGCATGCCGCGAGCAGTCGCCGCGCGGACAACCGCACCGCCGAGATTGCCCGTGGCGCCGATGACAGCGATCCTCATCGGCTGGCGCCGGCGCAGACCGTCCACGAAATCACTGATGAGCGGGGCGATTTCGGGAAGGTTCTCCTCGAGCGCGAAATGGCCGGTCTCGAAGAGGTGGATGGTGGCGTCGGGGAGATCGCGGAGGTAGGCGTTGGCGCCCGCCTCGGGGAAGAAGGCGTCATTGCGACCCCACAGCACCAGCGTCGGCGGCCGGTGCTCGCGCAACCACTGCTGCCACACCGGGTAGAGCGCCACATTGGTGTGGTAGTCGAGGGCCAGGTGTACCTGCGCGTCCTTGCGGCCGGGGAGGTCGAGAAAATGCTGGTCCAGGGTCCAGCCGTCGGGTGCGACGAGTTCGAGATCGGTGGTGCCGCCCTCGTATTGGCCGCGGGTGACGGGCAGTTCGAGGATCTGGCGAACGTTGTCCTGTGCGCCCGGCTGTCCCGGCTTGTTCGCGGTCATCGCGCGTGCCATGTCGGACAGGCCTTCGTCGTAGGTGTTCGCGTTCTGCACGATCAGACCCGCGATCCACGCGGGGCGGCGGGTGGCCAGACGCAGGCCGACCGGTCCGCCGAAGTCGAAGGCGTACAGCACGAATCGGTCCAGGCCGATCGCGTCGACGAAGCCTTCGACGATGTCGGCCAGCCGTTCGAAGGAGTAGACGAAACCGTCGGGGACCTCGGTGTGCCCGAAACCGGGATAGTCGGGGGCGATCAGCCGGAATCGGCCACCGAGGGCGTCCATGAGCCGTCGGAACTGGTGCGAGGCCGACGGAAAGCCGTGCAGGAGAAGCAGTGTCGGGGCGTTCGCGGGTCCGGTCTCTCGATAGAAGACCCGCACCCCGTCGACCTCGACGACCCTGTGCCTGATATGTGGGACGGTCACTACCGCCATGTCGAAACCGGCCTCTCTGAACATATTTCGTAGACGGATCCATGATCAACTGTTCGCCGGGCGTGATCAACGCCGAACTGGCCGGGCGTGGCATCCAGGGCACCGTGCGGGACGGCGTGTGGCCTCGGCTATCGCGGCAGAAGTTGAAGGATGCCCCGGGTGGCCCGGCGAAACGGTTCGCTCGACTGTGCGCCGCGAGCAAGGACATAGGCGCCCTGTCGGACAGCGAGAATCGTGGCGGCGAGGTCGTCGACATCCAGGTTCGGGTCGAGTTCCCCGTTTCGTCTGCCCTCGGCGAGGACTTGCCGGATCTGATCCTGGATCCAGTCGAACGTCGTGGCTATCGGCTCTCGTAGCGAATCGTCGTCCACCACTGCCGCGTCTTGGACGAGCCGCCCGAGTCGGCAACCGCGCAGCACATTTTCGTCGAGGGTCAAGAATGCCGAGACCTTCTCGCGGGTGGTGGACCCGCTGTCCAGCCGGGCGGTGATCTGGTGTTTCAGCTCGTCGCTCATCTGCAGCTCGGCAGCGACGGCCAGGGCCGCCTTGCTGCGAAAATGGTGGTACATGCTGCCTTGTCCGGCACCGGCGAGCTCTTGGACCGCTCGCGGACTCGTGCCCGAGTAGCCGCGTTCCCACAGCAGGGTGTGCATGCTCTCGATCAATCGCTCGGACGCGGTCATCGCCCAACTGTACCTATCAGTAGGTACAGTGGCGATCTGTACTCATAGGTACAGGATCGACGAAAGGCGGCGCGATGGGGGCAGCGGGTTCGGAACGGGCGTCTGTGACAGCGGACGAGTCCGCGCAATCGGGCAGGAGTCGCGAGCGGTCGCCGAACACAACCGCCGCCCTGGCCGCACTCTGCCTGGGGTTCTTCATGATTCTGCTGGACGGCAGCGCGCTGAATATCGCGTTGCCGTCGATTCGGGCCGAGACAGGCGGGTCGATGGTGGCCGTGCAGTGGTTGGTGAACGTCTACACAATTCCGCTGGCCGCGCTGCTGCTCAGCGCGGGAACGCTGGCTGATCGGCTCGGCGCGCGCCGGGTGTTCGCCTGGGCGCTGGGCGGATTCACCGTCGCGTCGCTGATCTGCGCTGTGAGTGCGACCTTGCCGGTGCTCCTCGTCGCGCGGTGCGTTCAAGGGATCTTCGCCGCCGGAGTCCTGCCCACCACGCTGGCGATCATCGCCCGGATGTATCCGGACGCGACGCAGCGCGCACGCGCGATCACCGTGTGGGGCGCGACCGGCGGTGTCGCACTGGTTGCCGGGCCGATCGGTGGCGGACTGCTCACCGAGGTACTGGGCTGGCGATCCATCTTCTTGCTCAACGTGCCGATCGGAGCGACGGCGCTGTGGCTGACCTGGCGGCACATCGCCGAAACCGCACGCCGTGACGACGGATCCTTCGACTGGACAGGCCAACTCCTGGCGATCGCGGGTCTGGGGGCACTCGTCGGCGGTCTGATCGAAGGTGGTGAACGTGGCTGGTCGTCGCCGTTGACGCTGGTACTCCTTGCCGCGTCCGTGCTCTTCCTGGTGGGGTTCGTCGGGGCCGAATCGCGGGTTCCGTCGCCGGTCCTGCCGTTGACGATGTTGCGCAGCGCACCCTTCTCCGCCTCGATCGCGAACGGGTTCGCTTTCCAATTCGGCGCCTACGGCCTGCAATTCATGCTCGCGGTGTTCCTGCAGACACAGTGGGACTACGACGCCCGCACCACTGGATTGTTCTTCCTGCCGTTCGCTGTTCTGTGGACGTTCGCGACCCTGGTACTCAACCGCCGGTGGGCGGACCGTGGGATGAGGTGGTTGCTGATCACGGGGTCCCTCACCGCTGGGGTCGGGGCTGTCATGTGTTCGGCGGTGGGAGAGCCGGACAGGTGGCCCGCCGTGCTGTTCGGCTCCGCGGTCGTCGGATTCGGCTGCGGACTGTTCGGGCCCAGCTGCAACGGTGCGGCGATGGCCTCCGCGGAGCCGCGCTGTGCCGGTCTGGCATCGGGAGTCCTCAACACCTCGCGTCAGGTCGGAATGGCGATCGGGATCGCACTGTTGGGTGGGTGCCTGGCTGCTCCGGATCCGATCATCGGTGCGCGCATCGGGATCATTCTGACAGCCGTGTGTTTCGTCGCGATCGCCGTGCTGAGCTCGCGCTACGTGCCGCGTCGCAGCGCGGCGCAGTGATCCGACGCGGTCCGGACCAGCGTGATACCGACCGCGCAATCGGGTCAGGTTCCGGAGGCTCGGTGTTCGGCGCGGTGGGTGAGTGCGTCGACGATGCGTTGCCAGGCGGGGGAGGACTCCGCGATGCGGGAAGCGACCAGTTCGGTGGAGCGGGTGGGGCCGCGGGTGTGGGCGATTTCCCAGGCGTCGAGGTCGTCGATGAGGCGGTCGAGGCGTGGGTCGTGGGGGTGCCAGTCGACCGATTCATCGACCGCGCGGTACAGGCGGATGGTTTCCGGGTCGTCGAATTCGGCGTTCTTCTCCCGGACCCGGTGCGGGATCGCGTCGGCGTCCAACGCGTGCAACAAGATCCAGGCGTCACGCTCGAGGCGTATCCGTTGTTCGCTGATGCCGAGACCGCGCATCCGGTTCAGCAGGGCGACCACCTCGCCGGGGAGGAAAAGGCTTTCGCCGCTTGCCAGTTCGGCGATCCGCTGGCGGTACTCGGCGAGCTGATCGATCTTGCGCCCGAGCGCGGTGTCGATCTCGCTGATGGCCGTGGCGAATTCGGCCGGTTGGGCGTGGAGCAGCGCGTCGATCCGGGACAGCGGAACGCCCGCGTCGGCGAGGGTTCTGATCCGGATGAGATCGACCGCCGCCTGCGCGGGGTAGCGGCGATAGCCGGAGGCGTCGCGCTCGGGCTCGGGCAACAGGCCGACCTGGTGGTAGTGGCGTACGGTGCGCACGGTCACGCCGACGGTCGCCGCGAGTTGGCCGATGGTGAGCACCGCGCCGATCCTAGCGGCGACGAACCTGGTCGATGACATCGCGGATCGCCTCGACCACGGCATCGGGGCGATCGAAGCAGAGCCGGTGGTGCACGGTGTCGGAGAGAATGCGCTGTTGCCCCTGGGAAACCCCGCGTACCATCGCCGCGTCCATTCGCCGCCTGCCGTCGTGGATCTCGGCCAGCGCCTCGGGCGACTGGTGTGGGTCCGGGCCCAGCACGCTGAGCGCCACCAGCGGAATGTCGGGAATGTTGGGCCCGGCGTGCAATTCGGAGGCCAGTTCCGGCAATCCGTTGCGCTCGGCGAAGCCCGCCCGGATCCACTCGTCGCTCGCCTTCGCCTCCGTCAATGCTCGCCGCACCGGTTCCGGGTAGTCCGCGAGCAGCCCGGCGGCCATTTCGCGAAGGGTTGTACGCAGGCGTTCGAGCTGCTCGGCATCGGGTGCGGGCGTCGCGGCCGCGGCCAGTCCCATCGCCGGTGGCATGAACTCGTCCCAGTCTCGGTGCAAGCCGTCCATCCAGATCAGTCCGGCCACGTCCCGCGGGTACAGCTGCGCGAACCGGTGCGCGTAGAGGCATCCGAGTGAGTGGGCAGCGAGAACATAAGGGCCTGAGAGTTCGTCGAGAGTGCCCAGCAGCTGGTGCAATTCTGTGGCGACCGCGGTGGCGGTGCGGGGCAGGGGCAGCGGATCGCTGTAGCCGGTGCCGCCGCGGTCGTACACCACGGCGCTGGTGAACTGCGAAACCTGCTGCTGCACACCGAAATAGTCGAGGCCGACCGCACTCGCGCCGGGCAGGAAGACCACCGCCGGTCCACCACTGCCCGACCGATGGACGAAAAGGCGATTGCCGTCGATCTCGGTGAACCCGCCGACCGGCGGTGCGGGCTTCGTCGAGGAGATGTCGTTGTTCGTCATGCGACAAGGGTGCAACCCTGACGCTGCGTCAAGGTCAACCTCTGCGTCGGCTACAGCGCGAGCGGAGGTGCGGCGGCAGTGAGTGTGGTCGGCGGGCGGTAGGTACGCCACGCTTGCGCGAGGCGATCGACTGCGGTGGTGAGGGTCTCCAGCGGATGCAGGAAGTGGATCCGCAGATAACGGTCGCTGCCGCCGGTCGGATCGAGCCCGCCGCCGGCCAGGATCGAAATACGGTGTCGCAGTGCGGCTTGTGCGAAGGAGGCGCCATCACCGTGCGGTAGCCGGATCCAGAGCGTCTGTCCGCCCCGGACCCGCGCCACGTCCCATTCGGGAATCCGGCGCGCGAGCTCGGCACACAGGTGGTCGTGGCGGCGCTCGCGTTCGGCGGCCTGGGTGCGCAGCATGCCGTCGCGGCGGGGGAGTAGCTCGGCCGCGGCCAGCTGGGCAGGAAGATTGCCGCCGAGATCGTGCACCGCGCGCAGTCTGGCGAGCTTGGCCACGACGGGGGTCGCCGCGCGTATCCAGCCGATACGTAGTCCGCCCCAGACGCTCTTGCTCAGCGAACCGACGGTGATCACGGTGTCGGCGAACACGGCAAGGGGCGGCGGAGTCTCCTGGCCCGGGAAACCGAGTTCGGCGAGCACCTCGTCATCGATCAGCGGAATCCCCTCTGCTGCTGATGTTTCCGCGAGACCGCGGCGCACGAGCGTGGAAAGCACCGACCCTGTCGGGTTCTGAAAGGTGGGGATCACGTAGGCGAGTGCGGGCCGACGGTCTCGGATCGCGCCCGCGAAACCGTGCAGTCCGGGCGGCAGTCCGGAGACGACCGCCGCCTCCGCGCGAAAGGCTTCCAACGCCCCCGGGTAGGTCGGGGCTTCCACGAGGACGTGATCGCCGGGCCGAAGGTAAGCCCGGGCGAGCAACGACAGTGCTTGTTGCCCACCGGCGGTGACGAGGATCTGCCCGGCCTCGGTCGGCAGCCCGCGCCCCCGGTAGTACTCGGCGACGGCCTCCCGAAGCGTCGGATGGCCCGACGGGTAGTAGCCGATGTCGTCGGTCGTCGCGGCCAACGCGGGCAGCATCGCCGCGTAGGACTCGGCCAGTTCGACCGGCGGCCGGTCCGGCGCCGCGCAGGCCAGCGAGATCACGTCGGATCGCGGCTCGAGCAGGTCGAGAAACATCGGCTCACTCGTGGTCGCCGGCGGATCGATCCGTGGCGTCCCCGCGACGCGGGTGCCACTGCCCTGCCGCCGCACGATCCGGCCTTCGTCCTGCAGCAGGTCGTAGGCCGCTACCACGGTGCTCCGCCCGACCGACAAGGCGACGGCGAGTGTCCGATCCGGCGGCAGCAGCACCCCCGGCGCCAGTTCGCCGTCCTCGATCAGCGCGCGCAACCCCGCCGCGAGCAGGGCGTACAGCGGCCCACGCCCCGCCGACCAGCGGCCGAGCCGATCTGTCACGTCAATTGGTTCCATAGGCAGACCAATTATGCTCGATTGGCGCTGGATCGTCGCCCCGCGCGGCCCGACGATGATCACCATGACAGCCTCGAGCACCACCGGTTCCGTCTCGATCCCCGCGGCCATCGCAGCCCTGCCCGGCCCGTTCCAGCAGCACGAGCTGGCAACGGTCAACGACACCGTCGTCCGCGTCGCCCGGCTGGCGGGTGAGTTTCCCTGGCACCACCACGACGAAGACGAACTCTTCCTCTGCTGGGACGGCACGTTCCGCGTCGAACTGGCAGACCGCGCACCCGTGATCCTGCGACCCGGCGAATTGTTCGTGGTGCCCAAGGGAATTCGGCACCGGCCGGTCGCCGACGAGGTCGCGCACGTGCTCTTGATCGAGCGCCCGGAGACCGCGCAATACGGCAACTGAACGCCGTCCGCACGTCACACCCGCGAGGTCACCGTCCCGGCTTCGACGGGCACCGTGCGAAGGAGTTCGGCCACCTCGGTGGGTGTGGCGGAGGGAAAGAGCTGCCGCACACCGATCATCGCCAGGAGCCGATCCTGATCGGCACCGACGCCCATCCGCGACACCACATCGTGGGCGGCACGGTTGGCCTCGGCGATCTCGTCGGCTTTGCTCAAGCGGGTGAGGTTCTCGCCCACGATCTTGTCGAGGTCGGTGGAGCGCTTGTAGAACAGCGCGGTGATCCCGACCGGCACCGCGCCCATGATCGAGGTCGCGGCGGCGGCGTCGCGATTGCCGAACGCCACCATCGACGCCGCGGCGAGAACCACCACCACGCCGCAGCAACCGCTGATCATGTACGCCCAGAAGAACGCCGTGCTCTGCGCCATCGCGCTGCGTACCTGGCGAAGGTATTCCTCTGTTCGACGACGCGGCGTCCCGGTGTCGCCGGTGGCCGGATCCGCCGGTTCCGAGACGACCGGGGCAGCGGTGTCGCCGGTCATGGTGACTTCGATGGCCCGCTTGCTGACGCGGCGACTGAATGTCGCGGAGAACCACGCAGACACCGCGGCGATCATCGTGGGGATCAGACCACCCACCCCGATCAAGGCCAAGACTTCGTCCACCGTATTCCCCCGAATCGAGCGCCGACACCCCTGTAACGTTCACGCGCACTCTACCCCGCGCCGGTTGTCCACTCGCACAAGGTGATCGGTGTTCATCGTTCGGCTGTCGGCTTGGTTGCCGGGTCGAAGAGGAACGAGATCCGCTCCATCCTGGGCTGACGCTGGGTGTTGTGGAAGGCCGCGATGCGCCACTGGTCGTCGGGTTCGCGCACCAGGGTGTAGGTCTGGGTCTTGGACAGTTCGGCGGGCTTGTCGTCGTCGTAGCGGTCGCCGCGGCTGGTGACGATGGCGACGTCGGCGCCGTAGAAGCGGGCATCGAGGAAGGAGTCCGCGAGCTTGGAGCCTTTCAGGAAGCCGTTGAACAGTGCGCGATGCGCCTCGGTCAGATCCGCGCGGCCCCGGTAGTGGGTGCCGATAAACGTTGTGTAGGTGGCATTTTCGGTGAACGTGGCGCCGAAGGCATCGGCGTCGTTGCGGTCCCAGGCGGCGGTCATCGCGCTGAGCGTGGCGCACACCGCACGCAGATCGGACTCGGTGCCGCCGTCGGGGACGAGGCTCGCGCACTCGGTGACGCCGATGTTGCGCACCTCGGAGGTGTAGCCCAACCACAGGTAGCCGGCGGCGCCGGCAAGGCCGAGCACGAGGGTGGTGGCACCGAGCGCTCGCCCGATGGTGCGCCGTCGGGATTTGGTGGGGCGGGTGGTGGCGATGGTGGTCATGGGGGCGCCTCTCGACTAACTCTGCCTGAAAGAAGTATCTGCGTATAAGAAGAGAATATTGGCACGATTGATCGCTTGTCAACGGCGAGTGGTGGACTTGTGAACAAGAAGTCTTGTTAGAAACAAGTCACCGTGCTGTAATCAGCGTCACCTAGACAGAGGAGACGCCATGCAGCGCAGCACGGCAGCCACCGTTCGCCCGGGGTGGGGACGCAGGCTCGGAACGAGGTGGGCGGCGGTGCCCTTGGCGGCGGTGTGCCTGGCGATATCGAGCGTCGGCACCGCCGCCGGTGACCCGTATCCGAGTTTCCCGCCGGATCAGAACCAGCTCCCACAGCTGCCCGCCGAACCCCAGCTCTACGACATGCTGCCGATCCCGGTGCCCGCCGAGGATCCCTGGTACGACGACCCGGCGGAGCTCGATTCCTATGCGCCCGGACAGATCATCCGTTCCCGAACGGTGCAGACACGCCTGCTCGGCCTACCCTTCCCGGTGCATACCGAACAGCTGCTGTTCCGGAGCAACGACGTGCACGACAACCCGATCGCGACCGCGACCTCGGTGATCGTTCCCGGTATCCCGTGGTCGGGCAGTCCGCGGCCGGTGGTGTCCTTCCAGGAAGCCATCGACGCCACCGATTCGTCGTGCAACCCGTCCTACACATTGCAGACCGGCACGATGAAAGAGGCTGCGCTGGCGGTGTATTGGCTTGCGCAGGGGTTCGCGATCAATGTCGCCGACTTCGACGGCAAGTTCAACACCTTCAACACCTACGACGAAGGCAAAATGGTGCTCGACAGCCTGCGCGCCATGAAGAACTCGGCATTGGGCCTGACGGACTCCGGGATCGCGCTCTACGGGTACTCCGGCGGCGGCTCCGGTTCGATCCGGGCGGCTGAACTCCGCGAGAGCTACGCCCCCGATGTGCGGTTGCTCGGCACCGCGGTGGGTGGATTCCCCGCCGATCTGCGAGCCCAGGCCCAGTACGCGATCGCCCAGCGGCCGGGCCTTACCGGCGCCGGTAATTTCACGATGTGGCTCGGGTTCGCCGCGTTGTCGCGGGAATTTCCCGATCAGTTCGACGCGAAGGAATTGCTGACCCCGGAAGGGCAGGCGATCGTGGCGGATATGCGCAGTCGTTGCGTTTACACGATCGCCGCTGCCGGCGCGTACCGGCCGATCAGTGCCTATTTCCAGCCGGGGAAGTCACTCGAAACGGCACCGGGGGTGATGGAGGTTCTCGCGGACCAGAGTCTGGGACACCATATTCCGGACAGCCCGATCTTCTGGTGGCACGGAATCTGGGACGAACTGATCCCGACGTCGGCGGTACTACCGACGGTGCACGACTACTGGAACCGGGGCGCGGATCTGCGGTTCTACACGATGCCGCTGCCGGAACACATCGTCAATGCCGTCGCGGGCTGGCCGCCCGCGGTCGCCTGGACCAGTGCGGTGCTGCGCGGTCTCCCGCCGGGCGAGCGATTCAAAGCCGATATCCCGCTGCCCAACTGAAACGAAAACAGCACGGCGCGCGGAGGGAATGCGCGCCGTGCTGTCGACGATCCGAAACTTTACGCCGAGGCCTGCTCATAGGCCGAGATGACGTCCGCCGAGATCCTGCCGCGGCTGGACACCGTGTGTCCGTTCTGCGAAGCCCACGCCCGGATCTCGGTGAGATCGTTGCGACGGGTGGATTCTGCCGCCGGTGCCGCGCCGAGACGACGTGCGGCGCCTGCCTTCGCGCGGCCGGTGCGACGCGCGTACGGAACCCACTGTTCGAACACCTCACGCAACTGTGCCGCGTTGGCATCCGACAGGTCGATTTCGTAGGCCGCCCCATCGATTCCGAATGTGACAGTCGCATCGGCAGCGGACGTGCCATCGAAATCATCGACAAGTGTGACAACGACTTTGCGCGCCATGGGAGTCCTGTTCGTTCGGGTGCCGAGAATTACCGTCGTTGATCTTAGTTGACGACGACGCGGGTTATTCGCTCGGCATCAGTGGCGATCAGCTCGCCCGGCGTTGCGGCTCACCGCGGTAGCGGGTGTAGCCGCCGTCGACTTTCAGTAGCTTCCACAGCTGTCGGGTCACCGGGTTCATCATGCCGAGTTCGTCGACCAGCGTTCGGATGTCGCCGAAGAATCCGCTGAGGATCTGACGGGAGGTGGGGCTGCGCCAGAACGCGTCGTCGAATACCTCGTCGGGGATGTCGAACTTGGTGGCGAAGGATTTCGACGGCTTGACCAGTTCGTCGGCCAGCCAGCGCATCGCGATCGGGAACGCCACCGCGCAGACCGCGGTGCGCACCGGGCCCATGCGGGCGATGTGGGTGCGCAGGAACTCGTTGGCGAACGAGATGTGGCGCGCCTCCTCGGCGATATGGATCTGCATGATCCGCAGGAGGGCGGGCTGGGTCTCTTTGTCGGAGCGGATCAGCGCCTTCTGATAGTGATCGATCGGCTCCTCACCGCCGAGGATGCCGATGAACAGAATGGCCCAGAAGTAGCCGCCCGCGACACCGATGAACGGTGACATCACCCGGAACATCGGCCGCATGCCCGGCACATCGTCGCCGATGCGATTGACCAGCTCCTGGAACATCTGGATGTGGTTGCACTCCTCGGTCATCTCGTGGAGGCAGTACCGGAATTCGGGAGAGCCGTTGGGCAAGGTCATGGCGTACTGCATCATCCCGCGGATCAGGATGGATTCGAATGCCAGCCCGACCTTGGCCGCGTTGGCTTGTCGCCACCGCCCTATCTCGATCCGGCGCTCCAGCGGCAGGTTCTGATACCAGCTCGTGGCGCCGAGCGGGTCGAGCTCGCCGGAGAGCTCCCAGCGCGGATCGTCGCGATCGATCGCGAGTTCCGGTGCGTCCCAGTCGATGTCGAGGTAGGGGTCGAACCGGCGATGGACCGACCCTTCCGACAGTGTGTGCAGGGTTTCGGCGTACTCGGCAGCCGCGGTTTTCGAGAACGTCATTGTTTCTCTCCGTTGTCACCTGGACAGCCATCGAGCGGCTGATCCTCGATGTAAATGTAACGCACTGTCGCAGGTAATTCTAGGGGGAGTCAGTCGGCGCGCGGGATGCGTCCGTCGATGTCGGTGAATCCGTAGTCCTCGGCGAGGTCGGCGACTTTCCAGGACTTCCCGGAGCGAGTCGACCGGCCCGGGTCGGCGGCCAGTGCCACCACGGCGCGCCCGGGGAATCGCGGGGTCTCGGCGGCGTCGAGATCGAAGGATCCCTCGCCGGGCAGGGTCACCCGGCGGTGACCGTGTTCGTCGGCCGGGACCAGTTGCAGCAGTTCGGTATCCACGATTCCCGGCCAGATCGAGACGGCGGTCGCACCGGTGCCGTTCAGGTCGTGGGCGAGGTCGGCGGTGAGGCGATCCAGCGCGGTCTTGCCGACGCCGTAGACGGCATTGTGCATGTACCGCCGCGCGCCGGGGGAGGAGACATTGACGATGAGCCCGGCCGACTCGATCAGCAGTGGCGCGGCGAAAACGCTGGCCACGTAGTGCGATCGCACGCCGATTTCGAAGGTCTCGTCCCAAGCCTTGGGCGGCACGTCCCAGAACTTGCGGCCCAGCCAGCGGGCGGCGGCGGGGGAGTTGTAGACGTTGTTGACCAGCACGTCGAGACGGCCCTGCTCCTCGCGGACCCGGGCGAAGAGCTTTTCGACCGCACCGTCGTCGCGGTGATCGCAGACCGCCGCGACACCGTGCCCGCCGAACTCGGTGACCATCGCGGCGGTCTCCTGCACGGTGCCGGGCAGTCTGCCCGGCTCGGTGGTGCGCCCGGTGACGTACACGGTCGCGCCGGCCGCGCCCAGTTCGAGGGCGATGCCTTTGCCGATGCCACGACTTGCCCCGGTGACGACCGCGACGCGCCCGGCCAGAATCTTGGGTGTTCCGCTCATGACCTCCGGACACTACCGTCAAATCAGAACACGTTCTAGAAATTGGAGGCGGTAGTGGAGCAGAGATTCCTCGACACGGGCGGAATCCGGATGCATGTCACCGAGCAGGGGCAGGGCTACCCGGTCGTGTTCTGTCACGGCTTTCCGCACACCGGGTTCATCTGGCACCGGCAGATCGACGCCGTGGCCGAGGCGGGATACCGGGCCATCGCGCCCGACCTGCGCGGGTACGGCCGAACCGAGGCGCCCGCTGATGTCGCCGCCTATACCAATGCGGCCGTGATCGGCGACCTGCTGGCGCTCCTCGACGACATCGGCGCCGAGAAGGCCGTGTTCGTCGGCCTCGATTTCGGTGCCCAACTGGTGTGGGAACTGTCGCTCCGCGCTCCCGAGCGGGTCGAAGCCGTTGTGGTGCTGAACAATCCGTACTCGCCGCGCCCGCCGCGCCCGCCGTCGGCGTTCTGGACCAAGGCCGCCCAGCGTCACTTCCTGCACCTGTCCTATTTCCAGCAACCCGGCGTCGCCGATGTCGAACTCGCCGCACGGCCGCGGGAATTCCTGTCCCGCGTCTACTTCTCCCTCTCCGGCGACTACCACTATCTCGACACCTGGAAGAACCCGCCGGGTCTGGGTTACCTGGATGTGCTGCCCCAGGCGCCCTCGCTGCCGTGGGCCTGGCTCACCGAGGACGAATTCGACACCCTCGCCACCGAATTCGAACGGACCGGTTTCACCGGAGGCTTGAACTGGTACCGCAACCTGGATCGCAACTGGGAGCTCTCCGAGCCTTTCGCCGACGCCCGGATCGAGGTCCCGACGTACTTCCTCTACGGCGAGAACGATCCCGACATGGAGGGCTTCAGCGGTCGTGACCCCCTCGCCACGCTCCGTGCCAATGTCACCGACCTTCGCGCGGTCGTGGAACTTCCGGGGGCGGGCCACCTCGTCCACCTCGAGCGAACCGCCGCGGTCAACGACTTCCTGATCGCCGCGCTACGGGAGGTCGGCGTCGATCAGCGCGCGCGGTCGTAGGTCAGGAAATCTCGCGGTGAGCCTGCTCGCGTAGTCGTTCGGTGGAAAACCGCGAAGTGGCGGTACTTTTGATGGGAGGCAGATCAGGCGAACCACGGGAAAGGACGCGGCCTCTTGGAGATTGCGCTCGGAGCCGATGAACGGACGGCGAGCTAGTGTTCGCGCGCTGGGGCGATCTGGTCCATCGATTCCGGTTCGCGGTACTCGGCGTCGTCGTGGCCGCATTGCTGGCGCTCGGCGGGTACGGCCTGGGATTGCACGATGAGCTGAGCTCGGGCGGCATGGACGATCCCGGCTCGGAATCCGCGCTGGCAGGGCGCTTGGCGGACAGTGCCTTCGGTCGCAACCACGACCTCGATGTGGTGGTGCTCTACACCGCGCCGCCCGGCCGGACCGTCGACGATCCCGAGTTCAGCCGCAAGATCGTCGACAACCTCAACAGCCTGCCTCGTGCGTATCCCGGCGCGATCTCCGGCGTCAACGGGGCCTACTGGCCGACGGAAACGGGCCGGGCGAGTGGTTCGCTGTTCGCGACCCCTGACCGCACCCGTGCGGTCGCCGCCGTGGCCATCGTCGGCGACAACGACACCGAGATGCTGCGCAACACCAGAAAGGTGAAGGACGCCTTCACGATTCCCGGTGTCGACGTGCAGGTGGGCGGCCTGCAACCGGTGGCGGGAACACTCAACGACACCCTGTCCGACGACATTCGGCGGATGGAAGTCCTCGCCTTCCCGGTCGTCGCCCTGCTGCTGTTCTTCATCTTCGGCGGTGTGGTCGCGGCCGCGCTGCCGTTGATCGTGGGTGGGTTGACGATGGCGGGTGCGAGCGGGATCGTGCGCACCTTCACCTACGTCACCGAGGTGAACTCTTTCGTCGCGCCGGTGGTGTCGATGATCGGCGCCGGATTGGCCATCGACTACGGGCTGTTCATCGTGAGTCGCTTCCGTGAGGAACTCGCCGAAGGCTACGACACCGCGTCGGCGGTGCGGCGCACGATGACGACGGCGGGGCGCACCGTGGTGTACTCCGCGACGATGATCATCGCCAGCGCGGGCGGCATGCTCTTGTTCCCGCAGGGGTTCCTGAAATCCATCGCCTACGGCGCCATCGCGACCGTGTCGCTGGCGGCGCTCACCGCGATCACCTTGCTGCCCGCGATGCTCGCGATCCTCGGTGCGCGCGTGGATCTGTGGGGCAGCAGACGGCTCCGGCGAACGAAGTCCGCGCACGAGGTGGAGAACGGTTTCTGGGGTCGAAGCACCCAGTGGGTGATGCGGCATCCGGTGAAGGTCGCGGGTGTGCTGTGCGTGGTGTTGGTGCTGCTGATTCTGCCCGCCCGCAACCTCGCCTTCGGTGGCTTCAGCGAACGATATCTACCGCCGGACAACAGCACACGCGTCGCGCAGGAGCAGATCGACGCGACCTTCCCCGGCCGCCGATCGGATCCGATCGACCTGATCTTCGTCTCCGACGACAGCGTCGCGATCGGTGCGGCCCTGAAACTGGCCAACCGGGCACCCGGGCTGGCGGCGAAGTTCGAACTGCCGTCGCGCTCGCCGGTGCAGTCCGATGTCTACCGCACCACAACGACGCTCACAGACTCCGATGCGGCCGGTGACACCATCGAGTACCTGCGCGGCATCGAACTTCCCGACGGGGTCCAGATGCTCGTCGGCGGTGTCCCCACCATCCAGAAGGACAGCATCGACGCGCTGCTCGAGCGCATCCCATGGATGATCGCCCTCGTCCTGCTCGTCACCACCTTGCTGATGTTCCTGACCTTCGGTTCGCTGGTCCTGCCGATCAAGGCCGCCCTCATGAGCGCGCTCGGCCTCGGCTCGACGCTGGGCATCCTCACCGTGATCTTCATCGACGGTCACGGCGCGAGTCTGCTGAACTTCACCCCGCAACCCATCCAGGCCAACATGCTGGTGATGATCATCGCCATCATCTACGGCCTGTCCACCGACTACGAGGTCTTCCTGCTCTCGCGGATGGTCGAAGCGCGGGCCGCGGGTGCCTCCACGACGGAGGCTGTTCGCATCGGCACCGCCCACACCGGCCGCATCATCACCGCCGCCGCCCTGATCCTGCTCGTCGTCACCGGCGCCTTCGCCTTCTCCGACCTCGTCCTCATGCAATACGTCGCTTACGGCATGATCGCCGCGCTCATCATCGACGCCACCGTGCTGCGCATGCTCCTGGTCCCCGCGACGATGAAACTGCTCGGCGACGACTGCTGGTGGGCTCCCACCTGGATGAAGGCCGTCCACGCCAGATTCGGACTGGGCGAATCACCGTCCTCGGCAACGACAGCGGCAGATTGTCGGACCTCTGACATACGGTGACCGGAGATCTGTCACGCCGTGTGTTCGGTTGCCATGAACGGAGTACTGATGAGCCGCCATATTCAGATCACCTTCGACGCGCACGATCCGGCCGCGCTGTCGACCTTCTGGCGGGATGCGCTGGGATACGTGCATCCGGGGCCGCCGGGCGTCGAGGTGCCCGCCGGGGTGGACCCGCTCGTGGTGTGGGATCAGTTCCTCGCGCGGATCGGGGTTCCGGCGCAGGAGCGGAACTCGAAATCGGCGATCGAGGATCCAGCGGGTCACGGTCCGCGGGTGTTCTTCCAGCGGGTACCCGAGGGCAAGGTCGCGAAGAACCGGGTTCACCTCGATGTGCGGGCGGCGCCCGGGTTGCAGGGGGACGAGCGGATGGCGGCGTTGGAGACCGAGTGCGCGCGACTGGTCGCGCTGGGTGCGCAGCGGGGCGAGCGCTTCGAGCCCGAGCCGCCGATGAGTGCCGGGTGGATCGTGATGACCGACCCCGAAGGCAACGAGTTCTGCCTCGATTAAATTTGACAGTCTTGTCAGAGTTAGAGGCGGGCGGCTAACTTCGACCTCATGAAACACGCTCCGATACGCGCACTGGCCCTGCTCACCACCGGTCTTCTCGCCGGTGCGTTCGGCTACGGTGCCGCGAATCTGGTCCCGACTTTTCATCGGGTCCCGCTGCAGATGCGCCTGGAATTCCACACCGAGCTCATGCAGAACAACAGCATCAGCATGCAACTCACCATGGCCGCCGCCGCGCTGAGCTGCCTCGTCCTGGCCGTCGTGCAGACGGGCAGGGACCGGGCGCTCGCCGCGGCGGCCGCGCTGCTCGTCGTCGGATCGTTCCTCATCACCCGGCTCGGCAACGTGCCGATCAACCACAAGATCAACGCCTGGGCTGTCGACGGCGCGCCCGCCGATTACGCCGACATCCTCGCGCGGTGGGATCTGTTCCACTTCCTGCGGACCGGGACAGCACTGGTCGCGTTCGCGCTGATCATCGCCCTGGTGGTGTGGCGTGCCGAGGAGCAGAAGCGAGAGTTTCGCCGTGCGGACGAGGGGGTCGGGGCTACCGTGGGTTGACCACGACGGCGTGGTCACGTGGCTGCCACCGGAAGGAAGCCCGGGGATGCGGTATTTCGACTTTCGCGGAACTTCGATCACCTATGACGAGGCGGGTGCGGGGCCCCCGATCGTCTTCCTGCACAACCTCGGCGGCGATCGTCACATCTGGCGTGCGCAATTCGACGCCCTGCGGCAGACGCATCGGGTGTTCGCGATCGACCTCATCGGCTACGGCGATTCCGACGCTCCCGACAACGGATACACCGTCGAGAACTATCTGGCCATGGTCACCGCGTTCTTCGAGGAGCGGGATCTGCGCGATGTGACGCTGGTCGGCCACTGTTTCGGCAGTGCGCTGTCGCTGCTCTACACACAGCGCAATCCCGACCGGGTGCGGTCACTGGTGCTGAGCAGCCCGCTGACCCCGGCCACTCTGCGGCCGACCCGCACCGCATGGGCGGCGCGACTGGGTCGGCGCGTGCACATCGACGCGCTGCTTGCCCGTGTGCGCATTCCCGGCCCGCTGGCGGGACTGATCGTGGCAGAACAGCTGGGCTCGGAGAAAGCGCCGCACGCGGCGGACATCGTCGCGCACCTACGCGAGAGCTGGACCGAACCCCGCCGGCTGATGGTCACCGCCGCGATCTCCCGGGAGATCCCGCGGCTCGGCGAACTGGACGAGTTCGTGCCGCCCCCCGGCTTTCCGCCCATCACCACGGTCTGGGGCAGCCGCAATCGAGTGCTGTGCGCTCGCGCCGGCGCCACGCTGAACCGCACGTTGGCGCCGTCTCGGGCGATCGTCGTGGAGGGTGCGGGGCACCTGGTGATGGTCGAGGCGCCCGATCAGGTCACCGCCGCGGTGCGCACCGCGACGACGGGCGCCCGCGTCGTCGATTCCTAGGACGAACCAACCACCGCCGGGCGTGAATCCCGCTCCGCCGCGACATGCGGCGGAGCGGGCGCTGTTGCTCGGTGAACCGAACTTGTCGGTGCGCGAAGTTAGTCTGCTCTCATGGACGGACCGGACTCTGCGCTACGCCGCTTGACCCGCGAGGCGGGAAAGCTGTTGCGGCCATATGGCTTTCACGGAACGGAAGCATCCTGGACCCAGGTCACCGAGGGCGGGGTCGCCTCGATCCGCCGCACCCGCGTCCAGCGGACCTGGACAGACGGTCAGCAGGCGCTCGGATTCGGTCTCGAGCTCAGCGCGACGCCGACCGCCTGGTGGGAATACTGCGCGTGGCGTGACGCTGTGCGCGACCTCCCGCCGGCGGCGCTCGAGCAAGCCACCGGTCCCGGCGTGATCGACAACCACGGCCTGAGCGCGGAGCTGACCGAGTTGTGGTGGCTGCGCGTCGATCCGGCCCACCGGGAGCGCCCCGCGCTCCAGGCCGACGTCGACGCCGTGCGCGCCGACTTGCCGGTGCGCGTCCATGCCTACGCGCGCCGGGCACTGCGATTGCTCGAACCGGACGCCTATCTGGACG
Organism: Nocardia sp. NPDC003183; assembly: GCF_053590715.1. Lineage (NCBI taxonomy): Bacteria > Bacillati > Actinomycetota > Actinomycetes > Mycobacteriales > Nocardiaceae > Nocardia > Nocardia sp. NPDC003183. Next base: position 51,647 of record NZ_JBSFTG010000020.1, read on the forward strand.
AACTACTGGCGGACCCGAATCCACGGCCTGCCGTGCTGGAGGCGATCATCGTTCTGCTCGCCGAACACGGGCCGGGACCGCGACTCGACGATGCGGTGACCCAGTTCCGATTATCCGTCGCCGACCCGAACCAGTCGGGCGCCGAGGACGTCATCGCCTACCTGCGCGGCCGAGCCGTTCCGGTCTGATCGCCCTGCTCGAGCAGCCGGACGGACGGCTCGCCATTATCATTCCGCCCGTGGGAGATGCGGTACAGGAAGATGCCCGGCGGGTTCGCCCCGGCAACCGGAAGGACTTCGGTGTCGCCGCCGAACTCTTGGCGGCCTCCTTGGCGAATGATCCGGCGAGCCTGTGGCTGCACCCGAAGGAATCCAGCCGCAGAACCCGGCTCGTCCGCTCGTTTCGATTCTCGCTCGATGACGCCCGCGATTGCAGCGACGGCGTCGACCTCGCGCTCGACAGCACCGGCGCGATCGTCGGCGTCGCGGTATGGCTGGCCACCTTTCACATCCTGCCGCGAGCGACGCTGGGTCGACAGCTGAGATCGATCCACACCTACGGTTCGCATGCCGGACGTGCCAGTGCCGGTGCGCGCGCGACCTACGCGGCAGGTGTGCAGGAGCAGCATTGGCACTTGCTGGCCGTGGGCGTCTCCGCGTCGGCGCGCGGACACGGACACGGACGGGATCTGATCGCGGCGGGAATGTACCGAGCTGCCGCGGACGGTGTCCCCGTGCACCTGGAAACGACGAATCCCCACAACCTGTCCTTCTACGAACGCCTCGGATTCGAGACGACCGGGGTGCTCGACCTGCCGGGTGGCGGCCCGCGCAGATGGCTCATGCGTCAAGTGCCGCAACCGATCCCGAATCCCGCTCGGGACCGGCGGCCGCGCAATACCTGAAGGCGCTACGAAACGCGAGAAGTTCGCGATGGAAATTGTTGTGGAAATCCATGACAATTCCGCGGAAAGGGAATTGGAACGTCAAAACCTGTGCACGGTGATAGCGGTCCGCGTGGTGGCCGTGATCTGATCGAGATGTCCCGAAGCTGGGATGCTTCACAGAGTGCAAATAAGGATGACCGTATGAACTCCAGAATTTCCCGTCCGCTCGCCGTCGCCGCGATCGCGCTGTCCGCCGGTGCGATCGGCGCAGGCACCGCCACGGCCGCGGCGCCTGCGCCCGTCTCGGGTTCGGTGGAAGTGTGTGTTCCCCTTCCGCTCCCGGTGCTCGAGGTCAGCTTCTGCCTGTAACCGACTGACACGGCTAAATGCGGCGGTGGCGACACCGTTCACGGAGTGAAGATGTGCGCGGCTCCGGTTCGGATCCGCCACCGCCGCACCGTTGTGGACCCGCAGGCCCGCGGGTTTCTTTGTCGGAAAGCATCATTGATCCAGCCTTCTCTTACTCTTTGTCACAAGTGAAGGTTGGACGGGGGATTGTCGTTCACGGTAGTTTGGGGGCTTGCCCAGTGATCTGGGTGGGAAGGATTCATCATGGCTGGCGCAACGTCCATCGAGCCGTTCCTGACCGTTTCGGGGCGGCCGGTGTCGAACCCCTTGAAGGATGTACGGACGATATCCCGCCAGATGGTGGTGCATTTCATCGAGAATGTCGTGCCGTGCGGCACGCTGCCCGGCGAAGCACTCGACGGAGACGTCACCACGGTGACCCGCGTCTGTCTCGAGCTGACCAGGAGCATGCTCGACGGCCGCGATATCCCGGGACGGGTCGAGCGAGTACAGGCCGCCGCCGCCGATTGGGCGCGCGAGGGAATCCCGATCGACACCATTCACGACGCCGTGCACGAGGGCTTCAAACTGGGCTTCGATCTCGTCATCACCAACGTCACCAATCATGACTACGACACCGTGGTCGGGGTGGCTCGGCGGCTGATGGACGCCCAGAAGATGATCACCTCGGCGGTCTCGGTGGCCTACGTCCGCGAATTGCGATCGGTGGACAGTGAGCACCACACCGCGGTGCACACCCTCACGTCGGCGCTGCTCGGCGGCCAGAACACGTCGACGATGGCACGCGAATGTGGCATCGAGGTCGCCGATCGCTATCACGTGATGGCGCTCGAACTCCCGCCGCACGCAGAGGAATTCGATCCCACTCTGGACGCGAAAGTCGTCGCGCGACGGAAATTGCGCCGCGTGCAGGCAGAACTGGCGGACCGCTGTGACGGGAAGGTGCTGTCGCTGTTGAGCGTGGACGGCGGCACGCTACTGTTGCCCGCGCACGAATTCACCCAGGTGGAATTGGATGAGCTGATCGTGCACCTGTCCGCCGCGGCGCAGGTGCCGGTGCGTGCGGTGGCGACGTCGGCGACGCCGTCCGAAATCCCGCACGCCGCCGAGCAAGTCCATGAACTCGTCGAAATCGTGCATCGGTTCGGTGGTCCGAGCAAGGTATATCGCCCGCACGAATTGGCCTTCGAATATCAGCTGACCCGGCCGGGCCCCGCGCGCGATTATCTGAGTTCCATCGTCGATTCCCTCGAAGCGCATCCGGAACTACTACGCACGCTCGAGGTGTACATGTCCACGAATATGCAGCGGTCACGGACCGCGCGCATGATGTTCATCCACACGAACACCGTCGACTACCGATTGAAAAGGATCGGCCAGATGACCGGGTTCGACCTCAACGACGTGTCCGGTCTGTGTCATCTGCGCGCCGCTCTGTTGATCCGGGCCCACCGCGGGTCCGGATCAACAGAGCTCTATCGGCCTCCGAGCGAAACCAGTTCGCGCGCGGGCTGATCACATGGGGTAGAGCGGGTGCTTACGCGGGTTGAACTCCGGCTTGACCGGCGGCTTGTCGCGCAGCAGGCGCAGTGCGTGCCGGATCTCGAGGCGGGTGCGTGAGGGCTCGATCACCGCGTCGATGTAGCCGCGCTCGGCGGCGACCCACGGGGTGGCGATGGTCTCGTTGTACTGGTTGATCATGAAATCGCGCGCCGCGGCGCGGTGTTCCTCGGGGACAGCGGCCAATTGGCGTTTGGCGGCGAGGTCGACCGCACTTTCGGCGCCGATCACGGCGATCCGGGCGGTCGGCCAGGCGAAGCTGACATCGGCACCGACCTGACGGCAGCCCATCATTCCGTAGGCGCCGCCATAGGACTTGCGCACCACCAGGCTGATGATCGGTACTGTCGCCTCGATGATCGCGCGTGGCATCCGGCCGCCCCGGATGATCACGCCCGCGTCTTCCTGATCGAGGCCGGGCAGCACGCCGGGAGTATCGGTGACGAAGATCAGCGGGATGTTGAAGGCGTTGCACAGCCGGATGAAGTAGGTCCCCTTGTCGGAGCACGCGGCGTCGACGGACCCGCCGAGGACCAGCGGCTGATTGGCGATCACACCGACCGGATAGCCGTCGACCCTGGCGAACCCGGTGATCAGGTTCGGGGCGAAAGCCGCCCGGATCTCATGGAATTCACCATCGTCGAACAGGCGCAACAGGACGTCGTGCATGTCGTAACCCGCACGATCGGAATCCGGGATGATCGTCTCGAGTTCCAGGTCGTAGGCGGTGATGTCGGGTTCCAGGCCGGGATTGACGACCGGCGGCTGTTCGAGGCAGCTCGACGGCATATAGCTGAGATAGTTGCGGGCCCAGTCGAAGGCTTCCTGCTCGTTGTCCGCGACGTGATGCAGGGTGCCACGTTTGGCCTGCACCTCCGCGCCGCCGAGCGCCTCGGCGCTGATGTCCTCACCGTTGACGGCCTTGATCACGTCGGGCCCGGTGACGAACATGTAGGTATCCTTCGTGCCGACGAGCACGTCGGTATTGATCGGTCCGTAGACCGAGCCCGCTGCGCATTTGCCGAGCATGATCGACACCTGCGGCACATAGCCCGACAGCTTCTCCAGAACCCGGGTCATATCGCCGAACGAGGCGAGTGAACCGGCCGCGTCCTGCACCCGCGCGCCGGGGGATTCGTTGATCGTCACGACCGGGCAACCGTTGTCGAACGCGAGTTTGAGCGCCTGCATGAACTTGCGCGCCGCCGTGATACCGACCGACCCGCCGTAGACGGTCGGATCATGAGCGATCACGATCACTGTCCGGCCATGGATCAGCCCACGACCGGTCACCAGTCCGTCGCCGTAGAGGGCATCGGGCTGTCCGGGCTGACGTGCCAACGCTCCGATTTCGATGAATGTCCCAGGGTCGAGCAGCATGTTCATCCGCTCGCGAACGCTCGGAACGCCCTTCTTCGCTCGCTTCGCTACGGCGGCCTCACCTGCTGGTTCCGCGGCGATCGCCAGAATCTCGGCCAGCCCGTCGAGCTTCGCCTTGGTACTTACCACGCTTACTGCCACCTTCCAACCAACTCAAATGCTGTGCGCGACGGTAGTCGAATCACGGTGTGGCAGCGCGATAAGCGGGGGAGGCGGGAGAGGTCACAAAGTCTCGGCCGGCGATCTCATCGCATTCTCTACACCGAGCTCAGCGGTCCTCGTGGGTGGACGCGGTGACCGGCCAGATCGGCAGGCGAAGGGCGGCGGTGGCGGTGGCGGGCACGACGGGGTCGTTCGGTGCCACCGCGGCGATCCGCTGGTAGGGATCGCCGGGTGCGGGGCGTGGATCCGGTTCGCCTTTGTTGGGCCACAGCGCGGCCGCGCGTTCGGCCTGGGCGGCGATCGTCAGTGACGGATTGACGCCGAGGTTGGCCGAGATCGCCGAACCGTCGACGACGCTGAGACCGGGGTAGCCGTGGACCCGGTGATAGGGGTCGATGACGCCGTCGCTCGCATCGGTACCGATCACGCAACCGCCGATGAAGTGCGCGGTCATCGGGACGTTGAACACATCGGGCCAGGTGCTGCCCGGTGTGGCACCGAGTTTCGCGGCGACGTGCCGGGTCGCCTCGTGCCCGGGCGGGATCCACGACGGGTTGGGTTCGCCGAAACCCTGCTTGCTGGTGAACCGGCGGCCGAACACCCCGCGCCGGGTGTAGGTGGTGATCGAATTGTCCAGGCTCTGCATCACCAGCAGGACCAGCGTGCGCTCGCTCCACCGGGTGGTGCGCAGCAGTCGCACGGTCTGCACCGGGTGTCGCCCGGCGATGAGCAGCACCCGCGACCATCGCGGCAGGCGCTGATCGCCGTCGACCAGATAGGTGTTGAGCAATCCCATGGCATTGGACCCCTTGCCGTAGCGCACGGGTTCGACGTGGGTGTTCGGCGTGGGGTGGAACGAGGACGTGATCGCCACGCCCTTGGTGATGTCGACGGCGGGGTCGACCTCGGTGCGTCCGGCGCCGAGGATGGCTTCGGAGTTGGTGCGCGTGAGCACACCCAGTCTCGGTGAGATCCCGGGAAGCACCGCGGTGTCGCGCATGCGGAACAGCAGGTGCTGGGTGCCCCAGGTGCCCGCGGCCAGGACGACATGTCGCGCCGACCGGGTGGCACGGTGTTTGCGGATCCAGCTCCCGGTGCGTTCGGTGTCGACCAGCCAGCTGCCGTCGGGTCGGGGCCGGATCGCGGTCACCGTCGTCATCGGCGAGACCACGGCGCCGGCCCGCTCCGCCAACCCGAGGTAGTTCTTGACGAGGGTGTTCTTGGCGCCGTGACGGCAGCCGGTCATGCATTCCCCGCACTCGATGCAGCCGGTGCGCTCGGGACCGACGCCGCCGAAGTAGGGGTCGGCAGCGGTCCGGCCGGGTTCGCCGAAATACACCCCGACCGGGGTCGGGACGAAGGTGTCGCCGACTCCCATCTCGTCGGCTACCGACTCGATGATCGTGTCGGCCGGAGTCATGTGCGGATTGCGCACGACGCCGAGCATGCGGCGGGCCTGGTCGTAATGGGGGCTGAGCTCGGCGTCCCAGTCGGTGATATCGGCCCACTGCCGGTCGCCGAAGAACGCCGATCCGGGTTTGTACAGGGTGTTGGCGTAGTTGAGCGAACCACCGCCGACCCCGGCGCCTGCCAGGATGAAGCAGTCGCGCAGGCGGTGAATGCGCTGGATGCCGTAGCAACCCAACCGTGGGGCCCACAGATACCGGCGCAGATCCCAGTTGGTCGCGGCGAAGTCCGCGTCCGCGAACCGGCGACCGGCTTCGAGGACACCCACGGTGTATCCCTTTTCCACCAGGCGCAGGGCAGTGACGCTGCCACCGAACCCGGATCCGACGATCAAGACGTCGTAGTCATAGGAAGGGGCGGCGGCGTTGCCGGGAGAGTCTGCTGACACGGACCCGACGGTAGAAGCCCGCGTGCCGACGCGACTGATTCGGCGCGCCGACTGGCAGAACTCACGATCTCGGGCGCGTAGTTATGGCACGGATGACAGCCGAAGGCCCGCCCACGTCCCGCACCTGGTGGGACGGGTGGGATGCCACCTCGAATATGTTGTAGGTCAACATGATTGATAGGATTTCGCAGTGAGTGGATGGTCCGGGACCGCAGACCTTGGCCGTCCACTCACTCGGGGGAGATACTTGTTCAACCAGCGGGCATCGCGACGCCTGCCAGCGGTCATCTCAGCGCCTCCGGCCGCTCGCGTTCGTCAGGTTGTATGGTGCTCGGCGGCCGCTCGTGCCTTGGCTACGTGCCGGTAACCCGCGCACGGTGCTTGTATATGGGGCACGGGGGTGCAGACTGCGCACGGACCGGGAGTTGCAAATCTCACCCGCAGGACGATGTCCTGGGTAAATGGAAGGAGTCGGCGAGTGTTCAGCCGTATCGCCATCGTGAATCGGGGCGAGGCCGCTATGCGCCTCATCCATGCCGTCCGTGATCTGGCGGCGGCAACCGGGCTACCGATCGAAACCGTAGCCCTGCACACCGACGTGGACCGGAACGCCACCTTCGTCCGGGAAGCCGATATCGCCTACGACCTCGGTCCGGCCTCGGCACGCCCGTATCTCGACCTCAAAGCCCTCGAGAATGCCCTCGTGGCCACCAAGGCCAACGCGGCCTGGGTCGGCTGGGGCTTCGTCGCCGAGGATCCGGCGTTCGCCGAACTGTGCGACCACATCGGCGTCACCTTCGTCGGGCCGAGCGCCGAGGCGATGCGCAAGCTCGGTGACAAGATCGGCGCCAAGCTGATCGCCGAGGAAGTCGGCGTGCCGGTCGCGCCGTGGAGCCGGGGCGCGGTCGACACCGTCGAAGACGCCATCGAAGCGGCCACCGCGATCGGCTACCCGCTGATGCTGAAGGCAACCGCCGGCGGTGGCGGTCGCGGCATCCGCGTGATCACCAACGAGGCCGAACTCGTCGACGCCTACGAGCGCACCAAGCAGGAGGCCGCCCGCGCCTTCGGCAGCGGCGTCGTCTTCCTGGAGCGCCTGGTCACGGGCGCCCGGCACGTCGAGGTCCAGGTGATCGCCGACGGTCAGGGCACCGCGTGGGCGCTGGGCGTGCGCGATTGCTCGGTGCAGCGACGCAATCAGAAGGTGATCGAGGAATCCTCCTCTCCCGTGCTGAGCGCCGAGCAGACCGCTGAACTCAAGGGCTCCGCCGAGCGCCTGGCGATCGCGGTCGGGTACTGCGGCGCGGCGACCGTCGAGTTCCTCTACCACCCCGGTGACCAGCTGTTCGCCTTCCTCGAGGTCAACACCCGCCTGCAGGTCGAGCACCCGATCACCGAGCTCACCACCGGTTTCGACCTGGTGCACGCGCAGCTGCGGGTTGCCTCGGGCATCAAGCTCGAGGGCGAGCCGCCGGTCGAGCGCGGCCACGCCATCGAAGCCCGCCTCAACGCCGAAGACCCCGACCGCGACTTCGCGCCCGCCCCGGGCCGCATCGTGCGCCTCGATCTGCCCGCGGGTCCCGGTATCCGCGTCGACACCGGCGTCAGCCAAGGCGACACGATCCCCGCCGACTTCGACTCGATGATCGCCAAGATCATCGCCTACGGCCGCGATCGCGCCGAGGCCCTCGGCCGGCTGCGCCGGGCCATGGCCCAGACCCGCGTCGTCATCGAAGGCGGCGCGACGAACAAGAGTTTCGTCCTCGACCTGCTCGACCAGCCCGAGGTCATCGACGCCAGCGCCGACACCGGCTGGATCGACCGGGTGCGCGGCGAAGGCCGCCTGGTGACCCATCGGCACTCCACCGTCGCGCTGGCGGTGGCCGCGATCGACGCCTACGAGGAAGACGAGCGGGTCGAGCGGCATCGACTGCTCTCGACCGCGTCCGGCGGGCGTCCGCAGGTACAGCACGAGAGCGGACGGCCGCTGGATCTGAAGCTGCGTGGCGCGGGATATCGCGTGCGCGTGGCCCGGATAGGCGCGCACCGCTTCCGCGTCGGCATCGAGGCCGGTGGCGAATTGCGCACCGCCGATGTCGATCTGGAGCGTTTCGATCACCACACCGGCCAGATCGTCGTCAACGGCACCCGCTACCGCCTGATCACCGGCACCCACGGACCCACCCATGTGGTGGACGTCGACGGCGTGACTCACCGGATCAGCCGCGACGAGGGCGGTGTCGTCCGCTCGCCCGCCCCCGCGCTGGTCGTCGGCACGCCGCTCGAGGTCGGCGCCGAGGTCGAGGCCGGAGCGCCGGTGCTGGTGCTGGAGAGCATGAAGATGGAAACGGTGCTGCGCGCACCGTTCCGGGCCCGGCTGAAGGAATGCGCGGTCTCGGTCGGCACCCAGGTCGAAGCGGGCGCCCCGCTGCTGCGGCTCGAGCCGCTCGCCGACGACGACGAAGCCGCCGAGGCCGAGACCACCGGCACCGTCGAGCTCGATCTGCCCAGCGCGGCAACACCATTGCGCGCCCACGAGCGCGTGGCCCGCGGCCTGCAGGACCTGAGCAGCCTGCTGCTCGGCTTCGACGTGGACCCGCACGACGACCGCCGCGTCCTCGACGACTACCTCACGGCCCGCCGCGAAGCCGTCGCCGACAGCCTGCGCCCGCTCGCCGAAGAGCTCGAACTGGTGCAGATGTTCGCCGATCTCGCCGAGCTGAGCCACAATCGGTCGGCCGACGACGATCACGTCCAGGGTCACGTCCACAGCGCCCGTGAGTACTTCCACACCTACCTGCAGAGTCTCGATGTCGAGCGGGCCGGGCTCCCCGAGTCGTACCAGGCCAAACTCGGCACGGCGCTGCGCCACTACGGCGTCACCGAGCTGGACCGCACGCCCGACCTCGAAGCGGCGGTCTTCCGGATCTTCCTCGCTCAGCAGCGTCCCACCGACACCGTCACCGTCGTCACCGCGCTGCTGCGCGAATGGCTGACCGAGCCGATGCCCGACCAGGTGCTGCGCGAACCCGTCGGCCTGGCGCTCGAGCGTCTCGTCGCGGCGACGCAGGTGCGTTTCCCGGTGATCGCCGATCTCGCCCGCGGTCTGGTCTACGCCTGGTACGGCCAGCCGCTGCTGCGCCGCAACCGCGCTCGCGTGTACACCAACGTCCGCAAGCACCTGAGCTACCTGGACGCGAACCCGGCCGCCGATGATCGCGGCGCCCGCATCGCCGAAATGGTGCGCAGCACCGAACCCCTGGTGCGGTTGCTCGGCCAGCGGCTCGAGCGCGACAAGCCCGACCACACCTCGATGCTCGAGGTGCTGACCCGGCGTTACTACGGCAACAAGGGCCTCACCGGCGTCCGCACCGAACAGGTCGGCGACACCACGTTCGTCGTGGCCGAACGCTACGGTTCGACGCTGGTCTCGACCGCCGTCGGCTTCGACAAGCTCGACGCCGCACTGGACGGGCTCGCCGAACTGGCGAGCGGCGCCGTCTCCATCGACGCCGACATCTACCTCAGCTGGGAATCGCAGCCCGAGGACTTCGACGCGATGGCCGCGGCCCTGCAGGAGGTGCTGGGCGCGCACCCGGTACCGAATCAGGTGCACCGGATCACCGCCACCGTCGCGGGCAGCGGCGGTTCGGTCATGCACCACCACTTCACCTTCCGTCCGTCGGTGACGGGGATGGCCGAGGAACGGCTGATCCGCGGACTGCACCCCTACATCGCGCAGCGGATGCAGCTGGAGCGGTTGCGCAAGTTCGACCTCACCCGGTTGCCGTCCTCGGACGAAGAGGTCTACCTGTTCCGCGGCGTGGCCAAGGAGAACCCCTCCGACGAGCGCCTGATCGCCTTCGCCCAGGTCCGTGACCTCGCGGCATTGCGCGATCACGACGGCCGGTTGGTCGCCCTGCCCACCGCCGAGAGCGCCATTGCCACCTGCGTCGACTCGATCCGGCGGGCCCAGTCGCGGTTCCCCTCGGCCAAGCGGCTCAACACCAACCGCATCGTGATGTACATCTGGCCGCACATGGATGTCACCCGCGCGGAGCTCGAGACCATCGGCGGCCACGTGCTGCCGACGGCTGCGGGCGCCGGGCTCGAGGAGATCCTGCTCATCGCCCGCCAGCGCGATCCCGAGACCGGCGAGCTCACCAAGGTCGGCGTGCGGATCTCGTTCCGTCCCGACGGCGGATCCGAGGTGACGGTCGGCGAACGGACCGACGAACCCGTCGAGCCGTTGGACGAATACCGGCAGAAGGTGCTGCGCGCCGCGGCCCGCAACACCGTGTACCCGTACGAACTGACGTCGCTGCTGGGCGATTTCGCCGAATACGATCTCGACGCGAACCATGCGCTGGTGCCGGTCGATCGGCCCAAGGGCCACAACACCGCGGCGATCGTCGCCGGTGTGGTGACCACAGCGACCGCGCAGCATCCGCAGGGCGTGACCCGAGTGCTGCTGCTCGGTGACCCCACCAAGTCCCTCGGCGCGCTCTCGGAGCCGGAATGCCGCCGGGTGATCGCCGCGCTGGATCTGGCCGAGAGCCTGCAGGTGCCGCTCGAGTGGTACGCGCTGTCCTCGGGCGCGCGGATCTCGATGTCCTCGGGTACCGAGAACATGGACTGGGTGGCGGCCGCGCTCAAGCGGATCGTCGAGTTCACCCAGGACGGTCGCGAGATCAATATCGTGGTCGCCGGCATCAACGTCGGCGCGCAGCCGTACTGGAATGCCGAGGCCACCATGCTCATGCACACCAAGGGTGTGCTGGTCATGACGCCCGACTCGGCCATGGTGCTCACCGGAAAGCAGTCGCTGGACTTCTCCGGCGGTGTCTCGGCCGAGGACAACTTCGGCATCGGCGGCTACGACCGGGTGATGGGCCCGAACGGGCAGGCGCAGTACTGGGCGCCGAACCTGTCCGCCGCCCGCGATGTGCTGATGGCCCATTACGACCACACCTACGTCGCCCCGGGGGAGCAGGCGCCGCGCCGGGCCGCGACCGGCGATCCCGTCGACCGCGACATCTCGAGCTTCCCGCATGTGCTGGCGGACAGCAGCTTCGCCACCGTCGGCGAGATCTTCTCCGCTCACGCCAACCCGGATCGCAAGAAGCCCTTCGACATTCGCACGGTGATGCGGGCACTGGCCGACCAGGACCACCCGGTCCTGGAGCGCTGGGCCGGGATGGCAGACGCCGAGACCGCGGTGGTGCACGACGCGCATCTCGGCGGAATCCCGGTGTGCCTGTTGGGAATCGAGTCACGCAATGTGGCGCGACGCGGCTTCCCGTCCACCGACGGACCCGACACCTACACCGCGGGCACCCTGTTCCCGCGTTCGTCGAAGAAGGCGGCACGGGCCATCAACGCGGCCAGCGGTAACCGGCCGCTGGTGGTGCTGGCGAACCTGTCCGGCTTCGACGGCTCGCCCGAATCGATGCGCAAGCTGCAGCTCGAGTACGGCGCCGAAATCGGCCGTGCCATCGTGAATTTCGACGGCCCCATCGTGTTCTGCGTGATCTCGCGCTACCACGGCGGTGCGTTCGTGGTGTTCTCGAAGGCGCTGAATCCGAACATGACGGTGCTCGCGCTCGAAGGATCGTTCGCCTCGGTGCTCGGCGGCGCGCCGGCCGCCGCGGTGGTGTTCGCCGGTGAGGTGAAGGCCAGGACCGCGGCCGATCTGCGCGTGCGGGAGCTGGAAAGCCGGGTGGCCAATGCCGTCGGCACCGACCGCGCGACGCTGAGTGCCGAACTCGACGAGACACGGTCCTCGGTGCGCGCGGAGAAGCTGGGCGATGTGGCCGCGGAATTCGACCGCGTGCACAACATTGAGCGCGCGGTCGAGGTGGGTTCGGTGGACGCCATCGTCAGCGTCGCGGATCTGCGTCCGCGGATCATCGACGCGATCGAGGCGCGACTGCCGGCGTAGTACTCGGCGGACCGGGCTCGGTATTCGACCGAGCCCGGTCAGTCGGCGCCGTACAGGCGCAGAACCGACGATCGGAACTGCGTGGCCGCCGTGGCCGCGTCGACCCGGCCGCCACGCAGCTGCTGTCCGGCCGCGTGGCCGAGCGCGATCGTTGCGGCGACGAGCCATTCGGTGGACAGATCCGTCGTGAATTCTCCGGTCTCGCGGCCGCGCTGGATCAGCGCGTCGAGGTTTTCCTCGACCGGTACGTGGCGTGCGGCGTCGGCCGCGGAGTCGCTGTCGGAGAAGTCGAATCGCGTCTGTTCGGCCAGCATCGTGGCGACGGCGGCGAGGAGCCGGTCGAGAGCTGCCGTGGCGGTGCCGGTGCCGAGGTCGGCGGCTTCCAGCACGTCGAGCGCGCGTCGGCTCTGTTCGTCGCGCACCGACGTGAGCAGCATCTCCCTGGTACCGAAGTGCGCGTACGCGGTCTGGCGGGTGACCCCCGCCGCGGCGGCGATCTCGGCCATGCTCGCCTCGGGATGCTCGCCCAGGACCCGGATCGCGGCGGCGACCAGCGCCGACCGGTTGCGCCCTACCTCTACGCGCTGACGGCGCCGCCTTATCTCTGACACGATTGACAACGATAACAGCCCACTTAAAATTGTCAGGTATGTCAGAGATAACTGAACGCGCAGCCCGTCGACTCGTGCTCGACTACACCCGCGACATGGCCCTGTCCGACGAGGACCCCGCCGCGATCGTGGATCGCACCCTGACCGAGGACGTGATCTGGCAGACCGACGGCACCGAGCTCGACCGCGACCGGTTGATCGCGCACGCGTCGCCCGCCCGCAAGAACGTCACCGCCGTCGATGTCACGATCGACGATCTGCTCGTCGACGGCCACCGATTCGCCGCGCGGTGCCGCCTCGACGCCGAACATCGCAAGCTCGGGCACCTGCGGATCGAATGGATCATGATCGGCAGCGTCGCCGGCGACGGACGCGTGCGGCGGATTCATCAAGTCGCTGTGACCCCGAAGTCGTAGGAGTGGTCCTGACCACATCGAATGCCCCTATATCCTGGTCTCTTCGCATCACGAGTAGGAGCGTTCCGATGGCCTTGGCTCGACACTGCGACCGCGATGGTTGCGATAGCTGGCAGCGCATCGATCACGACGTCAACCACCGATGGATCACCGTCGACCTCGGTGCGGGCGACGTGCGGCACTTCGATACCTGCGACTGCCTGCTGCACTGGGCAGCGGCCACCAGCGTCCCGACCGAGGTCTCTCCGGCTGTGTAATTTCTCAGATTCGCCACCTAGGGTCGAGTCCAGCCGCAGTACGCCGACCTGTACAGGAAGGAAGACTGGCGAGACATGCCGAGCATCACAACGTGCCGAGACGCACTCGAATTGGCGGTGCGTGCGCCCTCGGTGCACAACACCCAACCGTGGCGCTGGCGGATCCAGCGCGGCCGCGTCGATCTGTTCGCCGACTTCGGGCGTCAGGTCACCGCGACAGACCCCTTGGCACGCGCTCTCGTGGTGAGTTGCGGCGCCGCGCTGCATCATCTCGAGGTGGCGTTCGCCATGCTGGGCTGGCAGGCCGAGATCGATCGGCTGCCCGACCCGGATCGACCCGACCACCTCGCGACGGTGCGGTTCACCCCGCGTCCGCCGTCGGATCGCGATATCCGGCTGGCCGCCGCCATCCACCTGCGCCAATCCGATCGGCGCCGCTATCCCGGCGCGCCGGTGCCCACGCGCGACCTGCGTGCGGTGTCGCGATGCGCGGCCCCGTTCGGGGCCGCGGCCCGGCACGTCCCCGACAGCATGCTCTCGCAGCTGGCCGCCCCCATGCGCCGAGCCGCCGCCCGGCACGCGACCGACACGAATTACCTGGCGGAACTGGAGCAGTGGAGCGGCTGCCACGGCGAGCCCAACGGCGTACCCGCCCGCAACGCACCCGTCGCACGCTCATCGGACGAACTACCGGTGCGGGTGTTCGCCGAAGCGGAACTGTCCGAGTACACCGACGAGCCCGACTCCGCCCACTGGCTGGTCGTGTGCACCCCGCACGATAACCGCGTCTCCCAGCTGCGCGCGGGTCAGGCAACGAGCGCGATCCTGCTGCAGGCCACCTACCTCGGCCTGGCGACGAGCCTGCAATCCGAACCTCTCGGCATGCTGGATCTCCGCGACCAGATCCGCACCACGGTCCTGCAGGAATGCGCCTATCCGCACGTCATGATCCGAGTCGGCGTCATGCCGCACGCCGCGGCACCCTTGGAATCCACCCCGCGCCGCCCGGTGACCGAGGTCATCGAAACGAACTGAATCACCTGGTCGATCGGTGTTTCGACCGCGTCGGCGCGAGGGCGGCTGATTGCTTCGATGGATTGCGGGCATGTCCACCACAGGGCGGTCTCGTCCTCGAAAAGGAGCTGCGCGATGAATCAGTCAGAGAAACAGTTTCCCGATGACGCTCGGACCACTCGAACCCATGCGGGCGAGTCGATCAGGGACACCAGGAATTGGCCCGGATTGATTCTTGCCGCTATCGGGCTGGTGCTGCTCGGTCTCACGCTCACCGCGGCCGGGTACGGCTTCGGCGGCTGGGCCGTGCTGGCGGGTGTGGCGTGCGCGGTGTGTCTGGCGGTGGGGATCGGGCTCGTGGTCGCCGAGCACCGACGGGTGAAGGCGCAGGAGGGTCTCGCCTTGGGCGAGCCACGGGGACACTGAGATGGTCGTCCTGCGGGCGCCGCGGGTCTACCGGCCGCAGGCCGATACCTGGCTGCTCAGTCGTGCGATGCGTGAAGTGCCGTCGCTGTCCGGCGGGCGGGTGCTCGACGTCTGCTCGGGGACCGGCGCGCTCACCATGGCCGCCGCCGCGGCGGGCGCGAGCAGTCTGACCGCCGTCGACCTGTCCTGGTCGGCGCTGATGTCGACATGGATGAACTGCCGGTTGCGCGGCATCGCGGTGGAGCTGCTGCACGGCGATTTCGGATCCGCGCTGCGGCTGCCGCGCTTCGACGTGGTGGTCGCGAATCCGCCCTATGTTCCCGCGGGCCGGGCGACCGGTCGCGGTGCGGCGCTGGCCTGGGACGCGGGCCCCGACGGCCGAAGTGTGCTCGACCGGTTGTGCGCGATGCTGCCGGACCTGCTCACCGAGCGTGGCGTCGGGTTGATCGTGCATTCGGCGATCAACGACCCCGAGCGCAGCCTGTGCCAACTGCGTGGAATCGGCGCGAACGCCCAGGTCGCGGCGACCGGAACGGTGCCGTTCGGACCGGTCATGCGGTCTCGCGCCGGATGGTTGGCCGCCAACGGCTTCATCCGGCCCGGCCAGCGTGAGGAGGAACTGGTGGTGATCCGTGTCGACCGAACATCGTCTCCCGTCGCCGACCTCGCCTGAGGCGCGGCGGGTCGTGCTCACCGACGGCGGGCCCGCGCTCATCGACGGTCCCGTCGACGTGGTCACCCCCGACGGGACGGTCCTGCACTGCGACCGTTTCGTGGTGGCGCTGTGTCTGTGTCGCCGGTCGAGCACCTACCCGCTGTGCGATACGAGCCACCGGCGCCGGCGTCATCCGAGGAGTACCGAATGACGGCTCTGCGATCACTGCCGCGCCCGCGTGGCGAGTTGTCTGCCGCGGTCACCGAATTGCTCACGCGGACACCGGGTTCGGCGGTTCCCGAGGTCGGCGGACTCGACCCTTACGGCGAGGATCTCCTGCTGACCCTGCACACCTGTTACGAACTGCACTATCAGGGATTCGCCGGTGTCGACGAGAACTGGGAGTGGGATCCCGACCTGCTGCGGCTGCGCCGCGACCTGGAGAACCAGCTGCTCACCGCCCTGCATGCCGATGTCCCCGGCGGCGAGGACGTCGAGGCAGAACTCGACCGTCTCCTCGAACCGACCCGTGACACCGACGGCATCGCGGGATTCCTCGCCGAGCGGGGAACGGCCGATCGGTTGCGCGAATACTTCGTCCACCGCTCGATCTATCACCACATCGAAGCCGACCCGTACGCCTGGGTGATCCCGCGCCTGCGCGGACAGGTGAAAGCGTCGCTGGTGGCGGTCGAGTTCGACGAGTTCGGCGCCGGCCGCGGCGAACGCGTGCACGCGCGACTCTTCGCCGATCTCCTGTCCGGCGCCGACCTCGAGCCGGGCTACCTGCACTACCTCGACACCGTGCCCGCGCCGATGCTGGCGCTGGTGGACATGATGACGTTGTTCGGCCTGCACCGTGGCCTGCGCGGCGCGCTGATCGGCCATTTCGCGACCGCCGAGATCACCTCGCCGCCTGCGTCGCGCCGATTGGCCGAGCTCGCCCGCACGCTGCTCCCGCATCCCGCGTGCGCGCACTTCTACACCGAACACGTCGAAGCCGACGCCGTGCACGAACAGGTGATGCGGCGCGACGTCATCGCCGGATTGCTGGCCACCGAACCCGGCCGAGCTGCCTCGGTCGTGTTCGGTATCCAGGCGACGAACCTGCTCGAGGATCGCTTCGCCGAACACGTCCTGACGTGCTGGAACGCGGATCGCAGCTCGTTGCGCGAGGCGCTCAGTGCACCCGCCGCACCTGCGTGAAAGTGATCCCGACGGGGTAACCGCCCTGTTCCCGGTCGTAGGCCTCGTGGTCTGCGGTGAGATGGTCGGTGATCGAGTGCATCACGTGCCAGCCGAAACCGGTCGTGTCGACCGGGTGGTCGCTGTCGCAGACCGCGGAAACCGCGACCCGGATCCGGAATCCGTCGGCGGTGACCTCGCAGTGGATCTCGGACTCGGGTACCGCGTCGAGGATCAGGCACGTGGCCGCCTCGTCGAGCGCGACGCGGATATCGGCTACCTCGTCGACTGTGAAACCGGCGATCAAGGCGACAGTTTCGGCGACCGCCCGGAGCATGACAACCTGGCTCAGATCGGCGTCGATCTGGACGCGGGTCGATGTCGCACGGGTCGAGTCGGTGATGATCCGGTCGCTCGAATCCACGATGTCCTCCTCCCGAGCGTGCGCCGGAGTGGCTTCATCGAGCGCATACCCAGGATCAGGGTGATCGAAACGGCCTGTCAGTGACCTGGTTCCGATCGGGAGGCTTCATCGATCGACAGGTAACACCGGAACAGCGGCCGCACACCGACCAGATCCAGCGCTCGCTCCACCTCACGGGTGCCGGTGAGCAGGCGAATGTCGACCCGGTGCGTCCACGCCTCGACCTTGGCGTCGCGCAGCATCGCCGCGACGCGGATACTCAGGAATTCGGTGTCGCGCAGGTCGATGACGACGACGCGTGCGCCCGAACGCACGGAGCGATCGAGGAGCGAACGGAATCGCGGCATGCGCGCCGCGTCGAGCTCGATGCCGCCCTGGAGTACCCAGCAGCCAGGTCGTCCCGGGTCGCGCAAGGCCGGCTCGGCCGCGGTATCCGCGGAGCAGCCGCGGTACCAGCGCAGCCGACTCGAATGCCGACGATCCGTGACGACAGACATGAAACCTCCTGTGCGACAGGAATGACCGGTCGTCGCTGCCGACAGGCGTCTACCGGCTCGGGGGAGCGGTAGACGAGGACCGGGGTCGGCTGGAGGTCTCAACCTGGAACAATTCTGGCACGTGTCGGCGCCGCTGTCACTGGGTCGACGTCGGCTCGGCGAGCGCTTGCTCACGCAGAAAGGTCAAGGTCCGCGACAGGATCCGCGAGACCTGCATCTGCGAGACACCCAGGTGCTCGGCGATCTGGCCCTGCGTCTGGGACTCGTAGAAACGCATGATCAGCACCTGCCGTTCCTCGGCGGGCAGCGCGGCGATCAGCGGGCGTACCGCCATCGCGTCCTCGGTGAGTTGGTAGCAGGGCTCGTCGCTGCCGAGCGTGTCGGTGATCGGCTGGGTGGAGTTGTCTCGGCCGTCGTGGGTGACGCCGTCGATGGAGTTGGTCTGGTAGCCGTTGCCCGCGACCAGCGTGCGGGTCACCTCGACCAGGTCGACATCGAGTTCGTCGGCGAGTTCGTGCGCGGTGGGGAACCGGCCGAGCCGCTGCGAGAGTTCCTCGGTGGCGGGCCCGATCCTGAGCTGGATCTCCTTGAGCCGGCGCGGCACCCGGACCGCCCACGTGCGATCGCGGAAGTGCCTGCGTACCTCACCCATGATCGTCGGGATCGCGAAGGACAGAAATGAGGAGCCGCGGGTGACGTCATAGCGATCTACGGCGAGCACCAAGCCCACCCTGGCGGTCTGCTCGAGGTCGTCGAACTGCTCGCCGCGGCCGTTGAACTTGCGCGCGATGTGATCGGCGAGCGGCAAGCACAGTTCGATCACCTGCGCGCGCACGGTGTCGTGGTGTTCGTCGCCGGGCTCGAGCGCCCGCAGCTTCTCGAACCACGGTTCGATGTTGTCGTAGCTGTCGCCGTGCGAATGCGATCGCCGGGCGGTCGAACGGTCGGCCGAAACTGTCGTTGATTCCCATGTCATCGCTACTTGCCTCACTTCCAGGCGGTTGCAGATGTGTTCATGGGGTACCCACCGGGACCCGGGGCTATGCCCTACCCACGAGGCTAGCGCGCAATGGTCACGACTTGGCAGGTCCGTGCAATCGCCGGATCCAGCCGAATTCGACCGTGGTGGGGTAGCCGCCGCGGGCCGCGTCGAACCCGGCGTAGTCCGTGCGCAGCGCGTCGGTCAGCGTCGCGACGACATGCCAGCCGAAGGACTGCTCATCGAGGGCGGCGGGCTCTCGTGCCACTGCGCTCACCCGGGCGCCGAGCGCTCCGTCTCCACCGGTGAACGCACAGTCGAGCAGGGAGTCCGGCGTCGCGACCAGCATCAACGCGGTGGCGACCTCGTCGAGAGCCAGCAGCAGGTCGGTGACCTCGTCGAGCGCGAAACCACCGACGAGCAGCACTGTCTCGGCGAGGGCGTGCACCATGCTCAGCTGGTCCAGTTCGGCGGGCACCTGGAACCCGACAGTTCTCGAGCGGGGAGCGGTGTCGCGATCTCGAGCCCGCACGCCACCTCCCTCATCCACTACCGTTTGTCGGAGGTTACCCCGTAACCGCCGGGTCACGCCTCGAGCTCATTTCGGGTCGTTGCCCGTCGACTCCGGTTCTCCCGGTCGCCTGCCCCGGGTCTTGCGCATCACCAGCACCACCGCGACGAGGGCAACCAAAGCCACGATCGCAATTATCTCCATAGGCGCCGCTTACCCCACGAGCCGAGTCCGAACCGCTGTTTGCCCCGCCGATAACGCGGTAGTCCGTCGAAGAAGTGGCAGGCCGTTCTCCGAATTCCCCGCGCGCGACGAAGGGACGACGAAATACCATGACCGACCGCGATATTCCGTCCGAATTCACCCATCCGCCGACTCCGCCCGACGAGGACGCCGGGATACCGTGTGAGCAGGCGGGTCCGGCAGCCGACCAGCAGGGGCCCGCGCTGCGCAGTCCCACGGGTGCGCCGATTCCCGGTGACGCGAGCGTGCGCGCCCAGCAGGGGCCTCGGCTGACCACCCCGCAGGGCGCGGGGGTGGCCGACACCGATCACGCGCTCAAGGCGGGACCGCGCGGCCCGACGCTGCTGCAGGACTTCCACCTGCGCGAGAAGATCACCCACTTCGATCACGAACGCATCCCCGAGCGGGTCGTGCACGCTCGTGGCACCGCCGCTCACGGTGTGTTCGTCGCCAACGGCGCCGCCGCGTCGCTGACCCGCGCGAAATTCCTGGCCGCCGACGCGCGCACGCCGGTCTTCGTACGGTTCTCGACGGTGCTCGGCTCACGCGGGTCGGCCGACACGGTGCGCGACACCCGCGGTTTCGCGGTGAAGTTCTATACTGGCGAAGGGGTCTACGACCTGGTCGGTAACAACATTCCGGTGTTCTTCATCCAGGAAGCGATCAAATTCCCCGATGTGATCCACGCAGGAAAGCCCGAGCCGGATCGGGAGATCCCGCAAGCGCAATCCGCCCACGACACTTTCTGGGATTTCGTCACGCTGCACACCGAGGCGACCGCCCATACCTTCTGGAACATGTCGGACCGGGCGCTGCCACGGTCGTTGCGGATGATGGAGGGATTCGGCGTCCACACCTATCGCCTCGTTGCCGAGGACGGCACGACGAGTCTGGTGAAATTCCACTGGAAGCCGCGCCTGGGCGTGCATTCGATGTTATGGGAGGAAACACAGCTCACGGCCGGTTTCGACCCGGATTTCCATCGCCGGGATCTGGCCGACACGATCGCGGCGGGCTACGCACCGGAATGGGATTTCGGTGTGCAGGTATTTCCCGACACTCCCGATCACCTCTTCGAGGGCATCGATCTGCTCGACCCGACCAAGATCGTCCCCGAGGAACTCGCGCCGGTGCGGACCATCGGCACCTTGCGGCTCACCGCGAATCCGGAGAATTTCTTCGCCGAAACCGAACAGGTGGCTTTCTGCCCCACACATCTGGTTCCGGGCATCGAGGTCACCGACGACCCACTGCTGCAGGGCAGGCTGTTCTCCTATCTCGACACCCAGATCAGTCGGCTCGGCGGCCCGAATTTCACCCAGTTGCCGATCAATACGCCGCACGCCGACGTCAACGACCTCTTTCGGGACGGGATGCACCAGGGTGCCGTCCACCCCGGAGTCGCTGCCTACAAACCCAATTCGCTCGGCGGCGGGTGCCCCTACGCGGCGAGTTTCGCCGGCGACGCCTTCGTCGAATCGCCGACACCCATTCCGCCGCCGACCGCGAAACTGCGGACCTCCGCCAACAGTGCGGGATCGGTGTCGTTCGCCGACCATTACTCGCAGCCGCGCATGTTCTATCGCAGCCTGACAACCGGCGAACAGCAGCATCTCGCCGATGCGTTCTCCTTCGAACTCGGGAAATGCCAGTCCGAGACGATTCAGCGGCGCGCTCTGCAGATGCTGGTCAATGTCGACGACGGGCTGGCCGACTACGTCGCCGGTCAACTCGGCCTCGACAAGCCCGCCCCGAACAGCGACCATGTCGACCTCGCGCCGAGTCCCGCGTTGTCGCAGCGACACGGCAGTTTCCCGGTGGACGGGCGGACGGTGGCGCTGCTGGTCGATGACACCACCTCGGGCGACGCGATACGGGAGGTCTCGACCGCGCTGGAAGAGGCCAGGGTCCGGCCGATGGTTGTCGCGGCGCGCGGCGGTGTCATCGACGGTGTGCCGGTGGCGCGGACTTTCGCCACGATGCGATCGGTCGAATTCGACGGCGCGCTGTTGCTGGCCGCGCCGGCGGACTCCCGCGTGAACCTGCTGGTCGAGGAGATGTGGCGGCACGGCAAGGCGATCGCCGCGGTCGGCACCGCGGCCTCGGTGCTGCAGCGCAACGACATCGAACCCGATGCACCGGGAATCACGGTCGCCGACGCGGTGGCAGCGACGAGCGGGCTGCTCACCGATCTGGCCGAGCATCGTGCGTGGGCGCGCATCGAAGCCGGCTCCTGACCCGCACCGACACTGTGCGCGTCCGTCGTTTCGAGTGCGAATGCGCGGGCATCCCACGAGTGTGGCGATCAGCCGAATGTGGAACGGGCGCCGAAGAAACGGCTCAGCCACGCTTTCGTAGGACGGTGTCGACACCGGAGTTACCTCGGGGCAGGTCGAGCGCACCATCACGATGCCAACGACGTCATCGCGGTGCGCGCTCGACCTGCGTCGCGGCCTTTCGCGGGTGCCCAACGGCGTGCGCCCGCCGCAACACCGATGACAGGAGGCGATGATGTTCGCGATCGAGCGCACCGAGTCGAACCCGGTGCCGACGCCGCCGGAACCCACACCACCAGGCCCGCCGCCGGACCCGTTCCTGCCGAACCCGGGCGATCCGGTGCCCGCCCCACCCAGCCCGCCGAGCCCGCCCGGCCCGGATCCGGTGCCCCCGCCGCCGAGCCCGCCCGGTCCCGATCCGGTGCCCGCCCCGCCGACTCCGCTCGGTCCCGGTGACCCGGTGCCCGTTCCGCCGGAGCCGCCGGGCCCCGACGTTCCGCCGCCGCCGATCCTTCGAGGTCTCAGCGCGGCACTAGATCTCGGCTCGGCTCGGACCGCGTCCTCGGTGTCACCGCGCCCCGAACTCGCGGCGCGGCCATAGGGAATCCGCGGCCATAGGGAATCAGGGAGGTCGGTTCTCTGGACCACCGCCCGGCCCCGCTGGGGCTTTGATCGTCAGCCGCCACTAACCGTTGCGGTCCACCTGGGCGCCTTCGTGCGCGGTCAGCAGGACGTGGTCGAGCCGGGTGCGCAACCGCACCTCGTCACCGGCCACCGTCGGCAGCGCGGCGACCACGCGTTCGGCGATGGCGCGCAGCTTCACGTTGGTCTCCTGCGAGCGCCACTGGAGTACCCGGAACGCCTGGTCGGCGCTGACGCTGTAGGCGAGCATCAACGCGCCTTTGGCCTGTTCGATCACCATGCGCGCCTCCAGCAGCACCGGCAGGGTGCTGTCGAGCGCCTCGCGCCGGTATTCGGCCGCGGTGTCGGACAGGTCGATGTAATAGCCCTCGGTGCCGATCACCGTCCCGTCCACGTCGGCGAGCGGCTCCGACACGACCAGCACATCGCGCACCCGGCCGTGCGTATCGATGATGCGGTGGTGGCTGGAGAACGCGCCGCTGTCCTCGACCGAGGTGATCATGGCCGCGACCCGATCACGATCGTCGGGATGCTTGTGCGAGAGCAGCATTTCGGTCGTCGGCACGGTGCCGGGCTGGTAACCGTGCATCCGCGCGACCTCATCGGACCATTCCCATTGCCGGGTGGCGAATCGAAACCGGAATCGGCCGACCGTCAACGAGTCGCCGACCCCGACCACGCGTTCGACAAGCGCGCGCTCTGCGGTGGATGCGTTGTCCAGTTCGGTCATGCGTTGATTATTCACCCTGGACGCCGAGCCTGTTTGCACCTGAAAGACCCGGGTAGGCCGTCGATGGGTCCCCAGGACGGCCCACGGCCACCGAGTGGCCGAGAAACAGCCTGAAAGGAATGTCATGGGTATCGCTGACAAGGCGAAGAACAAGGCCGAAGAGCTGGCAGGCAAGGCCAAGGAAGCCACCGGCCGCGCCACCGACGATCGCGATCTCGAGAACGAGGGTCGCGGCGAGCAGGCCAAGTCGAACCTGAAGGACGCAGGCGAGAAGGTCAAGGACGCTTTCCGCGACTGACCGGCCACGCCGCCGGGGTCATCGGTCCTTCACCGGGCCGATGACCCGGGCCCGCTCCGCAGGTGCTGGAGGTGAGCAAGTGTCCGCGCATGTACCGACGGTCGGCGTCGAGGAAGAGTTCCTGCTGACCGATCCCGCGTCCGGCGCGCCCGCGCCGAAGAACACGCTGGTCGCCGAGACGGCGAAGAAGGCCGGGATCGATCTGCAGCTGGAGCTGACGAGCTGTCAGGTCGAGACGAGTAGCGCGGTGCACTCCGAGATCGGCGCCTTGCTGGCGGAATTGCGGACCGCACGGCGCCGGGTGGCCGAATGCGCGGCCGAGCACGGCACCCGGTTGCTGGCGGTCGCGGTTCCACCGACCGTCCCCGAGGGATACCCGGTCACCGATACGCCGCGCTATCAGCGGATCGCGCACTCTTTCGGCATGATCGCCCACGAGCAGGGGCTGTGCGGGTGCCACGTGCACGTGGCGGTGCCCGACCGCGAAACCGCGGTGCTGGTGAGCAATCATGTCCGGCCACGATTGCCGGTACTGCTCGCCTTGACCGCGAATTCGGCGATCTACCGCGGCAGCGAGACCGGCTACGCGAGTTGGCGCAGTATTTTGTGGCGCCGGTGGCCCAGCGCCGGTCCGCCGCCGTATTTCGCGTCGCTGCGTGACTACGAATCGATGGTCGCGATGATGCGATCCAGCGGCAGCATCCTGGACAACAAGATGGTCTATTGGGATGTCCGCCCGTCGGAATCCTTTCCGACTGTCGAGATCCGCGTGAGCGATGTCCCGGCGACAGCCGAGGAATCCGCCTTGCTGGCCGCCCTCATCCGCGGAATCGTCACTACCGCGCTCGACGCGATCGCGCAGGACATTCCCGCTCCCACGGTGCCCGGTGAAGTCCTGCGCGCCGCCTATTGGAACGCCGCGCGATCCGGGCTCGACGGCAACGGCCTCGACCTCGTCGCGGGTCGCGTCGTTCCCCACCAGGACCTGCTGGCCGGGCTGGTCGAGGACATCGCGCCGGCATTGCATCGTTGTGGTGACCACGACTTCGTCACCGATGCGGTCAGGGCGCTCGGTGAGCGCGGAAACGGCGCGCGCCGGCAGTTGGCGGCGATGAACCGGCGACGCGAGATCGCCGATGTGATCGGTGAACTCGCCGACGCCACCCTCGAGGGCTGCCGCTGATCGCGACGCCGCGCGCATCAGATCCATCACATCCGCAGACACCATCGATTCGGCGTGCTGAAATGGGATCACCAGCCGATTTTGAGCCACCAGGACCGGCTGGGGCAGTGTGTATGCCTGCCGGTGTCGAGGGATCGGGCACTCGTGAACACCCATTCCGGCCATGGCGACCAACCGTCGCGGATCGATGAATCCGACTCGGCACTGCGTGCGGAGGTCACCTTCCATCACACGGCCACTGTTCTGCATGTGCACGGCGAGATCGACGCGTGCAACCTGCCTCGATGGCGCACCGTTCTCGACGCAGCCATCACGGCGGAGGGCGAGTCGGGTCACCTGGTGATCGACATCAGAGACGTGACGTTCATGTCCTGCCGGGCGATCCTCGACATGGCGACCCGCGCCCAGCAGAGCCGGCTGCGGATGAGTGTGGTCAATCTCGTGCCGTCGGTCACCAACCGGATCATCGTCGCGGCCGGTCTCACCGAGTGGCTACCCGTCTACCCGAGCCGAACCGAGGCTCTGGCCGCCGCGCCCGCGCAGCCCACCCGAACGATTCCCCCGGCGTCGTGGACGACGACGTAGACCTGGGCAGGCAACCCAGGCCCGGGTTCAATCGTTCGCAACGGAGTCGGTGAGAATCGGCAGCAACGCCTTGGCGCTGACCATGTGGTCCTGCCCGGCGAGCACCCGATGCGACGCCTGGGGAATCGCCGCGGCGAGCTCCCGGGACACCTGATGCATCCCGGTCGGGTTCTTCTCCCCGACAACGACTTTCACGGGAACCCGGATCTCCTCGAACCGTTGCACCGGAGGCAGTGTTTCGGTGATCGCGATGTCGTACATCAGTGTGGGGGCGAGGGCCTTCATCGTTGTCCACCCGGGAAACAGCGGCAGCAGCGCGACGAACGCGCCCGGCATCCCGATCCCGCGCAGAAACGCCTTCAGCGCTCGCGCATTCTTCGCCTGGTCGAGCAGCGCCCGCACCGTGGCGGCCAGCTCGGCGTAGGACGCCCGTTCGGTCTCGTCGTGCACATAGGGGGCGTCGTAGATCACGACCCTGTCGATCTTGTCCGGCATCCGTACCGCCGCTTCGAGCGCCAGCGCGGCACCCGAGGAATGTCCGTAGAGAATCGCGCGCCCACCGGCGGCGTCCACCATCGCCTCGATGTCGTCGACTTCCCGCTCGATCGCATACGGCTGTAGGTCCCCGCTGTCCCCGCGCCCGCGCCGGTCGTAGTTGTAGACGGTGAAGCGCGTGGCGAACACCCGCACATCGCCGG
This sequence comes from Nocardia sp. NPDC003183, assembly GCF_053590715.1. Lineage (NCBI taxonomy): Bacteria > Bacillati > Actinomycetota > Actinomycetes > Mycobacteriales > Nocardiaceae > Nocardia > Nocardia sp. NPDC003183. The sequence goes on from NZ_JBSFTG010000020.1 coordinate 77,430, forward strand.
CGATCGGCCGAAACCGCCGGAAACACGTCGCGCCGGTGATGTACACCAGCGCGGGCCCGTCACCGGACACGTCGTAGGCGAGTTCGGTGCCATCTTTCGACGTAGCGATCCTCATAGCTCGTTCCTTTCGGTGCCCGGCGCGCGCGGATCCCGATCGATCCACTGTCTACCACTACGACGATGTCGCCCCCGCAAACTCATCGGTGCGCCACGGGAGCCCGGCCCGGCGGAGCGGTATATTGCGCCGCGGCCCGACCGGGAACGTGTTCGACGCGACGAATCAGGAGGATTCAGTGGTGATGGGATCAGGCACGGAGTCGGCGTCGATTGTCGTGCGTCGATGCGCACGGGCGGTCGCGGTGGTGCTGGCCGTCTGCGCTTCGGCGGTCCCAGCCGCCTCCGCCGATCCCGCGGCAGCCGGTCTCGAATTCTATTCTCCGGCACCGTATTCGGTGGCCGGCGAGCACGGATCGGTGATCTCGTCACAGCCGATTGCCGGGGAGCCGGGCTTGCCTGGGGCGCGCAATTTCCTTGTGCTCTACCGGTCGGTGGATGTGCACGGTCAGCCGGTCGCCGTCTCCGGTACGGTCGCTGTTCCCGAGGGAACGCCGCCGCCCGGCGGTTGGCCGCTGATCTCCTGGGCACACGGCACCACCGGCACCGCCGATGTGTGCGCACCGTCGCGGGACACCGGTACGGGGTTCCCCGCTCACGACTACACCTCGTTGACGCGCGCGACCCTGGCACGATGGATCGCCGCCGGATACGCGGTGGCGCAGACCGACTATCAGGGTTTGGGTACGCCGGGCCCGCACGGGTATCTGATCGGGGAGGCCGAGCAGCGTGCGGTCGCGGACATGGCGCTGGCGGCGCGGGTGATCGCGCCCGAGATCGGGACTCGCTGGGTGGCGATGGGACATTCGCAGGGTGGTCAGGCCGCCGTCTACGCCAACGCGCGCTCGCAGCAGTGGGCGCCGCAGTTGCGCTTGCTCGGTGCGGTGGCGATGGCACCCGCCTCGCATCTGGGGCCGGTCGTGCAGGCTTTCGCCCTCGCCCAGCGAACCGGCATCGCGGCGAAGGTGGACGCACCGGCGGGCTCGGTGTCGTTCATTCCGTTGTTCATCCGTGGCGCCCAGACCGTCGCCGACATCGATCCGTCGGCATTTCTTACCGCCGAAGCTGATTCGATGGTGGGCCAGGCCGATGACCGCTGCATCGGACAGCTGCGTGAGCGGGATTCCTGGGGCGGGTTCGGCGCGGGTGACACGTTCTCCGCCGACGCCGATCCCAGTGCGCTGGTGCGAGTTCTCGACGGCAACGACCCCAGCGGGCTGGCGCTGACCACTCCGATGCTGGTGTTGCAGGGCAAGGCCGACACCGTCGTCCTGCCCGCCGGCACCGACGCCATGGTCGCTCAGCAGCAGCTGACCGGCCAACCCGTGGAATACCGCACCTACCCCGGCGTCGATCACCGCGCCATCCTCGGCGCGAGCAACGACGACGCGCTCGCCTGGGTGAACGCCCGCTTCGCCCGCTGACTCGCAGCGCGCACGTCCCGGTGATCCCGCCGGTCGTGATGTCCGGTGAAACCACGGCGGATGTGGTCGAGGTCCACGATGGCCCACGGCCGGATTGGTAGCGTGGCCGAGGTGCGCACAGTGGTTGCGTACGTGCTGGTAGCGGGCCCGGAGGGTCTGTGCGGAGTCGGTGTCCCACGACGAGAGGCCGTTCGATGGACATCGACACCCGCACCACCCTGTTGGATGCCCTGCGTGAACAGCTGGGCGTCACCAGCCCGAAGAAGGGCTGCGATCGCGGGCAATGCGGGTCGTGCACTGTGCTGCTGGACGGCCGACGGGCGACGTCGTGTCTCGCGCTGGCCGTCGCACACGACGGGGCGACAATCGTCACCGCCGACGGACTGGCCGACGGTGACGACCTGCATCCGGTCCAGCGAGCATTCCTCGAACACGACGGCTTCCAGTGTGGCTACTGCACGCCGGGCCAGATCTGTTCGGCGGTCGGCATGCTCGACGAGGTGCGGGCGGGCGCCCCGAGTCACGTGACGGCGGACCCCGCGGGCGAGATCGTGCTGAGCGCCGACGAGATCCGGGAACGAATGAGCGGCAATCTGTGTCGCTGCGGGGCGTATCCGAACATCGTCGCGGCGATTCAGGAGGTCGCTCGATGAGGGAGTTCGCCTACGAACGCGCCACTGATGCGGGGCAAGCGGTAGCGGCGGTACTCGCCGAGCCCGACGCCGTATTCCTCGGTGCGGGAACCAATCTCGTCGATCACCTCAAACTGGGGATCATCGCGCCGGGCAAGCTCGTCGATGTCAGCGGACTGCCGTTCGATCAGGTGACCCCGCTGCCCGACGGCGGTGTCCGCATCGGGTCGGCGGTGCGCAATGCCGATCTTGCCGCGCATCCGGCCATCCGGGCGCGGTACCCGGTGCTGTCGGCGGCACTGTTGGCGGGCGCGTCGGCCCAGCTGCGCAATCTCGCCACCACCGGCGGAAATCTGTTGCAGCGCACCAGATGTCCCTACTTCCAGGATTCGACTGTGCCGTGCAACAAGCGCGAACCGGGCAGCGGATGCTCGGCGATCGGCGGGTTCGATCGCGACCATGCCATCCTCGGCGCGTCCGATCAGTGCATCGCCACCCATCCCTCCGACATGGCGGTGGCGATGGCCGGGCTGGGTGCGGTCGTGCGGGTGCTCGGCGCCGTCGGTGAGCGCGAGATCCCACTGGCCGACTTCTACCGGCTGCCCGGCGACGAACCCGACCGGGACACGATCCTCGACCACGGTGACCTCGTCACCGCCGTCGACCTGCCCGCGCTCGAGTGGGCGAGCACCTCCACCTACCGCAAGGTCCGCGATCGTGCGTCGTTCGCGTTCGCCCTGGTGTCGGTGGCCGCCGCCGTCGACATCGCCGACGGCCTCGTGCGAGATGTGCGGATCGCGTTCGGCGGTGTCGCTGCCAAACCATGGCGGGCATTCGCCGCCGAGGCCCGACTGCGTGGCCGGGCCGCCACCGAGGAGAACTTCGCCGCCGCGGCCGATGCCGAACTCGCCGACGCGCGCGCACAGCGTCAGAACGGTTTCAAGATCCCTTTGGCGCGCAATGTGCTGGTCGCCACCCTGCGCGAGCTGAGCGAGGTGCGATGAACCCACCGGCGATCGGCAGCTCACCCACCCGTGTCGACGGACCGGCCAAACTCCGCGGCGTCGCGCCCTACGCGATGGAGCATCCGCAGCGGGATCCGTTGTACGGCTTCGTGATTCAGTCGACGATCGTCCGCGGGCGCATCCGCGAGATCGACACTTCCGTGGCCGCACGGATGGACGGCGTCGTCACCGTGCTCACCCACCACAATGCTCCCCGGCTGGCCGTCGACGACGACAACGAACTGTTCATCCTGCAAAACGGCGAGGTCGCGTTCCGTGGGCAAGTGATCGGCGCCGTCATCGCGACGAGCCTGGAAGTCGCCTGCGAAGCCGCCGCCCAGGTGCGCGTGACCTATGACGAGCAGCCCGCCGCCGTCACCCTCGACGCCGACCTCTACACCCCGCAGGAGGTGAGCGGCGGCTTTCCCACCGACACCACGATCGGTGACGTCGACGCCGCCATGGCGATCGCCCCGGTCACCATCGACCACACCTATACGACCGCGATGGTCCACAACAACCCGATGGAACCGCATGCCACCATCGCGCACTGGACCGACGACACCTTGACGCTGTTCGACTCCACCCAGGGCCCGCACGTGGTGCGCGCCGAGATCGCGGCCCTGTTCGGCCTGGCGCCCGAGCGGGTGCGGGTGATCGCGCCCTTCGTCGGCGGTGGCTTCGGATCCAAAGGTGAGCCGCACGCCAATATCGTGCTCGCGGCGATGGCCGCGAAACTCTGCGACGGGCGACCCGTGAAACTGCCGCTGACCAGGCAACAGCTGTTCTCTCTCGCCGGTTATCGGACGCCGACCCGCCAGCGGGTCCGGCTCGGCGCGCACCCCGACGGCACCTTGACCGCCATCGCCCACGACGCGATCGCACAGGTCTCCACGGTGAAGGAATTCGCCGAGCAGACCGCCGTGGCGACCCGCGTGATGTACTCGGCGGCCAACCGATCGACCTCGCATCGTTTCGCGGCACTGAATGTTCCCGTCTCGTCATGGATGCGGGCGCCCGGGCACTGTCCGGGCATGTTCGCCGCGGAGACGGCGATGGACGAACTCGCGGTCGCCCTCGGTATGGACCCGATCGCCTTGCGCATCCACAACGAACCCCAGGTCGACCCGGAATCAGGGCGCCCGTTCTCCACCCGTGGGCTGGTCGAATGCCTGGGTGCCGGGGCGCAGCGCTTCGGCTGGGCAGAGCGTGACCCGGCACCGAAGTCGCGCCGCGATGGCCGATGGCTGATCGGATCCGGGGTCGCCGCGGCGACCTACCCGGCCGACACCGCCGGGGGCAACAGCGCCCGCGTGCGCCACAGCGGCGACCGCTACGAAGTCGCCATCGACGCCGTCGATATCGGTACAGGCACCTGGACCTCCCTCGGCCAGATCGCCGCCGACGCCCTCGGGGTCGACACGGATCGCATCGATCTGCGTATCGGCGATTCCGACCTCCCCCAGGGGACGGTCGCGGGCGGTTCGGCCGGCATGGCGTCGTGGGGTTCGGCCGTGGTGGCCGCCGCGCGAGCGTTCCGTGACCGCTTCGGGCCGGAACCCGCCGACGGCGCCGAGATCACGGTCGAGGCGCCCGAATATCCAGGGAGAGAGAACTTTTCGACCCATGCGTTCGGCGCGCACTTCGTCGAGGTCCGCGTGCACACCGACACCGCCGAGATCCGGGTTCCGCGCGTGGTCAGCGTTTTCGGGGCGGGCCGCATCATCAATCCACGGATGGCCCGTTCCCAGTTCATCGGCGCTGTCACCATGGGTCTGTCGATGGCGCTGTGGGAAGAGAGCGAGTTCGATCCGCGCCTCGGCGCCGTGGTCAACCACGATCTCGCCGGGTACCACATCCCGGTCAACGCCGATATCGGCGAGATCGACGTCAGCTGGATCGACGAACACGATCCGCATCTGAACCCGATGGGCAGCAAGGGAATCGGCGAGATCGGCATCGTCGGCTCGGCGGCCGCGGTCGGCAACGCGGTCTACCACGCCACCGGCGTTCGCGTTCGCCGCGTCCCCATTCACCTCGAAGACCTGCTCGGCGCGCTCTGATCAGCAGCGGGTCGGCGCGGGTTCGCCGCGGAACCTGGCTTCGATGAAGTTCCAGGCCTCCGGCAGACCCGCCACCGCGGTCGTCATGTGCTCGGCGATCTGATAGCGGGAGAACGTGACCGGCGCGCCTGCCGCGCAGTAGCGGGTGGCTACGTCCTCGACGGCGTCGAAGGGTGTCAGTTCGTCGAAGACGCCCTGCCAGATCAACATCGGCGTCTCGGGCACCTCGGGGTCGTAGCGCAAACTGTTCTCCCGCAACACCGCTCGTGCCTCGGGGCTGTCCATCAGGGACTTGGTCGCTGCCAGCTGTTCGGCGCTGCGGGCTATACCGTGGAACAGCAGGAAGCGCCGGCATTCGTCAGCGGTGAAATCGCGGAACCACAGGCCCTCGCCGTTGAGCTGGTCGGAAATGGGCAGACGCTGGGGGTATTCGCGCTCCAGACCCATCGCCGCCGCCCAGGCGAGGCCGAAACCGGGATGGTGCCCGAAGCCGATCCCGAGGGCCATCTGTTCGAGGTCGGCCGGGATGCCGCCGGCGGCGACGCCCGCGAGCGTCAATTCCGGTGCGTAGGTCGGTTGCAGCGCGGCCGCCCACGCGGTCGCCAGCCCGCCGCCGGAGTACCCGGCGAGTGCGATGGGGGACTGGCCGAGGCCGAGTTCGGGCGCGCGCTGGAGCGCTCGCACACTGTCGAGGGTGACCATGCCGCTGAGCCGGGCGGCGCCATAGGCGACATTCGGCCCGAGGTAGTCCGGCAAGGCGACCGCCCAACCGCGGCCCAGCGGCAGAGCCGCGCCGAACGCGTCGGGGGTCTCGTCGTTGATCAGCGAGGTGGAAGGGTTGCATTTGGTGCCGAGGGAATTGATCAGCGCCTGGTAGGACACCAGCGGCGGGTTCGTGACACCGGCGGGGATCAGGACCGTGGTGACGCCCATGATCGGGTCACCCGCGGAGTTGGTCGAGCGGAACGCGACGTGCCAGATATCGGTGCCCTGGTAGGGGCCGAGGTCGAACTTCCGTTGCCGCACCACATCACCGGGCGCGAAGTCGCCGATATCGGCCGGTGCGGTGAAGAAGGGATCGGGGTTGGGGGTGGGGTAACGCGGCTCCGGCGTCGCCGCGGGAGCGAAGATGGCGACGGTGAGGCCGTAGAACAGCACCGTGAGTGCGGCCGTCAAAATCCGGCGCATGGTGGATCCTTATCTCTCGGGAGGTCAGCAGTTGCTCGGCGCGGGCTCGCCGCGGAAGCGGGCGTCGAGCCACGCGACGGCAGACGGGAAACCCATGACCGCGGTGGCCAGGTGGTCGGGGCTCGGATAGAGCTCCGAGTGCACCGGTGTCCCGGCCTCGCAGTAGCGCTGGTTCGTGCGATCGACCGCGTCGACGGGGATGAGTGGGTCGATGGGGGTGTGCCACTCGAAGATCGGGATCGTCGGCACGGGCTCGAACAGTTCCAGGCTGTTGGCGTCGCCCACTTCCCACGCCCGGGGGTCGTCGATCAGTGAGACGGTCGAGGCGAGGTCGGAGGCGCTGTGCATGGCTCCGGCGGCGATGAGTTCGACCGTGCACCCGTTGGCCATGGCATCGCGTACCGCCAAGCCGGTGTCGTTGAGCTGCCCGCTGATCGGGAGGCGGTCGGGGTACTCGCGTTCGAGGCCGAGTGCCGCGGCCATCGCGAGACCGAACATGGGGTGCGGGGCGAAGCCGAGGGCGCGCGCCATCGTGGTGATGTTCATCGGCACCCCGCCCTGCGCGGCGCCGACCAGGCGCAGTTCGGGCGCGTACTGCGGTGCGAGCGCGGCCGCCCAGCCGGTCGCCATGCCGCCGCCGGAGTACCCGAGCATGGCCGCCGGGCTGTCGGCGAGACCCAGTTCCGCGACCCTGGTCGCGGCGCGGATGCCGTCGAGGGTGATCTGTCCGCCGAGTCTGGCCGCGCCGTAGGCGGCGTTGGGGCCGAGATGGTCGGGTAGCGCGATGCTCCAGCCGCGCAGCAGCATCGTGTTCAGCAGCGGCACAGCGCGATAGAGCAGATTCGGATCGTAGGCGTAGAGGGCCCGCGAGACCGCGCACTGGGTACCGAGACCGTTGATGATGTGCTGGTAGGACAGCAACGGCGCGCCGGGGCGATGGTCTTTCGGGGTGAGGATCGTGGTGGTCGCGGCGATCGGCCTGCCCTGGGAGTCGTTGGACCGGAACTTCACCAAAGTGACTGTGGCGGTGGGGAAGTAGGGCAGTGGTTCCTGGACCCGGACCGCCAGTACGGCCCCGGGTTCCTTGCTCGCGATGTCGGCGGGCGCGGCGTAGAAGGGGTCGGGGTCGGGAGCCGGATACACCGGTGGTGCCCCGGTGGCCACCGGTGGGCCGGAGGCGGTGACCAGCCCGACCATGACGGCGCAAGCCAGGGTGCGCAGGCTAATTCTCACGGATCACCGCCGACGCGGGGTAGCGAACACCGGTGGCGCGTTCGGATGCCGTCCACAACTGCTGCCAGAGGGCCCGATCCTGCGACAGCGCGCTCGACGGGCAGGCGCTGACCGGTCCCCGGGTGTTGAACAGCTTGGTCGGGCCCCAATAGATATCGGGATCCGCATCCGGGGCGGTGGCGGCGTAGAGCATCGATTGTGCTGCCGCGGTCCGTGATTGGCCTACCAGGCGGATGAACGGCTCGGCGACGTAGTCGAGTGGCGTCTGCGTCTTGGCGACGAGTCCGGTCGGTGCGACGCCGGGGTGCACGGCGTAGGAACGCAGCGTCGACCCGGATTCGCGGAGCCTGCGCTGTAGTTCGCGGCCGAATATCAGGGTGGCCAGCTTCGATTCCGGATAGGCCGCGTGTCGGCTGTATCGGCGGTGTTCGAAGCGCAGATCGTCGAGCGGCAGTGCCTTGGTCCACCCGTGGGAAATGCTCGACAACGAGATGACCCGGTCCTGGATCCGATCCAGCAGCAGGCCGGTCAACGCGAAGTGACCGAGATGGTTGACGCCGAATTGTGTTTCGAATCCGTCGGCGGTACGGGCGAACGGCACATTCATCAATCCGGCATTGTTGATCAGCACATCGAATTCGCCGCACTCTTGCGCGAAGCGCCGTACGTCGGACAGATCGGCAAGATCCAGGGCTGCCACGGAGATATCGCCGACCAGCCGATCAGCGATGGCGCGACCCCGTTCGGTATCACGGCACGCCATGATCACCGTGGCGCCACGGGCTGCCAACGTGCGGGTTGCCACCTCACCGAGGCCGCCGTTGGCTCCGGTGATCACGAATCGTCGGCCGTGCTGATCCGGTATCGGATCGGGAGTCCTTGCCATGGCGCATGACCTTACGAATCGTGGTCACCGGGTGGCAATGCGTTTGGAAAATGTCAGGGACGACGCGAGGACCGTTGGTCGTTTCCCAAAGAGGCCCGGCGCGCGAGGAATTCGGTTGCCCGCTGTCGTAGCGTGGCGCCGGTCAGTGTTGTCGAGTGGATTGCCGGGCGAATACCCGATCCCGCCGCACTGCTCGATTCCCTGTCGATACCTCTGATGCAGGAGATGTTTGCCCTATGGCTCGCGAAGACGAACTACGCACTTACATGAAGAAGGCGATCCGGGAACTGCAGACCACCCGCGCGCGCCTCGATGATGTGGAAGCGCGGGCGACCGAGCCGATCGCCATCGTCGGCATGGCGTGCCGTTATCCGGGTGGGGTCACCTCGCCGGAGGAGTTGTGGCAGGCGGCGGTCGAGGGGCGCAGTCTGGTGTCGCAGTGGCCGGCCGATCGCGGCTGGGATGTGGAGGGCCTGTTCGATCCCGAGCCGGGTGTGCCGGGCAAGTCGTATGTGCGCACGGGCGGATTCCTCGACGGCGCTACCGGATTCGACGCGAACTTCTTCGGGATCAGCCCGCGTGAGGCGCAGGCGATGGATGCGCAGCAGCGACTCGTGCTCGAGACGGCCTGGGAGGCCTTCGAGCGGGCGGGCATCGACCCGACGACTGTTCGCGGTAGCGCCACGGGGGTCTTCGTCGGCTTGATGCCCGACACCGAGGGCCCGTCGTCGCGCGATATCGACGAGCGGGTGCGCGCGACGATCGAGCAGTTCCTGATGACCGGTCAGGCGTCGAGTATCGCCTCGGGCCGGGTGTCGTATGTGCTGGGGCTGGAAGGTCCGTCGGTCACCGTGGACACGGCGTGCTCGTCCTCGCTGGTCGCGATTCATCAGGCGGTGCGATCGTTGCGCTCCGGCGAGTCGACGATGGCGCTGGCCGGCGGTGTCACCGTGATGGCGACGCCCGCCGCGTTCGTCGCGTTCTCCACCCAGCGTGCGCTGGCGGCCGACGGCCGATGCAAGTCGTTCGCCGCGGGCGCCGACGGCACCGCGTGGGGCGAGGGCGTCGGCATGCTGCTGCTCGAGCGCGTCTCCGAGGCCAGGCGCCTCGGGCACAAGATCCTGGGTCTGGTGCGTGGCACCGCGGTGAATTCCGACGGCGCGTCCAACGGTCTGACCGCCCCGAACGGGCGGTCCCAGCAGCGGGTGATCCGATCCGCGCTGGCCGATGCCGGGTTGAGCACGACCGAGGTGGACGTCGTCGAGGCGCACGGCACCGGTACCCGCCTGGGTGACCCCATCGAAGCGGAGGCCTTGCTCGCGACCTACGGCGCCGAGCGCGAGGGCGGGGAGGCGCTGCTGCTCGGGTCGCTCAAGTCGAATATGGGGCACACGCAAGCCGCCGCCGGGGTCGGTGGGCTGATCAAGATGGTGATGGCGATGCGGCACGGGGTGGTGCCGCCGACACTGAACGTCGACGAGCCGACGCCGCATGTGGACTGGTCGTCGGGCTCGGTCCGGTTGGTCACCGAGGCGCGGGCATGGCCCGCGACCGGGCGGACGCCGCGCGCCGCGGTGTCGTCGTTCGGGATCAGCGGCACCAATGCGCACGTCGTCATCGAGCGGGGCGAGTCCTCGCCGGAGATCGAGCGATCGGCCGCAATCGTCGCACCGCCGGTGATTGCGTGGGTCCTCACCGCGCGGTCCGACGCGGCGGTGGCCGCGCAGGCAGGCGCGCTGCTCGGTCGGGTCGAGGCAGAACACGGCGCCGACCCGGTCGATATCGGTGTCGCGCTGCTCGACACCCGCGCCCGGTTCGAGCATCGCGCCGTGATCGTCGGCCACGATGCCCAGGAGCTGACAGCCGGGCTGCGAGCACTCGCGGACGGGCAGGGCGCACCGAATGTGGTGCGTGGCAGCGCCATCGCGGCCGTCACTGCGGCGATGTTCCCCGGTCAGGGCGCGCAACGCGCCGGGATGGGGCACGAGCTGTACGAGGGTTACCCGGTCTATCGCGCCGCTTTCGACGAGATCTGCGCGGAATTCGATCAGCATCGCGAAACGCCGCTGCGCGAGATGATTTTCGACGATCGGGCGAACGCGACCTCGCTCGACCGAACCGAGATCGCCCAGATCGCGCTCTTCGCTACCGAGGTGGCGATGTACCGGCTGGCCGAATCCTGGGGATTGCGACCGGCATTCGTGCTCGGTCACTCGATCGGTGAGATCGTGGCGGCCTATGTGGCCGGGGTCTGGTCGCTGCCGGATGCCTGCACCCTGGTCGCCGCCCGTGGTCGGCTCATGCAGTCCGCGCCGCCGGGTGGGGCGATGGTCGCGGTCGCCGCGGACTCCGAGACCGTCGCCGAACTCGTGCGTCGATACGACGACGTGAGCATCGCCGCGGTGAACGGGCCCGCGTCCGTGGTTGTTTCGGGTGCGCACGCGTCCGTGACGGCCATCGCCGAGCAGTTGGCGGCCGACGGCGTGCGTACCCACCGATTGCGGGTGAGTCATGCGTTCCATTCGCCCCAGATGGACGTGGTGCTGGCCGAATTCGGTGAAGTCTGCCGGGGTCTGACCTATCGCCCGCCGACCGTGCCGGTGATCTCGGCGCTCACCGGCAAGGTGGCCGAGGCCGCGCAGTTGTGCTCGCCGGAATACTGGGTGAGCCACCTGCGTGAGCCGGTTCGCTACCTGGACGCGGTGCGGTGGGCCCGTGAACAGGGCGGGGTCAACTGCTTTGCCGAGTTGGGGCCGGGGGCCGCGCTGACGGCGATGGTGCACGAGATCGTCGACGACGGTGCGGCGATGGCCGCCGTCGCGTTGCAGCGGCCGGGCCTCGCGGGCGACCTCGCGTTCGTCGCAGGACTGTCCACTCTGTATTCCCACGGGGCAGCGCTGGATCCGGGCTCGCTCTTCGAAGGCGCCGACGCCCGCCCGGTAGACCTGCCGACCTATGCCTTCCAGCGCGATCGGTACTGGCTCGAGGTGAGCGAGGGCAGCAATGTGCGTGGCGCCGGGCTCGACGCCGACGACCATCCGCTGCTCGGTGCGAAGATCGGCCTCGCTCAGGACGGTGGACTGCTGCTGACCGGGCGACTGTCGCTGCACTCGCACCCGTGGCTGGCCGGACACCGGATCGGTGGCGCGGTGCTGCTGCCCGGTACCGCGTTCATCGAACTCGCTTGGCATGCAGGTCAATTCGTTCAGTGCCCGACCGTCGGCGAACTCGTGCTCGAAGCCCCGCTCGTGATTCCCGAGACCGGCGCGGTGGAACTGCAGGTGCTGGTCGGACCGGCCGGGGAATCCGGGCATCGGACAGTCGGGGTGTACTCGCGCCTACAGACAGCGTCGGTGGAGGAGCTGCCGTGGACCGGACACGCCACCGGCACCATGCAACCGTCGGACGAGATCGCGGTGCCGGCCGGCGGGGCCTGGCCGCCGGTGGGTGCGGTGGCGGTGGCCGTCGGCGACCCGTACGAGGCGATGGCCGCGGTCGGTTACGACTACGGTTCCGCTTTTCGAGGCCTGCGCCAGATCTGGCGCCACGGCGACGAGGTCTTTGCCGAGGTGGCACTGCCCGAATCAGCCATCGGGGAGGCCGCCGAGTTCGGTCTGCACCCCGCGCTGCTCGACGCCGCACTGCACGCGATGATCGCGACCGGCACGGTCGGCCCGACCGAATCCGGCAAGATCCGGCTCCCGTTCGCCTGGGAAGGCGTCTCGCTGCATGCGGTCGGCGCGTCGTCGCTGCGGGTTCGCCTCACGCCGGTCGGCACCGACCGCATCGGTCTCGAACTCACCGATTCGGCAGGTAGGCCGGTGGCCAGTGCGCGATCACTGGCGCTGCGCGAGATCTCCCTCGAAGCGCTGGGTCAGCGCCCGGCGTCCTCGGACGGCGGACTGTACGAGATGAACTGGGTGACCGTTCCCTCGCCCGAACCCACTGCGGGACCGGGCGAATGGTCCGAGCTGGACTCTGTGGACGGCAGGGTAGCTGTAGAGCGCTGCGCACGCGCTGATCGCGATCTCGTTGTCGTGCGCGTGCACAGCGATGTCACCGCGTCCGTTCCCGCCGCCGTGCGCGAGCAGGTGATCGCCGTGCAGACGGTGGTGCAGCGATTGCTCACCGACGACGAATTCGCCGAGGCGCTGGTGGTTTTCGTGACCAGCGGCGCGGTGGCGATCCATGGCGCCGAGGATGTCGGTGACCTGGCCGGCGCGGCGGTGTGGGGTCTGCTGCGGTCCGCGCAGAACGAGAACCCCGGCCGCATCGCGCTGCTCGATCTCGATGATCGCAGCGACTACCGCGAGGCGGTGCGCAGCTGTGCCGCACTCACCACCGAGCCGCAACTGGCGATCCGGCACGGGGAGGCGCACGCGCCGCGCCTGGTGCGCGCGGGTGCGGACACGGTCGGGTCGGCTGAGCTGCTCGGTGCGCACGACTGGCGATTGGTCGACCACGGGCGCGGAACCCTCAACGGCGACAACATGATTCTGGCGCCGGCCGAAATCGAGCCGCTCGGACCCGGACAGGTGCGGATCGCGGTGCGCGCGGCGGGTGTCAACTTCCGCGATGTGCTGATCGTGCTCGGGATGTACCCGATCCCGAACACCGCCATCGGTGGTGAGGGTGCGGGGGTGATCGTCGAGGTCGCTCCCGACGTGGTGGACTTCGCGGTGGGCGATCGGGTGATGGGCATCTTCACCGGCGTCAGCGCCACGGTGGTGGCCGACCGGCGCACGGTCATCAAGATTCCGGAAGGCTGGTCGTTCGACGAGGCGGCGGCCGCACCGATCGTGTTCGCGACGGCCTACTACTCGCTGGTCGACCTGGCGCGGGTGCGGTCGGGGGAGTCGCTGCTGATCCACGCCGCCACCGGCGGTGTCGGCATGGCCGCGGTCCAGTTGGCCCGCCATCTGGGGTTGGACCTCTACGTCACGGCCAGCCCCGGCAAGTGGGATGTGCTGCGCGCGAACGGCTTCGACGACGAACGGATCGGCAATACGCGAACCACCGAGTTCAAGGCGAAGTTCCTCGAAGCGACCGGCGGACGCGGTGTCGATGTCGTGCTCGACTCCCTCGCGGGCGACAAGGTCGACGCGTCGCTGGACCTGTTGCCGCGCGGCGGTCGGTTCATCGAGATGGGCCTGACCGATCTGCGTGACGCCGACGAGATCGCGGCAACCCACCCGGGCGTCCGGTACCAGAACTTCATCCTGATGGAGGCAGGCCCGGACCGGCTGCACGAGATCCTGACCGAACTGCGCAGGCTGTTCGAATTCGGTGACCTGCAACCACTTCCGGTGACCCGGTGGGACGTGCGGCGTGCGCCCGAGGCATTCCGTCAGCTGAGCCAGGCACGCCACATCGGCAAATACGTCCTGACCGTGCCGACCCCACTCGACCGCGACGGCACCGTTCTGGTGACCGGCGGCACCGGCGGCCTCGGCGCGCTGGCCGCCCGGCATCTGGTGGCCACACACGGAGTTCGGCACCTGCTGCTCACCAGTCGTCGCGGACCCGACGCGGACGGCGCGAGCGAACTCGCCGCCGAGCTGACCGCGCTCGGCGCCCAGGTCGACATCGCCGCCTGCGATGTCGGCGATCGCGACGCTCTCACCGCACTGGTGGCGGCGATCCCCGCCGCGCATCCGCTCACCGGCGTCGTCCACACCGCGGGCGTCGTCGAGGACGCGTTGTTCAGCGAGCACACTCCCGAACACATCGCCACAGTGTTGCGCCCCAAGGCCGATGCCGCCTGGCACCTGCACGAGGTGACCGGCGGGCACCCGCTGGCGATGTTCGTGATGTACTCCTCGATCGCGGGCCTGCTCGGCAACCCGGGCCAGGCGAACTACGCTGCGGCCAACGGGTTCCTCGACGCGCTGGCCCAGCACCGCAGACACCGTGGCCTGACCGCCACCGCGATGGCGTGGGGGCTGTGGGAGCGCGGGACCGGCATCACGGGGCACCTGACCGAGCGCGACCTGCGGCGAATGCGCCGCGAAGGGCTGGTCCCGCTCACCGACGACGACGGGATGGCCCTGTTCGACAACGCCCTGTCGACCGGCAGAGCACTGGCCGTACCCGCACGCCTCGACCTCACGGCACTGGGCTCGCTCGGCGATGTCGACGAGATGCCCGCGATGCTGCGGTCGCTGCTGCGCGGCCCGCGCCGGGCGGCCGGCGGTGGCTCCGACGAGTCGGCGAAGCTGCTGTCGAGCCTCACCGGTCAGGAGCCCGCCGAACAGGAGCGGATCATCCTCGGCGTCATCCGGTCGCACGCGGCGGCCGTCCTCGGTCACGCGTCGGCGGAGGCGGTGCCCGCCGATACCGCGTTCACCGACCTGGGTTTCGACTCGTTGGGCGCCGTGGAATTCCGCAACCGGCTGGAGGCGGCCACCGGCGCGAAGCTGCGCACGACGATCGTCTTCGACTACCCCAACGCCACCGCGCTGGCGAGCTACCTGCGCACCGAGATCGCGCCCGTGGACGACCCGGGCGCCCGCATCGTCGGACAGCTCGACGCAGTGGCGGCGGGATGCGCCGGTATCGAGCTGCCACCGGAGCGGGTCGAGGAACTGCTGCTGCGGATCAACGACCTCGTGCGCACCCTGCGCGGCGACTCGGCGCGCGATCTGGTCGACAACATCGACGGTGCCGACGACGACGCCCTGTTCGATCTCATCGACCAGGTCCGTTCGGTCTGAGCCGAGACAGAAAGCGAGAGGCCGATGGCCACCGAAGCGGAACTTCGCACGTATCTCAAACGCGCCACCCGGCAGTTACAGGAGACCAGACAGCAGCTCGAGGACGAGCAGGCACGCGCACGGGAACCGATCGCGATCGTGGGGATGTCGTGCCGGTTCCCCGGCGGGATCGAATCGCCCGAGCACCTGTGGGAGGCGCTGATCGAGGGGCGCGACCTGATCTCGGAGTTCCCGGCGGATCGCGGCTGGGACGTGGACGGGTTCTACGATCCCGACCCGGACAAGTTCGCCAAATCCTATGTGCGAGAGGGCGGTTTTCTCGAAGGTGCGGGCGAGTTCGACGCCGGATTCTTCGGGATCAGCCCGCGCGAGGCCGAGGCGATGGACCCGCAGCAGCGCCTGCTGCTCGAGCTCGCCTGGGAATCGGTCGAACAGGCCCGCGTCGACCCGACGACATTGCGCGGCACCGATACCGGTGTGTTCGTGGGATTCAGCGATCAGGGTTACGGATTCGGCGCCACGCAGGCCTGGGATGGGGCGGAGACGTACTACTTCACCGGCAACCATGCCTCGATGGCGGCGGGTCGGGTCGCGTACCTGCTGGGTCTGGAAGGCCCGGCGGTCACCGTCGACACCGCCTGCTCTTCGTCGCTGGTCGCGATTCATCAGGCGATGCAGTCGCTCCGGCTGCGCGAATGCGGCATGGCGCTCGCCGGCGGCGTGACGGTGATGTCCACCCCGATGCCGTTCGCGCTGTTCTCGCGTCAGCGTGCGCTGGCGCCGAACGGTCGATGCAAGTCTTATGCCGCGGGCGCGGACGGCACCGCCTGGGGTGAGGGCGTCGGTGTCGTTCTCCTGGAACGTCTGTCGGAAGCGCAGCGACACGGGCACCGAGTGCTCGCGGTACTGCGCGGTTCGGCGGTGAACAGTGACGGCGCCTCCAACGGGCTCACCGCACCGCGCGGACCGGCACAGCAGCGGGTGATCGGGTCCGCGCTGGCCAACGCTGGTCTGCGCGCGTCCGACATCGACATGGTGGAGGGCCACGGCACCGGCACCGTACTCGGTGACCCGGTGGAGGCGCAGGCCCTGCTGGCCACCTACGGGCAGCGCGACGGTGCGCCACCACTGCTGCTGGGATCGGTGAAATCGAATATGGGACACACGCAGTCGGCCGCGGGCGTGGCCGGACTGATCAAAGCGGTACAGGCCATCCGGCACGGGATGGTTCCGCCCACGCTGCACGTGGACGCGCCGACCTCGCACGCCGACTGGACCGGAGATCGAATCCGGCTGGCGCTGCGGCCACAGCCGTGGCCGACCTCCGAACACCCACGCCGGGCCGCGGTGTCGTCCTTCGGCATCAGCGGCACCAACGCCCACCTGATCATCGAGCAAGCACCGGAATCCGAAGCACCTGCGGCGATTTCGGCCGACACCCGCCACGCGGTGTCGTCCACGGTCGCCTCCCCGCAGACTGTCGCCCCGGCGCATGCGAGGCCCACGCCCTCGCCGACTCCGTGGCTGCTCTCGGCACGCACCGCCGCCGCACTGTGTGACCAGGCGGCCCGCCTGCGCGCGGCAGTCACGAATTCCCCGGACGATCTCGCCGACATCGCGCACTCCTTGGCAACCACGAGAACGAGATTCGACCATCGCGCCGTCGTCGTGGCGAACACCCGCGGCGAGTTCCTGGACGGACTCACGGCCATCGCCGAGGAACGCACCGCCCCCTCGGCAGTCCTGTCACGCCGTGGCACCGGCGGCAAACTGGCGATGATGTTCCCCGGTCAGGGCGGGCAACTCGCGGGCATCGGCCGCGGGCTCTCTGACACGTACCCGGTGTTCGCCGAGGCGCTCGACACGATCTGCGCGGGTTTCGACGCCTATCTCGAGCATCCGTTGCGTACCGAGATGTTCGGGACGGGTGAGTTGCTCGCGCGAACCGACTACACCCAGCCCGCCGTGTTCGCCGTGCAGGTGGCTCTGTTCCGGCTGCTCGAATCCTGGGGCTTGGTGCCGGATTTCGTTGTCGGTCACTCGGTCGGTGAACTCTGCGCCGCGCACGTCGCGGGTGTGCTGTCCCTGGACGACGCGATGGCCGTGGTCGCCGCGCGTGGTCGGCTGATGCAGCGGATGGGCCCGGGAGCGATGGTGTCCGTACGGGCATCCATGGCCGAGGTCGCGGCCTCCATCGCCGGTCGCGAGGCCGAGGTATCGGTCGCCGCGGCCAACGGGCCGAACGCCACCGTGATCGCCGGCGATGTCGCCGCGGTGGGTGAGCTCGCCCGGCACTGGCGCGAACGCGGCCGACGAGTAGCCAGGCTCGGCGTAGACCGGGGCTTCCACTCGCCGCACGTGGATGCGATCGTCGACGATTTCCGCTCGGTCGTCGCGACCGTTCGCCTCCAGGAACCGCGCATCCCATTCCTCTCCACCGTGACCGGCACGGAATCCACACCGGGACAGCTCACTTCGATCGAATACTGGGTACGTCAGGCCCGCGAGCCGGTGCGTTTCCACGAGAGTGTGCTGCGGCTGCACGAATCCGGCGTCGTCACCTATCTCGAACTCGGCGCGGGAGACACCCTGTCCGGCCTGGTCTACGAGACACTCGCCGATACCGGCAGCACAGCCGTTCCGGTGCTGCGACCCGGCGCCGACGAAGCCGGTTCGGCGATCGAAGCCGTTGCGGGAGCCTGGGTGGCCGGTGCCGAGGTCGGCTGGTCGGCACTGTGTTCCGGCGACACCACCAGGGCCGTGGATCTGCCGACCTATGCGTTCCAGCATCGCCGCTACTGGGTCCACACCGACAGCGCCGTCCTCGAAAGCATGATCGGCGTCGCCGGCGCCGAACTCGCCGGTGACCGGATCGCCGGTCGGCACGACGCACCGGCAGGGGAGACACCGTCCACGCGTTCGGACCTGCTGACCGTTCCCGAGGACCGGCGCCGCGATGTCGCGGTCGGCCTGGTGGTCGATCAGATCCGCGAGATCCTCATCGACCTCACCGCGGACGAGATCGACCTCGACGCCACCGTTCTCGCGATCGGGCTCACCTCGCTGTCCGCTCTCGAACTGCGCGGAAGGATCAATGCCGCTGCGGGCACCCAGCTCTCGCTGGAGGATCTGTTCACCCACCCGACGCCACGGGCACTGGGTGCCGTACTCGTCACCAGGATCTGGAGCGACGCGCCGACCCACGAGACGGTGCTCGCATGAGCGGGGGACTGTCGCCGGTACGCGGCACCCTCGGATTCGAACAATTGGTGCCCGCCGCGCTGGCTCACCGGCGCGGACTCGCCGAGGTCTACGTCGCCGACACCGCCGTCGTCGGCAGCTCGGAATACCTCGCCGCCGTGCAGGTGCCGCGGGCGCACTCGCTGTGGTTCGATCGGCTCGTCGCCTACCACGATCCGTTCTCCGCCGTCGAGGCCGTCCGCCAGGCACTGCTCGTCGTCGGTCAGCGACACCTCGGTGTGCCCGCCGACGCGCCGGCCAGCCTGCAACGGATGGCGTTCGCGGTGGAAGACCTGAGCCTGTTCCGCGACAGTGAACGAGACCCGCTCGAGGGGGTGGTGCGCCTGCGTCCCGGCGCGGCGGGCACCGGGCGCGGGTACTACCACGACGTATCCTTCGACGCCACGCTGTCCGTCCACGGGGCACTGGCCATGACGCTGCGCGGCAGCGGAATCACCTTTCCCCGTGACGCTTACGACGAGTTCCGCGAACTCCAGCAGGGCAAGCGCTCCACCCTCGCCGCGGTCGGCCCCGACTCGGTGCGGCGATTGCCACCCGAACTCGTCGGCAGGCGCGACCCACGCAATGTCGTGCTGGCCCGCACCACGGCACAGGACCTCGTCGTGGTGGTGGACCGCGGCCATCCGAGCTTCTTCGACCATCAATACGACCATGTCCCCGGCCCGTTGCTGCTCGAGGCGTTCCGGCAGGCAGCGGTGCTGTCCGCGACCTCGGCGGGACTGCTCGGCTCACCGGTCGCCGCGGTGATCGACCTCGAAGCCCAGTTCACCGACTTCGCCGAACTGGACGCCCCCATCACCTGCACCACCGCCGCCGTCGGCGATCTCGACCTGGACGAGATCACGGTCGAAGTGGCGCTGCACCAGTACGGCAACCGCATCGCCCTCGCCCACGTCGAGTTGGCGCACTATCCCGTGTCCACGCAACGACAGGAGCTCGGATCATGACGACAGCATCGGCGAAACGGTACGCGGTCATCGGCGGCGGCTTGTCCGGCATCGGCGCCGCGTTCGCGCTGCACCGGGCAGGCCACACCGTCGAACTGCTCGAGCAGGACGCGGTGCTCGGCGGCCGCTGCGGCTTCGACTCCCTCGGCGGTCGGCCGATCATGATGGGCGGCAAGAACATCGGCCGCCGTTACCACGAGCTGCGTGGGTTCGTCGCCGCGTCCGGGGGACGGGTGTACGAGCCCTTCGGAATCAACAGCTCGCAGATCATCGACGGCGAACTGGTGACACTCGACAACCCCGGCATCGCCGGATTCCTTCGCCATCTGCTGCGGATGGGTTCGCCGATCGACGCGGCGCGCATGCTCTACTACGGTGCGCGCGTTCGATTCGACGAACGCAATCGTTACCTGGGGTCGGACTGGTTCGGGCGAGCGGGCACCGCCAACGACAGCGTCGCGCTCGGCGCGCATTTCGGCGCCGAGTTCGGACGTACTGTGTTGCGACCGTTGACAGTTCGGCTCAACGCCGCCGAGCCGGACGAGGTGTACCTCGGCGCGTTCGGGGTGAGCCTCGGCATGGTGCAGGATCGCTACGACCAGCTCGTCGACGGCATGCAGCCGGTCCTGGACTGGTTCGCCGGACAGGTGCCGGTCCGGCTCGGCACCCGCGTGGATCGCCTCGTGGTGCGCGACGGCCGGGTGATCGGGCTCGATACCGCGGAAAACGGTGGTGCCACTACCTTTTCCGCCTACGACGGTGTTGTCCTGGCGACCCCGGCGCACGCCGCGGCCGGCCTGCTGGAACCCGTGGTTCCCGCGCTGAGCAAGGCATTGAGCGAGGTGGCCTACTACCCGTCCACGGTCGCGGTGGTGCAGTACGAGCGGCCCTTCTTCGGCAGCACCGTTCGCTCGATCGCGTTCGACTCGGGGCCGTGCAGTGCCGCGGGGGTCTACGGGGTGAACGATCTCGATATCGTCCGCTACACCTTCAGCGGGCGCGATGCCCGGCCGAGTCCGGATGCGCAGCTCTTGGCGACGTGGATCGACGACGCCGAGGCGAAGGTGCGCGGTCATCTCGGCGGCCCGGCGATCGAGCGGGTGCGGACCGAAACGCGCAGCTGGGCCGCGGCGCATTGCGCCTACCTCCCCGATCACGCCGGTTTCCGCACAGTGGTGCGCGAACAGACCGAATCCGTTGCGGGACTCCAGCTTGCGGGTGACTACCTGCTGGGCGCCCAGTTGGAGGCCTGCTACCGATCCGGCATCGCCGCGGCCCGGGCATTGATCGCGTGAGCCAGGTCCGGGGCGCCACGCGAGATCACGCGGCGCCCCGGGTGTGCACCATATCGTCGGCGAGCAGTGCGATACGGGCCCGCAGAATGCCCTCCGCGGTGGTCAGGTCGAGGTCGGTCAGCCCGCTCACTCGACGCAGCCGGTAGTCGATGGTGTTGGGGTGCACATGCAGCCGCCGGCCGGTGGCTTTGCGATTGAGGCCCGTGGCCATATAGGTCCGCAGCGTTTCCAGCAGCTCGGGATGGGTGGCGAGTGGGGCGATGACACCGGCCAGATGCTCGCGCGCCGGACCGGGGCGGGTGAGCTGATATTCGATCGCCACATCCGAGAGCTCGTACAGCCCAGCGGGTTTGGCGATGCCACGCACCAGCTCGAGCAGCTCGTGTGCCTCCTCGGTGGCCTGCGGGATCTGCTCGGTCGGGGCGGGTACCAGGGTCGCGGTGAGCTCGACTCCCGAGGTCGCGCTGATCGTGGCGAGGACATCGCCGGTCATGCGCACCAGCTCGGGTTCATCGCTCGGGATCAGCAGGGTGCCACCGTTGGTGCTCAGCAGGGCCAGTGATCGTGAGGCGAAGGCATCGGCCAGCGCCGCCTGCACCCGCCGCAGTTTGCGGCGCGCCACCACCTGCGCGTCCACGCGCGGGTCGTGCTCCTCGGCCAGCTCCGGAATCATCAGCGCCACCACCTGATAGGAATCGGCGACTCTGATCCCGGTCTGCCGGGTGAGCGCGCCGACGCCGTGGCCGCTCAGCAGCGCCGACACCATCGTCTGCGCACCGGTCTGGTGTTCCTTGGCGACCTGGCGCTGTTCGTCGAGATAGGCGCTCGTCACCGTCGCGTTGATGACCTCGAGCGTGCGCAGCAGCAGGCGGGTACCCGCGACGACCTCGGCGAGGTCGGCTGCGGTCACCTGCCCGACGACGAGCTCGAAGCCGATCCGGAACCCCTCCGCGTAGGCGCGCAACAAGGTGCCGACGGGCACGCCTTCCCGCGCGTGCTGGGCGGATGCCGCGCGCAGCGCCACCAGTTGCTGCTCGGACGGCGTGGTGCGCTTGTCCAGCATCTCCATCGCCAGCGCCAGGCAGCGGCGGGTGAACTCGGTGACGTCACCGCGCATCGCCTCGCTCGGCAGTGCTTGGCAGGGCATCACGTTCTCGGCGAAATAGGAGACCAGCTGCGAAACCAGCTCGTCGGCGTTTCCCAGAAAACTCGACGCGGCCCGGCCGCCCGCGATGGTGAGCGGATTGGGTATCCGGTCCATGGCTTGAGAATTCATCGAGTGCACTCCGGTGTGGCAGACAGCGAATGGGGCTGGTCGTGGGACTTGTGTGAATCGCAACATAGCCACATCGGAGGTCGTAGTCGCCGGTCCCATGGAATGGCCTGGTGGGATCACGACGGCCTCACAGCCGGGGTTGTGCGGACTCACAAGCGCGTGGGGTCACCGTTCGCTGCACGGTTGCGGTGCAGGCCGACGCGGTCATAGACCGACGTGCTCGCCGCGCCGAGTACCAGTCCGACCGCCAGGCCCAGCGCAGTCATCCAGAAACCCCTCGCGAGCCCGGACCCCAGATCGGCGTCGAAGTACAGGATCGCGCGGACCGCCGTGTACACCTGATGCAGCGGTTCGAACGAGGCCAGCACGCCGAAGTAGCGAGGGGTGGCCTCGATCGGCACCGAACCGGCCGAGGACGGCAGCCCGAGAATGACGAACACGATCAAGTTCACCAGTAGCCCCGCCGAGCCGAGCGCGGCGAGCACCGACAGGCCGGTGACACCGACGGCGATCATCGCGAACGCGCTGTAGAGAAACAGCGGAAGGGGCTGCGCGATCGGCATTTCCAGCACGCGCGCGACGACGAGCAGTACCGCTGCCACGAGGTGCGCCGCGACGATGAGCACGCCCCATTTGAGCAGCAGTGTGCGCCATCGGGAGATCCGCGCGGGTCGCACGTGCGGTGACCACGGCCCGTACTCGGTCGGCACGAATCCCAGTGCGCCGTCGACCATCGTGTGGACGATCATCGCGCCGAGCGTGCCCGCGAGCAGGAGTACGAGAGCGTAGAAGAACGCACCCAGCCCGGCCCCGCTGCCGTCGGGCAGTGGATGGAACTCGGTGTGGATCACCTCGACCGGGTTGCGCAGTGTCACCGCGGTCGCACCCGGCAGTGCGTAGTCAGGACCGAGTGACCCGGCCACGGTATCGAGTAGTTGCTCACCGATCCGCGTGTTCACCTCGGTCAACGCCCGGTCGCTGAATCGCTGCACGATCGCCGAGGCGAACGCGCCGGTGCGTGGATTGGTCCGCACGGTGATCGTGGGACGTTCGATCTCGCCGGGAATCACGCTTCCCATGCCGAGATTGCCGAGTCGTTTGGTGAAGTCGCCCGCGATGATGATCGCGCCGTAGAGTTCGCCGCTGCGTAGCTGTCTTTCGGCTTGGGCAATTCCCAGTACGCGCAGGTCGATCTTGTCCGCGGGGAC
This sequence comes from Nocardia sp. NPDC003183, assembly GCF_053590715.1. Classification (NCBI taxonomy): domain Bacteria; kingdom Bacillati; phylum Actinomycetota; class Actinomycetes; order Mycobacteriales; family Nocardiaceae; genus Nocardia; species Nocardia sp. NPDC003183. The sequence continues at coordinate 100,674 of NZ_JBSFTG010000020.1, forward strand.
ACCGTCGCGCAATGCTGTGGTGATCTCGTTGCCGATATCGCGCCACTGCGGCGGTGAACCGAGCGTATCGCCCACATCCTGGTCGACCAGCGCGATCGGGAAGTCGTGCAGATTCTTCTCGGGGTCCACGATGTAGCCGAGATACATCGTGGCCATCAGCGCACTGAGCAAGGTCAGGACGATCGTCGGGAACAGCCAGATACGCACCGCCGCACGCTAACAGCGGCCGAGGCCGCGCGGCGGTGCGTTGGAATCTGTCCAACACCGGTGATCGAGCGTTGGCGCCGGTCCGAAAAAGCTCACACGCCGGGTAACGGTTTCGCGTCGGACGGTACATTCATGAATGCCGAAATCACGTGATCGCTGAGGTAGAGCCTCAGTTCTGAACGCCACTCGGCGGGGATGCCCGCCGGGACCATGTCGAGTGCGTCTTCGACCTCTTCCCATATTCGGGGAAAGGGGATTCCGTTGCGCGAACAGGATTCGACGGCGACCATCAGCTGTTGCGTCAGGCAATCCATGTGGACGGTCGGTGTCACAGTGAATGCCGTGTCGAGTAGCAGCTCGAGATCGTCCATTGTTTTCCCCTTACCGGTTTCGCACCCCTGCTGTGCGCTCAACGTAGGTGACCGATTCACGGTGTGGGAAATCGTGCCGGGGTTACTGGTGGTTCAGATATCTTTCGGCTGCCGACTTGTGATCCGCACCGACCGGCCGGTGTAGGTTCGACCGATGACCTCCACCGCCCTGTACTGCGGCACTCGCTGGGACGAGCAGGGTCGATGGTTCTACGAGCTGCTCGGCGACGACGGGACCACCGAGCTGCTGCCCGGGATCGGCACGCGGCTGGCGTTCCGGATCACCGATTCGGGACGATTCTGCTTGGGCTACAACGGGTTCGGTGCGGGACGTCGCGGGAAAGTTGCGTGTCCCCGTCGCGCACGGATCGAGACCGGGCGCCAGTGCGAGCAGTGCCGGGTCACCGAGGGGTGGTCGGTGGTGCACAGCCACCGGGGCCCGCTCACGGCATTGCCCGAACAGGTCCGGGCTTATCTGTCGCAGCCGCACCATCTCTACATCGCGTATTTCGGGGACGGGATGACCAAGGTCGGTACGGCTTCGGCGTCGCGGCGCAATCGCCGTCTCTTCGAACAGGGTGCGCTGGTCGCCCGGTTCATCACCGATTCCCCGGACGGGCTGCACGTTCGAGATCTGGAACGGACGGTGACCGAGCGAGCCGGGATCGGGCAGGCGGTCGCCGGGGTCACCAAGACCCGCATCCTCACGAAACCGCTGCGCCCCTGGGCGGTGCTGGAATCCGCGGTCGCCGACGCGGCCGAGCACGCCGCGGGCACGCTGCCCGCCGACATCACGCGCACCGACATCGCCTGGTCGGGCGGGCGGGACTTCTACGCCACGATCCAGGCGTACGGCCGATTCCCGGTCGCCACCGAAATCGCCGGGGAGCCAGGCGAATACGTCCTCGACGCGGTCACCGCGCACGGCCACACCATCGCCTGCCGCGACACCGCGGGCGCGAGCGAACTCGTGTTGGTCAACGACACCCGCCTGGTCGGTCGCCGCATCGAACTCGACTCCGCGATCACGGCGACGCCGGAACCCGCGCAGACCAGCCTGTTCTGAAGTCCGCTCACTCCATGGCGGCGAGTTGTGCCCGCATCGTGTCCAGTCCCATACCGCCCAATCGCAACGCGCGGGTGTGGAATCGCCGCATGTCGAACGACGCTCCAGCGCGCGCCCGGGCTTCCTCGCGAGCCGCCAGCCAGAGGCGTTCACCGATCTTGTAGGCGGGCGCCTGTCCGGGCCAGCCCAGGTAGCGGTCGATCTCGTCGCGAGCGGTGGTCTCGTCTTCGAGGGTCCGCGTCAGCAGGAACTCCAGGCCGAGATCGGGAGTCCACCGCTCGCCCTCGTGGAAGTCGGCGCCGGCCGGAATCTCCCATTCGAGGTGCATCCCGATGTCCACGACCACCCGGGCGGCGCGGAACAGCTGCTGGGAGAGCATCCCGAACAGGTGGCCGTCGTCGTCGAGGTAGCCGAGTTCCTGCATGAGGCGTTCGGCATAGAGCGCCCACCCCTCGCCGTGCCCGGAAGTGAACGACATCAACCGCTGGTAGGTGTTCAGCGAATCCGCCTCGTACACCGCGGTCGCGATCTGAAGATGATGGCCCGGCACACCCTCGTGATAGACCGTGCTGACCTCGCGCCAGGTCGTGAAATCCTCTTTGTCCGGCTCCACCGACCAGGTCATGCGTCCGGGTCGGCGGAAATCGGCGGTCGGGCCGATGTAATACGCACCGACGACTCCGCCCGGCGGCGCGATGGTGCATTCCAATCGCATGAGCTCGTCGGGGATCTCGAAGTGCTTCTCGCGCAACGATGTCAGGGCTTCGTCGGACATCTTCTGTAGCCACGCCCGGAGTCCGGCCCGCCCGCGCACCCGGTATTTCGGGTCTGCGTCGAGCGCTGTCGCGGTCTCGGTGAGGGAGGCACCCGGCGCGATCCGGGCGGCAACGGCGATCATCTCGGCCTCGAGCCGGGCGAATTCCGCCCAGCCCCAGTCGTAGGCTTCCCGCAGGTCGAGGTTCGCGCCGGTGAAATAGCGTGACCAGAGCCGGTAGGTCTGCTCGCCGACGGCATCCTTGGCGGGCGCGCTCGCCATGAGGTCGGCGCGCAGGAACTCGGCGAGAGCGGCATATGCCTGCTCGGCCGCATGCGCGCCCTGCCGCAGCCGCGCCAGCGGCGCACCCTCGACACCTTCCGCGGCGGCGACAAAAGTGGTGAAGAACCCGGTGTTCGCGCCGGAACCCGCCCAGGTGTCCGCCTGCTCGGCGACCTTGATGATCTGGCGCAGCGCACTGACCTGCCCGCGCTCGGCCGCGACCAGCAGCGAAGCCCGCAGACCTGCCAGCGCCTCGGGCACCCCCGCGAGACGCTCGGCGATCACCGCCCAGTCCTCGGCAGTCTCGGCGGCCATCACGTCGAACACCATCCGAATGTGCTGTACCGGACTTTCGATCACATTCAGCGCGGCGAGGGGGAGCCCGGCGTCGTGGATCTCCACGTCGAGCCCCACTCGCTCGGTGAACACGGCTTTCGCTACGCGTTCGCCGTCATCAGTAGGTTGTGCGGCGAGCATGGCGTGCAACGCATTTCGCGCTATCCGCGCCCGAATATCGTGCCCGGCAGGCGAATAGTCGGTCAGGCGATCGTCGTGTCCCGCGATGCCGAACATGGTCGCCGTGACCGGATCAGCGGCCGCGTAATCCTCGACGAACCGATCACAGATCTCATCCACACCCATGCGGACACGCTAACGGCCATCGGCCGCCCGCGGGCAACCTACGATCGCGAGCACGGCCACCGCGGTGTGAGCGCGCCGCACCGGAACCACTAGGCACTCTGCCGACGCACGATCTCGGTGATCCAGGTGGGTGCGAACGGGGAGGTGCAGCCAGGGGGAGTGGGGTAGTCCTTCAAGACCTGGAGGCGTTCGCCGATGTCGAGGGCGCGGGCGCGATGGCCGGGGTGGTCGATACCGATCTGGGCGAGGCAGTGGTTCATCGCCCACTGCAGGCGATCGGGTGCGGTTTTCATCTGCGCTTCGACGAGGTCGAGCAGACCGGTGAGGTCGAGGCCGTCGGGCTTCTTCGCGACTCGTTCGGTGGTCAGTGCCCAGCCCGCGCTCGCGACCACGGGGTCCGGGTCGTCGAACCAGGCGACACGCAGTTCCTCGGCGTGCGGGTTCTTCTTCACGACATAGTTGACGAGCCAGTCGTGGACCTTGGGTGTGCGTGCCTGGCGGATCATGGCGTCCAGTTCGTCACGCTCGAACATCTTCGGCCGGCAGATCAGCAGGCCGAGGAGTTTCGCCGCGGTGTCGTCGGTGTCCCAGAGTTGCCGGGCAAGCGCCGGTTGTGTCTTCAGGCGTTTGGCGAGCGCGCGCAGCTCGGTGAGGTTGACGCAGTGATCGTCGCCGTGCTTTTCGTTCACCGCGCGCATCTTCGGGTTGTCGAGGGCGGCCAGTTCGGCCAGCACCTCGTCCACCGTCGTTTCCGGCACCTGCGCCTCCTGGTCTAGTGCTCCTCGGAGACCATCATGCGTCGGACCGTGTCGAGGTGCCAGGGCTGGGTGCTCGGGAGAACACCGCGACCAGGAAGTCGGAGTCGTCGGTGAAGGGCCGAAGATCCCAGGTCGACAGCAGCAGGTCGACGGTGAGCCCGGCGGATCCGGCGTCGGTCAGGAACTCGGCGAACTCGTAGCCGCGGTCCGCACCGAATCCGATGATCGCCCGCCCGCCCGGCGCGAGATGCCCGGCGAATCCCGCCAGCACCGCCGACCGGGTGGACGGGGCCAGGAACGTCATCACATTGCCCGCGCACACGATGGCGTCGAAGTCGGCGACGGGCAGGTCCAGCTCGGCGAGGTCGCCGACCAGCCATGTCGGACCGGGATGGTCCGCGCGTGCCGCGTCGATCAGTACCGGGTCGACATCGACGCCCACCACCGTGTGCCCCACATCGTGCAGGTATCCACCGGTCCGCCCCGGCCCGCACCCCGCGTCGAGCACCCGGCTGCCACGTCCGAGCATCGCGTCGACCAACCGCGCCTCACCTACGATGTCGGTCCCCTGCGTGGCAAGCGTCCGGAAGCGCTCCACATACCGGCTCGAATGCGCCGGATCCGCGGCGACGATGTCCTCCCAGCCACTGGGTGTGCGCTCGTTCGACGCGTTCATGATCGCTCCCTCGATTCGGCCGCTATGCCAACCTTGCCGACCTTAGCCGCGATGGTGAGAAGTCCGAGCCGGCTGATCGGACGAGCGGCCGGCTGCGAACTGCCGCGAAGGCATCTGCCCTGCGCGGGAGCATCGTCTAGATCGATGGAGGCATCGCGGGCCTGAATCCGCTTGCCGGTGGTCGCTGGGCGCGGCTGCGGCGGATGAGGGTGACGATCAGAATGGCGATGCCGAGCAGGACGGCGGTGATCGCGATGGCCACCGCGAGCAGGATCGGGCCTGCGAGGGCGGAGCCGAGGTCTTGGCCGACGGCTAGGGTGATGCCGGGGCCGCCCACGATCACGAGTACCGCCGCCACGATCCACCCACCCGACGACTGCTGCGGCCGCGCGGGGAGTTGGTGAAATGTCCGGCCCTGATGAGCGGTCGGATAGCGTGCGGGGTCGGACACAGCGGAGCCAACTGAGCGCCGCGCGGTCTCACGGCTTCGCTGCTCAACTTATCTTGTCCCACAGACAGTTTCGTTGAACACTCGTGTGTCCTCCGGTGCCTACCCTGTGGTGGCGACCCGGCGACGGTCCGAGTGGTGACCGCGCGAGGCCGGCCACCACTCGGGACCCGTTACGGCGTCGAGTAGCCGATGAGGGCGCCGATGCCCGCACCGATCGGGATGGTCACCAGCGCGCCGACTCCGCCGAGGAAGAAGCCGAGCACAGCGCCGATGCCGGCGCCGATGAGCGCGCCGATGCCCGCGTTGTGCTGCTTGCGGGCCTCGGTGTCACCGGCCGCGTCGACGAATTCGGCCATGTTGGCGGTGACGACGGCCGGTGCGGCGGTGGGGGTCAGCGTCGCTGACCTGCCGTCGGCGGAGATCCCCGCGACCAGGTCGAAATCGCCTGCTCCGGTGATGATGCGGGTCGGCACGGCCGCGACCACGTTGCCCTCCCTGTTCGTGAGCGTGACCGCACCGCCGACGACCCGGAACGTGCCGTCCGGGGCGGACACCGTGAGCCCGGAGCCATCGGCCAGCGGACTCGCGGTGAACGCCACGCCGCTGTCGACACCCTGCACGATCGGAGCCGCGGCTGATGGTGCGGCCTGCGCGGTGGTGGTGGCCGCGAGGCCGACAGCACCTGCCGCGAGAGCGGCGATCACGCCGAGTCGTTGTGCGCCCGAATTTGTTCGAGACGAGAAATGCATCCTGCCCCTCCAGTCTGCCCGCCAGATCCGGCGGAACATCCTCTGCCGGACCGGATCTCGGTCCGAGGACATTTTCGCATCGACGGCGATTCCGTGGAACCCACCAGCGGTGATACCGGAAAAACATCATCACTTCGACATAAATGATGAATTACATTGCCACACCGTAGATATCGGTACGGTTACCGGAAATATTCCGGTCCTACGGGACGGTCGACGGTCCCGGCTCGTCTTCGGGCTCCTGGACGACGACCAGGTTCGCCGACAGTGCCGCGGAATCGATACGGGTGATCGAGTCCAGCATCAACTGCGAGACATCGACAACCTCGACACCCTCGCCCTGACCCTGCTCCTGACGCGCGGTCACCCCGTCGTTGAGCATCACCCGGCAGAACGGGCAACCCGTCGCGATCTTCGTCGGATTCGTCGACAACGCCTCATCGACCCGATCGACATTGATCCGCTT
>NZ_JBSFTG010000021.1:0-91371 GCF_053590715.1 Nocardia sp. NPDC003183
GATCAGGTGCCGTTGCGTAGGCGACGAAGGAGCAAGCAACGGCACCTGATCGACGGGACCGCCATGGGCGCGAACTCGAGCGCGCCAGCGCTCCAAAAGTTACTGTGCGGGGATGGAGATAGCAGGCAAGGTCGCGATCGTCACCGGCGCGGGTGCGGGTATCGGTGCCGCACTCGCCTATCGTCTCGTCGCCGGTGACGCGAAGGTCGTCGTCGCCGATCTCGATGCGGACAGCGCGGCGAAGGTAGCGGCCGACCTCGGTGACAACGCGATCGCGGTCGGCGGCGATGTGGCCGACGAGCAGGTCGTGGCGGAGTCGATCGCCACCGCCGAACGCGAATTCGGTCCGGTGGACCTGTATTTCGCGAACGCGGGCATCGGCGGCGGTCCCGGCCTGGACAGCACGGAGGCCCAGTGGGCGAGCACCATCGAGGTGAATGTGATGGCCCACGTGCGGGCCGCGAAACTGCTCGTTCCCGGTTGGCTCGAGCGTGGCAGTGGCTACTTCGTCTCCACCGCCTCCGCCGCGGGGCTGCTCACCCAAATCGGTTCCGCCCCTTATTCGGTGACCAAACACGCTGCGGTGGGCTTCGCCGAATGGCTCTCGGTGACCTACGGCGACAAGGGCATTCGCGTGAGCTGCCTGTGTCCGATGGGTGTGGACACCCAGCTGCTCACCGGTGCGCTCATCCCCGACGACCCGGAGGCGGGCGCGCTGGCGATCAAGGCCGTGAAGACCGCGGGCGCGGTGCTCTCCCCCGAAGAAGTCGCCGAAACTGTCGTCGAGGCGATGGCCGCCGAACACTTCCTGATCCTGCCGCACCCCGAGGTACTGCAGATGTACCGCAACAAGGGTTCGGACTACGACCGGTGGATTTCCGGTATGCGCCGGTTCCAGACCATGCTGCGCGCGTGAACAGCGGACGGTGCGCCCGAAAAAATTCGGCGAGGTAGCGGCGAGATCGCTCGATTCCTGCCACGATAGTCTCCAAGCCGCCGGTCACGATCCGCTGATCGGTGAAGGTCTACGCGGAGATCCGGCGATGGCGCACCTGATGTATTTCAAGAAGATTCGCGACGAGCTCACCGAGGTCGAGTACCTATGGGGGCCGAGCCGAGAACAACTCGACTCGTCCCTGGTCATCGACAAGAAGACCTTCGCCGCCCTCCCCGGACCACCCGACTCGCCCGCGGGCCAGATCATCCTGCGCGCCCGCCGCGGCAGCGAGTGGCCCGAGGTCGGCGTCATAGCATCCTGAACGCTGTGCCACGACGGGCTTCAGAGTCGACACCGCCCCGAGGTCGGCGTCATAGCCGCGTAAACGCTACTCGGTGACGAGCTCCGCGGCCGCTGTCCGCACCACCTCGGGGATCGCCACCGGTTTGCGGGTGTCGGCGTCGACATAGACGTGGACGAATTCGCCGGTGGCGGCGAGCTCGAGCCCGCCGTCGCCCGCGCGGAAGATCGCCAGGTCGTAGGTGATGCTCGAGGTGCCGAGGCGGGCGATCCGCAGGCCCACCTGGAGCTGGTCGGGAAAGCTGACCGAGCCGTGGAATCGGCACGACGTCTGCGCGACGACGCCGAGCGCGGGCAGCTCGGTGATGTCGGTACCGGTGGCGCGCATCAGCCAGGCGTTCACCGCGGTGTCGAAGTAGGAGTAGTAGGTCACGTTGTTCACGTGGCCGTACTGGTCGTTGTCGGCCCACCGGGTCGGCATCGGCCACAGGACGGGATAGCTCATCGGGCCATCATGCCGCGCTCCCCTGCCGGTGGTCGCGCGGGCTCACCCCGAAGTGCCGTTTGAAGGCGGTGCTGAGGGCGAAGGCGCTGCCGTATCCGACCTGGTGAGCGATGGATTCCACCGTCGCGTCGGATTCGGCGAGCAGATCGGCGGCGAGCGAGAGCCGCCATTCGGTCAGAAAGCTCATCGGCGGTTCCCCGACCAGCTCGCTGAACCGGCGGGCCAGCGCGGCCCGGGACATGCCGACCGCTTCGGCCAGGGCGACCACCGTCCACGGATGGGCCGGATTGTGCTGGAGCAGGCGCAGGGCCTTGCCGACCAGCGGATCGCTGTAGGCGTGGTACCAGGCGGGGGCGTCGTCGCGGGCGAACCAGGCACGCAGGGCGGCGATGAGCAGCAGGTCGAGCAGGCGGTCGAGAACGGCGGTTTGCGCGGGCAGGTCCTTGGTCGCTTCGTCGACGAGCAGATCGAGCAGGCGGGTATCGAGCTCGCCGCGCGGCAGCACCGCGACCTGCGGCAGCGCACGCAGCAACCGTCTGCTCACCGCGCCCGCGGATTCGTAGGTTCCGGTGACCATCAGCGTCTCACCGTCGATATCGGTGCCCCACTGGCGCACGCCCAGACTCAGTGTCTCGCACAGGATCTCGCCCTCGGGCGTCGTGGTGACCTGCCCCGGCTGGATGACGACCTGGGGTTCGGTCGCCGGATCGTCGGCCACCGTATACGGCTGCGGCCCACGGAAAACCGCGACGTCGCCCGCGCCGAGTTGCCGCGGCGGCATGGAATCGGTGCTGACCCAAGCCTTTCCGCGGATCATCGCGAGCACCGTGAGCGGGGCTTCGTCCTGCACGCGCAGCGACCACGGTGGGTTCAGCAGCGAACACATGAGGAACGCACCGCGGGCGCGTGGACCTTCGAGCAGACCGGCTAACGCATCCACCACTCCACAGTAGACGACAACCCGTAGACGACAACGCATGTTCGTGAGCGGCACGACGATGTCGCCGCGGGCCGCGCGACGGTGTACTTGTCTTATGACAAACACCGCTTCTCACCAGCAGCTTTCCCTCATCACCGGCGCTACCGGCAAGACCGGCAGCCGGGTGGCAGCCCTCCTCGAAGCCGCGGGCCGACCGGTCCGCCACGGCTCACGCACCGCGGCGATCCCCTTCGATTGGACCGACCGGCAGACCTGGGCGCCCGCGCTCGCCGGCGTCGACTCCGTCTACCTCGCCTTCCAGCCCGACCTCGCCGTACCCGGGGCCCCGGACATCATCCGCGCGTTCACCGCCGCCGCCCGAGCCGCGGGCGCGCGCTCGGTGGTGCTGCTGTCCGGTCGCGGCGAACCCGAAGCGCTGGAATGCGAAGAGATCGTGCGGAATTCGGGTCTGAGCTGGACCATCGTGCGCTGCGCCTTCTTCGCGCACAACTTCAGCGAAGGCGCCTTCGTCGACGACGTGCTCGCCGGTGCGGTGGCGCTGCCCAACGGCGATGTGCCGGAACCGTTCGTGCACGTCGACGACATCGCCGAGGTGGCGGCGGCCGCGCTCACCGACGCGCGCCACGCGGGTCAACTCTACGAACTCACCGGCCCCCGCGCCCTGACCTTCGCCGACGCGGTCGGCGAGATCGCCGCGGCCACCGGTCGCGAGATCGCCTTCGTTCCCGTCTCCCGGCCGGAATTCGTTGCGGCGCTGAGCGAATACCAGGTCCCCGATGACGTGATCAGCCTGCTCGACTACCTGTTCGGCACCATCCTCGACGGCCGCAACACCGCCACCGCCGACGGTGTCCGCCGAGCCCTCGGGCGCGAGGCGCGCGATTTCACCGACTACGCCAAGGAAACCGCCGCCACCGGCGCCTGGACGCCTCGGCAGTAGTCGGACAGTTGATCACCAGGCCCGCACCGAGACAGCGCCCGAACGGCGAACTCGTAGGGCCTGGTGATCTTGAATTGCCGGGTACCCCCGCGCCGAGGCGGTACCGTCGAAGTGGTGGGTTCAGCGACGATCGACCGCAAGTTCCGGACGGCCCGCGCCGCCGTGTTCGCGGCCTTCACGCTGAACGGGGTGCTGCTCGCGATGTGGGTGGTCCACATTCCGGCGATCACCGACAGAGCCGGGGTGTCGGCCTCGATGCTCAGCGTGCTCGTGCTGCTGATGGCCGGCGCCGCGCTCGTCGGTATGCGGCTCGCGGGCCCGGCTGCCGACCGGTTCGGCAGCCGCACACTGGTCGCCACGGCCGCGTCGGCGATCTCGGTGACCGTGCTCGGCCCAGGACTGGCGACCAGCCCGATCACCTTGGCGATCGCTGTGGCGTGCTTCGGGTTCGGCATGGGCGCCCTCGACGTGTCGATGAACACCCAGGCGGTGTACGTCGAACGGGCGTATCACCGGCCGATCATGTCCGCCTTCCATGCGATGTTCTCGGCGGGCGGGTTCGTCGGGTCGTTGGCGGGCGCGGCCGCGCAGTACGCGCAGTGGCCGCCGCAGCTGACGTTGACGTGCGCCGGGATCGCGGGATTGGTCGTCACCGCTGCCCTGGTGCCGCACCTGCTCGGCCGACAACAGCCCGAATCACCCTCGCACCTCGAAGATTACGACAACGAGGGTGCGCGATCCGCGAACAGCGCGCGAGAGCGGCCGACAGCCGACGCAAGCGAACCGGCGGACCTGCGACACTGCACCGACGCGAGCAGCTCGACAGGTTCGCTGCCCGGAACCTCCGGTCCCGCCGCTTCTGTTCGGCCCCGCGCCGAGAATCGCACCGACCAGCACGGCGAACGACACCAGCGGGCCCGAAAAGTGCTCTCGCTCGGGGCCGTCGCGTTCGTGCTGCTACTCGCGGAGGGCGTGGCGGCCGACTGGAGCGCGCTCCAGGTGCGCGAGCGCCTCGATACTTCCGAAGCCGATGCCGCCCTTGCCTTCGGCGCCTTCTCCGCGACGATGACCCTCGGACGATTCCTCGCGGACAGGGTGACCGGTGCGATCGGCCCGGTCGCTATCGTTCGCTACGGAAGTCTCCTCGCCGCAGCGGGATTCGCGGTGGTCATCGGATCGCCGTGGTTGCCACTCACCCTGCTCGGCTGGGCGATGTGTGGCCTCGGCCTGGCGGGCGGCGTCCCCCAGATCTTCTCCACCGCGGGCAATCTCGGCGGCACGACAGCAGCCACGGACATGTCGCGCGTCTTCACCATCGGCTACCTCGGCCTGCTCGCGGGCCCCGCGATGATCGGCTGGCTCACCGCCGTGATCCCGCTCACCGCGGCGCTGACCGTTCCGCTGGTCCTCACCCTGGCCTGCGCGGCCACGGCGAACGTCGTCAGTCGGTGAAGGTGATCCGGACCGAGACCGGCGTGCTCTGCAATGCGCGGAAGGTGGCCGCGGTCAGCCCGGCGAACACCGGATTGGGTGCGAAGGTGCGAGCCCGCGCGACGACATCGTCGGCCGGGCGCAGCTCAGCGGTCCCGGTTCGCCACCGTTTCCCCTGGCGGACCCGCACTGTCGGTTCCGCGCCGATATTGGCGGCCCACCCCGACTTGGTCCCGTGCTGGCTGATCACCCACGCGCCGCTGTCGTCGAACGCCACCGAGACCGGCACCACCCTGGCCTGCCCGGATTTGCGTCCGATCGTCTCGAGCTCGGTCGCGAACGAGGTGCGGATGCCGATCCGGCTCAGCGCGCGGACCGCCGGGTTGGCGACGTAGCGACCCACCGCCCGCTCGACCTCGAACTTGCGCCGCTTCGGGTCCTTGTTGTTCATGGTCGATCCCCTTCTGCTTCGAAACGCGTCGACGCCGTGATGCTTCAGCATGGCCGCTACCGTGAGCCACGGTGTGCGGTCGGGGTCGGGCTCGTCGCCCGCCCCGAGCAGATGCAGCTGATCAGTGTGCCACTGCAGGTCGAGGGCACCTTCGAGGCTCTTGACATTGGACAGTGTGGATACGCGCGCGGGCAGGCGCAGCGAGATCTGCGGGGAATGCAGTCGCGCGGTGCGCTCGTGCAGGATGTCACCCGCGGCATTCGGTGCCACCGCACTCGGCCTGCCGAGGCCGACCACATCGCACTCTCCCGACTCGACCGCGTCGACCATAGCGACGCGGGAACGGAATCCGCCGGTAACGGCCAGCGGCACCGACCCGGCGGCCGCCCGGACCGACTCGGCGTACTCGAGGAAGTACGCCTCGCGCGCGACGGTGCTCGCCGAACGCGCCGCCGGCCTGCCCATCATCGCCGGCGATTCGTAACTGCCGCCGCTGATCTCGATCAGATCCAGCTGCTCGGCGGCGAGGCGGCGCACCACCTCGCGCGACTCGTCCTCGGTGAAGCCGCCGCGCTGGAAGTCCGCGGAGTTGAGCTTGATCGCGACGGCGAACGACGTCGATACCTCGGCCCTGATCGCGCGCACCACCTCCAGCACGAATCGCGCCCGCCGTTGCGGGTCGCCACCCCAGCGGTCGTCGCGCTGATTGGCCAGCGGCGAGAGGAACTGCGAGACGAGGTAGCCGTGCGCGCCGTGGATCTGCACGCCGTCGAAGCCCGCGCGCTCGGCGATCCGCGCGGTGGCGGCGAATCGGTGCACGATGTCGACGATCTCGGCGTCGGTGAGCGCGCGCGGCGCCGGGATGCCGGGCAGACCGAGCCCGATCGCCGAGGGCGCTACCGGCTGCGACCGGGTCGCGAGCGGATTCGCCTGCCTGCCGGGGTGATTGATCTGCATCCAGAGCCGGGCGCCACCGTCCTTGGCGGTTCGTGCCCAGCGGCGCAGGTCGTCGAGGTGGCGTTCGTCGGCGATCACGACATTGCCCGGCTCACCGAGGTGGTCGTGGTCGACCATCACGTTGCCGGTGACCACCAGACCGAAACCGCCGGTGCCCCAACGGCTGTAGAGCCGCTCTAGCCGTTCGTCCGGCGCACCGGCGGCGGTACCGAGCCCCTCGCTGAGCGCGGCCTTCATCAGCCGGTTGGGCAGCACTTGGCCGCACGGCAGGGCGAGCGGATCGCTCAGGGCTGTCATCGTCGGCTCCTCCGCGGATCACGTCGAGTACACCGATCGGTGTACTTACTCGACGGTAGTACACCGATCGGTATACTTCAATCGGACCGATCGAAAGGATGTCGATGGCAGCGCGCGACGGACTCGTCCAGAGCACGATCGACCTGGTGCGCCGCAACGGCGTCGCCGGGACCGGTGTCGCGAACCTGCTCGACCACAGCGGGCTCTCCCGCCGGACTATCTACCTGAACTTCCCCGGCGGCAAGTCCGAGTTGATCACCGAGGCCACCCGAGTCGCGGGCCGGGCGATGACCACGCTGATCGAGACCTTCAGCAAGAACACCAAGCCGGAGGAAACCATCGCGTCGTTCGCCGACGCGTGGAAACAGGTCGTCGAGTCCAGCGACTTCCTCGCCGGCTGCCCGATCGTGGCCGCGGCACTCGGACGCTCGGAGTCACCCGCGGCGGCCGACGCGGCAGGCGAGGCGTTCGACGACTGGGAGCGGACACTGGAGACCCGGCTCCGCGCGGAGAACATCGACCCCGACACCGCCAGCTCCCTGGCGACGACCGTCATCGCCACGATCGAGGGCGCGGTGGTGATGTCGCTGGCCAAGCACAGCACCGAGCCGCTCGACCGCGTCGGCCGTCACCTCACCGAGCTGGTCAGGGCGCACATCCGCCCTGTCGGCACACCCTGACCCGCACGCCCGACGGCTCTCCGGCCGAGGCCGGAAAGGCCGTCTGCGCACGGGAACGCTAGAGGTACATGCCGACGTCGGTCGGGTGGTCGATGGTGGATCGGATCTGGATCCCGCCGTCGCGGTGAGCGACCAGTTCGGCCAGGGTCGCGCCGTCGGGAAAGCTCGACTCGGCGGGAACGCCGTCCTGGCGGGCCAGCCACTCGTCGGCTTCCGTCGCCGAGAGCCGGCCGACCTCGAGTTGGGCCAGGCAGCGGCCCGGCCGCACCACGGCGGGGTGCAGCCGGGAGAGGTCTTCGTTGGTGGTGATCGCGATCAACACATTGCGGCCCTGGCCCAGCATGCCGTCGGTGAGATTGAGCAGACGCGAAAGCTTCTGCCCCGCTGCTTCTTTCGCCTCGCCACGGATCAGTTCGTCGCAGTCCTCCAGCACCAGCAGCCGCCAGCGGCCGTCCTCGTCGTCGCCGTCGGCGCCCGCCGCGACTTCCATCAGGTAGCCGGGATTGCTGAACAGTTCTTCCGGATCGACGACACAGTCGACCTGACACCACGGCGCCCACGACCGCGCGAGCGCACGCAGCGCGGTGGTCTTGCCGGTGCCGGGCTCGCCGTGCAGCAGCACCAGCCGTCCCTTGATATCGGCGACGCCGAGTCCCATCAATCGCTCCATGCTCGCGGACACCGAGCCGGTGTAGTTGCCACGGATCTCCGCCCACGCGGGCGCCGCGATCTGGCGCCGTCTGCGCGCGGGGCGCCGGACGTCCATGTGCCAGAATCCCATCTCGACCGTGGCCGCACTGTCGCGTGACAGTGCTGCCCCGTCGGTGGCCTGCGCCAGCACATCGACGGCGAGTTCGTCGCTCACCGCGGTCACTTCGATCGTGGCCGAACCGCTCGCCCACCGCACGGCCCGCAATGCCCAGCCGTCACCGGCGGCGAGCAAGGCGCTGCTGTCGTCGTCGGCGACCGAGCGCACGATCCGCGAGTCGGCGGGCCGCAGCGCCGCGTCGGGGCGCACCCGGTCGAGGTGGGCCTGGCGGGCGAACGGCTGGTCGCCGCGCAGGAACGGGGCAAGGGCTAGCGCGTCGATCGCGTCGCGGGTCGAATAGGTGGAGTCGATGGTCGCCGACCACGGAAACGGCTCGCCCTGATCCTGCGGCTGACGCGGCGAATCGACGAGCCTGAGCTGTTCATTACGTGTGGACACCGAGCCCATGATCGTGGCCCCCGGCCCGGAATGTCCAATGACTTACGGCGCGCACCGGCGCGAAAACTCGCTGGCACCGTAGGCGAAGGCGTCGGTACGGTCGTAGGGTGACGTCCACTCAGCGCGACCAGTCCCCGCCGGAATCCACCACGACGGCCGGGATCAAGGAGTGGATCGGACTGGCCGTCCTCGCCCTGCCGACGCTGCTCATCTCGATGGACCTGAGCGTGCTGTACCTGGCGATCCCGCGCATCAGCGAAGCACTCGAACCCAGCAGCTCCCAATTGCTGTGGATCCTCGACATCTACGGCTTCCTGGTCGCCGGCTTCCTCATCACCATGGGCACCCTCGGCGACCGCATCGGCCGGCGCAAACTCCTGATGATCGGCGCATTGGCCTTCGGCGTCGCCTCCGTGATCGCCGCGTACTCGACCAGCGCCAACATGCTGATCGGCACCCGCGCGCTGCTCGGCATCGCGGGCGCGACGCTGATGCCGTCCACGCTGGCGCTGATCCGCAACATGTTCCACGACGACCGCCAGCGCACCGCCGCGATCAGCGTGTGGATGACCAGTTTCATGGTCGGCATGGTGATCGGACCGCTCGTCGGTGGCGCGATGCTCGAGAACTTCTGGTGGGGTTCGGTATTCCTGGTGGCAGTGCCCGCGATGGTGCTGCTGCTGGCGACCGGCCCGTTCCTGCTGCCCGAGTACAAGGACCCGAATCCGGGCAAGCTCGACATTCTCAGCGCGGTCCTGTCACTGCTGTCGGTGATGGGCGTCATCTACGGCATCAAGGAGCTCGCCAAGGACGGCTGGTCGATCGAGGCCGTCGGCGTGCTGGTCGGCGGACTGGTACTCGGCACGGCGTTCGTCCTGCGTCAGCAACGCCTGACCGATCCGCTGATCGACCTGCGCCTGTTCGGCAATGTCCGGTTCAGCGGATCACTGATCGCGTTGATGGTCGCCATGCTGGCGATGGGTGGGCTGTTCCTGCTGCTCGCACAGTATCTGCAACTGGTGCTGGGCCTTTCGGCGTTCGAGGCCGGTCTGTGGACCGTGCCGCAGGCGGCGGCGATGGTCGTGGCTGCCGGGGTGGTGAGCGCGCTCGCGCCCAAGATCAGGCCCGCGTACCTGATGACCGGCGGCCTGATCATCGCCATGGCCGGGTACGCGCTGTTCACTCAGCTCGCCGGCGCCGACGACCTGGCACTGATCGTCACCGGCATGGTGGTGTTCTCCCTCGGCCTGAGCCCGATGTTCGTTCTCGGCCTCGACCTGATCGTCGGCGCGGTCGACCCGGCGCGCGCCGGTGCCGCCTCCGCCATCTCCGAAACCGGTCAGGAATTGTCGGCGGCGCTGGGCGTGGCGGTGATCGGCAGCATCGGTACCGCCGTCTACCGCGGGCAGATGTCGGAGCAGCTGCCCGCCGGACTCCCGCCGGAGGTCGCGCAGGTGGCCGAGGACACCCTCGCGGGCGCCCTGCACGTCGCGACGACACTGCCCGAAACGCTGGGCGCCGAGTTGTCCACCGTCGCCCGCGAGGCCTACACCCAAGCGCTGCAGGTGAACTCGGTGGTCGGCATCGGGCTCACCGCCGTCGCCGCCGGGCTGGTCATGGGGCTGCTCCGGCACATCCCCGCGCCGAACGAGAAGACATCCGACATCGACTGACCGAGGTGGTTCGGACACAACAAATCCCGCCCGATGCTGACCGGGCGGGATTCGTCTCTCGCTGAGTTGTCCCCTCCGCGAGGTTCGTAGTCGGCCGATTCGGCCGAGGCCCTGACCGCTACTTGGTGGCCGGGGCGGGGTTGTTCGGCATCGGGGAGTTGATGGTGGTGAAGTACTGCACCGCGGCCATGATCGCGACGGGGGCAGTGATGAAGATCTGGCCCGCGAGGGTGCCGAGCGCGCCGATGGCCATGATGCCGGCGATGCAGCCGACGGCCGCAGCCGGAATGAACGGGCCGAACATGCCGACGATGGTGGCCGAGGCGATGGTGGCGCCCGCGATGCCGCCGAGCACACAACCGATCGCGCCGCCGCCGAGGCCGCCGACCAGGGTGGCGATGCTGGCGCCCAGGGAGATGGTGCCGGTCATGCGGCTCCAGGCGGCCTGCTCACGGTCGTACTCGCTCTTCCACGGAGCCACGTTCTCGTAGGGCAGCGCGACCGGCTTGTAGGTGGCGTGCGCCAGGTCGAACTGCGGGGTCAGCGTGGCGGTGCGGCCGGAGATGTCGGCGGCGATCGGGAACACGAATTCGTCTACGCGGAAGGCCAATTCGGTACCCGCGACGGTGGTGCCGTTGGCGGCCTTGATCTTGAAGACGCCGTCCTCGACCACCATCGAGCCCGCGTCGGTGCCGATGATCGTCGAGGTCTCGGTGGTGGTGGACGTGTAGTTGATCGGCTCATCCGCGGCAGGTGCTGCGTGGCTGGTTCCGGCAGCGATGCCGAGGGCAACGCTCACGCTGGAGGCCAGCAGGGCGAACTTGGTGATTTTCACGGGGGTGAACCTTTCGTGTTCCTCGTGGTGAGATGCGCGGCGCACAAGCTGCGGTCCGGGCGAGATGTGACCATAGCGAGGTAAGCCTCACCTATCAAGACCTTGCTTAGGCTAACCTCCAAGACGACCCAGTTTCGCCGCGAGAGAGAACCCTGATGAGAAATCCGCGTTGGTGCGGGTGGCTTCTTGCCGCATTCGCGCTGGTCGCAGTCTGTGCTCTCAGCCTGCTGGTCGGCACGAAAGCCATTGCGATCGGCGATGTCTGGCAGGCACTGTTCGGCGTGAGCACCACTCCCGATCACGTGACCGTCACCGAGTACCGCGTGCCACGCACTCTGCTCGGACTACTGGTCGGGCTCGCGCTCGGCGTCGCGGGCTGCTTGATGCAGGGCCTGACCCGCAACCCGCTGGCAGACCCCGGCCTGCTCGGCGTCAACGCGGGAGCGGCCTTCGCGATCACCATCGCCGTCGCGATGTTCGGCGTGAGCGAGATCACCTCGTACGTCTGGTTCGGGTTTCTCGGCGCCGCCCTGGTGTCGGTGGTCGTCTACCGCGTGGGCACCGCCGGACGATCCGGCACCGACCCGGTGCGGCTGACACTGGCAGGCGTCGCCGCCACCGCGGTTCTCGGCGGCCTGACCAGGGGCTTGATCCTGATGCACCCCAAGGCTTTCGACGAAATGCGTCAATGGGATTCCGGCGGACTCACCGGACGCGGATTCGAGATCCTCTACGGCGCGACCCCGTTCATCGCCGCGGGCCTGATCATCGCGGCGCTGTGCGCGCGCTCGCTCAACGCGGTCGCGCTCGGCGACGATCTGGCGCACTCGCTGGGTGTGCACGTGGGGCGCACACGCCTGTTCACCGCGCTGGCGGTGGTGCTGCTGTGCGGCACCGCGACCGCCGCGGTGGGCCCGATCGCGTTCGTCGGCCTCGCTGTTCCGCATGTGGCCCGGTGGCTGATCGGACCCGACCAACGCTGGATCTTCGCCTATTCGCTGGTGCTGGCGCCGATCCTGGTGCTGTCGGCCGACATCGTGGGCCGCCTCGTCATTCGTCCCGATGAAGTTCCCGCAGGCCTGGTCACCGCGTTCCTCGGGGCGCCGGTACTGATCTGGCTGGCCCGTCGCGCAAGAGTAGGTGCCGCCGCATGAGTTCGACGATCGATTTCGGCCGCGCGATGCTGGTGGTCCGGCCGCGCGGAACACGCTTCTCCGCCCGGATCGGCGTGCGCACCCTGGTGGTTTGCGCTGTCCTGCTCACGATCTCGGTGGTGACAGCGGTGCTGGCCCTCGGCAGCGGTGACTACCTGATCCCACCCCTGCGGGTGCTCCGCGCGCTGGTGATCGGCGACGAGCGATTCGACCGGCTGGTGGTGTGGGACTGGCGGCTGCCGCGCATCCTGCTCGCGCTGATCCTCGGCGCCGCGCTGGGCGTGAGCGGCGCTATTCTGCAATCGGTGACCAGGAATCCGCTGGGCAGCCCGGACATCGTCGGGTTCAACACCGGCGCCTACACCGGCGCGCTGATCGCCATCCTGACCCTGGGTGGTGGGCACCTGCAGACCGCGACCGGTGCGGTGATCGGCGGGCTCGGCGCCGCGCTGGTCATCCACCTCCTCGCGTTCCGGCACAACGTAGCCGGGTTCCGGCTGATCATCGTCGGCATCGGCGTCAGCGCCATGCTCGCCTCGATCAACACCTGGCTGATCCTGCGCGCCGACCTGGACGCGGCGATGTCGGCGGCGGCCTGGGGCGCGGGCACGCTCAACGGACTCTCGTGGCCGCAGGTCGGTCCCGCGGTGGTGATCCTCGCGCTGCTGGCGATCGCGCTCATCCCCGCGGCCCCCCGCTTACAGATCCTCGAGCTCGGTGACGACACCGCCCGGGCGTTCGGCCTCGACGTCAGCCGGGCGATGCTGTGGCTGATCGTGCTCAGCGTCGCGTTCACGGCGGTGGCGACGGCGGTCGCGGGCCCGATCGCGTTCGTCGCCCTCGCCGCACCGCATCTGGCGCGCAAGCTGGCCCGCACACCGTCGATCGCGCTCGCGCCCTCGGCGGCGATGGGAGCGATGTTGCTGATCACCTGCGACTGGATCGCCCAGCACGCGTTCGCCCCGACGACCGTGCCGGTCGGCCTCGTCACCGTCTCGGTCGGTGGCCTGTACCTGGCGTATCTGCTGGTCGCCGAGGCGCGACGGAACTAGGAAAGCGAAAAGATGAACGACACTTCACGCCTGCGCGCCGACCGGGTCCGCCTCGGCTACAAGGGCACCACGATCAGCGACCAGCTGTCGGTGGATATCCCGGACGGCAAGTTCACGGTGATCATCGGCCCGAACGCGTGCGGCAAGTCCACGCTGCTGCGCGCGCTTGCCCGGCTGCTCACCCCCGAGTCGGGGACCGTGCTGCTCGACGGCAAACCGATCAGTTCCTACCCGGCGAAGCAGGTGGCCAGGCAGATCGGTCTGCTGCCCCAGACCTCCACCGCGCCGGACGGCATCCGGGTCGCCGATCTCGTTGCCCGCGGCCGCTATCCGCATCAGACGCTGCTGCGGCAGTGGTCGAAGGCCGATGAGGAAGCCGTCACCTCGGCGATGACGGCGACCGGTGTCACCGAGTTGTCGGCGCGGATGGTCGACGAACTGTCGGGCGGTCAGCGCCAGCGGGTGTGGATCGCGATGGTGCTCGCCCAGGACACCCCGCTGATCCTGCTCGACGAGCCGACGACCTACCTCGACATCGCCTATCAGATCCAGTTGCTCGATCTGTGCCGGTCACTGAACCGCGAATCCGGGCGGACCGTCGTGGCCGTGTTGCACGACCTCAACCATGCCTTCCGCTACGCCGATCACCTCGTAGCCATGCGCGACGGGCGGGTGGTCGCGACGGGTGCGCCCGCCGACATCGTGACCGCCGAGCTCGTCGACGAGGTCTTCTCGTTGCGGTGCCGCATCGTCGACGACCCGGAAACCGGTACGCCACTGGTGATTCCGCTGGCGCAGGATGCCGCCAAGGTGCGCTAGAGCTGCGGCGATGCGGCAGCCGAACATAGGTATTCCACAATTAGTTAAGTTAGGCTAACCTAACTGATTGTGAATGTGACGAGGGAGGGAGTTGCCGTGACAGATGGTCTCGAGTTGCCGCTGACCGGACCGCAGCTCGGCATCTGGAACGCGCAGCGCTTCGATCCCGAGTCCGGGCGCTACCTGGTCGGCGAGGTCCTGGAGATCACCGGGGACGCGCCGATCGATGTCGACCTGCTGAGCGAGGCGATCCGCCGCACCGTCACCGAGGCCGAGAACATGCGGCTGCGGTTCACCGAAACAGCCGACGGGCCAAGGCAATTCGTGAGCGATGCCGAAGCGGTGCTGCGACCGACCGTCGATCTACGGGCGGCCGCGGAGCCGATGGCTCTGGCCTACGAGGCTGTCGCGCTGGAGCGCGAGCAGGCCGCGCAACGGTGCCGAGGCATGGTCGACCGGCAGCTGTACAACTACACGCTGATCCGGATCTCCGACTGCGTGGTCTGGTGCGTGCAGCTCTACCACCACCTCATCGTCGACGGTTACAGCGCGGCGCTGCTCTCGCGCCGAGTCGCCGCCCACTACACCTCCCTCCGACGCGGAACACCCTCGCCGAAACAAACTTTCGGAACCATCGCCGAGCTGGTCGCCGAGGAGCAGGCCTATCGGGCAGGCCCCGAATTCGAGGCCGACCGCGCGTACTGGCGCGACCAGCTCACACCGTGGCCCGATCTCGACGGCCGCGGTCGCCACCTGGGCGGTGCGGTCGAGCGGACGATCCGCGCCGAGGCCATCCTGTCCACCGAACTGCTCGCGGCACTGCGCGAGAGCGCCGAACGGCACGGCATCACGTGGGCCGACGCGCTCGTCGCCTGCTACGCCGCGTTCCTGCACCGCCAACTCGGCACCGCCGATGTGGTGGTCTCGATGCTGCTGATGGGCCGGGTCGGCCGCGCCGCCCTGCGCACACCGGCCATGGCGGTGAACGTGCTGCCCCTACGGGTCACGGTGAGCGCGGGCGACCGGCTCGGTGAGCTGGGCCCCCGCATCGCCGACATCCTGCGCGAGGTCCGCAAGCACCAGCGCTACAGCGGCGACGACCTCGCCCGCGACTTCCACGGCCACGGCGCGGGCGAACTCCTGCACGGAATCGGCATCAACCTCAAGGTCTTCGACTTCACCCTCGATTTCGACGGTGCGCGTGGTGTGCTGCGCAATGTGGCAGGCGGGCCCCCGGAGGACCTCGGGCTGACCGTCACTCCGCTGCCCGACGGCACGGTGCTGCTCGGATTCGAATCCGACGCGCGAACCAACGACGCGGACACGGTGTGCGGGCGGATCGCCCGGTTGGTCCGGGTGATCGAGTCTTTCACCGGGTCGGACAAGATCGCGGTGGGTGCGCTCGAACTGCTCGATCCCGCCGAGCGCACGCGGCTGCTGGCCGCGCGCTCGACAACAATGCAGTTCCCGGACAACGAAACCCGGGCTCTTCACGACGAGCCGTCGGTCGCGACGATCCCCGACCTTCTCGAACACGTGCTCGCCGAGCAACCGGATGCCGTGGTGCTGAGTTCGGCTCAAACCGAGTACACCGCCGCCGAACTTCGAGTCCGGGTGAACCGGCTCGCGCGGTTCCTGCGCGGGGCCGGGGTCGGGCCGGATGCGATCGTCGGCCTCGCGCTACCCCGCGATGTGGAATTCGTGGTCGCGTTGCTCGCCGTCTGGCGCGCCGGTGGCGCCTATCTGCCCCTGGATCCGGAACATCCGGTCGCCCGGCTGCGGGCGACGATCGCGGACGCGGGCCCCGCTGTGGTGCTCAGTGCCGGTGAGTTGGCGGCCCAACTCGGTGCCGACGCCGTCGCGATCGACGACGCCGGCTTCCGTGCGCGGCTCGACGACCACGCGGACACCGACTTCGCGCTCGCGGTGAGGCCCGAGCACGCGGCCTACGTCATCTACACCTCGGGTTCGACCGGTCAGCCGAAAGGTGTTGTCGTACAGCACGGCTCCCTGGCCGCACTCGTCGCCGCGCACCGCGCCGGGATCCACAGCGCCGCCGCCGGCCGTGCGGGCAACCGTCAGCTGACCATCGCGCACACCACCTCCTTCGCCTTCGACGCCTCGCTCGACCCACTGCTGTGGATGACCGCCGGACATCGGATCCACGTGTACGACAGCGATACCCGGCGTGACCCGGCCGCCCTGGTCGAGGCTTTCGCCCGGGACGGCATCGACGTCGTCGACGGCACTCCGTCGTTGGTCGCCGCCCTGCTCGAACACGGCTTGACCAGCGAACTACCGTCGCCGGCACAGTCGAGCCCGGTCGGCCGGAAGTCGGCGACAGCGAGCACCGAGGCGATCGGGAAGATCTCGACAGCGACGGATCTCGCGAGCGCCGACAGCGCCGATGAGACAGCGTGCCCGCCGCTGACGCTGGTGATCGGCGGCGATGCGTGCTCGGCGGAGCTATGGGGCGCGATCGATCGTGGCGGGTTCGCGGCGGTCAATCTGTACGGCCCGACCGAGGCAACGGTGGATGTGATCGGGGCACCGATCGACGGCGCTGGTCCACGGATCGGGATGCCGGTCGCGGGCTCGCGGGCTCACCTGTTGGACAACGGATTGCAGATCGTCGCCGACGGTCAGGTCGGCGAGCTGTATCTGGCCGGTCCGCAGATCGCGCGCGGCTATCTGGGCCGGTTCGCCACTACCACACAGTCTTTCGTCGCCGATCCGTACGGCCCGCCGGGAGCGCGGATGTACCGCACTGGCGACCGGGCGCGCTGGGTGCCCGGGCTCGGCTACGAATACCTGGGCCGGGTCGACAACCAGGTGAAGATCCGCGGCCACCGCGTCGAACTCGGTGATGTGGCAGCGGCACTCGAAGGTCTGACCGAGATCCGTACCGCGGCAGCCGATATCCGGGACATCGCCGGGCGCCCCACCCTGATCGGCTACGTCGTCGCCGCGACCGGCGACCTCGATACCTCGGCCGCACGTACCCGCCTGGCCGACCTGGTCCCCGAGCACATGGTGCCGGCTCGACTCGTCGTCCTCGACGCCCTGCCCACCACCGTCAACGGCAAACTCGACCGCACGGCGCTACCGGACCCCGCGACCGACGAGTCCGGACGCGCACCGGCCACCGACGCCGAACATGCTGTCCACCAGGCGATCTCGAGGACCCTCGGCCTCGACACCGTCAGCATGGACGACGACTTCTTCGCCGTCGGCGGCGACAGCATCACCGCCATCACCGTCAGCAGCGGCCTGCGCGCCGAGGGCCTCACCCTCCTGCCCCAGCAACTACTGACCCGGCGCAGCCTCGCCGCGCTGGCCGCGGAGGCGGCGCCCGAGCAGCAACATCCCACGACCGCCGTGGGATTCGAGTCGCCGGCCGCTGTCTCGTCGCCGCTCCCGACAGCGCCCGGTCGCCTGATCGCAGCGCTCACGCAGAGCGACCTGGACGAGTTCGGCGATACCTACGGACCGGTCGCCGATGTGCTCCCGCTGTCGCCCCTGCAGGAGGGATTGCTGTTCCACGCACTGCGCGACGGCGCCGACGACGTGTACACGATGACGGCCCGCTTCACCCTCGACGGCGCCGTCGATCCGGAGCGCATGGGTGCGGCGTTCGCGAGCATGCTGCGGCGGCATCCGAACCTCGGCGCGGCGTTCAGTTATGAACAGTTCGACCAGCCGGTGCAGATCGTTCCGCGGGCACCGGGCGTCTCGTGGCAGGTCGAGGATCTGCGCGAGTCACCTGATCCCGCAGCGCAAGCACGGCTTTCGGTGCGGCGCGCCGGCGCCGCACCGTTCGACATCGATCGACCGCCGCTGATCCGCGGCCTCCTGATCCGCCTCACCGACACCTCGCACTGGCTGGTTCTGATCGCCCATCACCTCCTGGCCGACGGCTGGTCGGTACCGACGATGGTCCGGGAAACCCTCGCCCTCTACACCGGCGAGACCCTCTCGGCCCCGGCCTACTTCGGCGACTACCTCACCTGGCTCACCACCCGCGACACCACCGCGACCCTGCACTGGTGGACCGAAAACCTCACCGGCCTGCGCGCACCGACCCTGCTCGCCGCCACCCCTACATCCGCAACCGATCCGGCCGCGTTCGCACCGGGCGGTGCCGGAGCACCGGCGCCCGCCGTCTCGACGCCGGAGCCGACTACGAACGGCGAAGGAGCACCGCGCCCGGCGGATTCGGCGACGGCCCAGCGACAGCGTCCGGTCGGCCTGCGGGTTCCGCTCGCCGCCGACGTGGCGACGGCCTTGGCCGAGAACGCCCGGCGGCACGGGCTGACCGTGAACACCGTGCTGCAGGGCGCGTGGGCGATGGTGCTCGCGGATCACTTCGGGCGCACCGATGTGGTGTTCGGGACCGTGGTTTCCGGGCGTCCCGCCGATCTCGACGGAGTCGGCGGAATGGTCGGATTGTTCAGCAATACCGTGCCCGTGCGGGTGTCGCTCGGGGCTGGTCGGCCGGTGGCCGAGCAGTTCGGGGAGTTGCAGCAGACCTCGTTCGACGGCCAGGCCCGGGGATACCTCGGGTTGGCCACCATCGAGCGGGCGCTGGGATTCGGGCGGCTGTTCGATTCGCTCGTCGTGTTCCAGAACTTCCCGAAAGCCGGTCTGTTGCAGCCCGATCCCGGTGGGGTTCAGGTGGTGGACGTCGATGTCGATGGGCTGACCGACTTCCCGGTCACGGTGACCGCGTTGCCCGGCGCCGAGTTCGCGCTGATGTTGCACCACGATGTGGCCGCAGTGCCCGGCCCGGTCGCCACGCGGCTCAGTGATCGCCTCGGCGCCGTATTGTCCACGCTGGCCGCCGATCTCGACGGTTCCGTCGAGGAAGCCATGGCTGCCGCGATGCCGTCGGAAACACACGGCAGCACGCTGGCAGACTGGTCGGTGACGGCGACGATCTCCGCCGATGCGCCGGCCGTCACCGCGAACGGCGTGACGCTCTCGTTCGGCGCATTCGACAGCCGGGTCCATCGGCTCGCGCGCTGGCTCATCGACGAGGGCGTTCGGCCCGAAACTGTGGTCGCGGTGGCGATGACGCGGGGGATCGAGTCGATCGTCGCCGCGCACGCGGTGTGCCGGGCCGGCGGGGTCTACCTGCCGCTGGATCCCCACAGTCCCGCGCAGCGCGCCGACAGGATCCTCGCTACATCGCGCGCGGCGCTGGTTCTCACCACCGCGGCCGACAACTTCACGACCGATCGCGCATCCGTGGCACAGGTCGAAGCATTGGATCTGTCCGGTTTCGCCGATACCTCGGTCTCCGACCTCGACCGACTCGCGCCCCTGCTCCCCCGCAATGCCGCGTACCTGCTGTTCACCTCGGGCTCCACCGGCGAACCCAAGGGCGTGAGCGTCTCCCACGAGGCCATCACCAGCACCTTCGAGTGGATGCAGCGACGGCACCGGTTCGGCGCGGGCGACACCGTCTTGTACCGCACCGCGGCGACGTTCGACGCCTCCCTGCTCGAGCTGTTCCTGCCGCTGCTGGTCGGTGCGCGCGTCGTGGCGGCACCGGTGTCGGGTCGACTCGACCGCGACCCGCACTACCTGGCCGACCTGATGTCGACCGAGCGGGTCGGCATGGTCCAGCTCACCTCGTCGATGCTCACCGTGCTCGCCGAGGAAGCCGACCTGAGCGGCTGCACCGCGCTGCGCTGCGTGATCACCGGCGGCGAACCGCTACCGCCGCCGACCGCGGCGCGGATCAGAGCGCTCACCGGCGCCCGCGTCCACAACCTGTACGGGCCCACCGAGGCCGCGGTGTGCATCACCCACCACGAGACCTCCGGCGCCGACCGCGGCAATGTCCCGATCGGTCTGCCCGCCGGCGGTGCCGATGTGCGTGTTCTCGACACCGAGCTGCGCCCGGTCGCGGTCGGTGTGATCGGCGAGTTGTATCTCACGGGAACGCAATTGGCGCGCGGATACCTCGCCCGCCCGGCCCGGACCGCGGGTTCGTTCGTCGCCGACCCGCTGGGGCACGGCGAACGCATGTACCGCACCGGCGATCTCGTGAGCTGGGGCCCGCACGGCGAACTCGACTACGTGGGCCGCGCCGACAGTCAGGTGAAGCTGCGCGGGCAACGCATCGAACTCGGCGAAATCGAAGCGGCCCTGCTGAGTTGCCCGGGCGTGGCCCACTCCGCGGTGATCCTGCGCGAGGACACCCCGGGCGATCAACGCCTCGCGGCCTACCTGGTCGCCAAGGCGGACACCGACATCGACATCGCCACCGTCCGTTCCGGCCTACGAGCACGGGTGCCCGCCTACATGGTCCCCGCCGCGTTCGTCGTCCTCGACCACATCCCCCGTACGACGAGCGAGAAGATCGATCGCAAGGCCCTGCCGGTCCCGAACTACGCGGTCAACGCTGCCGAGAACCCCACGGCCACATCGAGTAACGCCGGGTCGGCTTCTGACATCCCCGTGCCGGCGGCTGCCCCACACGACCCGCAGGATTCGCCGAGCGCCCGCGATCTGATCGCCGACACCTCCACGACCCGCGAGCCAGGCAGCGACTCCGCGCACGCTGAGCGGGCACACCGCGCGGCAACTGATCACCGCAGCGCGATCTCCACCGCGACCAGCACCGGCCATAGCCAAGCCACCGACCTGGTCCGCACCATCCGCACGGCGATGGCCGCCGTGCTCTCCACCACCGACATCGCTGCCGACGCCGATTTCTTCGAGGCGGGCGGCCACTCGCTCACCGCCGTTCGGGTGATGGGCAGGCTCCGGCGCGCAGGGCTCGCGGTCGTCCTCGACGATGTCTTCGAAGCACCGACACCACGAGCACTCGCCAACCGGATCGCTGAGAACAACAACAACTCTCGAACGGGCGATGCGGAAAACACGGATGCCTGGGGTTCGCGACTCGACCATGTCCTCGAACTCCGCACCACCGGTTCGCGCGATCCACTGTTCTGCGTTCACCCCGTCGGCGGCACCGCCTGGCAGTTCGGCCCCCTCGCGAAACTCCTGAGAGCCGACCGCCCGATCATCGGCCTACAGCTACCGACTTTGAGCGACAACACCTTCCGTGCCGAGACCATCGACGACCTGGCCGCCCACTACGTGTCGACCATCCGCCGAATCCAACCGCACGGCCCCTACCACCTGCTCGGCTACTCCCTCGGCGGCACCATCGCCCACGCCATGGCCGCCGCGCTGACGGCGGCGGGCGAGCAAGTCGCGTTCACGGGATTGGTCGACGCCTTCGCCCTGTCCGATCTCACCGAACAGGCCACCCGCGCACTCACCGACCCCGCCGATCTGGACCAGCTGCTCCCCGAAATCCCGGATGACGCACCAGAACTGGCTACCAAGCTGCGCGACGCCGCGAGCACCCTGCTCGGCCTGGTCACCGCGTCCACCGCGGCCGACTACGACGGCCCGATGGCGCTCTACGCCGCCGACACCGGAACCACACCGGGCCGCACCGAGGCGCAACTGGCGGGATGGCAGTCCGCACGAGCCCGGCTCGTGGTGCGCCGACTGCCCTACTCCCACTTCGAGATCGTGTCGCCCACCGGCTGGGCCGAGGTCGCGGCACTTCTCGACACAGACCCGGTGATCGGCGGCTGAGCATGCAGCGCACCGCTTTTCACCGTTCGAAAAGAAAGATGAGGACAACCCCTTCCATGTTCACCACACGATCATCGGGCAGGCTCCGCGCCACCCTCGCCCTGCTGGTTCTCGCGCTGATCGCAGCGCTCACCGGCTGCAGCACCTCGTCGGGCGACACCGCCGCACCCAGCGGCCCCCGCGAGGTCCAGACTCCGAAGGGCCCGGTCTCCGTCCCCGCGGATCCGCAGCGCATCGTGGTGCTCAACGGCACCCTGGCCGGCTACCTCTACGACCTCGAGGCGCCGGTCGTCGCCGCCGACCCGCGGCTGCTCGGCGTCGCCAGCAAGCCGGGTGAGTTCCCGTCCGGCTGGGCCGAGGACGCGGCGAAGCAGGGCACCAAGGCCCTGCCCACCGGCGAGAACATCAACCTGGAGTTCATCGCCGCCCAGCGCCCCGACCTGATCATCGGCGGCGGCCAGGGCTACCCGGCGCAGCAGTCGGTGAACGCCTACGACCAGCTCAGCGCGATCGCCCCGACCGTGCTGGTGCCGACCGAGACCACCTACTGGCAGGACCAGCTGCGGGTGATCGCCGACGTGGTCGGCAAGCCGGCCAAGGTCGACCAGCTGATTACCAACTACAAGGACAAGCTGGCCAAGGCCAAGGCCGCCATCAAGGCGCCCGCGGGCAACACCGTCATCATGCAGTCGCTCAAGAGCCAGAAGCCGACCGCGTTCGTGCCCACCGCCGCACTGCCCACGCTGCTGTCGGAGGTCGGGTTCACCCTCGACCAGCAGCTCGAAGCCAAGGCGGGCAACCCCGCTCGTGAAGGCAGCGCCGACTTCATCAGCTTCAGCCCGGAGCTGCTGAACACCGCCGTTGACGCGCCCGTGCTGTTCATGATCCCGCTCAACGGCGGCCGGAGCCTGGCCGAGCTGCGGGCCGACCCGATGTACGCGTCGCTGCCCTCGTTCAAGGCGAACACCGTCTTCGAGCTGCCCGCGACCAGCTCACGTCCTGACTACCGCACGGTCATGACCACGCTCGATCTGCTCGTGGAACGCTTCAAGTGACAGCGGTCGGCGGCCTGCTCATCGACATCAGCCCGCTGCGGACCTCGCGTCCGTTCCGGTGCGCGTTCGCGGCGCGGCTGGTGTCGGTGCTGGGGCTCGGGCTGCTCATGGTGGCCCTGCCGTTGCAGGTCTATCAACTGACCGGGTCGACCCTGCAGGTCGCCGGCATCGCGACGACCACCGCGGCCGCGTTGTTCGTCGGCAGCCTCGCGGGCGGTGTGATCGCCGACCGTTATGACCGGCGCAACGTGATCCAATGGTCGCGCAGTGCAGCCGGTTTCGGATTCCTGATCCTCGGTATCAACGCGGTGCTGCCGGATCCGATGCTGTCGGTGATCTATCTGGCCGCCGTCATCGACGGACTCGCGGGCGGCGTCAGCGGCTCCGCGTTGATGGCTCTTGTCCCGATGCTGGTCGGTCGCGAGAAGATCGCGGCGGCGGGCGCTTTGACCGCGCTCACCACTGACCTCGGGACCATGATCACGCCCGCGATCGCCGGTGTGCTCGTCGCACAGGCGGGGGTGTCGGTCGCGTTCTTCCTGTGCGCGGGCGCCACCGTCGCCACGGTCGGGTTGATCACCGCGATCGGGCCCGCGCCGCCGCCGGCCCGCGCCCTGCAGAACCCGGTGCGCGAGCTGGCGATCGGCATTCGATTCGCGGTGCAGCACAAAACCATTCGCATCATCCTGCTCACCGGCTTGCTCGCCATGCTGGTCAGCGGCCCGCTGGTGCTGCTACCCGCCTTCGCCGAAGTCGAACTCGGCGCAGGCCCCGGCACCCTCGGCCTGCTCTACGCCGCGCCGGGCGCTGGCGCCGTGATCGGCTCGCTCACCAGCGGCTGGATGAGCCGCACCCGCTACAACGGGCTCGCTCTGCTGATCTCGCTGGCCCTCATGCCGCTGGGTGTGATCGCCGCCGGGCTGTGGTCACACGCGGCGCTGGTGTTCCTCGGACTGGCCGGATTCGGCCTGGCCAGGGCGGTGAACATCGTGCTGCGCTACACCCTGCTGCAACAGCAGGCGCCCGAGGAACTGCGCGGCCGGATGGCCGGACTTCTCATGGTGCAGTCGGTGACCGGCACCGCGATCGGTTCGATGGCCGCCGGATTCGTCGGCCAATTCTTCGCACCGGGTTCCGCGCTCGTGTTCTACGGCGTCGCGGTCCTGGTTCTCACCGGCGTGGTGGCGCTTGCCGCCGGGCCGCTGCACGGAAAGGAACAGCAGTGACAGATCGCAGTGGCTACGCCGCGCGCATCGCCGAGGTGCTCGCCAGTGAGCACGGCGCGAAGGTCCCGTATCCGATCGGATTGCAGGAAGTGGAGGTGATCCGCACGGTCGCGGTCGGGGCCGGGCTGCTCCGGATCACCTTCGGCGGGCCCGATATCTCGTCCTTCCACAGCTATGTGCCGGATGAGCATGTGCGCCTGGTCTTTCCGTGCGAGGACGGGGTACTGCGGCTGCCCGCGCGCGACGGTCAGTCACTCGAGTGGGGCAACCCGCGCCCGGTGTCGCGCGAGTACACCGTGCGCCGCCACAGCGTCGCCGACAACGAACTCGACATCGATTTCGCGATCCACCCCGGCGGCTTGGCCTCGGAGTGGGCGAGCGCGGCGACCCCGGGCACCAAGATCCACATCGCGGGCCCTCCCGGTGGCGTCGTCGTCCCGGAGTCCTACGACCGGTTCCTCTTCGTCGGTGACATCACCGCGCTGCCCGCCATCGCGCGCTGGCTGGAACGACTGCGGCGGACCGCGCAGGGCTGGGCGTTCATCGAGGTGACCGGACCAGAGGAAGAGATCGAGATCGATGCGCCCGCGGGTATCGAGGTGCGCTGGCTGCACCGCGGCGACCTCGAGCCGGGCACCGGTGACGCACTGGAGAAGGCCGTACGTGGCGTGGAAGTGGCTGCCGGACAGCGGGTCTACGCCTGGGTCGCCGGTGAGGCCGGCTGTCTGCGCGGTATTCGCAAGGTGGTGCGCGGCGAACTCGGGATCGGGCCGAAGGACTCACTGATCGCCGGCTACTGGAAGCGCGGCGTCGCCGACTTCGATCGAGAGGAATGAGCGATGACCGACGAACAAGTCATCACGGATGTGGCAACGGCGCTCGGCGTCGACCGCTCGGAACTGGCCACCGACACCGACCTGCTCGATGCGGGCCTGGACTCGGTTCGCATCATGTCGCTCGTGGAGAAATGGCGGTCGGCCGGACATGCAGACATCGACTTCCCCACACTCGCAGGTGATCCCGTGCTCGGGTCGTGGATCGAACTGCTGGCCTGATCGCGCTGTCCGGATCCGGGCCCGCGGTGGCAGTACGACTGTGCCACCGCGGGCCCGGCGCGATGTCGTGCGCCTCGTCAGCGAGAACCCTCCACCCGCGCGAGGCCGGTGCCTGTCAGCTGCCGTGCGCACCATCGGCGAGCGCCTGCCGCAGATCCTTGCGGCTGGTCTTGCCGACGCCGGTTTCCGGGAATTCGTCGACGACCACGACCGTGTCGGGCATCTTCCACGCCGCCACGCCGCGCGAGCGGACGAACTTGCGCACCGAGATCAGCGTGGGCCGCTGCGCCGGGTCGATCGGCTGAACGAACGCGCAAATCCGTTGACCCAGAACCGGATCCGGCGTGCCGACGATGACAGCGTCGCGGACCGCGGGATGTTCGAGCAGGTGCGCCTCGAGCTCTTCGGCCGATACCTTCTCGCCGCCCCGGTTCACCCAGTCGCCCGCGC
The DNA here is from genome assembly GCF_053590715.1 of Nocardia sp. NPDC003183. NCBI lineage: Bacteria > Bacillati > Actinomycetota > Actinomycetes > Mycobacteriales > Nocardiaceae > Nocardia > Nocardia sp. NPDC003183. The sequence continues at coordinate 25,588 of NZ_JBSFTG010000021.1, forward strand.
GGCCCGCGACCACGAGATTGCCGTCCGGGCGCACGGACACGATGTCGCCGGTGCGGTACCAGCCGTCGGCGGTGAAGCTGCGGGCATCGGCGTCGGGATTGTCGTAGTAGCCGCGAATGGTGTACGGGCCCTGCGTGATCAGGTTGCCGGTAGAGCCTGGCGCCACCTCGGCGCCGTTGTCGTCGACGACGGCGAGCTGGTCGTACTCCGACATCGGGCGACCCTGCGTGCTGACCACCACGTCGATCGGGTCGTCGAGCCGCGTGTAGCAGACCAGCCCCTCGGCCATGCCGAACACCTGCTGCAGGGTCACACCGAGCGCGGGACCGATCCGGCGGGCGAGCTCGTCCTGGCACCGCGCCCCACCCACCTGGAGTACCCGCAGACTGGACAGATCCGCGGTCTCGCCCGCCTCGGCACGCTCGGTCCACAGCCGCGCCAGCGGGGGGACCAGACCCGTGATGGTGACGCCGAATCGCTCGATCAGCGGAAAGGCCGTCGCCGGAGTCGGATCCGGCGTCATCGCCACCGCGCCACCGGCCCACAGCGCACCGAGGATGCCCGGCGAACTCATCGGGAAGTTGTGCGCGACCGGCAGCGTCGCGAGATAGACAGTGGCGCTGTCGAGCTCACAGATCTCGGCGCTGCGGCGCACGCTGTACAGGTAGTCGTCGTGGGTACGCGCGATGAGCTTCGGGATACCCGTACTCCCGCCGGACAGTTGCAGGAACGCCACATCGCTCGGCGACGGGCCCGCCAATTCGGTAGGGGTGTCCCGGAATTCGTCGATATCGTGCGCGTCACCGGGCAGCGACGGACAGTCGACCAGCACCAGGTGGCGCAGACTCCCGACCTCGCCGCGCACCTCGGCGGCCAGCGCCGCGTAGTCGAAACGCTGGTGCGTGCCGCAGGTGATCATGGCCTTCGCCCCGGCGGCCTCGGCGATCGGCACCAGCTCGGCCTTGCGATGGGCGGGCAGACAGAACACCGGCAGCGCACCGAGCTTGAACAGCGCGAAGATCGCCTCGACGAATTCCGCGCGGTTGGGCAGCTGCACCAGCACCCGGTCACCGGGCGCGATGCCGAGGCGGGCCAAACCGGTGGCGAGCGAGCGGGAACGATGCTCGAGTTCGGCGTAGGTCCAGCTGTTCGCGTCGTCCAGGACCGCGATCCGGTCCGGCGCCGCGACCGCGCGCGCGGTGAGCACGTCGCCGAATGTCTCACCGGTCCAACAGTTCTGCTCTCGATATCGTTGTGCCAGCTCAGCGGGCCACGGAGTGAATCCGGGGAGCACGGGATCGGTCAAGTCGAGCACCTCTTTCCAGCGGATCTTCGAAGTTCCTCGCCGGAAGCTGTAAGGGAAGCTAACCAACCGACGATGAAATCAGGTTAGGCTAACCTCATGCATAGTGGTGAGTCCAGAGGGCGAATCGTCGTCGTGACCGGCGCCGCCGGAGGAATCGGCGCCGCGGTCGCCGCCCGTTTCGCCGGCGAAGCGGGAGTTCTCTCGCTGTGGGACCGCGACCCCGCCGTTCACAAGGTCGCCGCCGAACTCACGGCACGATCCGCTCATGGCGTCGAACTGGACATCAGCGACGGCGCCGAAGTACAGGCCGCCTTCGACCGTCTCACCACGGAATTCGGAACACCCGATGTCGTCGTGCACGCGGCCGGGCTCATGGTCGGCGGCTCCGCACTCGAACTCGACCCACAGGAGTGGGCACGCTGCCTGACCGTCAACGCCACCGGCACGATGCTGATCACCCAGCGCGCAGCCGCCGAGATGGTCCGCGCCGGTCGTGGCGCGATCGTGGTCGTCTCCTCGAACGCGGCCGCCACGCCACGCGTCGCCATGGCCGCCTACGGCGCCGCCAAGGCCGCCGCCACCGCATTCACCCGCTCGCTGGCCCTGCAAGTCGCGCCGCTCGGCGTGCGGGTGAACCTGGTCTCGCCCGGTTCCACCGATACCCCGATGCTGCGTGAGATGTTCGGCGGCACCGTCGACGACGCGGCCGAGCATGCGCTGCTCGACGGCGATCCGAGTGTCTACCGCCTTGGAATTCCGTTGCGCCGCATCGCCACTCCCGCCGATATCGCGGGCTCAGTCCACTTCCTGGCGTCCGAGGACGCCCGCCACATCACGATGCACGACCTGCGGGTCGACGGTGGCGCAACGCTCGACATGTGACCGAGAGGAATGATCACCATCAGTACCGACAGCTCAGACCCCGCTTTCCTGCTGTCCCGTCCGCAGCGGACCGTGTCCGCCACCGCGGGCGGGACCGTCTTCCGCTCGGCACACGACGCGATCACCGCGCTGCGCAGCGGCCGGATCAGCCACATCGTCGGCGCGCTACCGTTCACCCCCGGCGCTCCGACCGCGCTGTGGGCGCCGGATTCGGTGACGATCACCGAGGCGCCGCACCAACCCGGTTCGCGGGCGCTGCCCCGCTTCGAACTCGATGCCGCGCTGCCCGCGCCGGAGGAACACCGCCAGCGCGTCGCCACCGCAGTCGAACTGCTCGGCAATCCCGCGCATCCGTTGCGAAAGGTGGTGCTGGCCCGCGCTGTTCGCGCTCGAACGGCGAAACCTGTTCGAGCACTGGATATCCTGGACCTGATGGTCGCCTCGGACCCGATGTCCAACGGGTTCCTGGTCGACCTCTCCGCCGCGGGCGGACGCTATCCCGGCCGACACCTGGTCGGCTCCAGCCCCGAGATCCTGATACGCCGCAACGGAAGTCAGATCCTGAGCCACCCACTGGCAGGCTCGGCCCGGCGAATCCTCGACGACAGCGGCGCCGACCGCACCGCCGCCGACGCACTGCTCGCCTCCACCAAAGACCATGCCGAGCACCGCTTCGTGACCGACCAGGTTTCCGCCGTGCTGCGTGACCGGTGCGCCGAAGTACAAACTCCCGCACCGGAACTCACGACCACACCGGCGATGTGGCATCTGGGCACGCCGATCACCGCGACAGTCCCGCTCGCCGGACCGTCGGCGCTGGAGTTGGCAGTAGCACTGCACCCGACCCCCGCGATCTGCGGCACGCCCACCGCGGCGGCCGCCCGCGTGATCGCCGAACTCGAGGGCGAACGCGGCTTCTACGCCGGTGCGGTCGGCTGGTGCGACGCCGACGGCAACGGTGAGTGGATGGTGAGCATCCGCTGTGCCGAGCTGTCCGCCGACGGCACCACCCTGCTCGCGCACGCGGGCGGCGGGATCGTCGCCGCCTCCGACCCTGCCGCCGAATTGGCCGAGACCACCGGCAAATTCCAGCGCATCCTCGGGCCGCTCGGTATCGCCGACCTGCCCGTCACCGTCGGCTGACCCCGCCGACCCAACGCTCAACGGAGACTCCCCATGCCCATTCCCCCGATCGCGCCCTATCCCATGCCGACCGCGGACGAGTTCACCGCCGACCAGGTCGACTGGACCGCCGAGGCCGGCCGCAGCGCACTGCTGATCCACGACATGCAGCAGTACTTCCTCGACGCCTACGACCTCTACCGCGATCCCGCGCGCACCCTCATCGCCAACATCGCCACCCTGCGCGATCACTGCCACCGGTTCGACATCCCGGTCATCTACACGATGCAACCCGGCGACCAGCATCCGTCACGGCGCGGGATACTCGCCGACTTCTGGGGCACCGGCATGTCCGAGGGCGCCGATACCGAGGTGATCAACGCCATCGCCCCCGACCCACAGGACATCCAGGTCACCAAGTGGCGCTACTCCGCCTTCCAGCGCACCGATCTGCGTGAGCTACTCGGCTACTACGGTCGCGATCAGCTCCTCATCACCGGCGTCTACACCCACATGGGCTGCATGCTCAGTGCCGCGGAGGCGTTCATGGGCGACGTGCGCCCCTTCCTCGTCCACGATGCCACCGCCGACTTCAGCCGCGACGAACACATCATGGCGCTGAACTACGTCGCTCGCCGTTGCGGTGCCGTCACCAGCACCGATGAGCTGATCCGTCAGCTCGACACCACGAACGTGGAATCCACCGAACGCCGATCCGCCTGATCGGTACCGACCAGGGGCCCTGCCGTTGCGATGAACGGCAGGGCCTTTTGCCCGCCGAGTCACCCCTGAACCTGCCCCAAAGAAGAAGGAACACCGTTCATGTCAGTTCATCGAATGACGGCGCGCATGCGTGCCGCCGTCGCACTCCTGATCGTCGCGGTGGCCGCGACGGCAGCGGGCTGCGGCAGCTCCACTGCCGACCAGGCCGCCGGCACCGGCACTCGCCAGGTGGAAACCGCCAAGGGCCTCGTCACCGTGCCCGCCGACCCGCAGCGCATCGTGGTCCTCAACGGCGCTCTCGCCGGATACCTCTTCGACCTGGACGCCAAGGTGAAAGCCGCGGATCCGCGCATTCTGGGCATCACGCTGAAGCCCGGCGAGTTCCCCCCGTCCTGGGCGGCGGATGCCGCGGAACAGAGCACCGAGGCGGTGCCCTCCGGTGACGACCTGAACTTGGAGTTCATCGCCGCCCAGCGGCCGGACCTGATCATCGGCGGCGGGCCCGGATACCCCGGCATGCAGTCGATCAAGAACTACGACAAGCTCACGGCCGTCGCGCCCACCGCGCTCGTACTCTCCGACGCCGCCAACTGGCAGGACCAGTTGAAGTCGGTGGCCCACATCGTGAACCGCCCCGACAAGGTGGACAGCATGATCACCACCTACAACGACAAGGTCGCGAAGGTGAAGTCCGGCATGAAGCTGCCACAAGGCGCGACGGCCGTGATGCAGTCCCAATCGGACGGCAAGCCCATCCTGCTGGCCCCCAACACCCCGCTGGCCACACTGCTCGCCGAGGTCGGATTCACCATCGACGACAAGATCGAAGCGAAGGCAGGCAACCCGCCCCGGCCCGCGGCAGCCGACTGGGTGACCTTCAGCCCCGAACTACTGAGCACTGTCGTCGACGCTCCGGTGCTGTTCGTGATCTCGGTCGACAACGGCCGCGATATCGCCCAGCTGAAGGCAGATCCGGCGCTCGCGATACTGCCTGCCTTCCAGAAGAGTCAGGTCTACGAGCTGCCCGCGGACAGCAAGCGGCCGGACTACCGGGTTGCCATGGCGACCCTCGACCTGTTGGCGCAGCGCTTCCAGTGAGACAGCCGTCGGCGGCCTGCTGATCTAGCGCGCCGACGAAGCCCAGGGCTCGGTGGCCAGCACCGTCTGGTCGTCGACGCGATCACCTGCCTGCTCGGCGGAGTGGGTGATCGAAGTCGGGATCTTGGGAAACGCGTGGGCATGGTGGCGCCCGATCCAGGTGAGCAGCTCCTCACGGACCGCGCAGCGCAGGGTCCACGCGTCGTCGGCATCGGCGGCCGACATCGTCGCGCGGACGACGATGTCGGTCGGCGTGCTGTCGGTTACCAGCAGATTCCAGTTGCGGCCGTCCCATTCCCGGCACTCGCGCAGGTAGGTGTGCAGGTGCTCGCGCAGTGCGGGTACCGGGGTGCTGTGGTCGAGGTGCAGCAACACTGTGCCGGTGACCTGCGAGCCGCCCCGCGACCAGTTCTCGTAGGGCTGGCTGTTGAAGTAGGACACCGGCATGGTGAGCCTGCGGTCGTCCCAGATCCGCACGGTCAGGAAGGCCAGGGTGATCTCCTCGACAGTTCCCCACTCCCCTTCCACGACAACGGTATCGCCGATCTTGACCGAGTCGCCGAAGGCGATCTGCAACCCGGCCATGAGATTGCTCAACGTCGACTGGGCGGCGACACCGACGATGATGCCGATCACGCCCGCCGAGGCCAGCATCGACGTGCCGAGGGTCCGCAGACTCGGGAACAGCAGCAGGATGGCCACCGCGGCGGTGGTGACCACCAGCACCGAAGTGACGATGCGACGCACCAGTCCGAGCTGGGTGCGCAACTGGCGCACGCGCGAAACCTCGCTGGCGCGTTGGGCATAGCGGCCCAGCAGGCTTTCGGCCACCACATCGGTGGCCCGGATGACCAACCACACCGCGGCGATGATGGCCGCCGTCGCCAGGAAGCTCCGGATCACCACGTCCTGGCACAGGTCGAGCTCGGCGAGCGGATAGACCGCGTGCAAGGTGACCGTCCCGAGCAGAATCTGCAGCGGCAGTTGCAGTCGCCGCAGCGATGGCAGATGGACGCTGGGACTGCGGCGCGCCGCGTAGCGCAGCACACGCTCTACCAGCAAACCCACCGACACCGTGATCGCCGCCGTGGCGAGCAGCACGATGATCGGCCGTAATATCTCCTCCACGAGATCGAACTCCTCCCGTTGTCGGCTTGCCTCAGCTGCGGCATACCCACACCCGCCGGCCACAGACATGACCGTCTGATTGCGAGTCGTGGAGTCGGCACAACGACAAGAGGCTCCGCTGTTCGGCGCGAACAGCGGAGCCTCTTGCGGTTGTCTTCGGCTGTCTTACAGCGCTTTCAGTTCCTCGGTGACCGCACCGACGGACTTCTTCGCATCACCGAACAGCATCGAGGTGTGGTCGGCGTAGAACAGCGGGTTGTCGATACCGGCGAAGCCGGAGTTCATCGAGCGCTTGAGCACGATGACGCTCTTGGCCTGGTCGACATTGAGTACCGGCATGCCGTAGATCGGGCTCGACTTGTCGTCGCGGGCCGCCGGGTTGGTGACGTCGTTGGCGCCGATGACCAGGACCACATCGGTACGGTTGAACTCACCGTTGATGTCGTCCATTTCCTTCATCGCGTCGTAGGACACCTCGGCCTCGGCCAGCAGCACGTTCATGTGACCGGGCATGCGACCGGCGACCGGGTGGATCGCGTACTTGACCTCGACACCCTTGCCCTCGAGCAGCAGCGCCATCTCCTTGACCGCGTGCTGGGCCTGCGCCACGGCCATGCCGTAGCCCGGGACCACGATCACCTGGTTGGCGTAGGCCATCTGGATCGCGGCGTCGGCCGCGGAGGTGGCCTTCGCCGTCTTGGCCTCGCCGTCACCCGAACCTGCGACCGCGCCGCCGCCACCGAAGCCACCGGCCACGATCGCGGGGATGGAGCGGTTCATGGCCTTGGCCATCAGGTTGGTGAGGATGGTGCCCGAGGCGCCGACGATCATGCCCGCGACGATCATCGCGGTGTTGTTCAGCGCCAGACCGGCGGCCGCGGCCGACAGACCGGTGAGAGCGTTGAGCAGCGAGATCACGACCGGCATGTCCGCGCCGCCGATGGGCAGCACGACCATCAGGCCGAGCACACCGGCGAGCACGAGCAGGCCGATCATCCACAGCTGCGAGACGCCACCGTTGTCGGCGCCGAGGCCGATCACGACGGCGCACACGATCGCGCCGACGAGCAGGATCAGGTTCAGCGGCTGCTGCAGGCGGCCGACGCTGATCGGCTTGCCGGACAGGAGTTCCTGCAGCTTGGCGAAGGCGATGATCGAGCCCCAGAAGGAGACCGAGCCGATCACAGCGGCGAACAGCGAACCGATGATGATGTGGATGGTCGGTTCCTCGTGCAGCTGCGAAAAGCCCGCGCTGTCGACGAATTCGGCCCACGCGATCAACGCGACCGTGCCACCACCGACACCGTTGAACGCCGCGACCAGCTGCGGCATCTCGGTCATCTTGGTGCGGATGGCGGGCGGAACACCCAGTGCCACACCGACGATCAGGCCGGCGGCGATGAGAATCCAGTTGAGCAGGGCGGCGTGGCGCACCGAGATCAAGGTGGCGACCACCGCGATACCCATACCGACAGCGGCGATCTGGTTGCCGCGCACCGCGGTCTTCGGGCCGGTCAGGCCCATCAGGCCGTAGATGAACATGGAGAAGGCCACAATGTAGAGGCCGTTGACCAGGTAGGTCATGTTGTCGACTGCGTGCATCACTCGGCCGCCTTCTTCTTACCCTTGAACATGCCGAGCATGCGGTCGGTGACCACGAAGCCACCGATGACGTTCAGTGTTCCGAACACCACCGCGACGAACAGGATCACCTGTACGAGCAGCGAGGGGTCCTTCACATTGCCCAGGGTCACCAGCGCACCGAGCACGACGATGCCGTGAATGGCGTTGGTGCCCGACATCAGCGGGGTGTGCAGGGTGTTGGGCACCTTCGAGATCACCGCGAAGCCGACGAAGCCGGACAGTACGAGGATCGCGATATTGGCGAGCAGTTCGGTGTACATCAGGCTTCCACCTCACGGGTGACGCAGGAATCCGCCAGGACCTGATCCTCGAAGTCGGGGGCGAGCTTGCCGTCGACCAGCATCAGTTCCAGCAGCGCCGAAATGTTCTTCGAGTACAGCTCGGAAGCGTGCTCGGGCATCGTGGCGGGCAGGTTCAGCGGCGAGGCGATGGTCACCTCGTGCTTGACCACGACCTCGCCGGGCTCGGTGAGCTCACAGTTGCCACCGGTCTCCCCGGCCAGGTCGACGATCACGCTGCCGGGCTTCATGCCCTCGACAGCGGCCGCGGTGACCAGGCGGGGTGCGGGGCGACCCGGCACCAGCGCGGTGGTGATCACGACGTCGAAGCCCTGGATGGCGTCTTCGAGCGCCTTCTGCTGCTGAGCCTTCTCCTCGTCGGTGAGTTCGCGGGCGTACCCACCCTCACCGGCGGCGTCGATCCCCAGATCCAGCCACTGCGCACCGACCGAGCGCACCTGATCGGCGACCTCGGGACGCACGTCGTAACCGGTGGTCCGCCCGCCGAGACGCTTGGCCGTGGCCAGCGCCTGCAGACCGGCGACGCCGACACCGAGCACCAGCACGGTGGCCGGCTTCACGGTGCCCGCGGCGGTGGTGAGCATCGGGAAGAACCGGGTCGACTCCGACGCGGCGAGCAGCACGGCCTTGTACCCGGCCACGTTCGCCTGCGAGGACAACGCGTCCATCACCTGCGCGCGCGAGATACGCGGAATCGCCTCGACGGCGAACGCCTGCACACCGGCGGAGCGCAGCGCGCCGATCTGATTCTCGGCATTGCGCGGCGCCAGGAAACCGATCAGGGTCTGCCCGGAGGACAGCTTGCCCACCTCGGCATCACTGGGCGGGGCGACCTTGACGACGACCTCGGCCGACCAGGGGTCACCGATGGTCGCGCCTGCCTCTACATAGGCAGCGTCGGGAATGAGAGCGCCGAGGCCGGCACCGGCTTCCACGATCACCTCGACACCCTGCTTGGACAGGGCGGGGATGATCTTGGGCACCAATGCGACTCGCCGCTCACCCGGGCCGGACTCGCGAACGACTCCGACACGCGCTCCGCGCGGCGAACCCTCGCCCACGTTTTGCGTTGTCTCCACTAGTCAGACTTCCTTTTCGTGCTGGCTTCGAGCCTGGGAACAACGGGGCGCCGAAGTTACCTGTGAGTAAGTTCGACTGAAATCCTGGCAACTGTACTCGGCTCGCGGTGAGCCTAGCGGAGATGCCCGTCACAACGGAGAACTGGACTGACGACCACAAAACGGACACCGCGGCCCTCGTCAGCAGTGACAACCCGCTCCCGGCCCGGCGGACACCGGCCGGTGCCCACACCGAGATTCGTCACCGCAGGTGGGGACATGCAAGAGCGCACATCCACGTCGGTTACTGACCTCGACGTCCGGCTCCAGGCCGAACACCCGCGTATCCGGCGAGACGTGATGCGCGTCATGGTAGCGACCGGTTCGGGCTGTTGCGCGACCCAGATCACACCGTAGGGTCGAGGCCGTGAACGACTGCGCCTTCTGTCGGATCGTGGCGGGTGCCGCACCGGCAACCATGGTCTACTCCGATGACGCGGTCTGCGCGTTCCTCGACATCCGTCCCATCACCCGTGGCCATACCCTGATCGTTCCCAAGGTCCACGCGACCGAACTCGACGATCTCGACCCCGACCTCGGCGCCCGGATCTTCCGCACCGGCCACCGTCTGGCCCGTGCCCTGCGCCTGAGCGGGCTCGCGAGCGACGGTGCCAACCTCATCCTCAACGACGGCACCGCCGCGTTCCAGACCGTCGGCCACGTCCACCTGCACGTGGTCCCGCGCAAGCACGGTGACAAACTCACCTTCGCCAAGGGTTTCCTCTTGCGTCGCCCGCACGAACCGAATTCGACCGCAGCGGCGATCCGCGCCGGCCTCACCGCGCTCGACCAGAGCGAAGCAGAAGGAGCACAGGGATGATCGAGACGCCGGGGCGCGAACAACTCACCGACCTGCTCGCCGAGCAGTGGGAAGCCATCGCGCTGCTGGTCACCGACCTCGACGAAAAGGCTTGGCGCCGAACGTCTCCGCTGCCCGGCTGGACCCTGTTCGACGTGGTCGCGCACGTGATCGGCACCGAGTCGTGGTTACTCGGCGAGACACCGCCGCCGCACGATCCCCTGCGTCCCAAGACCGACGTGCGAACCCTGCCGCATGTGCGCAACGAAGTGGCCGTGCTCAACGAGATCTGGGTCGACCGGTTGCGCCCACTCTCCGGGAAACGGCTGCTCGCGCTGTTCGACGAGACCACCGAACGTCGCCGGGCGGCACTGGCCGCCATGGACGACGACGCCTGGCAGGCGCCGACCGTCTCACCGGTGGGTCAGGTCCCCTACGGGCGGTTCATGCGGGTGCGGCTGTTCGATTGCTGGATGCACGAACTCGACCTCGCCGACGGGATCGGGCGCAGCGTGCCCGAGGGTGGCGCGCGGGCCGAGGCCGCGTTCACCGAACTGACCCTCGGTCTCGGCCGTGCGGTGGTGAAAGGCGCCAAGGCGCCGGATGGTTCGCTGATCACACTGGACCTGACCGGTCCGGTGACCCGGCAGGTACACCTGTCGGTCGCCGGTGGGCGCGGAACGGTTCTCGACGAGGTTTCCGAAGAGCCGACCACCGTGATCCGTGTGGACTCCGGGCTTTTCGCGCGACTACGCGGCGGGCGCACCACCGCCGACCGGCACCCCGGCGAAGTCGTCGTCGAGGGTGATACCGCGCTCGGTGAGCGGCTCGTACAGAATCTGGCGTTCACTATCTGATGCGGCTCTTCCTGGCGTCGTACAGATTCGGCGGTTTCGCCGACCGGCTCGTCGGGCTCGTCGGTGCGCCGGGACGCGTCGCGGTGATTCCGAACGCGTGTGACGCGTGGCCCGATGCCTGGTCGGCGGCGGTGACGAGCGATGTGAAACCGCTGGAGCAACAGGGCTATTCGCCGGACGTGCTGGATCTGCGCGAGTACGCCGGGCAACCGGAGCGGCTGGAACGGCACCTGCGCGGGTTCCCGATGGTCTGGGTGCGCGGCGGCAACACGTTCGTTCTCCGCGCCCAATTCGCCCGCAGCGGAGCCGATTCCGTGCTGCCCGCGTTGTTGCGCGAGGACGCGCTGGTCTACGCGGGCTACAGCGCGGGCGCGTGCCTGCTCGGACCCGACCTGCACGGGCTGGAAACCATGGACGACCCCGCCGAGGTGCTACCCACCACCGGCATCGAACCACAGTGGGACGGACTGGGTGTGGTCGATCGTCGCCTGATCGTCCACCTCGACTCCCCCACCGACCCGGATGGCGACTCCGTCGCGATGCTGGCCCACTGCGTCGCCGAGGACATCCCGCACTGGGCGCTCACCGACGACGACGTGGTCCTCGTCGACGGCGATCGCACCGAGGTGCTCCGGGGTTGACGCCGCCGGCACACCGACGCGCGATCACGCGGCGGTCGTCGCCGTCACCGCCGACCGGCGGCGGAAGACGAGCCAGCGCATCGCGCAGTACATGTACACGGCCTCACAACCGCCCGCGAGCAACCTGGCCAGGTGATACTCCAGGCCGAGCGCGGTGAGACCCGAGCCGACGCCGAGGATGAACGCCAGGTAGTTCACCACGACCACCACCACATACACCGCGGCCTGCTTGCCCATCGGCGCGTGGGAGTGGAAGTTGAAGGTGCGATTGAGCAGGAAGCTCAGCCCGAACGCCACGATGTAGGCGAGGGTGATCGACAGCCAGACGGGCAAGCCGAAACCGCCGTGCAGCAGTGTGAGCAACAGCAGGTCGACACCGAAGGTGAAGCTGTTGATCAGCGCGAAGCCGAGGAACGTCGCGGGCACATACCGGTCGAGCCCCCACGGCAGCCGGGCGACGACCGCCGCACACCAACGGGTGAACCGGTCGGCCACCGATTCGGTGACACTCGCCTGATGCTGCACGCGGCCAGCCTGCCAGCGGCAGATGAAGCCAGGGTGAGCAACCGGCAAACGGGTGGGCCGAGCGGCTAGCGGCTGACCGCCGCGATCGGGCGAGTATCGAACGAGGCCCACGCGGCGAGGCAGCGGCGGCGGGTGAGCTCATCGGCCTCGGCGAGCAGAGCGTCGCGCAGCAACGCGGGGTCGGCCGCCCAGCGTGCGGCGATCTCGGCCAGCGCCCGGACGTCGAACATCCCGGTCGACTCCAGCGCGGACAGCCATTCGTGATGTGCGCCGGTGTGCACACGACGCATCACCTCGGTGTCGATGCCCGCGTCGGCGAACTCCGCGGCCAGCAGAGCACCCACCAGCTCGCCGCGGTCCTGCGGTTCCTTCATCATCGCCAGTCCTCCCTACGAAAAGCGGTGCGGCGCAACAACGTCGCATGATCGATGCGCGCGGCGCGCACCCGTGGAGCAGAACTCGAAACACGCTGGGCGGCGAGGCGATTCACCGTCGAACACACCCTGTCAGGGCATTGTGACGGATTGGACGGCGTATATACCAACGGGGCGCGCCAGATCACATCGATGCGCGGATTTCCTTGTTCGGACCCACATCACATCCGGTCGATCACCAGGCATTCTTCTGCCCCGGCGTGGTTCACGTGCGCGCCCGGTCCGCGATCGACCAGGACGAACTGCCCGCGACGGACGGGGTGCGCGGGTTAGCGTGAACAGGTGGACGAGCGCAGCGGTGACCTCGATTCGTTGATTTCGGCGTTGCCGGACGGGGCGGTCGTCATCGACCCCGATCTGCTGGCGGGCTACCGACAGGACTGGGCGCGCGATCCCGACGCCGGCACGCCGCTGGCGGTGGTGCGGGCGCGCGGTACCGCCGATGTCGCCGCCACGCTGCGGTGGGCGCACGCGAACAAGGTCCCGGTGGTGCCGCGGGGGGCCGGGACCGGCCTGTCCGGTGGGGCGACCGCGGTGGACGGCGGAATCGTGCTCAGCACCGAGCTGATGCGGGAGATCAGCGTCGACGCGGTGACCCGGATCGCGGTGGCGCAACCCGGACTGCTCAACGCCGAGGTGAAGCGGGCTGTCGCCGCGGAGGGGCTGTGGTATCCGCCGGACCCGTCCTCGTTCGAGATCTGCTCGATCGGCGGCAACGCGGCGACCAACGCGGGCGGGCTGTGCTGTGTGAAGTACGGCGTGACCACCGACTATGTGCTCGGCATGGAAGTGGTGCTGGCCGACGGGACCGTGGTGCGGCTCGGCGGGCCGCGACTCAAGGACTCGGCCGGGTTGTCGCTGACGAAACTGTTCGTCGGGAGCGAGGGCACGCTCGGCGTGATCACCGAACTCACCCTGCGCCTGCTGCCCGCACAGCCTCCGCAGTCGACCGTCGTGGCCAGTTTCGGCTCGCTCACCGCGGCGACCGACGCGATCCTGGCGATCACCTCGACCCTGCGCCCGGCCATGCTCGAATTCATGGACACCGTCGCGATCAACGCCGTCGAGGACGAGATGCGGATGGGGTTGGACCGCACCGCCGCCGCGCTGCTGGTCGCCCGCTCCGACGCCCCCGGCGAATTCGCCGCGCACGAAGCGCAAGTGATGGTGGGCCTGTGCGAGAAGGCCGGCGCGACGGAGGTTTTCCATACCGCCGATGCCACCGAAGGTGAGGCCTTCACCGCCGCACGACGATTCGCGATTCCCGCCGTGGAGAAGATCGGGCCGTTGCTGCTCGAAGACGTCGGCGTGCCGTTGCCCCGGCTCGGCGACCTGATCGCCGGCGTCACCGCCATCGGCGAACGCAACGACGTGCTCGTCTCGCTCATCGCGCACGCGGGCGACGGCAACACCCACCCGCTGATCGTGCACGACCCCACCGACCCCGACAACACCGCACGCGCCCACCGCGCCTTCGGCGAGATCATGGACCTGGCCATCGCCCTCGGCGGCACCATCACCGGCGAACACGGCGTCGGCCGCTTGAAAAAGGCCTGGCTGCCCGACCAGGTCGGCCCCGACGTCATGGCCCTGACCCGCCGCATCAAGGACGCACTCGACCCCGAAGGCATCCTCAACCCCGGCGCGGTCCTCTGACCGGGTTAGCATCCGAGGCATGACCACCAGGCTCGAGCACAACGTCGCCGACACCCGCTACGAGATCTACCACGACGATGTCCTCGCGGGATACGCCGACTACGCCGAACGCGAAGACCCCAGGGTTCGCGACTTCCACCACACCATGACGTTTCCGGAGTTCCGGGGCCGAGGAGTAGCGGCCGAAGTCGTGAAATACGGGCTCGACGACTCCCGCGAACACGGCTACCAGATCATCCCCACCTGCTGGTACGTCGAAAAATATATCGCCGAACATCCCGAATACGCCGACCTCGTCCCGTAACAGCTATCCGGCACTGCCCGCCACATTCGTGTTGTGTACCGAACTGACCCACCAGGTGTCGTTGTGTTCGGTGAAAACCCATGTGCCGCAGTTGGTTACCGAGAAACTCGGGGTGCGTAGTGTCTGCTCGACAGTGACGATCGCGTGCCCACCGGAAAGGAAGCGCACGGCGAGAATCGTGTAATTCGCTTCGGCGTCCGGGCTGTTCCGCAGTGCGGTCCGGTGATAGGCATGCAGTTCATCCCAGCCCAGAAAGACAGAGCCCGCCGGATTGATGAAAGCCACATCGGCGGTGAAGACACTGTCGAAGGCGTCTGCGTCTTTTGCCGCGAGTGCGGCTTCGAGAGTTCCGAACACGCCGGTGATCGCGGCTAGTGCGACGTCCTGATCCTGGACGGCTACGGCAGCCTTCGGGCGCGCGCCAGGTGCATCAACAGTCATCGTCCCAACATACGTACGCCGTCTGCCGGCGGCCCGAACCCGCGTGCCCACACAGCAATCGACCGGGTGCTCCGGCCTACTCCTCGCAAACGGCCTGTACGAGGAAGAGTAGGCGATGTGGAACACCCGGTCGGTGCGGGGAATCAGCCCTTGAGCAGGTTACGAGCCATCACCAGACGCTGGATCTGGTTGGTGCCCTCGTAGATCTGGGTGATCTTCGCGTCGCGCATCATGCGCTCGACCGGGAAGTCGGTGGTGTAGCCGGCGCCACCGAAGAGCTGGACGGCGTTGGTGGTGACCTCCATGGCCACGTCCGAGGCGAAGCACTTGGCGGCGGCGGAGATGAAGCCGAGGTTCTTCTCGCCACGCTCGGCGCGGGCGGCCGAGGTGTAGACCATCAGGCGGGCGGCCTCGATCTTCATGGCCATGTCGGCCAGCATGAACTCGGTGTTCTGGAAGCTGGCGATGGTCTTGCCGAACTGCTTGCGATCCTTGGTGTAGGCGATCGCGGCGTCGAGCGCACCCTGGGCCAGGCCGACGGCCTGCGCGCCGATGGTCGGGCGGGTGTGGTCGAGGGTCTGCAGCGCGGTCTTGAAACCGGTGCCGAGCTCGCCGACGATGCGGTCGCCGGGGATGCGGCAGTTCTCGAAGTACAGCTCGGCGGTGGGCGAACCCTTGATGCCCAGCTTGTGCTCGAGCGGGCCGACCACGAAGCCCTCGTCATCCTTGTGGACCAGGAACGAGGAGATGCCGTTGGCACCCTTGTCGGCGTCGGTCACCGCCATCACGGTGTACCAGGAAGACTTGCCGCCGTTGGTGATCCAGCACTTGGAGCCGTTGAGGATCCAGTCGTCGCCGTCGGCCTTGGCGCGGGTGCGCATCGCGGCGGCGTCGGAACCGGCCTCACGCTCGGACAGCGCGTAGGAGGCCATCTCGCCGTTGACGATGTCGGCCAGGACCTTGGTCTTGAGCTCTTCGGAGCCGTTGAGGATCAGGCCCATGGTGCCGAGCTTGTTCACGGCGGGGATCAGCGAGGACGAGCCACAGACGCGGGCGACTTCCTCGATCACGATACAAGTGGCGACCGAGTCGGCGCCCTGGCCGCCGTAGGCCTCCGGCACGTGCACGGCGTTGAAGCCCGCGGCGTTCAGCGCGGTGAGCGCCTCCTCCGGGAAGCGGGCGTTGCCGTCGACGTCCTTGGCGTAAGGAGCGATTTCCTTCTCGGCGAGGCCGCGGATGGCGCCGCGCAGCTCGTCGTGGAAGTCCTCGAGCTTGAACAGATCGAAGTCGGGGTTACCAGCCATCGGGGGCACACTCCTGGTCGTGGTCGTGATCGCTGCGGTCTCACAGCGCGTGTGGCGTCGGCACGCAGTGCCAATCTACTGAGGATTATACGCGCGACACTCTATCGCTACATGCGGATATATGGGTGGCACTCAGTGTCACCGCTGAGCGCTTCGGCTCGGGGTGGCGCTCACAGGTTACCGAGGCGCGCGGTGAGTAGATCGGCCACCTTGCGTGGCGGCATGTCGCGGGGGAACACGGCGAGCACCAGGTCGTCGGACTCGCTCGGCGCCCTGCGCCCGCGCGGGATCATGGCCAGTTCAGTGCGCAGATCGGCGACCGCCGCCCCCGATTCGCCGCGCACCATCCGCCGCAGCAAGTAGTTGTGCGTGGCGGTGACGGCGGCCGTGTACTGCACCCGGACCAGATCGGGCACCTCCGGCAACCGGCCGCGCAGGAACTCGGTGAACAGCCGCTCGTACCGGAACACCGTCACGATCTCGCGCTCGCGCAACGCGGGCACCCGCCGCACCACCTGATACCGCCGCGCCGCGATGTCGCGCCACTGCGTGAACCGCTCGAACACCCCGATCACGGCCTCGCACACCGCTTCCCACGGATCCCCGTCGACCCCTTCCAGGAATTCCTGCGCCGAGGCGAGCTGGAACTCGTGATCAGCGAAGATCACATCCTCTTTGGACCGGAACTGCCGAAAGAAGGTCCGCCGCGAGATCCCCGCCGCCACCGCGATCTCATCCACCGTCGTCGCCTCGTACCCCCGCTCGGCGAACAACCGCAACGCCTGATCAACCACCGTAAGCCGAAACTGCGCCGCATCATCGTGTGCCACGGACGTCAACCGTAGTCACTGCTCCGCAAGCGCCTCACCCGACGTCGACGAACCTCGTCAGCCCAGGAGCTTGGTGCGCAGGGCTTCGTCTTTGTCGAGGACCATTTTCTCGAGGCCGGCCTGGAACTGTTCCATGCGGGTGCGCAGGGAGTCGTCGGAGGTGCCGAGGATGCGGGCTGCGAGCAGGCCTGCGTTGCGGGCGCCGCCGATGGAGACGGTGGCTACCGGGACTCCTGCGGGCATTTGCACGATGGAGAGGAGGGAGTCCATGCCGTCGAGGTATTTGAGGGGGACGGGGACGCCGATGACGGGGAGGGGGGTGGCCGAGGCGACCATGCCGGGGAGGTGGGCGGCGCCGCCCGCGCCCGCGATGATCACCTTCAGGCCGCGGCCCGCGGCCTCACGGGCGTAGTCGAGCATGCGCTGGGGGGTGCGGTGGGCGGAGACGACGCCTACTTCGAAGCGGATGCCGAATTCGGCGAGGGCCTCGGCGGCGGCTTCCATGGTGGGCCAGTCGGAGTCGCTGCCCATGATCAGGCCGACCTGGGGTCCGTTGGTGCTCACGTGGGTTCCTTAGGGGTCGAAAACTGTGGTGGCAGAAGTGGTGTCACGCGCCGTGCGGGTCCCAGCCGTCGGTCCAGACGGCATGCGACATCCAGTGCGCCGCCCGCTCGGCCTTTTCCCGGACCTCGATGGCGTCGTCACCGAGGACGTTGAGGTGACCGATCTTGCGGTCGGGCCGTTCACCCTTGCCGTAGAGGTGCACCTTGGCCTCGGGCAGGCGGGCGAACAGGTGGTGCAGGCGCTCGTCCATCGACATCTCGGGAGCCTCGGCCGCACCGAGGATGTTCGCCATCACCGTCACCGGGGCGAGCGGCGTCGTATCACCGAGCGGGTAGTCCAGGACCGCGCGCAGGTGCTGCTCGAACTGGCCGGTGCAGGCACCGTCCATGCCCCAGTGGCCCGAGTTGTGCGGGCGCATCGCGAGCTCGTTCACCAGGAGCTCGCCGTCGTGGGTCTCGAACAGCTCGACGGCCATGACGCCCACCACACCCAGACCCGCGGCGAGCTCCAGCGCCATGGTCTCGGCGCGCGCGGCGAGGTCCTCGTCCAGATCCTGGGCGGGGGCGATCACCACGGCGCACTGACCGTTGCGCTGCACGGTCTCCACGACCGGCCAGGTCGCGGCCTGCCCGAACGGCGACCGCGCGACCATCGCCGACAGTTCCCGCTTCAACGAGACCTTCGACTCGGCCAGCAACTGCACACCGTGCGCGAGCTGGTCGGTGACCAACCGGGTGGCCTCGGCCGCGTCGGCGGGCATCCACACGCCACGACCGTCGTACCCGCCGCGCACGGCCTTCAGCACGAACGGCCAGCCGTGCTCGTCACCGAAGGCCACCGCGTCCGCGGGCGCGGCGACCTCGACGAACGCCGGAACCGGCAGACCCAGCGCGGACAGCTTCGTGCGCATGGCCAGCTTGTCCTGGGCGAAGATCAGCGCCTGCGGCGGCGGCGCCACGTTCACGCCCTCGGCGACCAGCACGTCGAGGTGCTCGGTCGGCACGTGCTCGTGATCGAAGGTGAGCGCGTGCGAACCGCGCGCTGCCTTTCGCAGCGCGGACAGGTCGTCGTGGCTGCCGAGCACGACGTCGGGGGTGACCTGGGCGGCGGGGTCGTCCGGCCGCTCGGCGAGCACCCGTAGACGCTGGCCCAGGGCTACCGCGGCCTGGTGCGTCATACGCGCGAGCTGACCCCCACCGACCATCGTGACGGTGGGCATGGCTGACGGATCGAATGAACGTGCACTCACGTCGTGCAATGTTGTCATGTCGAATGCGAATGTTTGCGACCGGTACACTCAGAACTCGTGTCAATCGTCGACGACGTGGTCAGCGTCCTTCCCCCGCGCCTGCGAGAAATCGCGATCAGGCATAAAGAGCTGATCAAATTCGCCCTCGTCGGCGCCACGACGTTCGTGATCGACAGCGGCCTGTACTACCTCCTGAAATGGACGATTCTCGCCGACAAGCCGCTCACCGCCAAGATCATCTCGGGCGTGGTGGCGGTGATCGCTTCCTACATCCTCAACCGAGAATGGTCGTTCAAGAATCGGGGCGGCCGGGAGAAGCATCACGAGGCGCTGCTGTTCTTCGCGGTGAGCGGGATCGGGGTGGTCCTGGCCAATATCCCGCTGTGGATCTCGATCTACGGGCTCGATCTGCGCGAACCCCATGTGAGCTTCGTCGTCGCGAACGTGGCCGATTTCTTCAGCGCGTTCATCATCGGCAACCTGCTGCAGATGGCGTTCCGTTTCTGGGCGATGCGGCGCTGGGTGTTCCCCGACGAGATCGACGAGATCGTGGCCGAGTTCGAGGAACTGGTCGAAGAAGAGCACCTCGGCCGAGCCTGAGTCAGCGCGGCTCGGTCAGGGTCGCGTTCTGCGGGCGGTTGAGCTTGGAACCCAGGAACACCGCGAACAGGGCCGGACGGCGACGCTGCAGCTCGAGCCGACCGCCGTCGGCCTCGACCAGCGCGCGGGCCAGCGCCAGACCGACACCGGTCGACCCGCCCGCTGAGAACCCACGATCGAAGATGTGCGGCGCCAGTTCGTCGCGCACACCCTCGCCCTCGTCGGACACCTCCACGCAGATCAGCGGGTCGCGAGAGCTCATCGTCGGGACCGTACGCACCGAGATCGTGCAGGTGCCGCCGCCGTGCATCAGGGCATTGTCGACCAGCACCGCGACCGCCTCGCGCAGCCGCGAACCGGTGATCGGGGCCTGTAGGGACTCGTCGCCGAGCAGCAGCAGTTCGCGCCCGGTCTCGTGGAACGGGTGGGTCCACTCGGTGACGACACCGCGCAGTTCCGCCATCACCGGCACCGGATCGCGGTCGGTGGCGTCTTCGTCGCGGGAGGCGCGGACCAGGTCGTCGATGGCGTCGGTGAGCCGGTCGACCTGCGCCATCGCCTCCTCGGCCTCGTGCACCACCTCGGGGTCGGCGTGGGTGGACAACTCGTCCAGGCGCAGGCGAACGGCGGTCAGGCGGCTGCGTAGCTGGTGGGAAACGTCGGCCACCAGCGCGTGCTCGCGTTGCAGGCGGCCGGCGATCTCGACGGTCGCCGAATCGAGCACATCGGAGACCCGGTCCAGTTCGGCGATGCCGTGTCGGCGCGGATCGGGCCGGAAGTCACCCATCGCCAGCCGGGCCGCCCTGGCGGCCACATCGCGCAGCGGGTCGGCGACGCGGCGCGCGGTCACCACCGCGACCGAGAACGCCGCACCCAGCGAGGCGAGCACGGCCAGCGCCACCGCGGCGACCGCCTGCTCCTGCCGGGAATGCATCGGCCCGGCGGGCACCTCGAGCCGCAGCGAACCGGACGTGCCCATCGACAGCGATTCGACCAGCGGATCCGCCACCTCCGCGACGCCGATATCGGTGCGCGCGGCATTGTCGTGCGGGGCCGGATAGACGATGGTGAGCTTGCCGCCCTCGGGGACCAGCGCGCTCATGGCGCGCACGTCGAGACCGTCGTGGACGGTCCCGTCGACCCGTTCCTGGGCGATCACCTCGGTCGAGATCCGGTCGAGGCGACTCTGCAGATCGTTGCGGGTGATGTCTTCGACCCACAGCCACGCGGTGTAGATCAGCGGCACGCCGAGCACCACCGTGGTGATGGTCAGCACGGTCAGGATCGAGCGCAGGATGCGACGGCGCACTGCGGCGTCAGCCTCGGTGCGAGGTGGGGCCGTCGGTATTGAGCCGGAACCCCACACCGCGCACGGTGACGATGCGGCGCTCCGCCATCGGGCCCTCGTCGCCGATCTTGCGACGCAACCAGGACATGTGCATGTCGAGCGTCTTGGAGCCGCGCAGGTCGGCGTCGCCCCAGACCTCGCGCAGGATGGTCTCGCGCGCCACCACCTGGCCCGCCCGGTCGATGAGGACCTTGAGCAGCTCGTACTCCTTGTTGGCCAGGTTCACCTCGGCCCCGTTGACCAGCACCCGCCGCGCCGCGGGTTCGAGCCGGATCGCGCCGACCTCCACCGCGTCGTCCCCGATTCCGCTGCGCCGCAACAGGGCTCGCACGCGGGCGAGGAGTTCGGCCAGCCGGAACGGTTTGCCCACGTAGTCGTCGGCGCCCGCGTCGAGGCCGACGACGAAGTCGACCTCGTCGGTGCGGGCGGTGAGCATCAGCACGGCCAGATCGGCCCCGCTCGCACGCACCTGCCGACACACCTCCAGCCCGTCCATGCCGGGCAGACCCAGATCGAGGATCAGCAGGTCGTGGTTGCCCTCGAGGGCACGTCGCAACACCGCCGGGCCGAAGCGTTCGACGGTGACGGTGTAGCCCTCACGCCCCAGTGCACGCGACAGGGGTGCGGCGATCGCCTCGTCGTCTTCGGCCAGCAGAACAGCGGTCATCTGCACAGGTTAAATGTTTCTGATCAGCGAGGACGGGCAGCTCACCGGTAGCCGCCGCCCCAGTGCTGCTCGTTGGCGGACCGTCCCGCCTCGAAGACCTGGTGGTAGAGCAGCGAATGGACCTGCTGGACCTGGGGCACGTCGTCGTACTCGAGCGGCTCCTCCGAGGAGGAGCCGATGATCAGGGTGCCGGTGCCGAGCGCCCGGTCCAGCAGACCGTGGCGGAACTGCACACTGGAGATCCGGCTGAGCGGGATATCGATGCCGGTATGGGTGAGCACGCCCTGGCGCACCAGCACCCGCCGACCGGTGACGATGAAATGCGTCGACTTCCAGGCGATCACGCGCGCGACGACCCGCCACGCGACCAGCCCGAGCCAGGCCAGCCCGATCAGGATCAGCAACACCGTGCGCACGTGACCGGTGGTGTTGCGCCAGGCCAGGCCGCCGAGGAATCCGGCGATCGCGGTCACGACGATGAGAGTGACGATGGGCCACACCAACATCTTCCAGTGTGGGTGGCGGTGCAGGATCAACTGCTCGTCGGGCGCGAGGACATCCTCCGGGTAACCCATGACCGAACAGTACCGCGCTGGGACGTCGGGTTCTGCGACAGTCGCACCGCATTTCTCGATGCCACGGCCGAGGCGATACTGTGGATTACACGCTAGATGCCAGGTTTTGCCCTTATCTGCTTGCTCGATACCGACAGTGGAGGCACGCGTGACCGAAGATCTGACTCAGCTCGAAATCCTCACGGCCCTCGAACCAGTGGCCGAACAGAACCTCAACCGGCACCTTTCCATCGCCAAGGACTGGAATCCGCACGATTACGTGCCGTGGGAGGAAGGCCGCAATTTCGCCGCGATGGGCGGAAGCGATTGGGAGCCATCACAATCCAGGCTCACCGATGTCGCCAAGGCGGCGATGATCACCAATCTGCTCACCGAGGACAACCTGCCGTCCTACCACCGCGAGATCGCCGAGAACTTCTCCCTCGACGGCGCGTGGGGCACCTGGGTGGGCCGCTGGACCGCCGAGGAGAACCGCCACGGCATCGTGATCCGCGACTACCTCGTCGTCACCCGCGGCGTCGACCCGGTGGCGCTGGAGGAAGCGCGGATGGTCCACATGACCCAGGGCGCGCACGCACCGGCGAACTGGGGTGGATTCCTGGTCAACGTCGCGTATGTGACGTTCCAGGAGCTGGCCACCCGGGTGAGCCACCGCAATACCGGTCGGGTCTGCGACGACCCGATCGCCGACAAGATGCTGGCCCGCGTCGCCACCGACGAGAACCTGCACATGATCTTCTACCGCAACCTGTGCGCGGCGGCGCTCGACCTGGCCCCCGACCAGGCGATGCCCGCGATCACCAAGGTGCTCACCAATTTCCAGATGCCGGGCGCGGGCATGCCCAACTGGCGGCGCAACGGCGTGCTGATGGCCAAGCACGGCATCTACGACCTGCGCCAGCACCTCGACGAGGTGGTGCGGCCGGTGCTCAAGCAGTGGAACGTCTTCGACCGCAACGACTTCGGTGCGCGCGGTGAGGCAGCGCGCGATGAACTCGCGCTGTTCATCGACAAGCTGGAGAAGGATGTGCTGCGGTTCGAGGAGCAGCGCGACCGGCTGCTGGCGCGCGAGCGCGAGGTGGCCGAGCGCGCGACCGCGGGTGCGGCCGCACACTGATCCGTCTCGGCGACGGGCCCGGCTCCGGGCCCGTCGTCAGTACTGTCCGCGCAGGTGGGAAACGTCGCCGGCCGATACCGCCCGCTCACCGATGAGCAGCCGCCCGGTGTCGTCGACATCGCTCGCCACCCCGGTGAGCACCGTCCCGCCGGGCAGTTCGGCACGCACTTCCATGCCGATGGTGGCGCATCGCTCACGGTATTCGGCCACCAGATCGACGGTGTTCCAGCCCGACCGCTCCCACGCGGTGAAGCGGCGCGAGAACTCCGCCAGGATCGCCGCGACCAGCGCGGTGCGGTCGACGTCGGTCGCACCGGCCAAGCTCAGCGAAGTCGCATGGGCGACAGGCAGTTCCGATTCGGCGAGGTCGACGTTCATTCCGATGCCGACCACCACCGCGGGCGCGATGCCGGTCGCGGCGACCTCGGCCAGGATGCCCGCGAGTTTGCGGCCGTCGAGCAGAACATCGTTGGGCCACTTCAATTCCGGTGCGACACCAGCCGTGCCACGCAGTGCGTCGACCACCGCGATGCCGGTGAGCAACGGCAACCAGCCGAGCGCGGCGGGATCGATGCCGGGCAGGCGCACCAGGATCGACAGCGAGATCTGCGCGCGGGGCGGACTCACCCACGTGCGGGCATGTCTGCCGCGACCGCTCACCTGCTCCTCGGCGAGCAGAGCCTGACGATCGGCGGACGGGTCGGCGGCGCGAGCAACCAGGTCGGCGTTGGTCGATCCGGTCGATTCGACTACATCGATCCGGTCGTAGAACGACAGGCCCGGCGAGCTGCGCAGACCCTGTACATCGATGGGTGCCCTGTTCATTCTCGGCAGGTTACTGGAGTTCTCTGTGAACGGTCATGACCATAGCTAGCTGGGGTTTCTCTACTGGCCGGTAAGCGAGACTGCCGTGGTGCGCGGAGGTGTCACTCGTTACACTCGCAACCCATGACGAGTGTCCAGCAGCAGCCCGCATCGGAATCGGCGGGCGCCCCCGATATCCACACCACCGCCGGGAAGCTGGCTGATCTGCGGAATCGGCTGGAAGAAGCGCAACACCCGATGGGTGAGACCGCGGTCGACAAGGTGCACGCCAAGGGCAAGATGACCGCGCGTGAGCGCATCCTCGCCCTGGTCGACGAAGGCTCCTTCGTCGAACTCGATGCCCTCGCCAAGCACCGCAGCGTGAATTTCGGCCTGGAGCACAACCGCCCGCTCGGTGACGGCGTCGTCACCGGCTACGGCACCATCGACGGCCGCGACGTGTGTATCTTCTCGCAGGACGTCACCGTGTTCGGTGGCTCGCTCGGCGAGGTCTACGGCGAGAAGATCGTCAAGGTGATGGACCTGGCGATCAAGACCGGCCGTCCGCTGGTCGGCATCAACGAGGGCGCGGGCGCGCGTATCCAGGAGGGTGTCGTCTCCCTCGGGCTCTACGGCGAGATCTTCCACCGCAACGTGCAGGCCTCCGGCGTGATCCCGCAGATCTCGCTGATCATGGGCGCCGCCGCCGGTGGTCACGTGTACTCCCCCGCGCTCACCGACTTCGTGGTGATGGTCGATCAGACCTCGCAGATGTTCGTCACCGGGCCCGACGTGATCAAGACCGTCACCGGTGAAGAGGTCTCGATGGAGGACCTGGGTGGCGCGCACACCCACATGGTGAAGTCCGGCGTGGCCCACTACGTGGCCTCCGGTGAGCAGGATGCCCTCGACTACGTCAAGGACCTGCTGAGCTACCTGCCGAGCAACAACCGCGCAGAGGCCCCGCGCCACGCTCCGACCGACCCGATCAACGGTGCGATCGAGGATGCCCTCACCGACGAGGACATCGAGCTCGACACGATCATCCCGGACTCGCCGAACCAGCCCTACGACATGCACGAGGTCATCCGCCGGCTGCTCGACGACGACGAGTTCCTCGAGGTCCAGGCCGAGCGCGCGATGAACATCATCTGCGGCTTCGGCCGGGTGGACGGGCGCAGCGTCGGCATCGTCGCCAACCAGCCGACCCAGTTCGCCGGCTGCCTCGACATCGACGCCTCGGAGAAGGCCGCGCGCTTCGTGCGCACCTGCGACGCCTTCAACATCCCGATCATCACCCTGGTGGACGTGCCCGGCTTCCTGCCCGGCACCGGCCAGGAATACAACGGCATCATCCGCCGCGGTGCGAAGCTGCTCTACGCCTACGGCGAGGCCACTGTGGGCAAGATCACGATCATCACTCGCAAGGCCTACGGCGGCGCCTACGACGTCATGGGTTCCAAGCACATGGGCGCCGATGTGAACCTGGCATGGCCCACCGCCCAGATCGCCGTGATGGGCGCCTCCGGCGCTGTCGGATTCGTCTACCGCAAGCAGCTGCTCGAAGCCGCCAAGAACGGCGACGACGTCGATGCGCTGCGCCTCGAGCTGCAGAACGAGTACGAGGACACTCTCGTGAACCCGTACGTCGCCGCCGAGCGCGGCTACGTGGACGCGGTCATCCCGCCCTCACACACCCGTGGCCAGATCGTGTCGGCGCTGCGGCTCCTCGAGCGCAAAATGGTGACCATGCCGCCGAAGAAACACGGCAACATTCCGCTCTGAAAACGCGATATCCCGGATAGGCCGCGCACACTTGTTGTGGAAGACAACTATTGATCGGCGCGGCCACACCGGGAATGATCGCGTCAACCGCGCTGTGAAGCGAAGTAAGTGCAGGAAGGATCTGGCACTGTGACAACTGTGGCAGAAGAAGACGTGTTGACAGTCGCCGAGCTCGAGCTCGTCGTCGAACCACTCGTCGAAGAGGTCGACCTGCCGGCGGGCACGGTGGCGCAGGCCACCGTCGACGCCGCGGGCGAACCACTGTTCCGTATTCTCAAGGGCTCGCCCACCGATCAGGACATCGCGGCTCTGGTCGCCGTGCTGAGCGCGGCGACGGCCGACGCACCCGTCGGCGGATCGAACGGACCGGCCGACGCATGGGGCACATCGACGATGATGCATCGGGGCACGAACCCGTTCTCGCCGTACGTGTACCCGATGCTGTCGCACCTGCGCTGAGGTGACCGAAGCTGGTGCGGCGGTCACCGGAGCCGCTGCTGCGGTGACCAGGCTGATTCTGGCGTCGGCGTCGCCTGCCCGGCTCGGGATCCTGCGCACCGCGGGCATCGATCCCGTGGTGCGGGTCTCGGGTGTAGACGAGGACGCGGTGTCGGCGGCTCTGCCCGCCGGTACCTCCTCGTACGATGTCGTCGTCGCCCTGGCTCGTGCCAAGGCGGCCGACGTCGCCGCGTCGATTCCCGAATTCGGTGCCGACTGTGTCGTCGTCGGCTGCGATTCGATGCTGCTCGTCGACGGGCAGCTCCAAGGCAAACCGCACACCCCGGAGGTGGCGCGCGAGCGCTGGGCCACGATGGCGGGCCGCAGCGCGGATCTGATCACCGGGCACTGCGTGCTGCGGCTGCACGACGGCGAAATCGTCGCCGAGTCGGCCGAATGCAGCAGTACCACGGTGCATTTCGCGAAGCCGACGCCGGATGAGCTCGATACCTATATCGCGTCGGGCGAGCCGCTGAAGGTCGCGGGGGCGTTCACCCTGGACGGGCTGGGCGGCTGGTTCGTCGACCGGATCGAAGGCGATCCGTCCAGCGTCATCGGGATCGGACTACCGCTGTTGCGCCGGCTGCTCGAAGACGTCGGTGTCGGTGTCACGCAACTGTGGCGGGATCCGCGGGACTGACGGCGCGATCACGTGCTCATCCCCCGGCTCCACGGCCGGGGTGCGGTCGGGCGCGGCCATCGTCAGATCGAGCCGGGCCGTACACAGCTCGGGCTCGACGAAGGGGTGCAGCTGCACGTCCACCCGGCCGCGGGCGCCGTTGCGTTCGAGCACCTCCCGCATGAGCCCCATGTGCACGCCGCACACCACTTCGGCGTGTGAGCGGGCCAGTTCACGCAGCGGGCAGGCCGTCAGGTTGATCTGGACGTGCTCGGAGGTCTCACCGGCGGGTTCCTTCTCGGGTGCGAACCCGAGCTCCGACATCAGCGACATGGTGATGTCCCTGGCGTCGGCGAGGGTTTCCACCGGCTGGGTGCCGATGTCCATCCGGGCACCCCAGGCGCGACCAGCGGCCACGGCGGCGGCGGAACGGGCGATCGGATCGGGGCCGAGATGGTCTGCCAGTACCTGCGCGAGCTCCTGATATCCCACCGAGCGCTGCACCGCGCGATAGCCGATGCGCGGTCGGCCGCGGCCGCGTGGCGGTTGCTGGAACTGGCGAACCAGCGATTCGCGGGTGAGGACGTCGAGGTGGAATCGGACGGTGGTGACGTGCTGTCCGGTGATGCGGGCCAGTTCCTGGGCATCGAGGGGCTCGGTGGCGCCACGTAGGATCGCGAGCAGTCGCCGTCGCGGCCAAGAATCGGACATAGCTCACCCCTCCTCTCCAGAGACTTTATCGGACATCCGTGCGCTTTATTCGCCCATTGTGTCGATTCGTGATGTGCCACCACACACTTACCATCGGCTGCGACCACACAGTGGTCGCACCCACCCAACTCGCGTGAAGGACCACACCGTGCCCGTCGCCCCGGATCCGCACCCCGCCTTCGGTTCCTACGCAGTCCCGCATCGATTGGTAACCACAGAATGGCTGTCCGCAAACATCGGCGTGCGTGGTTTACGAATCATCGAGTCCAACGATGACATCCTGCTCTATGACATCGGCCATGTCCCAGGCGCGGTCAAGATCGACTGGCGCGGCGACCTGAGCGACCCGGTGACCCGCGATTATGTCGACGGCAAGCGCTTCACCGAGCTGATGCGCGCCAAGGGCATCGAGCGCGACGACACGATCGTGATCTACGGCGACCGCGGCAACGCCCAGGCCGCGCACACCGCCTGGATCTTCACCCTGTTCGGCCACGAGGACGTGCGCCTGCTCGACGGCGGCCGCGACGCCTGGATCTCCGAGGAACGCGACACCACATTCGACCAGCCCTACCCCACACCCAGCGACTACCCCGAGGTCACGCGCGACGACACGACCGCCCGCGCGTTCCGCGAGGACGTACTCGCCAGACTCGGCGAACCCCTCGTCGATGTGCGCTCGGCGCAGGAGTACTCCGGCGAGCTCGAGGACAAACCGCGCAACCAGGAGTACGCCGCCCTGCGCGGCGGGCACGTGCCGACGGCGGTGAACATCCCGTGGACCGAGGCCGCCACGATCGACGGCCGCTTCCGCTCCCGCACCGACCTGGACGAGGTCTACGGCACGCTTCCCGCCGACGACCTGGTTGTCTACAGCGGGGTGGGCGAGCGGTCCAGCCACACCTGGTTCGTCCTGACATTCCTGCTCGGCCGCAGGTCGGTGCGCAATTACGACGGATCGTGGATCGAATGGGGCAACTCGGTGCGGGTACCGATCGTCACGGGCACCGAACCAGGTGTCGCGAATCGGATCATTTGAAACATGTTCACATCACTGGACGCCGCGTAGTGTGACCTGCGACCTACTCGACAGTAGGGCTAGCCGAGTTCGAGCAGGGTTGGCACACTGCCTACACTCGCCCGAGACGAAAGTTGTCGATACCGGGCACGGGGCCTAACCGGCGACCCGTTCCCCGACGCGACCAAAGATTGCACACAGGAGGCTCAGTGCCCAGCCATGCCAGCGCACGGATCACGAAGGTACTCGTAGCTAACCGCGGCGAGATCGCGGTTCGCGTGATCCGGGCTGCCAAGGACGCGGGAATCACCAGCGTCGCGGTGTACGCCGAGCCCGATGCCGACGCTCCCTTCGTGAAGCTCGCCGACGAGGCGTTCGCCCTCGGCGGTCAGACCTCTGCCGAGTCGTACCTCGTGTTCGACAAGATCCTCGACGCCGCGGCCAAGTCCGGCGCCGACGCGATCCACCCCGGTTACGGTTTCCTCTCCGAGAACGCCGACTTCGCCCAGGCCGTCATCGACGCCGGGCTGATCTGGATCGGCCCGTCGCCGCAGTCCATCCGCGACCTCGGTGACAAGGTCACCGCGCGCCACATCGCCGAGAAGGCGAAGGCGCCGATGGCCGCGGGTACCAAGGACCCGGTCAAGAACGCCGACGAGGTCGTCGCGTTCGCCAAGGAATACGGCGTCCCGGTGGCCATCAAGGCCGCGTTCGGTGGCGGTGGCCGCGGCATGAAGGTCGCCCACACCATCGAGGAGATCCCCGAGCTGTTCGAGTCGGCGACCCGCGAGGCCATCGCCGCCTTCGGTCGCGGCGAATGCTTCGTCGAGCAGTACCTCGACAAGGCCCGCCACGTCGAAGCCCAGGTCATCGCCGACCAGCACGGCAACGTGGTCGTCGCCGGTACCCGCGACTGCTCGCTGCAGCGCCGGTTCCAGAAGCTCGTCGAGGAGGCGCCCGCGCCGTTCCTGTCCGACAAGGTGCGCGCCGCGATCCACGAGTCGGCCAAGCGCATCTGCCGCGAGGCGGGCTACTACGGTGCGGGCACCGTGGAGTACCTGGTGCAGGGCGAGACCGTGTCGTTCCTCGAGGTGAACACCCGCCTGCAGGTGGAGCACCCGGTCACCGAGGAGACCGCGGGCATCGACCTGGTGCGTCAGCAGTTCGCGATCGCCAACGGCGAGGAACTGTCGATCAAGGAAGACCCCACCCCGCGTGGCCACTCGTTCGAGTTCCGGATCAACGGCGAGGACGCCGGTCGCGGCTTCCTGCCCGCTCCCGGCCCGGTGAACGTCTACCGCGAGCCCACCGGCCCCGGTGTGCGCGTCGACTCCGGTGTGGTCCAGGGCAGCGTCATCGGCGGTCAGTTCGACTCGATGCTGGCCAAGCTGATCGTCACCGGCGAGAACCGTGAGCAGGCGCTGCAGCGTGCCCGCCGCGCGCTGGCCGAGTTCGAGGTCGAGGGTCTGGCGACGGTGATCCCGTTCCACCGCGCGGTCATCGAGGATCCGGCCTTCATCGGCGACGGCGAGAAGTTCGACATCTACACCAAGTGGATCGAGAACGAGTGGAAGAACACCGTCGAGCCGTACACCGCCGGTGGCGTGTCCGACGATGACGACGACGATCTGCCCCGGCAGAAGGTTGTCGTCGAGGTCGGCGGACGTCGCGTCGAGGTGTCGCTGCCCGGTCAGTTCACCCTCGGTGGCGGTGCGGCCGGTTCGGCGGGCAACGGTGTGGTGCGCAAGAAGCCGAAGGCGCGCAAGCGTGGCGGCGCCGGTGCCGGTGCCGCGTCGGGTGACGCGGTGACCGCGCCGATGCAGGGCACCGTCGTGAAGGTCGCGGTCGAAGAGGGCCAGACCGTCGAGGCGGGTGACCTGATCGTGGTGCTCGAGGCCATGAAGATGGAGAACCCGGTCAACGCGCACAAGGCCGGTGTCGTCACCGGGCTCGCCGTCGCGGCGGGTGCGGCGATCACCCAGGGCACGGTCCTGGCGGAGATCAAGTAGACAACAGCTAGCTGTCCACAACGGGCGTCGGTCTCCACGGACCGGCGCCCGTTGTCGTTCGCCGAGCGGCCGCGAGGAACCGAGCTGACGGATTCGTGTCCGGCACCGCGGAGACGGATCGGTGAACGGGCGCGGAAGATCATGCGTCTCGCCCGGCTGGGTGACCTGCTTCTGTCGTATCGTGGGTCGGGTGACCAGTACTGCGCACACCGATCTGGACCCGCTCTCGACGCCGGGTTCGGCAACGGTGGCCGAGGTCATCCAGGCTCGCCGGGAAACCGGTAGCCGTACTGACGGCAATCGCCTCGCGCTGGTGATCGAGGGCGGTGGCAGCCGCGGTGTGTATTCCAGCGGCATGGTGCAGGCGCTCGAGGAACTGGGTCTGGCGAAGGTGTTCGACGCCGTGTACGGCACGTCGGCCGGGGCGATCAACGGCGCCTGGTTGCTGTGCGGGCGCGCGGCGACGGGGATGCGGTCGTGGACCGATCCGGCGATCATGCGCCGCGTGGTCGATCCGGTACGCATCTTCCGCGGTCGCCCCGTGTTCGATCTGCACTATCTCGTGCATCGCGTGTACGACGGCATCGAACCGATGGACTTCCCCGCGATTCTGGCCAACCCCACCACCTTCCACCCCATCGCGACCGATATCCGCACCGGGCAGTCGGTGGACCTCGGGCCCTACATCACCGACAAACAGAGCCTCATGACGGCGCTGCGGGCCTCTGCGGGCCTTCCGCTGCTGGCTGGGCCACCGGTCGCCCTCGCGGGTGGCAGCTACTTCGACGGCGGCCTCACCGAAACCGTCCCGATCCGCACCGCCGTGGCCGCGGGCACCACCCACGCCCTGGTCCTGCGCACCCGCCGGACCGATGAAGTCCGCCCGCCCGCGCCCCTGCTGCACCGGGTGGTCGGCGGCGGCTACATGCGTGCCATCGCGCCCGGTGCGTTCCGGGCGTGGAGCAAGCGGCCGGGTCAGCAGGCGATGGAGGACAGCTACCTCGACGGCCTCGGCGATCATGTCCTCCAGGTCCACCCACCCGCCGGTTCCCCCGCCATCGACAGCGCGGCCCGCGACACCGACCTGCTCACCCGCGCGCTCGACATCGGCCGCACCGCGGTTCACTCCCTGCTCGGTGGCGGCACCCTCCGCACAGCCTGATTCCGGCTCGGCCGACGACACCTGGGCCCGTGCCCGGAGCCGCCGCCCGCGTGCGGCTTCGGCAGCGGTCGGCGGCCATGGCCCAGCGGTCGAACACTAGGCTGCTCGCGTGGAACCGATCGAGATCAACGCAGGGTCCTGGTATCTGCGCGCGCTGCGCGCCGACGAGCGCATCGACGACCGACCCGCGCTGGCCGACGGCGGCATCACCGATCCCGGCTACGTGGCCACCCGGTCGGCGCAGTGGGCGGACGAGTCGCACTTCTCCTGGGCGGTCTGCGTTCCGACGACGGCCGAGATGGTCGCCGAGATCGGCGTGACGCCCGGCCCCGACGCCACCGCGGCGGTCACCGGCTGGGCTCGTCCCGGCGAGGACGAGGCACTGGCCGCCGGTCTGGCCTCGGTCCACCGTTTCGTCGCGGGCGCACTCGGACTGACTGTTCCGCCTCCCCGCGTATCTCGGCCGGATTGAGGCGCGGGGAGGCTCGGTTACGCGGCTGGCGGTGAGATGTCGGTCAAGTCAGCCGGTGCCCGACGAGTTACCCGTGTTCTCGCGTGAGTACCGCGTCCAGCGCGTCGACGGCCTGACTCAGCTCGTCCTCGGTGACCGTCAGCGGCGGACGGAAGCGGATGCCGCGCTCCCCCGTGCCGAGCAGCAGCACATGCTCACGTTCGCGCAGTTCCGTCACCACCCGATCACGCAGCTGCGGCGTCGCCAGCGTCACCGCGCACATCAGCCCACGCCCACGCGCCTCGCTGACCACGTCCGGGTGCGCGGCGGCCAGCTTGCCGAGCCGGTCGAGCAGGAACGCGCCGAGCGGTGCCACGCCCTCGATCAGCCGATCCCGTTCCAGCACTTCGAGAATGCGCCGGGTGCGCACCATGTCGGTGAGGTTGCCGCCCCAGGTGGAGTTGAGCCGTGAGCTCACCCGGAAGACATTGTCGACCACCTCGTCGACCCGGCCGCCCGCCATGATTCCGCAGATCTGGGTCTTCTTGCCGAAGGCCACCACATCGGGCGCGACATCCAATTGCTGGAAGGCCCAGGTGGTTCCGGTCAGGCCGACGCCGGTCTGCACCTCGTCGAGGATGAACAGCGCGTCGTTGGCGTGGCACAGCCGCTGCATGGCGGCGAGGAATTCCGGCCGCAGATGACGGTCACCGCCTTCGCCCTGGATCGGTTCGGCGATGAAGCAGGCGATGTCGTGCGGGTTGTCGGCGAAGGCCCGTTCGGCCTGGGCCAGCGCCCGCGTTTCGAGGGCGGCGATGTCGGGGCCCGCGAAAGTGTGCGGTGTGTCGATGCGCGGCCAATCGAATTTCGGGAATCGCGCGGTCTTGACCGGGTCGGTGTTGGTGAGCGACAACGTATAACCGCTGCGCCCGTGGAAGGCGCCGGTCAGGTGCAGCACCTTGGTACCGAGTTCCGGTGCGCGACCGTGCGATTCGTTGTGCCTGCTCTTCCAGTCGAAAGCGACTTTCAGCGCGTTCTCCACCGCGAGCGCGCCACCGTCGACGAAGAACAGGTGCGGCAGGCGCGGATCACCGAGCACGCGGGCGAAGGTGTCGACGAAGCGGGCCATCTCGACGGTATAGATATCGGAGTTGCTCGGCTTGTTCAGTGCGGCGTTGGCCAGCTCGGCGAGAAAGCTCTCGTCGCCGGCCAGCGCGGGATGGTTCATTCCCAGCGCGTTGGAGGCGAAGAAGCCGAACATGTCGAGATAGCTGGTGCCGTCACGTTCGTCGACGAGCGTGCGACCGTGCGACTCGTGTAGGTCGAGCACAAGCTCGAAACCGTCCGCGAGGATGTGCGAGGACAGGATTTCGTGGACCCGGTCGGCGGGGATGACCGCCGCGCCAGGGCGCTCCAGTTCGATGGTCATGAAACCGACGATACGCAAATATTTACGGAAGTTCTACGGAATCACGAATCAAATTACGGAAGATCACTACCTGTCATAGAATGTCTGCAGGATGATGGTGCTGCGGGTGTGCACATTGGCCGTGGCCCTGATCTCCTGCAGCAGATGTTCCAGATGCCGAGGCGAGGCCACCCGAACCAGCAGGACGTAGCTCTCCTCGCCCGCTACCGAGTGGCACCCCTCGATGCCGGGGATGTGCTGCAGCAAGGCGGGCGCGTCATCGGGCTGGGACGGGTCGAGAGGAGTGATCGCGACGAACGCCGACAACAAGTGCCCGAGCGCTTCGGGGTCCACCTGCGCCGCGTATCCGCGGATCACGCCGCGCGCTTCGAGCCTGCGCACCCGCGATTGCACCGCGGAGACCGAGAGACTGGCCTTCTCCGCCAGATTCGACAATGTGGCGCGGCCGTCTGCCATCAGTTCTTTGATCAATAGTCGATCGATGTCATCGAGCTGGGGTCGAGCCGGTGTATCCGCCATCAGCGAAGGCTAACGCAGCGTGGGGCTCGCGCGGGGAAAACTTCTTTCCGTTCCCCACCGAATTCTCCCGAACTTTTCCGTGAGTCGTACCAAACAGCAGAAGGTGAGCAGAGTACCGATGACGCAGACCGTGAACTTCTCCGAGCAGCTCTCGCTGCGAGCCAGGGCGCTCCTGCACGGCCTCGGCGCCGCGGTGCCGGAGCCCGGCCCGCTGCTGGCGCGCACGCCGATCTCCGGCGGTGTCCTGTTGCCGCTGGCCGTCGACGCCCCCGCCGACGTGGACGCCGCGATCGGCCGCGCCGCAACCGCGTTCGAGGCCTGGCGCACGGTCCCCGCGCCGGTGCGAGCGGGCCTGGTGCGCAGGCTGGCCCAGTTGCTGGTGACCCATCAGGACGAGCTGGCGGAGCTGGTGACCCTGGAGGCGGGCAAGATCGGCCCCGAGGCGCTGGGCGAAGTGCAGGAGATGATCGACGTCTGCGAGTTCGCGATCGGGCTCTCGCGCCAACTCTACGGCGCCACCATGCCTTCCGAACGTCCCGGCCATCGGCTTATGGAGACATGGCATCCACTCGGCGTAGTCGGGGTGATCTCGGCGTTCAATTTCCCTGTCGCGGTGTGGGCTTGGAATACCGCGATCGCCCTGGTGTGCGGCGACACGGTGGTCTGGAAGCCGTCGGAGACCACACCGTTGACGGCGCTGGCCTGCCACACCCTGCTGCGTCGCGCGGCGGTGGATGTGGGCGCGGATCCCGCAGTGCACCAGCTGATCCAAGGGGACGCGACCGTCGGCTCGGCGTTGGTCGACGATGGCCGGGTCGCCCTGGTGAGCGCGACGGGCTCGGTGCGGATGGGCGCCACCGTCGCCCCGCGGGTGGCCGGGCGTTTCGGTCGATGCCTGCTCGAGCTGGGTGGCAACAACGCCGCGATCGTCGCGCCGAGTGCCGATCTGGAACTGGCGGTGCGTGGCATCGTCTTCTCCGCGGCGGGGACAGCGGGCCAGCGGTGTACGAGTCTGCGACGGTTGATCGCGCATCGTTCGATCGCCGACCAGCTGGTCGAACGGCTCGCCGCGGCGTACGGCCAACTGCCCGTGGGCAATCCACTCGACGACGGCATCCTGGTCGGGCCGCTGATCAACGAGCGCGCCTTCGCCGGGATGCAGAAGGCGCTGGTCGGGTCGGTGGCCGAGGGCGGCGACATCGTCTGCGGCGGTGAGCGCGTCGAGACGCTCGGACCCGACGCCTACTACGTGCGGCCCGCCCTCGTCCGCATGCCCGCGCAGACCGAACTCGTGCGCGAGGAAACCTTCGCGCCGATTCTGTACGTGCTGACCTACGACGAACTCGACGAAGCCATCGCCTTGAACAACGGTGTGACCCAGGGACTTTCCTCGTCGATCTTCACTCTCGACCAGCGCGAGGCCGAACAGTTCCTCGCCGGTTCCGACTGCGGCATCGCCAATGTCAACATCGGGACATCGGGCGCGGAGATCGGCGGCGCGTTCGGCGGGGAGAAGAACACCGGCGGCGGCCGGGAATCGGGCTCCGACTCTTGGAAGGCCTACATGCGCCGGGCCACCAACACCGTCAACTACTCCACCGAACTCCCGCTCGCGCAAGGCATCCATTTCGGCTGATCAGGCCAGCGATTTCGCCTTCCACCCCACCCCGTGTAAAGTGGTATTTGCAACGCGGGATGGAGCAGCTCGGTAGCTCGCTGGGCTCATAACCCAGAGGTCGCAGGTTCAAATCCTGTTCCCGCTACTACGAAGAAGGCCCCGGAGTTTCGACTCCGGGGCCTTCTTCGTTATCCGTTGCCGAGTCGCAGGGTCCAGTTCCCCCGGTAGTGCAGCCGGGTGACGCTCGCGGGCGGAACATCCATGCGCCAGAACGACTTCGCCGGTGCGTCGAGCACCACGAGCAGCGCGGCGCGCACCACGGCGGGGTGCGTCACCGCCACGGTGTTACGACCCGACGAGGCGATCTCGGCCAGCCAGAAGCGCACCCGCGCGACCAGATCGGTGATGGATTCCCCACCGTGCCCGCGGAATTCGGGGTCGGTGAGCCAGGCGAACAACTGGTCCTGAGCGAGTTTGCCCATCTCACTGCCCCGCCACGACCCGGCATCGAGGTCCCGTAATCGCACGTCCTGTTCGCCGACCAGGCCCAATTCCTCCGCCGTCTCGCGAACCCGCCGCTCCGGTCCCGTCCGCACCAACGCTTCATCGAGCGGCACGCAGGCGCGCACCGCGGCCCGCCCCGACTCGTCAAGGGGTTCATCGACAGGAAATCGCGCCTTACGTACCGCCTCGGTAAGGCCATGGCCGACAAGGTCGACTCTCAGCACCGTTTGCACGAGAGTCGAGGGTAGCGACGAATGCGATCCACGCCACAACCCGGGCTGGGCGCCTCCCCGGTCATCGGCGTGTTCGCGCTGGTCGGGGTGCATGATGGCGACGAAGTTGTCGGTGGGTCGGTGCACACTTGGTGC
Organism: Nocardia sp. NPDC003183; assembly: GCF_053590715.1. NCBI lineage: Bacteria > Bacillati > Actinomycetota > Actinomycetes > Mycobacteriales > Nocardiaceae > Nocardia > Nocardia sp. NPDC003183. The sequence continues at coordinate 62,314 of NZ_JBSFTG010000021.1, forward strand.
TATGGATCGGTTCTCCCCCGCGACGGCACAGTGGTTCGACGGCGCCTTCCCCGGCGCGACGTCGGCCCAGCTCGGCGCGTGGGATGCGATCGCTGCGGGCGAGAACACACTGGTGATCGCGCCGACGGGATCGGGCAAGACTCTGTCCGCGTTCCTGTGGGCCATCGATCAGCTGGCTCACCGGGACCCACCCGAGCCGGGAGCGTCCCGGGGCACGTCGGTGCTCTACGTGTCGCCGTTGAAGGCGCTGGCTGTGGACGTGGAACGCAATCTGCGGGCACCCCTGGTAGGAGTCACGCAGACGGCGAAACGATTGGGGCTCGACCCACCGGATATCTCGGTGGGGGTGCGCTCCGGTGACACCCCGCCCGCCCAGCGCCGGGCGATGTTGCGCACCCCACCGGACATTCTGATCACGACCCCCGAGTCGTTGTTCTTGCTGTTGACCTCGGCCGCGCGCGAGACGCTGGCCGAGGTCAACACGGTGATCGTCGACGAAGTGCACGCCATCGCCGGGTCGAAGCGTGGTGCGCACCTGGCCTTGTCGCTGGCCCGGCTGGATCAACTCACCGACAAGCCCGCGCAACGAATCGGGTTGTCGGCGACGGTGCGCCCGCCCGAGGAGGTCGGGCGATTCCTGGTCGGCAACGCGCCGATCACCATTGTGCGGCCGCCCGCACCGAAGACCTTCGACCTGTCGGTGCGGGTGCCGGTGGCCGATATGACCGATCCGGGCGGCGACTCCGATCAGCCGGGTTCGATCTGGCCGCATGTCGACGAGGCCATCGTCGACCTGGTGCTCGAGCATCGGTCCTCGATCGTGTTCGCCAACTCCCGGCGGCTCGCCGAACGGCTCACGGCGCGGCTCAACGAGACCTATGCCGCCCGTCTCGGCGAGCCGGTGGAGACCGAGCACAAGCCACCCGCCCAGCTCGGGCCGTCCACCGAGGTGATCCACGGGGCCGAGCACCTGTTGGCGCGCGCCCATCACGGGTCGGTCAGCAAGGAACAGCGCGCCATCATCGAGGACGACCTCAAGACCGGTCGGCTGCGCTGCGTGGTGGCCACCAGCAGTCTCGAGCTCGGCATCGATATGGGCGCGGTGGACCTGGTGGTCCAGGTGGAGGCGCCGCCCTCGGTGGCCAGTGGGCTACAACGGGTCGGGCGGGCCGGGCACCAGGTGGGTGAGATCTCGCGGGGCGTGCTGTTCCCCAAACACCGCACCGACGTGATCCACTGCACCGTCGCCGCCCAGCGCATGCTCACCGGTGAGATCGAGAAGCTCCAGATCCCCGCGCACCCGCTCGATATCCTCGCCCAGCAGACGGTGGCGGCCTGCGCGCTCGAACCCGTCGACGTCGACGCCTGGTTCGATCTCGTCCGCTCCACCGGCAGCTACGCGAACCTGCCCCGCTCGGCCTACGAATCGGTGCTCGACCTGCTGGCCGGACGCTATCCGTCCGACGAGTTCGCCGAACTACGTCCGCGCGTGGTGTGGGACCGCGACGCGGGCACCATCACCGGCCGTCCCGGCGCCCAGCGCCTGGCGGTGACCTCCGGTGGCGCGATCCCCGACCGTGGGATGTTCGCGGTGTTCATGGTGGGCGAAAAGGCTTCGCGGGTGGGTGAACTCGACGAGGAGATGGTCTACGAGTCGCGCGTGGGCGATGTGTTCGCGCTCGGTGCGACCAGTTGGCGGATCGAGGAGATCACCTTCGATCGGGTCCTGGTGTCACCGGCGTTCGGACTGCCCGGCCGGTTGCCGTTCTGGCACGGTGACGGATTGGGCCGTCCCGCCGAATTGGGCGCCGCGCTGGGTGAATTCGTTCGCACGGCCGGTCAGGTACCAGCCGACGAGTTGTCCCGGATCGTGGCCGACATGGGCTCCGGTGCGGTGCTCACCTCGGCCGACGCCATGCCGGGAGTTCCCGGCCCGCTGACCGAACCCACCACGACAACCCGGGGCTCGAAGAAGGCGGGGCGTACTGCGACGACCGGCGTCGACGGCCCCACCGGAGCCGCCGACGGGCAGACCGCCACCGCGAGGAGGACGAAGACACCCGCCGAGCGGAGCAAGCCCGCGGTACGGCTCGCGCAGTTGGTGCGCACCGCCGGACTCGATCAGAACGCGACAGCCAACCTGGTCGGCCTGCTCGAGGAACAGCGCAGTGCCACCGGCCAATTGCCGACCGATCGGACCCTGGTCGTGGAACGGTTCCGCGACGAACTCGGCGACTGGCGCCTGGTGCTGCACTCGCCCTTCGGCACCCCGGTGCACGCACCGTGGGCGCTGGCGGTGGGGGCGCGTCTGCAGGAACAGTTCGGTATCGATGCCGCCCCGACCGCCTCCGACGACGGCATCGTGGTGCGCCTGCCCGATACGACCGACCAACCGCCCGGCGCCGAACTGTTCGCCTTCGAACCCGACGAGATCGACGACATCGTCACCGAACAGGTGGGCGGCTCCGCCCTTTTCGCATCCCGCTTCCGCGAATGCGCCGCCAGAGCGCTGCTCCTGCCGCGCCGCGACCCCGGCAAGCGCGCACCGCTGTGGCAGCAGCGGCAGCGCTCGGCCCAATTGCTGGACGTGGCACGCAAATTCCCGCAGTTCCCGATCCTGCTGGAGACCGTCCGCGAATGTCTGCGCGACGTATACGACCTGCCCGCCCTGCGCGACCTGCTCACCAAGGTGGCCCGCCGCGAGATCCGCCTGATCGAGGTCGAGACCGCGAGCCCGTCGCCCTTCGCCGGCGCCCTGCTGTTCTCCTACATCGGGCAATTCCTCTACGACGGCGACAGCCCACTGGCCGAACGCCGGGCAGCCGCGCTGGCTTTGGACTCCAGCCTGCTCGCCGAACTCCTCGGCCGCGTCGAGCTGCGCGAACTCCTCGACCCCGCCGTCATCACCCTGACCGAGCAAGAACTCCAACGCCTCACCCCCGAGCGCCTGGCCCGCGACGCTGAAGGTCTGGCCGACCTGCTCCGTCTCCTCGGTCCCCTCACGCCCACCGAAGCCGCAGCACGCTGCGTTCCCCGCCCCGGCACCGCATCCGCCGCGCGCCACGCCGAAGCGATGGACACCGGCACCCACTCACCCGACGAACCCGCACACAGCACGCCGGATGAGGGACTCGATTCTGCCCGCGGCAACCTGCTCGCCGATTCCGATGCACCGGCATGGTTCGCGGAACTGCGGGATTCGCGACGGGCGCTGGAGGTTTCGTTCGCAGGTCGTACCTGGTGGGTGGCGGTGGAGGATGCCGCTCGGCTGCGGGACGCGCTCGGAGTGCCCTTGCCGATCGGAGTACCCGCGGCGTTCATCGAACCGGTCCCCGATCCGCTCGGCGACCTCGTCGGGCGCTACGCGCGCACCCACGCACCGTTCACCACCACCGCGGTCGCCGACCGCTTCGGCCTCGGAACGGCCGTCGCCGTGACAGCGCTGCACCGATTGCTCGCCGAGAAACGCGTGGTGGAAGGTGAATTCACGCCGCACACTGCTGGCGGCGAGTGGTGTGACGCCCAGGTCCTTCGCCGACTGCGCCGCCGTTCACTGGCTGCCGCGCGGCACGAGGTCGAGCCGGTGTCCACCGCCGCGTTCGCCCGGTTCCTGCCGTCCTGGCAACACGTCGGATCCGGCGAGCTACGCGGTGTCGACGGCGTGGCGACAGTGGTGGAACAGCTTGCGGGCGTACCGATCCCGGCCTCAGCCTGGGAATCGCTGATTCTGCCCACCCGAGTGCGCGACTACTCACCCGCCATGCTGGACGAGCTGATGGCGACCGGCGAGGTGGTGTGGTCGGGCCACGGCGCGATCACCGCCCGCGACGGGTGGGTCGCCCTGCACCTGGCCGACCAGGCACCCTTCACCCTGCCTCCCGCCGACGAGATCGACCCCACCGACCTCCAGCTCGGTCTCCTGGCCGCACTCGGCGCGAATCTGGAACCGTGGCCGGCGGTCGATCTCGACGCACCCGATCCCGTCGCCGCGAACCGTGTCCAGCAGCTGCCATCCACCTTGCGCGGCGGCGGCGCCTATTTCTTTCGCCAGCTCGCCGACTCCGCGGGCCTGCTCGACGACAAAGCCGCCGGGGAGGCTCTGTGGCAGCTGGTTTGGGCGGGCTATGTCTCCGGTGACACCTTCGCCCCGGTGCGCGCCCTGCTGTCCGGTACCGCTCGCGCCACCACCGCGCACCGCACCCCGCGCCGCTCGCCCCGGGGCCGCGCGTATCTGCCGCGACCGGCGATGCCGACCCGGTCCGGTCCGCCCACACTGGCGGGACGCTGGTCGATCCTGCCCGAACGCGTGCAGGACAACACCGTTCGCGCCCATGCCACCGCCGATCAACTGATCGAACGCTACGGCGTGCTCACTCGCGGTTCGGTGCAGAACGAAGGGATATCCGGCGGTTTCCAGCTGATGTACCGGGTGCTCACCGAGTTCGAGGATCGCGGCCGGTGCAGGCGCGGCTATTTCGTCGACACGCTCGGCGGCGCCCAGTTCTCCACCACCGACACCGTCGACCGTCTGCGCTCGTTCGACACCGACCGCGACACCACCAGAGCGGGCGTCGCGCTCGCCCTCGCGGCATGCGACCCCGCCAACCCCTACGGCGCCGCGCTACCGTGGCCGAAGGGCGACGCCGAGGGCGGTCATCGGCCCGGTCGCAAAGCGGGCGCGTTGGTGGTTCTGGTCGGCGGCGAACTGGTGCTCTACTCCGAGCGCGGCGGCAAAACTCTGCTCAGTTTCACCGAGGACGTCGGCCTGCGCCGGGCGGCAGCGTTCGCGCTGGCCGGGCTGGTGCGCGATCGCCGGGTCGACAGCTTGGTGATCGACAAGATCAACGGAGACACTGTGCACGGCAACCTCTTCGCCGAAGTCCTGATCGAAGCCGGTTTCTCGATGACCCCGAGCGGTCTGCGGCTGCGCAGGCAGGTATAGCCGAATGCCCGAGGGCGATACCGTCTTCCGCGCCGCACAGCGCCTACGTACGGCGTTGGCCGGTAAAACGCTCACCCGCAGCGATTTCCGGGTTCCGCGGTACGCCACCGTGGATCTGGTCGGCGAACGTGTCGAGGAGGTCGTCAGCTACGGCAAGCACCTGTTCATCCGCACCGACCGCGTGAGCATCCACACCCACCTGAAGATGGAAGGCGTGTGGCGGGTGTTCCACCGCGGCCAGCGCTGGACCAAACCGGCGGTCACCGCGCGAGTGGTGCTCGCCAACGACGAGGTCGAGGCCGTCGGCTTCTCGCTCGGCAAGGTTCAGGTGCTGCTGCGCGCCGACGAACACACGGTCATCGACCACCTCGGCCCCGATCTCCTCGGCCCGGATTGGGATGCGGCCGAGGCGTTGCGCAGGCTCACCGAGTACCCGCGTCGCGCCGTCGGTCTCGCCCTGCTCGACCAGCGCAATCTGGCAGGCATCGGCAACATCTACCGCAGCGAGATCTGTTTCCTGCGCAGAGTCCACCCCGTTACCCCGGTCGGCGACATCCCCGATCTCGTAGCGCTTGTCGACGAAGCTCACCGTGTTCTCGGCAAAGCCGCACACCAACCACCTTGGCGCGCCATGGTCTACGGCCGCACTCGCCGTTCCTGCCCCCGCTGCGGCACCCCGATCGCTTCCCAGTTACTCGGCGAAGACGACCCCGGTGACCGCATCACTCAACGCGAACGCGGCATCTACTTCTGCCCACGCTGCCAGCCGAGCCCGTGAGATCACCTCGCCCGTGTGTGCTCACAGCCCGCAGCGCCCCGGTCCGATGGCTCAGCGGTCCTGCGGCACCGGTTCCAGCAACTGCGGACGCGGTTCCGGAGCGGCGGCCCGCAACGCGTCGGCCGACGTGTCGTCGGGTTGGGTCTGCGATTCGATCTCGGCCCGTACGCGCGCCTGGTACGTGGACACCTCGCGGTCGATATCGTCGGAGTCCCAACCGAGAACGGGTGCCACGAGGTGGGCGACCTGCTCGGCGCAGTTCGCGCCGCGATCGGAATACTCGATCGAGATGCGGGTGCGACGGGCCAGGATATCGTCGAGGTGCAGCGCGCCTTCCGCGGCCACGGCGTAGACCGCCTCGACCTGGAGGTAGGCCGGTGCGTCGGTAATCGGTTGCAGGAGTTCGGGTTTGCCCGCTGCGATCGCGAGCACCTCGTCGACCAGCGAGCCGTAGCGGTCGAGCAGGTGCGTCATCCGGTACGGGTGGACGCCGTAGTGCTCGGCGAGCTGCACGGTCTGGTTGACCAGCGCGAAGTAGCCGTCGGCGCCGAGCAGCGCCACCTTCTCGGTGATCGACGGCGAGACGCGTGCCGGAATATCTTGTGCGGCTTCGTCCATCGCGTCCGCCGCCATCACCCGGTAGGTGGTGTACTTGCCGCCCGCGATGCTCACCAGTCCGGGCGCGACCCTGGCCACGGCGTGCTCGCGCGAGAGCTTGGACGTGTCGTCGTTCTCCCCCGCCAGCAGTGGGCGCAGGCCCGCGTAGACGCCGTCGATATCGGCGTGCGTGAGCGGGGTGATCAGCACCTCGTTGACCCGGTCGAGCAGGTAGTCGATATCGGCCTTGGTCGCCGCGGGATGGGCGAGGTCGAGATTCCAGTCCGTGTCGGTGGTGCCGACGATCCAGTGCGCGCCCCACGGGATGATGAACAGCACCGAGGTGGTGGTGCGCAGGATGATCGCGGCATCGCTGACGATGCGGTCGCGCGGCACCACGATGTGCACACCTTTGGACGCGCGCACATGGAATCGGCCGCGTTGCCGCGACAGACTCTGCACCTCATCGGTCCACACGCCGGTCGCGTTGATCACCACATTCGCCCGCGCCTCGCCGGTACGCCCGTCCTCGGTGTCGCGCAGCTTCACCCCCACGACCCGGTCGGCTTCGCGCAGGAATCCGACGACCTGCGTGGAGGTGCGGATGACCGCGCCGTAGTGCGCGGCGGTGCGGGCGACCGTCATGGTGTGGCGGGCGTCGTCGACGACGGTGTCGTAGTAGGTGACGCCGCCGATCATCGAATCTCGGCGCAGGCCGGGGGCGAGCCGCATCGCGCCGTGCCGGGTCAGATGATGCTGTCCTGGAACGGATTTCGAGCCACCCATGGTGTCGTACAGGGTCAGGCCCGCGGCAACGTAGGGCCGCTCCCACACGCGATGGGTCAGCGGATAGAGGAACCGCAGCGGCTTCACCAGGTGCGGTGCGAGCGTCGACAACGCCAGCTCACGTTCCTTCAGCGCTTCCCTGACCAGGCCGAATTCGAGCTGTTCGAGGTAGCGCAGGCCACCGTGGAACATTTTGGACGAGCGGCTCGACGTGCCCGACGCGAGATCGCGGGCCTCGACCAGCGCGACCGACAGCCCCCGTGTCGCGGCATCGAGCGCGATACCGGCGCCCACGACGCCGCCGCCGACCACCAGGACGTCGAACTGATCCTTGCCCAGCCGTTCCCAGGCGGTCCGCCGATGTTCCGGCCCCAGATCGCCGGGTCCGAGCCGATCCCTTTTCCCGCCCGCAACCAACTCTCCCGGGTGCAGGAACGGAAACTCCGGTGTCTGCGACATGCTCGACTCCTCGCCGCCGACCGATTCCGGCCGGTCCCAGCCGACAGTTGGGGCAAACGCCGCGTTCCCGGCGCCGCTGCGTACAGGCTAAACGTAGTCCGCACTTGTCGCTGGGGACGTGCGCGGCGAGGCGTGGGTCCGAAATTCGTCGCCGACCACAAATCTTGCGGTCGTCGGCTCCACTTTCGGTAACCTGCATCAATGCGTCGCTATGTGGCTGCCATCGATCAGGGCACGACTTCGAGTCGGTGCATCATCTTCGATCGGCAGGGTCGGATCGTCGGAACCGCGCAGCGCGAGCATCGGCAGATCTTTCCCAAGCCCGGCTGGGTGGAGCACGATCCGGCGGAGGTATGGCGCAATACCGAGTCGGTGCTCGGTGCGGCGCTGGGCACCAGCCGGTGTTCGGCCGGGGATCTGGCCGCGGTCGGGATCACCAATCAGCGTGAGACCACGGTGGTGTGGGATCGGACGACCGGCGATCCCGTGTACAACGCGATCGTGTGGCAGGACACGCGCACCGATCAGCTGTGCACCGAGCTCGCGGGTGATCAAGGGCCGCAACGCTATGCGGACCGCACCGGTCTGCCGCTGTCGACCTATTTCGCCGGGCCGAAACTGCGCTGGATCCTCGACAATGTCGACGGCGTGCGGGCGCGCGCCGAGGCAGGCGACCTGTGTTTCGGCACCATGGACAGCTGGGTGCTGTGGAAGCTGACCGGTGAACACCTCACCGATGTCACCAACGCCTCACGCACCATGCTGATGGATCTTCGCACCCTGCAATGGGATCCACAGATCTGCGCGGATTTCGGCATTCCGATGTCGCTGCTCCCGCAGATCCGCAGCTCGTCGGAGGTCTACGCCGACATCACCTCCGGTCCGTTCGAGGGCATTCCGGTCGCCGGCATTCTCGGCGACCAGCAGGCAGCCACCTTCGGCCAAGCGTGCCTGTCCCCCGGCGAGGCCAAGAACACCTACGGCACAGGCAATTTCATGTTGCTCAACACCGGCACCACACCGGTGTTCAGCAAGCACGGCCTGCTCACCACCGCCTGCTACCAACTCGGTGACACGCCGGCGGTGTACGCGCTCGAAGGCTCGATCGCCGTCACGGGCTCGCTGGTCCAATGGCTGCGCGACAACCTCGGCATCATCTCCTCCGCCGAAGAAGTGGAACCCCTGGCCCGCAGCGTCGACGACAACGGTGGCGCCCACTTCGTCCCCGCCTTCTCCGGCCTGTTCGCCCCCCGCTGGCGCCCCGACGCCCGCGGCGTCATCGCGGGCCTGACCCGCTTCGTCACCAAGGCCCACTTGGCCAGGGCGGCACTGGAATCCACCGCCTTCCAAACCCGCGAGGTAGTAGACGCCATGCGCGCCGACGCCGCCGCCCAACACCTCGACCTGGAACTCACCACCCTCAAGGTCGACGGCGGCATGACCGGCAACAACCTCCTCATGCAATTCCAAGCCGACATCCTCGACGTCCCCGTAGTCCGCCCCGTAGTCCGCGAAACCACCGCCCTCGGCGCCGCCTACGCCGCCGGCCTGGCCGTGGGCTACTGGTCCGACCTCGAAGACCTCCGAGCCAACTGGATAGCGGACCAGACCTGGACCCCTTCCATGCCCGAAGAGGAACGCACCCACCGCTACGCCGACTGGAACAAGGCCGTAGAACGCACCTACAACTGGGTCTGAGGATTCCGATAGGCGCAGACTTGAGGTCGTCATCCCGGTCGCTCGGTCAAACTCCTCCTCCGAAATAGAACCTTGCGTATGTGTTGTGGTCATCGACGGTGATGACGTCGCAAAGACGAACCAAACGCTCCGGAACCTCGAGACCGAGATGATCTCGACGAGGAGTGATGACGGCCTCTGCCTCGACCCGCCGGGCGACGTCGATCAATTGGGAGATCGGATTCTGAATCCCTCCGTTGAACACGATCGTCTTCGCGAGGTCGTAGCCGTACCGCTTCGCCAGTGAGCGGATTCGAATCTCGTCCCAGTTCTGTGCCGAACCGGAGATGTCGGAGCGTACGTATCCGATCGCGATTGCCTTCATTCGGCGAGCGCCGATCGGGGAACGTCGAGCATGGCCCGACCGGCAGGTGTGGTCACGTAGGCGCGTCCGCAAGGCGACAGTTCCCAGGCATGCCGGTATGAGACCTGTCGGAGCAGTCCGTTGCCGTGCAACGTGCGCAAAGCACGTCGTGTTCGGCGGAGAGGGACAGCGGTCTCAGCGGTGATCTGGTGGTCGGTGAGTTGTCCGCCCGGGTACAGGATTCGCAGGACGAGCGCTTGGTCGAGCAGTGTTGTCATCTGTCATTCCTCCGCTGGGATCAGGTCCGCGTCAGAGCCGAAACTATGGGATTGCGGGACGCACCTGAACCACGTCTAGGACGTTTCAATGGACATTTGAAAGGTCCTGCACGTACCGAAAAGGCGCCGTATGGTTCGGGAATGACCCAGCGATTGCACTCGGCGATGCTGCGCGCGCGGCTGGACTCGGCCGCGCTGGCCGAGGCCGTCGACGTCGACGTCGACGCGAAGACTGTCAACCGATGGCTGTCGGGCAGGGTTCCGCATCGTCGAACGCGAGCAGCGGTCGCGCGGGTTCTCAACGAGTCCGAAGATCTTCTGTGGCCGCAGACTCGGCCAGACCTCACGCCAGGGGCTTCGGCCACCGCCGAAGTCCAGTCTGCCTACGCACACCGGGCCGACATTCCCAATGAGCTGTGGACTTCGTTGCTTCTCGGCGCCGACGAACAGATCGATATCGCCGGATACGCCTACCCGTTTGTGCTGGAACTCCTTCCGAACGCCGCGGACATCCTCGCATCGAAGTGCCGAGACGGAACCCGCATTCGAATGGCTTTCGCAGACCCTGACTGCCCCCATGTCGCCGAACGCGATGCGCTGGAGCAGATGAGCGGGACGCTGCCCGGCCGGATCCGCAATGCACTGAATATGTTGGGTGAGCTGACCGATACCCCCGGCTGCGATATCGGACTGCACACCACCCATCTCTACAACTCGGTGTTCCGGTTCGACGACCAGATGATCGTGACCCCCTACCTCATTCGGGCCCGCGGATATCAGCACCCGGCGCTACACCTGCGGAAGCTGTCCCCCCACGGAATATTCACCTCGTTCGCCGAGCAATTCGAACAGATCTGGGGTTCGGCAACCCACTACCCAGAAGGACTCTCGCGTGAGCTCACGGCGTGACTACTACCGCGATCCCCACGCGCCGAAAGCGAACAGCCTGGTGCCTGGCGGCTCCATGCTTGTCGTGGATGGCGAAGGCCGAATCCTGATGCAGCGCAGGGGCGATTCCGGAAATTGGTCGCTGCCGGGTGGCACGATGGAGATCGGCGAGACGCTCGAAGAGTGCGCCGTACGCGAGACAAAAGAGGAAACCGGCCTCGATACCGAGATCACGGGACTATTGGGGATCTACACCGACCCGGCGCATGTCATCGAGTACTCGGACGGCGAGGTCCGACAGGAATTCGCTGTCACCTATTTCGGTCGAGTGGTGGGCGGCGAGCTCGCTGTCAGCAGCGAGTCGACCGAGGTCCGCTTCGTCGGACCGGACGAGCTGGATGATCTACCGATGCATCCCACCGTCCGCCTGCGACTCGAGCACTTCGCCGAACGACGGCCGCGCCCATACCTCGGCTGAGCCACGGAGCGCTGGGAAGTTCTGCTGGGTGCGCGCCTGTCGCTAGCCGATCGCCGACGACAGTCTGTCGACCGCTTCGGTCAGGGTGGCCTCGTCGGAGGTGGTGAAGCAGAGGCGCAGGGAGTTGTCGGCGGTGCTGGAGACGGCGAAGGCTGCGCCGGGGACGTAGGCGACGCCGGAGTTCAGGGCGGTGGGGAGGAGGGTGGCGGTGTTGGTGTTGTCGGTGAATTCGGCCCAGATGAACATGCCGCCGGTGGGGTCGGTGCAGTGGAGGCGGTCGGCGAAGGTGGTGCGCAGGGCGGCGGTCAGGGCGCGGGCTCTGGTGCCGTAGGTGGCGCGGATCGCATCGATGTGGGCTGCCAGCCAGGTGGTGTCGGTCAGCAGGTCGGTGGTGATCTGCTGGGTGAGCGACGAGCCGCAGAGGTCGGCGCCTTGTTTGAGGAGTTCCACTGCGCGCGAGACTCTTTCGGGGGCGATCATCCAGCCGACGCGCAGGGCGGGAGACAGGATCTTGGAGACGCTGGAGAGGCGGATCACCTGGGGCGAGTACGAGGCCACCGGCGCGGGGGCGGGCTGGTCGAACCACAGTTCGCCGTAAGGGTCGTCTTCGATGACCCAGAAGCCGTGCGCCTCAGCGAGTTCCGCGAGCCGGCGGCGGCGTTGCGGCGCGAGGGTGACGCCGCCGGGGTTGTGGAAATTCGAGACGGTGTGGACGAGCGCAGGGCGTTCGCCCGCGGCCAGCAGGTCTTCGAGGATGTCGAGGCGCATGCCGTCGGAATCCAGGGGAACGGCGACGATTCGGGCACCCGCGGCTCGAAACACTTGCAGCGCACCGACATACGCGGGGTCTTCGACGATGACGAGGGCACCGGGATCGAGGAGCACTTCGGCCAGGAGCGAGAGCGCTTGCTGCGAGCCGTGGGTGATGAAGACTTCGTCGACGGGAACTGCGCGGCCGATCTCGGCGGATTCGCGGGCCGCGATCACCTCGCGCAGCGCCGGCCAGCCGGACGACTCCGTGTACTGCAGGACGGCGGGATCACGCAGCGCGGTCTCGGCGGCGAGGGCGATGCGTTCGCGCGGCATCAGGGCGGCGTCGGGCAGCCCGCCCGCGAGGCTGATGATGTCGTCGCGGGCGGTGAGTTTGAGCAGATCCCTGATCGCCGAGCTCTGTAGACCGGCGAGCTTGCCCGCCAATGCTGGAATTGTCAGCGACATGGGAACCTCCGGGGACGCCGAGAGAAGCAATCATCCTACGATTGCATATCGCCCACCAGAATATGAAATTGTTGTCTCATACAATGAGACGCTACCGAGCGGTGATGGACTTGACCTGCCACTTTCCGTCGGTGTTCGTGGTGATGATCTCCTGCTTGTAGACCACGGCCGAGCCATCGGGGTGCATTTCGCGCAGTTCGACGTCGTAGCGGCCCGCGCTGGTTTCGCGCATCTTCACGCAGTGAGTGGTGCCCGCGGGGATCTGACCGTCGATCGCCTGCTGGATGGTCTCGGCAGGTGAGATGTTCTCGGCGTCGGGCGCCACGAACTCACGCACCTTCGCCCCGGAGCGGTCGGTGTAGAAGGCGTACTGGAAGCCGAGGATGGCCCTGGCACCGGTGCTGGTGTCGCCCGGTCCGTTGCCGACGGTCACCGACTGTTCGGCGACGGACTGGCACTCGGTGCCCGACGCGACCGAGGGAACCGGCGCGGCCGTGACACCGGGATCGGCGCCGCCACCACGCTTGACCAGACCGATCGTCAGGACCAGCGCCACCACGAGCAGAACCGCCGCGGCCACACCGCCGATGATCCAGCGCAGGCGCTTGTTGTCGGGTTCCGTCTCCACCGGCGCCGGGGTGGCCGGCGTCTTCGGCGCGAGACGGCGCGCGATCGGGTCGTCGGCCCACGACAGGCCGGGTTCGGATGGCGGCTTGGGAATCCCGCCGTCATCGTCGGGGTTGTCCCACCACGCCTTGTCGGCGGCGGGCCTCGGCTTGTCGGGAACCAGCGGAGTACGGGAGCCCTCGGGCGGCCGCACGGTGTCCGCGGCGGGCCCGCTCTCGCGTGACGGCGGCTGCGGCGCAGGATCTTTGGGGCCGGGGCGACCGCGACGGATCACCTCGGTGAGTTCGCGACCGGACGTCACCGGCACGGAATCACCGAAGACCGAGTCGCCGAAGACCGAACTCTCACCGCGCGGCGGCTCACCACCGAAACGCACAGTCGGGTCGGCAGCGGGCGGACCACCGGGAGTGGGTCCGCCGAACGGCGCGGGGGGACCCGGACGAGCGGGCGGCGGCGTCGCTACCGCGTCACCGAAGACCGAAGTCGGCGCGGAACGGCGACCGTCGGGCAACCGAGGCGGCGCTTGGCCACTGCCCGGCGCCGAGCCTTGATCTGTCGGCGTGGAGCCCGAAGGCGGAGCCGAGAGCCGCGCGGGCGGACCGGGCGGCACCGAGCCGGCGAACGGACCGGCAGGCGGCGGAGCAACGGGCGGCTGACCGGCGACGGGCCCACCGAACGGACCCGGCGCGGGCGCACCGGCCGGCGGACCGAACGGGCCGGGCGGTGCGCCGGCAGGCGGTTCGGCCGGTCGCCAACCCCGCTCCGGAACCCCGGACGGCGCGGGCGGAGGCGTGGCGGGAACGGGCCCACCGAAGCCGGCGTCATCGACCGGCGGCCCGAAATCTCCTACGGGAGAGCCGAAATCCGCGGCCGCTCGTTGTCGATCGCCGCGTTCGTTCTCGTCGCCCTCGGTGCCCAAGTCCAATCCTTTCCCGGGACACACGTGTGGGGCGGTCGAAGGCGACCGCCCCACACGACAAACTGCGTGTCAGTACTGGATCGAGCCACCCCACTGGGTGTTCACACCCGCGACGTTCACCGTCTGAAGCAGCTCCCCCGGCACGGGCAGTGTAGCCTTCGCAGCCGCATCGAGCGCGGCGTTGCCGCCCGGCTGCGCCTTGATCCAGTTCTCCACCGCGGCCTTGGCCAGGTTGGCCTGCGTGGTGTCGAGCACCGTCACGGTGGTGTTGTCGCTACGGCCGTCGCCACCGTTGAAGGTGGTGACCTTGACCTCGTTCGCGCCGACGTACTCGACCGAGATACCGGCGTCACCGAAACCGCCACCCGGCGTCCGGTAGCCGACCGTGCCGACGTAGCCCGAGGCGTTGTTGTAGTGGTGGGTGTTCGCCAGGATTCCGGCACCGTCGACGGTGACGCCGATTTCCTGACGCGGGCCCTCCATCTCGACGACGGGCGCGGCGGGCGCGTTGGCCAGGCGCGGCGCCTGCCAGGCCGGCTCCTTCGGCTCCTGGACGAGGGTGTCCGGAGACTCGACCTCGGCCTGGGTGCCGGTCCCGGTGCCCTGATCGGACGGCACGGTGGGCTGCGTCTGCTGCTGGCCCGGCGTGGCGCCCGGCTGGCTCGGCGTGGTGCCCGTCTCCGGCTTGGTGGTGCCCGGCTGGTCGGGCGTCGCGCCCGCGCGCTCCGGCTGGACCGCAGGCTGCGCCTGACCGGGGACCGGCAGCGGCGCGACACGGGGGCTGGTGACACCCGGCTGGCTCGGCGTCGGCTTGGCGGGGGTGCCCTGCTCCGGCTGACCGGGCGCGGGGCTGGTGACACCCGGCTGGGCCGGCGTGGGCTTGGTCTCGCCCGGCTTCGTCTGACCCGGCTTGACGTTCTCCGGGGTTTCCGTTTCCGGGGTCTCCGGAGCTTCTACTTCGCCCGAAGGCTGGCCCGGCTGCGCAGGAGCCGGAGTCGCGGGCGTGGTCGGCTGGTCACTGGGGACCGCGCCGGCCGGAGCCGCGAGGAGGGTTGCCACGGCTGCCGCGGCGGCCAAAGGCAACGACGTGCTTGCCATCGCTCGCTGCGCCCGACTCGGCTTACGATGCTTCACTTTTCGTAATCCCTTTCCCGGAGGGAATCCCCCACTGCTCCACCACGCGATCACAACTGATCGCGCCTCGGCGGTGAGTCAACCACATGAGCGCGGGACAGGCAACGCAGCACCAGGTTTCGCTTTCACCCGGTTCCGCCTGCGCAAACACCTGGTGTGGCGGTTGCCCGGAAGCGACGAGCGCCGTTGGCGAACAACACAATTCGAAACCTGAAACGCATTGTGATTCGTTTCACAATACGGTGTCAGGGGCTCAGTCGAGGTCGTCGTGGCGCATCAGCAAACGTCCGGCTTCGGTGAGCGAGCCGGTGAGCGAGGGGTACACCGAGAACGTCTGCGCGAGATCGGTGACCGTCAGATTGTTCTGTACCGCCAGCGCGATCGGCAGAATCAGCTCCGACGCGATCGGCGCGACCACCACACCGCCGATCACCACACCCGTCGCCGGGCGGCAGAAGATCTTGACGAAGCCGCGCCGCAGCCCCGACATCTTCGCGCGCGGATTGGTGTTGAGCGGCAACATCACTGTGCGCGCGGGGACCTCACCGTTGTCGATGGCGGTCTGGCTGACACCGACGGTCGCGATCTCCGGGCGGGTGAACACCGCCGAGGCCACCGTCTTCAGCCTGATCGGGCTCACCCCCTCGCCGAGCGAGTGATACATCGCGATCCGGCCCTGCATGGCGGCCACCGAAGCCAGCGGCAGCAGACCCGTGCAGTCGCCCGCGGCGTAGATGCCGGGCACCGACGTGCGCGAAACCCGGTCGACACGAAGGTATCCGCCGCGGTCGAGTTCGATACCGACCCGGTCCAGGCCGAGGTTCTCGGTGTTCGGGGTGGAACCGACGGTCATCAGGGCGTGCGAACCGGTGACGGTACGGCCGTCGGACAGCTTCACCACGATGCCGTCGGCGGTGCGCTCCACCGCGTCGGCGCGAGCGTGCTTGACCAGCTCGACGCCGCGTTCGGCGAGGGCTTCCTCGAGCACGAGGGCAGCGTCGGCGTCCTCGCCGGGCAGCACGCGGTCGCGGCTCGACACGAGCTTCACCCGCACACCCATCTCGGTGTAGGCGGACACGAATTCGGCGCCGGTGACACCGGATCCGACGACGACCAGCGTCTCGGGCAGTTCCGGCAGGTCGTAGAGCTGGCGCCAGTTCAGGATCCGCTCACCGTCGGGCTCGGCGCCGGGGAGCACCCGCGGGCTCGCGCCGGTCGCGATCAACACGACCTCGGCCTCGAACTCCTCGGAGCTCCCGTCGGCCAGGTTCGCGCGCACGCGATGGGCCAAACCCGGTGCGGGCCCGACCAATTCGCCATAGCCAGGAAGTAGTTGCACACCCGCGGCCTGCAATTTGGCGCGGATGTCGGAGGACTGTGCCAGCGCGAGCGCCTTGACGCGCGCGTTCACCTCGGGCAGATGCACCTTGGCCTGATCGGCATCGATATTGATGCCGAGGTCGCGCGCGCGACGCAGGTCGGTGCGCAGGCCCGTCGAGGCGATGAAGGTTTTCGACGGCACGCAATCCCACAGCACACAGGCGCCACCGATACCGTCGGCGTCGACCAGGGTCACCGTGGCCCCGTGCTGAGCGGCTACCAGCGCCGCCTCGTATCCGGCCGGTCCACCGCCGATGATCGCAATCCGTGCCACCAGTCACGCTCCTTGTGCTCGCCTGATCGGACCTGCCCCTTGTGAGGGCTCGTCCGTGCTGTCGCCCCATCATTTCAGGTGCTCTGTGACGTGCCCGGGTCGGATCGGTGAACAACGGTGCGCGTGTCCTGTGCCACGTTCGGCACCACCGGCAAGTGTGACCGTCAGCCGATCTGGGTGGGAGACAGGAATTCCACCGTGGTTATTGGCTACAGTTCGATGGTGCCGATCTATGCCGCCTACGGGTCCAACATGGACTCGACGCAGATGCTGGAACGCTGCCCGCATTCGCCCATGTCCGGGACCGGGTGGCTGGAGGGTTGGCGCCTGACCTTCGCCGGTGACGACATCGGCTGGGAAGGGCCGTTGGCCACCGTCGTCGAGGATCCCGGCTCCCGGGTGTTCGTCGTGCTCTACGACGTCTCCCCCGAAGACGAGGACAGCCTCGACCGCTGGGAGGGCTCCGACTTCGGCATCCACAAGAAGATCCGGATCCGGGTCACCGGCACCCAGGGCGAGTCCCGCCTGGCCTGGCTCTACGTCCTGGACGCCTACGAAGGCGGCCTCCCCTCGGCCCGCTACATCGGCGTCATCGCCGACGCGGCCGAAAAGGCAGGCGCCCCAGAGGACTACGTCCACGCCCTGCGCACCCGGAACAGCAAGAACGTCGGGCCCGGCGCCTGAGCTGTTCCGCCGCCCCGAATAGTAAAGCCGGACCCGCCGGCCGCTGACGTCGTGTCGGCGGCCGGCGGTCGTGAGCCGACTGGGTCGGCCCGTACTGCTATGCCTGCAGGACGATGTTCGTCAACGTCCGAACACCCACGGCCAAAGCGCGCTCGTCGATGTCGAAGGTCGGCTGGTGCAGGTCCAGCTGTTCGCCGACGCCGGACCAGACACCCAGCCTGGCCATCGCGCCGGGCACTTCCTCCAGGTACCAGGAGAAGTCCTCGCCACCGCCCGACTGCGGGGTGTCGGCCAACGCGTCCTCGCCCATCCCCAGGATCGCGTTCTCGAACATCAGTGCCGACGTCGGATCGTTGACCACCGGCGGCACACCACGCTTGTAGTTGAGCTGGTAGCGCACGCCCGTCGGCGCGAGCAACCCGTCGACGATCTCGCGGACCAGCGGTTCCAGCAGCAGCCAGGTGGCGTGATCACCGGTACGCACGGTGCCCGTGAGCATGCCCGTCTGCGGAATCGCGTTGGGCGCCTTGCCCGCGCTCACCGCACCCCAGACCATGATCGTGCTGGTTCGAGGATCGACGCGGCGGCTCAGCAATCCGGGCAACCCCGTGATGACGGTGCCGATCGCGTAGACCAGGTCGCTGGTCAGATGCGGGCGCGAGGTATGCCCACCGGGCGAATCGAGCACCAACTCGACCGTGTCGGCCGCAGACGTGATGGCCCCGGTCCGCACCCCGACCTTGCCGACCTCCAGACGCGGATCGCAATGCAGCGCGAAGATCCGGTCGACCCCGGTCATCCCACCGGCCGCGACCACATCGAGTGCACCACCGGGCATCACTTCCTCGGCGGGCTGGAACACCAACCGCACCCCGACCGGCAACTTGTCCTGTGCCTCGGCCAGCGCGAGACCGGCACCGAGCAGCACCGTGGTGTGCGCGTCGTGCCCGCAGGCATGCGACACGCCGGGCACCGTCGAGGCGAAGGTCAGACCGGTGAACTCCTGCATCGGCAGCGCGTCCATGTCGGCGCGCAAGGCGATCCGCGGCCGATCGGTGGGGCCGAAGTCGCAGATCAACCCGGTGCCGCCCGGCAGCACCTCCCAGGTCAGCCCGGCCTTGGTGAGCCAGCCCGACACGAACTCGGTGGTGGTGAACTCCGCCCGCGACAACTCGGGGTTGGCGTGGATATGTCTGCGCCATTGCACCAGGTCGCCGGTGTGCTCGGCCAGCCATGCGTCAACGATCTCGGTTCCCGACATCAGAGTTGGTTCGGTGTCCGGCGTGGTCGGACACGCTGCGGTCTCGCGCGCCATCGAGTGGGTACCCACACCCATCGATAGCGCGTCGGAGCCTGCGCGTGCGGTGCCCGGATGGCCGGAAATGGTCACCGAATGTCCTCCTGTCGTTCGATCAGCCGTTGCAACAACCTGTCCCTGTGTACTTCATCGCCCGCGATAGCGACAGCGGTACGCGCCAGCGCCAGCGCGCCGTCGAGCACCGCCCGGTCCGCCGAGGCGTTCACCGCGGCGGCGGCGAACGCGGGCTGGTGGGTTGCCGCACCGCCCGCGTCGATGCCGATCACCGGGTGGATACCGGGGACGACGTTGGTGACGTTGCCCATGTCGGTGCTCCCGAGCGGCCGCAACACCTCGAACTCGGGCGCGATCGGCACCCGTCCCAGTCCGGTGATCTGCGCGCGGTAGGCAGCGGAAAGAACCGGATCGGGGGTGAGCTCGGTATAGGTGGGCGCGAGCGTCCGTATGTCGTGGGTGCAGCCGGTCGCCAGGGCGCCCGCTTCGAAACACGCCTTCGCTCGCCGCATCAGGTCGTCGAGGGAGCCGGAATCCGCCGCGCGGAGGTAGTACAGCAACTCCGCGCGTCCGGGCACGATGTTGGGGGCTACGCCACCGTCGGACACTATACCGTGCAGCTGCTGGCCGGGTCGCAAATGCTGACGTAGCAAGCCGACAGCAACCTGGGTCAGGGTCACCGCGTCGCCGGCGTTGCGGCCCAGTTCGGGCGCGGCGCTGGCATGCGCCTCGCGGCCGTGGAAGACGATGGCGAGGTCGGCCAATGCCAGTGAGCGCGCGCCGACGATGTCGGCAGGCCCAGGGTGGACCATCATCGCCATCGCGATGTCGTCGAAGGCGCCCGCTTCCAGCATGAGCACCTTGCCGCCGCCGCTCTCCTCCGCGGGCGTACCGAGCACCACCACGGTCAGGCCGAGCGCGTCGGCCACGGTGGCCAGCCCGATGGCCGCGCCGACAGCGGACGCGGCGATGATGTTGTGCCCGCAGGCGTGCCCGATCTCGGGCAGCGCGTCGTATTCGGCGCAGATGCCGACGGTGAGCGGGCCACTGCCGTACACCGCGCGAAACGCCGTCGACAGCCCGGCGACGCCCGTCGTGACGGCGAATCCGCGCTCGACCAGCGGCGCGAGGACCTTCGCGACGCTACGCGTTTCGGCGAAGGCCAGCTCCGGTTCGGCGTGAATCGCGTGCGAGAGCCCGATCAGCTCGTCCGAGGCAGCGACAATCGCGGCGTCGGAGGCGGTGGCTGTGAGTTCGCCGGTGCGCGAGGGTGCCATACCCCCAGTCTTGCATCAGTGCCCGACAGCGGCGCACCGGCGAGCGAGGTCAGTTGCCGAAGGGAAGGTTCTCCGGGGTGACCGGCGTGGCCAGCGCGGCGAGCGTCTCGGCGTGCAGCGCGGTCTTGATGATCGGGGTGATCGGCTTGCGCAGGCTGGTGAGCGCGGCGGCGCGGGCGATCGCGGCGGGCAGCA
Organism: Nocardia sp. NPDC003183; assembly: GCF_053590715.1. Lineage (NCBI taxonomy): Bacteria > Bacillati > Actinomycetota > Actinomycetes > Mycobacteriales > Nocardiaceae > Nocardia > Nocardia sp. NPDC003183. The sequence goes on from NZ_JBSFTG010000021.1 coordinate 82,581, forward strand.
CCTCGTCGGCGTCGGCCTTGGCATCGGCGATGCCGGCGGCGATGGCCTCGTCGGCACCGAAACGGTGCCCGGTGGTCATCGCCTGGACGCACACCTGGTTGCTCAGGCGACCCTTCAGCAAGCCGTTCATGCCGATCGTGAACGGCATGCCCAGATGCACCTCGGGTAGCGACCAGAAGCCGCGGTCACCGCGCATCACGCGGAAATCGTGGGACGTGGCCAGCATGGCGCCCGCGCCGAACGCGTGGCCGTTGACCGCGGCGATCGTGGGCATCGGGAAGGTCAGCAGGCGGGTGTAGAGCGAGTGCACCCGGTCGAGGTAGCCGTGGATCTTGTCCAGGTTGCCGAAGACGTAATCGGTGTCGAGACCGTTGCTGTAGTACTTACCGGTCGCGACGGTGACCAGCGCGGCCGCACCCTCGGACGCCTCGACCTCGTCGAGTGCGGCGTGGAAGGCATCGATCCAGTCCGGCGAGAAACGGTTCTCGTTGTCTGTCTCACCCTCGTTGCCGAGGTACAGGACGAAAACATCACCAGAGCGCTCCAAATACGGCATGCAGGGGAGAATAGCCCGCACCTGAACCCTGTCCTACTCGCGGGTAGGAACCTTCCCGGCCCCGCACGACCCGACCTCGAGGAGGGTCCGCCGCGCAGCGGCGGTTCGCGGCCGTCCCGACGATCAGGTGCCGTTGCGTAGGCGACGAAGGAGCAAGCGACGGCACCTGATCGTCGGGACACCCGTGGCCGCGAACTCGAGAGCGCCAGCGCTCCAATAAACTCAGCCCATGACTGCCGAACAGGCCGCTGCGGCGATTGCCGAACGTACGGGAGTGCCGCGTCATCGCGTGGCCGTGGTGCTGGGATCGGGGTGGCAGGAGGCAGCAGCCGAGATCGGCGCGCCGCGCGCCTCGATCCCCATGACGGAGTTACCCGGCTTCGGCAAACCCAGTGCGCAGGGGCACGGCGGCACGGTGCATTCGGTCACCGTGAACGACAACAACGTGCTGCTGCTGATGGGCCGCCAGCACCTGTACGAGGGCTACACACCGCAGCAGGTGGTGCACCCGGTGACCGCGGCGATCGCGGCGGGCGCCGAGATCGTGCTGCTCACCAATGCCGCGGGTGGGCTCAGGGCGGGCCTGCGGGTGGGTGAGCCGGTACTGATCGCCGACCACATCAACCTCACCGCGCGCACCCCGCTGGTAGGCGCGCGATTCGTCGATCTGGTCGACGCCTGGGATCCCGAATTGCGGGCGCTGACACGGGAAATCGACCCGAGTCTGACCGAGGGTGTGTACGCCGGGCTCATCGGTCCGCAGTACGAGACGCCCGCCGAGATCCGCATGCTCGCGACCATCGGCGCCGACCTGGTCGGTATGTCGACGGTGCTCGAGGCGATCGAGGCGCGTTCACTGGGCGCTAAGGTGCTCGGCATCTCGCTGGTCACCAATCTGGCCGCGGGCGTTACCGGCGAACATCTTTCGCACGCGGAGGTGCTGGCCGAGGGGCAAGCCGCGGCGCCCCGGCTGGGCAAGCTGCTGCGCGGCATTCTGGAGCGCGTGTAGATGCTGCGCTTCGGGACCGCCGGCCTGCGTGGACCGTTGCGTGAGGGCCCGGACGGGATGAACGTGACGACGGTGTCACGGGCCACCGCCGGGCTGGCCGACTGGCTGCGCGAACGTTGCCTCGGCGGTGGCGCCGTGGTGGTCGGGCGGGACGCGCGGCACGGGTCGGCGGAGTTCGCCACGGCGACCGCTGAGATCTTCACTGCCGCAGGCTTTCCCGTCACGGTGCTGCCGGACCCGGTGCCGACTCCGGTGGTGGCGTTCGCGGTGCGTGAGCTGGGTGCGGTGGCGGGGGTGCAGATCACCGCCTCGCACAATCCGCCTGCCGACAACGGTTACAAGGTGTACCTCGACGGCGGGTCGCAATTGATCGCGCCCGCCGACAGCGAGATCGAGAAGCGCATCGAGGCGGTTGTCGAACCTGTTGCACGGGAAGCTGTTTCGACCTCCGGTGCCGATCTGGTCGATCGCTATCTCGAGCGGGTCGCGGAATTGCCCCGGCTGCTCGGCGGTCCCGGCGAACGGGCGGATGTGCGGATCGCGCTGACCGCGCTGCACGGGGTCGGCGGTGAACTCGCGGTGCGCGCACTGGCCGCGGCCGGGTTCACCGATGTGCGGGTGGTCGAGGAGCAGTTCGCCCCCGACCCCGACTTCCCCACCGTCTCCTTCCCCAATCCGGAAGAGCCGGGCGCCGCCGATCTGTTGCTCGCGCTGGCCGAGCGGGTCGATGCCGACGTGGCGATCGCCCTCGATCCCGATGCCGATCGGTGCGCGCTCGGAGTGCCCGGCCCGGATGGTTGGCACATGCTGCGCGGCGACGAAACCGGTGTACTGCTGGCCGACTACGTGCTGCGCACGCACCCCACCGACCCGCTGGTCGCCACGACCATCGTGTCCTCACGCCTGCTGTCGAAGCTGGCCGCCGCGCGCTCGGCCCGCTACGCCGAGACCCTCACCGGCTTCAAATGGCTGGCCAGGGCGGGCGACGGACTCGTCTACGCCTACGAGGAGGCCATCGGGCACTGCGTCGACCCCGCCAAGGTCCGCGACAAGGACGGCATCTCGGCCGCGGTGGCCGCCGCCGACCTCGTCGCCCTGCTGAAGGCTCAGGGCACCACGCTGCAAGGCGAACTCGACTCCTACGCTGTCGAATTCGGCCTGCACGCGGGCGGGCAGGTATCCCTGCGCCTGCCCGACCAGGCCGCCGCGAGCGTGCTGGTCGCCGCCCTGCGCGCGAACCCACCCAGCGACATCGCAGGCACCCCGGTGAAATTCACCGACCAGGCGCAGGTCCGCGGCCGGCTCCGCACCGACGCACTGATCTTCGACGCCGACGACTTCCGCATCGTCGTGCGTCCCTCGGGCACCGAACCCAAACTCAAGTGCTACCTGGAGGTATTCGCCCCGGTCGCCGACCGGGACGACCTGAACGACGCGAAACAGCTCACCGCCCAACGCCTCTCCCAGCTCACCACGTTCTGCCGGTCGCTGGCAGCGGGCGAGCAATAGTTCAGCGGGGGCCGAACTGGCGGTCGCCCGCGTCGCCGAGGCCGGGGACGATGTAGGCGTTCTCGTTGAGTTTCTCGTCGATGGCGGCGGTGATCAGGCGGACCGGGAGGCCCGAGGCCGCGAGGGCGGCAACGCCTTCGGGTGCCGAGACGACGCAGATGGCGGTGATGTCGGTCGCGCCGCGGGCGGCGAGCAGTTCGATCGTGTGGCGCATGGAACCGCCGGTCGCCAGCATCGGATCGAGGACGAAGACGGGCAGGCCGGTGAGGTCGGCGGGCAGCGACTCGAGGTACGGCACCGGCTCGTGGGTCTGCTCGTCGCGGGCGATGCCGACGAACCCGACGCGGGCTTCGGGCACGAGTTCGGCTGCGGCGTAGACCATGCCGAGCCCGGCGCGCAGCACCGGCACGAGCAGTGGGGGCGCCGCCAAACGGACGCCCTCGGTGACCGCGACCGGCGTGTCGATGGGCTCGCGAACCACCGGCGCGTCGCGCAGCGCCTCGTACATGAGGATGCCGGTGAGATCGGCCAGAGCATTGCGGAAAGTGGCGTTGTCGGTCCGGGCGTCCCGCATGGTGCTGAGCAGGGCCGCGGCGAGTGGATGATCGACGGTGTCGGTGCGCATGAAAAGACGATAGGGTCGCTTGGCGCTTCGCGCCTACGACCGCTGGGGAAATTTTCGCGGTAGTAGGGAACCGAATGCGGCGTCGGTGCGTCCAAGATACTGAGTGACGTACTCTGCCCGGGAACTCGAGGATTGGGGGAAGTTCGATGACGAAAAAAATGTCGGCCGATGCCGAAGGCATCGTCGCGTACAGCGCAGCTGCTGAGGTGATGGCCACGGAACTGGCCACGGCGGCGGCTGGCTCGGTTGCCTCCGACCCCACCCTGCTCGGCCCCATCATGGGTCTCATCGGCGGCGATTTCACCGCCGCCTACTCCGCCGCGCACGCCGGTCACGTGGCGTCGATCGCCCAGCTGTCGGCGGTCATGGGGAGCATGGGGCTGGCCACCGCCAGCGCCGCGACCACCCTCGTCGAGACCGACCTGAACAACGCGGCCGGGCTCAGCGCCGCCGCGGGCGACATCGGTACCGAAGCATGATCGACCTCAGCGGCCTGGCTCAGCCCCTCCTCGATCTGCTGTCGAGCTTCGGCACCGGCGTACTCGGCACCGGCGGCGCATCCGACGGCTTGCGCTCGACCTCGACCAACCTCGACCAGATCTATCAACAGGGCCGCAACAGCATCAACAACGTGAACACCGCGTGGGACGGCCAGGCCGTCGACGCGGCCACCGCGAAGGCGCTGCGCGTACAGACCTCCTCGGCGACTCTGAGCGACAACGGCACCGAGATGGCGACCGTTGTCGACCAGGCCGCCGCCTATGTGGAGACCGGTCAGAAAGAACTCGACGGAATCGTCAACTCGTTCCTGTCGCAAGTGTCCGCGCTCAGCCCCACCCTGGGCACCCCGGCCGGTCTGACCGCCGTGGTGAGCTCGGCGATCGATCACATCGGTCAGGGCATGGGCGTCGTCGGCCGGGTACAGGACGAACTCGGCACCCAGACCTCCGCGATCCAGGAGCTCACCCCCGCGCCGTCGAGCACGTCGCTGGCGAGCGTCTCCTCCGGCGCGAGCAACCTCGTGTCCTCGGCGTCGAGTTCCGGCCTGCTCTCGACCGCGGCGAGCACCGGCAGCACAGTGCTCAGCGCCATGGGTTCCGGCCTGTCGACAGCGATGGGCGGCAGCAACAGCAGCAGCTCCTCGAAGTCGACCACCACGGGTGGGACCTCCGCGGGCACGGGCGGGTCAACGGGGTCATCGGCCGGTTCGTCGACAGGGTCCGGTACCGGCGTCAAGATCACCCTGCCCGACGGCAGCACCGTCGAGGCGCCCAACGAGAAGGCCGCGACCGCGGTCCGCTCGGCCATCGGCGCCGTCGGCACCCCGTACGTCTGGGGCGGCAACGACCCCCAGTCGGGCATCGACTGCAGCGGGCTCACCAAGTACGCCTACGGCGAGGCCGGGGTCGAACTGCCACGGCTGGCGCAGGAACAGCACATCGGCAATCCTCAGGTATCCCCCGGTGACCTGATGCCGGGCGATCTGGCGGTGTGGGACGGCCATGTCGCCATGGTCGTCGGCAACGGGCAGCTCGTCGAGGCGGGCGATCCGGTTTCGATCAGTTCCATCCGAACGGAGAACAGTGGCATGGAGTTCTACGGCTTCTACAGGCCTACCGAATGAGCGGCACGCCGATCCCCGAGGTCCCCAATGTGGAGTCCGCGGTCAGCACCAACCGCTCCGGCACGATCTCGGTCCGCGCGACCAGCATGGGTCTGCCGATCGCGCTCAAGTTCGAACGCAGTGAATACCAGTTCGGCGCACAGGCGCTGGCCGACGAGATCCTGCGCCTGACCCGGCGCTCGACCATCGCCGCCGCGGCTCGCCTGCGCGAGGTCTACAGCGAGCAGGCGCAGATCCCCGACGAACTGCTCGACAAGATGAACCTGCCCACCCGGCGTCAGGCGGTCGACGAGCTCGATCGCATCGACGACGCCGACACCGGTCAGACGAGTTGGATGAGGCCACTGTGAGTGCGGAAATGGATGCCCTGGTCGCGGGCGTCACCGGAAAACTCGAGGCGCTCGAGGCCGCGCTGTACGGGTTGAAGCAGGTCAACGGGCGGTTCACCACCGAGGACGGGCTGGTCACCGCCGAGGTGAACAGCGACGGCGCCCTCGTCGCCCTGACGCTGGACGAAGCCATCACCACGCTGGCGCCCACCGAGGCCGCCGCACTCATCCTGTCGGCCTGCAAACAGGCCACCGAGACCGCCGGTGAGGCACGTTCCAACATCATTGCGACACTGAACGAATCGCTCGCCGGCCCGAGTGCACAGCCCGACGGGCAATTAGCACCCGGGCCGGATAGTGCCCGGCGCTCGAGCTAGCTAGGCTTCGCGTCATGGCTTCTGGAGACATCGTCCCGATCGAGCTCGGTCTGACCGATGGCGATCTCGTCACCCTGTGGGCACCGCGCTGGCGCGACGGTGACGACGAGTGGGAGGCGTTCCTCGGTCACGAGGACGACCTCTACGGATTCGAGTCCGTTGCGGAGCTGGCGGCGTTCATCCGCACCAACTCCGACAACGACCTCGTCGACCACCCGTCCTGGGCGGTCATCGCCGGACTTTCGGCCGCTGAGCTGGAGCCGGAGGAGAATTTCAGCTTCGATCTGGTCTCCGTGCCGGAACTGGCGGCGGGCGACCCGGACGTCGACGTCGTCGGCGAGCTCGAGGACACCCTGGCGATGGTGCGCAATATCGCCGAGGTGTGCGAGCTCGACGTGGTGACCAAGTTCTTCGGCAACAACCCGGTGCTCGGTGCGCTGGCCAGCGGGGCGAGCACATTCGTCGGCCGCGACGGTGAAGAGCTGTGGGACCAGGTCGGTGCCGCGATCGTCAAGGGCTGGGACGACGTGCTCGACGCGATCGACAGCGTCGTCAGCACACCCGACGTCGACGCGGCCGCGGTGGCCGTCGCCGAGGCGGAGCTGCTGGCGGCCGAGGAGAACGAGGTCGACGCCGACGATGCCGCCGAGGAGGAGGAAGAGTTCGAGAACGTCGACCTCTCCGCGGCCGACGAGGACGAAGAGGAGTCCTTCTGGGACGAGGTCGGCATCGACCCCGTCAAGATCGTCACCTCCGACGGCGAGCAGTTCACCCTGCGCTGCTACCTCGACGACGAGCCGATCTTCCTCGGTGACGGCAGCACCATCACCGTCTTCGGTTCCGAGCGCGCACTGGCCCGCTACCTGGCCGACGATCACGAGCACGAGCTGTCGCGGGTGTCGACCTACGCCGAGGTGCAGACCGCGGCGGTGGACGGTTCGCTCGAGGTCGAGGTGACCGACGAGAACGTCTACGTGCTCACCGGTCTGGTCGACGATCTGGCCGAGGGACCGGAGGCGGTCGATATCGAACAGCTCGACCTCGCGGTCGAACTGTTCAGCGACGCGGCCGACTACGCCGATGACGACAGCGTGGAAACGGCTCTCGCACAGTCGAACCCGCTGGGCTGGTACGTCTCGTACCTGCTCAACCCGGATCCGAACCGGATGGCGCCGAACCCGCCGTACGCGTCGGAGGCCCAGCAGTTCCGCGACTTGCAGCGTGCGTTCGAAGCACGCCTCGTCAGCGAGTAGTTCTCGACAGATCAGGGGTGGCGCCGATACGGTGCCACCCCTGATTCATGTCAACCGAGCAGGACCGCGTAACCCGGCTTGATCACTTCGTCGATGATCTTCAGCCGGTCCGGGAACGGGATGAAGGCCGACTTCATGGCGTTGATGGTGAAGCGTTCCAGGTCGCTCCAGCCGTAGCCGAAGGTGTCGACCAGCTTGAGCATCTCCTCGCTCATGGAGGTGTCGCTCATCAGGCGGTTGTCGGTGTTGACGGTGACCCGGAAGCGCAGGCGGGCCAGCAGGTCGAACGGATGCTTGTCCAGCGAGGGCACCGCGCCGGTCTGCACATTCGACGAGGGACACAGTTCCAGCGGCACCCGCATATCGCGCACGTAGTTCGCGACCAGGCCGAGCTGGGCGTCCTCGATGTCGCCCGGGACGCTGATGTCGTCGGTGATGCGCACTCCGTGGCCCAGCCGATCGCAGCCACAGAACGCCAGCGCCTCGTGAATCGACGGCAGGCCGAACGCCTCACCCGCGTGAATCGTGAAGTGCGCGTGATTGGCTCGCAGATACTCGAACGCGTCCAGGTGCCGGGTGGGAGGAAATCCCGCCTCGGCGCCCGCGATGTCGAACCCGCCCACCCCGGCATCCCGGAACCGCACGGTCAGCTCCGCGATCTCCCGCGACCTCGCCGCGTGCCGCATCGCCGTGAGCAGGCACGTCACCCGAACGACGTTGCCCTGTTCCGCCGCGATCGCCTCGCCCTCCCGGAACCCCGCGAGGGTGTGCTCGACCACCTCGTCGAGCGTGAGGCCCTTTTCGAGGTGCTGCTCGGGCGCGAACCGCACCTCCGCGTAAACGACCCCGTCAGCGGCGAGATCGATCGCGCACTCCCGCGCCACCCTGCGCAAACCCTCCGGGGTCTGCATCACCGCGACCGTGTGCGCGAACGTCTCCAGATACCGCTCGAGCGATCCGCTGTCGGCGGCGTCACGAAACCACGCCCCCAAACTCTCGGCGTCGGCAGCGGGTAATTCGTCATAACCGCAATCAGCGGCCAGCTCTAGCACCGTCGAGGGCCGCAGACCACCATCGAGGTGATCATGCAGCAAGGCCTTCGGTGCGCGTCGGATCGAAGCAAGGTCAAGGGGCGCCGGTCCAGTCATGTATAGACGGTAGCCGCCCACGCCGATCCCGGCAGCGAAGTCCCCACGTGGCAACCGTCTCGTTGATTACCCGCCCCGCAAACGACTATTACGAGCCACCCACCGCATTCCCCACACCCCACAACCAGCCAGTCCCCTCCCCACCAACCACACCGCACACCCAGCCAGTTCCCCTCTCCACCAACCACACCGCACACCCAGCCACTCCCCTCCTCAACAACCCACCGCCCACACCCAACCCGTCCCCCTCCTCAACAACCCACCGCCCACACCCAGCCCGTCCCCGTCTTCAACAACCCACCCAACCCAGCCACCGCACTCCCGACCCCTAGGGAGGGACGGCCACGAAGTGGCCGGTCCG
>NZ_JBSFTG010000022.1:0-81054 GCF_053590715.1 Nocardia sp. NPDC003183
TACTGCACTCGACAGGGTGTGGGAGAGTAGGACACTGCCGGAACATCTTTGCGAAAGGCCCTCCAACTTCGGTTGGAGGGCCTTTTTGCGTTCCCGGAAACCCTCGGGGACCACTATGTCCGATTCCTGTGTGGGCCAGGTCACCCTGGAGTATGTTGTCGAGAACAACATACGCTCCAGCTCAACCGCCCACAGGCGGTGGTTCCACGAAAGGCCCACGCTCATGCGTCAGGGGATCTTCGGCATCGCGGCCGTCTCGATCGCACTTCTCACTTCGCTCACCGCCTGCGGCGACGACACTTCGAACTCCTCGGGAGGTGGCGGCGCCAAGATCGGCGTCATCCTGCCCGACAGCAAGACCTCGGCGCGGTGGGAGACGGCGGATCGCAAGTACCTCCAGCAGGCGTTCGACGCCGCGGGGATCAAGGCCGACATCCAGAATGCCCAGGGCGACAAGAACGCCTTCCAGACGATCGCCGATCAGATGATCACCAACGGCGCCTCGGTGCTGATGATCACCAACCTCGACAGCGGCACCGGCAAGGCCGTCATTCAGAAGGCAAAAGCGCAGGGCGTCACCGTGATCGACTACGACCGGCTGACTCTCGGCGGCGGTGCGCCGTATTACGTGTCGTTCGACAACGTGAAGGTCGGACAGCTCATGGGCGACGGCCTCGCGAAGTGCTTGGCCGACAAACAGGCAGCCAAGCCGGTGGTCGCCTACCTCAACGGCGGCCCGACCGACAACAACGCCGCCCTGTTCAAGAGCGGTTACGACGGCGCGCTGAAGCCGAAGTTCGACGCGGGCGAATATGTGAAGGGCCCCGATCAGGCCGTTCCGGAATGGGACAACACCAAGGCGGGCACCATCTTCGAACAGATGCTCACCGGCACGCCGAGCCTCGGCGGCACCGTCGCGGCCAACGACGGGCTGGCCAACGCGGCCATCGCAGTGCTGAAGAAGCAGAAGCTGAACGGGCAGATCCCGGTGACAGGTCAGGACGCCACGGTCCAGGGTCTGCAGAACGTACTGGCCGGTGATCAGTGCATGACCGTGTACAAGGCGATCAAGCTCGAGGCCGCCGCCGGCGCGAAGCTGGCGATCGCGCTGGCCAACGGGGAGAAGGGCGAGGCGCCGAGCACTGTCGACGATCCCGAGGCGAAGTCGAAGGTGCCCGCGGTGCTTCTCGAGCCGAAGGCGATCTTCAAGAACAACGTGAACGACGTCGTGGCGGACGGCTTCGTCGACAAGGCCGAGCTGTGCACCGGTGAGTTCACCAAGCTCTGCGCGGACAACGGCGTCCGCTGATGACCGACACCCCGCTCATCGAATTGCGCGGATTAGAGAAGAGTTTCGGTCCGGTCCATGTCCTGCACGATATCGACTTCTCCGCCTACCGCGGTGAGGTGACGGCCCTCGTCGGCGATAACGGCGCAGGCAAGTCGACCCTGGTCAAATGCATCGGCGGCACCCATGCGATCGATGCGGGCGAAGTGCTGTTCGACGGTGAGCAGGTGCAGATCGGCAATCCGCGAGACGCGGCCGAACTGGGGATCGAGATCGTCTACCAGGATCTCGCGCTCTGCGACAACCTCGACATCGTGCAGAACATGTTCCTCGGCCGGGAGAAGAAGCACGGCCTCGTGCTCGACGAATACGGCATGGAGGAGCTCGCGGGTGCGACCCTGGCCGGACTGTCGGTGCGCACGGTGAAGTCCGTGCGTCAGAAGGTGGCCAGCCTGTCCGGCGGACAACGCCAGACCGTCGCCATCGCCAAGGCCGTGCTGTGGAACAGCAAGGTGGTGATTCTGGACGAGCCGACCGCGGCGCTCGGCGTCGCCCAGACTCAGCAGGTTCTCGAACTGGTGCGCCGCCTGGCCGACAAAGGTCTTGCGGTGGTGCTGATCTCGCACAACATGAACGACGTCTTCGCGGTGTCGGATCGGATCGCGGCGCTGTACCTGGGCCGGATGGCCGCACAGGTACGGACCGCCGACGTGACGCATTCGCAGGTCGTCGAACTGATCACCTCCGGCCGCAGCGGGAGTCTCGGAATCGGAGTGCAGGCATGAGCGCGGTTGTCACGGACAAGGCCGCCGAGCCCGCCGCACCGGTGACCGAATTGGTCAGCGGCTATGTCGCGCGGATTCGTGGCGGCAACATGGGCGCCTTGCCCTCGGTTATCGCGCTGGTGGTGCTGTCGGTCGTGTTCTGGATCGCGCGGCCGGTGTTCATGACCCAGGGCAATATCGCGAACCTGCTCACCCAGGGCGCCGCCATCGCGGTGATCGCCATGGGCTTGATCTTCGTGCTGCTGCTCGGGGAGATCGATCTGTCGGCCGGCTTCACCAGCGGTGTGTGTGCCGCGGTGCTCGCGGTCCTGCTCACCGACAAGGGCTGGCCCTGGTACGCGGCGGTGCTCGTCTCGTTGCTCACCGGTGTGGTGATCGGGCTGACCATCGGCGCGATCGTGGTGAAGATCGGGGTGCCGTCGTTCGTCGTGACGCTGGCCGCGTTCCTGGCGCTGCAGGGCGTGGCACTGAAGATCATGGACAACGGCCGCAACATCTCCATCCACGACGAGACGATCCTGGCGATCGCCAACAAGAATGTGCCGCCGCTGCTCGGCTGGGTCATGTACCTGGTGCTGGTGGGTGGGTTCTCGTTGGTGCAGTACCGAAAGTTGCGAGCGCGCACCACGCTGGGGCTGACCGGCGAGACGGCACCGGTGGTCGCGGTGCGGATCGCCACGGTCGCGGTGGTCGCGGGGATAGCGGTGCTGGTGCTCAACGACGAGCGCAGTCGCAATCCGGAGGTCAACTCGCTGCAGGGCATGCCGATCGTGGTGCCGATCATCATCGCGCTGTTGCTGCTGTGGACCTTCGTGCTCAATCGCACCTCGTTCGGCAGGCATGTCTACGCGGTCGGCGGCAGCGTGGAAGCGGCTCGGCGCGCGGGCATTCCGGTCGACCGGATCAAGATCAGCGCCTTCGTGCTGTGCTCGACGATGGCCGCCGTCGGCGGATTGATCGCGGCCTCGCGGGCCAACTCGGTCGATCCGAACACCGGCGGTTCCGATGTTCTGCTCACCGCCGTCGGTGCGGCGGTGATCGGTGGGACCAGTCTGTTCGGTGGTCGTGGCCGGATGCTCGATGCGGTACTCGGTGCCGCGGTGGTCGCGGTGATCAACAACGGGATGGGCCTGATGGGCTACAGCGCGGGCACGAAATTCGTTGTGACAGGATTTGTCCTGCTGCTCGCGGCGGGGGTGGACGCGCTGTCGCGCAAGCGTTCGCTGCCAGGAAGTTGACCATCGACCGGGAAGGCTGGGCCGGATGAGGGCTGCACCCGCCCCGGACGAGATCCGAACACGTAATCTCGCCGTGCTGTTGCGCCACGTCCATCTGAGCGGGCCGGTCTCGCGGGCGGAGCTGGCCGAGCGAATGGGCCTGAACCGCAGCACAATTCTGGCGCTGACCACCGATCTGGCCGCTGCCGGGCTGGTGAGTGAGCAACTGCCACGCCAGACCGGGAAGGCCGGTCGGCCGTCGCTGGTGGTGCGGCCGGAGTCGGAGCGGGTATTCGTGCTCGCGCTGGACGTCGGCGCGGACCGGCTCGCGGTAGCGCGGGTCGGTCTGGGTGGTGTGATTCTCGACCGGCGTGAAACGCCGCGTGAGAGTGCGGCTTTCGATCCCGACGAAGTGATCGAATCCCTGGCGGTGCTGGCCGAGACGATGATCGACACGGCAGGACGCGACAGTGTCTGCGTGGGTGTGGGTCTCGCGTTCTGCGGGATGGTTCGGCAGGGCGACGGTGTGGTGCGGTACGGGCCGAACATCGGCTGGGTGGATGTGCCGGTGGGCGCGAAACTGTCCGAGCGGCTCGGTGTTCGGGTCGTGGTCGGCAACAACGCGAATCTGGGAGCGCTCGCCGAGCGTGAGCGGGGTGTCGGTGCGGGGGTGTCGGAACTGATCTACCTGCACGGTGAGGTCGGCATCGGTGGTGGCGTCATCATGGGTGGTGAGTTGCTCGGTGGTGAGGGCGGCTACGGCGGTGAGGTCGGGCACATGATCGTCAACCCCGGCGGGCGGACGTGCCGGTGTGGTTCACGTGGCTGCCTGGAGGCCGAGGCGGGGGAGCTGGCGTTGATCGCGCTGGCGGGGCGGGCCGACCTCACCGGCCGGGCGGCGGTCGAGGCGATCGTCGACGCGGCTGCTCGCGGTGACGCGGTCGCCCGCGACGCATTGCACCAGGTCGGGGACTGGCTCGGCTACGGGGTGGCCAATCTCGTCAATATCTTCAACCCGACGATGGTCGTGTTCGGTGGTGTTCTGCGCGAGATCTACCTCGCCTCGGCCGCGCAGGTCCGCAGCCGGTTGGCGGAGAACGGACTACTCGCCGTGCGCGAACGCGTTCGTCTGCGAACCTCCGCGCTGGCCGACGACGCGCCGCTGATCGGGGCCGCGGAACTGGCGTTCGCCGACGTGCTGACCGACCCACTCCAGACACTGGCGCGTAGCTCCGGCAGGTGATCGATCGGCGCCGGTCTCGCGACTATCGTGAAGGAATGGCGACCACAAGGATCGGCACGCAGATCAATGCGCCGCGCTCGACCGTCTACCGCCTGATGTTGGACGCCGACGCGGTCGCGGCCTGGATGCCCCCGCCCGGGATAACGGCCGAAGTGCATCGGTTCGAGCCGAAAGAGGGCGGATCGTTCTCGATCACCCTCACCTATGACGAGCCGACGGCCACGGGTGAGACGCGGCCGCCGCACCGCGACGCCTGTTTCGGGACGTTCCGCACGCTGGTACCGGATGAGCAGATCATCGAGGTGCTGGAATTCGTCACCGAGATCCCGGACATGACCGGTGCGCAAACCGTGACGTTCACCCTGACCGACGCCGACGGCGGCACCTACCTCGACACGGTGCACGAGGGGGTTCCGCCGGGGCTGAGCTCCGCCGACAACGAAAGGACCTGGCACCAGTCGTTGGCGAAACTGACCGCGCTGGCCGAGCGGGAATCGCGCGGCTGACCGCAGACCCACGCGGAGTCGTGCCCTTCAAATCATAGAAACGCTAATGGTGTTCGGGGGCGATCGTGGTTGCTTGAATTCGTCTATGTACCGACCGAACACCTCTCGACCCGGCCTGCGTGGCCGCGCCACCGCCGCACTCCTCGCGATGGCAACCGTTGCGACGCTCGGCCTGACCGGCTGCGCGCAAGGCAACAACACACCGGTCGGCACCCCCGACGCGCCACTGCCCACCGAGGTTCCACCGGGGACCACGCTCGTCGTCGCCGATCAGTCGGAACGTCTGCAATCGGCGCTGCGGCTGTCCGGTGAGCTGGACAAGCTGCCGTTCAAGATCGAGTTCGCGAACTTCGTCGGCGGCCCGGCCATTCTCGAGGCGTTCCGGGCAGGCGCGGCCGACGTCGGTCAGGTCGGCGATGTGCCGCCGATCCACGCACTGGCCGCCGGCCAGGACGTCCCGATCATCGGCTCCTACCAGACCAACCCTCAGGCGCTGAAACTCGCTGTCGCGCCGGGCCGTTCGATCAACAAGCCCGCGGATCTGAAGGGCAAGAAGATCGCCTACGCCGAGGGCACCGCCCAGCAGGCGGCGGTGCTGAAGGCGCTCACCAAGGCGGGTCTGAAGCCCACCGATGTGGAGCTGGTCCGGCTGCAGCTGGCCGAGTTCCCTGACGCGGTCCGCACCGCTCAGGTCGACGTCGCGCCGCTGATCGAACCCAACGTGACCCGGTTCCTCCGCACCGAGGGCGCCTCGCTGATCCCGGACTCGGAGACCACGGGCATCTACAGCGGCCTCGCCTACCTGTACGCGCGACGGGCGGTGGTCCAGGATCCGGCGAAGGCCGCCGCGACCCGTGCTCTGGTCGGGGCGTTCGTGCGGGCCTGGCAGTGGACCAACACCCATCGCGAGGAATGGGCCACCCGCTACTACGTCGGAAGCCAGAAGGTCAGCGCCGACGATGCCAAGCGGATCGTCGAATCGCTGGGCACCTACACCTTCCCGCACCTGGACCAGCAGTTGATCGCCCGGCAGCAGACCACCATCGACGCGATCGACGCCGTGGGCGAGCTGCCCAAGAAGATCAAGGCCGTCGACGGTTTCGACCTTCGCTTCGACGCCGCGGTCACCGAGGCGGTCACCGCCAGCGGAGCCGCGTTCGCACCGGCGGTGAGCTGATGGCCACCATCGATGCCGGGGCGCTGCGCAAACTCAGGACCAGCACGGCCCCGGTCGAGGCACTCGCCCCGCGCGGGCGAGGCCGGCGCAGACTGGGACCCGGCAAGCCGATCCCGTTCGGCTTCGCCCTCGGTCCGGTTCTGCTCATCGGTACCTGGGTTATCGGCTCCGCGATCGGGGCCATCGACCCGGAGACCCTGCCCGCGCCGTGGACCGTCGCGCAGACCGCGGGCGAGCTGATCGCCGACGGACGATTGCAGTCCAATCTGCTGACCTCGTTGCAGCGCGCCGTGATCGGCCTCGTTCTCGGTGTGGCGATCGGCGTGGTACTCGCGCTGGTCGCGGGGCTGAGCCGGATCGGTGAGGCAGTGGTCGACGGTCCCGTGCAGATCAAGCGGGCGATCCCGACGCTGGCACTGATCCCGCTGTTCATCGTCTGGTTCGGGATCGGCGAGCAGATGAAGCTGATCGTGATCACCACCAGCGTGCTCATTCCGATCTACATCAATACCCACGCCTACCTGCGCAGTGTCGACGCGCGCTATGTGGAACTGGCCGAGACGGTCGGGCTGTCGCGGTGGGGCTTCCTGCGTCGCATCGCGTTGCCGGGCTCGTTGCCGGGCTTCTTCCTCGGACTGCGGCTGGCGGTGACCATTTCCTGGTTGGCGCTGGTGGTGGTCGAACAGGTCAACGCGACCAGCGGCATCGGCTACCTGATGACCCAGGCGCGCACCTACGGCCAGATCGACGTGATCGTCGTCGGTCTGGTGATTTACGGGCTGCTCGGACTGTTCGGTGATCTCGCCGTGCGGGCAACGGAACGAAAGGTGCTGGCATGGCGACAGACACTGGGCGACTGAGCTCCGACGAGCGGGTCGTCGTACGCACCCGCGCCCTGACCCGCGGCTTCGGCGAGCGAATCGTCTTGAACGGCATCGACATCGAGATCCGGCGTGGCGAGTTCGTCGCGCTGCTCGGGCGCAGCGGTTCCGGCAAGAGCACGCTGCTGCGGGCACTGGCCGAACTCGATTCCGACGTGCCCGGATCCGGTGACCTGACGGTGCCGACGCAGCGCGCGGTGGTGTTCCAGGATTCGCGGCTGCTGCCATGGGCGCGGGTACTCGACAATGTGGTGCTCGGGCTGACCGGCCGCGACGCGCAGCAACGCGGGCGCTCCGCACTGGCCGAGGTGGGGTTGGCCGGGCGAGAAAAGGCTTGGCCGCGTGAGCTTTCCGGCGGTGAACAACAGCGGGTGGCGTTGGCCAGGTCGCTGGTGCGCGAGCCGGAACTGCTCCTGGCCGACGAACCGTTCGGCGCGCTCGACGCGCTGACCCGGATTCGGATGCACGCCCTGTTGCAGGCGCTGTGCGAGCGGCACCGGCCCGCCGTGCTGCTGGTGACCCACGATGTGGACGAGGCCGTGCTGCTCGCCGATCGGGTACTGGTCCTCGACGAGGGCCGGATCACGATCGACCAACGCATCGAGACCCCGCGCCCGCGCAGACACGCGCACCCGGAGTTCGTCCGGCTGCGCGAGGTGCTGCTGACCGGGCTCGGCGTCGACACAACAGATTCAGAGAAAGTGAAACAGGCCTCATGAGTGCACCGCGTCAACTGAGTCTGAACGCGTTCATCTACCCGTCCGGGCATCATGAGGCCGCCTGGCGGCATCCCGACAGCAGGCCCGACCGCATCTACGACGTCTCCTACTACCAGGAGATCGGGCGCACCGCGGAGGCGGCGAAGCTCGATGCGGTGTTCTTCGCCGACGGTCCCGCCCTGCGCACCGATGTTCGTCACAATGCCGCGCCCGGCCTGGAGCCGATCACGCTGCTCACCGCGATCGCCGCGGCGACAACACACCTGGGCCTGATCGCGACCGCGTCCACCACCTACTACGAGCCCTACAACCTGGCGCGGCTGTTCTCCTCGCTCGACCACATCTCCGGAGGACGCGCGGGCTGGAACATCGTCACCACCGGCACCGATCTGGCCGCGGCCAACTTCGGGCTCGAACGCCACCCGGACCACGCCGAACGCTATGCCCGCGCACGGGAATTCGTCGACGCGGTGGTCGGGCTGTGGGACAGCTGGGAGGACGACGCGATCGTGCTCGACCGCGCCGCCGGTGTGTACGCCGATCCGGACAAGATCCATCCGATCGACTTCGTCGGCGAACATCTCAGTGTGCGTGGGCCGTTCAACTCGGCGCGGACACCGCAGGGCCGTCCGGTGCTGGTGCAGGCCGGTGCGTCGAACGAGGGCCGTGCCTTCGCGGGCAAGTACGCGGAGGCGATCTTCACGGCCCATCAGCGACTGTCGGACGCGCAGTCCTTCTACGCCGATATCAAGTCCAAGGCCACCGAGTTCGGCCGTACCGCCGACGAGGTGAAGATCCTGCCCGGGATCAGCCCGTTCATCGCCGACACCGAGGCCGCGGCACTGCGTTTGGAACGTGAGTTCAACGAGCTGACAGTGCCCGAATACGGGCTCAAGCAGCTGGAATCGATCACCGGCACCTCGCTGCGGACCCTCGAGCTCGACGAGCTGGTGCCCGTGGAAGTGTTCGCGGGGGCGGGCGATGTCACCGACAACGCGCGCAGCAGATTGCAGGTGGTGGCGGGGATCGTCGAGCGGGAACGACCGACTTTGCGTGGGCTGCTGCACCGGCTGGCCGGCGCGCGCGGGCACCGGGTGTTCGCGGGAACGCCCGAGCAAGTGGCCGACACCATCGAAGAGTGGTTCACCCAGGGCGCGGCGGACGGCTTCAACGTGATGCCGCCGTACTACCCCGGTGGGCTCGAGGTATTCGCCGAAACGGTGGTGCCGATCCTGCAGGAGCGCGGGCTGTTCCGCACCGAATACACCGGGACCACGTTGCGCGACCACTTCGGGCTCGCGCGCCCGGAAAGCAAGTTCGCCCGCAGTGCCGCACTAGCCGGATGACGGCGGGCTGTAGTAGCCGGCCCGGCACCCGCCGGTCGGTGGTGGCGCCGTGACTCAGCTGCGATCCATGGCGCTGGCGGTGTTCGTTCCCTCCGCCATCTACGGAATCGGTTCGGGCGCCGCGGCTCCCATGCTGCCGCTGCGCGCACTCGAACTCGGCGCGTCGGTCGGCACCGCGGGCGTGGTCGTCGCCATGATGGGCTTCGGGCTCATTCTCGGCGATCTGCCCGCGGGCTGGCTGGTGGCGCGCACAGGGGAGCGCAAGGCGATCGCGCTCGGTTCCTTCACCTGCGCGCTGGGCCTGCTCGTGGCCATCCTCGCGCCGAACATCGCCGTGTTCGCCCTCGGGCTGCTGATCAACGGCGCATCGGGGGCGGTGTGGGGGCTGGCCAGGCAGACCTACATCGTGGCCGTGGTGCCGAGTGCTGATCGGGGACGGGCCTTTTCGGCGCTGGCCGGGTGGATGCGGTTCGGGTTCTTCGCCGGGCCCTTCCTCGGCGCGGGCGCGGTGCACTGGCTCGGCCCGATCGGTGGGCTGTGGATCCAGCTCGTCGCCATGCTCGTCGCGGGTGCGCTGGTGTTCGCCATGCCCGAGACCGAAGGTTCGCCGACAGTGGTGAGCGACAACACGATTCGCTCCGTGGTGGTCGAACATCGCAGGCTGCTCAGCACGCTCGGACTCGGCGCCCTGCTGATGGGAGCGGCACGGGCGGCCCGGCAATCGCTGCTGCCGTTGTGGGCGGTGCACATCGGCGCCGACGCGGCGACCACCAGCATCGTGTTCGGTATCGCGGGCGCGGTGGACGTGCTGATGTCGTATCCGGCCGGGATCTGGCTGGATCGTTACGGCCGCAAGGCGATCGGCGTTCCCGCGATGATCGCCTTCGCGGCGGGATATGCCGCGCTGCCGTTCGCGGGGTCGGTGGCCGGGCTGACCGCGGTCGCCGTGCTGCTCGGCTTCGCCAACGGGTTGAGCAACGGCGTGATCATGACCGTCGGCGCCGATGTGGCGCCGCCCGGTCAGCGCGCGGAGTTCCTCGGTGCCTGGCGGCTCACCCACGACATCGGGATGTTCGCGGGCCCGATCGCGGTCGGCGCGATCAGCGCGGTGACGGTGCTGGGCGCGGCGGCGGGAGCGCTCGCGGTGGCGGGGCTCGGCGGAGCGGCCGCGATGTATCGCTGGTTCCCCGGACGCCCGGTCGTCGCGGTGGCGGTGCCGAGACAGCCTGCCGCGAGTCCGAACGAAACCAGGGAATCGGTTGAGAGCAGTTGACGATGCCGCCGGCGGCAACAGGAAAGCCCAGGGCCAGGCGGGGTCGCGTCCGGTGAGGCCGAGAATGCGGTCGATCAGCGGGGCGGTGGCCGCGACAAGTACCTCGGGGCCGGTAGATACCCATCTCACGGCCCCGATCGGCGGCGTCGTCGTAGGTGTCGCGCAGCAGGTCGTCGTCCCAGTGGGGCGTGCTGCCGCTCGCGCGAGCGAGGTCCCAGCCGTGGACGTCCGGGCGTCGGTAGTGCACCGAGGTGGCCACTGCGGCGCGGTGCTCGCGACGGCGGCCGGGAGCGTTCGGATTCGACCGCCCCTACAGTGGAAGTATGTCGTCATTCGATCGGCATCCGTCCACCGTCGCGGACTTCGACGATGCGCGTCGGCGGGATCGGTTGCGTGAAACCAGGCTGGGACACAGGTGGCGCGGTTGGCGCCGGACCAGGCTGGCGGTGCTGCGAATTCTCGGGGTGCTGCTGGTCGCGATGATCGTGTTCGGGCAGTACTGGGTGCACGATGTGGCTCCCGAACGCGATCGGCTGGCACAGACCACGCCGGAGTTGCTGCCCGCGAATCTGCCCGCGGACGCACGGGATTGGGATACCGCGGTCGTCGATATGGTGGGGCTCGGGGGAGTCAACGCGGCACCGACCGCCAAGGCACTGCCCGCGCTCAGTCGCCTCGGGGTGGTGTGGGCGGTGCGCTACGACAACGCGGGTATCGACACCAAGGTGATCGCCGAGATGATCGTGCGGGCCGCGCGGTACGGCAATGTGCGCAATATCGTGCTGGTCGGTCACAGCATGGGCGGGATCATCGCACTCGAGGTGGCGCGCCATATCCACCTGGGCAGCGACCGGCGATTGGTGGCCGTTGTGCTGGACTGCACGCCGATGGATCTGGACGCGGTCCGCCCGGAGAGTCGCAGTCGCGGTGCCGATCTGGTGCGGTGGGTGGGCTGGTTGCCCGGGGCGAGGGAGAGCAGGCTCCTGCGCTTCGTGGTCGAGATGTCGGCTCGGCGTGAACGTTTCGCGCAGCGGGACGGACTGTTCTTCGATATCGACTTCCGCGCCATGGGTCAGGCGGCCTCGGAGGTATTGCGCGACAAGATCTTCTCTCGTGATGCCGCCAGCAACGGGTTGATCGAGGCGCAGTTCCTGGCGATCGTGGCCGGCGGCGGCACGGCGGATCTGCGGGCGCTCGGCAAACCGAATCCGGACAAGCGAAATCCGGCGATCGTGTTCATCCGGCCCCGCGAGGCGTCGCGCGATGACGTGGTGGACGTGGAGTATTCGCACAGGGTGCTGATCGAACAGTCCGGCGGCGTCAACGGCACCCTGTCGGTGGTGCGGCCGACTCGGACCGAGCACGCGAATCCGATTCAGCGACCGGGTGAATACAACGAGGTCATCGAAAAGCAGGTACTGCCGTTCGTGCGGCGCTACCAGGAAGCCAATCGCAACGACCCGCCCTGATCAGCGCACCCGGGTCCCGAGGATGGTGCGCACGCCCGCGATGAACAGCTGCAAGCCGAAGTCGAAGCGCGCGGTGGGGTCGGGGGTGTCGAGCAACGGTGTGTTGTCCTCGGGTAGCGCGCCGACGGAGTCCATCTGCATGCGCGACTGCTCGTCGACGGTCTGGCCGAGCACGTAGTAGAGCAGGGTGTAGGCCGTGAGATCGGCTTCCTCCCTGGTCATCCCGGCACGGATCACAATGCCCGCCAGGCGTTCACGTGCCTTGCTGGTGGTCAGGCGCGAGGCGTAGGTGGCCGAGACCAGTTCGGCGCCGTCGCGATAGGCGAGCAGGCAGTCGCGCAGTCGATGCGCCAGTTCGGTGAGCTGCGCGGGCCATTCGGCGGCTGCGATCGGCTCGTCCATCGGGGCGAGAATCCGGTCGGCCACCGCGCCGAGCAGGGTCTGCTTGTCCTTGACGTGCCAGTACAACGCCCCCGGCTGCACCTGCAGCGAGCCCGCGAGCCGGCGCATCGTCAGATCGGCGAGCCCGTACTGATCGAGAATCGCGACGGCGGCATCGACCACATCCGTCTTCCGCAGTTGCACGCGCGTCCTTCCGACGATTTTCCGACCCGAGTGTCGTGGTTCACTCGTAGCCGCTACCCTATCCTGAACACCGTTCAAGTTGCACGGCCACGCCGGGTGGACCACACCCACGGCACGTGCGCACACCCCCGTCGAAGGGACATCACGTCGTGACGCAGGCACCCGTCCAGACCGATATTCTGGCTATCGCCCGTGAGCAGGTGCTCGAGCGCGGCGAGGGCCTCACCGAGCAGCAGGCCGTCGAGGTGCTGCGCCTGGGTGACGAACACCTGGAAGCGCTGCTCGAGCTCGCCCACGACGTGCGGATGAAGTGGTGTGGCCCCGAGGTCGAGGTCGAGGGCATCATCAGTCTCAAGACCGGCGGCTGCCCCGAGGACTGCCACTTCTGCTCGCAGTCGGGCCTGTTCCAGTCGCCCGTGCGCGCGGCCTGGCTCGACATTCCCAGCCTGGTCGAGGCGGCCAAGCAGACCGCCAAGACCGGCGCCACCGAGTTCTGCATCGTCGCCGCGGTGCGCGGCCCCGACGAGCGCCTGATGGCGCAGGTCGCCGCCGGTGTGGAGGCCATCCGCAACGAGGTGGACATCCAGGTCGCGTGCTCGCTGGGCATGCTCAACCAGGAGCAGGTCGACCAGCTCGCCGCGATGGGCGTGCACCGCTACAACCACAATCTCGAGACCGCCAAGTCGCACTTCCCCAAGGTGGTCACCACCCACTCCTACGAGGAGCGCTTCGAAACCCTGCGGATGGTGCGCGAAGCGGGCATGGAGGTGTGCTGCGGCGGCATCCTCGGCATGGGCGAGACCATCGAGCAGCGCGCCGAGTTCGCCGCGCAGCTGGCGTCGCTGAACCCCGACGAGGTCCCGTTGAACTTCCTCAACCCGCGACCCGGCACCCCGTTCGGTGACCTGGAGGTGCTGCCCGCCGCCGACGCGCTGCGCGCGATCGCCACGTTCCGGCTCGCGATGCCGCGCACCATCCTGCGTTTCGCCGGTGGTCGCGAGATCACCCTCGGCGACCTGGGCGCCAAGCAGGGCATGCTCGGCGGCATCAACGCCGTCATCGTCGGCAACTACCTCACCACCCTCGGCCGTCCCGCCGAGTCCGACCTCGATCTGCTCGGTGAGCTGAGCATGCCGATCAAGGCGCTCAACGAAACCCTGTAAAACGCTGTGTACGATCGAGTATCGACCCAGGTCGGCAGGGATGACGCGACCGTCGAGTCACACTTCACGGAGGCGGTAACCGCATTGGACGAGCGCTACAACCCGTTCACCGGCAAGCGGATCGTGGCCGGGATCGACGATGTCACGCCCGCGTCGGCGACGCTCGGTCTCGAACCACCGCGATTCTGCGAGCAGTGTGGACGCCGGATGATCGTGCAGATCAGCCCGGATGGCTGGTGGGCGAAGTGCTCACGGCACGGTGTCATCGAATCGGCACAGTTGGAACGCCGGTAGTGCTCGGTCGCGGGGAGCGCCCCGAGGTGTTGCGGCGCGAGATCGTCGGCGTCGGCATCGTCATGGCCGTGGTGCTGGTGGCGAGTGCGGCGGCCGGGGTGGTGTGGGGTCTGCTCGCACCGACCGAGCGGTTGCGGGTGACTCAGCCGGGGCGCGCCGCGGTGCTCACCGGCGAGAGTCTGCACCTGTTCGACGCGGTCGCGATGTTCCTGTGCTTCGGCGCGGTGGTCGCGGTGCTGAGTGCGGTCGGGGCGTGGCGGGTGCGGACCACGCGCGGGCCCGCGCTCGTGCTCGGCATGCTGCTCGCCTCGGGGCTGGGCGCTGTGCTGATGATGTGGATCGGGGAATGGGTTGCGGGCGTGCGTCATCCGCGTCCCGGCGATCCGGCGATCGGCCAGATCGTCGCGCTGCCGGCGGAAGTCGGGACCGATCTCGCACTGCTGATCCAGCCGTTCCTGGCCGCCCTGGTGTTGTTGTTCCTCGCCGCGTTGCACCCGGCCGTCGATCTCCATTCCGGCGCGGCCGGGCTGCTCGGCGACTTGCGTCCGGCCGATTTCGGCGACGAGTCCGACGACTACCGCCTGCCCTACGGTGCCGAACAGTATCGGCCGAGCGGCGATTTCGATCCGAGTTCGCAACCACGCGGCTGAGCGGCCATCAAGCGATACCATTTTCGCATAACAGCAGGTAGATACCGGCTGTCGTGTGAGAGGAACGGTCGTGGGATTCATCGGTGGTGGTCCGGTTGTCGAGGAACTGGACGCGAAATTCTGGCGGCTCACCGAACCGCTCACCTACCAGGCCGCGGTCGAAACCTTCACGGTGCCTACCGGATTCCGCACCGACTTCGCCTCGGTGCCGCGCGCGCTGGTCTGGCTGATCCCGCGCTACGGTGTCTACACCAGAGCCGCGATTCTGCACGACTACCTGTGCCGCACAGGCGAAGTCGGCCCCGCCGACGCCGACGGAATATTCCGGCGCAGCCTGCGCGAGGCCGGGGTTTCGGTACCGCGACGCTGGATGATGTGGACGGCGGTCCGCCTCGGCAGCCGGCTTCGTGGGGCGCGTGCGGTCGATGTGCTCGGGTGGTCGCTGATCGCGGTGCCTTCCGTGGTCTTTCTCGTGCTCCCGGTGCTGGTGGTCACCGCCGCGCTACTGGTCTTCTGGGTGGTCGAGCTCGGGTTCTGGGCAGTGGGGCGGATCACCCGCCACACTGCGGCGCCGCCGCCGCAACCGCAGATGAAGACCGCCTGATCGCGCATCTCACCCGGAATGGGGGAGGTGGCGGCGCCTTCGCGTGGTTAGCGTTCGGCGCATGTCCGAGCCGAGCACCGACACCGCGCCCCCGGCCCCGCCCGTCGAATGGTCGATTCCGCGCGGTCTGATCGTGCTGCTGTCGCTCGGTGCGGGAGTGGTCACCATCGGCGGCCTGAAGGCCTTCTCCGGCATCATCGGACCGGTCTTCCTCGCCCTCATGTTGACCATCGCGGTGCAACCGATCCAGAGTTGGGCGCGCCGCAAGGGCTGGCCTGCCTGGCTCGGCATGGCCGCGGCACTGGTGGCGGTGGTCGGGATTCTGTTCGGCATCGGTGGGGCGCTGGCGCTGTCGGCGGTGCAGCTGGCCTCGCTGCTGCCCGAATATGCCGACAAGCTCAACGAATTGCTCGACCATGGGCGCGCCTGGCTGTCGGATCTCGGGGTGAGCTCCGACCAGATCCACAAGGCGCTCAGCGGCATCGACGTGGGTAAGGCCGCGAGTGTCATCGAGGAGCTGGTCGGTGGGGTGCTCGGAGTCTTCTCGAATCTGTTCTTCGTCGTGGCGCTGCTGCTGTTCATGGCCGTCGACGGGATGACGATGGACCGCAGGCTGGCGATCGTGGCTCGCGAGCGGCCCGCGATCGCACAGGCACTGGACGATTTCGTCACCGGAACGCGCAAATACCTCATCGTGTCCACGGTGTTCGGTGCCATCGTGGCCGTGATCGACGGTGGGGCACTGTGGTTGATGGGGGTACCGCTGCCGATCCTGTGGGCGCTGCTGTCGTTCATCACCAACTACATCCCGAACGTCGGGTTCGTTATCGGCGTCATCCCGCCCGCGCTGCTGGCCCTGCTCGACAGCGGTCCGGTGCTGATGATCTGGGTGATCGTGGTCTATTCGGTGATCAACTTCGTGATCCAGTCGATCATTCAGCCCAAGTTCGTCGGTGACGCCGTGGGCCTCGGAGTCACCATCACGTTCCTGTCGCTGGTGTTCTGGGCGTGGGTGATCGGGGCGCTCGGCGCGCTGCTGGCGATTCCGCTGACGCTGCTGGTGAAGGCGCTGCTGTTCGACATCGACCCGACAACGCGATGGGCGGATGTGCTGATCGGTGCGCCGATCGACCAGAAACCCGCGCCGCGCAAGGAATCCGGCAAGCCGACCGGGGCCCGGACAGCGGTGGACAAGGAATAGCGGGCGCCGCGGATCGGTTCACCGAAAACCAGTGGAACGCGGTCGGACCCGCTCCCTATCCTGGCAGCATCGTATTTCGGGGGAGGACCTTGACCATGAAGACCGCAGCCGGGCAATCCACTGAGCCGCCCGCCGAGCGACCCGATCTGGTCGCCTGGCGCCGCCGCCACGCCCTGCGCAGCTCGTCCGCTGCCACCGCGGTGCCCAGCGGGCGCGCTTACCGCCGCTCGCCGAAGCATCGCGATCGCCGCCACGATTCGTGACGCCGCCGGGCCTACTGTGATGCTGTCCGGGTCAGCACCACCAGCGGTAGCGGCTTGTCGACCTTGGCCTGATACTCGGCCAGCAAGGAGTTCTCCGCCAGCGCCCATGCCGCGAACTCGTCGTAGCGCTCGCCGGTGAGTACGTCGGCCGTCGCCGCGAACTTCTCGCCGCCCAGTTCGATCGTCACCCGTGGGTCGGCCTTGGCGTTGTGATACCAGGCCGGGTACCGATCCTCGATGAACGAGCTCACATACATCAGGTCACCGCGATACAGCGCGCCGAGCGGAACCACATGCGGCTTACCGCTTTTGGCGCCCGTCGTCGTCAGCAACAGCAGGGTGGCGCCCGCGTAGTCGCCCCCGACCCGACCCTGGTTCTCCCGGAACTCCGTGATGACCCCGTCGTTCCAGCCCGCCATCTCCTCCTCGGAGAACTCCTTGTTCCAGGGAGCATCCGGGTCGTCATAGGAAGTGGTCTGCTTCGCGTCCGTCGCGTCGTTGTCCATGCTCGCAGTGTGGCACCGGCCACCGACAACTTCCGCCCGTCGACCGACTGTCACCCCTGCGTGGTCTGCACGGTGATCCGGTAGCCGAGGGTGAGTCCTTTGCCGATGTGCGCGGCTCCGCCCAGATGCAGCCATCGGTCGGTGCCGCCGCGTGGATCGGCCAGATAGGCCGCGCGGACGTAGTCGACACCGGCGGGAAACCCGCCGGCAGCCGAGGATACGGTGCTCATGACATACGCCTCGGCCCACACCTGGGGTTCGGGCTCGTTGCCCGGCAGGGGCGCGACGTGCGGGACGAACGCGCCGAACTCGTCGGCCGGTGCTCGATGGGACTGCAGGAATCGGCCCGTCATGGCGAGTCGCACGATGCCGCTGTAGACGGTGCAGACCGGGGTCAGCCGCAACGGCGGGGCGGGCTGGATATCGCACTGCAATTCGCTCATAGGTGCAGTGTGCACTTCGGTCAGGTCGGGGGACGGAGGGCGGCGAACTCGTCGGTTACTCGCAGGCCGGAGTCGGTGAAGCGGTAGAGCGCCGCGGGACGGCCGCCTGCCCGGCCGGACGGGGCGGTGTCGCCGGTGGGGGTGATCACCTTGCGGCGGGTGAGGACTCGCTGGAGATTGGTGGTGTCCACGTCGTATCCGAGTGCGGCGCAATAGATTTCGCGCAGGGTCGACATGGTGAAAGTGTCGGGGGCCAGGGCGTAGGCGATGTTGGTGTAGGAGAGTTTGGCGGCCAGGCGGGTGCGGGCGTGGTCGACGACGGTGCGATGGTCGAAGGACATGTCGGGCAGATACGAGACCGGGTGCCAGGTGGTGTCGGACGGGAGTTCGGGTTCGGTGGTGAGGGGGACCAGGCCGAGGTAGGCAGAGGCGATGCGGCGCGGGGCGGGGACGCGGTCGGGATTGCTGAACACCGACACCTGCTCGAGGTGGTGCAGGTCGCGCACGTCGACCTTCTCGGCGAGCTGGCGCCGGGCGGAGGTGTCGAGGTCCTCGTCGTCGCGCAGGCGGCCGCCGGGTAGTGACCACGTGCCTTTCTGTGGATCGAGCGCGCGTTCCCACAGCAGAACCGCCAACTCCGGGTGCTTGGCGCCTCTACCTGCGGAAATGCTCGACGGGAAGCGGCGAACCTGGAACACCGCGGTGAGCGATTCGTGGATGGTGTTACTATGGGGCACGTTTTCGATTGTAAGTCGAAAACCTGGTTTGGTGCGAATCGCGGCGATGGAGCCGCTCGCACGATGAAGGGAGCCACCATGGCGACGACGACTGCACAGCGGACGCTGTTGGATTCGGTCTTCGACGGACCCACCGGTTACGCGGGTGTCGAAGCGACGCCGGAATGGGCGCAGGAGGTGCGCCGTCTGGCGCGCGAACGCAATGCGACCATCCTCGCGCACAACTACCAGCTGCCCGAGATCCAGGACGTGGCCGACCACGTCGGCGACTCGCTGGCCCTGTCACGCATCGCGGCCGAGGCCGAAGAGGGCACCATCGTGTTCTGCGGCGTGCACTTCATGGCGGAGACGGCCAAGATCCTCAGCCCGGCCAAGACCGTGCTCATCCCGGACCAGCGCGCCGGCTGCTCGCTGGCCGACTCGATCTCCGCCGACGAACTGCGCGCCTGGAAAGCCGAGCACCCCGACGCGATGGTGGTGTCGTATGTGAACACCACCGCCGAGGTGAAGGCACTCACCGACATCTGCTGCACCTCCTCCAACGCCGTCGACGTGGTCGACTCGATCGACCCCGACCGTGAGGTGCTGTTCCTGCCGGACCAGTTCCTCGGCGCGCACGTCAAGCGGGAGACCAAGCGCGAGAACATGCACATCTGGGCGGGCGAGTGCCACGTGCACGCGGGTATCAACGGAGACGAGCTCACCGAGCAGGCCCGCACCCACCCCGACGCCGAATTGTTTGTGCACCCGGAGTGCGGTTGCGCCACCTCGGCGCTGTATCTGGCGGGCGAGGGCGCGTTCCCGGCCGAGCGGGTGCACATCCTGTCGACCGGCGGGATGATCGACGCGGCCAAGGCGTCGCACTCCAACCAGGTGCTGGTGGCGACCGAGATCGGCATGCTGCACCAGCTGCGCAAGGCGGCGCCCGGGATCGACTTCCAGGCCGTCAACGATCGCGCGTCCTGCAAGTACATGAAGATGATCACCCCGGCGGCGCTGCTGCGCTGCCTGGTCGAGGGCGCCGACGAGGTGCACGTCGACCTGGCGATGGCCGAGGCCGGTCGCGCCTCGGTGCAGCGGATGATCGCCATCGGCAACTCCGGCGGTGGCGAGTGACCGGCACCGTGCGGCCGAGCCGGTAACGACCATGACGGTTCCTGTTTCGTGGGAGGCCGATGTCGACCTGGTCGTCATCGGCGGCGGCGTCGCCGGGCTCACGGCCGCGCGCACGGCCTCGTTGCGTGGGCTGCGGGTGCTCATCCTGAGCAAGGGCGGTCCGACCGACACCTCGACCCAATACGCGCAAGGCGGCATCGCGGTCGTCGCACCGCTCGGTGATTCGGTCGACTCGCACGTGCGCGACACGGTCGAAGCCGGCGCCGGGTTGTGCGAGGTCGACGCGGTGCGTTCGATCGTCGAGGGTGGACAGGCCGCGGTCGCGGCGCTGACCGACCTCGGCGCGGTGTTCGACCTCGGTCGTGACGGCCAGATCTCGCGTACCCGCGAGGGCGGGCACAGCACGCGCCGCATCATCCACGCCGGTGGGGACGCGACCGGGGCCGAGGTGCAGCGCGCGCTCAACGCGGCGGGATTGCCTGTGCTGTTCGGCGCCGCCGCGCTGCGCGTGGTGACCGGCGCCGAGGGCGTGCAGGGTGTGATCGCGGTGTCGGGCAACGGGTTCGGCGTCGTGCACACACCCGCTGTGCTGCTGGCGACCGGCGGTCTGGGACAGCTCTACGCGCTGAGTACGAATCCGCCGGGGGCGACCGGTGACGGCGTGGCGCTGGCATTGTGGGCCGGGGCCGCCGTGGCCGATCTCGAATTCGTGCAGTTCCATCCGACGGTGCTCTACACGCCCGGCGGGGTGGGCAGGCGACCGCTGATCAGCGAAGCGGTGCGCGGCGAAGGCGCGATACTCGTCGACTCCCACGGAAACTCGGTGACAGCCGGGCATCCACGTGGTGATTTGGCTCCTCGCGATGTGGTGTCGCGGGCGATCGCGGAGCGGATGCGGGCGCTCGGAACCGACCATGTCTTCCTCGACGCCCGCGCCATCGAAGGGTTCGCCCAGCGATTCCCGACCATCACCGCCTCGTGCCTGGCGGCGGGGATCGACCCTGCGGCGCAACTGATTCCGGTCGCGCCTGCCGCGCACTACCAGTGCGGTGGTGTTCTCACCGACACGCACGGGCGGACCGGTGTCGCCGGGCTCTACGCGGCGGGCGAGGTCGCCAGGACCGGGCTGCACGGTGCCAACCGGTTGGCCTCCAACAGCTTGCTCGAAGGGCTCGTGGTGGGTGAGCGGGCCGGTGCGGCGGCGGCCGAGCGGGTCGGGGTTCGTGCTCGGGTCGAGGAGATCTCCTCGTGGACAGTCGAATTCGCCGACCGTTCGGTGGTGCAGCAGGCGATGACCGCGCATGCCTCCGTCGTGCGTGACGGCGACGGACTCGCGCGGGCACGCAGGCGGATCGACGGTGCGATGTCGGCAGTGTCGTCGCTCGACTCGGCTTCTGCTGATTCACCGGCAGCGGCACAGCAACTGCGCCGGATCGAGGACGCGGCGCTCACCTTGACCGCGCGTGCGCTGCTCGGTGCGGCGGCGGCGCGCACCGAGAGCCGAGGGTGCCACACGCGTGCGGAGTCGCCGGGCGCGGTCGAGGATCAGCGGCACAGCACGGTGATTCGGCTCCGGCCGGAGGGCACGCTCGAACTGTCCACCATGCCCGCGGAATGCGGTTCGGTGCCCCTCGGCGTGCGTTGACCAGCGACGTTCCCGGCCGAGTTCACTCGGATCGGGCGGGTCGCAGCTGGAAATCACAGTCGGACAAGCAATATCGGTGGAGTGGTGACCTGCTCCGCCGCTTCGACCGAGGCGCACTGTGCGCCCGAGAATTAGGAGTGCGGTGATGGCTTTGGACGCCACTCTGGACCGTGACGAGCTGCTGACGCTGATCGGCAACGCCCTCGACGAGGACCTGCGTTACGGGCCCGACGTCACCACGATCGCCACCGTTGCCGACGACGCGGTGAGCAAAGCCTCGGTCGTCTCGCGCCAGCACGGCACCGTCGCGGGCCTGGACGTCGGGCTGCTCGTGCTCGACGAGGTCCTCGGCGCGGGCACCTACGAGATCACCGCGCGGGTCGCCGACGGCACCCGGGTGGAGCCGGGCACCTCGGTGCTGAGCATCGTCGCCCCCACCCGCGGCCTGCTCACCGCCGAACGAACCATGCTCAACCTGGTGTGCCACCTGTCGGGCATCGCCACCGCCACCGCCGCCTGGGTCGACGCCGTCGACGGCACCGGATGCGAGATCCGCGACAGCCGCAAGACGCTGCCCGGCCTGCGCGCTCTGCAGAAGTACGCGGTCCGCGTCGGCGGCGGCGTCAACCACCGCATGGGGCTGGGCGATGCCGCCCTCATCAAGGACAACCACGTGGTGGCCGCCGGTTCGGTCGTCAACGCCCTGCGCGCGGTCCGCGCACTGGCACCCGACATCGCCTGCGAGGTGGAGGTCGACAGCCTCGAACAACTCGACGCTGTCCTCGCCGAAAACGTCGAACTCGTCCTGCTGGACAACTTTCCCCTCTGGCAGACCCAGGCGGCCGTCCAACGCCGCGATGCCGCGGCCCCCGCGACGAAACTCGAGTCCTCCGGCGGACTTTCACTCGACCAAGCCGCCGAATACGCGGGCACCGGCGTCGACTACCTCGCCATCGGCGCCCTCACCCACTCGGTCCGCGTACTCGATCTCGGCCTGGACATGTGAGGTCATGTCTAAGCGATGCAGACCTGCGGACCGGCTCTCGTGGTCGGTCGACAGCTCAGGTCTGTGCCCAGGGGCTGCGGTCGGCGGCCGCATGCCACCAAGCCGGTGGTGACGGGTGTGTCGGCTGTGCTTCCGGTTGGTCGGGGTGCAGGCCCAGGGGGCGCAGGGCCGCGCTACGGATGGCGATACCGACCGCGCAACCGACGCGACCGTCGGCATGCCGGGCTCGCATGAGGTCGACGCGGATGTCGTCGGCGGCGAAGGGCATCCAGTCGATTCCGCGGTCGCGCAGTCAACCGCGCAGGGCGCTGATCGGTCGCGGCGCGCCCTCGGTGGCCTCGTAGGTCATCAGCCGAATCCATTCGGGCTCTTCAGCATTCACCTGACCATTGTGACGGACTCGCCGGGCGAAATGTGGCGGCGGGACAGACCCAGATCCGCCGGTGATCGGTTCGGTGCCGAGTGGCGATGTCGAAGCGATGGGATCACCAGAATATTCAGGCACGTAACGAAATTCGGTGCCACCATCGGCGGTCCTGCCGAGCGCGGCAGCGAGACGACCGGACTTGTAGACGTCCGCGCTGCTGACCCTGCGCAACGCGCCGAAATCCGTCACGGCGTCACCGTCAGCGTAAGTCCCAGTGCGCCGGCCACCGCTGTGACCGTTCCGATGCTGGTCGAACCTCGACCGTGTTCGATGTCGCGAATCGTGCGCGTGGACGTAGCCGCGACTTCGGCAAGCTCCTCCTGAGTCAGGTGGTGGCGGCGGCGCTCCGTTCGGATCTTTCCGCCGATGTCTTTCAGTACATCCATGAACACACCTCCGATCGGCAGGATATTGCCGAAATTGTTGCCGCTAGGCGGTGAGTTCGCGTTGTAAGGGGGTCCGAAAGCGGGGGATGGCGCGGATGTCGCCGAACCAGGTTGTGGTGCGGTCTGTTTCGGCGTCGATCAGCTTCTGGGCGTGGGGGTCCACGTCTTCGAGGAGGCGGGTGACCACTTCGCCGTCGGGGCGTTGGGCCCAGCCGCCTACTATGCGGCCGTCGGCCCAGATGGAGGGGCCGATATTGCCGTTGGTGTCGAAGAGGGCGTGGGCGTGGGGGCCGAGGAACCAGTCCCGGGATTGCCAGCCCATGGGGGTGGGGTCCAGGGCGGGGAGCAGGGCTGCCCAGGGTTCGGGGGTGGGGACGGGGGTGAGGTCGTCGGCGAGGATCAGGCCGGGGGTGCCGTCGAGGTCTACGTCGACTGTGTCGACTTCGGCCAGGGCCTTCCGGACTTCACCGAGGGTCCAGCCGGTCCACCATTTCAGGTCGGTGATCGGGGCCGGGCCGAAGGCGTACAACCACTGCCGTACCAGTTCGACGCGGGCCTCGGCGGCGGACAGCGGTGAAAACCCCTGGGGTAGCCAGGTTTCCACGGGGGCCCAGGTGTACTGGCTGCTGGTCCAGCTGCCGTTCGGGCGGCCGCGCACTATCCGGCCCTCCGCGCCGAGCACCACCAGTACCCAGGTGGTGATGCTCGTCGGTTTGGAATAGGACTTTCCGGGGGCGGTGTCGATCTGGGTGCGCAGCCGTGGCACATCTTTGCTCAGCTGGACACCGGTCGCCGCGCCACGGGTCAGCAGCGCCGCGTGCGTCTCGGCTTCGACCTCGGCCAGCCACGTCGAGATGTCACCGTCGACGACGCCCGCCTGCTCGATGAAGCGGCCGTAGGTGCGGCGTTGCTTGTGGGCCAGCGCATCGCAGGTGGATGCCTGCAGAACCGGGAGCAACTCGGTCGGCGCGACGAACATCGTGCGGCGCATGGCCAGCATGCGAAGCAGGGCCCGGTCGGCGTAGAGCGCCTTCTCGACATCGGCGGGAGTGAGATCGATGCCCCGAGCACCGACCGACAGGTACACCGTCGCCGGATCGGTGGCGTGCAGAACCACCATCGAACGGGCGATGTCCACGGGGTCGGTCGAACGCGCCGACGGCGCGAGGCGATGCCTGGTGGCCACTCGGGCGCGACGCTGCGCGGTATCGATCGAGAGCATGAGCGGATCGTAGGCGGGGGCACCGACAATCGCGGGGCAAGCCCGGTTGCGTGGGCAGTGACAGCCGAAGCGGGTTACGTCGGCGGTGGTGCTCAGGCGAGACCGTCGAGGAACGCCGCGGCCTCGCGCCGGGAGCCCAGTCGGACGAAGGTGAGATCCCCGAATGCCGGATCATGCTGTGCCGCAAGGTAGCTCGCCCGGTTCTTCGCATGGGTCGTCCAGGCCCACATGATCACCGATCGTGCCGGGTCGAGCGAGATCATCTCGCGCCAGCGCTCCCGGTTGCCGTTCCACAGCTCGCGACCGGTCAGCGCCCGGCCCACCGTCCGGCCGACGATCTGGCGCATGACCAGCGACCGTGGCAGATCGAACCAGGCCACCGTATCGGCACGTCGCCACACCAGATCGCCGAGTTTGCCTCGGTAGTTGCCGTCGACCACCCAGGCATCCCCGGCGATCCGCTCGGCGACCGCGGCCTGGAATTCGGGCGCGGCCATCGGTGTCCAGTTCGGCTGATGGTGGATCGAGTCGAGCTCGATGTGCGGGATGTCGAGCCGGTGCGAGATCTGGCGGGCCAGCGTGCTCTTGCCCGATCCCGAAGTCCCCACCACCACGATTCGTCGCATCACGGCCACCACGACATTATCCACGCCGGTTCGGCCTGGAACCACGGGTTATTCGGCCCGCCACGCGCGGACGAGGTCGAGGAGGCCGGGGAATCGGGCGTCGAGGTCGGCTACCCGGACCTGGCTGCGGCGTTCGAGGCCGTAGCGGTGCTGACGGGTGATGCCCGCTTCGCGGAGGGCGCGGAAGTGGTGGGTGAGGGTCGACTTGGGGCGGTCGATGCCGAACCAGCCGCAGGGGCGGTCGAGGTCGGGGGATTCGGTGAGCAGCTTCTGCACGATGCCGAGGCGGAGCGGATCGCTGAGTGCGCCGAGGACGACATCGAGGCGCAGGTCGGCGCGCGGTGGCTCGGGAAGTCGTTCGGCTTCGGTCGTTGCCTGCATGGGACACCTTCAGGTCGGGGCTTGTACGAATCTTATCGTACTGAGTATGTTCGACTTCTGTCGTACTGGTACGAGATAAGTCGAACTAAGGAGTGGGCATGACGATCCGGGCAGCGGCGCCACGGGTGCGCGATGGGGCGATCTGGGCGGCAGCGTGGCCGGTCCTTGCGGTGTTCGTGCTCTCGAACGCCGCCACGCCGCTCTACGTCGTGTGGCAGCGGGAGATGGGATTCTCCTCGGGCACGAGTGGCTTTCGTCGTGGTGTCGCGGCTGGATCTGCCGAGCGGGGTGGGCGGGCGCGGTCCGTGGATCCGAGTGCCCGCGGTCCCGGCGCGGGGCAGGACGGCGGTGCTGCTCGGGATTGTCGCCTTCGCCCCCGGCATCACGGCCACGTCCTTCGTCCTGTCGCTGGGCCCGTCGGTTCTCGGGATGCTCGGATCGGCGAATCGGGTCGTGGCGGGTGCGCTGGCCTTCGTGATGTTCCTGGCCGCGACGGGGATCCAGTTCGCGGTGCGGCGCAGGAGTATTCGCGTGATCCTGCTCGGCAGCTCGGTGGCGACGGTGGGGAGTGCGGTCGCGCTGATCGGCGCGGTCGCGACGGCGGCGGTGCCGGTGTTCGGTGTCGCCGCGGTGCTGGCCGGGATGGGGCAGGGGCTCGGGCAACTCGGCGGTTTGACCGCGATCGGATCGGCGGTGCCGCCGGATCGGCTGGCCGAGGCCAACGCCGCGCAGAACGTGGGCGGTTATCTCCCCGCCGCGGTGTTGCCGCTGGCGACCGGTTTTCTCGGCGATGCGGCGGGGTTGGCCACGGCCACCACGGTATTCGCGATCGTTGTCGCGGCCGCCGCCGCAGCGGGCGCCACCTTCGCGCTGCGCCGAGGTGCGGAAGTGGATCGTGGGACCACACAGCGGTGAGCGCCACCCGCGTAGTGTCCATTTTGTACAGACTGCCCGGTTGTCGATTTCGTCACCGGCCGTGAATCTCGTTGCTATCGTCCGCTCATGAACGCAGCGCCACCGGTTGTCACTGCGGCTGAGCTGGGGGTGGACGACGAGGAGCGGCCCGCGCGGGTGCTCTCCGGATTCCCCGGTCGGCTGGTCGGCGGCGTCGCGCTCGGGCTCGCGCTGCTGTCGGTGTGGCAGGTGTTTCGGCCGCTGGCGCAGGGCAGCCAGTACTACCTGGTCATCTTTCTGGCTGTCGCGCTGCCGCTGGTGTATCTGAGCTATCGGTCGTGGTGGGGTCCGCTCGATCGGGCCGACGGGCCCTCCGTGCTCGACTGGGTACTGGCGGCGATCACCCTGGTGGTGTGTCTGTATCCGGTGCTGCCGATTCGAATCGGTGACGCGGGTGGGGGATACGACGCGTTTCTCGATCGGCAAGGGATGCTCGCGCCGCTCGATGTCGTGATGGGCGGGTTGCTGCTGGTGCTCGTGCTCGAGGCGTGCAGACGCACCACCGGGGTGATCCTGCCGGTGGTGTGTCTGGTGTTCCTCGGGTACGGGTACTACGGCGGTCTGCTGCCGCAGGACTGGTCGATCGCGCACGCGGGCCTCGACGTCGATCAGATCGTCGACGCGCTGTACAACTCCGGCAGCGGCTTCTACGGCACGCCCCTCGACGTCGCCGCCAGTTACATCGTGTTGTTCACGCTCTACGGAGCGGTACTCGAATTCTCCGGCGCGGCACGGTTCTTCGTCGATCTGTCGGTGTCACTGTTCCGGCGCTCGCACAGCGCGGCAGGGCGCACGGCAGTGGCGTCGGGATTCCTGCTCGGGACCGTCTCGGGCTCGGGAACCGCGACCGCGGTGAGCACCGGCGCGGTGACCTGGCCGATTCTGCGTAAGGCCGGTTACCGGCCCGAACAGGCGGGCGGGATGCTCGCGGCGGCGGGCGTCGGTGCGATTCTGTCGCCGCCCACGCTGGGAGTGGCGGCATTCATCGTCGCCGAATATCTCGACGTGTCGTATGTGACGGTGCTGGGGTGGGCCCTGATCCCGACGCTGCTGTACTACCTGGGCATCCTGCTGTCGGTCGAGATCGACGCCCGCCGGATCCACGCGGACGGGCGCGCGCCCGTGGACCTGGCCGACGGTCCGC
Organism: Nocardia sp. NPDC003183; assembly: GCF_053590715.1. Classification (NCBI taxonomy): domain Bacteria; kingdom Bacillati; phylum Actinomycetota; class Actinomycetes; order Mycobacteriales; family Nocardiaceae; genus Nocardia; species Nocardia sp. NPDC003183. The sequence goes on from NZ_JBSFTG010000022.1 coordinate 27,258, forward strand.
TGCCGACGCCGTGGTGGAAGCTGCTGGGGCGCTTCGGGTATCACTTCTCGTCGCTGATCGTGATCGTCGTGCTCTTGCTGGCCGACGTGAGCGCGACCCGCGCGGTGGTGTACGCGACGGCGCTCGCGCTGCTGCTCGCGATCCCGGACCGGATGCTGCGCAGTGCCGCGGTGACCGATGCGGCCTCGGCCACCGATCTCACGAAAACGCCCGCTGAACAGAGCACGACGGAATCAGTTGAGGGCGGCTCGGTGCGAGCGGAGGGGCACCGCTGGTCACGCAAGAGCGTGGGGCAGTTCGTGATCGAAGCCTTGCGCTCGCTGTCGTACGGGATGCGCTCGGCGCTGCCGGTGGTCGCGGTGTGTGCGGCGGCGGGCGTGATCACCGCGATGACCACCAAGACCGGCCTCGGTGCGCAACTGGCCGCGCTGCTGGTCAAGGCCGGATCGGCGCTGTCGGACGATCCCGCCGTCGTGCTGGCGACCACCGCGGTGCTGGCGGCGATCGCGTTGTCGCTGCTGGGTCTGGCGGTCCCGGTGACGGCGTCGTTCGTCATCGGCTGGGTGATCATCGGGCCCGCGCTGCTCGACCTGCACGTCGCCGCACCCGCCGCCGCCATGTTCGTCTTCTACTTCTCGGTGCTCTCGGAGGTAACGCCGCCGACCGCGCTGGCCGCCGTCGGCGCGGCCGCGGTGACCGGGGCGAAGGCGATGCCGACGATGTGGCACGCCCTGCGGTACGCGCTGCCCGCGTTCCTGGTGCCGCTGATGTTCGTGCTCACCGACTCCGGGGAGCATCTGCTCGGCCGCGGTGCGGTGCTCGACGTGCTGTGGGTCAGCGCGGCGGCCTGCGTCGGTGTCGCGGCGCTGGCGGCGGCGACCGGCGGGTGGCTGTTCGGAATCGGCGCGATCGGCCCGATCCCGCGCGTCATCGCCGCCGGCGCGGGACTGATTCTGCTGTACCCGAATCCGGTCGCCACCGGGCTCGGACTCGGGGTGCTGGTCGTCGCCGTGCTGGCGGGCCTTCTCGACCGGGCGAACAGAACATCCACGGACACACCGTGATCCGCGGGAATCGGCAGGCGGCCTGGCCGTCGACGGAAGGGGACCTGATGGTCAGAACAATTGTCGCGGTGGTCGCGGCCGCCGCATTACTCACCGGCTGCGGTGGCCGGCAGGACACCCCGACCGCCGACGCGGGCGGCGAGGTGACCTGTGCAGTGAAGCAGGACACCAGGATCGGCATCGCCACCGGAAACGCGACCGGGGTGTACTTCGCGCTCGGCAACGCCTACGCCGAGCAGATCTCCGCCGCCACCGGCGGGACCGTGAAGGCCACCGCGGCCGAGACCGGCGCCTCCGTACAGAACATCCAGCAGGTGGTCGGCGGCACCTATCAGGTCGGCTTCTCGCTCGCCGACTCCGCGGCCGACGCGGTCGCGGGCACGGGCAGCTTCACCAGCGCGCAGCCGATCCGCGCGCTGGCCCGGCTCTACGACAACTACACCCAGGTCATCGTGCGCACCGACGCCGGCATCAACTCCCTCGCCGACCTGCGCGGCAAACGGGTCTCCACCGGCTCACCCAAATCGGGAACCGAGGTGATCGCCCAGCGCGTGCTGCAAGCCGCGGGGCTCAACCCCGACAGCGACGTCGCCGCCCAGCGCCTCGACCTGACCAAGACCGTCGACGGTCTCAAGGACGGCTCCATCGACGCGATGTTCTGGTCCGGTGGCCTGCCGACGCCGGGCATCACCGACCTGTTCACCACCGCCGAGGACAAGGTCCGCTTCCTCGACATCACCGGTGTGCTGCCGAAACTGAAGCAGATCAACCCGGTCTACGAGACGGGCTCGATCCCGGCCGCCACCTATGGGCTGCCCGCCGACGCGCCGACCATCGTGGTGCCCAACCTGCTCGTGGTGCGCGACGATCTCGACGCGAACCTGGCCTGCGTGCTGACCAAAACGCTGCTGGATCGCAAACCTCAACTGGAACAGGCGAATCCGGCCGCCAAGGGAATCAACGCCGACACCGCGAGCAAGACGGCGCCGGTGTTGTTGCATCGCGGGTCGGAGGCCGCGCTGCGCTGACGTCACCACGAACGGATCCACGCCGACACGTGGGTTCCGGCGGTCCCCGCAACCCCTGCACTGTGGGGGCCGCGGGGACCGTGCCGTGTCGGCGTGGGAACGCGCGACGATGTGCTGGACCCCCGTCCACCGGTGGCGGACAATCGCGACATGAAGCGGGTCGGGGTCGTCGTGGCGGTGTGCGCGCTGCTGGTCGCGATATCGGCCGCGGCCGGACCCGCCCCGCACGGGCAACCGCCGTGCGCACCGGGTGTCGACCTGCGACAGGTCGCGATCACCGTGGACGGCGAGCGTGCGACCGGGCGCGTATACGAGCCGTTTCGCTGTGTTCCCGGCGATATCGCGGCCACGAAGCTGGTGGTCGCGGTGCACGGGCACGGTGGGTCGTCGGCCGATTTCGCCCCGTATATGTCCGCGCTCGCGCGCACGGGCGGGTCGCCGATTCTGCTCATGGATCTGCGCAGCGCCGACGGACCGTGGCGCACCGGCGACTGGAACCTGTGGACGGGCTGGCACGACCTGGTGGCAGCCACGCAGTGGTATCGCGGCGAGCATCCCGCTATCGCGTCCACCGTGCTGTGGGGGTGGAGTCAGGGCGGCATCACCAGCGGGCTCGCGGTGGCACACGGGCCGCCCGGGCTGTTCGACTACTGGGTCGACAACTACGGCCCCTCCGACGATTTCACGATGTGGGCGGCCGGTGGCTCGGTGGATCCCGCACTGCCCCGCCAGATCGAACGTGACGCGGGCGGCTGCGCGCCGATGATCTGCCCGCTCGCCTACATCGAGCGTTCGCCCGCGCTGCTCGCCGACCGGCTGACCATGCGCCGGGCCTTCCTGATCCACGGCACCGCCGACGCCATCGTGCCCTTCGCGACCAGTGTGGAACTGCGCGCGGCGCTGACCGCGGCAGGGCAAGCGTTCTCCTTCTACACCGTGGTCAGCGGGCGTGACCTGACCGGCGCCATCGTCGCGGGTGATCACTCGGTCGGACCCGCGCTGTTCGAGGGCGGATGTGTGGTGTTGCGCCTGCTCGCGGGAACCGAGCCGCTCGCGCCGCAGGTCATCGACTATGTCGTCGATGTCGAGCACGGTTCGGTCACCGCGCCCGCGGCCCCCGCGGGCGCGAAGTGCGCGGCCTGAGACACGCGGGAACAAGGTTCGGCGAACCGCGGTTGTGCGAGAAGACACCGACCGGAGCGAGGATGCGATGACCGACGTAGTGCCCGACGATCACGGCTGGCAGGGTGCCGAGCTCGATCTGGACGCCTATCTGTCCAGGATCGGCTACGACGGGCCGCGCACGGCATCGGTCGACACCTTGCGCGCCTTGGTGCGCGCCCACACGACCACCATCCCGTTCGAGAATCTGGAGATCATCCTCGGCCGCGGCATCCCGCTGGATCTGAACTCCTTGCAGGACAAGCTGATCCGTCGCAGCCGCGGCGGCTACTGCTACGAGAATGTGGGGATCTTCGCCGCCGCGCTCGAACGGTTCGGGTTCGGTGTCGCGGGACTCAGCGGCCGGGTCACCTACGGTGTGGCCGACACCGGCGCCCTGCGGCCGGCGACCCACGCCCTGCTGCGCGTGACCACGCCCGACGACGATCGCGTCTGGATCTGCGATGTCGGTTTCGGTTTCGGCCCCTTGGCGCCGTTCGAACTGGTCGACAGCAACGGCGAATTCGCGCTCGGCGACTGGCGCTACCGGCTGGAACGCCGGGCCGGTGACCTGTGGGTGCTGTTCCAGTTCAGCCGCGACGGCTGGATCGACCGCTACACCTTCACCGAGAACCCGCAGTTCCGTATCGACTACGCGGTCGGCAACCACTTCGTGTCGACCTCGCCACGTTCGCCGTTCACCACGCGACCCTTCCTCCAGCGATTCCTGCCCGGCGTCCACCACGTGCTCGATGACCTGACGCTGAGCTCGGAATACCCCGACGGTACTGCCACTTCGCGTGATCTCGATCCCACCGAGCTGCCCAAGGTGCTGGCGGAAGTCTTCGACATCGACCTCGGCGAAGACGACGCCGCCACTGTGACGACCACGCCCTGGCGAACCGGATAGCACCCTCCCCACACGGCACGGCGGTTTGCTTCCTGGGTGGCGCTACGGCAAATTGATGGTTACTTGCCGGGAAACAATTCCTTTGTGGGGGCCGATTCTGTGGGGTCGTTGGTGCCGAATGTTCGGACCGCATCGCCGGGTGCGGCGGTCCGTGGCACCGTCGAACGCCGCCGGGATCTGGACGGTCTGCGCGGGATAGCGATCGCGCTCGTGGTGGCGTTCCATGTGTGGGCCGGCCGCGTATCCGGCGGTGTCGATGTCTTTCTGGTGCTGTCGGGGTTCTTCTTCACCGGGGCCGTGGTGCGCGGGGTGGAGCGGCGCGGCGGGGTGTCCGCGGCAGAGACCGCGCGACGGACCGCGCGCAGGTTGATGCCGTCGTTGGTGGTGGTGTTAGCGGCGATTCTGCTCGCGACGGTGGTGTTGCGCCCGTACACCCAGCTGGGCGAAGCCGCCGCGCAGACGTTGGCGTCGATGTTCTACGGCCAGAACTGGTATCTGGCCACCGCCGAGCTCGACTATCTCTCGCCCGATCCGTCGGTGAGCCCGCTCCAGCACCTGTGGTCGATGTCGGTACAGGGGCAGTTCTACCTGGCGATCTTCGTACTGCTGGCGGGGTGGGCCTGGTTGCGCAGGCGCGGTTCGGCCGGGCGGCTCACCTTGCTGATCGTGCTGGCCGGGCTGGCGTCACTGTCGTTCTGGTACGCGGCGTCGGGCACCGCACAGCACCAGGCCTGGACCTATTACGACAGCGTCGCGCGCGGCTGGGAGCTGCTGGCCGGGGCGATGCTGGCCGTCGCGGCGCCCTGGCTGCGGATACCGAACCGGCTGCGGGGGCTCGCGGCCGCGCTCGGTCTGGCCATGGTGCTGTCGTGTGGGCCGCTGTTCGACGGCGCGAATCAGTTCCCCGGCGTCGCGGCGCTGTGGCCGGTGGCGGCCGCCTGCCTGGTGATCGCCTCCGGGTTCGGCGTGGCCGCGCGGTCGTGGCCGAACCGCCTGCTGGGCGGACGGTTCTGCACCGAACTCGGCGCGCTGGCCTACCCGCTGTACCTGTGGCACTGGCCGATCCTGATCTTTTACCTCGGCGAGACCGGGCGGGCGAATGCCGGAGTCGTCGACGGTGTGGTGGTGATCGGCGCCTCGCTCGTCCTGGCCTACGCGACCACGCGTCTGATCGAGTCGCCCTTGCGCATGCCACCGCGCGGCCAGGAGGTCGAGAACCGCAGGCTGACCGGGGCACTGGTCACCGCCACCGCGGTCGCGGTGTTGATCGCCTCGCTGGGGTGGCAGGTGGTGCTGGTGGCCAACCCGGCCGTGCCGCCGCAGGCGCTGGACACCCACCGCTATCCGGGTGCCGCCGCGTTGCTCTCCGGTGCCGAATACTCACCGGAACCCATGCGGCCCACCGTCTTCGAAGGACAGGCCGACACTCCACCGCCGACCACCGACGGCTGCATCACCCCCAACCGGGAAGTTCGCGTCTGTACCTACGGCGACCCCACCGCCGCGCGCTCGATCGCGCTGGTCGGTGGGTCGCACTCCGAGCACTGGCTGCCCGCGCTGGAACCACTCGCCCTCGAGCACGGGTTCCGGGTGGTCTCCTACCTCAAGGAAGGCTGTCCGGTCGTCCTCGCCGATCAGCCGTCCTACGCCGAGTGGCCCTTCCCCGAGTGTCACGAATGGTCGGTCGAGGTGCTCGACCGGCTGGCCGCCGACCCCCCGAACTGGGTGCTGACCCTGTCCACCCGCTACCGCCAGAACGGCACGGGCGACGAGGTGCCCAACGAATACCTCGAAGTATGGACGGCGTTGCAGGACCGTGGCCTCAACGTGCTCGCCCTGCGTGACACGCCTCGATTACGCCGCGACGGCGTCCTCTACCGCGCCACCGACTGCCTCGCCCACCGCGGCGACCCCGACAGCTGCGGGCTCGATCGCGCCGATGTGCTCGACCCGCGCGATCCCGCCCAGGAGCCGGCGGCCGGCTACCCGAACGTCCATCCGCTCGACCTGTCCGACGCTGTCTGCCGACCGCAGCGTTGCCGGGTGGTCGAGGGCAATGTACTCATCTATCGCGACGAGCACCACCTGACCGCCAGCTACGCCCGCTCGCTCGCCCCCGAACTCGGCCGCCAGATCGGGGCGATCACCGGCTGGTGGTAGCGGACGGGCTCGTCACAGCAGAAACGACAACCCCACCGGTACCACGGATCGAGCTAGTCTCGGACTCGTGCGCACACCACGGAAGGCATCGGTCCTGCTCGTCGCGCTCGCTGCGCTGCCCCTCGCGTGCTCCTCCGGACCCGACCAGCCCCAGACCGTCGCCGAGTCCTTCGCCGCCGCGCTCACCAGCGCAGACGCATCCGCCGCCGCCGCACTCACCGACGCACCGGAGCAGGCCCTGCCGGTCCTCACCGCGCTGTTCGAGAACCTCGGCAAGAACGACACGGTCCGGGTGTCGTCCACCGACGACAAGTCCTTCACGCTGGAATCCACCTGGAAATTCGGCCCCGACGGCCGCAACGCGTGGACCTACTCGAGCGCCGGAACCACCACCGGCGACGACGAGTGGAAGATCGCCTGGCAGCCGACCACCGTCGCGCCCGGCCTCGACCTCGGCGCGCTCAGCTACAGCCCGGTCGCGGCGAAACCGGCGCGGGTACTCGACGCCTCCGGCGGCGACCTGATGACCCAGCAGGTGGTGACGCTGGTGAACGTCGCGCCCGACGCCGACCTGCCCGCCGCCGCCGCGCTGCTCGCGCCGCAGGGCGTCACCGAGACCACGCTGCGGACGGATCTCGCCGCGGCACAGGGTAAACCGATCACCGCCGTGGCACTGCGTGACGCCGACATCGCGCCGGTGCAGCAGGCGCTGACGGGCGTGCGCGGGGTGACGCTCGCGCCACAGACCCGGTTGCTCACCGTCGACAAGACTCTCGCCGGACCCACCATCGGGGGATTGGCCGAGATCTGGCAGGAACAGGCCGACACCGCCGCGGGCTGGGCGATCCGCGCGCAGACCGCCGAGGGCACCCAGCGCATCGCCGGACCCGACGCGAAGCCCACCGCCGACATCGCCAGCACCCTCGACATCGATCTACAGCACGCGGCCGAGGACGCACTGACCCCGATCGCCACTCCGGCCGCCATCGTCGCGCTGCGCCCCTCGACCGGGGAGGTGCTGGCCGTCGCCCAGAACGCGCCCGCCGACGCCCAGGGCCCGATCGCGCTCACCGGGCTCTACCCGCCGGGCTCCACGTTCAAGACCGTCACGGTCTCGGCGGCACTGCAAGCAGGCGGGGTCACGCCCGACACCGTGCTGCCGTGTCCCGGCCGCGCCACCATCGAGGGCCGCACGATTCCCAACGACAACGGCTTCGACCTGGGTATGGTGCCTCTGCACACCGCGTTCGCACGCTCGTGCAACACCACGATGGCCGAGCTGGGAGTGAAATTGCCTGCCGACGGACTCACCGCGGCGGCTCAGCAGCTGGGTCTCGGGGTGGACTATGTGACACCCGGCTTGACGACTGTCACAGGGAAAGTTCCACCCGCCGAAAGTCCGGCGCAACGGGTCGAATCGAGCATCGGACAGGGCACGGTGACGGCGTCGCCGTTCGGAATGGCGCTCGTCGCGGCCGCCCTCGCGCACGGTTCCGCGCCGGCTCCGAGCATCATCCGCGGCCGTCCCGGCACACCCGACCGGCCTTCGGCGCCGGTGCCCGCGACGGTGACGTCGCAGCTAGAGACCATGATGGGGGAGACGGTGAGTGCGGGTACGGCCACCGCCCTGCGTGACATCCCCGGCCTGCTCGGCAAGACCGGTACCGCCGAGTACCTCGACGACACCCACGCCCACGGCTGGTTCGTCGGCATCGACGGTGACCGGGCGTTCGCGGTGTTCGTCGCGGACGCCGGAAGCTCCGGACCGGCGGTCGAGGCAGCGGGACGGATGCTACGTGTGACACCATGAGTCGTCTTTCCCCCCGCAGGCGAGCAATCCCCCCGCTGCCGCACGCGGTCATCACCCAGCCAGCTACACTCGGCGGCGGACCATACCCATGGTCAATACGCGGGATGTCACAATTTCGAGAAGGTTCGGAGTAGGCGCCATCGATACCGGTCAGAAGATCGCGGAGCATTACCGCCTGGTCGAGCGTATTGGTAGCGGCGGCACAGGCGTTGTATGGCGTGCTGTCGACGAACGCCTCCAACGCTCCGTGGCAGTGAAGCAGATCCACATCAAACCCAGCTTGCCCGAGGGCGAGCGGGATGTGTTGCGCCAGCGCGCGATTCGGGAAGCCCGCAACGCGGCACGCTTCCAGCACCCCAATGCCATCGTCGTATTCGACATCACCGAGCACAACGGTGATCCGTGCCTGGTGATGGAGTACCTCAAGTCGGTCAGCCTCGCGGGTGAGCTGGGCCAGAAGGGCCCGCTGCCGCTGCTCGAGGTCGCCCGCATCGGGGAGAAGGTCGCCTCCTCCCTGATCGCCGCCCACCAGGCCGGCCTGGTGCACCGCGACGTGAAACCGGGCAATATCCTGCTCGGCGACCACGGTGAGGTGAAGATCACCGACTTCGGCATCTCCCGCGCGGCCGGCGACGTGACGCTCACCGAGACCGGGCTGATCTGCGGCACCGCCGCCTATCTGGCACCCGAGGTCGCGCGCGGCTCCGATCCGACCCCTGCCGCCGACGTATTCGCCCTGGGCGCAACGCTCTTCCACGCGCTGGAAGGCGAACCCCCCTACGGTGCCAACGCCAACCCGCTCGCGGTGCTCTACGCCGCCGCCAACGGACAGGTACGCGAGCCCCACAACGCGGGCCCGGCCACCGACTTCCTGCTCGATCTGCTCAGCCCGGACCCCCTCGACCGTCCGACGATGACCGAGGCCCGCGACGCGCTGGCCGCGTTCGCCGAGGACGAGAACGCGGTGCCCGCCGGATTCGTCCCCGCCAGTGAGGCTTTCAACCGCCGTAACTCCGCGGCCACCACCCAGGTGATCCGGCAGTCCGGTCGCCGGGCCTCCCATGCGGGCGCGTCCACCGCCACGACCCGTCAGATTCGCTCGAACCCGCGTCCGCAGGTCCGTCAGGACACCGCGGCGCACCCGCACACCCAGGCTCAGCCGATGCCCGCCCCGCGCAAGCAGGCGGGCAAGGGCCGTGCGGTACTGATCGGGTCCGCGGTGGGTGCGGTGGTCGCGGCCGTCGCCGTGGCGTTCAGTGCCTTCAACAGCTCCGACTCGGATTCGCCGCAGGTGCAGGCCGGTCCGCAGACTTCGGCGCAGTCGTCGGCGGCACCGAAGCCCAGCGCGGCGGTTCCGCCGCTCGGGCAGGCCAGCAATGTCGGCACCGTCGATATCGGATCGGCGGGTCTGCTGGTCGAGAACTTCTTCAGTGATCCGGCCGGTTCGTGGTCGCTGCTCACCCCTGCCGCACAGCAGGTCTACGGCAGCGAGTCCGCGTTCCGCGAGTACTGGAACGCCCGCACCGTCGACACCTTCGCCAGCATCACCGCGGTCAGCGGCAACAACGCCGACGGCTCCACGAATATGCGCCTGGCCAGCATCACCATCAACGGCTCGACCAAGGCCATGGTCATGCGCGTGGTGAGCTCCGGCGGCAGTCTGCGCATCGACGGGGATACCCGCTAGCTGGTGTTCGCGACGGATCCGCCGGTCGGGTCCGTCGCCTCGGTGGGATGTGGGTGGAAAAGCGATGGCGGCCGACCATTAGGCTGGTAGCTGACCTGAGCCCCAGCACAGAACAGGACCGTACCCCGATATGACTTCCCGCATCGAGCTCGCCCGCGTCGATCTGCGCGGTCGTACTCCTTCCGCTGCCGAGCTGCGCACCGCGCTGCCGCGCGGAGGGGTCGACGTGGACTCGGTGCTGCATCATGTGCGGCCGGTCGTCGAGGACATTCGGGACCGGGGCGCCGAGGCGGCGCTGGACTACAGCGAGAAGTTCGACGGCGTGCGGCCCGCCGTGGTGCGGGTGCCGGCCGGCGAGCTGACCAAGGCGCTCGCCGAGCTGGACCCAGCCGTGCGCGCCGCACTCGAGGTGGCGATCGAGCGGACCAGGAAGGTGCACGCCGATCAGCGGCGCACCGACACGGTGACCGAGGTCGTGCCCGGTGGCACCGTCACCGAGAAGTGGCTGCCGGTGGAGCGGGTCGGGCTGTACGTGCCCGGCGGCAACGCCGTGTACCCGTCGTCGGTCGTCATGAACGTGGTGCCCGCGCAGGCCGCCGGTGTCGAGTCGCTGGTGGTGGCCTCGCCGCCGCAGGCGCAGTTCGGTGGGCTGCCGCACCCGACGATCATGGCGGCCGCCGCGCTGCTCGGCGTCGAGGAGGTGTGGGCGGTCGGCGGTGCGCAGGCGGTGGCGCTGCTGTCCTACGGCGGTGTCGATACCGACGGCGGGGCGCTCGAACCGGTCGACCTGATCACCGGGCCCGGCAATATCTACGTCACCGCGGCCAAGCGGCTGTGTCGTGGGCTGGTCGGCATCGATGCCGAGGCGGGCCCCACCGAGATCGCCGTGCTGGCCGACGCCACGGCCGATCCGGTGCACGTGGCCGCCGACCTGATCAGCCAGGCCGAGCACGATGTGCTCGCCGCCAGTGTGCTGGTCACCGATTCTCCCGCGCTGGCCGACGCGGTCGACGCTGCCGTGAACGCTCAGCTCGCCGTGGTCAAACACCACGATCGCGTGCGGGAAGCGTTGAGCGGCAAGCAGTCCGGGATCGTGCTCGTCGACAACATCGCGCAGGGTCTGCGGGTGGTCGACGCCTATGCCGCCGAGCACCTCGAGATCCAGACCGTGGACGCCGCCGCTGTCGCCGCGCGGGTGCGCAGTGCCGGTGCGATCTTCGTCGGCCCGTGGGCGCCCGTCAGCCTGGGTGACTACTGCGCGGGTTCGAACCACGTGCTGCCGACCGCGGGGTGTGCGCGGCACTCCTCGGGACTGAGCGTGCAGACGTTCCTGCGTGGCATCCACATCGTGGAGTACACCGAGGCGGCGCTGAAGGATGTCGCCGGACACGTTGTCGCCCTGGCCAACGCGGAGGATCTGCCCGCGCACGGTCAGGCCGTGCAGGCGCGTTTCGAGGCGCTGTCATGAGTACTCCCACCGTGCCCGGCGCTTCGGCGACCCTGGACCAGCTACCGCTGCGCGACAACCTGCGGGGCAAATCGCCTTATGGCGCACCGCAATTGACGGTGCCGGTGCAGCTCAATACCAACGAGAACCCGCACCCGCCCAGCAAGGCGCTGATCGACGATGTCGCCGAGTCGGTGCGCGCCGCCGCCGCCGATCTGCACCGGTACCCGGATCGCGACGCTGTCGCGCTGCGCCACGACCTGGCCGAGTATCTGACCCGTCAGACCGGTGTCGCCGTCGACACCGCGAATGTGTGGGCGGCCAACGGCTCCAACGAGATCCTGCAGCAGCTGTTGCAGGCGTTCGGCGGACCGGGCCGCAGCGCGCTGGGTTTCGTGCCCTCGTACTCGATGCACCCGATCATCTCGGAGGGCATCGACACCGAGTGGGTCGAGGCCAAGCGCAGCGGTGACTTCTCGCTCGACATCGACTACGCGGTGGCCCAGATCGCCGAACGCCGACCCGACGTGGTGTTCGTGACGAGCCCGAACAACCCGACCGGGCACAGCATCCCGATCGCCGAGCTCGAGCGGATTCTCGAGGTCGCGCCCGGCATCGTCGTGGTCGACGAGGCGTACGGCGAGTTCTCCGCGGCGCCCAGCGCGATCACCTTGATCGACCGGTTCCCGACCAAGCTCGTTGTCACCCGCACCATGAGCAAGGCGTTCGCGTTCGCGGGTGGGCGCCTGGGCTACCTGGCCGCCTCGCCCGCGGTGATCGACGCGATTCTGCTGGTGCGCTTGCCGTACCACCTGTCGGTGGTCACCCAGGCCGCCGCGCGCGCGGCATTGCGTCACGCTGACGAAACCCTCGGCAGCGTGGCGGAATTGGCGGCTCAGCGTGATCGGGTCGCCGCCGCACTCGCCTCGCTCGGGTTCGACGTGATCCCCAGCGACGCCAACTTCGTGCTGTTCGGCCGGTTCACCGACGCGGGCGCCGCGTGGCAGCACTACCTCGACGCGGGTGTGCTGATCCGCGATGTCGGCATCCCCGGGTACCTGCGCGCCACCATCGGCCTCGCCGCCGAGAACGACGAATTCCTGCGCGTGAGCCGCGATATCGCGGGCACCGACCTTACTCACTGAATCCACCTGTGGAGGAACACAATCATGAGCAGAACAGCGCGGGTGGAACGCGTCACCAAAGAGTCCTCGATTCTGGTGGAGCTGAACCTCGACGGCACCGGGCAGACCGAGATCGCCACCGGGGTGCCGTTCTACGACCACATGCTGACCGCGCTCGGCGCGCACGCCGGGTTCGACCTGGTGGTACGGGCCGAGGGTGACATCGAGATCGAAGCGCACCACACGGTCGAGGACACCGCGATCGTGCTGGGACAGGCGCTCGGGCAGGCGCTGGGCGACAAGAAGGGGATCCGCCGCTTCGGCGACGCGTTCATCCCGATGGACGAGACCCTCGCGCACGCCGCCGTCGACGTGTCCGGCCGGCCGTACTGCGTGTTCACCGGCGAGCCCGAACACCTCGTGCACACCATCATCCCGAGCGCGGGCCCCGGCGCGTCGTACTCCACGGTGCTCAACAAGCACGTCTTCGAGTCGATCGCGCAGAACGCCCGCATCGCGCTGCACGTGCGGGTGCTCTACGGCCGCGACCAGCACCACATCACCGAGGCCGAGTTCAAGGCTGTCGCGCGGGCTCTGCGCGCCGCCGTGGAAATCGACCCCCGGGTCAGTGGTGTGCCGTCCACGAAGGGTGTGCTGTGAAATCCGTTGTGCTGCTGGACTACGGCTCCGGCAATCTGCACTCCGCCGAACGCGCGCTGGTGCGTGCCGGTGCGCAGGTGGAGGTCACGGCCGACCCCACCGCCGCCTTGGCCGCCGACGGCCTCGTCGTCCCCGGCGTCGGTGCGTACGCCGCCTGTATGGCCGGGCTGCTGTCGGTGCGCGGTGATCGCATGATCGGCCAGCGCCTCGCCGGTGGACGTCCCGTGCTCGGCATCTGCGTCGGCATGCAGATCATGTTCGACCGCGGCGTCGAGTTCGGTGTCGAGACCGAAGGCTGCGGCGAATGGCCCGGCACCGTCGCGGGACTGGACGCTCCCGTCCTTCCGCACATGGGCTGGAACACGGTCAAGGCACCCGCCGACAGCACGCTGTTCGCCGGTATGGACGCCGACACCCGCTTCTACTTCGTCCACTCCTACGCGGCGCAGCAGTGGGAACTCCCGGACAACGAGCACATCGCACCCGCGAAGCTCACCTGGGCCGAGCACGGCGTCCCCTTCCTGGCCGCCGTCGAGAACGGACCGCTCTCGGCCACCCAGTTCCACCCGGAGAAGTCCGGCGACGCGGGTGCGCAACTGCTGCGCAACTGGATCGGCTCGCTGTAGTCCGGCCACCTCGGCTGACTGTCGTGCGGCAACCGTGGCTAGGCGCGGTGGCGCTCTCGTTCGGTTCCGGCGGTCAGCGGCTCGTCTGACAGGAACGCGCGGACCGGTGCCGCGCAGCGGACCGCGTCGTCGAACCACGGGCCGTGACCGCCGGGGACGACGACGAGTCGCGCGCCGGGGATCTTCGTCAGCGATGGTCGAGCCTGGTCAGGGGAGCTGAAAACGTCGTGCTCACCCCAGACGAACAGCAGCGGCGTGGTGATCCGAGCCAGTTCGTCATCGGTCAGGACGTTGTCGGGGCGCGCGATACGTCCCCGCATCAGGCGACACAGCAGCGCGCGGTAGGACGCGGCCTGTCCGGGCAGTCGCAGCGGTAGCCGGTGCAGATCGAGCATGTCGTCGGACATGGCACGAGACGCTGTCGCCCCGAGCGCCTCGGTGAGGGCGAAGCGGGCGACGAACCGCGGGGACGGCAGTCGCATCAGCCTTTCATCGACAGGGCCGCGGAGCGGAGAGGTCAGTGACTCCATCTCGGCAATGCCGCGCATGTCGGGGAAGGCGGTGGCGGGGGTGGCGACAATCGCTGCTCGCGTGAGCCGTTTCGGCGCGTCCAGCGTGGCCCAGAGGGCGAACAAGCCGCCGAGGGAGCTGCCGACGAACGCGGCTCGATCCACGCCGAGCGCATCCAGTGTTCCGGTGAGCACACCCGTGGCCAGCTCGCGGACGGTACTTCCCTGCCAAGCGAAAGGGGGTGCGAGACTGTGACCCGGCAGGTCGACGAGGATATGCCGGAAGCCGGGCAGGTGGGCGATCAGCGGTGCCATGCCCATGGCGGGTGCCGAGATGCCGTTGATGTGGACGACGGGTTCGCCGGATCCGGCGGTCAGGACGCGGACCTGTACCGCGGGATCGCGCAGCGTGAACAGGTGCTCGCTGATCGTGAGTCCGTAGGCGTCGGCGACGCGCTGTTCGGCGGCGCGGATCCGGCGTTGCAGACCTCGGGAATTGCTCATGCACTCACTGTGGGGTGCGCCGGGGTGTGCTGTCTTGAACGAATGTTCCGGCGGTCAGAGCGCCGTGAGCGCACCCGGTGTGACACCGGCGAAGGCCGACACGTCGCGATGTAGGTGTGATTGATCCGAATAACCGCATGCCACAGCGGCATTCGCGGGTGAATGGCCGGTCGTCAGCAGGTCGAACGCGTGCCGGAACCGGGTGAGCATCGCGGCGCGTTTCGGTGTCACGCCGACCTGGTCGGTGAACCTCGACCACAGCCGTTTGCGGCTCCAGCCGGTGAGTTCGGTCAGTTCCCGTACCCGCACGCCGCCGTTGCCGGCGACGATGCGGTCCCACGCTGCGGCGACCTCCGGGTCGGCCGTCCTGGTCGATTCACGCAGGGTGAGAAACCGGGACGTCAGCGCGAATCGTTCTGCCCACGTCGCTGTTTCGGCCAGCTGTTCGCGCAGCAGTGGCGCCGTCGGACCCCAGACCTCGTCGAGGCCGATCATCGCGCCGCTCAGGGCGGCCGGCGCGACCCCGAGCAGGCGGTAGGCGGCGATCGGCGACATTCGCACCTCGACACATTCGACACGCGCCGCGTGCACACGGCGAACCCCCGGGTCGAGCCCGGCGACCAGGCCGTCGAACGTGAACTGCTGGTCGGGGCCTTCGACACTGAGCCGACAGTCGCCGAACTGGATCACCACAGTGACTTCCGGTCGCGGGAAGATCCGCAGATCGCACCCCGCGGACACTCGATCGCGGAATCCTTCCATCACGACATCGGTGGCTGCCGCTCCGGTCGAGCGCGCCAACTCCCAGCCGTCGTCCAGCTCGTGTTCGGACATGATGGGCCGCACACATCGAGCGTACGGACGTCGTGACGATCGTGGGGCCTGTCGGTGATCAGGGGTTGTCGAAGTGGGCTCGGTCGGCGGCTTCGGTGCCTGCGGTCCAGCATTCGGCGCTGCGGATGGTGATGCCTCGGGTACGGGCGGTGGGGAAGTAGGTGGCGAAGGCTTTGTCCACTCGTTGTCGGTGGGTGGCCAGGACGGGGAGTAGGTGGGTGGGGTCGGGGGAGTCGGCGATGGTTGCTCGGGCGGCCTCGGCGAGGCGTTCGCCGACTCGCGTGGCATAGGCGGTGAGGTAGGCCTTGCGGTAGTGGCGGGAGCGGGATTCCTCGGTGGTGGCGTTGTCGATCATGGTGCGGGTGGCTTGGACGAGCAGGGAGGTGGACAGGATCTCCACGG
Source organism: Nocardia sp. NPDC003183 (assembly GCF_053590715.1). Lineage (NCBI taxonomy): Bacteria > Bacillati > Actinomycetota > Actinomycetes > Mycobacteriales > Nocardiaceae > Nocardia > Nocardia sp. NPDC003183. Next base: position 43,184 of record NZ_JBSFTG010000022.1, read on the forward strand.
CGTCGAGGTCGGGGTCGTCGCCGACGATCGTGACGAAACCCCAGTCGGCGACGAAGATCGCGCGGCAGCGGTTGGCTCGGGTCACCATGTCGATGAGCAGGGCTTTGGCGTCGGTGTAGGGGGTTTCCAGCCAGATGCGGCGGGCGGCGGGCAGGTCGGGGTCGGTGCGCTGGGTGTCGAGCAGGGCGCGGTCGATCGCGTACTTGGTCATGAGTTCTTGCGCCTTGGCGGACAGCGTTTCCGCTTCCTCGGCGAAGGACGTCGATTCGGCCTTGGCGAGGAGGCCACGGACTCGGCCGAGGGTCTTCTCGTCGACATGGTGGTGCGTGACGGTCTGCCTGCGGGTGCCGGGCAGTGCGACGATCTGCTCGAGTTTCGGGAGTTGGACGAGCAGGGCCAGGGCGGTCAGAGCTGAGGTGAGGGCCTCTTCGCGGGTGAGAAGCGCGCGGTCGGCCCACTGATCGAGGTGGGGTTGCCCGGACGTCCACCAGACCGTGGCGCTCAGCTCGTCCAGTTGCGACTGCCAGATCTCGTCGACGGACTCGGCGGGGAAATCGGACCGGTGCTCGGCCATCAGATCGGTCAGGTAGCTCACCGCGAACTCGTCCACCCGTCTGCGCGCTGCCTCATGAACATCGCGGGGCAACCAGCCGAACTCGAAGGCGCGGGCGATGATTCGCTCAGCGGCGAGCTGAACTCCGGCGCCCAGCCCGGCGCCCGCGACGTGTTCGGCGAATCGCCCGATCGCGTTCGTGTCGCCCTGGGCGGCGAGGAAGGCCACGGTCGCGATCGCGTCGGCCACCTGCGACCGGTCGCCCGACAACGCGGCATCGATCGGAAGTCCGGGAGCGGCTGCCGGTTTACGGCCTGTCCGGCGCCGACGATTCTGCTTGGCCAAGGGTTGCGCCGATCCTGTTCGTGGAGGTGCTACCCGTCACGGGGGGTAGGCAGTGTTCGCGGCGTCCATTGTCGCGCATCGCTCCCGTGCGGCCGCGTCGTCATCGGGCCCGCGTCGAATCGTCGAAGGCAGCTCGGTTGTTCCCTGCCGATCCTGGGTTCGTAATCGCTACTCGCCCAAGGGAACTGCGGAAAGGGGGTGTCGGAAGTCGGTCGGTGAGCTTAGGCTGGCGGGATGAGTTATCGGGGGATGGTTCTCGACGAACGAGCCGAACTGGTCGACCTGCTGCGGGGGTTGAGCGAGCAGGAATGGGAGACGCCGTCGCTGTGCGCGGGGTGGCGGGTTCGTGACGTCGTCGGGCACCTGTTGCAGGACACCCTGAGCCCGCTGGGCTACGCGGCCGTCGTGGTGAAGAGCCGGGGCTCGGTCAGCCGCACCAATAACGCGCTCGCGCAGTCGTTCGCGGAGCTGACGACCGCGCAGCTGGTGGACAAGCTCGAGACCGAGTCGGGTCGCCTGTCGAAGTACTCGCCCCGGTTGATGCTCTCCGACCTCGTCGTCCACCACCAGGACATCCGCCGTCCCCTCGGCCGCCCACGGACGATCCCCGCGGACCGTCTCATCGCGGTCCTGAACTACCCCGACCCCTTCGCCTTCCCGGCCAGGTACGCCAAGGGTCTGCGTTTCGTCGCCACCGACGTCGACTGGTCCTCCGGCGACGGCCCGGAAGTGCGCGGCCCCGGCGAGGCCATCGCCTTGGCCGTGGTCGGCCGCACGGCCGCGCTCGCCGACCTCACCGGCGGCGGACTCCCCGAACTCCGCCGCCGCCTCGGCTGACTACTTCAGCAGTGGGGAATCGAGTGCGCGCGCGAGCCGACGGCCCCCACCTCGGTCAGTTCGTCGGCGCAGGTCGGCCGGGTCAGCGTCGCAGCGTGGTCGCGGTATCAGTCCGCGACAGTTTGTCGGGATTGCGGACCGAGTAGAGGCCGGTGACGAGGCCGTCGTCGACGCGCACCGCGAAGACCGTGTCGATCACGCCGTCGAGTCGCAGGATCAGGGCCGGGTGGCCGTTGAGCTGTGCCGATTCGACAGTCATCGCCGCGCCGATCCTCGGCACACTGGCGGTGAGCAAGGTGGCGACCAGGTCGGCCCCGACGATGGGCGACAGCGCGGCCTGCTTGATTCCGCCGCCGTCGCCGAGGAACACGACATCCGGTGCGAGCAGGTCGAGCAGGTTCTGGAGATCGCCGGTCTCGATCGCCCGCTGGAATGCCGCGAGCGCATCGCGGGATTCGCTCGCCGACACGATGCCGCGCGGTCGGCGGGCTGCGACGTGGGCGCGCGCCCGGTATGCCAGCTGGCGGACGGCGGCCGGGCTCTTGTCGACGGCCTCGGCGATCTCGTCGTAGTCCAGATCGAATACTTCGCGCAGCACGAACACCGCCCTTTCGATCGGCGTCAGCGTCTCCAGGACGAGCAGCATCGCCATCGAGACGCTCTCGGCCAACTCGATGTCCTCGGCGATGTCGGGCGTGGTCAGCAGCGGTTCGGGCAGCCAGGGGCCGACATAGGACTCCCGGCGCCGACCCAGCGTGCGCAACCGATCGAGTGACCGGCGGGTCGTGATCCTGACCAGATACGCGCGCTGGTCGCGCACCGCGTCGAGATCGACGCCCACCCACCGCAGCCAGGTCTCCTGGAGCACGTCCTCGGCGTCGGCAGCCGAGCCGAGCATTTCGTAGGCGACCGTGAACAGCAGATTGCGATGGGCGACGAACACCTCCGTCGCCGGGTCCTTCGCTGTGCCCTCGGGCTGCGGCGCCATGGGTCACTCCCTTTCCACTCGGATGTGTCGCCCATCAGACGCCGGCCGACGCCGTCGCGTAACACCGATCCGCAGTGGCGTGGATCACGTCGACGAGCTGTTACGGAGGTCCGGTCGCCGCCGTCTCATGGTCGTTCGATTCAGCACCAGCAGTGAGGAACACGTCATGGAACCCCGATTCAACCTTTTCGGCACCGAGGTCGGCGCCACGTTCGGCAAGCGGTTCGGCAACGCCAGCCTGGCACTGATCCGGTCGACCCTGCCGAAAGCCACCCAGGACCTGGTGATGCTGCGCGTCAGCCAGATCAACGGCTGTGGCTACTGCACCGACGCGCACAGCAAGGATCTGGCCCACTCCGGGCAGTCCGCGACGCGGATCAATCTCGTTGCCGCCTGGCGTGAGTCGACGGTGTTCACCGATGCGGAACGGGCGGCGCTGGCGCTGGCCGAGGAAGGGACCCGCGTCGCCGACGCCGCGCAGGGGGTGTCCGACGAGACCTGGGCCCAGGTGCGCGAGCACTACGACGACGAGCAGCTCGCCGCCTTGGTCGCCGTGGTGGCCCAGATCAACGCCGCCAACCGGCTCGGTGTCATCCTGCGCCAGCAGGGCGGTGCCTACGAGCCCGGCGCGTTCGACGCCGCGGCAGGCTGAGCGAATCGTGGCAGGCCCGGGTCCCCGGATCCGGGCCGACCCGCTCGACGCGCCGAGCGGTTGTGCGCGGGGTTCGCGTGACACGGGCCTCACCGGCGCGGACCGTTGCGGGAGCGGCGGCACAGACCTACTAGTCTGAATGCGTGAGTCTTGTGCTGTTGCCCGCTGTCGATGTCGCCAATGGTGAGGCCGTGCGCCTTGTGCAAGGGGAGGCCGGTAGCGAAACGAGCTATGGGTCGCCTCGGGACGCGGCGTTGGCGTGGCAGCAAGCGGGGGCCGAGTGGGTGCATCTGGTCGATCTCGACGCGGCCTTCGGCAAGGGGAGCAATCGCGAACTGATCGCTCAGGTCGTCGGTGAACTCGACGTGAAGGTCGAGCTGTCCGGTGGTATCCGCGACGACGATTCGCTGAAGGCGGCGCTGGCGACCGGGTGCGCGCGGGTGAACATCGGCACCGCGGCGATCGAGAATCCGCAGTGGTGCGCGCGAGTGCTCGGCGAGTACGGCGACCGGATCGCGGTGGGACTCGACGTCAAGCAGATCGACGGCCAGTGGCGGTTGCGCGGTCGCGGCTGGGTGACCGACGGCGGCGACCTGTGGGAGGTGCTCGAACGCCTCGAGCGTGACGGGTGCGCGCGCTATGTGGTCACCGACGTCTCCAAGGACGGCACGCTGACCGGCCCCAACCTCGAGCTGCTGAGCGAGGTCGCCAACGCCGCCGAGGCACCGGTGGTCGCCTCCGGCGGCATCTCGGTGCTCGACGACCTCGTCGCCATCGCCGGCCTGGCCGACGACGGTGTGGAGGGCGCGATCATCGGCAAGGCGTTGTACGCGGGCCGCTTCACGCTGCCCGAAGCTCTGGCCGCGGTGCGCTGACACCGCCGATGACCGCCGCGCCGAGCACCGCCGAACTGACCGACCTGCTGACCGTCGCCACCCAGATCCTGGACGGCGTGGTCCCGCGTTTCGTCGAAGGACTCGGCGCGCCGAGCGCGGTGACCAAGGGCCGCAACGACTTCGCCACCGAACTCGATCTCGAGCTGGAACGCACCATTTCCACCGAACTCCAGCAGCGGACCGGCATCGCGGTGCACGGCGAGGAATTCGGCGGACCGGCGCTCACCTCGGGCACGGCCTGGGTGCTCGATCCGATCGACGGCACCTTCAACTACTCCTCGGGCCACCCGATGTCGGGCACCCTGCTGGCTCTGGTGCACGAAGGCGAGCCGGTGATCGGCCTGACCTGGCTGCCCATGCTGGGTCGCCGCTACGCCGCGGTGACCGGTGGACCGTTGTACCTCGACGGTGTGGCATTGCCACCGCTGGAACCGGGCAAGCTCGCCGACTCCATGATCGGATTCGGCGCTTTCAACCTCGACTCGGCCGGTCGCATCCCCGGCCAGTTCCGGTTCGACCTGCTCGGTGCACTGAGCCGGTTGTCCTCGCGGGTGCGGATGCACGGCGCCACCGGCATCGACCTGGCGTTCACCGCCTCGGGGGTGCTCGGCGGCGCGGTCGTGTTCGGGCACCATCCGTGGGACAACGCGGCCGGGGTCGCGCTGGTGCGCGCCGCGGGTGGCGTGGTCACCGACCTCGCGGGCGCGCCGTGGACGATCACGTCCGGTTCGGTGCTGGCCGCCGCGCCGGGCGTGCACGAAGAACTGCTGGAAATGATTTGCACCGTCAGCGAAGAAGAACGAGGGTGAACCCCATGACACCGCGCACCGACGAACGACCCGGCACCACCGCGCCGAGCACCTTGGCGGTCCGCGTGATCCCGTGTCTGGATGTCGACGCGGGTCGCGTGGTCAAGGGCGTCAACTTCCAGAACCTGCGCGACGCGGGCGATCCGGTGGAACTGGCCGCGACCTACGACGCTCAGGGCGCCGACGAACTGACCTTCCTCGACGTCACCGCCTCCACCGGCGACCGCGGCACCATGCTCGACGTGGTGACCCGCACCGCCGAACAGATCTTCATCCCGCTCACCGTCGGCGGTGGGGTACGCACGGTCGAGGATGTCGACCGGCTGCTGCGCGCCGGCGCGGACAAGGTATCGGTGAACACCGCCGCCATCGCACGCCCCGAGGTGCTGTTCGAGATGTCGCAACGCTTCGGCGCCCAGTGCATCGTGCTCTCGGTCGACGCGCGCACCGTGCCCGACGGTCAGCCCGACACCCCGTCCGGCTGGGAGGTCACCACCCACGGCGGCAAGCGTGGCACCGGCATCGACGCTGTCGAATGGGCCGTCCGCGGCGCCGAACTCGGTGTGGGCGAGATCCTGCTGAACTCGATGGACGCCGACGGCACCAAGGCCGGTTTCGACCTGCCGATGATCACCGCCGTGCGCGCCGCGGTGCGCGTTCCGGTGATCGCCAGCGGCGGCGCGGGCGCGGTCGACCACTTCCCGCCCGCTGTCCACGCCGGCGCCGACGCGGTCCTCGCCGCGAGCGTCTTCCACTTCGGCGACCTCACCATCGGCCAGGTGAAGAACGCGATGCGCGCGGACGGCATCACCGTCCGCTGACACCGGTTGCGGTGGCCAGCCGAATTCACCTGGCGCCGAACGAATTCGGCGTCACAGCACGATGATCCGACGGAACGCATCGACCGAGCGTCAACGGTGAGCTGGTCGCAGGCATTGGAATCATCGTGCGTGGATCGCGATGATCTCCGTTGCCGCCGACGTTGGTGCGGGGATGAGCATCGGAATCGCGTTGTCCCCGTTCGTCCTCGACAACTCCGCCAACGCCGTGGACACGGCCGTCGATCTGGGCGGAGTCGCCGCCGAGGTCGGGCTGAGTTCGGTGTGGTTGGGACAGGCCTTCAGTAGTGACGCGATCGTGTTGGCGGCGTTGATCGGTCGGGCGGTGCCCGGGATCGAAGTGGGGACGTCGGTCGTTCCGGTGCCGGGCAGGCATCCGCTGCTGGTGGCCGGTCAGGCGCAGACCGCGCAGGCGGCGACCGGTGGACGGTTCGTGCTGGGGTTGGGGCTCGGCGCTCGGTCGCTGTCCGAACGCGCGTTCGGTGGGCCGTTCGACCGGCCCGGCCTCCGGCTGCGTGAATTCCTCACGGCGCTGCGGTCGATTCTCGACACCGGTGCGGTGGACTTCCGCGGTGAGACGGTGACCGCCGCCAGTCCGATGCCCGCGGCGGTGGCGGGTGCCGACCCGACGGTGCCGGTGCTGGTCGCGGCCATGGGGCCGCAGGCGCTGCGAGCCACCGGCGAACTGGCCGACGGCACGTTGCCCTTCCTGGTCGGTCCCGAGGCGCTGGCCGAACACATCGTCGCGCCGTTGACCGCCGCCGCGACGGCCGCGGGCAGGCCGCACCCCCGCATCGTGGCGATGGTGCCCGGCGTCGTGACCGCCGACGTCGCCGCGGCCCGGAGCATCGCCGAGACGAAAACCGCCTTCTACGACACGATTCCGTCGTATCAGCGAGTGGTCGCGCTGTCGGGCGCCCAGCGGGCCGCCGAACTCGTGGTGATCGGCGACGAGGAGACGGTCGCCGCCCGCGTGGCCGACTACTTCGCCGCGGGCGCCACCGATGTGGTGTTCTCCCAGACCGACCTCACCACACCCGAGGATCAGCAGCGCACCTGGCGGCTGCTCGGTGAGCTCAATCGCGCCCGCTGATCTGGCGTCACAACCCCATCTCGGCGGCGATGATCGTGCGCAGCACTTCGCTGGTGCCACCCACGATCCGATCGATGCGGTGGTCGGCGTAGAGGCGGGCGATGGGGGAGTCCGCGAGATAGCCGACCCCGCCGTGCAATTGGAGGCAGCGGTCGATCACCCGCCCGGCCGACTCGGTGCAGAACAGCTTCGCCGAGGCCGCGTCGGCGGGGGTCAGGTCGCCGCGGTCGTGGGCGGCGAGCGCGCGGTCGACCACCGCCTCGATCGCGTCGACCTCGGCCCGGCAGGCGGCCAGCTCGAACGTGGTGTTCTGGAAGCTCGCCACCGAGTGGGTGAACGCGGTGCGCTCGGCGGTGAAGCGGTGCGCGAAACGCACCGCGGCCCTGGCCTGCGCGTGGGCGCCGACGGCGATGGTGAGCCGTTCGCGTGGCAGCTGTGCGGCGAGATGGTCGTCGCCACGGTGCGCGGCACCGAGCCGATCGGTCACCGGCACCCGCACATCGGTGAAGGTGAGTTGAACTATGTCGCAGACCTTTCGGCCGAGAGTGTCGAGGGCGCGCCCGACGCGGTAGCCGGGGGCGGCGCTGTCGACGACCAGCAGGGACAGGCCGTAGGTGGGGTCGTCCGCGCTCGGGGGCGCGGTACGCGCGCACACGATGACGCGGTCGGCGTGCACGCCCCCGATGACGTAGGTCTTCGAACCGTTGAGCAGGTATTCACTGCCGTCCAGCGACAGGGGCGCGGTGGTACGCATGCCCGACGGCTCCGTGCCGGTGCCCGGTTCGGCGACCGCGAGCGCGAACATCGTTTCGCCGGTGACGAATCCGGGCAACCAGCGCTGCCGCTGTGCGGCGGTCGCCAGGTCGTTGATCAGGGGCAGACAGCGGGACACGTGGGCGCTGGAGCCGCCGAAAGACACCGCGGCGCGCGCGATCTCCTCGGTGAGCACCGCCCGGTACCGGAACGAGTCGAGGCCGCGTCCGCCGTGTTCGACGGGCACCTCCATGCCGAGGATCCCGAGTTCGCCCAGCCGGTAATAGAATTCGCGCGGCACCAGCCCGTCGTCGTACCACTTGCCGAAACTCGGCACGACCTCGGCATCGATGAACGCGCGCATCGCCGCACGGAAGGCGCGGTGCTCGGCATCGAAAACTGTTCTGCGCATGGGGAATCCTTACCGGCCGGAAACGGCCACGAGCCGGCCCGCCCGACGCGGTGATCGGGTGGGCCGGCGAGACGGCGGTGCGTACTACTTCGGCGGTGTGGGGACCGCGGGGTCCTTGCAGTAGGCGCCGAGTTCGGCCGGGCACGGCGCGAGAATGGTCGAGAAGTACTGGTAGGCCGAGAACAGCGCCAGCGGACCGCCGACGGTGACCAGACCGATCATCGTGCCGACCGCACCGAGCGTGGCCGCGCCGAGCACGCAACCGGCCACGGTGGCGCCGACCCACGGCACCAGCAGCACGATCACCGGGCTGGCGATGGTGGCGCCCGCGGCACCGCCGACCAGGCAACCGATGCCACCGCCGACCACCGCGCCGACGATGGCCGCCACGGCGCCACCGACGCCGAGGCGCTGGCTGAGGACCCCGAGCGCGGCCTGATCGCGCGGGGTGAAGGACTCGGCGATCTGCTGCGCGGCCACGTCCTGGGTGATCAGGTTCGTCGCCGGGGCCACCGGAGTGCCGCCCTCCTTGGACGGGGTCAGGGTCGCGGTACCGCCGTCGACGGTGGCGGCGATCGGGAACACCTTGTCGTCCATGCGGTAGGTCAGCGGCAGGGCGGCGACCGGGGTGTCGGCGGCGGTGGTGAGCACCAGTTGGCCGTCGACGACCTGCAGTTTGCCGTCGGTGGACAGCACCGCGGAGTCACCCTGCCTGCTCACCTCGTAGCGCACCTCGGTCTGTGGTGCGGGATCGGCGTTGCCGGTCCCGGTACTGACACACAGGGCCAATGCGGTCATCGCCGCCGTGGCCAGAGTGGTTGACATCTTCATCTGTGATCCTCATCGATCGGGTACTTCGGACGAGCCGCGCACGCTGGGACGCGCTGCGCAACGAGGGAGGGGGTGGCTACTTGCCCGCGGTGTCGATCAGACCGCCGTCGGTGAGCGACCAGTGCTCGCCGACGAAGGTCTGGATGCCGACCGCTTCGAGCGGATAGCCGTCGTTCGCACCGGTTTTCATCGCGATGCCGGGCAGCATCAGGTCGGTGGAGACGTTGTCCAGCGAGCGCATCGCGTCGCGCAGGCCCTCGCGGGTCGGGCACTTCGCCGCGTCCATGGTCTTGCGGAAGCTCTCGGCCATCGTCCAGCCGGCCATCGCGTGCTGGTTCTCCGGATCGGCGCCGGGGGCGTACTGCGTCAGCTTGGACCGGTAGGTCTGCATGCCCGCGTCCGTGGCCCAGCGCGGATCGGCCGCGTCCTTGAGGAACGCCGCGGTCACCGTGCCCTGGACGTTGGGCAGCCCCACCGGGCGCAGGGTGGCCATGGTGTTGGAGACCACGGCGAGTACGTGCAACGGATTCCAGTCAGCGTTGCGCACGTCGGCGGCCAGCGCCTGCGAGGCGAACTTCGGGGTCGAGAAGTTCAGCAGCACATCGGCTTTGGAGTTGGCGAGGTTGCGCACCTGGGCATCGACGGTGGGGTCGGTGACCTCGAAGCTCTGTTCGGCGATCACCTTCACCCCGCTGCCCGCGACGCCCTCGGTGAACGCCGCGAGGAGGTCCTTGCCGAAGTCGTCGTTCTGGTAGAGCACCGCCACGGTGGCGTTGGGCCGCTGCGCTTTCACGTACTGCGCGTAGGCCAGCCCCTCGGTGCGGTAGCTGGGCTGCCAGCCGATGGTCCACGGGTGCTCGGTGCCGGCACCGAATTTGTTCGCCCCGGTGGCGACGAAGACCTGGGGCACCTTGCGCTGGTTGAGGTAGTCGGTGACCGCCGAAGAGGTTGCCGTGCCGAGGGTTTGGAAGACCGCGAACACCTGGTCCTGTTCGACCAGGCGACGGGTCTCTTCGACCGTCTTCGGCGGCTGGTAGCCGTCGTCGCGGACGATGTACTCGACCTTGCGTCCATCGATGCCGCCCTGCTCGGCGTTGATGTAGTCGAAGTAGGCCTTGGCGCCCTTGGGGACCTCGCTGTAGGCCGAGGCCGGACCCGACAGCGGGTACGCCCCGCCGAGTTTGATGGTGCTGTCGGTGATACCGGTGGTCTGTTGGCCCTGGCAGTCGCCTTGACCGACGGAGCCGGTCTCCTCGCCACGACCACCACACGCGGTGAGGGTCGCGAGAAGCGCGGCCGTCACACCGATGGAGCGGATTGCCCTAGTGCGCATGAGTTTTCCCTTTCCGGACACGATGTCCGAGCCATTGCGTCCACTGGGTGGCCAGGCCGGCCAAACCCTTCGGCGCGAGGTACATGACCGCGATGATCAGCAGTCCGAAGATGACGCCGGGTGCGGCCTGGTTGACGTCCTGGGCGAAACTGGGCACGAACATCACGAACAGTCCGCCCAGCAGCGGGCCCCAGGTGGTGCCGAGCCCGCCGACGACCAGTCCGGCCAGCAGCGTGATCGACAGCGTCAGCGCGAAGGAGTCGGGCGAGACGAACGCGATCACCCAGGTGTAGACACAGCCGGCCACACCGGCCAGCAGCGCGCTCCAGGCGAAGGCGAGCGTCTTGTAGTGCGCCAGGTTCACCCCGAGCACCTCGGCGGCGATCTCGTTGTCGCGCATCGCGTGCAGGGCCCGCCCGACTCGCGAGCGCAGCATTCCGGCGACCAGCACGAAGCCGATCACGGTGGTGGCCAGTGCCAGGAAATACAGCCACTGGTCCTCGGCGAGGCCGGTCCACGCGGGCGGCACCGGCTTGTCGACAACGAGTCCCATCGAGCCGCCGGTCAGGTCGTCGAACCGCTTGAGCAGGGGGACCAGGAAGATCGCGATGGCCAGGGTGACCAGCGCCAGGTACAGCCCGCGCAGTCGCAGCGCCGGGACGCCGAGGGCGAAACCGAGTACGAAGGTGATGGCCGCGGCGATCGGGATGGTGGCGAAATACGGTATGTCCCAGCGCTGCATCGCGATCGCGGCGGTGTAGGCGCCGACCGCGAAGAACGCACCGTGGCCCAATGAGATCTGGCCGGTGTGACCGACCAGCAGGTTCAGCCCGAGCAGGGTGACCGCGTAGATCATCGCCATGGCCAGCTGGAAGGTGTGGAACGGCACCAGCTGGAACGGGGCCGCGCAGGCGAGCAGCAGTAGCGCTGCCGTCGCGAGCAGTGGCCACCGGATGGCACTGATACGAGCTGAGACGGAATTATTCTGTGGGACAGCCAGTTTCGTGGTCACTGGCTTTTCGGTGAGTTTCACTTCGCTCATACTCTTTCCACCGCCGCGTGTCCGAACAGACCTTGCGGGCGCAGCAAGAGCACGCCCAGGATGATCAACAGCGGCACGCCGATCTTGAGTTCGGTGCCGATCGCGTCGACGTAAGCGCCGGTGAGGGTTTCGGCGACGCCGACGATCAGACCGCCCGCCACCGCGCCGCCGGGGGAGTCGAACCCGCCCAGCGTCGCCGCCGCGAAGGCGTAGATGAGGACTCCGCCCATCATGTTGGGTTCGAGGAACAGCAGCGGCGCCGACAGCACGCCTGACACCGCCCCGACCAGCGCGGCCAGTCCCCAGCCGAGCGCGAGCACGGTGCCGACCCGGATACCGACGAGTTTGGCCGACTGCGGGTTACACGCCACCGCACGCATGGCGAGCCCTATCCTGGTGTAGCGGAACAGCAGATACAGCAGCGCCATGACCACGCCGACGACGAGCAGGACGCCGAGACTGCCGTAGCCCACACTCAGCCCGCCACCACGCAGAGCCCCCTCCGGGAAGGGATTCGGGAACGATTTGGTCTGATACGACCAGATCCAGCCCGCGGTGGCGTGGATGGTGAAGAACAGTCCGACGGTGACGATCACCAGGGTGATCTCGGGTGCGCCCTCGACCGGCCGGATCACCACTCGTTCGATCAGCATGCCGCCGGCGAACGAAATGGCGAGAGTGAGGATCAGCGCCGCCCAGAACGGCATGATCTGGCTCAGCTGCCAGGCCAGGAACGCCGAGAACATGGCCAGCTCACCCTGGGCGAAATTGACGATCCCGGTGAATCGGTAGATGAGCACCAGTGCCAGCGCGAGACCCGCGTAGATCGCGCCCGCGGACAGACCCTCGACGAGTTGCTGCAGGAATTCGATCACGGCTTCACCTGGATTCCCAGGTAGGAGCGGGTGACCTGCTCATCGGCCCTGATCTGCTCGGCGGTGCCCGACAAGACGATGCGCCCGGTTTCCAGGACGTGCGCCTGCTGGGCGACACCGAGCGCCAGGTGGGCGTTCTGTTCGACGACGATCACCGTGGTGCGTTCCTCCTCGTTGATGGTGGCGACGATCCCGAACAACTCCTGGGTGACCAGCGGTGAGAGGCCGAGCGAGGGTTCGTCGAGCAGCAGCATGCGTGGCCGCAGCATCAGCGCCCGGCCGATGGCGAGCATCTGCTGCTGGCCGCCGGACAGGCCGCCCGCGGCGTCGCGTTGTTTGTCGCGCAGGATCGGGAAGTAGTCGTAGACGCGGCGCAGGTCGGTTTCGACGGCGGCGCGGTCACGGCGGGGGTAGGCGCCCAGGCGCAGGTTCTCTTCGACGGTGAGCGGGGCGAAGGTGCCGCGCCCCTCGGGAACATGGGCCACGCCGAGGCGCGCCATCGATTCCGGTGCGCGACCCGATACTTCGTCACCGTCGAGGAGCAGGCTGCCGCGAACCTTGATCATCCCGCACAGGGCGCGCAGCAGGGTGGTCTTGCCTGCGCCGTTGGGGCCGAGGATCGCGCACACGGTGCCCTGCTGGACCGAGAAGCTGACGCCGTGCAGGACTTTCGCCGCACCGTAACCGGCATGCAGATCGGTGACCGTCAAGAACGCGTCGTCGGCCGTCGGCCAGTGCTCGCTCATGCCGAAGCCCCCAGATAGGCGCGAATGACGGCCGGATCCTGCTGTACCGCTTCGGGTTCGCCCTCGGCGATCACCTGGCCGAACTCGAGGCAGATCACCCGATCGCAGGTGCCCATCACGAAACCCATGTGGTGTTCGACGACGATCACGGTCAGCGCGAGGTCGGCTTGCAGGGTGCGCAGGCGGTGAGCGAATTCGTCGACTTCTCCGTGGCTCAAGCCGTTCACGGGTTCGTCGAGCAGCAGCAGTTGTGGCCGCACCGCCAGCGCTCTGGCGAGTTCGATGCGTTTGAGGGTGCCGAAAGGCAGACCGGAAGCCGGGTGGTCGGCGACCGCGGTCAGGTCGAGGCGCTCGAGCAGTTCATCGGCTTCGGCGCGCAGCAGCTTTTCCTCCCTGCGGATCTTCGGCAACCGCAGTCCGGCTGACACGAAGCCCGCGCAGGCTCGGTGGTGCGCACCCACGAGGACGTTCTCGCGCACCGAGAGACGGGGGAACAGGCCCAGGTTCTGGAAAGTGCGGGCGATGCCGAGCGCGGCCAGCGCGTCGGGCCGCACCGTGGACAGATCGGTGTCGAGGTAACGCATGGTGCCCGACGTCAGCCGGTTGCGCCGGGTCATGCAGTTGAACAGGGTGGTCTTGCCTGCGCCGTTGGGTCCGATCAGGCCGACCATTTCGCCGGAAGCGACCGTGAACCCGACGTCCTGTAAAGCGGTGATACCGCCGAAGCGCACCGTCAGGTTGGTTATCTCGAGCATGCGACGAACACTAAGACCGCAGGTCGGAGCCCACATCGGACGTTGTGGACCAAGAACTCGACCGGTGCTCGTCCGCTGCGGACAGTGTGACGTGGTTGACACTGTGAGCGCGCGCATGCACACTCCCGGAACATGTCAGCTGGATCACGTTTATCCGTTTCGACCGACTCTGATCAGGTGCGGGCCGAGCGTCACCGGATAGCGGGTGCGGCGTACGACCACGCCGATGAGATCGCCGACGATGTGATGGCCAAGATCCGCGCCGAGCTGCCCGGCTACGCCACCGCGGGGCCCGGTCTGCTCGACGATGTGCACGATCAGCTCGCCCGGCTGAGCCGCACCGGGCTCGGCGCCCTGCTCGAGCACCGACGCGTCTGCCCGTCCGACGTCGCCTACGCGCGGCAGGCGGCGGCGCGACGGGCCCGCACCGGGCTGCCGCTGGTCGACTACATCGCGGCGTTTCGCCTCGGCCAGCGTGCCATCTGGAAAACGCTGCTCGCGCACGCGGGCGATTCCGAGGCAGGTCAGGCGGCCGTGCTGTCGCTGGCGGGGCCGCTGGCCCGCTACACCGATCTGATCAGCACCCAGGCCACCGACGCCTATCTGGAGTTCCAGCAGTACGTGGCCGCCGAATCCGGGCGCGACTCGCAGGCGCTGATGGACGCGCTGCTCGACGGCGCGCTGCCGGCGAGCGGTCCGCATCTGTCGGTGGCCACCGCGCACGGAATCGGGGCCGAACGCACCGCGCCGGTGGTGGTGATCACCGCGGTCGTGCTCGATCGGGCGGAACGCAACGAGGATTCGTCCGAAAGACTCGGTCAGGCAAGGCAATTGGTGTCCGCGGCGATGGCTCGGTGCACGGTCAACGGATTGCGGACGCTGTCGGTGGTCCGCGGATCCGAGATCATCGCCGTGCCCGCGCTCGGTGCGGGCGACGCCGCCGACGGATTGTGCGAGCGGCTGCGCGTGATGCGCGACGAGCTGGGCGCCGAGGGCCTCACGTTGGCCGTCGGGGTGAGCACCGCGGTCACCGAGGTCGCCCAGATCCCGCGTGCCTACCGGCAGGCGCAGGCCGCGCTCGAGCTCCTGCCCGAAGGCGGCGGGGTACTCGCGTTACCGCAGCTCACGCCGTTCAAATATCTGCTCCTGCGCGCCGATGACACCACCCGTCAGCTGGTGGACCCCCGCATCGGGAGCGCACTGGCCGAGGACCGCGTTCGTGGCGGGACATTGGCCGAGACGATCCGCGCGTTCGCCGCCGCCGACATGAACCTGCGCGAAGCCGCCGACACCCTCCACATCCACCTCAATACGGCCAAGTACCGGCTCGGCCGGATCCAGGAACTCACCGGTCGCAATGTGCGCAGTGTGAACGACCTGGTGGAACTGCTGGTGGCCATCGAACTGGCTGCTGTTATAAACGAGGCATGAGCCTCGACCCTGCCATCGCCGCCCGCCTCAAGCGCACCGAGGACGGACTGATCGCCGCGATCGCACAGGAAAAGGCCACCGGCGACGTGCTGATGATGGCCTGGATGGACGACGAGGCGCTGGCCCGCACGCTGGAAACCCGCAAGGCGACCTACTATTCGCGTTCGCGTCAGCAGTACTGGGTCAAGGGCGAGACCTCCGGGCACACCCAGTACGTGCATGAGGTGCGCCTGGATTGCGACGGCGACACGCTGCTGCTGATCGTCGATCAGGAGGGCGCGGCCTGCCACACCGGCACCCACACCTGCTTCGACACCGACGTACTGCTCGCCATCGGCTAGTCGCCGTCTTCGACGAGGATCCGGTTCAGCCGGTCGGACAGGGATTCCCCGAGCACCGCGAGTTGCGCGGTCTGCTGATCGGTGAGACCGTCCAGAACGAGCCTGCGTACGGCGTCCACGTAGCCGGGGGCCGCCTCGATCACCTTCTCGAAACCGGCGTCGGTGAGAACCGCGTACACCCCGCGTCGGCCCGCGGTGGTGTCGCGGCGCACCCAGCCGATGCGTTCCAGCTTCGAGACCACATGCGAGAGTCGCGATAGCGACGCATTTGCCTTGTGGGCGAGATCACTCAATTGCAGCCGGTGTCCCGCCTCCTCGGAGAGCAGGCTGAGTACCCGGAACTCGAAATGAGTGAGGCCGGACTCGCGCTGCAACCGGGTGTCCAGCGCGCCGGGAATCCGGGTCATGAGCGCGACGATCGCCTGCCATGCGCGTTGTTCGACGGGGTCGAGCCACTGAGTCATCGCCGGTACTGCCTCGCGGCCGGACGGCGGACATGGTGGAGTGAGGCGCGCACACGAAAGAGTTTGCCACGACGTCGCTGTGGCGTCCGGGAGTTGGCGGTGGTCGTGAGGTCACTCACATCACCGCGGGGGTGTGGGCGAGGGCTACCGATCGCCGGTCATCGGCGGCGTAGCGGGCGCCGGTTCCTGCGCCGCGGCCTTGGCGGCCTTGTGACGGCTGAATCCACGCTTGCCCATCAGCGCGATCACCAGCGCGAACACCACCGCCGCGATGATGGCGCCGACCAGGCAGGCGCCGCGGAACGCCGGCGCGTCGACGTCCAGAATTCGCTGACCCGCGTGTGCGGCATTGTTGCCGCCGAGCACGATCGTCAACGTCATCAGATTCGGCAGCGAGCAGGCCAGCGCGACGATCACCGCCGCGCCCGCCATGAACTTGCCGCCCTTGCGCTTCCACACCCGCACCGCGAATATCAGCAGCAACAGCGGCAGCAAAGTGAACACGAAGCCGTACACCAGCCCCCACCAGATGCCCGAGCTGAAACTGCCGTGCACGGTGCTGGCCAGCCGCTGTGCCCACCACCGGGGGATGAACGAGGACAGGATGAAGTAGGCGGCCACCAGCACCACCACCGTGGCGAGGGTCATGATCGCCCGGTTACGCCATACGACGGCCGTGGGCTTCTGACCGCTCGACTGCACCTCGCCGGTTGTCATCTGCCCAGCGTAAGTGCGTCGAGGTCGCCGGGCGCCGATCCGCCGCCCGGCGATTCGCCGACCGGTACTACTCGGGAGTGATGCTGCGCTTGCGCAGGAAGGCCAGCGCTTCGTCGGCATGCACGGCCGCCCGCAGCTCACCGGTGACGATCTCGAGAATCGTGCGGTCGGTGTCGATGATGAAGGTGTGTCGCTTGACCGGGGCGAGTTTGCCCAGCAGTCCACGCTTCACGCCGAACGCGGCGGCGACCGCGCCGTCGCTGTCGGACAGCACCGGGTAGTCGAGGCGCTGCTTGGTGGCGAAACCGGCCTGCACCTCGGTGCTGTCGGTGCTGATACCGACACACGAGGCGCCCAGCGCGGCGAACTCGCCGCTCAGATCACGGAAGTGGCAGGCCTCGGCGGTGCACACCGGAGTGTTGGCGGCGGGGTAGAAGAAGAGCACCACCGGGCCGTCGGCGAGCAAGCCGTCGAGCGAGCGGAGCTGGGCGGACTGATCGGGGAGCTCGAATTGCGGAGCGCGCTGGCCTGGCTGCATGCCCAGACAGTAACGACCGGCGGCCGAGTAAGGAAGATCCCCGTTCGCGTCCACGAACGGGGATCTGGGGTCCTATTGCCCGAGCAGTGCCGCGATGTCGGGATTGCGGATCTGCATCACGTCGAGGATGCCGTGCGCGCGCAAGAGTGGTTCCAGCTCGCGGATGCGATCGCTGTGCCCGGCGTACTCGTCGGGGAAATTCTTCTTGTCGAGGTCCTGGATGGCCTTGGCGTAGGTGACGAACGAATTGATCGCGCTCGTCGCCACCGCCTGCTGGCCGGGACCGAAGTGCTGCTGCGACGGGACGGCCAGTCGGCCGTCCTGTGCGCCCTGCTGCGAGGGGTACACCATTGCTCCTCTCGGAAAGGGGATTACCGCATGCGACATGGAACGCGCGCGAGTGTAGTGATGCCGGTCACCGCCCGATTCGGCGCGGGGTCGGGTCCGCGCGCGTCGGCGACGGCACGCCTGGGATGATGGGCCCATGCAGGGCGCGTCGACACCAACCACCACGACCCGCGAACAGTTCCGGCTGCTCGCCGCCGAGCACCGGGTCGTCCCGGTGACCCGAAAGGTGCTGGCGGACTCCGAAACTCCGCTCTCGGCCTACTCCAAACTGGCCGGCGACCGGCCGGGCACCTTCCTGTTCGAATCCGCGGAGAACGGGCGCTCGTGGTCGCGCTGGTCGTTCATCGGCGCGGGCAGCCCGTCGGCGCTGACCGTGGTCGACGGCGAAGCCGCCTGGCTCGGCACGGTGCCCGTCGACGCACCCACCGGCGGTGACCCGCTGCGCGTGCTGCACGACACCCTCGAACTGCTGCGCACCGAACGGCTGCCCGGGCTGCCGCCGCTCACCGGCGGCATGGTCGGCTTCCTCGGCTACGACGCGGTGCGCCGGATCGAACGTCTGCCCGAGCTCGCCACCGACGATCTGCGGCTGCCCGAACTGGTCCTCATGCTGGCCACCGATCTGGCCGCGTTCGACCACCACGAAGGCGCGATCACCCTCATCGCCAACGCGGTGAACTGGGACGGCACCGACTCCCGGGTCGACGAGGCCTACGACGACGCGCTCGCCCGGCTCGACCGGATGACCGCCGCGCTGGCCACCCCCGCGCCCTCCACGGTATCGATCTTCGACCAGCCCGAACCGCAGTTCCTGCGCAGGCGCACCACCGAGGAATTCGGTACCGGCGTGCGCCGCCTGATCAAGGAGATCGAGGCGGGTGAGGCGTTCCAGGTGGTGCTCTCGCAGCGCTTCGAAATGGACTACACCGGGTCCCCGCTGGCGGTCTACCGCATGCTGCGGGCCTCGAACCCGAGTCCGTACATGTATCTGATGCACATCCCCGACGGCGAGGGCGGCACCGCGTTCTCGATCGTCGGCTCGAGTCCCGAATCGCTGGTCACCGTGAAAGACGGGGTAGCCACGACACACCCGATCGCGGGCACCCGCTGGCGTGGCGAGAGCGCCGAGGACGACATCCTGCTCGAGAAGGACCTGCTGGCCGACGAGAAGGAGAACGCCGAGCACCTGATGCTCGTCGACCTCGGTCGCAACGATCTGGGCCGGGTCTGCCGTCCCGGCACGGTGAAGGTGACCCAGTACCGCCACGTCGAGCGGTACAGCCACGTGATGCACCTGGTCTCGACGGTGTCCGGGCAGCTCGCCGAGGGCAAGATCGCACTCGACGCGGTGCGTGCCTGCTTCCCCGCCGGCACGTTGTCGGGTGCGCCGAAGGTGCGGGCGATGGAATTGATCGAGGAGCTGGAACCGACCCGGCGCGGCGTCTACGGCGGCGTGGTCGGCTACCTCGACTTCGCCGGCGACGCCGACACCGCCATCGCCATCCGCACCGCCCTGCTCAAGGACGGCACCGCCTACGTCCAGGCGGGCGCGGGCGTGGTCGCCGACTCCGATCCGGTCTACGAGGACACCGAGGCCCGCAACAAGGCCATGGCGGTGCTCAAGGCGATCGCGGCGGCGCAGACCCTGCGCACCTACGAAGGCGGGGACCTGTGACGGCCACGCCCGGAGCAGACCACACCGATTCCGTCGACCCGGCGGACTCCTCGAACGACAGCCCGAACTCGTCCGCCGCACGTCCCGCCGACGCGGCGAGCGTGCAGGCCGACCATTCCGCCAGAGCCACGGCGGCGAAGCCGATCGTGCCGGTTGTGTTGCTCGCGCTGGCGGCAGCGGGGCTGTGGGCGTCTTCGCGGATGACGTGGGTGACGGTGTACTCGGCCGACGGCCTCACCGAACCGCGCACCGACGACCTCAACGGTGGTGTGTGGTTCGGCGCGCTCACCCCGCTCGCGCTGGTGCTGGTCGCCTCGATCGCGGCGGTGTTCGCGGTCAAGGGTGTGCTGCGGCAGTTGCTCGGGGTAGTGATCTCGGTCGTGGCCGCGGCCGCCGCGGTGCCGGGGTTCGCGCTGGCCGTCGGCGCGGGCAGGACCGCCGACCGGGCGGGCACGCTGGCCGAGCTGCCGGTGCGCGCGGTGGTCAGCTCCGCCGACGCGCACCTGGGTCCCGCGATCCTGTCGATCGTCGCGGCGAGCCTGGCACTGGCCGCGGGCATCCTGCTCACCCGGCGCACCGGCGAACGCACCGAGGAGGTCTCCGACCGATACGACAACCCGGTGTTCCGCAAGGCCGACGCCAGCGCCGCGGTGAGCAAGCAGAACGCGGAGACCGGATCCGCGGCGCCGCTGTCGGACCGGGTGCTGTGGGACGCGCTCGACGCGGGCACCGACCCGACCGATACCCCGGACACTCCCGGCGCCGACCGCGGTCCGGCCGGGGAGAACAAGTGACCGGCAGCACCCCCGCCGCAGTGACACGCGCGGCGGGCATTTATTCTTTACCAGCATCGGTGAGACAGCGCCCGAGGGGACTCTCGGGCGAGAAGTGCGTCTCCCCAGAAAGGATTCGAGCCAGATGACGGTACTCGACTCGATTCTCGACGGGGTCCGAGCGGACGTTGCCGCTCGCGAAGCCCTCCTCGATTTTCAAGCGATCAAAGCTGCTGCCGCCGCGGTCAAGGGACCGCTGGACGCACACGCCGCGCTGCACGAGGACGGAATCGGCGTCATCGCGGAAGTGAAGCGAGCCAGCCCCTCCAAGGGCGCGCTCGCCGACATTCCCGATCCCGCCGTGCTGGCCAAGGCCTACGAAGACGGGGGCGCGCGCATCATCAGCGTGCTCACCGAGGGCCGCCGCTTCGGTGGATCGCTCGACGATCTCGACGCCGTGCGCGCCGCCGTGAACATCCCGGTGCTGCGCAAGGACTTCGTCGTCGGCCCGTACCAGATCCACGAGGCCCGTGCCCACGGCGCCGATGTGATCCTGCTGATCGTGGCCGCGCTCGAACAGGACGTGCTCGCCTCGCTGATCGACCGCACCGAATCCCTCGGCATGACCGCCCTGGTGGAGGTGCACACCGAGGAAGAGGCCGATCGCGCCCTCGAAGCCGGTGCGACGGTGATCGGCATCAACGCGCGCAACCTCAAGACCCTCGAGGTCGACCGCGATGTGTTCGCGCGGATCGCGCCCGGCCTGCCCTCGGAGGTCATCCGGGTGGCCGAGTCCGGTATCCGCGGCACCGCCGACCTGCTGGCCTACGCCGGTGCGGGCGCCGATGCCGTGCTCGTCGGCGAAGGCCTGGTGACCAGCGGTAACCCGCGTTCGGCCGTGTCCGAACTGGTGACCGCCGGCACGCACCCGTCCTGCCCGAAGCCGGCCCGACGGAGCATCCGGTGACGGTGCTTCCCCCGGCGAGCGCCGGTGTCGCCCAGCACTCCGAGTACGAACCCGACGCGGGCGGCCACTTCGGCGTATACGGCGGACGGCACGTCCCCGAGGCGCTGATGGCCGTGATCGAAGAGGTCACCGCCGAGTACGACAAGATCCGCACCGATCGCGGCTTCCTCGACGAGCTCGACCGGCTGCAGCGCGACTACACCGGCCGTCCGTCGCCGGTGTTCGAATGCACCCGGTTGGCCGCGCACGCGGGTGGCGCGCGGATCTTCCTCAAGCGTGAGGACCTCAACCACACCGGCTCGCACAAGATCAACAATGTGCTCGGTCAGGCGTTGCTCGCCAAGCGGATGGGCAAGACGCGCGTCATCGCCGAGACCGGAGCGGGCCAGCACGGCGTCGCGACGGCCACCGCGTGCGCGCTGCTCGGCCTCGACTGCGTGGTCTACATGGGTGCGGTCGACACCGCCCGCCAGGCGCTCAACGTGGCCCGCATGCGGCTGCTCGGCGCCGAGGTGATCCCGGTGACCTCGGGTTCGCAGACGCTCAAGGACGCGATCAACGAGGCGTTGCGCGACTGGGTGACCCACGCCGACGACACGTTCTACTGCTTCGGCACCGCCGCCGGTCCGCACCCGTTCCCGCTGCTGGTCCGTGATTTCCAGCGCGTGATCGGCTTGGAGGCGCGCGAGCAGATCCAGCTTCCGGCGCAAGCGGGCAGGCTGCCCGACGCCGTCGTGGCCTGCGTGGGCGGCGGTTCCAACGCCATCGGCATCTTCCACGCCTTCATCCCCGATGTGGGCGTGCGCCTCGTCGGTTTCGAGGCGGCCGGTGACGGCGTCGAAACCGGGCGCCACGCCGCCACCTTCACCGGTGGCACGCCCGGTGCGTTCCAGGGCGCCTACTCGTACCTGTTGCAGGACGAAGACGGCCAGACCATCGAATCGCATTCGATCTCGGCCGGACTCGACTACCCGGGCGTGGGCCCCGAGCACGCCCACCTCAAGGACATCGGCCGCGCCGAATACCGGCCGATCACCGACACCGAGGCGATGGACGCGCTGCTGCTGCTCTCGCGCACCGAGGGCATCATCCCGGCGATCGAGTCCGCGCACGCGGTGGCGGGCGCGCTGAAGCTGGGCGTGGAGCTCGGCGAGGGCGCGGTCATCCTGGTCAACCTGTCCGGTCGTGGTGACAAGGACATGGACACGGCGGGGCGCTGGTTCGGTCTGTTCGACGACGATGCCGAGGAGCACCAACAGTGAGTCAGCAGTCGCGTCTTGCGAACACCTTCGCCGCGGC
This sequence comes from Nocardia sp. NPDC003183, assembly GCF_053590715.1. NCBI lineage: Bacteria > Bacillati > Actinomycetota > Actinomycetes > Mycobacteriales > Nocardiaceae > Nocardia > Nocardia sp. NPDC003183. Next base: position 65,496 of record NZ_JBSFTG010000022.1, read on the forward strand.
CCGCAGCGAGGGCCGGGCCGCCCTGATCGGCTATCTGCCCGCCGGTTATCCCGATCTCGCCGGCTCCATCGCCGCGTGCCGTGCGCTCGTCGAATCCGGCTGTGACATCGTCGAAGTCGGCGTCGCCTACTCCGATCCCGTGATGGACGGCCCGGTCATCCAGGCCGCCGCCGAGCAGGCGCTGCGCAGCGGGGTGCGGGTGCGCGATGTGTTCTCCGTCGTCGAGGCGATCGCCGATGCCGGTGGTCAGGCCGTGGTGATGAGCTACTGGAACCCGGTGCTCAAATACGGCGTCGACACCTTCGCCCGCGATCTCGCCGCGGCCGGTGGCGCAGGCATCATCACGCCGAATCTGATCCCCGACGAGGCCGACGACTGGTTCGTCGCCTCGGCCACGCACAATCTGGATCGCATCTTCCTGGTCGCGCCGTCGTCGACCGAGGAGCGTCTGGTCAAGACCCTCGAGGCCTCCCGCGGCTTCATCTACGCGGCCTCGACCATGGGTGTGACCGGTGCCCGTGACGCGGTCTCCTCGGCCGCGCCCGCGCTGTGCTCGCGCATCCGCGCGCACTCCGACATCCCGATCGGCGTCGGCCTCGGCGTGCGCTCGGGGGCGCAGGCCGCCGAGATCGCCGCGTACGCCGACGGCGTGATCGTCGGCTCGGCGCTGGTCTCGGCCGTGCCGGAGGGTCTCGACGCGGTGCGCGCACTGACGGCCGAACTGGCCGAGGGCGTGCGTTCGGCGACCGTTCGCTCCTAGCAGTTCGTACGATGGGCCCGGTCGCTGATCCGCGGCCGGGCCCATCGCTCGTCACCGGCCCGTCGTCCACCGTCCGGGTCGCGGCAACACGCCCGTAGGGCTCTCCACTAACGTGGGCCGGGTGAACTCAGTCCTGGCCTATATTCCGAGTCCGCCCCAGGGGGTCTGGCAACTCGGACCCTTCCCGCTGCGGGCATACGCACTGTTCATCATTCTCGGCATCGTCGTCGCCATCTGGTGGGGTGAACGCCGGTGGCGCGAGCGCGGTGGTCAGCCGGGCGCCGTGCTCGATGTCGCGATGTTCGCGGTGCCGTTCGGCCTGGTCGGCGGCCGGATCTATCACGTGGCCACCGACTGGCAGAAGTACTTCGGCGAGGGCAAGCATCCCGTCGAGGCGCTCTACATCTGGCAGGGTGGCCTCGGCATCTGGGGCGCGGTGTTCTTCGGCGCCATCGGTGCCTGGATCGGCTGCCGGATGTACAAGATCCCGCTGCCCGCGCTCGGCGACGCCGTCGCGCCCGCTGTGCTGCTCGCCCAGGCCATCGGCCGGCTCGGCAACTACTTCAACCAGGAGCTGTACGGGCGCGCCACAGAGCTCCCGTGGGGCCTGGAGATCTATGAACGGTTCGACCCGGAGACCGGCGCGCGGGACATGATGAACGGGGTGTCGACCGGGCGGGTGCTCGAAGTCGTGCAGCCGACGTTCCTGTACGAGCTCGTCTGGAACGTGCTGGTCGTCATCGGTCTGGTGCTGCTCGACAAGCGCTACAAGATCGGCCACGGACGACTGTTCGCGCTCTATGTCGCGGGCTACAGCTTCGGCCGGTTCTTCGTCGAGCTGCTGCGCAGCGACGAGGCCACCCATATCCTCGGCATCAGGATCAACTCGTTCACCTCCGCACTCGTCTTCCTCGGCGCCATGGCCTACTTCGCCTTGGCGACCAAGGGCCGCGAAACCCCGGCCCAGTTGCAGCCCGACGGCGAGCCGCGCCCCTGGCCGTGGCAGTTCTCCGCGCTGCGCGCCGCCGGTGCGGCCGACAACGCGGCGGCGGCGACGGACTCCGAGACCGCGGCCGTCGACGTCACGAAGAAGGCGGATTCCGCTGAGGTGGACAAGGATTCGGCAGAAGCGGATGTCGTGTCCGAATCTGTCGGCGCCGCCGACGCGAAGGATGTCACCGACGCGAAGAAATCCTGATCCACGACAGTTTTCGTGGAATCGGCGGGCGTCCGGCAACATTGCGGACGCCCGCCGCGATATTCCACGGTATGGCGAGGGCAGCTCGGGGAAGCACCCGACAAGACAACGGTGGGCAGGACCGGCAACAATGACCCGTGATCGTCGCGGGCGCACCGCCGTTCGGCCGATCGCCACTGGCCGGGGGCCACGACGGGTACCCGCACGAATGATGGAGGACATGAGTGACCGACCCCTACAACCCCAATCCACAGTACGGCCCTGACCTGAGCAAGCAGCCCGACTCGGGTTCGCAGCCGCAGTACGGCCAGCCTGCCTACGGTCAGCCCTCTGATCCGTATGCCCAGCAGCCGCAGCAGCCCGGCTACGGTCAGCCGCAGTACGGTGCGCCGCAGCCGCAGTACGGTCAGCCTGCCGACCCGTACGCTCAGCAGCCGCAGCCGGGGTACGGCGCAGCGCCGTACGGGGCCATGCCGCAGGGCTACAACCCGAACGACCCGGAAGCCCCCTACGGCCGGGACATGTACGGCGTGCCGTTCTCGGACAAGCAGAAGCTGATGGCCGGTCTGCTGCAGATCTTCCTCGGCAGCTTCGGCGTCGGTCGCTTCTACCTCGGTTACACCGGTCTCGGCATCGCCCAGATCGCGGTGACCTGGCTGACCTGTGGTCTCGGCGCCATCTGGCCGCTGATCGACGGCATCATGATGCTCACCGGCAAGGTGCCCGACGCGCAGGGTCGCCCGCTGCGCGACTGATTCCTGCCCGCACGGGGATGAACGGGTGTTCTGCTACGGCGGGGCACCCGTTTCGTGTTTCCCCGCCGGTATTCCGATCACGGTGAGCGATACTCTGTGTCGGTCTGTGGCGGCGCCGTAGCGTCGCTTGGCCTGCGCGTGCCCCCTACGCGCAGCGGAGAAAGGGATGTCCGTGCGCAAATTCATTGCCGCCGCCGTACTCGCTGTGGTCGCCGCGACGGGCCTGTCGGCCTGCTCGTCCGCGTCCGACCCGAACGTGCTGAAGATCGGTACCGAGGGCACCTACGCGCCGTTCAGCTACCAGGAGGGCGGCACGCTCACCGGCTACGACGTCGAGGTCGCGCGCGCGGTCGGCGAGAAGCTCGGCAAGCAGGTGGAATTCGTGCAGACTCCCTGGGACTCGATCTTCGCCGGCCTCGAGTCCAAGCGCTTCGATCTGGTCGCCAACCAGGTCACCGTGAACCCCGAGCGCACGGCCAAGTACGCGCTGTCGCAGCCGTACACGACCTCCGAGGGCGTGATCGTCACCAAGTCCGACAACACCTCCATCACGTCGCTGGCGAGTCTGGCGGGCAAGACCACCGCGCAGTCGGCCACCAGCAACTGGAGCAAGGTCGCGTCGGGCGCGGGTGCGAAAGTCGAAGCGGTGGAAGGATTCGTGCAGGCGGTGCAGCTGCTGAAGGCCGGTCGGGTCGACGCCACCGTCAACGACACCCTCGCGGTCGGTGAGTACACCAAGAAGACCGGTGATACCGGCATCAAGATCGCCGCGCAGACCGGCGAGACCAGCAAGCAGGCCTTCGCCGCCCGCAAGGACGACACCGCGCTCATCGCCGACGTCGACAAGGCGCTGGAGCAGTTGCGCGCCGACGGCACCCTGGCTCGTCTGTCGGAGAAGTACTTCGGCACCGACGTCAGCAAATAGCGGATGGATCCGGCTACCTGGGAGCTGATCCGGCACAACCTGGTACCGATGCTGAAGGCCGCGGTGACGGTGACGTTGCCGCTCACGGCCGTCAGCTTCGTCATCGGCCTGGCCATCGCGGTCGGTGTCGCGCTGGCGAGGATGTCGACGCGGCGGGTGCTCTCGGTGCCCGCCCGCTTCTACATCTCGATCATTCGCGGCACCCCGCTGCTGGTCCAGCTGTTCATCGTGTTCTACGCGCTGCCGCAATTCGGGATCGTCATCGATCCGTTCCCGGCGGCGGTGATCGCGTTCAGCCTCAACGTCGGCGGGTACGCCGCGGAGGTGGTGCGCTCGTCGATCATGAGCGTGGCACACGGGCAGTGGGAGGCGGCGGAATCGCTGGGCATGACCTATGTCCAGACGCTCTGGTACGTCGTGTTCCCGCAGGCCGCGCGGATCGCGGTGCCCCCGCTGTCGAACACGCTGATCTCCCTGGTCAAGGACACCTCCCTGGCCTCGACCATCCTGGTCACCGAATTGCTGCGCACCGCCCAGCTGGCCGCCGCGCCCACCTTCGACTTCTTCGCCCTCTACGGCGTCGCGGCGCTCTACTACTGGGTGATCTGCCTGATCCTCGGCTTCGGCCAGAGTCGTTTGGAAACAAGACTTTCCAGACACGTCGCCGTTCGGTGACCATTGATTTCGTGAACACATGGGTAACTCATCGGGAACGCTCGGCCCCTGTTCCCGCCGAAACCGCCGGTCCGGTCGCCAGGTGACCACGACCCTCCGACCGGCCAAATTCACGGAGAGGCGGATGAGCATTAGGCTGGGGGCCGTGATGCGACGGACGAAGATTGTGTGCACCCTGGGCCCGGCCACTGCTACCCAGGATCGTATTCGTGAGCTCGTCGAAAGCGGCATGGACGTGGCCCGGCTGAACTTCAGCCACGGCGACCACGCCGACCATGCCGACAACTACAAGATGGTCCGCGCGGCCTCGGACGAGACCGGTCGCGCGGTCGGCATCCTCGCCGACCTCCAGGGCCCCAAGATTCGCCTCGGCCGGTTCGCCGACGGCAAGACCGTGTGGGCCAACGGCGAGCAGGTGCGGATCACCGTCGACGAGGTCGACGGCACCCACGACCGCGTCTCGACCACCTACAAGGAGCTCGCGCAGGACGCCAAGGCCGGTGACCGGCTGCTGGTCGACGACGGCAAGGTCGGCCTCACGGTGGAATCGGTCGAGGGCAACGACGTCGTCTGCCGGGTCACCGAGGGCGGCCCGGTGAGCAACAACAAGGGCCTGTCGCTGCCCGGCATGAACGTGTCGGTGCCCGCCCTGTCCGAGAAGGACGTCGCCGACCTCGAATTCGCCCTGGAGCTGGGCGTCGACTTCATCGCGCTGTCGTTCGTGCGGTCGCCGTCCGACATCGAACTCGTGCACGACATCATGGACCGCGTCGGCCGCCGGGTGCCGGTGATCGCCAAGCTGGAGAAGCCCGAGGCGATCGACAACCTCGAGGCGATCGTGCTGGCCTTCGACGCGGTGATGGTCGCCCGTGGCGACCTCGGCGTCGAGCTGCCCCTGGAACAGGTGCCGTTGGTGCAGAAGCGCGCGATCCAGATGGCGCGGGAGAACGCCAAGCCGGTCATCGTCGCCACCCAGATGCTCGAATCGATGATCGAGAACTCCCGGCCCACCCGCGCGGAAGCCTCCGACGTCGCCAACGCGGTGCTCGACGGCGCCGACGCGGTGATGCTGTCGGGGGAGACCTCGGTCGGGGCGTGGCCGATCGACGCGGTGCGTACCATGGCCCGCATCGTGACCGCGGTCGAGTCCGAGACGTCGCGGGTGCCACCCCTGACCCACGTGCCGCGCACCAAGCGCGGCGTGATCTCCTACGCCGCCCGTGACATCGGCGAGCGGCTCAACGCCAAGGCGCTCGTGGCGTTCACCCAGTCCGGTGACACCGTGCGTCGGCTGGCCCGCCTGCACACCCCGCTGCCGCTGCTGGCGTTCACCCCGATGCCGGAGGTCCGCAGCCAGCTCACGCTGACCTGGGGCACCGAAACGTTCATCGTGCCCATGGTGGACACCACCGACGCGATGATCCACCAGGTGGATCAGGCGCTATTGTCGCTGGAGCGTTATCGCAAGGGTGACCTGGTGGTCATCGTTGCCGGTTCCCCTCCGGGTACCGTCGGTTCCACCAACCTGATCCACGTGCACCGCATCGGCGAAGAGGACCACTAGTAGTGAGCATTTCGATCGGCATCGAGACCACACAGGGCGAGCCGACACCCGATCTGCGGGTGTTGCTCGACCTGCTCGACCTCGAGTCGATCGGCGAGGACACCTTCTTGGGCAACCACCCCGAGAAGGTGTGGAGCCGCACCTTCGGCGGGCAGCTGGTGTCGCAGGCGATCATCGCCGCCGGACGCACGGCGGGGGATCGGCCGCTGCACGCGATCAACGCGCATTTCGTGCGCGGCGGCGATGTGAAGAAGCCGATCGAATACCACGTGCAGCGCCACCGCGACGGCCGCGCGCTCGCCAACCGGACGGTGACCGCCAGCCAGGACGGCCAGGAGCTGTTCGTCATGCTGGCCGCGTTCCAGGACTGGGGCAAGGGCCTGGAGCACGCGCACGAGGGCCCGGATGTGCCGGATCCCGAAACCCTGCCCCGGGTGGAGGAGAGCTTCGTCGGCTTCGAGGACAAGCTGGAGATGTTCATCAAGGCGCCGCATCCGATCGACATGCGCTACACCAACGATCCGTCGTGGATCCTCAAGGGCACCGGCGAGAAGCTCAATCACAACCGGGTCTGGATGCGCACCGACGGCGCGTTGCCGGACGATCAACTGCTGCACGTGGCCGCGCTGGGCTACTCCTCCGACACCACCGTGCTCGATTCGATCATCACCACGCACGGTTTGTCGTGGGGGCTGGACCGGATTCTCGCGGCGACGGTGAACCACTCGATGTGGTTCCATCGCCCGTTCCGGTTCGACGACTGGGTGCTCTACGCCACGGAGTCGCCGGTCGCGGCCGGTTCGCGTGGTTTGGCGACGGGCCGGTTCTATTCGCGCACAGGCGAGTTGATCGCCACGACCGTGCAGGAAGGCGTCATCCGGCACTTCCCGGCCCGCTGAGCGCCGTGGTGTGGCCCCGCTGAGGTCATCCGGTCGGAGAGCTCAACGCAGTTCGTGGTCGAGCTCGGGTGCGACCACGTCGGTGCGCTGATGGGCGCGCAAGGTGAAGGGCACACCGTGCGCGTGATGCGGTGGGGCCGCTCCGTACACGGCCAGCGCCAGCCCACGCTCGAGGTCGGCGATGTCGGCGTCGGTGAGATCGGCCGGATCGCCGACCAGGCTCAGCGCGATCTCGTAGGTGCTCTCCGTGCTCGGCTCGAGGCCGGGATAGCTACCGCGCCACTGTGATTCGAGTTCGTGATGCACCGGGTCGCTCGCGTCGACGGGCATGGTGAACCGCCATGCGTAGACGTCACGCTCGTGCACGTGGTCGTCGAGAACCGTCCGGACACTGGCGACGATGCGGTCGAGGATCTCCGGCGTCACATACACATGGAGCGAAACATCCGAAATGCGTTTCGGCAAGTCTGTAGTCCCGTCGTGTGTCGAACCTGCAAGGGGTAACCACCCACGTCCGCGCCGAAGTCTAATCCCTGCGCGCCGTGGCGAACAGCCCTAGCTCAGCGTCTGCGTTGCGCGGCGAGAAAGGCCGACAGTGGGGCGCCGGGTCCACTGGGAGCTATCACCAGGCCGGGCCGATCGGTGTCGCCGGCGCGTTTCGTCTGCTCGTGGGGGGCGAGCGCGCCCAGCACGGGAAACAGCAATTCGGCGATTCGATCGCCGACCTCGAGGAACGCCGCGGGCGAGAGGCCGATCGGGTCGGCGATGTTCTCGCGGCCCACATAGGCCAGGTTGTTGCGCGCGTGGTGCAGTGCGGCAATGGATTTCGCACCGGTGACCTTGGCGATGCGATGGGCCTCGGCGAGGGTGAAGGTGCGCGGGGCGGTGCCGAAGGCCAGCTCGCCGACCTGGTCGCGTAAGGAATCGGTCATCGTCAGCACCAGATCGGCGCGATCGACCATCTCGGGCTTGAGCTTTCGGGCCTTGAAGCCGGCGGTGTCCCCGCCGAGGCCCTGGATGGTCTCGGCGGCCATCGGATCGGGCGGAAAGCCGACCAGGGCCCTGGTGCCCGCGCTCTCCGCGGTGAGGCCGGGTAGAGCGTGCTCCGTCGCGAACGCCCGGGTGAGCCGTTCGGCGATCACCGACCGGCAGACATTGGAGTTGCAGACGAAGAGCACGTGCATACCGACACCGTAATCGGGTCGATTGTCACGGAGTAGGCCGGAATTGTAACCATCACAAGCGCGGTACTACTTATTCACCTTTCGGTTGAACGCCGTACATCATTCACGATGCGCAAATCTGTTGTGTGTGACCGTGATACCCGCGAGATAGGGGGAAGAAACCTCGCGGTGATATGTGTCGGTTGTCACTCTTTTCGGTCATAATAATTCGATTCGGAAATGACCGGCGGCACGGCCGGTGGAGTGCCGTGCACGCGGCCCCTGGTGGAGAACATCGGCCCGCGCGCGGGGACGACCGGCGCGAACGCCGCCAGCCCCGTCGAGGTCGACATGTCGTCGTAGACCGCGTCGATGCCGCCACGGCAGAAGTAGGCCTCGTGCCAGAAGCCGGTGCCGCCGGAATCGCGCAGGAATTCGCCCCACCACTGCCGGTGCGGTTCCGATCGCGTCCAGCGCTCGAGCGAATCCAGATCGCGCCAGTACTGCCGGGCGCCCCAATGCGGTGGAAACATCGACCACACGATGTCCTCGTGCAGCAGCAAACCGTCGGGCCGGTCGGCATGTGAGCGATACAACTTCGGGCCGACGCCGAGCAGCCGCAGCATCCCGCGCGGGGTGCGGACACGCATGCCGAGCAGGATCATCACCAGGTCGGGGTAGGCATTCAGGTCGACCGTAGTTCTGTGCACGCGCATGATCGCAGCCCCTTCCAAGGTGCTCTTTCGAGGTACTACGGGGCAGGTGGACGTCCGGTTCGACCGGCGGTTCGCTTCCCGGCGCGCCGAGACGCTATAGTGACCGCGGTGCGCCGGGTTGGCGGAACTGGCAGACGCGACGGTCTCAAAAACCGTTGTCCGGAAGGACGTGTGGGTTCGAGTCCCACACTCGGCACCACGGCGGAAGCGCGGCGTACGTAGCCGCGCTCCGCGGGGGAGTATCCGGCGCAGGGTGTGCGCGATCTCATCGCAGGCGCATTCTCTGCGCGGAAGCAAAAGGTACTCTTTACATCGCCAGTCGTGGTGTGATCGACAGGCATCGGAATCCAGAGGGGTCGAACCTATGAGCACGAATGCAGCCGGCGCCACGCGTGAGGCCGCGGCCAAGCGGGTCGTCGTCGCCGAGGATGAGGCCTTGATCCGGATGGATCTCGTCGAGATGCTCAAGGAAGAGGGCTACGACGTCGTCGGCGAAGCGGGCGACGGACAGCAGGCTGTGGAGCTCGCCGAGGAACTGCGCCCCGATCTGGTCATCATGGACGTGAAGATGCCGCGCCGTGACGGTATCGACGCGGCCGCCGAGATCGCGTCGAAACGTGTTGCGCCCGTGGTGATCCTGACCGCGTTCAGTCAGCGCGATCTGGTGGAGCGGGCGCGGGACGCGGGTGCGATGGCCTATCTCGTGAAGCCGTTCACCAAATCCGACCTGGTCCCCGCGATCGAACTGGCGGCCAGTCGTTTTCACGAAATCACGGCGCTGGAAACCGAAGTCGCGAATCTCTCGGACCGTTTGGAGACGCGCAAACTGGTCGAGCGGGCCAAGGGTGTGCTCATGCAGACCCAGGGGCTCTCGGAGCCGCAGGCGTTCAAATGGATTCAGCGCACGGCGATGGATCGCCGCACGACGATGAAGGCGGTCGCCGAAGTCGTGCTGGAGAACCTCACCCCGCAGTGACGCGGTTCGGCTCTTACCGCCGCGTGGGCCGAAAGCAGAAAATGTTTACGTAAGCGAAACAATAATGTGAACTATTGCTGGACAACCGACCTCCGACATGATGCGAATGTGATGCGGATCTAACAAAGCGGCGATATGTTCTCTGCGGGCTGAACGTGGTCGGCCCCCTCGGTGAACCCGGGGAGCACAGGACATAGAGGTGAGACGTGCTCAGTTCGACATGGCGCAGTCGGTCGACGCGGGGAGTTCTGGTAATCGGAGCTGCCGCGTCGTTGGTGTTGTCCGGATGCAGTGACAAGTCGTCGGATGGCGGCGGTGGCGGCAACACCGATCTCTCCATCCAGTCGGTTGTTCAGCTCGATACCCAGGGTAAGGCCGTCGCGACGACCGACGCCGGTGCGGCCGCGGACCCCGCAGGCGACGGCAAGGCCAAGTGCGCGCCCCTGACCCTCGGCATGGCGGGCCCGCTGACCGGCGGCAATGCCGCCCTCGGCATCAACATCATCATGGGCGTGAAGCTGGCGCTCGACCAGCACAACAAGGCCAATCCGGACTGTCAGGTCTCGGTGAAGCAGTTCGACACCGAGGGCAAGCCGCAGATCGCCAGCCAGGTGGTTCCGACGATCGTCGCCGATCCGAACATCGTGGCCCTGGTCGGCCCGACCTTCTCGGGTGAGACCAAGGCGACCGGCCAGATCCTCAGCGAGGCGGGCATGCCCACGCTGACGGCGTCGGCCACCAACCCCACGCTCACCCAGAACGGCTGGAAGACCTTCTTCCGCGGCCTCGGCAACGACGACTCGCAGGGTCCGGCCGTGGCCAACTACCTGACCGGTGAGAAGGGCTTCAAGAAGATCTGCGTCGTGCAGGACAACACCGATTACGGTGCCGGCCTGGCGAAGGCCTTCATCACCGCCGCGGGTCCCGCGGCCGACGCCTCCTGCGCCACGAGCGTCAAGGAAGGTGACAAGGACTTCTCGGCAGCGGTCTCGAAGCTGTCCGCGGCCAAGCCCGACGCCATCTTCTACGCCGGTTACTACGCCGAGGCGGCACCGTTCGTGCAGCAGCTGCGTTCCGGTGGCGTGACCGCGGCCTTCGTTTCCGCCGACGGCACCAACGATCCCGAGTTCGTCCGGCAGGCCGGTTCCTCGTCCAAGGACGCGCTGCTGTCGTGCCCGTGCAGCCCCGCGCCGGAGAAGTTCTCCGCCGATTACAAGGCGCTCAACGGCCAGGCGCCCGGCGTCTACTCCGTCGAGGGCTATGACCTGACCACGATCCTGCTCAAGGGAATCGATGCCGGCAAGGTCACCCGCGCCGAGCTGGTCGACTACGTCCGTAACTACAACGGCACCGGCGTCGCCCGCCAGTACAAGTGGGGCGAGACCGGCGAGCTGGCCAACATCCAGATCTGGATGTACCAGGTCAAGTAGTTCAGATGATGTGTGCAGCGGTGCGCGTGGCAGTGATGCCACGCGCACCGCTCGCCTGACGCGAGAGTAACCATGACATCAGCGGCTTCGCTCGGTGTGACCCTGTTGGCCGAAGGGTCCATCGATTTCAACGTCTCCGGGGTGATCGACCAGTTCTGGCGATTGACCGTGGACGGCCTCACCTATGGCTCGATCTACGCCCTGGTCGCTGTCGGCTACACGCTGGTCTACGGCGTGCTCCGACTGATCAACTTCGCCCACTCCGAGATCTTCATGCTCGGCATGTTCGGCACCTACGTGGGACTGGAACTGCTCGGCTTCGCGCCCAGCGGCAACGTGTATTCCCAGGGTGTCCTGCTGACAGTGCTGTACCTGGGCTTGGCGATGCTGTTCGGCATGCTCGTCTCGGGCATCGCGGCGGTGGGGCTCGAACGAGTCGCCTACCGGCCGCTGCGCAGGCGCGGCGCGAAACCGCTGGCGTTCCTGATCACCGCGATCGGTATGTCGTTCGTGATCCAGGAATTCGTGCACTACATCCTGCCCAAGATCAAGCCGGGGCTCGGCGGCTCCAACGCCCAGACCGGTATCCGGCTCGTGGAGCCGAAGGTGCAGTTCAGCTTCCTCGGCGCGCAGGTCACCAATGTGGCGCTGGTGATCATCGCCGCGGCCGTCGTGCTCGCGATCACCACCGAAATCGTCATCAACAGAACCAAATTCGGCCGCGCCATCCGCGCGGTCGCCCAGGACCCCGACACCGCCACCCTGATGGGTGTCTCGCGTGAGCGGGTCATCGTGCTGACGTTCCTCATCGGCGGTCTGCTGGCAGGCGCGGCCGCGATGTTGTACACGCTCTACATCCCCACCGGCATCATCTTCTCCGGCGGTTTCATCCTCGGTATCAAGGCGTTCAGCGCCGCGGTGCTCGGTGGCATCGGCAACCTGCGCGGCGCGCTGCTCGGCGGGTTGATCCTCGGCATCGCCGAGCAGTACGGGCAGATCCTGTTCGGCACCGAATGGCGTGACGTGGTCGCGTTCGTGCTGCTGGTGACCGTGCTGATGTTCCGGCCGACCGGCATCCTCGGCGAGAGCCTGGGGAGGGCACGCGCATGACAGACCTGACGAAAACCCCGAAAGCGCCTGTCGCACAGCAGGATCGACGCGGCATCGGCGATGCGATCCGGGTCTGGTGGGACGGGCTCTCGCGTCCGGCCCAGTGGGCCGTTGGCGTGCCGATCATCGCCTTGCTGGCGCTGATGCCGCTGTTCCCGCCCCCGCTGCTCGACACTCCGGGCGTGAGCTTCGGCGGTGTGATGGCGCAGTTCGCCATGTACGCGCTGATCGCCATCGGCCTGAACGTGGTGGTCGGCCAGGCCGGTCTGCTCGACCTGGGTTATGTCGGCTTCTATGCCGTCGGCGCCTACACGGTCGGCCTGCTGACCAGTCCGAACAGTCCGTGGAACCAAACCGACGGCGGCTGGCTGCAACCCGGCTGGGCGTGGGTGGCCTGCCTGCCGATCGCGATCGCGCTGACCGCGCTCGCGGGCCTGATCCTCGGCGCGCCGACCCTGCGGCTGCGCGGTGACTACCTCGCGATCGTGACGCTGGGCTTCGGTGAGATCGTCCGGCTGATGGCCGACAACCTGGGCGATCTGACCAACGGCAGCCTCGGGCTGTCCAAGATCGCTTACCCCACGGTCGGCGAATCCGAGGCGCACCCCGGTGGTTTCTTCTCCCCGGGCAACCTCGGCGACACCAGCAGCTGGAATCCCTTCCAGCGGGCCAGCAACGGCACCTGGTGGTTCTGGCTCGGCATGGCCTTCGTGATCGTGGTGCTGCTGATCATCGGCAACCTCGAGCGCAGCCGGGTCGGGCGTTCCTGGGTCGCCATCCGCGAAGACGAGGACGCCGCCGAGATCATGGGTGTGCCGACCTTCAAGTTCAAGCTGTGGGCGTTCGTGATCGGCGCCTCGGTCGGCGGTCTGTCCGGCGCGATGTACGCCGGTCAGGTCACCTACGTCAACCCCAAACAGTTCGACATCATCTTGTCGATGTTGTTCCTGTGCGCGGTGGTGCTGGGTGGTTCGGGCAACAAGCTCGGCGTGATCGTCGGCGCGTTCCTCATCGCCTACCTGCCGATGCGGTTGCAGTCGGTGCAGCTGGTGTCCAGCGAGTCGACCGGTTACCTGCTGCTCGGCCTCGATGTCGCGCTGCTGATCGGGCTGTGGTTGCTGTGGCGGTGGAAGAAGGACGCGCTGGCCGCGTGGGTCCGGCGGACGGTGATCGGCGTGGCGATCGTCGCGGTGATCCTCGGCCTGCTGCTGTTCGGCAGTGTGTTGCTGTTCCGTCCGGGCGGCGCCCAGAACCTCGGTGACCTGAAGTACCTCTACTTCGGCATCGCGCTCGTGGTGATGATGATTCTGCGGCCACAGGGTCTGTTCCCGGTGCGGCAGAAACTGCTCGCCTACGGCAGACAGGTGTACCAGGCGGTCGTGCGCAAGCCGGCGGCCGAATCGATCGGAGCAGGGCGATGACGGGGCCGGGCGCGGGAGACGCGCTGTACGACAACGAAGACATGAAGGCCGGCTACCAGCCGCCGCCCGAGGTCGAGCCGACCGGCGAGGTCGACGTCACCGCGGTGCTGCCCGAGCTCGCCGATGCCGAGACCGTCGCCGAGGTGGTCGCGCCGCATCGCGAGATCGAGACCGCGGTGGGCGAGCCCCTGCTGCGTACCGACGGTCTGACCGTCAAATTCGGCGGTCTGACCGCGTTGGACGGGGTCAGTTTCGAGATCCGCCGCGGCGAGATCCTCGGCCTGATCGGCCCCAACGGCGCGGGCAAGACCACCTGCTTCAACGCCATCACCGGCGTCTACAAGCCCGCGTCGGGCAGCGTGCACTTCGACGGTCGGCCGCTGGCCAAGACCAAGCGCAACGAGATCACCCGGATGGGTATCGCGCGCACATTCCAGAACGTGCGGCTGTTCGGCGAGATGACGGCGCTGGAGAACGTGGTCGTCGGCACCGACGCGCGCCACACCACCTCGGTGCCCGGCGCGGTGTTCCGCACGCCGAAGTTCCGGCGCGAGGAGCGTGATGCCATCGAACGCGGCATGGCGCTGCTCGAGTTCGTCGGCATCGCGCCACGCGCGGTGGAGAAGGCCCGCAACCTGTCCTACGGCGATCAGCGCAGGCTAGAGATCGCGCGGGCGCTGGCCACCGAGCCCAAGCTGCTGTGTCTCGACGAGCCGGCTGCCGGTTTCAATCCCAGCGAGAAGTCGGCGCTGATGGACCTGATCCGCAAGATCCGCGACGACGGCTACACCGTGCTGCTCATCGAGCACGACATGCGCCTGGTGATGGGCGTGACCGACCGGATCGTGGTCCTGGAGTTCGGGCGCAAGATCGCCGACGGCCTGCCCACCCAGGTGCGTGAGGACCCGGCGGTGATCGCGGCCTACCTCGGCGTGCCCGACGCGGACACGATCGAGGAAGTGCGCGAGGGATCGGTCGCCGCCGCGGAGGAGGGGGCGACGCCGGTGGCGGACGCCGTGGTGGTGCGCTCGCGGGACGAGCCGGAGGCCGTGGTCGAGACCGAGGCGCCGCTGCTCGAGGTCCAGGACATGGTCGTGAACTACGGCCGGATCCAAGCGCTGCACGGTATTTCGCTGTCGGTCGCCCAGGGTGAACTGGTGACTCTGCTCGGCGCCAACGGCGCGGGCAAGACCACCACCATGCGGGCGATGTCGGGCCTGCTGCCGCTCACCTCGGGCCGAATCCTGTTCCAGGGCAAAGACATCACCACCATGAAAGCGCACGATCGGGTGGTCGAGGGTCTCATCCAGGCGCCGGAGGGCCGCGGTGTCTTCCCGGGCATGACGGTCGCGGAGAACCTCGACATGGGTTGCTACGGCAGGCCTTTCGAGAAGAAGACCGAGTATCAACAGACTCTGGACTGGGTCTTCGAACTGTTCCCCCGCCTGGCCGAACGTCGCAAGCAGGTCGGCGGCACGATGTCGGGCGGCGAACAGCAGATGCTCGCGATCGGCCGCGCCCTCATGGCCCGGCCGAAGCTGCTGCTGCTCGACGAACCCTCGATGGGTCTGGCTCCCATGGTGATCCAGCAGATCTTCCGGATCATCAGCGAGATCAACCGCCAGGGCACCACGGTGCTGCTCGTGGAACAGAACGCCCAACAGGCCCTGACCCGCAGTGATCGCGCCTACATCCTGGAAACCGGCGAGGTCACCAAGTCCGGTCCGGGTGCGGGATTGCTCACCGACCCTGCGGTCATGTCGGCCTACCTGGGCGTCGACTAATTGCCGGCGGCGCGGGGACTCTCGACGATGCGGCGGGGAGTCGCGGGTGCGAGGGTTACCTGCGTTCGGTTGTCCCAGGTGGTTCGACGCTGTGTTTGTTGGAGCGCTGGCGCGCTCGAGTCGCGGCCCTGAGGGGCCGCCGGTTAGCCACCGGGGCTTGCTCCTTCGTCGCCTACGCCCCGG
>NZ_JBSFTG010000023.1:0-78293 GCF_053590715.1 Nocardia sp. NPDC003183
GTGCGATGAAAGGCGGCCGCGAGCAGGTCGGCCTTGCTGTCGAAGTGGCGGTACACGCTGGAGTAGCCACCGGGGCTTGCTCCTTCGTCGCCTACGCCCCGGCGGCTAACCGGCGGCCCGGCCGCGACCGGCCACTGCGTGGCCGCTGCTCCCTAGGGGTCGCAGGTGGTGTGTGGGAGTGCGGTCATGGCGGGTCTGGGGTTTGGGCGGTGTGGGTTAGCTGGCTACCGGGGGATCTTCGGCGTTCAGTGCGGCCAGTAAACGGGCGCGCAGGGACGGTGGCGGTGGGGTGGGGGTTGTGGACGCGAGCTGGGCGAGAGCTTCGCGGGTATCGCGAACCTCTCGCAGGAACTGCGTACACAGGGTGGAGTCTTCGGTATCGATGATGGTCTGGATCGCGTGATGGTCTTCGTCGTCGATCAATCCGAGCGCGACGGTGTGCGCGAGATCGATCTGGGCTTCGTTCATCTCACGTCACCCCCAAACTTTTCTTCAGTCGTGTCAATCCGTCCCGAATTCGGGACTTAACGGTCGGTAACCCGATGCCGAGGTATGTCGCTACCTCCGCGTAGGTCCGCCCGCCGTAGTAGGCGAGCGAGATCGCCTCGCGCTGGGTCTCGGTGAGGGTCGAGAGTCCGCGCTGGACGGCCTGTTGTTCTAGTCTGCGTTCCACCTCCTCGGTGACCTCGTCGAATTCGTGTCCGAGCACCCGGATCCCGTACGCGACCTCGCGCTGGGTGTGGGCTTGCTCGGCGCGAACCCGGTCGACCGCGCGCCGGTGTGCCAACGTCATCAGCCAGGTCACCGCCGACCCCTTGGCGGGGTCGAAACTCGTAGCGGTACGCCAGATCTGGAGATAGACCTCCTGGGTGGTCTCCTCCGCGTACCCGGGGTCGTGGAGCACCCGCAGGACCAGGCCGAAAACGCGCGCGGACGTTCGGTCGTACAGCTCGGCAAAGGCCTGCTGGTCGGACAGGCCGCATCGTTCCAGCAGTGCAGCTAGCTCGACTCCTTCGGCCGCGCGTGCGGTAACCGCAGAATCCACGCTCGGTGGAAAGGCTTCGCTTCGGAACCCATTCTGTGTCATCGGTCACGAATGTAGCCCGAGGCTATGACCTCCTCGCGACCGGGGGTGCCCTTTATTCGGGTGCCAGCTGTTTGCTAGAGATTCGGCGCGCCACGGCCAGCGGATTGGAACAGATTTGCCAACCCGGCCAGACGGCTCGGTTGACCTCAGACGGCCATCCGTCGCCGGTTGCGGCGGGCGTGCATCTCGCGTTCGGTCTCGGACATGCCGCCCCAGATGCCATAGGGCTCGCTGACCTTGAGGGCATGGGTGCGGCATTGCATCAGCACGGGGCAGGCCCGGCAGATCTCCTTGGCGCGCATCTCGCGCGCTGTGCGGGCGCGGCCGCGTTCGCCGTCGGGGTGGAAGAAGACCGCGGAGTCCTGACCGCGGCACGAGCCGCGCATCTGCCAGTCCCAGACATCGGCGTTCGGTCCGGGAAGGTGGGTGGGCATGGGCATGTGAACTCCTTGAGGCGCGAGCTCGTCAGCGTTGTCGAGCGAGTGGTGCGGCAGGTCTTCGCGCCACCCGGTGGGGGTGGCCGGCTCGACGGTGCCTGACGGTGCCGCTCGGAGGTCGCTGCGATTTCGCGCGGCGCCAACCGTGGCGATGAGCTACGTTAGGTGCAGGCGGGAATTTCCGTCAATAGTTCGGCGCATGAGTTCAGTAAATCTGCAACGCTGAAATTTAACCTACTCACTATTTACATTTCACACCCGATCCCTCCATACTGTTTGGTTGGCTATGGATCGGGTGTCTTCGCGTTTCCGAGACATCCCATATTTTCCCAGGTCGCGCCGGTCGGGGCCTGGTTCGTGCCGGTGACGGCCAGGGTGGCTGGGTGTGCTGGATCACAACGGCCTCCGCACCCGGACTGCGTGCAGATGGCGAAAACGGGGCGTGAAGGTTAATTGCGCGAAACGCATGTGAATTCGAGACTTTCCGGTAGTGGCATCGGGGAGCGGAGATTTACCTGATGGCAACATCGACACTCGAGCGAAATGCTGATTGTTTGCTGATTGCCCCTCGTCGATCCATAACATGGGCGCTGCCCGGGGCGGGTGGCGGCTAGAGTCTCGTCGTGCAGACAATGGCCTCACCCGCGGATATCGGTTCCGAAATACTCGTTTCGACTGCTTTCGGGCCCACTCCCGGCCTGGCCGCTACGGAGTTGCCGGAGCCGGCGGACCCGTTGTCGCGGTGGTACCGCGCGGTCGCGCTCGGCGGCCAGGGCCGCTATGCCGCCGCCCGTGCCGACCTGCTGATATCGGCCAGAACCGCGACCGATCCCGGCCTGAGATCCCTCGTCGAGAGCACCCGTGGATCGCTGCTGCGCCAGCTCGGCGATCACGCGGGTGCGGCAGCGTTCGACGGTCGCGCCGCGGCGATCGCACTCGGCGCTACCGGAGCGTCGCGCGCCGAGGCGCTCGCCGACGCGTATACGGGCCTGGCCGCCGATGCCCTCGGCACCGGTCGACTCGCGCTGGCCCGCACACTGCTCGGCCGGGTGCGGCCACTGCTCGCCGCGGCACCTCCGCGAGCCGAGGTGCGCTGGCACTGGGTGTGCGCCGAGACCGCGCTCGCCGGCGGTGAAGCGGACGCAGCGCTCCGCGACGCGGTCGCGGCGGTCGAACTCGCCGGGGCGCTTCCCTCTGTGCGTCACCAGGTGAAATCGGCGCTGCTCGTGGCGGCCGCGACAGCCGCCACAGGCGACCTCTCCGGGTCCGCCGAACTGGCCGTGCGAGTCGACGCGGACTGCCGCGAAAACGGCCTTCTCCCACTGCGCTGGGCCACCGCGATGCTGCGCTCGGGAGTCGCCGAACCGGCTCCGGCGCGCGCCGCGGCGGGCGAAGCCGCAGATCATGGCGCCCGTCTACGGGCCTGGGGTGGGGACATCGCCCCGCTGGGTGCCTGATTCGCTCCGGATGATCTTTCTGAGAGCACGGTTAGAAGCGGCCACGCCCGCTGGCGGCCGATCCGGGGGTCGCTATTGTTAGTGCCGTTCCGCCATTTCGGTGGAAGCTCGGTCACATTCGACCGCGCCACTCGTAACGCCAGGAAAATCTCTGACGATGACGCATATGGGCGAAGAGTTGGACCTCGCCGTCGCTGCGGCTGCGCAGGGCGACAGGACCGCTTTAGCTCGGGTATTGGAACTGGTCCGTCCCTTGGTGGTTCGCTACTGCAGGGCCAGGATCGGAGCCGCGGAGCGCGGACAGCTCTCCGCGGACGATGTTGCGCAAGAGGTCTGTTTGGCTGTGATGACCGCCCTGCCCCGCTATCAGGATCAGGGTCGGCCCTTCATGGCCTTCGTGTACGGAATCGCTTCGCACAAGGTCGCCGACGCCCATCGCAACGCCGCCCGTAACAAGGCGGAGGCGATGGCCGAAGTACCAGATGTCATATCCACCGACCACGGGCCGGAACAGCGGGCTCTCGACTCGGAGACGAGCAGGCAGATGAACACTCTGCTGGCCACGCTCCCCGAGAAGCATCGAGAAATCCTGATCCTGCGTTTGGTCATGGGTCTGTCAGCAGAGGAAACCGCAGTCGCCGTGGGCAGCACGGCGGGGGCGATACGGGTTGCCCAGCACAGGGCACTCGCGAAACTGAAGTCACAAGTGGCGAGGGCAGGTGAAATGTATGGCTAGGGATGGCGAGCGCGGTCTAGGCGACCGGAAAGTTTGGCAGCGCGGATCGCACGACAGCGGTCCCTACGCCGCCGAGGATGCCGGTGACTCCGGACCGGTCGACATTGCGGCGGTGCGCAGCGATGATGCGCTGATCGACGCGATCGCGAGCGATGGTCCGGTCCGCACCGACAGTCCCGAAGAGTTCCAGCTGGCGTCGTTACTCGCGGATTGGCGGGCCGACCTACTGGCCGAGCCGATGCCCGCGGGCCCTGATCTCGACACCGTGTTCGCGGCCGTCAATCAGGAGATCGGCGCGCGGCAGGTTCGAGTCGGAGCTTCCTCGCGCGGACGTCTACGACTGGTCCGCCCGATTTTCGGGGCAGCGGCGGCACTGGCGCTGGTGTTCGGCGGTATCACGGCCTTCGCTTACAGCGCGGCTCCCGGCGATCCGCTGTGGCGGGTCAAGGAGGTCGTGTTCAGCGAGCAGGCACAGTCCACCGTCGTACAGTACGCCGACGAAGATCTGCTGGCCGCACAGAACCTGCTCACCTCGGGCAATCCGGAACAGGCGAAGGCCAGGCTGGAACAGGCTTCGGCCAACGCGGGCCAGGTCGACGATCCGGCCAAGCGTGACGATCTGATCGCGCGCTGGAACCTGCTGCGAGATCAGCTGATCAAGGTCGCCCCGGAGATCGGCGCGCAACTGCCGCCGACCACCACCGCGCCGACCAAGCCCAGCTCGCCCGTTCAGGTCCCGCCGACGACGAATCCGGGTACCACCGCGCCGGTGGCGCCTACCGCTCCAGGAGCGGGTACCACCGATCCGTCGACACCGCCGCCGGTCATCATGCAGACCCCGGGCCCGGGCCCTGGCCCGGAAACCAAGCCGCTGGTTCCGGTCGAGCCGTCGCAGCCGCCGGTCGAGCCGACACAACCGCCGGTGACCCCGCCGGTGACTGTCGACCCGACCACACCACCGACCACCATCGTCGAATCACCGCCGGTCGTCACTGTGCCGACGACGGTGGTCCCGACGTCCGCACCGCTGCCGAGCTTGCCGCCCACGCAGCAGGTGCCTCCGCCGGCGACCATCCTGCAGTCGCCGCCCGCGGTGCCCTCGCCGTAGCAGCACGATGAATTGAACTAAAGACGAAGGCCCCGAACAGGTTCGGGGCCTTCGTCTTGTGCTGGGGCATTTCCGGTGTGGGCCCGCGTATTCCCCCCACGCACGCGTGACCGAGAGTGGAGGAGGGCAGGCGCCGCGACGGACTCAGCTGTGCCGAGTCGGCGGGGAGCTCAGTTGTCGAACCCGTCGAACCCGTCGCCGTGGAACGCCTCGTTCATCGACGCGTCCGCGTAGCCGCGGCAGTAGTCCCACGTGACGTAAGCCTCGGGGGTGGGGTCGTAGGCGGGTTCGTGTGGACGGACAGTGCCGTCGACCAGTAGCTGTAGGAGGTTCGCCCGCAGCATGTCCCAGTCGTGGTAGTGATCTTGCCGACAATCCTCACAGCTGACGACCAGACCGCGGATACCGCGGTGGGCCAGCAGGGCTTCGTATACGGCGAGGTCTGCGAGATCTTCCTCGACCGCGAGGCGCTCATGAGGATCCAACGGCTCACCGGGCTCGATCGCATCGAGCGCGGCGGACGGGTCGGAGGGGTCTCCGGCGAAGGGATCCGGCGGCAGGCCAGGTGGTAGATGGTCACGCACATCCCCACGGTACGCAGTACTTGGTGCATCGCGCCAGCGATGCACCGGGCAAGTTTTGCGGAAGGGCTCACTTCACAGGCGTCTCCGGGCGCCGGATACCATGGAATACAGGCGTCGGCGACTTTGTTCCAGCCGACCATCCGAAAGCTTTTTCCGCTCGAGCACCGACGCACTGTGTCTACCGCGTCGGTAGCTATGACGACCAGGAGGGGTCGATCCGAATGAGTAATCCCGTGTCGGGCGAACGAATCGCGGTGCGCCCTCCTACGGGGGGCGACGATCCGACCAAGATCGCCATGCTCGGCCTCACGTTCGACGACGTGCTGTTGCTGCCTGCCGCCTCGGATCTCATCCCCAGCTCGGTCGAGACTTCCAGCAAGCTGACCAGGGACATCACCCTGCGCACGCCGCTGGTGAGCTCGGCCATGGACACCGTCACCGAGGCGCGCATGGCCATCGCCATGGCGCGTGCGGGCGGTATGGGTGTGCTGCACCGCAACCTCTCGGCCGCCGATCAGGCCGCCCAGGTGGAGACGGTGAAGCGCTCCGAGGCGGGCATGGTGACCGACCCGGTCACCTGTCGTCCCACCGATACCCTCGCCGAGGTCGACGCCATGTGCGCCCGCTTCCGCATCTCGGGTCTGCCGGTGGTCGACGAGACCGGCGCGCTGGTGGGCATCATCACCAACCGCGACATGCGCTTCGAGGTCGATCAGGACCGCCGCGTGGACGAGGTGATGACCAAGGCGCCGCTGATCACCGCCCGTGAGGGTGTCACCGCCGAGGCCGCGCTGGGGCTGCTGCGTCGCCACAAGATCGAGAAGCTGCCGATCGTCGACGGCAACGGCAGGCTGCGCGGGCTGATCACGGTCAAGGACTTCGTCAAGACCGATCAGTACCCCAACGCCACCAAGGACCGCGACGGCCGCCTGCTGGTGGGCGCCGCGATCGGTGTCGGTGAGGATTCCTGGTCGCGGGCCATGACGCTGGCCGACGCCGGGGTCGACGTGCTGATCGTCGACACCGCGCACGGCCACCAGTCGCAGGTGCTGCAGATGGTCGCCAAGGTCAAGGCCGAGGTCGGTGACCGGATCCAGATCGTCGGCGGCAATGTCGCCACGCGTGCCGGTGCCGCCGCGCTCGTCGAGGCGGGCGTCGACGCGGTGAAGGTGGGTGTGGGCCCCGGCTCCATCTGCACCACTCGTGTGGTCGCCGGTGTCGGCGCGCCGCAGATCACCGCGATCCTCGAAGCCGTCGCCGCGTGCAAGGCCGCCGGCGTGCCGGTGATCGCCGACGGTGGCGTGCAGTACTCCGGCGACGTCGCCAAGGCGATCGCCGCGGGTGCGTCCACGGTGATGCTCGGCTCGCTGCTCGCGGGCACCGCCGAGTCGCCCGGCGACCTGGTGCTGGTGAACGGCAAGCAGTTCAAGGCCTACCGTGGCATGGGCTCGCTCGGTGCGATGCAGGGCCGCGGCCAGGCCAAGTCGTACTCCAAGGACCGCTACTTCCAGGACGACGTGCTCGCCGAGGACAAGCTCGTCCCCGAGGGCATCGAAGGCCGCGTTCCGTTCCGCGGCCCGGTCAACCAGGTGATCCACCAGCTCGTCGGCGGCCTGCGTGCCGCGATGGGCTACACCGGTTCGCAGAACATCGAGCACCTCCAGGGCGCGCAGTTCGTGCAGATCACCGCGGCGGGCCTCAAGGAGAGCCACCCGCACGACATCACGATGACCGTCGAGGCCCCGAACTACACCGGGCGCGGCTGAGTACAATAGATGCGTTTGTGCGCCGGGAGGTACGCTCCCGGCGCACAAAGGCAATGCAGGCAGGCTCCGAGTCCGCCGTCTACCGGCACTCCCGGCCCCGCACGACCCGACCTCGAGGAGGGTCCGCCGCGCAGCGGCGGTTCGCGGCCGGGTCGCCGGCCAGGCGCCGCCGCGTAGGCGACGAAGGAGCAAGCGGCGGTGCCTGACCGGCGGCCCGTGGTGGCCGCGAACTCGAGCGCGCCAGCGCTCCAAAAACACAGGAGCAACTGTGCGTGACATGGTCGAAATCGGTATGGGACGGGTCGCTCGTCGGACCTATGAGCTCGACGACGTCGATATCGTGCCCTCGCGGCGGACGCGCTCGTCGAAGCTGGTCTCGCTGGCGTGGCAGCTCGATGCCTACCGTTTCGAGATCCCGGTGCTCGCGCACCCCACCGACGCGCTGGTCTCGCCCGAGTTCGCGATCGAGCTGGGTCGCCAGGGTGGCCTCGGCGTGATCAACGGTGAAGGCCTCTGGGCCCGCCACGCCGACGTGCAGGCCAAGATCGACCAGCTGCTCGATCTGGTCGACAAGGGGGGTTACGAAAAGGCCATCTCGCTGCTGCAGGAACTGCACGCCGCGCCGATGCAGCCCGACCTGCTGGCCGCCGCTGTCGCGCAGGTCCGGGCGGCCGGGGTGACCACCTCGGTGCGCGTGAGCCCGCAGAACGCCCGCGCGCTGACCCCGGCGCTGCTCCAGGCCGGTATCGACCTGCTGGTCGTGCAGGGCACCATCATCTCCGCCGAGCACGTGGGTGGCGAGGAGCCGCTCAACCTCAAGACCTTCATCGCTGAGCTGGATGTGCCGGTCGTGGCCGGTGGCGTGAGCGATCACCGCACCGCGCTGCACCTGATGCGCACCGGCGCGGCGGGCGTCATCGTCGGCTACGGCTCGTTCCCCGGCGCCACCACCACCGGTGAGGTGCTCGGCATCGGCGTGCCGATGGCCACCGCGATCGCCGACGCGGCCGCGGCCCGTCGCGATTACCTCGACGAGACCGGCGGCCGGTACGTGCACGTCATCGCCGACGGTGACGTGGCCACCTCGGGTCAGCTGGCCAAGGCCATCGCCTGTGGCGCCGACGCTGTGATGCTCGGTGTGCCGCTGTCGGCGTCGGCGGAGGCGCCCGGTCGCGGGTGGTACTGGCCCTCGGCGACCGCGCACCCCTCGGTGCCGCGCGGTTCGTTCCTGCCGGTCGACGAGGCCTGGCTGGACGGCCCCGACGGCGCGGCGGCCCGTCCGAGCCTCGAGCGCGTGCTCTACGGCCCCTCCGACGACCCGTTCGGCTCGCTGAACCT
This sequence comes from Nocardia sp. NPDC003183, assembly GCF_053590715.1. Classification (NCBI taxonomy): domain Bacteria; kingdom Bacillati; phylum Actinomycetota; class Actinomycetes; order Mycobacteriales; family Nocardiaceae; genus Nocardia; species Nocardia sp. NPDC003183. The sequence goes on from NZ_JBSFTG010000023.1 coordinate 8,514, forward strand.
GGTCGGTGGCCTTCGCCGTTCGATGGCCAAGGCCGGCTACTCCGACCTCAAGGAATTCCAGAAGGTCGGGCTCAGCGTCCGCTGACAGGCCGCCCGCGCTGACGAACGTGGGTCAGTGAGACCCGATCCCGCAGGAACCGGGAGATCGCGGTATTGACCGGTTCCGGGTGCGTCATCGTGACGGCGAGACGGGCGCCATCGATCTCCACGAAGGTGGAGGCGGTGAGCCCGTCCGCCAGCGTGCGGGCCCGGTCGCTCGCGATGCCGCTCTGTGTGGCGTGGATGATCAGTGCCGGGCAGGTGATCTCGCGTAGTCGGTCGAGTACCGAGTCGCGTCCGAGTAGGCAGCCGACGGCGGCGTCGAGCCCGCTGTGGGCGTCGCCGACCCAGCGGCGGGTCCAGATGTCGCGATACCAGGTGTCGTCGCCGATGAGCCAGTCGGCCAGTCGGCCCGCGGCTTCCTCGCGGGAGCTGCGGTCGTGCCACTCGTCGAGGAATCGCTGGGTGGCGGTCGACTGGTCGAGGGTCGGTCCGTGCGCCTCGGTGCTGATCAAGATCAGCGCGGCGACCCGTTCGGGTGCGACCAACGCGGTCCGCAATGCTGTGAAGCCCCCTTGCGCCGTCCCGCCGACGATCGCGCGTTCGACGCCGATCGAGTCGAGCACCGTCAGCGCGTCCCTGGCCGCGGTCCAGTAGGTGAAGGGCAACCGCTGGTCTCTGGTGCGGCCGTGACCGCGCGCGTCCCAGGCGACGATCCGGAATTCGGGTGCGAGCGCGGCCTGCTGCGAGGCGAACATCGTGCGATCCATGAAGAATTCGTGGGCGAGCAACACCACCGGACCGGTGCCACCGCTGTCCTCGTAGTAGATGTCGGCATCGATCGCGCGGGCGAATGGCACGAGCACGAGGATAGCCAGAGCCGCCGCGCCACGCCCAAGAATGGGGGCGCGTCGTGCACAGTCACTACGGCGAGTCCGGCCTCCGGCGATGCCCGCTGCTTGCTCGTCGCACCCCGTCACTAAACTGTGGCGGTGGCAGATACTCAGAGACCGGTCCTCGTCGTCGACTTCGGCGCGCAGTACGCCCAGCTGATCGCCCGACGGGTGCGTGAGTCACGGGTGTTCTCCGAGGTGATTCCGCACACGATGACCGTGGAAGAGATCGCCGACAAGCAGCCGCTGGCCGTGATCCTGTCCGGTGGTCCGTCGAGTGTGTATGCCGAGGGCGCACCGCAACTCGACGCGCGGCTGTTCGATCTCGGCGTGCCCGTGTTCGGCATCTGCTACGGCTTCCAGGCCATGGCACAGGCGCTCGGCGGCACCGTGTCGGAAACCGGCACCCGCGAATACGGCCGCACCGAGCTGAACATCGACGGCGGTGTGCTGCACGGCGGCCTGCCGACCATCCAGCCGGTGTGGATGTCGCACGGTGACGCGGTGACCGATGCCCCCGAGGGCTTCGAGGTCACCGGTACCACCGCGGGCGCCCCCGTGGCCGCGTTCGAGGACCGTGCGCGGCGCCTGGCCGGCGTGCAATATCACCCCGAGGTGCTGCACTCCCCGCACGGCCAGCAGGTGCTCAGCCGCTTCCTGCACGAGCTCGCGGGCATCCCCGCGCAGTGGACCCCGGCCAATATCGCCGAGTCGCTGATCGAGAGCGTGCGCGAGCAGATCGGTGACGGGCACGCCATCTGTGGCCTGTCCGGCGGAGTCGACTCCGCCGTGGCGGCCGCGCTGGTGCAGCGCGCGATCGGCGACCGGCTCACCTGTGTGTTCGTCGACCACGGTCTGCTGCGGGCCGGCGAGCGCGAGCAGGTCCAGCAGGACTTCGTCGCCGCGACCGGCGCCAAGCTGGTGACCGTCGACGCGGTGGACAAGTTCCTCGGCGAGCTGAAGGGCGTCTCCGATCCCGAGGAGAAGCGCAAGATCATCGGCCGCGAGTTCATCCGCTCCTTCGAGGACGCGGTCGCGGGCATCGTGCTCGAGGAGGGCGCTGCCGCGGGTGCCGCACCGAAGGTCGAATTCCTGGTCCAGGGCACCCTGTACCCGGACGTCGTCGAATCCGGCGGCGGCACCGGCACCGCGAACATCAAGAGCCACCACAATGTCGGTGGCCTGCCCGACGACCTCGAGTTCGATCTGGTCGAGCCGCTGCGCCTGCTGTTCAAGGACGAGGTCCGCGCGGTCGGCCGTGAACTCGGGCTGCCCGAGGAAATCGTTGCGCGCCAGCCGTTCCCGGGCCCCGGCCTCGCGATCCGCATCGTCGGCGAGGTGACCGCCGACCGGCTCGATCTGCTCCGCCAGGCCGACGCCATCGCCCGCGAGGAGCTCACCGCGGCCGGCCTGGACAAGCAGATCTGGCAGTGCCCGGTCGTGCTGCTGGCCGACGTGCGTTCGGTCGGTGTGCAGGGCGACGGCCGCACCTACGGTCACCCGATCGTGCTGCGTCCGGTGTCGAGCGAGGACGCGATGACCGCGGACTGGACCCGGCTGCCCTACGACGTGCTGGAACGGATCTCGACGCGCATCACCAACGAGGTGGCCGAGGTCAACCGCGTGGTCCTCGACGTGACGAGCAAGCCGCCGGGCACCATCGAGTGGGAGTGAACTAGGCCGGCCGCGGCGGCGCCGCCTGGGTGAGCAGAAGCCTGCCCAGGAGGAAGCCGCCGGCGTACGGCCGGTGGGTGACCGGCGGCAGGACCTTCGCCAGTGGGGTTTGCGGTCTCTTCGCGGATTCGTCCATTGCCCTTGTCTTTCAACTGGTCCCGTCAACAGCAATGGCCCGTCGTGATGACGGGCCATTGCTGTTGCCTGAGTTGTCTTCGGTCAGTGGTGTTTACGGCTGGGGGTCAGCGTGAGCAGCAGGCCGATGACGATGGCCGCGATCACCACGCCCCAGCCGATGGGCAGGATCCCGCCGTCGTCGGGGGTGGGTGCGCCCAGCAGTGCCCAGACGCTCACGGCCAGTGCGATCAGGCCGATGGTCAGCAGGGTGAAGGCGGGTCGGCGGGCGGGCTCGGTGCCGGTCGGATCAGCCACGGGTCACCACCGCGTCACCCAGGTGCATCTTGACGTGCAGGTCGAGGACCGGTGCGCCGGGGGTGTTCGGCCCGCTCAGTCCGTCTTTGCAGGTCGAGTTGGAATCGGCCACTCGGATGTCACACGTCGTGTTCACCGTCATCCCTTCGGGCAGTTGCACTTTCGCGTCACCGATGTTCACCGCGACTTCGACGCTGCGTGACTCGGTGAGGTTCAGTCCGCGCAGGTCCAGCGTGCCCGAACCGATGTCGAGGGCGTAGCGGGGCTGCAACTCGGCGACCGAGGTCGGCGCCCAGACACGGTCGCCGACGGCGGTTTCGCTGAAGTCGATCGGCCCGATCAGGGAGGCCAGCACCACGAACCCGGCCAGCGGGGCGGTGAGGATCAGCAGCCCGTACCCGCGCCGCAGGAACGCGCCGACGACGAGGCCGAGTCCGACTACGGCCAAGGCGAAGGCCGCGATCCGCGCGGGGGTCATCCATTCGACGCCCGATGCGGCTGCCGCACCCGCCAGCGCCGCGGCCAGGATCGCCAGGCCGATGGTGACCGGGGTCAGCCGGGAGCGTGGACGTTTCGGTGCCGGTGGCGCGACCGGTGCGTAGCGGGGTGCCGCTTCCGGGAGTTCCCAGGCGAGGGGGGCGACAGCGAGCGGGTCCCAGCCGTTGGGCACCTGCGCGTTGATCCGCGGGGGCTCGGGTGCGGGAGAGATGGTTCCGGGGACGTCCTTGCGCAGGACGGCGGTGGCGCCGGTTTCGTTCGCCTGTGGTTGTTCGGCGGGCCGCATGCTCTCGTCGGTGTCGGCCGGCTCGACGACCTCGGTTGTCGGGCTGTCCGCCCGCTTGTCGAGATCGACGGGTGGAACCGAATCGGCCGCCTGCTCGCTCGTATCCGACACGGCGTGCGGAGTCGACGCGTCCGAGGCGACCTCGCGGTTGTCCGGATCCTCTTGTCCGGGTTCGCTGGAGGCCGGTGTCACGGTGATCCGGGTGGTCTCGACGGAATCCACAGCAGCGCTGCCCGATTCGTCGATGTCCTTGTGCAGGACGACCGTATCGGTCGCGTCGACTCGCAGCAGCGGCGCGGATTCGGCGGTGGCCGTGCGGGTTTCCTCGCGGGCGAGCGCCGGATCGGGAACGTAGGCGTCGGGGAGTTTGGTGTAGGGCGTGTACATCCCCGTCGGTGGTACCTCCGGGTTGTACGGGTAGCCGCGCACCGGGACCCCGGTCGGGTAGCCCGCGCCCGGGTAGCCCGTCGTGCCGAGCGGAGCGCGGTAGGCGTCGAATCCCGCGGGCAGCTCCGGATGACGCAGATACAGCATCCACCAGCCTGCGAGCATCAGCCCCATGCTGACCACCCCGGACCCGCCCATTCCCAGCCCGATCGGCCCCATGGTCGACACGGCGATAGCCAGCGCGACGATCAACACGATCGTCTTGGTCTGCGAATGCGAACCTCGATCGTGGGCCGACAGGGCCTGCGCCGCCGACATCTCGTTGCCCGCCGACCCCAGCACCAGCCAGGCCAGCAGGTACAGCACGATCCCGGCCCCGCCGAAGATCGTCGACACCACGAAGGCCACCCGCACGAGCACCGGATCCACCCCGTACCGCAACCCGAACCCCGCCGCCACGCCGGCGATCGGCCCTTGCCGAGGCAGCCGGACGGGCCGCGTCTGCCACATCTGGTGAACCTGGTCGGCGAAGCTCGTTCTGCTCATGCCATCCATGGTGTGCCGAGCCGCCCCCTCCGCACATCGGGGGTAACCCTGATAATTGCCCGGGTTCAGGGACAGGGGGAGCGGTAGGCGACGTTCGCGACCTGCCCGCGCCAGACGGCTTCGGTGAGTCGGCCGGTGGACGCGCAGATCCGGGCGGCCACGGTCTCGGTGTCGAGGTCCCACACGCCGAGCTGGCCGTTGTCGGTGACGATCACGAGCTGTTCACCGCGCGGGTGCAGGACCACCTGCCGGTCGCGGCCGTCGGCGGGGCCGAGCGGGCCGATGTATTTGCGCGGCGTGTGGGGGTCGTCGAGATTCCACAGGCCGGTCGTGCCGTCGTCGCTCGACACCGCCAGCTCGGTGCCGTCCGCCGATGTGGATATCCAGCTGAGCGGCCCGACTTCGGTGCGGACCGCGTCGACGAGCGGGGTGAAGACCTCGGGTGTGTCGGTGTCCCACAGGCCGAAGCGATCGTCTTTGGTGACGGCGAGAGTCCGGTTGTCGGGCAGGAACTGGGACGGTTGTACGACGGTGCTGAGTTCCACGTCGGTCTCGGCGATCAGACGAGGATGCACCGGGTCGTCCAGATTCCAGATCTGGCGGGTGTAGTGCTGCCAGTCGCTGCGGTGGTCGACGAGCATCACTTCGACCAGGCTGCCGTCGAGGCTGAAGGCGTCACCGACGAGCTTTCCGAAACTCGCGGTGATCGGCGACCCGAGAGGCTTCGGCGCGCTGCGGTCGGTGACGTCCCACATGTGGACCGAGTCGGTGAAGGTCAGCAGCATCCGGTTGCCGTTGACAGTCGAGCTCTCGGCCTCGCCGGTCGGCCAGCTGGGCAGTTGTCGTGGATGACGCGGATCGTCGAGGTCGAAGACGATCCGGCGCTTGCCGACCTGGTCGTGCAGGCTCAGCGTGCGTCCGTCCGGACTCAGCACCGGGTTCGACAGCGCCAGTACGTTCGGGACCGTGGTCAGCCGGGTCGGGCGGCGCGGGTCGGTGGTGTCCCAGATCGTCACGTCGCCGGTCCGGGTCACCATGGCCATCCGATCTCCTGCTCGATCGAACACCGGACCCGAGGGCAGCCGGGGAAACACGTCGATCGTCGATCGGGGCAGTGTCCAGGTGCGCAGCAGGCCGTCGTGCCCCGCTCCGATGAGTATCGGTTCGCCCGGGAGGAAGAACATCGACGTCGGTCCGCCGCTGCACAGGGAGACCCTGGCCTGTGGGCAGGCGGCCGGGCTCACCGACAGGGCCGGGCCCGCTTGCACGGGTTGGGCCGGGTCGGTGATGTTCCACAGCCGCGCGGCCTCGTCGGAGCCGGTGGCGAGGAGGTGCCCGTCCTGGTGGAAAGCGATCGAGGCCAGCACGTCGTTGTCGACACGAGTCGAGGCGCCGAACGTGTGCGGGTGGTGCGGATCAGTGATGTCCCAGAGTTCGAACTGACTCGACGGTGCGCTGCTGGTGTGCTTCACGCCGTGCGTGCCGATAGCCAGGCGGGTGCCGTCCGGGCTGAGGGCGACCGCTTGGAGGACGTCGGTGCCGGATGTGGCGATCGGCGGCCCGATGGGACGCGCAGCGGCGGTATCCCACAACTGCACGAAATCGGGGACGCCGGTGTCGAAGGTGGCGGACCCGACGGCTAGCAGCGTGCCGCCGGGGCCGAATTCGACGGAATGGTTGTCACCGGAGAGCGGACGGGTGAAGGTGCGCACAGGTCGTGACCGATCGCGGATGTCCCAGAGGGTAAGCGTCGAGGCGTCGATTTCGGCGAGTCGCGTTCCGCTCGGATCGACGGTGAGTGTGTCGCTTCGCAGGGTGTCGAAGGTGTGGATCAGGCGGGGAGACTCGGGGCGAGCGAGGTCCCACAGCTGGGTACCGGAATTGCCGAGGGTGACCGCGTCGGTGCTACCCGGGATGAATTCGAGGTGGTCGGTCCGCGTTCCGAGTGAGGTGGTGAGCCGGCGTGGCCGTGCGGGATCGCGCAGATCCCAGAAGGCGGTGTCGCCGGCGTAGTCGATCGACACCAGTAGTGCGTCGGCCGCGCGATGAGCCAGCGTGGAGACGCCGCGCTCGTGGGCGGGCACGCTGACGGCCAGGGGTGAATCCTGGCTGTTCAACAGCTGGGTGCGCGTCGCGATGTCAGGCCGGATTCGATACGCGGCCAACAGGAATTGCGCCGAGATCGACGGGTCGCTGCTCCTGGTCCGGTGGGCCGCGGCCACCAGTTCGGCGTAGTCGCGGTCCAGTGCCCGCTGATCGGCGAGCCTGCTGCGGTCGACGGCGATGACACCGGTGGCGAGCAGGGCGATCACGACGGCGACCGCCACGATCCGCCAGCGTCCGCCGTTGCGTGCCGCTCGCCGCGAAGCTTGGAGGAAGGCGCGTACACGCGGACTGAGGGGGGCGCCGCCGGTGTGCTCGTTCGCGTTGTCGAGTCGGGTACCGCGATACAGCAGCGCCGAATCGTGTCTCGCCGACTCCCACTCGGTCGCATCGTGTTCGAGCCGCTGTCGGACCAGGTGCCCGACCCGGTCCGTATCGATCCAGCCGCGTAGCCGGGGCCACGCGGTCAGCACGATCTCATGGGAGAACTGCACCGAGCCCGCGTCGAGGGCGATCAGTCTGCTGGTCGCGAGGACTTCGAGCGCTTCCGCTGAGGCATCGGGATCGCCGCTGCGGCCGAGCAATTCGGCACGGTCTACCGTTCGCCGGGTGTCACGCCCGTCCTGTCCGACGGTGACGAGCGAGCCGAGCAACTCCTGAGCGGCGCTCTGCTGCCCCGGAGTGAGCTCGCTCCAGGCGAGTTCGGCGGTCTCGGCGACCGAGCCGGCGACACCGCCCGCTTTGCGGTAGCCGGCGACGGTGAGTTTGCGACCCTCGCGCTGCTGCCAGGTCGCGGCCATCACGTGTGAGAGCAGTGGCAGCGCCCCTGGGTCGTAGCCGTCGGCGCTGAGGTGCCCGCCGAGCCCGCGCAGTTCGGTGAGCACCAGTTCTTCCAGACCTGGCTCCAGGGTGAGCCCGGCGGCGGCCGCCGGTCCGGTGATCGCGTGCGAGACCTCGTCCATGGACATCGCGCCGAGCAGGTAGCTGTTGCGCTGCAGACTGTTCCGCACTATCGGATAGTGCAGGCATTGTTCGTAGAAGTCGGCACGCAGCGCCAGAACGATCGTCACCGAATCGGGTAGGTCGGCGAGCGCGGACAGGAATGCCGAACGTTCGGCTTCGTCCTGGCACAGGGTGAACAGTTCCTCGAACTGGTCGACGATCAGGACCCGTAGGCCGTCGGTCAGTGTCGCCGCGAGTCCGGCGGTCGGCGTCGATCCCGGTGTCATGGTCGCGGCGGGTAGGTCGATCGTGGGTCGCAGACCCGCCGCCAGCAGCGAGGACTTGCCCGCCCCCGACGCGCCGATCAGGACGACGACGCCGGTGGTGGCGCGCACCAGGTCGACGAATTCGGTGGTGGCCTGCTCACGTCCGAAGAACAAGGTGTGCTCCTCGGGGAGATAGGCGCGCAGGCCGGGGTAGGGGCAGGCGTCGCCGTCGGTGGCGGCCGCTGTCCAGGTGACCGACTCCTGCCACAGGCGTCGCCATTCGTGCGGGTCGGCCAGGCCGCGCGGTAGGTCGCGTTGAGACTTCTCGGTCAGCTCGACGAGCGTGAGGACCACCGGCAGCAGCGATTCGAAGCGAGCGGGCACATTGCGCCCGGCCTTCCAGTCGCTGATCCGCTGCGGCGACGGCGTGCCGGCCTGGGTGCCGCGCATGCGACGCTCGGTGGCCGAGGCGACCCGGCGCAAGGTCGGATTGCCTGCCACGGCATAGAGTTCGGCGAACCGCTGCGCGAAAATCGCACGTGGCGAGGAACTCTGCGCGTCATTGATGGTCAATGAACCCCCCGTTCGATGAAAACGACCGAGGGCCATGCTATTCGGATCGACCGGGACCCGGCGACTCGCCGGGCCCCGTGCGGATCACAGGAACATGGTGTCGCCGAAGATCGAGTTCGTCGCCTTCACCTGTCCGGTGCCGGCGGTGACCGTCGCCCACGAGTAGACGTTGAGCGGTCCACCGCAGTTGCCCACCATCAGATGGAAGTCACGGTTCACCAGATAGGTGGTGCCCGAACCGAGCGACATCGATCCCACATCGATCTTCTTGATCTCGCCCGGCGCGAGCGACAGGCTCAGATCGATACCGGCCGAGATCGACGGGCCGATATCGGCGGACACATCCGGACCGGACGAGCCGAACCCGATGCCGGCCCCCGCGCCGACCGAGACGCCACCGTCGAGCCCGACCGACAGCGTCAGATCCACCGCGCAGGCGACGAGATAGCCGGAGGTGACCTCACCGGTCGCGCCGAGCGGTGCGGTGACGTAGGCGGTGTTGTCGAGGAACACCTCGCGATTGGTCGGCATCGCGTTGAGCGGCGGGACCAGCCGGTAGGACTCCTCGGTATGGCCGAGGGTGAGTTCGAAGCCGGCGGGCCCGTGATAGGTCGTCTCGTGCGGTGCCATCGGTGTAGCCGATGCGATCGGTGTCATCCCGAGGGTGCTCAGTCCGATAGCGGCGGCACCCAGCACGGTGGTGATGATGTTCACTTGTTCCTCCCCTGAAGCGGCGGCCGCAGTTCCGGCCTGCCATCAACGTAGGAAGAGCCTGTGCGGCCGGGCTTTCGGCGCGACCGCGCATCGGCTTAAAAGACCTGCTGAGGACCCTGGGTTCAGGTTTCCGGTCCGGCGGTCCGGCACCGGCGTCGCGGTCCGGCACCGGATCGGACATATACCCAGGTAGAGCGTAATTTCTGTCCGGACCGGACAGCTCGCCGCGCAGGTCAGCGGCGGATCGCCGACATCGGGGACGAGATCAGGGACTTTCCTGATGTCGACACCCCGTCGCGCGTGCCAGTATCGAGAGCATGGATCCGTCTGTTTCCGCCCGCACTGCCGCCCAGGGGTCCGCGACCCCGTCCGGGCCCGGCGCCGCCGCCGGGAACAACGCCACCCACGGGCCTTCCGACGGCCCGGGCGCAGCGGCGAATCCGCGGTTCGGTTGGCACCGGCCGCGTGGTTTCGTAGAGCGCTCGTTCGGGGGTGAGCCGGTGGTCTATGGGCCGCCGCAGCACTACGCGCCGCCGCCGCAGTATCGGAGCGCGCCGGGTTACGCCCAGTATCCGCAGGGTTATGGCGTGCCGCGCGGCTATCGGCCCATGCTGCCCGTCCCCGGCCCCGAGCCGGTGGGTGCGCCGATGCCGGAGACCCCGCGCCTGGTCCGCCGCAGTGGTGGGCGGGTGGTGGGTGGAGTCGCGGGTGGTCTGGCCGACCATCTCGGTGTCGACGTGATCAAGGTGCGGCTGGCGTTCGTCTTGCTGTCCGCGCTGGTCGGCGCGGGACTGGTGGCGTACGGGCTGCTGTGGATCTTCACTCCCGGTGGCGCGGACGCGGCGAAACCGACCGGTGACGAGCGCAGGCAGGCGATCGGGCTCGCCCTGCTCGGGCTCGGACTCGCGGTGACGGTGGGGTGGTTGTTCCAGGGGACCGCGGCGAAGGTGATCGCGCCGATCGTGGTGGTGGCGGTCGGCGCCGCGCTGGTGTGGCGCGAATACGATGTCGCCGCGCCGGGGCCGCGGGCCCTGTTCGGGCTGCCCGCGCGACCCTCGGTGGTCACCTGGTCGCGCATCGTGGCCGGGGCGACGCTGATCGTGGTCGGGCTCGGTGTGGTGGTGCTGGCCAGGATCGATCTCAGTTCGCTCGGGTCGGCGCTGATCGCGGTGGCGGTCACCCTGGTCGGCGCGGGTCTGCTGACGGTGCCGCTGTGGCTGCGCATGGTCCGCGCGCTCAATGCCGAGCGCGGCGCCCGCATCCGCAACGAGGAACGCGAGGAGATCGCCTCGCACCTGCACGATTCGGTATTGCAGACGCTCGCGCTGATCCAGCGCCAGGCCGAGGATCCGCAGGAGGTGCTTCGCCTGGCCCGCAGTCAGGAGCGTGAACTGCGCAAGTGGCTCTTCGACGACACCGCACCCGCCCAGTCGAGCCTGGCCACCGCGCTGCGCACCATCGCGGGCGAGGTGGAGGACCAGCACGGTGTGAAGGTCACCCCGGTCACCGTCGGCGATGTGGCGATGGACCCCGGCGACACCGGCGCGGGCCTGCCCAAGGAGCATTTCACCGCCCTGCTCGGCGCCACCCGTGAGGCGCTGGTCAACGCCGCCAAGCACGCCGAGGTCCCCGAGATCGACCTGTTCGCCGAGACCGAACCCCACCAGGTGAGCATCTTCGTGCGCGACCGTGGCGCCGGTTTCGACGTGTCGGCGGTGCCTGCCGATCGGCGCGGGGTGGCCAAGTCGATCTGTGCCAGAATCGAGCGCCGCGGCGGTACCGCCGTGATCGACTCGACCCTCGGGCGTGGCACGGAGGTGCGGATCGTCATGCCGCGCACCGACTCCGGGACCTCCGAGCCGGACGAGGTCGCGAGCGACGACGCGCCGACCACCGCAGGCCCGGATGACCACGCGCCGACGCGGGATCATCCGGCCGATCACTGAGCGCGATCGCACCGACCCGGGGCGATCTCGGCGCCCGGACGCCGCGGTGTGGTACCGATGACAGCAGGTCGATCGAGCGGTTCGAATGAGGAGTCTGGTAGTGAGTGTGCGGGTGTTCCTGGTCGACGATCACGCGGTTTTCCGGTCGGGGGTGCGGGCCGAGCTGAGCCGGGAGACCGACATGGAGGTCGTCGGTGAGGCCGGGGCAGTGGCCGAGGCGATCGCCGGGATCGATGCCACGAAGCCGGACGTGGTGCTGCTCGACGTCCACATGCCCGACGGTGGTGGAGTGGCGGTGCTGAGCGGGATCGCCACGGGGCCGGTGTGTTTGGCGTTGAGTGTGTCCGACGCGGCCGAGGATGTGATCGCGGTGATCCGGGCGGGGGCGCGCGGGTACGTCACCAAGACGATTTCCGGTGCCGAGCTGGCCGACGGTATCCGCCGGGTCGCGGGTGGGGACGCGGTGTTCAGTCCGCGGCTGGCCGGGTTCGTGCTCGATTCGTTCACCGGGCGCTCGCCGGTCCCCGAGCCGCCGCTCGATCCCGAATTGGATTCACTCACCCCGCGCGAGCTGGAGGTGCTGCGCTTGCTGGCGCGTGGATACACCTATCGGGAGATCGCCGAATCCTTGTTCATCTCGGTGAAGACCGTGGAGACGCACGCGTCGAATGTGCTTCGTAAGACGCAACAGTCGAACCGGAACGCGCTGACTCGATGGGCGCATCGACGCCGCATCGAGTGAAGCTCGGCTCTACATCACGGCGATGATGATCGCGATCAGGATGATCAGGCCGATCAGCACGCCCGCGCCGATGGCGAGGGGGGCGCCGTTGGGGAGGTTGTCGACGAAGCTGCCGGTGCGCTGCTGGGGTGCGGCGGCGGTGGCGCCCACCGGCGCGCGGTGCGGGCGCGGGAGGGGGGAGGAATTGTGGCTACGCAGGCCGCTGGCGGAGTTACGGGTGGACCAGGCCGGGATGGTGCCGTCCTCGGTGCGCAGCGGCACACCGAGGATGTAGGCGCCGGTGCCGGGGCCGAAGGCGGCGGTGAGGATTTCGTCGCGGGCCTCGGCCATGGTGGGGCGGCGCTGCGGCGCGGGCTCGAGCATGTGCAGCAGCGGCTGGGTGAGGATGCCGCTGCGGGTGGGCGGGATGATCCGGCCCATCGCGGCCGCGGCGACGACGTCGTGCTCGTCGGAGTCGAAACCGAACGGCGGCTGGCCTTCGAGTGCGGTGTAGAGGGTGGCGCCGAGGGAGAACACGTCGCTGGCCTCGGTGGGCCGGGCGCCGCGCGCGACCTCGGGCGGCAGGTAGGCGGGGGTGCCGGTGATCACACCGTCGGGTTCGTCACCCTGGGTGTCGCCGGCGCCGCGCGAGATGCCGAAGTCGCTGAGTTTGGCCAGGCCCACACTGTTGCCGCGGTCGGCGACGAGGATGTTGCCCGGCTTGATATCGCGGTGCACGATGCCCGCGGCGTGCGCGGCGGCCAGCGCGTCGGCGACCTGCGCGCCGATCTGGGCGACCTCGACCGCGGGCAGCGTGTCGACCAGCGCGAGCGCCTTGGCCACGCTGCGCGAGGGTAAGTACTCCATGACGAGCCACGGCTCGCCCGCTTCGATCACCACGTCGTGCACGGCCACGGCGTGGATGTGCGACAGCTTGGCGGCCACTCGGCCCTCGTGCACGATGCTGCTGCGGATTCGCTCGGCCTCGGCCGCGCTCAGTCCCGCGGTGGACAGCACCTGCTTGATCGCGACTTCCCGGTTCAGCAACCGATCGGTCGCGAGCCAGACCGCACCCATGCCACCCCCGCCCAGCTTGGACTGCAGGCGGTAGCGACCCGCGACCAGGTAGTCGGGGCCGATATGGGGACGAGCACGTTCGGTCACGGGTGCGAGGGTAGCCGAATATGGCGCTGACTGGCCGGGATCTCCGGGGTGCTGCGCGGTGGACACGGGGTGGGGGTGGGTGTCACGCTGGTCGCTATCGAACGTATATTCGAATACGATCGATAGCTGAAACGGTGCTGCCGTTTCGGCGCAGGGCGGTTTTCCGCTCGCGGGTCCATCGTGGAAGTAGGTGGTGTTGATGGGTTCGGAAGCGTTGTCGCCCGATGCGGGCATGATCGACGAGCTGCGCAGGCGGATGGCCGCGGTCCCGGGCCGTGGTGAGTCCGCGACCGGGCATATGCCACGTGAGCAGCCACTACGCCGAGATCTGCTGCCTGTTCCGCCCCCACTCGCCGATCTGTTGCCCGATGGTGGGCTGCCGAAAGGCGCGGTCGTCGCCTACACCGGCGCACACTCCCTGCTGACGGGAATGCTCGCCGCCGTTACCGGGAGCGGCGGCCACGCCGCGGTCGTCGGCCTGCCCCGGCTCGGTTTGCTGGCCGCTGCCGAGATGGGTGCCGAGCTGTCCCGGTTGGCGGTGATCACCGACCCCGGCCCCGACCCCGCCGAAGTGGCCGCGGTCCTGCTCGACGGCCTCGACCTGGTAGTCCTCGGCCTCGGCGGCCTCGCTGTTCCTCCGTCGCGCTGCCGCGTCCTCGCCGCCCGCGCCCGCAATCGCGGTGCCACCCTGGTGGTCGCGGGCGAATGGGCCAACCCGACTCTGCGCCTGGACTCCCGCGTCACCGGATACCGCGGCCTCGGCCCCGGTCGCGGCCGCTTGCGCTCGGTCTGCCTCGACGTGCGCGTGAGCGCCAAGGCCGGCCAGACCCGCCACGGCCGCATGGACCTGTGCGCCCAGGTCGGCCGCACCGAATGGCTGCCCCGCGAAACCGTCAGCGGTGCACCGGAAGTCACCGCGCTACACGAGGCCGTCTCATGACCGCCGGGCCGTTGTCAGGTTCCGGCCGATGGGCGTGAGGGGATCCACCGACTGTCCGGCGGCCGCCCGGACGATCGCCGCGGGTCTCCCGTTCGTTCCCGAGTCGCTCTCGGCACACCGTTGCGGTTACCGATCGCCTACCGCATTCGTGGTGGGTGGCTCGTTCGGACGTGGCGTGGCGTGTGGATCGGTGGCGTCGTCGTGACGCGCGTTGAGCGGGTGCTCGCGGTGTGGTGCCTGGACTGGCCCGCGGTGGCGGCGGCCGCGGTGGAGGGGGTGTCGGCGGAGCGACCGATCGCGGTGTTGCGGGGAAGTTCGGTGGTGGCGTGTTCGGCGATCGCGCGGGCCGAGGGTGTGCGGCGGGGGATGCGACGGCGGGATGCGCAGGGATGTTGCCCGGAACTTGTTGTCGTGCAGGATGATCCGGATCGCGATGCGCGGTTGTTCGAGCCGGTGGTCGGCGCTGTCGACGAGACGGTGCCCGGCGTCGAGGTGTTGCGGCCCGGGCTCATCGTGCTCGGGGCACGCGGTGCCGCACGGTATTTCGGCTCCGAGGAGGCCGCGGTGGTGCGGTTGATCGACGCGGTCGCCGTGGCGGGAGCCGAGGCGCAGATCGGGATCGCCGATGCCATGTCGACAGCGGTGATCGCGGCACGGCGCGGGGCGATCGTGGCGCCGGGGGAGGGCGCGGAGTACCTCGCTGGGCTCCCGGTCGCGGAGCTGGCGGTGGAGCCGAGCCTGGCCGCACCGCAGCGCGCGGAGCTGGTCGACCTGTTGCGCCGCTTGGGTTTGCGCCGCATCGGCGACTTCGCGCGCCTGTCTCCCGCCGAAGTGGCCTCCCGGTTCGGCGCCGACGCCGTGCTTGCCCATCGCACCGCCCGCGCCCTGCCGGAACGTCCACCGTCGGCGCGCCGCCCCGCTCCGGAACTGACCGTCGAGCTGGCCTGCGACCCGCCCATCGACCGGGTCGACGCGGCCGCCTTCGCGGGCAGGCAGCTGTCCACCCGGCTGCACGCGGTGCTGTCGGCGGCGGGGGTGGCGTGCACCCGGCTCGCCGTGACCGCGCGCACCGAGACGGGTGAGGAGCTCACCAGGATCTGGCGCTGTGCTCGCCCACTCACCCCCGCCGACACCGCCGACCGCGTCCGCTGGCAACTCGACGGCTGGCTCACCCACCGCGCCCGCCCCACCGGCCCGATCGTCGCGCTCACCCTGGAACCGGTCGAGGTGGTCGCCGCCGGTGCGCTGCAACTCGGTCTGTGGGGTGGTGAGGGCGAGGAGACCGAGCGCGCCCGCCGCGCCCTGGTCCGCGTGCAGGGGCTGCTCGGTGGCGAAGCGGTCCGCATCGGCGTGCTCAGCGGCGGGCGCGGGCCCGCCGAACGCATCACCATGATCGCCCTCGGTGACGAGCTGACCCCCGCCGCCGACCCCACCCAGCCCTGGCCGGGTCGTCTCCCCGAACCCGCTCCCACGCTGCTCCTGCTGCACCGCCCGGTCGTGCACCTGACCGCCGCCGACGGCGCCCCCGTCCTGGTCACCGATCGCGGCCTGTTCACCGCCGTCCCCACCCGTCTGCGCTGGGGCAGCAAGCAGTGGGCGCTGCTGGGCTGGGCGGGCCCCTGGCCGATCACCGAACGCTGGTGGTCCACGGCCGAGCCCACCTCCCTGGCCGTACGCGTCCAAGTCCAGCTCGATGCCGACCCCACCGAGATCCGCGCCGTACTGCTCGTCTACGACGCGATGCACTGGCACGCCGAGGGCGTCTACGAGTAGCCCACCGCCCCGGTTCTAGAGTGAAACGACGCTTGTCCGGGACAGTCCCGGAAGGCTCGGTCGTGGGAGGAGCGCTGTGAACCCGTTCGAGGGCATGCTGTGTACGGCGGCCGCTGCCGATCTTCCGCTGCTCGGTACCGCGGGACATTTCACCGGATGGCTGTGTATCGAGCATCCCGGTGCGTGGGGCGGTGATGTGATCGGTGATGAAGTGCTCGGTCCGGAGATCACCGCCGAGCTCGCGGCGCGTACGTCGGCGGCGCAGGTCCGGCCGACGCTGATCCGCCGCCCCGGCCGCAACGAGTTCACCGGTACCCGCACTGTGTTGCTGGTCAGTTCGCGCCCGGAGGGCTCCTGGTGTGAGCGGTTCGAGATCACCGACTTGCGCCAGCTCTTCGACATCGACCTGCATCTCGTCGACGGTCCGGCGCCGGGAATCGGTGTGCGCGTGGATGATCCGGTGGTCCTGGTCTGCGCGCACGGCAAACGCGACCAGTGCTGCGCCCTGCTGGGCCGCCCGATCGCCGCCGCCCTCGCCGCCGACTACCCGGGCCGGGTCTGGGAGGCCTCGCACACCGGTGGTCACCGCTTCGCCCCCGCGGTCGTCCTGCTTCCCTCCGGCCTCACCTACGGCCGCGTCGACGCCACTGCCGCCAAAGCGATGCTCGCGGCGGCCGACGTCGAGGAGGTCTCCCTGACCGGTCTCCGTGGCCGCAGCTGCTACCCCCCGATCTCCCAGCTCGCCGAAGTGGCCGTGCGCGAGCAGGTCCCGGCCGATGCCACCGCTCTCACCGTCCAGCCCGACCCGGCCCCCACGCACGACCCGACCGTGGCGGGCGCCGCCATCGTCACTCACCGCGACGGCCGCCGCTGGCGCGTCACCGCCCGCACCGTCCCCGCCGCCCCGCGCCAAGCCAGCTGCGGTGCCGCCCCCAAACCGGCCACCTACTTGGAACCCGCTGCGATAGAACAACTTCCCGCGCTGTCTCGCGCGCAGTCCGAACGTCCCACGGATCGCTGACTCATCGACTGCGGACGACTCGGCTTCCGGGCAAGCTTCACAGTGGACTACTGGAACTACGGCGCGGTGGCCCTCCCGCACGTCGTCCGACGGGCTTAACGTCGACTCCATGATCGACATCCGGGAAATCGGCGAGGACGAAACCGGGCTGGCGGGCCCGGCTCTACTGGAGCTTCGCCCACGGTGGGAGACGGCATCGCGCCTGATCGAGTTCATCGATAACGAACTCCGCCCCGCGGGCTACCGTCTCATCGGGGTCTTCGAAACGGGTTCCCCCGCGGCACTATCGGTGGCAGGGTTCCGCGAATCCCACTCCACCGCCTGGGGCCACCACCTCTACATCGACGATGTCTCCACCCTTCCCGTGGCGCGCGGTCGAGGCCATGCCGACAGCCTGATCGACTGGCTCACCGCCGAAGCTCGGCGTCTGCGGTGCACGGGGGTCCACCTGGACTCCGGCGTCGGTCCTACCCGAGCCGCCGCCCATCGTCTCTATATGCGCCGTCATCTGACCATCACCGCCCACCACTTCACCCTCGACCTGCAGTGAATCGTGGCGGACCCGGCGGCACTGAATCCATGTGGGTGCGAGACGAACCGAGTGACTACGCGGGGGTCACCAGTGTGTGCCGGGTACCCAGCGGGCCGCGCGGCGCAGGGCGGTGCCGGTGGCTTTTCGGGCGGCGGAAGGGGTTTTCGGATCTGCCCGGGGTGCCGGTGCGGGGGCCGGGGTGTCTTCGGCCGATTCGCCCTTGGCCGCAGGGGAATCCGGCAGCGCGCGGTAGTAGCGGTGCAGGATACGGTCGCGAAGTTTGGGGGTGATGATGCCGCCGTATTCGGCGAGGGTGCCGAGGGGAACATCGATGCGTTTGGGACGTTCGGTGAGGGCGCGCACGATCGTGCCCGCGGCCCACTCGGGGGATTCGGACGGCCCCTGGTCGCCGCTGGGGGCGATCATCGGGGTGCGCACCAACGGCATGTGGATGGTGGTGAAAGTGACTCCGTCGGCGAGGGTTTCGACCGAGGCGACCTCGGTGAACTTGTCCAGGGCCGCTTTGCTGGCGAGGTAGGCGGCGAAGCGAGGGGTGGCCACCTGCACGCCGGCGCTGGAGATGTTGACGATGTGGCCGAAGCCGCGTTCGCGCATCTGTGGCAGCAGCGCGAGGGTCATCCGCAGCGCGCCGAAGTAGTTGACCGCCATGGTGCGTTCGAAGTCGTGCAGGCGATCGGTGGAGCGGTGGATGGCGCGGCGGATGGACCGGCCCGCGTTGTTGACCAGCATGTCGACGTGGCCGTGCTGGTCGAGGATCGCTTTGACGGCCGAGTCCACGGATTCGGAGTCGGTGACATCGCACGGGTAGCCGTAGGCCTGCCCGCCCGCGTCGACGATCTCGGCGACCACCGCGGCCAGTTCGTCGGCGCGGCGCGCGAGCAGGAACACCACACCGCCCTTGTCGGCGACCGAGAGTGCGGCGGCCCGTCCGATCCCGGACGACGCACCGGTGATCACGACATGCCTGCCGGTGAGATCGCGCCGCTTGCGGCCCCGTTCACCTGGAGAAACCTGAGACATCACTGCTCCTTTGCAGCTCGTTGCCTCGAACTTACTCCAAAGTAAGTTCGAGGGCCAGGGTCGCCGGAAAACTCGAAAATATGTTCGAGTGGCTCTCGCTAATGTTCGAACGTATGTGCGATACTGATGCACATGGCGGACGATCGGATGGCGGACATCTATGCCGCGGTGCGGCTCGGCGGTGGCGACCCTGATGCGGCGCGCGCGGCGCTGACCAGGCTGTGGAGTGAGATAGGGGAAGGCGGCGACCCATTGCATCGCTGCGTGGTGGCACATCACCTGGCGGATGTGCAGGAGTTGGCGGAAGGTGCCTTGCTGTGGGACCAGCGGGCGCTGGCCGCGGTGTTCGGGCCGGGCATCCCGCTCGACGAGGGGCTGCGCGGGTTCCTGCCCTCGCTGTATCTGAACCTGGCCGACAGTCATCGCCGCGTCGGTGACTTCGAGATGGCGCGGATGCAATTGGCCATCGCGCGCGGGCACCTGGATGTGCTCGCCAACGATGCCTACGGCGCGGTGATCCGCACCGGTCTGAGCCATGTGGAGGCGGCGCTGGAATCGCGGTCGATGGAGCGCTTGCCCGCGAATTGAGTAGTCCGCCAAGGGGAAAGGGCGCGGTGATGCGGGGGTCGTGAGAGGAGCGGGTGCATGGGCTGGAGCAACGGTCCGCCGACCTGGTCGGAGCTGGAGCGGGTGCTCTCGGGCAAGCCGAGCGGCAGGCCTACGCAAGACTTGCACCCGGGCGACGGCGGCGACAGTCCGGCCTGGTCACGTAAACGCGGCGAGTACCACGCCGCCGAGCTCGACCGGCCGACCGGCCCGACGGTGCCCTACGCGGAGCTGCACACCCACTCCGCCTACAGCTTCCTCGACGGGGCGAGTCAGCCGGAGGAGCTGGTGGAGGAGGCGGTGCGGCTCGGTCTGGAAGCGCTCGCGCTCACCGACCACAACGGGTTCTACGGGACCGTCCGGTTCGCCGAGGCGGCCAGGGAATGGGGAATGCCAACGGTTTTCGGTGCCGAACTGTCACTGGGAACCGATGCGGAGGCGGCGCCGGGCCGAGGGGATGCGGTCCGGCGCCGTTCTGTCCCTCGGGGCGGGGTGCGTTTCATGCCGGGTCGAACGCAGGCGCGCGAAGCAGATACTGATGGGCCGAGCGGGGACACGGCTGACGGCGGTCTGCGCGATGCCGGCGGTTCGGCCGAGCCGCGAAACGGGCACGCGAACGCGCCGGACTCAGTGCCGCGCACTGGATCTCCTGACCCTGACGGTCCGCATCTGCTGGTCCTCGCCAGGGGCCAGGAGGGTTATCGGCGGCTGTCGCGAGAGATGGCGGCGGCGCATATGGCCGCGGGGGAGAAGGGTGTTCTGCGATACGACCTGGACGCCCTCACCGCGGCGGCGGGCGGGCACTGGCATATCCTCACCGGCTGCCGGAAAGGCCACCTGCGCACCGCGCTCGAACACGATCTGCGCGGTGGCGATATCCGGCTACCGAAAGCCGAAGCGGCCCTGCGGGATCTGCTCGAACGATTCGGCGCCGATCGGGTGAGCGTGGAGCTCACCCATCACGGCATCGCCACCGATGACGAGCGCAACGCGCTGCTGATCGCGCTGGCCGATCGGCTCGATGTTCCCGTACTCGCCACCACCGGTGCGCATTTCGCCTCTCCGGCGCAGCGTCGCCGGGCGATGGCGCTGGCCGCGATCCGCGCCAGGAGCAGTCTCGACGAGATGGCGGGCTGGCTCGCGCCCACCGGCGGCGCGCACCTGCGATCGAGTGCGGAGATGGCGCACCTGTTCGCCGACTATCCACACGCGGTGGCGAACGCGGCGGTGCTGGCCCGCGAATGCGCGTTCGACCTGGGGTTGATCGCCCCGAAGCTGCCCCCGTTCGACGTGCCCGCCGACCATGACGAGAACTCGTGGCTGCGCGAGCTCGCCCTGCGTGGTGCCGCCGAGCGCTACGGGCCGCCGGCGCGGAACCCGCAGGCGTACCGGCAGCTCGAGCACGAGCTCGCGGTGATCGAGAAGATGGAGTTCCCCGGCTATTTCCTGGTGGTGCACGACATCGTCGAGTTCTGCAAGAACAGCGACATCCTGTGTCAGGGCAGAGGCTCGGCCGCCAACTCCGCGGTCTGCTACGCCATCGGCATCACCAATGTCGACCCCGTCGCCAACCAGCTGTTGTTCGAGCGGTTCCTCTCGCCCGAGCGCGACGGACCGCCCGATATCGATGTCGACATCGAATCCGACCGCCGCGAGGAGGCCATCCAGCACGTCTACGCCAAGTACGGTCGCGACTATGCCGCCCAGGTGGCGAATGTGATCACCTATCGCGGCAAGTCCTCGGTGCGCGATGCCGCACGCGCACTGGGCTTTTCACCGGGGCAGCAGGACGCGTGGAGTAAACAGGTGAGCCGCTGGTCCGGGGTGGCCGCCGAGACGGGCACCGATATCCCGGACGCCGTGCTCGAGCTCGCGGGCGAACTCGACGGTTTGCCACGGCATCTGGGGATCCACTCCGGCGGCATGGTGATCTGCGATCGGCCGATCGCCGACGTATGTCCGGTGGAGTGGGCGCGGATGGCCGGGCGCAGTGTGTTGCAGTGGGACAAAGACGACTGCGCCGCGGTCGGTTTGGTGAAATTCGACCTGCTCGGCCTCGGCATGCTCTCGGCGCTGCACTACATGATCGACCTGGTGCGCGAGCACAAAGGCGAGCAGGTCGAACTGCACGCGCTCGATCTCACCGAAGCCGGTGTCTACGAGATGCTCTCGCGCGCCGACTCGATCGGGGTGTTCCAGGTGGAGTCGCGCGCGCAGATGGCGACATTGCCCCGGCTGAAGCCGCGTACCTTCTATGACCTGGTGGTGGAGGTGGCGCTGATCCGGCCGGGGCCCATCCAGGGCGGTTCGGTGCACCCCTACATCCGCAGGCGCAACGGCAAGGAAGCGCCGGTCTGCGATCATCCCGCGCTGGAGAACTCACTCGCCCGCACCCTCGGTATTCCGTTGTTCCAGGAACAGCTGATGCAGATGGCCATCGACGTGGCCGGTTTCAGTCCCGCCGAAGCCGACCAGTTGCGCCGCGCCATGGGTTCCAAACGCTCGCCGGAGAAGATGGAACAGTTGAAGGACCGCCTCTACCAGGGCATGCGGGACCTGCACGGCATCACCGGCGCTCTCGCCGACCGCATCTACGAGAAGCTCTACGCCTTCGCCAATTTCGGTTTCCCCGAGAGTCATTCGCAGAGTTTCGCCTCGATCGTGTTCTATTCGTCGTGGTTCAAGCTGCACCATCCGGCGGCGTTCTGTGCCGGGCTGTTGCGTGCGCAGCCGATGGGTTTCTACTCGCCGCAGTCGCTGGTCGCCGACGCCCGCAGGCACGGGGTGCGCGTGCACGGCCCCGACATCAACGCCAGCTGTGCCGAGCCCACCCTCGAGAACGCGGGCACCGAGATCCGGCTCGGCCTGTCGGGTGTGCGGCACATCGGCACCGACCTCGCCGAGCGCATCGTCGCCGCCCGTGCCGAACACGGCCCCTTCACCTCGATGCTCGACCTCACCGGTCGCGTGGAACTCACTGTCGCCCAGTCGGAATCGCTCGCAACGGCGGGAGCGCTGGACGTTCTGGTCGATACCGAACCGCGCGCTGCCGGCGCTGCGACACACGAACCGTTCACCGGCGACAGCCGGAGTTGGGCAGCAACACCTGCCGCGCGAGCTTTGGACGCGGATCATCGAGTGCTCGAACAAGGTTACGGCCCGCCGGATTCAGCTGTGCCAAAGGATTCGCGTGGCAGCAGCGTGCGCAGGGCGGCATTGTGGGCGGCGGGCGCGGCGGCTGTGGAACGTCCGGATCGCCTCCCCGGCACCGGTCCAGCCACTGTCGCCCCGGCGCTGCCCGGCATGAGCGCACTCGAACTCGCCGCCGCCGATGTCTGGGCCACCGGCATCTCGCCGGGCTCCTATCCCACCGAATTCCTTCGCGCCCATTTGAACTCACTCGGGGTGGTGCCCGCGTGCGATCTGTTGCTAGTCGAGGACGGTGCCCGCATCCTGGTGGCGGGCGCCGTCACCCACCGTCAGCGCCCCGCCACCGCCGCGGGTGTCACCTTCCTCAACCTCGAGGACGAGACCGGCATGGTCAACGTCGTCTGCTCGGTCGGCCTGTGGACCCGCTACCGCCGCCTCGCCCAGAACGCCACCGCCCTGCTCATCCGCGGCCGCATCCAAAACGCCGAGGGCGCGGCCAGTGTCGTCGCCGACCACCTCGAACACCTCGACCTGACCATCGTGGCCCGCTCCCGTGACTTCCGCTGAGTTTTTGGAGCGCTGGCGCGCTCGAGCGGGGCCCCTGAGGCCCCGATCTTCCCTCCCTCCGGGTACTCCTTCGTCGCACCCTCCGGTCAGTCCAGATCGGGGCGGGCCCCTTTTGGTAGGGACATACAGGGGTTACCCGGCCCAGGGTGTGCACGCATGGGGTGATGTGTCCGCCTAGTTGAACGCCAGCCGGGGGTCCGCTGACGCACTACGCTGCGAACATGCGCAAGCTTGCCGTGGTGATGATCGCGTTGCTCGGACTCGTGTTCCTGGTGGGGTGCGGCGACGACGACAGCGAGGACCGTGCCGGTAAGGCGTCCTCGCCCACTGTCATGGGCGGGCCCGCTCCCGCGGTGACGCCCGGTTTCCGGGAGGGCGCCCCGCAGCAGGACAGCCCGGCGCCGACGGATCAGTCGAACCGGAAAGAGGTGATCACCGGGTCGGTGGATGTCACCTCGGGGGACCCGATCGCCGCCGCCGCGACCGTCACCGAGCAGGTCCGCGCCGTCGACGGCCGGATCGACAGCCGCACCGAACAGCCCGGCACCGACAAGCGTGCCGCTCGAGCCGTGCTCAGTGTGCGGGTGCCCGCCGACAAGACCGACGCCTTCATCACCGGGCTCGGTGGGGTGGGCTCGGTGACCGGGGTGAGCACCAACCGCGACGATGTCACCATGCAGTGGCAGGACCTCGACGCCCGCATCCGCGCCCTGCAAGCCTCCGTCGACCGGCTCAAAGCGCTGATCACGAGCGCCACCAACACCGCCGACCTGATCGCCGCGGAGGCGGCACTGTCGAGCAGGCAGGGCGAACTCGACAGCCTCACCGCGCAGAAACGCAGCCTCGACGATCAGGTCGCGCTGTCGACGCTCACCATCACCCTCACCGCCGACGACAAGAACGCACCCGGCGACCCGGACAACTTCTGGGACGGCATCGTCTCGGGCTGGCACTCGCTGATCGACTGGTTGCAGGACGCGATCGTCTTCGTCGGCAAGGCCGTACCGTGGCTGGGCTTCCTCGCGGTGATCGGCGGATTGCTGTATGCCGCACTGCGATTGCTGCGCAGGCGCCGTCGCACCGCAGCGCACGTGTCCACCGCACCCGCACCCGCACCCGCAGCCACCGCTCCCGCGCCTACCGCACCGGCAGCCACCGCTCCCGCGCCTACCGCATCCGGGGCCACCGCATCCGAGGTCGGCGCATCAGGCGCACCCGAATCGGCAGCATCCGGGAAGGAGACCCCCGGTGCCCACAGTGCGGGCGACGATCAAACCGAACAGCCGTAAAGGCCCACTCGTAGAAACCGCCGAAGACGGCACTCTCACCCTCTACGTCCGCGCCCCGGCGGTCGAGGGCAAGGCCAACAAGGCCGCGATCGAACTACTCGCCGATCATTTCGGCGTAGCCAAGTCCGCCGTTCGGCTGACCGCCGGCGCCACCTCACGGTTCAAGCGATTCGACATCGACTGAGTCAGACCGCGCCCGGAAAGCCCAGCTGCCGCCAGGCCTCGTACACCGACACCGCCGCCGCGTTCGACAGATTCATCGACCGCCGCCCCGGCAGCATCGGAATGCGCACCTGCTCGGTGATCTGCGGATCGGCCAATACTTCCGCGGGCAGCCCGGTGGGCTCGGTGCCGAACAGCAGCGCGTCGTTGTCGCGATAGGCGATATCGGTGAAACGTGTGGTGGCCTGGGTGGTGAAGGCGAACACGCGGCCGGGCCGGATCGCCGCGAACGCCGTCGCCAGGTCGGGATGCACGGTCACCACCGCGAGGTCGTGGTAGTCCAGTCCGGCCCGGCGCAGCTTGGACTCCGAGAGGTCGAAGCCGAGCGGTTCGATCAGGTGTAGCGCGCAGCCGGTCCCCGCGGCCAACCGGATCGCATTGCCGGTATTGGGCGGAATCACGGGCTCGTGAAAGATCAGGTGCAGCACAGCGGACCACTCTGTCATGCGCCACCCCGTCCGCGCGCAGGCGGTATCTGGAACAATCGGGCTCGTGAACGAGGCGGAGACGACCGGCAAGCACCGGGTCGCGCGGTTGAGCGCGGGGGAGCAGTACCTGCGCAGTCATCTGCCGATGACCGTGGTGACCGCGCTGATCGTGATCGCGGTCGGCTTCGTCGCGTGGGATCGGTGGCGTCGCGGCGCGCTGATCTTCGGCAGCGCCGCCCTGGTGGCCGCCGCGTTCCGGCTGTGCCTGCCGACCGTGCAGGTGGGATTGCTCGCCGTGCGCAGCCGCCCGTTCGACGTGGCGGCGCTGACCGCGCTCGGCAGCGCCATCGTTTTCCTGGCCGCCACGATCAACACCCTCGGCGTCAGCTGAGACAGAACCGGCCGCGTCGTTCGACGCGGCCGGTTCTGTCTCAGGGTTCAGGCGGAGGTCTTGTCCCACAGGCTGCGGGTGCCGTTGCTGCCGTAGAGCGCGCGAGCATCGCCCGGGCTGATCGTCGCCCGGGTTCGCGGTGGCGCGGTGCGCTCGTGGGCAGCCAGGATCTGTCCGGTCAGCTTCGCGACGTACGGGGCAGCCATGATCAGCCCACGATTGCCGCGACGTGCGGCCGCCCAGACGATCGCCTTCCCCGGGACACGCACGGAGGCATCGACAACGCGGGGCATGTCGAATCGGCCGAGCTCGCGCATCCAGGCGGGCAGCGTCGAGATCGTCGCCAGCGACAGCACCCGACCACCGGCGGCGAACGTCATGCCTTTGCTCACCGACGGCCACAGCAGAAAGTGCATGGCCTCCACGGCCCGCTCGCTGACGCACAACTGCGGCCGGACGCGTTCGAAGTAGGCGCGCACCTCGGCCCGATTGCGCGGTACATCCGCGGGCTTGCAGGTCTGCAGTTCGGCGGCGATCACGCATTCGGCCCAGTACCGGTCCTCCTCGGCGGGACTCAGCGGGCCGGGTCCGAACATCTCGTAGGCCTTGAGGACCGAATGCCACCCGGTGACATGGATCCACAGCTGGGAGTCGGGGTTGTTGGCGCTGTAGCGCTTGCCGCTGATCGGTTCGATGCCCGTCATCGGCGCGTGCACCTTCATCAGGTGTTCGGATGCCTGGACGGCGGTGCGGCCGTCACCGAGCGCGACCAGCAGGAAGTAGGACAGCGTGTGGTCGAGGCGGGTGGCGGGATTGTCGTAGATCCCGTGTGAATCGGCGACCGCGGCGGTCAGGAACGGATCGAAGTGCTCGAGGGTGACCGCGCGCTGGAATCCGATCAGCGCGGTCGGCGCCGCCCACACCTTCCAGGTGGGGGAATCCGGCCCGAAGAAGCCGTAGTCGTCGCGACGCAGAGTCGACGCATCGAAAGCCATTGCACATGCCCCTTTGCAGTGCGAGAAACAGTTGAATACAACACCACCGTAGCAATGGCTCGACGTGAATACAACGGTTGCGTAGGATTTGTGCCGACAGGGTCGGCGGGTATCGTCGGCGAGCGAAAGGCAGGTGGGCGGTGACCTCGACGCAGGAGCAGCGACCTCGACGCCGCTATGCGCCGCGCCTGCCGCCGGAGCAGCGCCGCGCGCAACTTCTCGACGCCGCGTTCACGGTCCTGGGCCGGATGGAACTGCACGAGTTGAGCATGGAGGCCGTCGCGCAGGAGGCGGGCGTCGGAAAACCTGTGCTGTACACGGTGTTCAAGACCCGCGCCGAACTCGTCGAAGCGCTGCTGGAACGCGAACGGGAACGCGGACTGGATCAGATCGCCGACACGCTGCCCGAAGACCTGCTCGGCGCCGATCCGTTGGCCGCCGCCTCGGCGACCGTCGAAGCGTTCGTCGGTGTGGCACTGGCGAATCCGACCCGCTGGCGGCTGATCCTCGCCACCCCGGCGAGTGCGCCCGACGAATATCGCGCGGCGCTTCGTGCTTCGCGCGCCGAGATCTTGGAGCGCGCGGAATCGCTTGTCCGCATGGGTATCTCCGTGCTGCCGCGATGGTCGGGCATGGATGCCGGACTACTCGCGAACTCGACCCTCACCATTGCCGAAATGCTCGGTCGACTGGGGGTCAGCGAGCCGGAAGAGTATCCGCGCGAACGACTTCAGGCCTACGTTCGCTCGATCGTCACTCTGCTGACCGGGCCCTGACGGCTCAGCGGTTCTCCCGCGCCAAGCGCATCGTCTCGGTGAGCAGCTTCGACACGGCGGCCGCCTCGGTGAGGAACCCGTCGTGCCCGTCGCGGGAGTGCACGATCTCGAGACCCGCGCAGCCCGGCAGTCCTTCGGCCAGCTCGGCCTGGGTGTGCAGGGGGTACAGGCGATCCGAGTCGACTCCGCCGACCACGCACGGCACCGCGGTGGAGGCCAGCGCGGCGGCGACGCCGCCGCGCCCGCGCCCCACGTCGTGGCGATTCATGGCCTCGCTGAGCAGTACATAGGTGGCCGGATCGAAGCGCGAACACAGCTTGTCGGCCTGGTGCTCGAGGTAGCTCTGCACCGCGTACCGTCCACCGGTCCACGGGTCCTCGTCGCCCTGTGCCTTGTTGGCGAAGCGGTGGTCGAGTTCGCCCTCGGTGCGGTAGGTCAGGTGCGCGATCCGCCGGGCCAGCCCCATGCCGGTCATCGGCGCGCGACCGGTGCCGTGATAGTCGCCGCCCTGCCAGTCGGGATCGGCCGTGATGACGGCCATCTGGGTGGTCTGGGTGCCGATCTGGTCGGCGGTGGCACGGGCGCCCACGGCCAGCACGAGCGCGGCCGAAACCCGCTCCGGCAGGCCGATGATCCACTCGAGCACCCGCATGCCGCCCATCGAGCCGCCGACGACAGCGCCGAGCCGCTCGATCCCGAGCACCTCGAACAACTGCGCTTCGGCTTTCACCTGGTCACGGATGTTCAGCTCGGGAAACCGCGCGCCCCATGGCTTTCCGTCGGAGGCGAGTGAGGACGGGCCGGTGCTGCCCTTGCAGCCGCCCAGCACGTTGGTCGCGATCACACACCACTCGTCGGTGTCGATCGGCGCGCCGGGCCCGACCATGCCCTCCCACCAGCCGGGCGCCCCGTCGGGCCCACCGACGACATGGGAGTCGCCGGTGAGCGCGTGTTCGACGAGCACCACGTTGTCCAGGGTGGGCGAGAGCTCGCCCCAGCGTTGCACCGCCAGCCGCACATCGGGGACGACGGCGCCGTTCTCCAGCGCCACATCCCCGATGGCGACCAGGCCGACGCGCCCGTCCGGCGGCGGCAGCAGGGCCACCCCGGTTCCTGGTCGGGCGATCGGCGATTCGGTGCTCACAGTCACGTCGTCGCCGCCGCGAACCCGGCCCGCAGATCGGCCAGAATGTCGTCGATTCCCTCGATGCCCACCGCGAGCCTGACCAGGCCGGGAGTGACGCCGGCCGCCAGCTGCTCTTCGGGCGTCAACTGCGAGTGCGTGGTCGACGCCGGGTGAATCACGAGTGAACGCACATCACCGATGTTAGCTACATGGCTGTGCAGGCTGAGCGCGTCCACGAACTTCTTGCCCGCGTCGACGCCGCCTGCCAGCTCGAACGCCACGATCGCGCCCGCACCCTTGGGCGCCAGCTCCTTGGCTCGCGCGTACCAGGGCGAGGACTCGAGGCCCGCGTAGAACACCGCGTCGACGCCCGGCTGCTCGGCGACGAACTTCGCGACCGCCTCGGCATTGCTGACATGCCGTTCGACCCGCAGGCTCAGCGTCTCGATGCCCTGGGCGATGAGGAACGCGTTGAACGGCGAGACCGCGGCACCCAGATCGCGCAGCAACTGCACGCGAGCCTTCAGCGCGAACGCGGGCGCGCCCAGATCGGCGAACACCGCACCGTGGTAGCTGGGGTCGGGCTCGGTGAAGCCGGGGAAGCGCGCGTTGCCGTCGGCGTCGCGCACCGTCCAGTCGAAGGTGCCGCCGTCGACGATCACGCCCGCCACGGCCGCACCGTGCCCACCCAGGTACTTCGTCGCCGAATGCACGACGATGTCGGCGCCGTGGGCCAGCGGCTGGATCAGGTAGGGGGTGGCGACGGTGTTGTCCACGATCAGCGGAAGGCCGTTCGCGTGCGCGACACCGGCGATGCCGGGAATGTCGAACACCGCGCTGCTCGGGTTGGCGATGGTCTCGCCGTAGAACGCCTTGGTGTTCGGCTGGATCGCGGCTTCCCACTGCGCGAGGTCATCGGGATCCTCGACGAACGAGACCGTGATTCCCAGTTTGGGCAGCGAGTAGTGGAAGAGGTTGTAGGTGCCGCCGTAGAGGTGCGGGCTGGACACGATGTGGTCGCCCGCGCTCGCCAGGTTCAGGATCGCGTAGGTCTCCGCGGCCTGGCCCGAGGCCAGCAGCAGCGCCGCGACGCCACCTTCGAGGGCGGCCACGCGCTGCTCCACCGCGTCCTGGGTGGGGTTCATGATCCGGGTGTAGATGTTGCCCGGCTCGGCGAGACCGAACAGCGCGGCGGCGTGATCGGTGTCGCGGAAGGTGTAGGAAGTGGTCTGGTAGATCGGCAGCGCCCGCGCGTTGGTGCTCGCGTCGGGAGCTTGGCCCGCGTGGACCTGCTTGGTCTCGAAGGACCAGTTCTCGGGCAGGGAAGAGTCAGTCATGTCGTGCTCCAAATGGGTGTCAGCCGGGGGATCTCGTCAACTGGGTCGGATCGACTGGCAACAACACATGGGGGCCTCCTGCAGTGCGCGCTTGCTCTCGACTTTCGAGAGCCCGGTCATCACCCGGAGCACCCCACCGCAGCTGGAGGGTTGCCGACCAGCGAGCCGGGGCTTGGCGCTGGTACTCATGACCTTGCCGTCATGTTAACCGGAGATCTCCCGCAGGCGGAAACTTCCCCCGCATTTCCCGCCGAAGATCACTCGCCGGACGGTGTGCCGAAGCCTGGCGTGTCGTCCACCGGTGCGCCACAGACCTGCCGCAAGCCGTGGTAGGCGCGCAGCACGGCGTCGCGCGTGACCCGAACGGCTACCGTCGGTGACCCGCTCAGCAGTGCCTGTTCGGTATCGGCGACCGAGAGATGGCACAGCATCTGCCAGATCCCGGCCACCAGCTTCACCGTGAAGTCCTCCGGTGACGTGCCCATCCGCTGCGCGAGCTCGGTGCACACCGCGACGTTCTTCTTCTCCGCGTATTCCAGCGCGCGCGCGTTGACCGACTGGCTGGTGCGCATGATCCGCTGCATCTGCAGGAACTGACGGATGAACCGGATACCGTCCGCATCCGCCTCGGCCTGGACCACCTCCAGGTAGGCGCCGCACAGTGCCTGGAGTTCGTTGCCGGTGTTCGGCTGGGAGCGCAGCGCGACGGCGACGGAGACCCCGAAGTCGTCGATCGGGGCAAGCACGATGTCTTCCTTGAGCGCGAAGTACCGGTTGACGGTGCGTGGGGACACATCGGCACCCGCGGCGATCTGCTCGACCGTCGTCGCGTCGAACCCCTGGCTGTCGCACAGCTCGAGTCCGACCGCCACGATCGCGGCCTTGGTCTGGAGTTTCTTGCGCTCGCGCAGGCCCAGCGGCGCGCCGGCAGCCGGTTCGGTCGTCCGGTCGGCGCTGATCGGAGTGGTCGAGTCCAGCATGTGACCAGCCTACCGCGTCGGCCGCTTTATCTGTCCAACTAAGTCAATTGGCGCAGTCAGACATTTTTCTCTTGACGCCAATTGTCTCACAGTGCCAGGATTGGTCCACACTGATCGAGTGACGAGGAGTCCTGGTGACCAGCACCGAGATAGAGACGAAACATGTTGATTCCCAACAGAGTTCGATGCGGTGGTGGGCGCTGGTCGTGCTCTCCGCCGCCCAGTTGATGGTGGTGCTCGACGCCACCGTGATCACGATCGCCCTGCCCTATGCCCAGCGTGACCTGGGGATCAGCGACGGCGACAAACAGTGGGCGCTCACCGCGTACACGCTCATCTTCGGTGGGCTGCTACTGCTCGGCGGACGGATGGCCGACTACCTGGGCCGGCGCCGGATCTTCCTGGTCGGCCTGGTCGGCTTCGCCGCCGCGTCGGCGCTGGCGGGGCTCGCGCAGACCGGTCCGCAGTTGTTCGTCGGCCGAGGTCTACAGGGTGCGTTCGCCGCGCTGCTCGCCCCCGCGGCCTTGTCGCTGTTGTCGGTGATCTTCACCGACGTGCAGGAACGGGCCCGCGCGTTCGCGGTGTTCGCCGGCATCACCGCCGGTGGCATCGCGTTCGGGCTGATCGTCGGCGGCGCGCTCACCGAATTCGCGTCGTGGCGGTGGACGCTGCTGATGAACACGCCGATCGCGCTCATCGCGGTAGCCGGTGCGGTGGCGGTGATCGCGCGCGATATCCCGGTGCCCAGAACCGGCGGCTACGACCTGCCCGGCGCCGTCACCGTGACATTCGGCTTGGTGTCGATCGTCTACGGATTCAGTCGCGCCGCCGAACACGGTTGGCTGGCGGGCAGCACCCTCGGCCTGCTCGGGGCCGGCTTCGCCTTGCTCATCGCGTTCGTCTTCATCGAGGCACGCTCGGCGAACCCGCTGCTGCCACTGCGAATTCCGGGTGAGATCAATCGCGGCGGCGCCTTGCTGGCCGCGCTGCTGATCCCGATCGCGATGTTCGCCATGTTCTTGTTCCTGAGCTTCTACTACCAGAACACCCTGGGGTATTCGCCGCTGAAGGCCGGGATCGCGTTCCTGCCGTTCCCCGTGGGCATCGGGATCGCGGCGGGCATCACCAGTTCGCTGATGCCCAAGTTCGGGCCGCGTCCGCTCATGGTGGTCGGCGCGCTGCTCGGCGTCGTGGGACTGCTGTGGCTGGCACAACTGAGCTACGGCGACGGGTACGCGCTGAGCGTGCTGCCCGCGCAGCTGTTGATGGCGCTCGGGATGGGCCCGCTGTTCGTCGGGATGCAGGCCGTGGCCCTGCATCAGGTCGACGCCGAGGACTCCGGTGTCGCCAGCGCCCTGCTCAACGCCGCCCAGCAGGTCGGCGGCGCCGTCGGCACCGCCCTGCTGACCACCCTGTCGGTGCAGGCCGCCGAGAACTACGTCACCGACAACCCGACCGTCGACCACCTGATCGAACGCGCCTCGATCTACAGCTACGACGTCGCGTTCTATATCGGCGCCGGCTTCTTCCTCGCCGCCGCCGTGGTGATCGCGGTGATGATCCGCGACAAGCCGGAGAACCTGATCGAAGGCGACGAACACGCGGCCGCGATACCCGTCGCGGTCTGACCTTCTCGACGAGGCCCGCGCTACGGCGCGGGCCTCTTGTTACCACTCAGTAGCCGGTCAAGGCCCGATCGGGTGATGACAGGCGGGCCGGGAGGGCTGTCCCGCACAGTGGGGCCTCCCGTCGCGGTGAGGTGGGGGACAGCAGTACGCTCGTCTTGTTTGCACCACACGTCCCGCAGACAACGCGGGGCATATACGTTGTCTGTTGGAACTGCTGGGGTCCGCTCACAAGCGTGTTCGCCTAGCCGTGCAATAAGGGCACCCACCGAGGAGGACACGAAGATCCATGTCCAAGATCAAGGTTGAAGGCACCGTTGTAGAACTCGACGGCGACGAGATGACCCGGATCATCTGGCAGTTCATCAAGGACAAGCTGATCCATCCCTATCTCGACGTGAATCTCGAGTACTACGACCTCGGCATCGAGTACCGCGACAAGACAGACGACCAGGTCACCGTCGACGCGGCCAATGCCATCAAGAAGTACGGCGTCGGCGTGAAATGCGCCACCATCACCCCCGACGAAGCGCGGGTGAAAGAGTTCGGCCTCAAGAAGATGTGGCGCTCGCCCAACGGCACCATCCGTAACATTCTGGGTGGCACCATCTTCCGCGCGCCGATCATCATCTCCAACGTGCCCCGGCTGGTGCCCGGCTGGACCAAGCCGATCATCATCGGCCGTCACGCCTTCGGCGACCAGTACCGCGCCACCGACTTCAAGGTCTACGAGGCGGGCACCGTCACGCTGACCTTCACCCCGGAAGACGGCAGCGAGCCGATCATCCACGAGGTCGTGAAGATGCCCGAGGACGGCGGCGTCGTCATGGGTATGTACAACTTCAAGAAGTCCATCGAGGACTTCGCGCGGGCCTCGTTCAACTACGGCCTGCAGCAGAACTACCCGGTGTACCTCTCCACGAAGAACACCATCCTCAAGGCTTACGACGGCATGTTCAAAGACACCTTCCAGGAAGTCTTCGACGCCGAGTTCAAGGCCGAGTTCGACGCGGCGGGCCTCACCTACGAGCACCGCCTGATCGACGACATGGTCGCCTCCTCCATGAAATGGGAGGGCGGCTACGTCTGGGCCTGCAAGAACTACGACGGCGACGTGCAGTCCGACACCGTGGCCCAGGGCTTCGGCTCGCTCGGCCTGATGACCTCGGTGCTGCTCACCCCGGACGGCAAGACCTGTGAGGCCGAGGCCGCGCACGGCACGGTCACCCGGCACTACCGTCAGCACCAGCAGGGCAAGCCGACCTCGACCAACCCGATCGCGTCGATCTTCGCCTGGACCCGTGGCCTCGAACACCGCGGCAAGCTGGACAACACCCCCGAGGTGATCGGCTTCGCGCAGGCGCTCGAGGACGTGGTCATCAAGACCGTCGAGGGTGGTCAGATGACGAAGGACCTCGCCGCGCTCGTCGGCGGCGACCAGGGTTACCTGAGCACCGAGGAATTCCTCGGCGCGCTGGACGTCAACCTGGCTCGCGCTCTGAAGTGAGATAGCCCCGGTTCGCAACCGCGAACCTGCACGGCTGTGAGAAAGCGCTCGCATCGAATCCGATGCGAGCGCTTTTGCGTCCGTACCCGGCGGTTGTTCCCACGGTGGGGTAACTCACGCTCGTTTCGGGTAGCTAATGGGTAGTCGTGCCCGTTGCATGGAAGCGTGACTTCTTCCATCGCAGCCCCCGATCGTCTCGACGTGCCACGCACCAGCTGGCATGTCCCGGCGATGCTCGCGTTGGCGCTGGGTGGATTCGGGATCGGGACCACCGAGTTCGTGACCATGGGGTTGCTGCCCGATATCGCGCGGGCCTTCGATATCTCCGAGCCGTCGGCCGGGCACGCGGTGTCGGCGTACGCGCTGGGGGTCGTGGTGGGTGCGCCGCTGATCGCCGCGTTGTGCGCGCGGGTGGCGCGCAAGAAGTTGCTGATCGTGTTGATGGTCGCGTTCACGCTCGGCAATATCGGGACCGTGCTCGCGCCGACCTTCGGCACGCTCGTGCTCGCGCGGTTCGTGTCCGGTCTGCCGCACGGCGCGTACTTCGGCGTCGCCTCGCTGGCCGCCGCCACGCTCGCGCCCGTGGGGCAGCGAGCCAAGGCCGTGGCCGCGGTGATGCTCGGGCTCAGCGTGGCGAATGTGATCGGGGTGCCCGGCGCGACCTGGCTCGGTCAGCACCTGGGCTGGCGTGACGCCTATGTGGTCGTCGCCGTGATCGGCGTGGCCACGGTGGCCGCTCTGTGGCGCTATGTCCCCGCGCTGACCAGCATGAAGATCACCAACCCGATAACCGAACTCGGGGCGCTGCGACGCCCGCAGGTGCTGCTCACCCTGGCCGTGGGCGCGATCGGCTTCGGCGGCATGTTCGCGGTCTACACCTACATCGCCACCACCATGACCGATGTCGCGGGCATGCCCATCGGCGCGGTGCCGATCGTGCTGGCGCTGTTCGGTCTCGGCATGATCGTGGGCAATATCGGCGGCGGCATCCTCGCCGACCGCGGCGTCGACCGCTCGATCTTCGTCGCCATGATCGCGATGGTCGTGATCCTGGCCGGGTTCGTCCTGGCGGCGCACAACCCCGTCACCGCCGCGATCGGCGCCTTCCTCGTCGGCGCCTCGGGCGCGGCCCTGGCCCCCGGCCTCCAAACCCGCCTCATGGACGTAGCCGCCGACGCCCAAACCCTCGCCGCCGCCCTCAATCACGCCGCCTTGAACATGGCCAACGCCGCGGGCGCCTGGCTCGGCGGCCTCGTCATCGCCGCGGGCCTCGGCTACACCGCCCCCGCCATGGTCGGCGCGCTCCTGGCCGTCGCCGGTGTCCTCCTGTTCGCCCTCACGGTTTTCCTGCAACGCCGGTCGGCGCATAACACGCCGTAACTGATTGGGGCCCTTGCGTACCTCGGCATACAGTGCCCCACATGCCGAGCCAACGCTTGGAGGAACTGATGGAGAGCACGCCTCAATATCGCGGCCGCATCGCTACCAAGTACATGGCGAAGGGGCGCGAGGAGGGGCTCGCGGAGGTGGACGCGAAGGTCGCCGAGACTGCTGCGCACGCGGTGCTCACCGTGCTGACTGCCCGCGGGCTCGAGCTGTCCGCCGCGCAGCGGGCGCAGCTCGCCGCGTGTACCGACCTCGACCAGCTCGACGCGTGGTTGACGCAGGCGGTCACCGCCACTCGTACCGACGAACTCTTCGGCTGACGCGCGAGTTGTCTCTACCTCGGCGGTTCAGTCGGCGGGCCGGGCCCAGCCGACGCTGAGTTGGACGGCTCGTTGCCAGCGTTCGTATTCTTCCTCGCGTATTCGACGGTCCGGCGAGGGTATCCATTGGGCGGCGACCTTCCAATTGCGGCGTAGGCCTTGGAGATCGGGCCAGTAGCCGACGGCCAGGCCCGCCGCGTAGGCGGCGCCGAGGGAGACGGTTTCGGTGACCAGCGGGCGCATGACCGGCGTGTCGAGGACGTCGGCGATGATCTGCATGAGCAGGTTGTTGGAGGCCATGCCGCCTGCTACCCGCAGGGACTTCGCCTGGAGACCCGCGTCGGCGTTCATGGCTTCGACCACGTCGCGGGTCTGCCAGGCGGTGGCCTCCAGGACGGCGCGGGCCAGGTGGCCCTTGGTGACGTAGGAGGTCAGGCCGATGAGCAGGCCTCGGGCGTCGCTGCGCCAGTGCGGGGCGTAGAGGCCGGAGAAGGCGGGGACCAGGTAGCAGCCGCCGTTGTCGTCGACTGTGCTTGCGAGAGTTTCGATCTCGGGTGCGGTGGCGATCAGGCCGACGATGTCGCGCAGCCACTGGACGAGAGATCCGGTGACCGCGATCGGCCCTTCGAGGGCGTAGACCGGTTCGGGGCCGACCTGGTAGCCGATGGTGGTGAGCAGGCCGTGCCGGGAGCGGATCAGTTCGGTGCCGGTGTTCATCATGAGGAAGCCGCCGGTGCCGTAGGTGCATTCGGTTTCGCCCGGGGCGAAGCAGGTCTGGCCGAACAGGGCCGCGTGCTGGTCGCCGAGGGCGGCGCCGATCCGCACGCCGGGGACGACGGTACTCGCGGTGCCGAAATCGCCGGTCGACGGTTCGATGCGGGGGAGCATGGCGGGCGGAATGTCGAAGAACCGCAGCAGTTCCGCGTCCCACTGGCGGGTGGCGAGATTCATCAACAGGGTGCGGCCGGCGTTGGTGACGTCGGTGACGTGCTCGGCACCGCCGGTCAGATTCCAGATGAGCCAGGATTCCATGGTCCCGAAGAGAACGTCGCCGCGTTCGGCTCTGGCGCGCAGACCGTCGACATTGTCGAGTAGCCAGCGCAGGCGAGGTGCGGCGAAATACGTCGCAAGGGGAAGCCCGCTCAACTCGGTAATGCGGTGTGCTCCAGGCAATTCCCTCATCTGATCGACCAGCTCTTCGGTGCGTACG
Source organism: Nocardia sp. NPDC003183 (assembly GCF_053590715.1). Taxonomy (NCBI): domain Bacteria; kingdom Bacillati; phylum Actinomycetota; class Actinomycetes; order Mycobacteriales; family Nocardiaceae; genus Nocardia; species Nocardia sp. NPDC003183. Next base: position 44,920 of record NZ_JBSFTG010000023.1, read on the forward strand.
TCCTGCCAGACGATGGCCAGCCGAACCGGCAGACCGGTGTGCCGATCCCAGACAACGGTGGTCTCGCGCTGATTGGCGATCCCGATCGCGGCCACCTGCTCGACGGTGATCCCGGCATCGCGCAGCGCCGCGGGCACGATCCGCTCCACCGTGCGCCAGATCTCGAGCGCGTCCTGTTCCACCCAGCCCGACCTGGGATAATGCTGACGGTGGGTCCGCTGCGCCATTCCGGCCAGCCGGGCGTGCTGATCGAAGACGATGCACCGGCTCGAGGTGGTGCCCTGATCGATGGCGAGCACGAAGCGTTGCGTCATCGGCAGCTGCTTTCGTCGGCGGTGCGGGGTGTCACGGTAGCGGCGCGCCTGTTCACGGGGGCTGTCGCAGCGAAAAGCGTGGTGGCACAGTTCATTGCGCTGCCGTCAGATCGCGGTGCACCGCGAGAGCGGCGGCGCGCACCTGCTCGATCGCGGCCTGTCGGGTTTGTAAACGGTTGTCGCACAGCCGATCCGTCGGACCGGTGATGCCGATGGCAGCGACGACGAGGCCACCTCTGGCTCGAATCGGCGCGGCGATCCCCGCTTCGCCCGAGCGGTACTCCTCGACTTCGTCTGCCCAGCCCCGCCGTCGCACCTCGGTGATCGCGCGGTCGAGTCGGTCGCGTTCGGTGATCGTCCGCCGGGTGAATGCTTGGAGCACACCGGCTTTCGCCGCGGCGTCGTAGGCGAGCAGGACCTTGCCGAGTGCGGTCGCATGGGCGGGCAGTACCTCGCCGACTGCCAGGGCCTGCTCGCTGTTGTCGGGCCGGAAGACGTGGTGGATCACCGTGATCCCGGTATCCCGCGCTACCGCGATCCGTACCGATTCCCCGGAGCGCGAGGCGAGGGCGTCGGCCCGATGGATCGCCCGCGAGCGCAACTCGTTCACGTCGAGCCGATCGGTTCCGAGTTCGCCGATCGCGGGGCCGAGCAGGTACTTGCCGGTGAGCGCGTCCTGGCCGACGAATCCGACCCCGAGCAGCGTCCGCAGGATGCCGTGCGCGGTGGGTTTGGCCAGGTCGAGCGCGGACGCGATCTCACCGACACCCAGCGGCCCCGGTCCGCGCGCCAGCAGCCGCAGCACGGCGGCGGCGCGTTCGATCGACTGGATCGGGCCGGGCATGGGCCCGAACCTACCACCGTTCAGCATTGTCGAACGCTGCTGGTGGTGCCCGCGTCCGCGCGTTCCTAGCGTGGGCTTCGGGCACAGGTGCCCGAACGGCGGACTCGACGACGAGGTCCGGGAAGGCGAGAAAATGAACCGGTACGTGGGCGCGATCGACCAGGGCACGACGTCGACGCGATTCATGGTTTTCGACCACAGGGGCACCGTGGTCGCCCGCCACCAGCTCGAACACTCGCAGATCATGCCGCGCCCCGGCTGGGTCGAACACAATCCGGACGAGATCTGGGAACGCACCCGCACCGTCGTCAAGACCGCCCTCTCGCTCGCCGATCTCACGGCCGACGATCTCGCCGCCATCGGCGTCACCAACCAGCGTGAGACCACCGTTGTCTGGAACCGCCACACCGGCCGCCCCTACGGCAACGCCATCGTCTGGCAGGACACCCGCACCGACCGCATCATCGCCGACCTCGACGCCGCCGGGCACAGCGCGCTGATCCGCGAGAAGACCGGCCTGCCGCCCGCGCCGTACTTCTCCGGCGGCAAGCTGAAGTGGATCCTGGACAACATCGCGGGCGTGCGCGCCGATGCCGAGCGTGGCGACGCCCTGTTCGGCACCCTCGACAGCTGGCTGATCTGGAACCTCACCGGCGGCGTGCACGTCACCGACCCCACCAATGCCTCGCGCACCATGCTGATGGATCTCGAAACCCTCGACTGGGACGACGACCTCCTCGCGATCTTCGGCATCCCGCGCGCCATGCTGCCCACCATCGCGCCGTCGGCGAATCCGCGACTGTTCGGGACGACGAAGCCCGACGGCCCGTTCAAAGGCTCGGTGCCCATCGCGGGCGTGCTCGGCGATCAGCAGGCCGCGGGTGTCGGGCAGGTGTGTTTCCAGCCCGGCGAGGCCAAGAACACCTATGGCACAGGCAATTTCCTGATGCTCAACACCGGCACGGAGATCGTGCGCTCGAACCACGGCTTGATCACCACGGTCGCGTATCAGTTCGTCGACGACAAGCCCGCCTACGCGCTGGAGGGGTCGATCGCGGTCACCGGGTCGGCCGTGCAGTGGTTGCGCGACCAGATGGGAATCATCGCGGGCGCGGCGCAGATCGAAGACCTCGCCGGGCAGGTGGCCGATTCCGGCGGCGTGTACTTCGTGCCTGCCTTCTCCGGTCTGTTCGCGCCGTACTGGCGACCCGATGCGCGCGGCGCGGTCGTCGGCCTGTCGCGCTACAGCAACAACGCCCACTTGGCCAGGGCCACCCTGGAATCCATCGCCTACCAGACCCGCGACGTGGTCGAGGCCATGCAGCGCGACGCCGGGGTCCGACTGGCGACGCTGCGGGTGGACGGCGGCGTCACGGTGAACCAGCTGGCCATGCAGATCCAGGCCGACCTGCTCGGCGTCCCGGTCTCGCGACCGGTCGTCGCCGAGACCACCGCGCTCGGCGCCGCCTACGCCGCCGGACTGGCCGTCGGTTTCTGGAGCGGCACCGGCGAACTGCTCGACAACTGGTCCGAAGACGTCCGCTGGTACCCCACCTGGTCCGCGGAGCAACGCGAACACGGCTACCGCCGCTGGCTCAAAGCGGTCGAACGCACGCTCGACTGGGCCGAAATCTGAGTCACCCCCGATACTTTCGAGAAGGAGATCATCGTGTCTGTGCAACTGGACCCCACCTACCGTGAGCAGGCTGTCGGCACGCTCGACACCGCCGAGGTCGATGTCCTGGTCATCGGCGGTGGCGTGACCGGCGCCGGCGCCGCGCTCGACGCCGCCTCGCGCGGCCTGTCGGTAACCCTGGTGGAGGCACGCGATTTCGCCGCAGGCACCTCGAGTCGTTCGTCCAAGCTCATCCACGGCGGCCTGCGCTACCTGGAACAGATGGATTTCGCGTTGGTGCGCGAGGCGCTCAAAGAACGTGGGCTACTGCTGAATACGCTCGCACCGCACCTGGTGCACCCGGTGCCGTTCCTGTTCCCGCTCCAGCACCGGGTGTGGGAGCGCGCCTACATCGGCGCCGGTATCGCCCTCTACGACACCCTCGGTGGCGCGCGCACGGTCCCGATGCACAAGCACCTGACCCGTTCCGGCGCACTGGAACTCGCGCCCGCGCTACGTGACGACGCGCTCACCGGCGCCATCCGCTACTACGACGCGCAGGTCGACGACGCCCGCCACACGATGATGATCGCCAGGACCGCCGCCGAGAACGGCGCCACGGTGCTGACCCGGACCAAGGTGATCGGGCTGGAACGCGACGGCGAGAAGATCGTCGGCGCGCGTGTCGAAGACCTGGAAACCGGTCTGACACACACCATTCGGGCCCGCACCGTGATCAGCGCGACCGGCGTCTGGACCGACGACATGATCAAGATGACCGGCGTGGACTTCCCGTTCCACGTCCAGATGTCGAAGGGCGTGCACATCCTCGTGCCGCGCGACCGGCTGAACCTGCACACCGGCATGATCATGCGCACCGAGAAGTCGGTCCTGTTCGTCATCCCGTGGGCCGAACACTGGATCATCGGCACCACCGACACCGAATGGGCGCTGGACAAGAACCACCCGACGGCCACCGCCGCCGACGTGCAGTACATCCTCGACCACGTCAACGCGCTGCTGCGGGAGCCGCTGACCAGGGCCGACATCGTCGGCACCTACGCGGGCCTTCGCCCGCTGATGACCGGCGCCACGAAGGAGACCGCCAAGCTCTCGCGCGAACACGCCGTCGCCGAACCCGCGCCGGGCCTGTTCGTGATCGCGGGCGGCAAGTACACGACCTACCGGGTGATGGCCGCCGATGTCGTCGACGCCGCCGCCGCGCGCCTGGGCGGGGAGATCCCCGCCTCGGCGACCGCGCAGTTGCCCATCGTCGGCGCGGCGGGCTACTTCGACATGCTCGCCGAGGTGACCGACCTGTCGGTGTCACAGCGGTTGCCCGTCGACGTGGTGCAACACCTGCTCGGCCGCTACGGCTCTCTGAGCACCGACATCTTCGGCCTCATCGCCGCGGATCCCGCCCTGCGCCACCCGCTTCCGGGCGCCTCGGACTACATCGCCGCCGAGATCGTCTACGCCGTCACCCACGAGGGCGCCCTGCACCTCGACGACATCCTGACCCGCCGCACCCGCATCTCGATCGAGGTCCCCGATCGCGGCCTGGCCGCCGCGCCGGAAGTCGCCCGCCTGATCGCACCGCTGCTCGGCTGGAACGAGGAGACCACCAACGCCGAGATCAACCGCTACTACGACCGGGTCCACGCGGAGCTGGCCGCCAACGAAGCGGGCGACGACGCCGCCGCCAACGCCGCCAGACTGGTCGCAGCCCGCTGAACTCCGCCGACAGCACCGCGGCATCGCAGCCCTCGCACACGCGAAGGAATGGGTCACCGCGGTGCTGTGGCGCATCGGCCAGGCGAACGTAGTCGCCGATCCTCGACCTCCGTGCCGCGTGGTGGCTAGCGTGGGTACATGGAATCGCGAATCACCCCCCGACGAACCCCGGCGCTGTCGTGAGCCGGGGCACCATCCTGATCACCGGCGCCAGCTCCGGGCTCGGCGCCGAGATGGCGCGCCAGTTCGCCGCGCTCGGGTACGACCTCGGCCTGTGTGCTCGCCGGACCGAGCGTCTCGACGAACTGCGCACGCAGATCCTCGCCGACCATCCCGAACGGGTCGTCTCGGTGAAGCAACTCGATGTCACCGACGATGCGGCGGTGTTCACCGCCTTCGACGAGTTCGCCGAGGAATTCGGCACCGTCGACCGTGTGATCGTCAACGCGGGACTGGGTAAGGGCGCGCCGTTGGGGACCGGCCATCACAAGGCCAATCGCGAGACCGCGGTGGTGAATTTCCTTGCCGCCCTGGCCCAGAGCGAGGCGGCGCTGAAGATCTTCCGCGCGCAGGGCCGCGGCCACCTGGTGATGATCTCCTCGATCTCGGGCCTGCGCGGCATGCCCAAGACGCTCACCACCTACGCGGCGACCAAAGCGGGCGTCGCGGCGCTGGCCGAAGGGGTTCGCGCGGAGGCGATTGCGGGCGTGGACGTCTCGGTGATCTACCCCGGCTACATCCGCTCGGAGATGAACGATCGCGTCAAGCATCAGCCGAAGTTCATGGTGGACACCGAAACCGGCGTGCACGCCATGGTCGCCGCGATCGAGAAGCGCCGGGCCAACGCCTATGTGCCCGGCTGGCCATGGGTGCCACTGGGCTTCGCGCTGCGCGTCCTGCCGCTACCGGTTGTCCGAAGATTGATCTGAAACCAGCCCCGCACCCGGGACACAAGGGGCCGCGAACTCGAGCGCGCCAGCGCTCCAAAATTACTGCCTGGGGAGCAGGTGCTTGCCGTCCTTGTCCGTGGACAGCGCCAGCGAGCTGATGTACTGGATCTCGCCTTCGGGACCCGGCACCGCCGAGGCGATCATGTCCGGGCGCTCGAAGTCCATGCCGGTGACGTGGCAGGTGAGCAGGTCGCCCGACGGGTTGCCGTGTTCGTCGAACATCGGCGCCTCGATGCCGTCGTCGGCGCGTCGCAGGTAGTACTTGCCCTTGGTGGCGATCGCGGTGAGCGGAGTCGCGATGAAGGCGACCAGCACCGCGACCAGCGGCGAATACGGCTTCAGCAGTTCACCGAACAGGCCGAAGAAGGTCATGATCGACAGCACCGCCGACAGCCCGAAGCCGACCAGACCCACCGGGTTGAAGTCGTAGAGCATGCCGCGCCGGAACTCCGGCACCTTCGGCGAGATCTTCAGCAGGTACTTGTTCACCGCGATATCGGTGGCCACGGTGACGATCCAGGCGATGCCGCAGTTGGCGTAGAAGCCGAGGATGTTGTTGAGGAAGTCGAACATGTTCGCTTCCATCAGCACCAGCGCCACACCGAGGTTGACCACCAGGAACACCAGACGGCCCGGGTAGGTCTTGGTGACGCGGGTGTAGGAGTTGGTCCAGGCCAGCGAGCCCGAGTAGGCGTTGGTCACGTTGATCTTGACCTGGCTGATGACCACCAGCACCACGGCCAGCGTCATGGCCAGCCACCCCGGCACCATGTCCTTGTAGATCTCCAGGAACTGGTGCACCGGCTGGTTGGCGATGCCCTGCGCGGCGGGCAGGTTCGCGATCAGGTACACCGCGAGGAACAGGCCGACGACCTGCTTGGCCGCACCGAACAGCACCCAGCCGGGACCGGCGAGCAGCATCCAGCCCCACCACTTGGCCCGGTTCTCGGGCGTGCGCGGCGGCATGAAGCGCAGGTAGTCGATCTGCTCGGCGATCTGGGCGATCAGCGACAGGCACACACCAGCGGCCAGCAGCGCGCCCGAAACGCTCACGCCCTCACCGTTCTCGCCGCCGTAGGCGAAGAACGAACCCACCGAATCGGGGTGGCGCACCAGCAGGAAGCCGAACGGCGCCACCATCAGCAGCAGCCACAGGGGCGTGGTCCACACCTGGAGTTTGGCCAGGGTGTTCATCCCGTAGATGACCAGCGGGAAGATGATGATCGTGGAGGCGAGATAGCCGAGCCACAACGGAATTCCGAGGCCCAATAACAGGCCCTGCGCCATGATCGAACCTTCGAGCGCGAAGAAGATGAAAGTGAACGACGCGAACACGATATTGGTGATCACGGAGCCGTAGTAGCCGAATCCGCTGCCGCGCGTGATCAGGTCGAGATCGATGTTGTAGCGCGCCGCGTAATAGGCGAGCGGAAATCCGGTGAGCATCACGACCACGGCGAAGATACCGATGCCGATCAGGGCGTTTCCGGTGCCGTGGGCGATGCCGATATTCGCGCCGATCGCGAAATCGGCGAGGTAGGCGATGCCGCCGAGTGCGGAGATGCCGACGACGGCGGGGCTCCATTTGCGGTAGCTCCGCGGGGCGAAACGCAGCGTGTAGTCCTCGAGTGTTTCTTTGGCGGCAGTATCTGCTCCGGCCATTTCCCTCTCTCCTTCATCCGCTGCCGCACGTAACCGGCGACTCACAGACGGTCCTGCATAGATGTAGACGCGAATTTTCCGATCCGTTACGCCGCTGTTACGCAGCCCGATGGTGACCGGGGTCACCGAAACGGCTCCGCAAAAACAAGCACGCGTGTATGTTTTTGGGCGGAGCGAGCGTCAGGAGACGACAGTGTTCGAATGGTCCGAGACCGATCTGATGATCCGCGACGCCGTGCGGGCGTTCATCGACAAGGAGGTCCGGCCGAACCTCGACGCCCTCGACAGCGGTGAGATGCTGCCGTATCCCCTCCTGCGCAAGCTGTTCAGTCAGTTCGGGATCGATGCTATGGGTGAGGACGCCGTCGCGAAGATGCTCGCCAAGGAAGCGGCGGGTCCGAGCGAAGGTGGCAAGAAAGCGGGCAGCCCGTTCGTCGATCAGCAGTCGATGATGGCGGTGCTGATCAGCGAATTGTCCGGTGTCTGTATGGGTCTGGTGTCCGCCCTCGGGGTGAGCATCGGGCTGGGCGCCACCACCATCATGTCGCGGGGCACCCTCGCGCAGAAACAGCGCTGGCTGGCCGACATCGTCACCCTGCGCAAGGTGGCGTCCTGGGCGATCACCGAACCCGATTCCGGCTCGGATGCGTTCGGCGGCATGAAGACTCGCGTGGAACGCGACGGCGAGGACTACATCCTCAACGGCCAGAAGACCTTCATCACCAACGGCCCGTGCGCCGACGTGATGATCGTCTACGCCAAGCTCGACGAGGGTGACGGCGCCGGCAAACGCGACCGCAAGGTGCTCACGTTCGTGCTCGACACGGGCATGGAAGGCCTCACCCAGGGCAAGCCGTTCAAGAAGATGGGCCTGCACTCCTCACCCACCGGCGAGTTGTTCTTCGACAATGTCCGGCTCGGCAAGGACCGGTTGCTCGGCGAGACCGAGGAACACCAGGGCGGCGACGGAAGAGAAAGCGCCAGAGCCAGTTTCACCGCCGAGCGGATCGGCGTCGGGTTCATGGCGCTGGGCGTGATCGACGAATGTCACCGGCTCTGTGTCGATTACGCGCGCAACCGCACGCTGTGGGGGCAGGAGATCGGGCGCTTCCAGCTGATCCAGCTCAAGCTGGCCAAGATGGAAGTGGCGCGAATCAACGTGCAGAACATGGTGTTCAACGTGCTCGAGCGCGCTCGCGCGGGCAAGCCGCCGAGCCTGGCCGAGGCCTCGGCGATGAAGTTGTACTGCTCCGAGGCCGCCACCGAGGTGGCGATGGAGGCGGTGCAGTTGTTCGGCGGCAACGGCTATATGAGCGAATACCGGGTCGAGCAGCTGGCCCGTGACGCGAAGTCGCTGATGATCTACGCGGGCAGCAACGAGATCCAGGTGACCCACATCGCCAAGGGACTGCTCGGGAAGTGAACCGGCCCCGGCCGCGAACAGTGTTGTCGCGGCCGGGATCTCATCACACGGCGCGCAGGTGCCCGCGGCTGGCGTAGATGTGCTCGGCGATCAGCGTGGCGATCCGGTCCGGCGCCTCCAGCATCGGCACATGCCCCACCCCGTGTATCAGGATCCGATCCGCCGACTCGGGCAGTTCGCGCAGGTAGCGGGTGGCGTACACGCTGTTGGGGATGATCCGGTCGTATTCGGCGAGCAGCATCCGCACCGGGGTGCTCAGCTCGCCCAGGTCGTCCATGCCCGGCGCGCGCAGGCTGCCGAGGATGAGCGGGATCATCGCCTCGCAATGCAGGACGGCGGTGAGCAGGGTCGCGAGATCACGGCGCGCGACAGCGCCGGTGTGCTTGGCGACCAGCAATGCGGCCACCTGCTGCACGAGCGCGTTGTTGATCGCCGCACCGCCGAGGCGTTTGCCGATCTCGATGAAGGGGATCATCGACGCGAACTTGACGCCGATCCTGACCTGGCTCAGCGAAGGCGATGCCCAGCCACCCGCCGCGGCGATGGTGGTGAGTGTGCGAGCACGGCCGCGTCGGGCCAGTTCGAGTCCCACCCAGCCGCCGAGCGAATTGCCCGCGATATGACAGGTGCGCCAGCCCAGCTCGTCGAGCTGATCCTCGATCTGATCGGCCAGGGCGTACACATCCAGCGCCCATCCTTCGACCTTCGGGCCACCCCAGTGCCCGGCGAACGCGGGCGCGTACACCTCGCAATGTGCCGACATCCGCTGCGCGACCTGCTCCCAGCAGTGTGGCGACAGCAGGAATCCGTGCAGCAACAAGACCGGGTCGCCGGACCCGATGTGCAACGCCGCGACGGGCGTGGGGCGGGCGGTGGACTTGGCGGTGCGTGACGTCATCGTCATCACCCCTTCCTGGACGACGGTGTCCGGGGGAGCATCCCTGCCTGCATTGTACGGTCGTACGGTGCCGATAATCCTCTCGACTGTGAACGTTAACGGGGTCCGTGCCGCTTCGACCAAGGGCATGACAGCCTGGTTGGCGGCGACCGAAGCCGACATCGTCTGCCTGCAGGAGACCAGGGCAACCGATGCGCAGACCGCGGCGGCGCTGGCCCCCGCGCTCGACGCGGGTTGGGTCCTCTCCCACGCCGAGCCCGAATCCAAGGGCCGCGCGGGCGTGGGGATCCTGTCGCGGCGCGCCCCCGATGCCGTGCGCATCGGGTTCGGCAGCACCGAGTTCGCGGCGTCGGGCCGCTATATCGAAGCCGACTTCGGTGACGTCACCGTGGCGAGCGTCTACGTGCACTCGGGGGAGGAGAACACCCCCAAACAAGACGAGAAGTACCGGTTCATGGCCGAGCTCGGCGCGTACCTGAAATCGCGCACCGGCGAGTTCGTGGTGAGCGGCGACTGGAACATCGCCCCCGCCGAGGTCGACCTGAAGAACTGGAAGGGCAACCAGAAGTCGGCGGGCTTCCTGCCCGAGGAGCGCGCCTGGATCGCCGACCTGCTCGCCGCGGGCTACGTCGACGTGGTGCGCGCCCTGCATCCCGGCGTCGCGGGCCCCTACAGCTGGTGGTCCTACCGCGGCCGCGCCTTCGACAACGACTCCGGCTGGCGCATCGATTACCAGCTGGCTCTCGGCGAGCTGACCGGGCGCGCCAAGCAGGCCGTCGTCGAACGGGCCGACGCCTACGACCAGCGCTGGTCCGACCACGCGCCCGTTACTGTTCAGTATCGATGACACTCTCACGCAAGACTCTCAGCCTGCTCGGTGGACTTGTCCTCGTCCTGGCGGCCATCGGCCTCACCGTGTTCGGCGGTCGCGGTAGCGACAACACCACCGTCACGTCGACCACGCGTGCCGTCGCCGGCATCACCACCACCGCGTCCGCGCCGAAACCTGGCCCGCCCGCCGGGAATTCGTCGGCCTCACCGGTCACCAAGACCGCGGGTGTGCCCGACCGCGCCTATGTCACCCTCGTCGAGATCGACGCGGGGCGTTGGCCCGGCTCGGCCAACGCGCAGGGCACCAAGGGCGGCGAGCAGTTCATGAACCGGGGAACCAAACTGCCGCCCAAGGATTCGGCGGGCAAAGCGGTGAAATACCAGGAGTGGGATGTGAATCCCAAGCAGCCCAATCGCGGTCGCGACGCCGAACGCATCGTCACCGGCAGCGACGGTTCGGCCTGGTACACCGGCGACCACTACGAAACCTTCACGAGGATGCGCTGATGACTCCGCGAATGACGCTGTCGCAGTTCCTTGCTCGCCCCACCCCCGAAGCACCGGCTGCGACCGCGCCCCCGGTGCTCGGTGCGCTGCCGGTGGACGCCAACCAGTTCAGCGGCGTCCGCTACGACGCCCCCGCCGACTACCGCGTGCGCGAACTGCGGGGAACCAAGATGCGCACCACGGCAGAGCTGTTCGACGAGTTCGCCGCCGCCTTCCAGTTCCCGTACTACTTCGGCGCCAACAAGGACGCCTTCGACGAATGCCTGCGCGACCTCGACGATTTCGTGGGCGACGCCCCGGGCTATGTCGCGGTGATCCGCACCGCCGACGACCTGCTCGCCGCCGAACCCACCGAACGCACCTGGTTCGACTCCGCCATCCGTGATTGCGCCGCGTATTGGGCGCGCCGCGAGGTCGCGTTCCGTGTCGTCTTGCAGGGCGACCCGGAGAAATTCGACGCGGTTTCGCTGACAGACTGACGTCCAGCACGCATCCGTAAGGTTCCTTATGCGCGGTTTGTCCGGCTATGGTCGGTCCCTGGTGCGTCGAGATCCGGCGGATCGGGACGGAGCTCTGCCGTGCGTTTCGCGAAGGTGATCGGTCTGGCGACGGCGGGAGCGATCGGCCTGCTCCCGCTCGCGGTTCCCGCGTTCGCCGCGCCGACGCAGACCCAGTACGCACCGACCATGCTGGTGCTCGATGCCTCGGGTTCGATGCTGGCGGCCGATCCGGGCGGCGGCACCAAGATGGACGCGGCGAGGACAGCCGTACGCGGCTTCGTGACGACCGCGCCCGCCACGGCGAAAGTCGGACTGTCGGTTTACGGCACCGGCACTGGATCCACCGACGCGGAAAAGCCCGCGGGATGCCGTGACGTCTCGGTGCTCGTACCGGCCGATACCATCGACAAACCCGCGCTGACATCAACCGTCGACAGGATCACCCCCAGCGGTTTCACCCCGATCGGCGCCGCACTGCGCACCGCCGCGGGCGCCCTGCCTACCGAGGGCCCGCGCTCGATCGTGCTGGTCTCCGACGGCCTCGACACCTGTGCACCGCCCGACCCGTGCGAAGTAGCCCGTGAACTCAGTGCCGACGGCGCCTCGATCGTCGTGCACACCATCGGTTTCGGGGTCGATGATGCCTCGCGCGCCCAGCTCATCTGCATTGCCGACACCACCGGCGGCACCTATACCGACGCCGCCGACGGCAAGGCGCTCGAGCGGGTGTTGCCCCGGGTGAGCACTGCGGCATTGCGCGACTACACCGCGGCGGGCACCCCCGTCGAAGGCGCTGCCGGATACCAGGACGCACCGGCGGTAGTGCCAGGGCAGTACCTCGACACCATCGGGCAGAAGAAGCCCCGCTACTACGCGGTGGACGTCCCTGAGGGGGCGACCGCGTACTTCAGCGGGACCGTCTCCTTCCCCCGTGGTGAGAACGCGGTGAGCTCGAACAACAGTCTGCGCCTGCGGGTCGCCGGCGTGGAGGGCCAGGACTGCAACGCCTCCGAACAGGAGAACGCCGTCCGATCCACCGATGGCGTCGCGCTCACGGTCAGCTCGCAATGGACCGGCGCGACCGATGCGAAAGACGGCACCGCGCGCACCGACAAGTGCAAGGGCGGCGGCCGGTACTACTTCAGTGTGGAATGGTCGGGTGTCGCCGACAACGCGCCGGCGACGCTGCCACTGGAACTGAATGTCACCGTCGAACCGGGCGTCACCGACGGCGGCCGCCCGGCGGAACCCGAACCGGCGTCGTTCACCGCGCCGAGCGGTCCGGTCGTACCGTTGGCCGGTGGCGGCTCGTTCAACGTGGCAACGGCCCTCGACGGCTCCGGCGTCTACGGCGACACCGTGCAGCGCGGCGAATTCGTCTTCTACAAGGTGAAACTCGACTGGGGTCAGGGCTTGGCCTATCGAGTGCGTTTCCTCGAGACCCCGGGCCGTGGCCTCGACAACGTCTCGGTCGTCACCACCACGCTGTACACGCCGTACCGTAAGGAGGCCGCCGACGAATTCGCCAGCTACAACGGTGCGCCCGACATTCTGCCCTCGAACAAGCAGGCTTTGGCCATCCCCGAGGTTCGCTATCGCAACCGCGAATCCTCGGACCGGGAAGTGTCGGAGAACGCGCTCGCCGGGTGGTACTACATCGCGGTGAAAGTCAGTCCGACACAGAATGATCCGGGTGTCGTCCGTCCCGTGCCGGTCGAGCTGGATGTCGTGGTGACCGGAACGCCGGAGGCGGGCCCCACGTATCGGGCTGTGCCCGGGTCCACCGATAGCTCGATCGAGAACGTGCCCGACACCGCGCAGGCCGCCGACGACGACAACTCCACGGCACTGCTCGGTACCGGCATCGCCGTCATCGCGTTCGCCCTCACCATCGGCGGTGTCATCGCGATCACTTTGCTGCGCAGACGAACTCGTCGATAGCGCAGTGCTCCGCCGGATGTTCTGATGCCACTGCAATTGACGGCTGTCATTGCCTGATCAGTCCGTTTAACGTCTTCGCGGAGCGGCCATCCAGGGTTGCCTGTGAGGAGAACTTGATGAAGCGAGTACTGGCCGGCGTGGGTATCTTCGCCGCTGTCATGGTGGCGTCGGCCGGAATGGCAACGGCCGATAGCGGTCTCGCACCCCAGCGGTCGGATGTCGAGCTGGTCGCCGAGGCGTCCCCAGGGTCGAGCGACCTGGTCGGCAACCTGCTGCGCGCGCTGTCGAGCGGTTCCGCCGCGGAATGTGACGGCGTCATGCTCGATGTGTGCGTGCCCCTTCCGTCCCAGCCTGCGACCGGTGCGCAGATCGCGGACAGCGGTTCCGGTGCCGGCTCGGTGCAAAACGTGGACATTCAGTTCTGGCGCCTGATCGGCTGGCTGAGCAACGGGTCGTCGGCGCCGTGCACCGGCGCGTGCTTCCCGCTGTAGCGGGATCGTTCAGCGGTAGCGACCGGCGAGGTCGTCGCCGAGCAGGACGAAAACGTCGGTGATCTGGTCGATCAGTTCCTCGCGGGTGAGATCGAGGTCGCCCGCGAGCCAGGTCGTGAGGGTCTGGGTCAGGCCGCCGACCAGGTAGATCGCCCGGAAGTCGACCAGGTTCTGTGGGACGTCGCCGCCGTAGAAGCCGGTGCCCTCGGCGGCGACCAGCCGGGCGAACGCCCGCACCGTCCTGGCGGTACGGGCGCGAAGCTCCGGGGTGGCCATTCCGGCGATCAGCGCGGCCCTGGCCTTGCGCGGGTCGTCGGTGAGCACCGAGATGCCCGCGTCGATCGCGGCGTGGGCCTGAACGCGGCTGTCGGCGGGCGCGGTGGCCAGCGCGGTGGCGATCGCCGCGGTGAGTTCGTCGGCGATGCGGTCGAGCAGGGCTTCCAGGACGTCGTCGCGCTTGTCGAAACTCTCGTAGTAGTACCGCTCGTTCAGGCCCGCGCGCGCACAGAGGCCGGCGACGGTGAGTTTGGCATCGGCGGCGACCAGGTCGAGCGCCGCGTCCAGCAGCGCGGTCCGCCGCTGGGATTGCCGCTCCTGCGCCGAAACGCCACCGTATGTCCGTTGTGCTGCCACAGCGTCCATTGTGCGTGCTGCCGTCCTCTCGCGGTGTTTTGGTAGAGACTCTTGCCAGAATATCAATTCTGGGGGATTCTATTGCCAGATGCACTCGACGAGGAGGCGCAACATGGCCACACGGCAGGGCGAACCCGGATATTTCGCCGACGATTCGATGATCCGGCGGGTGATGAGCAAGCGTGCGGTCGGTCTCACCTACGGCGTGCGAGCGCTGGTGATCGGCGCGGTGCATCCGCTGCTGTTCGTCGGCACCAGTGAACACACCGCGCATCGGGAAACCCCGTACACCCGCTTGGCCATCACCGGCGCCCTGTTCGAAGCGGTGTTCCTAGGCAGCAAGGCCGAGGCCGATCGCGCGCTGGCCTTCACCCGGCGCAAGCACGACGCGGTGGTCGGCACCCTGCCCGAAGACGCGGGCGCCCACCATCCGGCAGGCACCGCCTACGCGGCCCACGATCCGCACCTGATGTTCATGACCATGGCCTTCACCTTCGATTCGGCCGAGGTGATGTACGACCGCCTGGTCCGCGAACTCACGGCCACCGAGCGCGAAGACCTCTACCAGGACTATGTCCGCTGGGGTGAACTGTTCGGCATGCCGCGCGACGCCGCACCCGCCGACTACCCGGCCTTCCGTCGCTACTTCGACAGCTACCTGAACTCGACCGAACTGTTCCTCACCGAGGAGGCCGAACTGGTCGGCTCCTATCTCGCGGGCCACCGCAAGGCGTACCGGCTGCGCCCGCCCGCCGAACAGGTCGGTACCGCGCTGTATCTGCTGGTCCAGGGCAGTCTGCCGGCGCGGATCAGGCAGATGTACGGCATCGAGTGGGGGATCTCCGACGAACTGGCGCACCGCGCGCTGTGCCGCAGTATCCGCACCGCCCATGTCGTCCCGCCGCTGGCGCCCCGGGTACTGGCGGGCACGCTCGCCGGGCCGAGCGCCCCGTCCTATCAGCTGCTCGCCCGTCGCGAACAGCGCATGGTCAAAACGGGCCACCCGAGCATGCCCGGTGTCGATCCACGCAACTGGGTGCAGCGAAATTCCGCTTGAGCGGCATGGAAAGATTCGGGGTATGTCCAGTCCTGCCCCGGCCGAGACGGCCGAACGTAAGCAGCGGGTGCTGTCGGGCATCCAGCCCACCAGCGACTCCTTCCACCTCGGCAACTACCTGGGTGCGCTGCAGTACTGGGTGACGATGCAGGACGAGTACGACGCGCTGTACTTCATTCCGGATATGCACGCGATCACCGTCAGCCAGGATCCCAAGGCGCTGCGGGCGCGCACCAAGTCCGCCGCCGCCCAGCTGCTCGCGCTCGGCATCGACCCCGCCAAGTCCACACTGTTCGTGCAGAGTCAGGTGCCCGAGCACGCCGAGCTGTCCTGGGTGCTGAGCTGTATCACCGGTTTCGGTGAAGCGGGCCGGATGACCCAGTTCAAGGACAAGTCGGTCAAGCAGGGCGCCGAGAACGCGACCGTCGGCCTGTTCACCTACCCGGTGCTGATGGCCGCCGACATCCTGCTCTACCGCCCGCACCAGGTGCCGGTCGGCGAGGATCAGCGCCAGCACCTCGAGCTGACCCGGAACCTGGCCCAGCGCTTCAACACTCGTTTCAAGAAGACCTTCGTCGTGCCGGAGCCGCACATCGTCAAGGGCACCGCGAAGATCTTCGA
This sequence comes from Nocardia sp. NPDC003183, assembly GCF_053590715.1. Lineage (NCBI taxonomy): Bacteria > Bacillati > Actinomycetota > Actinomycetes > Mycobacteriales > Nocardiaceae > Nocardia > Nocardia sp. NPDC003183. Next base: position 60,941 of record NZ_JBSFTG010000023.1, read on the forward strand.
TCTGCAGGACCCGACCTCGAAGATGAGCAAGTCGGCCTCCAGCGACGCCGGGCTGATCAACCTGCTCGACGACCCGAAGATCACCGCCAAGCGGGTGCGTTCGGCGGTCACCGACACCGGGCGCGAGATCCGCTACGACCCGGAGAACAAGGCGGGCGTGAGCAACCTGCTGGTGATCCTGAGCTCGCTGCGCGAAACCCCGATCGTCGACCTCGAGGTGAATTTCGAGGGTAAGGGCTACGGTGATCTCAAGGCCGAGGTGGCCGACGCGCTGGTCGAATTCGTGACGCCCGTGCAGAAGAAGGTCCAGGAATACCTGTCCGATCAGGCGGAACTGGACCGGATTCTGGCCGCGGGCGCCGAGCGGGCGCGTGAGATCGCAGGCAACACACTCGCTCAGGTGTACGACCGGGTTGGCTTCCTCGCTCGCTGACCCGTTGCGCACCTGAGGTTTTCGCTGAAGGGGCGCGTGTCATGCAGTTGATCGAGAACATCTCGGCGGCCATCGAGAAGCAGATCGGGCGCAGGCCCTGGCTGGATCATCTGGTCAGGGCCGGTGGGCGGTTCCAGAGCCAGCGCGGTGACTTCTTCGCCGCCGGCATCACGTATTTCACTGTGCTGTCGCTGTTTCCGCTGCTGATGGTGGCGTTCTCGGTGGCCGGTTTCATTCTGGCCGGGCACCCGGACCTGCTGAGCGAGTTGCAGGACAAGGTCGTCGAGAAGATTCCCAGTTCCTTCGGCACTCAGATCAACGACCTCATCGAACAGGCGATCAATTCCCGAGGCACGGTCGGCGTCATCGGCTTGCTGGTCGGGCTCTACACCGGGCTCGGCTGGATCGCCAACCTGCGGGCCGCGCTCACCGAGCAGTGGGCCAGTCACAGCCCCGACAAGCCGTGGTGGCTGGCCAAACTGTCGGATATCGGCGCGTTGATCGGTCTCGGCCTGGCCTTCGTGGTGTCGCTCGGTTTGTCGGCGGTCTCGGCGAGCGGGGTGGGCAAGGGGGTGCTCGAGCTGCTGGGGGCGGATCATCTGCCCGGGGCGGGTCTGGTGCTGCGGCTGGTTTCGATCGCGCTCGGACTGCTCGCGTCGTGGGCGGTGTTCGCGTGGATGATCGCGCGGCTGCCGCGCGAGCCGGTGTCGTTGCGCAGCGCGGCGCGGGCGGCGGTGCTGGCGGCGGTGGCCTTCGAGATCTTCAAGATCATCGCCGCGATCTACCTGCGGGCGGTGCTGTCCAGTCCGGTGGGGGCGACGTTCGGGTCGATCATCGGCCTGATGGTCTTCAGCTATATGTCCTATCGGATCCTGTTGTTCGCGACGGCGTGGGCGGCGACGTCGTCGGACAACGAACGTGCCGCGACGGTCGCGCCGCCGGACGCGGTGGTCATCCGGCCGCGGGTGGTCGAGCACGGGATGTCGACCGGGAGCGGCGCCGCCTACTTCGGGGCGGGGGCGGTGGCGGCACTGGCCCTGATGCTGGTGGGCAAGCGGCGGTAGCGCCCGGCCGTCGGTGTCAGCGCCTGCGTCGGAAGGCCCTGCGCGCCCAGAGCAGCAGTACGAGCACCAGCACGGGCCCGCCGATCAAGGTGGCGATGCGGGCGCCCTGATGTGCCGGTTGGACCGGGTCGGCTCGGGTGCCGTCGGCGCGCGGCGGGGGCGACGCCAGGGGAACGCTGGGTTGCACTGCCTCGCTGCCTGATTCGGGTAGCTTGCCGATCCTGGCTTGGGTGTCGAGGGCGAAACCGTAGTCCAGCAGTCGCGCGGCCTGCTCCCAGGGCCGGATCGGGCGCACGTCGGCCTTGAGCAGGGTGACGACCAGTCGGTGCCCGTCGCGTTCGGCGGCGGCGACAAAGGTCTGACGGGCGTCGTCGGTGAAACCGGTCTTGCCGCCGATCGCGCCCGCGTAGTTGTAGAGCAGCTGGTTGTCGTTGGCGATCGGGAAGCCGGGGTGGTCCTTGTCGTCGGGGATCTTGGGGTCTGCGGGGAACCCGGGGAAGTCGACCTGCTCGGTGTGGATCAGTTCGGCGAACAGGGGGATGTTCATCGCCTCGCGGAACAGCACCGACAGGTCGTAGGCCGAGGTACTCATGCCGGGCCCGTCGAGGCCGGACGGCGTCGCCGCGCGAGTGTCCAACGCGCGCAACGACTTCGCCACCTCGTTCATCTTCGCCACGGCGGCCTTGTCGCCGCCGAGCTGGGTGGCGATGGCGTGGGCGGCGTCGTTGCCCGAGCACATGATCAGGGCCTGCATGAGCTGGCGGTTGGTGTAGCGGCCACCGGGGCCGATGCCGACCCTGGTGCCGTCGACATCGGCGTCGGCCTGGGTGCCGACCACGACCTTGTCCAGATCCAGGCTGCGCAGCGCGACGATGGCCAGGGCGACCTTGATGGTGCTGGCGGGGCGGTAGCGGCCGTGCGGATCCTTGGCGGCGAGTACGCGACCGGTGTCGAGGTCGGAGACCATCCACGCGGTCGCCGAGATCTCGGCGGGCACCGGGGGTGCGCCGTCGGGCACGATCACGCCGCAATCGCCCATCCGCTGACCACCGACGGCGGGGGAGGGGACGGGGAGCTGGGTCGGTGTCGGCTCGCCGGGCGCAGGCACCTCCGAGGTGTCGATCGGTGCGGGCGGCTGCGTCTTCTGTGGGCAGTCGTCGGTGTTCGGCGTGGTGAACGGGGGTGTGGTGGTGGTACTCGAGCCGCCGTCGGTGGCGGGAACGGCGAAGGCGGGAGCGCCTGCGAGTGCGGTGACGGTGACGGCAGCACCGAGAAGGCATGCGGCGCGCAGGCCGACTTCACGAATCCTCATCGCCTCGCAGCCTAGTAGTCGCTGCTGTGGCGCGTTCGCCGGTCCACGAGCTGACAGGCTTGGACTCGGCAAAGGTGTTGACATGAACTAGCAAATGAGAGTTACTATCAAAAAGTAGTAGCTCTCAATTTGGAGGAGATATGCGGACGGAAGACACCCGCCGCTGGCTCGCGCTCGGCGCGCTTGCCGTGGCGATGCTCACCATCGGACTCGACGTCACCGTGCTCACGGTGGCCATCCCGACGCTCGCGGTGGACCTGGATGCGAATACCGCTGCGCTGCAGTGGTTCAGCAGCGCTTACACGCTGGCTCTGGCCGCGCTGATGTTGCCCGCGGGCGCGCTCGGCGACCGGTACGGGCGCAAGAAGGTCCTGCTGGCAGCGCTGGTGCTGTTCGGTGTGGCCTCGCTGGCCTGCGCGTTCGCCGATTCGGCGGGCCAGCTCATCGCGGCCAGAGTGGCGCTCGGCGTCGCCGCCGCCGCGATGATGCCGCTGTCGATGGCCGTGCTGCCGGTGCTGTTCAGCGAACCGGCGCAACGGCAATGCGCGGTGACGATCTGGGTCACCTCGACCGCGATCGGTCTGCCGCTCGGTCCGATCGTCGGCGGCTGGCTGCTGCAGCACTACTGGTGGGGTTCGGTGTTCCTCATCAATGTGCCGCTGGTGATCATCGGGGCGGTTGCGGTGGCGACCCTGGTCCCGGAATCACACGGCGACAGCGGCTTTCGCATCGACATCGTGGGTGCGCTGCTGTCGGCGGCGGGCATGCTCGGGCTGACCTACGGTTTCATCCGGATCGGCGAACGGGGCTGGGGCGACATCGCGGCGTGGCTCGTTGTGGTGGCGGGCGCCGCGCTGCTCGCCGTGTTCCTGTGGTGGCAGCGTCGCACCGCGCACCCGCTGATCGACCTCGCGCTGTTCGCCACTCCCGGATTCCGTTGGGGTACAGCGCTGTCCATCCTCGTCAGTTTCGCCATGTTCGGGATGTTCTTCACCGTCCCGCAGTATTTCCAGGCCGTCCTCGGGGTCGATGCGCTCGGTAGCGGGTTGCGGCTGTTGCCGATGATCGGCGGGCTGGTGATCGGCAGCAGGTTGGTCGACATGTTGCTGCCGCGGCTCGGCCTGCGGGTCATGCTCACCGCCGGGTTCCTGGTACTCGCGGGCGGAATCGGGCTCGGCACGCTCACTCGGGTCGACAGCGGTTACGGTCTGACCGCGCTGTGGACCACAGTGCTCGGTATCGGGATGGGTCTGGTCATGCCCGCCGCCATGGGCATGGCGCTCGGGGAGCTCACCGCCGCCGGTTCCGGGTCGGGTTCGGCACTGCTGCAAGCACTTCGGCAGGCGGGTGGCACCATCGGCGTTGCCGTGCTCGGCACCGTGCTGTCCACCTGGTACCGCGCCGACCTCGGCGCGCTCGACCGCGCACCGATCTCCGACGGTGTCAACGCGGGCGTCGCCCACGCGCGGGAGACCGGTGATCCGGTGATGCTGGCGCAGGTACAGCAGGCCTTCGTCACGGGCATGGACACCATGCTCGGGCTGTGCGCGGCGCTGTGTCTGGTCGCCGGACTCGGCACCGCGCTGTGGCTGCGGCGACCGACGGCACCGGTTACCGAGACGGATGCGGCAGAATCGATACATGTCGGTTGAGATGTCGCTACGCGAGCGGAAGAAGGAGCGGACCCGCCGAACCATCAGGGTCGAGGCGTTCCGGCTGTTCCGGGAACAGGGCTACACCGAGACCACGGTGGAGCAGATCGCGGCGGCGGCCGAGGTATCCCCGAGCACCTTCTTCCGCTACTTCCCGACCAAGGAACAGCTGGTCATCGCCGATGATCAGGACGCGCTGATGATCGAAGCGCTGGAGGCGCAACCGCGCGGCCTGCACCCGCTGACCGCCTTCCGCAACGCCACGGAGGCAGTGTTCTCGGCCATGTCGGCCGCCGACATGGCCTTCGAGCAGGAACGGCACGCACTGCTGTACCACGTCCCGGAGCTGCGCCCGGCGATCGGCCTGGAATTCCAGCGCAGCATCGAATTGGCGGCGCACCTGATGGCCGAATACACCGGCCGGGCTGCCGACGATTTCGAGGTGCGGGTGGCCGCGGGCGCGATGATCGGCACCATGCTCGCCATCGTGACCACCACGCCGGTCAATGCCGAGAATGTCGGTCACGCCCTGCGGTTCCTGCAGGCCGGGCTGCCGTTCGGTCCGGACGACGCACCGAACGGCAGCGATCGGACCTGACTAGTCGGCCTTGCCGTGCTGCACGGGGCAGCCGTGTGCCAGCGGGCCCAGCAGCTTGTTGTTGTCGTAGAAGTGCTCCAGCTCGAGGATGCGCAGGTCCTCGCTGACGCGGGCGATGGTCACACCGAACATCTCGATCTGCTCACCGGTGGGCTGGTGGCCCTTGTACTCGCCCTCGAACTTGCCCCAGTGCCGCCAGCGGAAGCTCACCGACGGCGGGCCCGACAGCACTTCCTGGACCTCCCAGAAGAACCCGCCGGGGAAGGCGGTGTGGAAGATGTGGTGCGAGGAGTCGAAGGTCTCGTTGGCGGAGTCGTAGTACGGGTTGTCGCCGATCAGGATGTTGTAGCTGCCGATCCGAGCGAACTCCTCGGCGTCCTGCCACGTCCCGCCGTTGACCCGGCCTCGGTACTGGTCGGCCACCACCGACAGCCACGTCGCGGGGTCGGCCTTGTGCGAGACCTCCATCTCGAAGACCTTCACCAGGTCCTCGACGATCGCCTCGAGCGAGCCGGGCGCGTGCTCGACGCTGCGCTCGCGCGGGATCACCTCGTGGCTCAGTTCGTAGTCGGGAACGTTGCCGCGCCATTCCTCCGGCGCCGCGGCGGCGATCACGGCTTCCCGGCCCTGCAGCCACAGGGGCGCTTCCGGTTCCGGGTTCTGTTCGGCCTGCGTATCTGTCACGTCCACAGTCATTTTCGGTCTACCCGACCCTTTCAAAAAGCTCGAAGAACGGGTCGAAGGTAACAGTCGCGCATCGGTCGCGCGTGTCGGGTCCCAACAAGTGAGAAACATAAAATGTTGAACTGTGTTCTGTAGCAACGTTTTCGGAGATAGCTACGAGACAGCCCGGGTGGGGTGACCGAGTCTGGCCGGTGTTTCGTCATCCATGGTCGCGAAGAATTCGCCGAGCACGCCGACGATCTGGTCCACCGAATCCGCACAGAACAGCACCGGCTGGTAATGGGTGATGTCGTAGGCGATGGTGCCCATCTCCGCGACATCGAGCGGACGGAGCAGGGCGTGCCGGAATTCGTCGATCTCGCCATAGGACGACAGCAGTCCGGCGCCGTAGCAACGGATTTCGTCGTTCTCCCTGACCACACCGAACTCGAGCGAGAACCAGAAGACATCGGCGAGGAATTTCAGCGCGCTGTCGGTCTCCAGCCGCGCCACCGCGCCACCGACCGTCTCGTACAGCGCCGCGAAACGCGGGCTGGCGATCTGGTTGGCGTGGCCGATGATCTCGTGGATCGCATCGGGTTCCGGGGTGTACAGCGGGGCGGAGTGGTGGCGGATGTACTGGGTGGAGTGGAAGGTGCGCTCGGCGAAGGAACCGAAGAACTCGCGCAGCGGAACGAGGCCGGCGGCGGGCACGTAGCGAAAGCCGGAGAGGGGGGTGAGCAGCCGCGACACCTCGTCGAGTTGCGGGATGTGATCGTGCGGGAGGGCGAGGTTGCCCGCTGCCTCCCTGACCTCACGGCAGGCATAGACCTCGTGTTTGCGGGCCAGCTCGGCCGAGGCGATCCGCCATACCCGCTGCTCGTCATCGGTGTAGTCGATGTGGGGTACGGGGGCGCCGGGGGAGTAGTCGAGTGCGAGCGCGGCGATGGCGTTGCGGCGCGCGCGGTAGTGCTCGTCGTGCACGCCGGGGTGGTCATCGCTCAGATGCACCGTCACATCGCCGTCACGCTCGCGCGTCACCGGCGAGTAGAGCTGGGCCTCGGTGAACATGACTCCAGGCAAGCACCGCATTCCCGTCGCGACAACAACCACGCCGGCAACTACGCAAACTGCACAGTTGCAGGGGTGGTCGCCGTCGGATTCCGGCGGTGAACTGTGTTTTCTGTGTGCTTGCTGTCCGATGCCGACTGCCGCTGTGTGGACTTGCGAACGCGTGGTTTCGGTAACGACGCGGTGAATTAGCGGACGAGCCGAGCCGCCATCGCGCAAGATTGCGATCGTAGAAGAGGAGGATGCGTGCGCAACCTGCGAATAGATCTCGATCAGCGCCTGCTGGCCGCTGCGGCCGACATCATGGGCACCGCCGACAGCAATGCCACCGTCAACGAGGCGCTGCGCCGCATCGTTGTGCACGAACGCCAGCTACGCAATTTGGAACGGCTGATGGCCGATTCGGTTTTCAGCGCGGAGCCCACCTAGCGGGTGGATCCGGGTTCGGGTTTCGTCACCCACGTGGTGGCCGAGGGGTAGCCCGGACTTGTCGGTACCCCCTGCGATCATCGACAGTCAGTCACCGATCCGCAGGGGGAAACGATGTCGGTTCCGATCGCGAGTTTGCCTGTCGCCCAACGTCCGCGCGAGCGGCTGCTGATGCTGGGCCCGCACGCGCTCAGCGACGGCGAGCTACTGGCGCTGCTGCTCGGCCAGGGGACTCGCGGCCGATCCGCGTTGGAGGTCGCCGCCCAATTGATCGGCGACTACGGCGGATTGGCCGAACTCTCCGCCGCCCGCCCCGAAGAACTGGCTGCCCGCGCGGGCATCGGCCCGGCCAAAGCCGCCACGGTCGTCGCGGCTTTCCACCTCGGCACCCGCTCACGCACGCCCACCGATTCGCTGCCGCAGCTCACCACGCCCGAAGACATCGCGGCAGCGGCGATCCCGCTCTTCGCGGGCGCCCGGGTGGAGCGACTTCTCGTGCTCGTCTGCGACACCCAGAACCGTCTGCGCCACCGCGCTTTCGTCGCCGAAGGCGCCATCGACCACGTCGCCGTCCCCGTCCGGGAAATCCTCAACACCGTCCTGCGCCACGACGGCAGAGCCTTCGCCGTGGTCCACAATCACCCCTCCGGCGACCCGGCCCCCAGCCCCGACGACCGCCGAGCCAGCACCCTGCTCCACCAAGCCGCCCGCACGGTAGGTCTGCGCTACCTCGACCACATCGTGGTCGCGGGCGAAACCTGGTCCACCGCACCACCTTTGCCTTGACGGCGCGGAGGCGCCTCAGCCTGCGAAACCGGTGGTGCGAGCCAGATCCGCGAGCATGGCGTCGAACATGATCTCCGGATCGGCCAGGGGGATCGGATAGTTGCCGAACACCTCGAGGGTGACGTGGCCGAACAGCCGGGCCCAGATCTGCACCATCAGGTAGGTCACGCCGAGATCCAGCTTCTCGGCGGGGAACTTCTGTCCGGACTCCGAGAGCATGGCCAGCAGGTCGGTCTGGAAGCCGATGAGGTCCTCGCGCAACGCGGCCGGGATGGTCTCGCCCGGTGGGGTGGCGATCTCGAAGTTCGCCAGCAGCCTGCCCGCCGCGGCAAGGAAGATCCGGCCGAAGGGCTCGTCGAAGCGGCGCATCATCGGCCGCCCCGAGGTGGGCGAGGCGAACACCAGCGTGAATTCCCGCGGGTTCGCCAGCGCCCAGTGCCGGAACCCCCGGCAGATGGCCAGGAACTGCACCGCGCCGTCGTCGGGCAGCGGCTCGATCTCCGTCGAGAGGAACTCGGCCAGATCGGCGCAGAACTCCACCCGCATCCGCTCGATCAACTCGTCGCGCGACGAATAGTGCCGGTACAACGCGGGCGCGGTGACGCCGAGTTCGCGTGCGATCGCCCGCAGGGTGACCGAATCGGGGCCTTGCCCGGCCAGCAGCGCCCGCGTGACCCGCCGGATATCGGCGTCGGTCACGACAGGCACACGGCCACGTGCCTTGCCCGTCAAGCGGCCACCCCTTCGATCATGTGTCGGTTCAAGCGTATTCGACTTCCCACCGCTTGATGCCGTTGAGCCAGCCGCTGCGCAGCCGCACCGGATCGGAGACCTGGCGCAGGTTCGGCATCGCGTCGGCAATGGCATTGAACATCAGGTCGATCTCCAGGCGGGCCAGATTCGCGCCGACACAGTAGTGCGTTCCGGTGCCGCCGAAGCCGACGTGCGGGTTGGGATCGCGCAGGACGTCGAACCGGAACGGGTCGGCGAAGGCGTCTTCGTCGAAATTGGCCGAGCTGTAGAACAATCCGATCCGCTGGCCCTTCTTGATCTGCTGCCCGCCCAGTTCCAGGTCACGCGTCGCGGTGCGCTGGAACGCGGTCACCGGCGTCGCCCAGCGCACGATCTCGTCCGGTGCGGTGCGCGGGCGCTGCTGCTTGTAGAGCTCCCACTGGTCCGGGTTGTCGACGAAGGCCTTCATGCCGTGGGTGATCGAATTGCGGGTGGTCTCGTTGCCCGCCACCGCGAGCAGGATGACGAAGAACGCGAACTCGTCCGAACCGAGGTGCTCGCCGTCGACGTCGGCGTTGACCAGCTGGGTGACGATGTCGGAGGCCGGACAGCCGCGACGCTGTTCGGCCATGTTCCAGGCGTAGCCCATCACCTCGGCGGTCGCGGTGTGGTGATTGCCCTCGAACTCCGGATCGTCGTAGGAGATCATCTGGTTGGTCCAGTCGAACAGCTTCATGCGGTCCTCCTGCGGCACGCCGATCAGCTCGGCGATGGCCTGCAGCGGCAGCTCGCACGCGATCTGCTCGACGAAGTCGCCGCGACCGGACTTCTTGGCCTCCCACACGATCTTCTCGGCCCGCTCGGTGAGCGCGGCCCGCAGGTTCTCCACCGCGCGCGGGGTGAAGCCCTTCGACACGATGCGCCGGATCTTGGTGTGCTGCGGCGGATCCAGGTTCAGCATGAGCATGTTGCCGAGCATGTCGATCTGCTCGCGCGTGGTCTCCTCGTTGAACCGGATGATCGCCGTGTTCTCGTGCGAGGAGAAGTCCTCCGGATTCTTCGAGATCTCCTTGATGTCGGCCAGCTTGGACACCACCCAGTACCCGCCGTCGTCGAACCCGCTGGCGCGGTCGGGCTGCGCGCACCACCAGACCGGCGCGGTGCGCCGCAATTGCGCGAACTCCTCGATCGGCAATCGGCTGGCGAGGAGGTCGGGATCGGTGAAATCGAATCCCGCGGGGATGTTTGTGCTGGTCACGGCAGTCTCCTTCGATCCGGTGCGCGGACTTCGCACCGTGATGTGGAACACGTTCACCACGATGAAACCACGTCGGAACCGTTTATGAACAGTGTTTAGTAATACCTGTTCACAAACTGGTTCGATGGGCTCGGGAGGCGTGGTCCGGCCCGGGATCCTCCGATTCGCCGACCACCACCAGCGGTCCTGGGCAAGATGGCGGCGTGGACCTGCCGTTTCTGCGTGCGCACCCGCACCTGCTTCCGACGTTCCTCGCTCATCAGCGGCTGCGGACGACGCCCGTCGCGGGTGGGTCGATCAGCGTCGCCGAGCGGATCGCGCTCGACGACGGGACGCATCTGTTCCTGAAAACCTGGCCCGGCGGGGTGTCCGCCGCCCCGACCGCCGAGCGGGCGCCCGCTCCGTCCGGACTCTTCGCGGCGGAGGCGCAAGGGCTTCGCTGGCTACGAGAGGCCGGTGGTGTCGCGGTGCCGGAGTTGTACGCGCAGACCGATGAACTGCTATTGATGCAGTGGGTCGACCATGCTGAGCCGACCGCCGCTGCCGCCGAACGATTCGGTGCGGGATTGGCGGTGACCCACAGCGCGGGCGCCCCCGAATTCGGCGCTGCCGCCACGGGTTTCCTCGCCGGTCTGCCCCTCGACAACACCCCCGGCGAGGACTGGCCCACCTGGTACCGCGAACGCCGAATCCTGCCGTACCTGAAACTCGCCGTCGACGCGGGCGCCCTCGACCCCGCCGACGCCACCCACATCGAATCGATCCACATCGAAGCCCCCGACGAAGCCCCTGCCCGAATCCACGGTGACCTCTGGCCGGGAAACATCCTCTGGGGCCCCTCCGGCACCCCCTGGCTGATCGACCCCGCCGCCCACGGAGGCCATCCCGAAACGGACGTGTCCACCCTGTCCCTCTTCGGCGGCGCCCCCTACCTCCCCCGAATCGTCGCCGCCTACAACGACGTCCACCCCTTGGCCCCCGATTGGCAAACCCGCATCCCCCTCCATCAGCTCCACCTCCTCCTGGCCCACGCCGTCCTCTTCGGCCGTTCCTATCGAACCGCCGTCTTGGACGCGGCCTCCCATTACCGCTAGTGCGTCTGACGGGACATGGTGTGTCAGAACGAGGTAGGGGTACTGGTTGTCAATGACGAAGGCCACCAACATCATTCGACGCTGATGGCCTTTGTCGGTCAGGCGTTCAGATCGGCGACGGCTCCTGTCGCCGTAGTGCGGGCAGGACTCGGGGTGCCGATCGGGTCGCCCATACTGCGAACCCGATGTAGAGCGCCTGTTCCGGGATTCGCTGCCACAGGGGCGATGCGGGCTCGCCCGCGAACGGGATGTCGTTGAGGGCGGCGTAGATGTTGGCGGGGAGGAGCAGGAGGAACAGCGGCACCAGGGCCCAGCCCGCGATCCACCTCGTGCGGGTGAGGATCAGGCCGAGTGCGGCGAGGAGTTCCAGGACGCCGCTGGCCAGGACCGTGAAGCCGGGGAACGGGACGAAGGGCGGGATCATGGCGACCATGTCGGCGTAGTTGGGCATCACGGTGACGCTCGCGGGCATGAAGTGCGCGGTGCCCGTCATCACCAGCATGACGGCCAGTGCGTGGGCGGCGCCGGCGGACCACGAGGCGAAACGGGGTACGCCGAGCGCTCCGAGCGTGCGAAAGACGACGAGCGAGCCGACCAGGGCGACGAGGGTGATCATAAGTACTCCCAGAATGGATACTGACACTATCTACTATGGATAGTAACACTATCCACCCTGTCGTCATTCCCCGCAAGTGCCGACCAACGACAAAGGCCGCCCACACCTTTCGGTGTGGACGGCCTGACAAGCGAGAAGGTCAGCGGGTGAAGAGCAGGGCCCGCTTGACTTCCTGGATCGCCTTGGTGACCTCGATGCCACGGGGGCACGCGTCGGTGCAGTTGAAGGTGGTGCGGCAGCGCCAGACACCTTCGACGTCGTTGAGGATGTCGAGGCGCTCGCGGGCGCCTTCGTCGCGGCTGTCGAAGATGAAGCGGTGGGCGTTCACGATCGCGGCCGGGCCGAAGTAGCTGCCGTCGGTCCAGTACACGGGGCACGACGTGGTGCAGCAGGCGCACAGGATGCACTTGGTGGTGTCATCGAAGCGGGCCCGGTCGGCCTGGCTCTGGATCTGTTCGCGGGTGGGCTCGTTACCCGAGGTCATCAGGTACGGCTTCACCGCGCGGAACGCGTCGAAGAACGGCTCCATGTCGACCACGAGATCCTTCTCCACGGGCAGGCCGCGGATCGGCTCGACGGTCATGGTGAGGGTCTTGTCGCCCTTGGGCAGCATGTCCTTCATCAGCACCTTGCAGGCCAGCCGGTTCACACCGTTGATCCGCATGGCGTCGGAGCCACACACACCGTGGGCGCAGGAGCGCCGGAAGGTGAGGGTGCCGTCCAGGTAGGACTTGATGTAGATGAGCACGTTGAGGAAGCGGTCGGTCGGCAGGACCGGCACCTGGAACGAGTCCCAGTGCGCGCCCTTGTCGTCCTCGGTGCTGAACCGGGCGATCTTGACGGTGACCATGACCGAGCCCTCGGGGACCGGCGCCGGCTTCTGCTTGGTGGGTTCGATAACAGCAGTCATCAGTACTTACGCTCCATCGGCTCGTAGCGGGTCTGCACCACCGGCTTGAAGTCGAGGCGGATCTCGGAGATGAGCTCCGGGCCCTCCTTGTACGCCATCGTGTGCCGCATGAAGTTCGTGTCGTCGCGGTCCGGGTAGTCCTCGCGAGCGTGGCCGCCACGCGATTCCTTGCGGTTGAGCGCGCCGACGACGGTGACTTCGGCCAGCTCGAGCAGGAAGCCCAGCTCGACGGCCTCGAGCAGGTCGCTGTTGTAGCGCTTGCCCTTGTCCTGCACCGTGATCCGGGTGTAGCGCTCCTTGAGCGTGTGGATATCGGTGAGGACCTTCTTGAGGGTTTCCTCGGTGCGGAACACGCCCGCGTTCGCATCCATCGTGGCCTGCAGCTCGGTGCGGATGTCGGCCACGCGCTCGTTGCCGTGGTCGGACAGGATCAGCTCGAGCCAGTCCATCACCATCTGCGACGGGTTCTCCGGCATCTCGGTGAACTCGGTGCGGTTGGCGTACTCGGCGGCCGCGATGCCGGCGCGACGGCCGAACACGTTGATGTCGAGCAGCGAGTTGGTGCCGAGACGGTTCGCTCCGTGCACCGAGACGCACGCGCACTCACCGGCGGCGTAGAGGCCGGGGACCACGTCGGTGTTGTTGCGCAGCACCTCGCCACGGATCTTGGTCGGGATACCGCCCATGACGTAGTGGCAGGTCGGCATGACCGGCACCAACTCGGTCACCGGGTCCACGCCGAGGTAGGTGCGCGCGAACTCGGTGATGTCGGGCAGCTTCTCCTCGAGCACGTCGGCGCCGAGGTGGGTCACGTCGATGTAGACGTAGTCCTTGTTCGGACCGGCGCCACGGCCCTCGGCCACCTCGAGCACCATCGAGCGGGCGACGATGTCACGCGGCGCGAGGTCCTTGATGGTGGGGGCATAGCGCTCCATGAAGCGCTCACCGGAGGCGTTGCGCAGGATGCCGCCCTCGCCACGGACAGCCTCGGAGATGAGGATGCCGAGGCCGGCGAGGCCTGTCGGGTGGAACTGGTGGAACTCCATGTCCTCGAGCGGCAGGCCCTTGCGGAACACGATCGCCATGCCGTCACCGGTCAGCGTGTGCGCGTTCGAGGTGGTCTTGTACATGCGGCCCGAGCCGCCGGTGGCGAACACGATCGACTTCGCGTGGAAGATGTGGATCTCGCCGGTCGACAGCTCGTAGGCGACGACGCCGGTGGCGACGGGGCCACGGTCGGACTCGGTCATCACCAGGTCGAGCACGTAGAACTCGTTGTAGAACTCGACGTCGTGCTTGACGCAGTTCTGGTAGAGCGTCTGCAGGATCATGTGACCGGTGCGGTCGGCGGCATAACACGCGCGACGCACGGGCGCCTTGCCGTGGTCACGGGTGTGGCCACCGAAACGACGCTGGTCGATCTTGCCCTCGGGCGTGCGGTTGAACGGCAGGCCCATCTTCTCCAGGTCCATGACCGCGTCGATGGCCTCTTTGGCCATGATCTCCGCGGCGTCCTGGTCGACGAGGTAGTCGCCACCCTTGACGGTGTCGAAGGTGTGCCATTCCCAGTTGTCTTCTTCGACGTTGGCCAGCGCGGCGCACATGCCGCCCTGGGCCGCGCCGGTGTGGCTGCGAGTCGGGTACAGCTTGGTCAGGACCGCGGTGCGAGCGCGCGGGCCGGCCTCGATCGCCGCGCGCATGCCCGCGCCACCGGCGCCGACGATGACCACGTCGTAGCGATGCTCCTGAATCGGACGGGATTCACTCATGCGAGGTGGCCTGTTCCTAACCTGTGATGTTGGGGTCGAAGGTGAAGATGACGTACGTGCCGACGGCGACGACCAGGATCATCGACAGCACGAGGATGACCTTCAGCCAGAACCGGGTGGAGTCCTTGCGCGAGTAGTCATCGATGATGACGCGCAGACCGTTGCCGCCGTGCAGCTGAGCCAGCCACAGCATGGACAGATCCCAGAACTGCCAGAACGGGCTCGACCAGCGACCGGCCACGAACGCGAAGTTCAGCCGGTTCACGCCGCCGTCGATCATCAGCATGATGAACATGTGGCCGAGCACGAGGACGATCAGGAACAGGCCGGAGATGCGCATGAACAGCCATGCGTACTTCTCGAAGTTGCCGTTCGACTTGCCGCGCGGCGAACGCGGGGAGTCGAGGCTGGCCGGGCGATCGTAGGACTTGCCGAGGACAGGTGCAGACATATCAGTGCTCCGTCAGCAGGTAGAAGAACTGGCGGCCGACGCCCGCGGCGGAGACCAGAACCCAGATGGTGAGGACGATCCACAGCATCTGCTTCTGGAATCGCGGACCCTGGGACCAGAAGTCGACCAGGATGACCCGGACACCGTTGAGGGCGTGGAACAGGACGGCGACGACGAGACCCATCTCCATCAACGCCACGACGGGGTTCTTGTAGAGCTCGATCGCGTGGTCGTAGGTATCCGGGTTGACCCGGACGAGTGCCGTGTCCAACACATGCGCGAAGAGGAAGAAGAACAGCGTGACACCGGTGATCCGGTGCAGCGCCCACGACCACATGCCAGGGTCGCCGCGGTACAGCGTCTTCCGCTTCGGCTGGGCCGGAGCCGGAGCTTCTATCGTGGTCATAGAGTGCGGTGCCTCCAACGTCGTTGATGGACCCGGTCACAGATCCGACGCCGGCATGCGTGGAGAGGCAAATGCCCAGGTGGCTGCGCTGTATTCTTGAGCGCTGGCCCGCCGCCGGGAACCTGAACCGATCTTCGGTGAACTCTAATCCCCTCTGTTTCGCGGAACTAATTCGGCGTGCCGCGCGTTGCGCGTAAAACAGGCGAGTTAGGTTTACCTTTCTCGATGCCGGATACTGGTGTTTCGGCCCCTGTTTCCCGGTGTTCGGCGGGATCGGCTGGAGGTTATCGATGCCCGAAATCGACTGGAATACGTTGCATGACATGGCAATTCGGGCAATGGGGTCGGCGTACGCCCCGTACTCGGGTTTCCCGGTCGGCGCCGCTGCTCTCAGCGCGGATGGCCGAATTGTGAGCGGATGCAATGTGGAAAATGTCTCATATGGGCTAACCCTGTGTGCCGAATGCGTACTCGTCGGTAACTTATTTGCGTCGGGTGGCGGCCGTCTCGTCGCCGTCTCGGTGACCGATTCTCGCGGCGAAATCCTGATGCCGTGTGGGCGCTGTCGTCAGCTGCTGTTCGAACACGGCGGGGGCGAACTACTGGTGGACCACGCCGACGGCCCGAAGCCGCTGTCGGAGCTCCTGCCCTACGCCTTCGGACCGGATGATCTGGCGGCCGGGCAGCAGTAGCCGGGCAGCAGTGCCAGACTTGGCGCCATGACGGCACTGGATGCGGTTTCGGTCATTACTACCAAGCGTGACGGCGGCGAGCTGTCCGACGCACAGATCGACTGGGTGGTGGACGCGTTCACCCGGGGGATCGTGGCCGACGAGCAGATGTCGGCCCTGGCCATGGCGATCGTGTGGCGGGGGATGACCCGGCGCGAAACCGCGCGGTGGACGGCGGCGATGATCGGGTCGGGCAGCCGGATGGACTTCACCGACCTGCCGCGACCCACCGTCGACAAGCATTCGACCGGTGGGGTCGGCGACAAGATCACCCTCCCGTTGGCTCCGCTGGTGGCCGCGTGTGGGGCCGCGGTGCCGCAGTTGTCCGGGCGAGGGCTCGGGCACACCGGTGGGACGCTGGACAAGCTCGAGTCGATCCCCGGCTGGCAGGCCGATGTGACGGTGCCGCGGATGCGGGAGATCCTGGCCGACCCGGCGATCGGCGCGGTGATCTGCGCGGCGGGTGCTGATCTGGCGCCGGCCGACAAGCGGCTCTACGCGCTGCGGGATGTGACAGGGACGGTCGAGTCGATTCCGTTGATCGCGAGTTCGATCATGAGCAAGAAGATCGCCGAGGGGACAGCGGCGCTGGTCCTGGATGTGAAAGTCGGGTCGGGTGCCTTCTTGAAGACTCTCGACGGCGCTCGCGAACTCGCCACGGCGATGGTCGAACTCGGGCGCGATGCGGGTGTGAACACGGTCGCCTTGCTGACCGCGATGGATACTCCGCTCGGGCGGACCGCGGGCAATGCGATGGAGGTGGCCGAGTCGGTGGAGGTGCTCGCTGGTGGGGGACCTGCGGATGTGGTCGAGCTGACTTTGACGCTCGCCCGCGAGATGGTCGCGCAAGCCGGGCTGCATATCGATCCTGCTGATGTTCTCGCTGACGGCCGGGCTATGGATCACTGGCGGGCGATGATTCAGGCGCAAGGGGGGGATCCGGACGCTGCTCTGCCCGTCGCTCGGCATACCGAGATCGTGCGGGCCGAATCGAGTGGGGTGCTGACCCGGCTCGATGCGATGGGGGTGGGGGTTGCTGCTTGGCGGTTGGGGGCGGGGCGTGCTCGTCAAGGGGAGAAGGTGCAAGCGGGCGCTGGGATCGAGATGCATGCCAAGCCGGGGGACCTGGTGGTGGTGGGGCAGGCGCTGTTGACGTTGCACACGGATACGCCGGATGCATTTGCTGGGGCTTTGGCGGCGCTCGAGGGAGCTGTGACGATCGAGTCCGCGCCGGATGGGAAGCCAGGGGAGTTGGTGCTCGGGCGGATCGGCTGACAAGGGTTGGTAGTCCCAGGACGGTTTGACGCTGTGTTTTTGGCGCGCTGGCGCGCGCGTGTCCGCGGCCCTGAGGGGCCGCCGGTCAGGCACCGGGGCTTGC
>NZ_JBSFTG010000024.1:0-58824 GCF_053590715.1 Nocardia sp. NPDC003183
GCTGCTCTGGCCAGTCGGCGTGACCGAAAGTGCCGATTCGGTGCCGTTGCTTGCTCCTTCGTCGCCTACGCAACGGCACCTGATCGACGGGACGGGCGCGAACCGCCGACTTCGTCGGCGATCCCTCCTCGAGGTCGGGATGTGCGGGGCTGGGAGTGCGGTCATGGCGGTGCTGCGGTGTGGTTTATGGCTCGATCAGGTGGCGACGGCGGCGCTCGTGGTCGTTGGTTCGTCTTCGGTGGCGGGTTCTTCCGTATCGGCCGGTGTGACGATCGCGGCGCGGGCCATCGCGCCGAGCGGGGTGTGGTTGAAGACCAGGTTCAGCAAGAACGCGGTGGCCGCGCCGAGGGTGACGCCGCTGTCGAGAAGGATCTGCGCCGAGGTGGGGAACTTGTCGAACATGTCCTTGGTGAACACCGGCAGCAGGCCGATGCCGATGGCGGTGGCCGCGACGGTCGCGTTGACCCGGTCCGTCAGATCGGCTTCGAGCAGTGTGGTGACGCCGACGATGGCGACCGTCGCGAACAGCACCAGCCCGACGCCGCCGACCACCGGCTTCGGAATCACCGCGACCACCTCGCCGATTCGGGGCACCAGCCCGAGCACCACCAGTATCGCGCCGCTCACCGCGGTGACATACCGGCTGAAGACCCTGGTCGTGGCGACCGCGCCGACGTTCTGATTGAAGATCGTGTCGACGAACGCGGTGAAGATGCCGCCGAGCACACCCGACAGGCCGTCGCCCACCAGGCCGCGCGCGAGATCGCCCCTGCTCAGTGGTTTTCCGGTGATCTCGCTGATCGCCAGCATGCTCGCGGTCGACTCGGCGAACACCACGGCCATCACGATGCTCATCGCCACCACGGCGGTCACCGGGAACTGTGGCGACCCGAAGTGGAACGGCTGCGGGATCCCTATCCAGTCGGCGGTACCGATCCCGGCGGTGGTGATCAGTCCCATCGGCAGCGCGATCACGATGCCCGCGACCAGCGCGATCAGCACACCGAGTTGCGACCACACGCCGCGTCCGAGGCAGACGAAGCCCACCGCGATCAGCACCACCACCGCCGCCAGCCCGATATTGGAGGGCGAGGCGAAGCCGGCCGACTTCGGGTCGGTCCCGATGATCAGGCCCCCGGCGACCCCGATCAGCGATACCCCGACCACGGTCAGGACGGTTCCGGTGACCAGTGGCGGGAAGAACCGCACCACCCGCGCGAACGGCCACGCCAGCGCCACCCCGACCACACCGCCGACCAGCATCGACCCGTACACGGCGTCGAGGCCGTACTCCTTGGCGATCAGGATCATCGGGTTGAGCCCGACGAACGTTGCGCCGCAGACGATCGGCAACCGCGCACCGGCCAGCTTGCCGACACCGAGGCTCTGCACCAGCGTGATGATGCCCGCGACCAGCAGGTCCGCACTGATCAACAGCGCGATCGTCGCCCGGTCCAGCCCCGCGGCCGCGCCGAAGACCAGCGGCACGGTGATACAGCCGGTGTACATGATCAGGACGTGCTGGATGCCGAACGCCAGTTGCCGAGCGAACGGCAACCGGGTGTCGACGGGATGCGCCTCACTCATGTAACAGGTTGTAGTCCCCATTTTTTACCGTGAGTGAGCGCCGTGTTTCGTCGGCGTTGCGGGTCGGATAAATCACCCGGTGGGTTCAATACTGCTGGTAGCCGCCCTGTGGGTAGTTCGGTTGCTGCTGTGCTGCCCGGATCCAGCGCCCGGTCGACCCGGCCGCGGCCAGGCACAGGATCAGCGTCGCGAACCCGGCTTGGATCAGGCCGATGGCCACACCCGCGACCGAGCTCACCCCGGATCCGAGAGTGAACACGAGGGAGACGAGGCCGCCGAGCGCGGTGAGCGACGCCAGGATGATGATGATCACTCGGCCGGCCGATTTGCGGAGGAACAGCAGCGTCGCGCCGATGAACCACAGCCCGGCGACGACGGCTCCGACCACGAAGTAGGTCATCACCATGGACGAGACGGGCACGGACTTGTACCCGAAGCTGCCGTCCGGCAACTGGACCAGCGGGCCGGCGCTGTTGTCCCCCACCATCGCGTAGCCGATCGCCAACCCTGCCGCGCCTACCAAGGAAAGCAGCAGGGCGAGCACAGCTGCGGTGATCGCCGTGCCCCCGGTAGCGGGTGGTTGGGGATAGCCGTATCCGGGTGCGCCAGGGCCGGGCGTTCCGTATCCGGGAGCGCCGTACCCGGGCCCGGGAACGCCGTATCCGGGAGCGCCGGGGCCCGGTGCGCCGTACCCGGGAAGGGCTTGACTATACGGGTTGTAGCCCTGCTGCCCGACCGGCGGATAGCCCTGACCTTGCTGCTGCTCGTACGGATACCCCATGACGCCCCCTTTTTCCTCGGATACACCTGCCGAAATTCGTTTGCACGGTGCGCGGTCCGGTCGGACGCGCACCGGCCCGAACTATACGGCCGGGTCCCGACGCGTGCTCAGATGCGGCTGAGCAGCGTCAACGGGTCCTCCAGGAAACCCGCTGTGGTGGCGAGGAAGCGGGCGCCGAGCTCGCCGTCGACCATGCGGTGGTCGAAGCTGAGGCCGAGGGTGGTGACCCAGCGCACGGCCAGTTCGTCACGGAAAACCCAGGGGCGCTTGCGGATCGAGCCGAGGCACAGGATCGCGGCCTCGCCCGGATTCACCAGCGCGACGCCGCTGTCGACACCGAAGACGCCCACGTTGGTGAGGGTGAAGGTGCCGCCGCGCAGGTCGTTCGGGGTGGCGTTGCCGGAGCGGGCGGTGTCGGCCGCCCAGCTGATCTCGCGGCACAGCTCGCGCAAGCTCAGCGACTGAGCCTCTTTGAGATTGGGCACTATCAGGCCGCGATCCGAGGCGACCGCGATCCCGAGATTCACATAGTGCTTGGTGACGATCTCCTGATTCTGCTCGTCCCACGCGGTATTGATCCCCGGATACTCCGCGATCGCCGCCAGCGTGGCCTTGGCGACCAGCGCCAGTGGCGTGAGCGTGAGACCTTCGAAGGACTTGGTGGTGCGCAGGTGATCGAGCAGTTCCATCGAGGCGGTGCAGTCGACGGTGACGAAGGTGCTGGCCTGGGGAATCGTGCGCGAACTGGCCTGCATCGCGGCGGCGGTGCGCTTCCGGATGCCCGTGACGGGAGTGCGTTCTTCCCGGGCGGTCGGCTCGATCAGGCCGTCCCCGTCGGTGATGTGGCCGTTGGACGGAGCGCGCACGACATCGCCGAGGCGGGCGGGGGTGCGCGGCTGGGTCACCGGCACGGCCGAGCGCACATCGTCGACGGTGACCGCGCCCTCCGGCCCCGACCCCGCGACGAACCACAGGTCGATGCCGAGTTCCTTGGCCAGTTTGCGGGCTGCGGGAGTCGCGGCGGCGCGATGGGTGCTCGGCGTGCTAGAGGCCATGGACGGCGTGGCTTTCCTTCTCCGCGAGGTCGATTCGGCCTCGGGCCCATAACCCACCAGCACGTTCGTGCGGGGCTCCGCGGTCGGTGGGGCCGACACCTCGAGATCGTTGCGCACCCGGATCAGCGGCGCGCCGACCGGGACGGTGTCACCGGGCTGAGCGAGCAGTTCGACCACGACCCCGGAGAACGGCGACGGCAGCGCCACCACCGCCTTCGCGGTCTCCACCTCGGCGATGGTCTGGTTCAGTTCCACCGTGTCGCCGACCGCGACGGCCCAGGACACCAGGTCGCCGTCGGCCAGGCCTTCACCCAGGTCGGGAAGGCGGAACTCGAGAACATGACCGTCGTCATCGGCGGCTGGTTCCGGCACGAGGGCACCTTTCATCACGCGGCTAGACAGCGGTCGACCGCCGCCAGAATGCGGTCGGGGTCGGGCAGGTGGTGCTTTTCGAGCTTAGCCGGGGGGTAGGGGATGTCGTAGCCACCGACGCGCAGCACCGGCGCCTCGAGGTGATAGAAGCAGCGTTCGGTGACGCGGGCCGCGATCTCGGCGCCGAGCCCGGCGAACACGGGCGCCTCGTGCACGATGACCAGCCTGCCGGTCTTGTCCACCGATTCCGCGATCGTGTCGACGTCGATCGGCGAGAGACTGCGCAGGTCGATCACTTCGAGCGAATGTCCTTCCTCGGCGGCGATCTTCGCCGCGGTGAGCGCGGTGGCGACGGTACCGCCGTAGGCGACGACGGTGGCGTCGGCACCGCGGGTGCAGACCCTGGCCCTGTGCAGGGGCAGATCCGGTTCGCCTTCGAAATCTACGTCGGCCTTGTCCCAATAGCGACGTTTCGGTTCGAAGAAGATCACCGGGTCGTCCAGTGAGATCGCCTGGCGAATCATCGAATACGCGTCGGCGGGCGTACTCGGTGATACAACGCGAAGGCCCGCGGTATGCGCGAAATACACCTCGGGTGATTCCGAATGGTGCTCGACCGCGCCGATGCCACCGCCGAACGGAATGCGGATCGTCAACGGTGCCTTCACTTTTCCGCTGGTACGGTTGTGGATCTTGGCCACCTGCGACACGATCTGGTCGAAGGCCGGATAGACGAAACCGTCGAACTGGATCTCCACCACGGGGCGGTATCCGCGCAACGCCATCCCGAAAGCCGTTCCGACGATGCCGGATTCGGCCAGTGGTGTG
Source organism: Nocardia sp. NPDC003183 (assembly GCF_053590715.1). Taxonomy (NCBI): domain Bacteria; kingdom Bacillati; phylum Actinomycetota; class Actinomycetes; order Mycobacteriales; family Nocardiaceae; genus Nocardia; species Nocardia sp. NPDC003183. Next base: position 4,624 of record NZ_JBSFTG010000024.1, read on the forward strand.
TCGATGACGCGATTGTCGCCGAAATCCTTCTGCAAGGTGTCGGTTACGCGGAACACACCACCGAGCCGGCCGATGTCCTCGCCGAGCAGGACGACTTTGGCGTCGTCTTCCATCGCGCTGCGCAGGCCGACGTTGAGGGCGCCGGCGAAGGTGGTGATCATGACTGCGCTCCTTCGGCGAGGTAGGCCGAGAGCTGTTGGCGCTCTTCGGTCATCAGTGGATGCTCGGTCGCGTAGACGTTGTCGAACATCCGCACGGGATCGGGGTCGGGCATCTCGATTGTCGCGGTGCGCAGCCGGCGGGCGACCTCGTCGGCCTCGTCGGTGACCTGCTGGGCGAATTCGGGGGAGAGGTCGCCATCGCGGTCGAGGAGTAGACGCACGCGCTCGATGGGGTCGCGCTGGGCCCAGTACTCGGTGTCGGCGGCGGTGCGGTAGCGGGTCGGGTCGTCGGCGGTGGTGTGCGGGCCCATCCGGTAGGTCATCGCCTCGATGAAGGTGGGGCCGCCGCCGGTGCGCGCGCGTTCGACGGCCTGGCGGGTGACCGCGAGGACGGCGAGCACATCGTTGCCGTCGACCTGCACGCCCGGAATCCCGTAGCCATCGGCTCGGCGTACCAGCGGGGTATGGCTCTGCACGGCCACCGGTTCGCTGATCGCCCACTGGTTGTTCTGGCAGAAGAACACGACCGGCGCGCTCCACGCCGCGGCGAATCCGAGTGCCTCGGCGAGGTCGCCCTGGCTCGTCGCACCGTCGCCGAAGTAGGCGATGGTGGCGATATCGGCGCCGTCGAGATGGGCGGCGAAGGCGTAACCGGTCGCGTGCAGCCCCTGGGATCCGACCACGATATTGGCATTGGTCATCTTGACCTCGCCGGGGTCCCAGCAGTGGTGCGAGACGCCGCGCCAGAGGGCGGTGAGCTGCTCGGGCGCGACGCCACGGCAGTAGGCGACGGCGGTTTCGCGGTAGGAGCAGAACACGTAGTCGTCGGGGTGCAGCGCGTGCGCCGAGCCGACCTGCGCGGCTTCCTGGCCGAGCAGCGGCGGCCACAATCCGAGCTGGCCCTGGCGTTGCAACGCGGTCGCCTCGATGTCGATCCGGCGGGTGATCACCATGTCCCGATACAGCTGCCGCAACCGCTCGGCATCGATGTCGGCGACGAGCGCGCCGTGCTCCCTGTCGAACACCCGGCGGCCGTCGGGCTGAACCAGCTGGACCGGGTAGGTCTGCTTCTGCGACATCGTGATCGCCTCCTCGCCACCGCGCCTTGTGGGCCGATGCAGGTACGCCACTCCGCTGAGTGCGATGTGTATCACTCAGCATCCACCATAACGCGGTGTGCGCAAGCGGTACACGCGCACATGAGCAGAATGCATGGTCTACAGGGGTGGTGCGCTGTCATACTGCGTTGTATGACCAGTCGCGAACCGGACGTGACACTCGACGCCACCGACGCGCGTTTGCTGCGCGAGCTGAACGCCAATCCCCGTGCCACCGGGGTGGAGCTCGCGGCGCGCCTCGGCCTGTCGCGCAACACGGTGCAGGCGCGTCTGGCGCGCTGGGACAGCGGTGGGGTGCTCGGCAGCTTCGAACGCCGGGTGGAACCGCGCGCCCTCGGCTACCCACTGGCAGCGTTCGTCGCGGTCGTGGTCGACCAGCACCGACTCGACAGCGTGGTGGACGAGCTGGCCGATGTCCCCGAGGTCACCGAGGTCTGCGGGATGACCGGCGCCACCGATCTCACCGTCCGCATCGTCGCCCGCGACGCCGACGACCTCTACCGCATCGCGGGCCGAATCCTGAAGATCCCCGGCGTGGAGCGCACCAATATGGCCCTGGTCATGCGTGAGCTGGTGGGACCGCGGACCGGCCCGTTGCTCGACCGGCTGGCCGGACCGAACTGAACTCGGCCCCGCCGCCGGACCCTCAGGTGCCGGTGGGCAGGAAGCGGCGCACGACGAGTCCGGCTACCAGCGCCCAGAAGGCGCCGCCGATGCCGAAGAGGGTGGTGCCGGAGGCGGCGACGAGGAAGGTGACCAGGGCTGCCATGCGATGGGCGGGGTCGCTGAGCGCGCCGGTCAGGGCGGCGGCGAGGGTGGCGAGGAGGGCAAGGCCCGCGACGGTTTCGATGGTGCCCACCGGCGCGGCGGCGATGAGAGTGACCAGGGCGGCGGAGGCGAGGCCGAGGACGAGGTAGCCGGCGCCCGCTGTCGCCGCGGCGATCCACCGGCGTTTGGGGTCGGGGCTCGCCGACGGTGCGGCGGCGAGGGCGGCGCTGATCGCGGCGAGGTTGATCGCGTGGCCGCCCGCTGCCGCACCGAGGATGGTGCCGATACCGGTGACGAGCATGGCCGGACGCCACGGGACCTGGAAGTCGAACGAGCGCATCACCGCGACGCCCGGAATGTTCTGCGAGGCCATGGTGACGATGTAGAGCGGGATGGCGATGCCGACAACAGCCTGCCAATGCCATTGGGGGACGGTCCATTCCACAGTCGGGACCATGGCGGACAATTCCAGGTGCCGGTTGTTCACCACGATGTCGATGCCCGTACCGACGGCCGCCGTGGCGAAGGCGACGAGCACCGCCCACTTGGGTACGAACCGCTGCAGGACCAGCCATACCACGATGACCGGGACCACCACGGCGGGCGAGGTGCGCAGCGCCTGCACCGGGGCCAGGCACAGCGGAACGAGGACACCGGCCAGCATCGCCTGTGCGATCGGCACGGGGATCGCGGCCACCAGCGAGCCGAGCCGCTGCCACAACCCGGTGATCACGATCAGTACGCCGGTCACCGCGAAGGCCGCGACCGCGCCCGGCCAGCCGCCCGCGACCAGTCCGGTGCTCGCGAGCAGGGCGGCACCCGGCGTGGACCAAGCCAGCGTGATCGGGATCCGGTACCGCACACTCAGCAGCAGAATGCCGATGCCCTGGGTGAAGCACAGGATCAGCAGGCCCGACGCGGCCTGCGCCGGACTCGCCCCCACCGCGCGCAAACCACTCAGCACTACCGCGAACGAACTCGTGAAGCCGACCAGTGCCGTGATGGCGCCCGCACCGAGCGGCTGTGCGATGCCCGCCGGTTTGTCGGCGATATCGGGCGAAGTGGTGGAGACCTGCGACATTGTGCCGATACTGCCCGACGCAGTGGGGGTCGTCGCCTGCCAGTCTCGCGAAAGTGGCCTGATTCGTGCGTGCCGATGGTGGGTCCAGTTTCGCGACCGGCCTGTGAACGATGCGACCGGGTTCGCGGGCCCGGCGGCGTGCGTTGCCGCGCCGGAGTCACCGGCTCGGCCTGCGTTGCCGGGTGAAGTCGTGCGTCGATAGGTGCCGCGGAGCCGGTTCGATGCGTAGGGTGTCGGGGACGGTTTCGCAGGCGGGGGCTTGGAGGAGGAGTGGGAGTGGGCGCGGTATTGATTTCCTCGGCTGAGCTTCGGGAAGAGCTGGCGGACAAGCCGATTCACCTGCTCGATGTGCGGTGGGCGCTGGGCGATCCCGATGGCCCGCAGCACTATCTCGACGGGCATGTTCCGGGCGCGGTGTTCGTCGATCTGGAGACCGAATTGGCCGCCGCGCCGGCGCCCCCGCGCGGCAGGCATCCGCTGCCCGATCCCGGCACCTTCGAGAAATGCGCGCGCAGTTGGGGATTGAGCTCGGGCGACCCGGTGGTGGTCTACGACGCGACCGGCGGCATGGCGGCCGCGAGGGCGTGGTGGCTGCTGCGCTGGGCCGGTGTGGACAACGTGCGCATCCTCGACGGCGGGCTGCCCGCGTGGATCGCGGCCGGTGGGGAAGTCGCGACCGGCGCCGAACCGGATCCGGTGGGTGGTGACCTGGTGGTGCGCCCCGGCGGTTTGCCGATGGTCGATGCCGACGCCGTCGCGAAATGGCCGGGTGTGCTGCTCGACGCGCGCGCGGGCGAGCGGTATCGCGGCGAGGTCGAACCGGTCGATCCGCGTCCCGGACACATCCCCGGCGCGGTGAGCGCGCCGACCGCTGAAAACCTGGATGGCACAGGGCATTTCCGGAATGCGGAAGAACTGCGCGCACGGTTCGCGGGATTCGGCGACGGCCCGGTCGCGGTGTACTGCGGCTCCGGCGTCACCGCTGCCCATCAGATCGCGGCGCTGGCGATCGCGGGCATCGACGCCGCCCTCTACCCGGGCTCGTACTCGCAGTGGTCGAACGATCCGAAACGGGCGGTGGCGACCGGAGAGTAGGCGCTGCTGGGAGCGCCTGGCGACCGCGGGGTACGGCGGTGTGACAGCACTGGCTCGGACCGGCTGCGGACCCACCCGAGCTCACGGGCAGCCGCGGGCGATGTCGTGGAGGGTGGCGTTGTCCGCGGCGGTGACGGGTAGGTCGTAGTCGACCGCCACGGTGAGGTACTCGGCGGCGTAGAAGCAGTGGTTGGGGCGCGCGGGCGGCAGCCATCCGGCCGGGGTGTCGTAGTGTGTGGTGTTGGATCATGATGTGGCCGAGTTTGATTCGCTGGTTGCCAGGATTGGTTGCCGGTTCGCCCGGCCCGAGCCTCGGTGACCCGGCTGCGGTTGTCCCGGGTCACCATGTGCGCAGCGTTTGTCTCGGAGGGATCGAATGGTCGACTTTACTGTTGATGTGTCGAAGCTGTCCGGCTTCACACTGGATCTCCAGGACATCGGCGCCAATTTCACCGAGAACGCGGGCCGTTTACTACCGGGTTTAGCGCTACCAGCCGGAACAGCCGGACAGCTGGCACAGCTGTCGGTGTCGATCCAGAAGCTGCAAACCACACTGTCCGGCGACCATCAGAAGGACACGAGCGCCCTCGGCACACTGGGTTCCGGACTGGGGACCGCGGCCACCGCGTACAAGAATTCCGATGAGCAGCACGCTGTCTCGATCAACCAGGCCGCGGCGAGCTTGACCGACGGGCAGGGTGTCGCGGCGACAAGCCAGGCCGGGGACGTCCGCCGATTCACCGGCCTGCAGCAGCCCAGCCTGCAGAACGTGGAGGAAGCCCAGTACACGGTCCGCCAGGTCGTCACCGGCTGCGTCAGGCTGCTCACCTCCTACGACGAGCCGCTCGGCCGGACCATCGGCATCAAGCCCGTCGCCGATTACCTGGCGCCGGTGGAAGCGGACTGGGAGGCGCTGCAGGGAGTGGGTAAGCGGATCGGCCTGCTCGGCATCAACGACTTCGCCCACTCGCAGAACCTGTCCGCGGGCACCGGGTGGATACAGGCCGACTGGACCGGTGCAGCCGCGACCGCGTTCGGAGCTACCGCGACCACCCTCGGACAGTCGTTCGACACCCGCAGCATCGATCTCGACGCAGTCTCCAAGATCGTCGAGAACGGCGCGTTACTGCTCGAACGGCTCGTCTACAACCAGGCCGCGGACCTGACGAGCGCTCTCACGAAGCGCATGACCTTCGCCAATTTCACTCTCCCCCTGGCCAGTTGGGCGCAGCTGATCGACCAGCCGATGGACGAGCCGACCAAATCTCAGATCACCTCCGCCGTCGACGCGCTGAAGAAGTCGGCCGCGACTCGCCAGGACGCGATAACGACCACGATCCAGCGGATCTCCGGCGCTTTGGGCTACGAGTCCGGCCGGGCCACCCCGGTCTACAACGCGAGCGAATTCGAACTCCCGGAGAAGGTGATCGTCGACCTGGGTGCCATTCGGTACGGATACGGAGACAACGTGTGGTTCGAACACGCTGTCTCCGTCTGACCCGGCTACTCCGGTCAGGTCAGTCGGGTGCGAATCCGTTGATCTCGAAGGAAATCACGACAGCGGCGACCACGGCAGCGCCGAGGACGAACGTCACCGTAGACGCCAGCGCGAAAACCCGGATGCGCCGCCACCAGGACAATCCCAATCCGGCGGGAATCGCGACGAGCGCCGGAATCATCCACGTTATCCAATACCACGGCGAGATTGGTTCCGTGTCGCCTCGGTATTTCTTGGGAGTCGCAGTGGGCTCGGGCACGTCGAAGACGTTCTGCAGTAGCACGACCAAGGGGAAATAGGCGATCACCGCCAGTAAGCCGCCGATGATGACTCCGAAGATCGCGGGGACCAGTACATCATCGGTCCTGCTGTTCCTATCAGTCATATCCCCACCTATTTCGAACCCGACCAGGAGTGCACCGCACCGGAACCGTATACCAGGAACGACTTGGCGAGGCCGAGTTCCTCGCTCTGCGCCATGGTGTTCACAGCGGACTGAGCCATGTTGCCGTAGTCGTCGTCGGTATGGAAATTGTAGACATCACAGATGTGGGACTGCTGCCTCAGTTCAATCTGATGTGATCCGGCCGCACCTGGATGGGCGACCACCACCGTGGTCGAGGCAAGGCTGTACCGGCCGAGCGATTGGACATGATCGTTCGAGATTCCGGCGACGATGACCCAGTCGGTGGACAGGATGACCTTGGCGGGATTCTGAGTCTTGTCCACTTCGGTGATCGCCCGGTTTATCGCGGCCTCCTTGTTGTCGGAGATCGCCACGGGGCAGGTTGAAATCGCGGAATCGTTGTACGCGTGGCGGTCTTCGCTGATCCAATTTTCGATCGTCGATTCATCCAGCACGTAATCATCACCGGTCACGCGATAATAGTGGTCGAACAATTTTTTGGCGACGGGGCGATCTCTCGAGCTGAAGTAGATCCCCACGGCCGCCGCTTGGGTAGCATTGGCTTGAATCAGCTCACCGGTGTAATCGCGAAGCGTCTTGAATTTACTCGTGTCCACTACCGGAAAATTTGGATGGATAGAAGTGTCGTAGCTCTTGATCGGCGGAGCCTGTCCATTCTCGCCACCTTGAACTTCCTCGTACATCACATTCTCCAACTCGCAGGTCTACGATATTCCTGCGCGGTCCGATGCTGGTCGGGCCACTCGGACTCTACTTCGCCGCGGGTTCGATGGTCAATTTCGGTGGCACCGAATCTGTTGCGGTGCAATGCGTCCGGGTTATCGGCGGTCAGCCCCATCGCAATCCGCGCGGGGCGAGCCAGTACTGCGACTGCACTCGGTGGTCAGTCGAGCGGGTGCCCTGCCGCCGGTCGTGCGATAGCCGGGCGTGATCTGGCGGCGTCGTCGCCGGTGCGACCGGTACCAGCCGTGGTCGGCGGTATCGAGCCGGGTCAACACGAGCGCGACAAGCAGACGCCCGAATCACACGGATGCCGTTGCAGTACTAGTTCGTGACGCCGTTGCATGTCGCCGGGTTCCACAGCCCCAGGTGGTGGACCTGCGCATACCGCGCTGCGGCGCGGAACTCGCGCTGATACTGGTAGGGGTGTGAGTGTGAATATGTGTATTCGTGTCCGAACCCCTGCGCGATCTGGTTGAGGTTGAACAGCGCCCCATCCACCCAGACATACGCCAGGAGCCGACCGTATTTGTCGGTGCTGTCCTGCGACGGATCGGGCCTCACGACTACTTGTTTGCCGACCAGCACCCGCTTGGCACGGTCAGCCGCCTCGGTACCGAAACACTGCACCGACTTGCGCGGATCCTGGGTCTCAGGTGTGTCCAGACCCAACATCCGGACCTTCACCTGTTTGCTGTCCTTCAGGATCGACACCGTGTCACCGTCGATCACCTGCAACACCGGAAACGGCCCCGCTGCATCAGCCGGAACCGGAATTGGACTCGGCACCTCACTGGGCGGTGACGCCGACTCGACTCCAGGCACCTGACCACATGCCACAGCCAATGGAACCATCACCACGGCGCCGACAGCTGCGACGCCGTGACTCACGTCCCTCAGGCCATGCCGAACTGAGCGCTGCCGCACTACCAGGGAAATCACGCAACATCGCCCTCAACAGTCCAGATAATGCGGGTGTCGCAGCCGTCGTGACTGCCCGGCGCGCGTCGGACTGCCGGGTGCGGGTGTGACCGGCCCATCCGGTCCGATCACCGCGCACCCGGCAACCGCGAACACTGTGACGAGCAACCACGCCGGCTTCCCCATACCCGCATGTTGTAGCCGGTGGTACCGACAACAACCGCGCTTCGAGCGGCGCTGGGCGAGGGGAAGGCCGCGTCAGTCGACGATGCGGCCTACAACCAGGCTCGGGCCAGCAGGTCGTCCGCGGCCTGCGCGGCCGGGTTGGGCGGGAATCGGGTGGCTGCTATCGAGGAGACGTGGGCGCCGTCATGGCCGACCAGCCACGAACCGCCACGGTCTTCGCATTCGGCGATCTTGGCGAAGACGGTGAGCAGGAAGGTGATGGATTCACTGGGGTCGATGGTGTGCGCCAGGCGCTGGGATTCGCCTGGCCGCGACAGATCGAGCCAGACGCCTGCCTGACCGTCCAGCCGCATGCCGAGGATCTTCGTGGTGTCGATGAAGGTGAATTTGCGCCGTTCCCAAGGGGTGTTGGGTGTGTAGCTCTGCTCGAGAACCTGGAGCAGAATCGTCATCGCTGCCCTCCGCACGAATTACAAGGGGTCATCGGTCGAACCGGATCGGTCCGGTCCGCCTGGGTCCATATGGAGTTGTCGCCGGTGGGTGTTCCGGCCCGTGACCTGGGGTTATTTCAGTATGTTCTCGTTGCGGCGAGAAATCCAGGGGGTATGGCGGCCGTGATCGGTGTCGGTGCCGCCTGCTTGGATGGAGTCCATGCTGCACGGTCTGTGGTCCCCCGAATCGGGCCTACTGCTGTGGCACGACGCGGAGCCGGTCGCCGTGGGGTCGGTGCTCGGCGACATCCTGGATCGTGCGAGGTTCCGGCACCGGGCCCAGGTGCTCGTCGTCGATGCCGGGGGACAGTCCGGGACCGCCGAGGTTCGCGCACACGCGCTCGCCCCACCGACGGCGGCCGTTGTGCTGCGCAGCCGACTGCCGCGCGAGCACATCTCCGGCGACCTGCGGTTCCTCGCGCACGTCGCGCGCGGCATCGAACGGTGGGTGCGAGCCGGTCGGGTGGTGCCCCAGATCGAGCGGGCAGACGGTCAGTGGTGGGTGCACTGGCGGCTCGTCGGCGGACAACGTCAACGGGCATGGCTGGCCGAGCTGGCCGCCGCGATGCCGCCGGCGCTGCGGGTGGCGGGCCCGCCCGCCGCCGTGCTCGACGACCTGTGCACACACCTCACCGACCCGATCGCCCGCGAATATCTCGCGCACCGCACGATGACGCACCCGCTGCTGGCCGCGCTGGTCGCCGACACCCCGTTGGACGCCGGCTCCTACCGCCTGTCGGAAACGCTGACGCAGTGGCGGGAAGGCTATGCCGCCGATGAGCCGGAACTGGTGTTGCGCCTGTGCGAACCCGACGGCGAATTCGGCACGGCCGACGAATCGGTGGCGCTGTGGCGACTACAGGTGTGCCTGCGCCCGGTCGACGACGCACCCAAACCCGTTGTCTTCGAAGATGATCCGGTGCTCGTACGGACGGCGGCGGAGAAACTCGGCCAGGCGCGCAAGGCCTACCCGCGCCTGCGCGACCTCCCCACCGATCCGCGCGGCCTCGACCTGCTGCTCCCCACCGAGGTGGTAGCCGACCTGGTGGCCCACGGCGCACATGCCCTGCAGGAAGCCGGTATTCGGCTGCTCCTGCCACGGGCCTGGAACATCGCCGAACCGAGCATGCGATTGCGCGTGAGCAGCCCCGCCGCCGCCGAATCCACGGTCGGCCTCAGTGGCCTGCTCTCCTACCGGTGGGAGTTGGCGCTCGGCGATCTGGTGCTCACCCAGGCCGAGATGGAACGGCTGATCAGCAGCAAATCCGACCTGGTCCAGTTGCGCGGCGAGTGGGTGCAGGCCGACCATCGAGCACTGGCCGCCGCTGCCCGCTACGTCGCGCAGCATGTCGACGACAGTCCGATCACCCTCGCCGACATGATCGGTGAACTCGCCGCCGAGCGGGTCGACAATGTCCCGGTCACCGAGGTCACCGCCGACGGCTGGGCGGCCGAATTGTTCGCCAGGGAAAGCGAACCCGAGCCGGTTCCGGTTCCGGTCGGCCTGAAAGCCCAGCTACGGCCCTACCAGGAACGTGGCCTGAGCTGGCTGGCCACGATGAGCCGGCTGAACTGCGGCGCGATCCTGGCCGACGACATGGGGCTGGGCAAGACCGTGCAGGTGCTGGCGCTGCTCGTGCACGAGCGCGAGGTCGGCACGGCTGCCGCGGCGGGTGAGAAGACGCAGCCCGCGGTGGTCGCCCTCGCGAGCTTCGACGCTGGGGCGCAGGTCGGACCGACGCTGCTGGTGTGTCCGATGTCGGTGGTCGGTAACTGGCAGCGGGAGACCCAACGGTTCGCACCTGACCTCCGGGTGCTCGTGCATCACGGCCCCGGTCGCCTCCAGGGCACGGAATTCGCTGCGGCGGTGGCTGATTCGGATCTGGTGATCACCACCTACGCACTGCTCGCCCGCGATATAACGCTGCTGAACGCACAGCAGTGGGAGCGGATCGTGCTCGACGAAGCACAGCACATCAAGAACGCGGTGACCAGGCAGGCGCGCGCGGCCAGGGCGCTCACCGCGCGACATCGGCTGGCGCTCACCGGAACTCCGGTGGAGAACCGGCTGGAAGAACTGCGCGCGCTGTTCGACTTCGCCATGCCGAAACTGCTCGGCAGCCCGCAGTCGTTCCGCGCCAAGTTCGCGGTGCCGATCGAGCGCGAGCGCGACCAGCAGGCCATCGACCGGCTGCGGCTGATCACCGATCCGTTCGTGCTGCGCAGGCTCAAAACCGATCCGGCGGTGATCAGCGACCTGCCGGAGAAGCTGGAGATGACGGTGCGGGCCAACCTCACCGTCGAACAGGCCGCCCTCTACCAGGCCGTCGTCGACGACATGCTGGAGAAGCTCAAAGACGCGAAAGGCATGGCGCGCAAGGGCGCTGTGCTCGGCGCGCTGACCCGGCTCAAACAGGTCTGCAACCACCCCGCGCACTATCTGGGTGACGGTTCGCCGATCCTGCGACGCGGCGGCCACCGCTCCGGCAAGCTGGCGCTGGTCGAGGACGTGCTCGACGCGGTGCTCGCCGACGGCGAGAAGGCACTGCTCTTCACCCAGTTCCGTGAGTTCGGCGACCTGATCCTGCCCTACCTCACCGAACGGTTCGGCACCCCGATCCCGTTCCTGCACGGTGGCGTGGCCAAGCAGCGCCGCGACGATATGGTGACCGGCTTCCAGGGTGCGAACGGCCCGCCGCTGATGTTGCTCTCGCTCAAAGCGGGCGGCACCGGGCTGAACCTCACCGCCGCCAATCACGTGATCCACCTGGACCGCTGGTGGAATCCGGCCGTCGAGAACCAGGCCACCGATCGCGCGTTCCGGATCGGCCAGCAGCGCGCGGTGCAGGTCCGCAAGCTGGTGTGCGTCGACACCATCGAAGAGCGGATCGACGAAATGATCAACGGGAAGAAGCAATTGGCCGATCTGGCGGTCGGCGCGGGCGAGAACTGGATCACCGAGATGAGCACCGACGAACTGCGCGAGCTGTTCACCCTCGGCGCCGAGGCGGTGGGTGAGTAGATGGCCGACTTCAGCCAGTTCGGTCCGCGCAAACCGGTGCGCGGCGGCGCCCAGGCTCGCGGCGGTTTCGGCCGGACCTGGTGGGGCAAGTCGCTGCTCGACTCGGTGGAGAAGGTCGCCGATGCGGGCAGGCTCTCGCGCGGACGCACCTACGCCAGGGTCGGGCAGGTGGTGAACTACCGGATCGAACGGGGTGCGGTGACCGCGGAGGTGCAGGGCAGCCAACCGAGCCCGTTCACCTCGGTGCTGTCGATCCGGCCGCTGCGCGAGGACGAGGTGGACCTGCTGCTGGCCGAGATCAGGGAGGCGCCCGGCATGCTCGCCGAGATCGCCTCGGGCGCGCCCCCACCCGCGCTCGGCCCGCACCTGCTGCCGACCACGGCCTCCGAACTGGACTTCACCTGCAGCTGCCCGGACATGGGCTGGCCGTGCAAGCACGTGGCGGCGGTCTGCTATCTGCTCGCCGAACGCCTCGACGAGCAGCCCAGCGAGATCCTCACCCTGCGCGGCCTCGACCTCGACACCCTCATCGGCGGTGTCGAGAAGTCCGCGCGCACCGCCGATTCCGACGACCCCTACGGCGACGAGCTGGTCCTACCCGAGCTGCCCCGCGTCGAATTCCACGCCGTCATCGACGACCTCGACGCGATGCCGCTGCGTCGCGCGCTGCGGATGTCGGCCGAGGACGAACCGACCGCGGCAACCGGCTTACGCGAACTGCGCTCGCTCTATACCGAATTCGACGACTGAGTCGACGGTTCGGCTCGGTCTGCTGTTCGACCTGGAATCAGCCCAGCTCGTACTCGAACCAGATGTGGTGCCCGCCTTCGGCATCCACGTACAGCGCGCCGGTACCGGTGATGCCGGTCAATTCCCCGGTGCCGCTGCGGGGGACGATGTGGAAGAACTCGTCGGTGCGGTCGGTACCGCCGGTGGTGGCGGAGTGGACGAAGTTGAAGGCACCGGCTTTGCCGTGCAGCGCACCCTCGAAGGACTCCATCGCGAGATAGGTGCCCGCGCCGGTGCTCATGTCGAAGGCGGCGGTGAACAGCGTGGCCGAGAGCCCTTCGATCTCGCCCGCGTAGGCCTTCGTCATGGTCGAGATGCCGACCGGCATCCCGGTGACGATGGGGGGCTGCGGCGTCAGTTCGGTGGGATCGAACGCGGTGACCTCGAAGGTGCCGATGGCTTTCATGCGCCGATGCTAAACCCGTCCACCGACAGAAACCGGCTCGCGGACGCGGCGATTCACGCGGTCGGCTCGATCCGGTAGAACCGGACGGCATTGGCGCCGAACACCTTCCGCAGGTCGTCGGTGCTCGCGCCCGCGTCGCTCAGCGCGGTGGCCACGGTCTCGGCCGCGCCGCCGAGGCTGGTGATCGGCTTGTCGACCGGAAAGTTCGACCCCCAGATCAGCCGGTCGGCGCCGAACACCGCCAGCGCGTGCGCCAGCAGCGGCCCCACTCGTCTCAGCAGAGTGGGGACAGGTGTCGCAGTACCGCGTCGTGGCACCGGGTGCCCGAGCACCGGCATCATCAGGCCGCTCACCTTGGCCACCACGTTGGGCTGCGCGGCCAGATCGGTGAGGTCCTCGCGCCACCGATCGAACAGGAGCTCCCGCTGTCCGCCGGTGTGCCCGGTGTCCTTGCCGACCGGCCCGAAGATGCCCGCGGGCGTCGCCAGGTGATCGAGCACGATCGGTACCTCGGGGAACCGTTCGGCCAGCGCCGTCACCTCGGGTAGCTGCCCCGAATACACCCACGCGTCGAACGAGAGCCCCCGCTCGGCGAGCTGCCCGAAGCCGTTCAGGAACGCCGGGGCGGTGAGTGCGCCGTCGTGGGCGGCGAAGGACTTCACGCCGGGGTCGGGGTGGTAGGCGACCATCGACCGGATGCCACGGAACAGCGGCGACGCGGACTGATGCGCATCGAGCACTGCGCCGAAGTCCGCGCCGGCGGGGTCGGCCGAGCCGATGATCGTGGCCAAGGCGGGCGTGTCGACACCGAACGGCAGGCTCGCCACCCAGCGCGTCTCGTCGGGCTTCCAGCCCGTCCACTGCACCTCGATTTCCACCACGGATTCGACCGGCGTATTTCCCCGGTCCGCGCGGTAGTCGGCGGGCAGATAAGGCTGGAGGTAGGCGCTGGGCTCGCCGACGAATTGGCGGTCTCGCAGCGGGGCCAGCTTCGCCGCGGTACCGACCGGCAGAGGCAGATATCGCATCAATTTCGCGAGCTTGCTGAACTCGCGTGGGGTGGCATGCGGATCCCACTGGTGAATATGGGCATCGATGATGTCGAAGTCGGTCAGATCCATGCTGTGCGTCCCATCGCCGCCGCTGGCAGAGCTCACGGCGATTGTCACACGCCAACGGCGTGTCGCGACGGATTACGCGGCTCACACAGTGCGCCGATACTGTCCGCCCACCGCGAAGAAGGCATCGGTGACCTGCTGCAATGTGCACACCCGCGCCGCGTCCATGAGCACATCGAAAATATTTCCGTCGGTGTGCGCCACCTCGGTCAGCCGGGCCAGCGCGCGATGGGATTCTTCGGCGTGATCAGCCTGGAAACCGTGCAGCCGGTCCAGTTGGGAACGGCGTTCGGTTTCGGTGCCGCGAGCCAGTTCCAGCGGGGCGTGGTCGGTGTCATCGTCGCGGCCGCGGAAGGTGTTCACCCCCACGATCGGCAGCGATCCGTCGTGTTTGCGCTGCTCGTAACGCATGGACTCGTCCTGGATGCGGCCGCGCTGATAGCCGGTCTCCATCGCGCCGAGCACTCCGCCGCGTTCGCTGATCCGCTCGAATTCGACCAGCACGGCCTCTTCGACGAGATCGGTGAGTTCGTCGACGACGAAACTGCCCTGGAGCGGATTCTCGTTGACGGCCAGCCCCCATTCTTTGGCGATGATGAGCTGAATCGCCAGCGCGCGGCGCACCGAATCCTCGGTCGGGGTGGTCACCGCCTCGTCGAAGGCATTGGTGTGCAGGCTGTTGCAATTGTCGTAGACGGCGATCAGCGCCTGCAAAGTGGTGCGAATGTCGTTGAACTGCATTTCCTGGGCGTGTAGCGAACGCCCGGAGGTCTGCACGTGGTACTTGAGTTTCTGGGCGCGTTCGCCCGCACCGTACCGGTCGCGCATCGCGATCGCCCAGATCCGGCGGGCCACCCGGCCGATCACCGTGTATTCGGGGTCCATGCCATTGGAGAAGAAGAACGACAGATTCGGGGCGAAGTCGTCGATCGCCAACCCGCGCGCCAGGTAGGTCTCCACATAGGTGAATCCGTTGGCGAGGGTGAAAGCGAGCTGGCTGATGGGATTCGCGCCTGCCTCGGCGATGTGATATCCCGAAATCGAGACCGAATAGAAGTTCCGGACGTTGTTGCGCACGAACCATTCCTGGACGTCGGCCATCATGCGCAGGCTGAATTCGGTGGAGAACAGGCAGGTGTTCTGGCCCTGGTCCTCCTTGAGGATGTCGGCCTGCACCGTGCCGCGCACGGTCGACAGCGTGCGTGCCCGGATATCGGTGGCTTCCGCCGATGTCGGCTCGCGCCCTTCGGCATCGGAGAAGCGCTGCAGCGCTTGATCGATCGCGGTGTTGAGGAAGAAGGCGAGGATGGTCGGGGCGGGGCCGTTGATGGTCATCGAGACCGAGGTGGTCGGGGCGCCGAGGTCGAAACCGTCGAACAGGGTGCGCATGTCCTCGACGGTGGCCACCGAGACACCTGAGGTGCCGACCTTGCCGTAGATGTCGGGGCGTTCGGCCGGGTCGTGGCCGTAGAGGGTGACGGAGTCGAACGCGGTGGACAGGCGGGTGGCTTCGGCGTGGGCGCTGAGGACCTTGAAGCGGCGGTTGGTGCGGGCCGGATCACCCTCGCCCGCGAACATCCTGGCGGGGTCCTCGTTCTCGCGTTTGAACGGGAAAACGCCTGCGGTGAACGGAAATCGGCCGGGCAGGTTCTCGGCGCGCAGAAAACGCAGGAGGTCGCCGTCGTCGGTGCAGCGGGGCAGGGCCACCCGGGGAATGCTGGTCCCGGACAGGGATTCGCGGCGCAGCGGCGTGCGCAGTTCGCGGTCGCGGATGCGCACCACCTGTTCGTCGCCGCGATAGCTCTCGGCGACCGTCGGCCAGTCGGCCAGTGCCGCGGTCGAGGCCGCGGAGAGGGCGGGACGGGCCTGCGTGAGCAGGTCGGCGACCGCCGCGTCGTCGGGGAGCTCCGCGTGTACCAGTGCCAGCCGTTGAATCCGTTGGGCGGCAGTGGCTTCGCGCTGGGTGTCGGCGTGGTAGCCGCGGACCGTGTCGGCGATGTCGGCCAGATACCGGACCCGTGACGGGGGCACGAGCTGGGCGAAGCGGGTGGAGACCGAGGTGTCGACGCGGGGCAGGGCGCCGGGCTCGAGCGTCAGGCCGTGTTCGGTGAGCAGGCCGGTGAGGTGCTGGTACAGGGCGGTGACGCCGTCGTCGTCGAACGTCGCCGCACTGGTGCCGAAGACCGGCATGTCAGCGGGGCTCGCGCCGAATTCCGCACGGTTGCGGATCAATTGGCGCGCCACATCACGCACCGCGTCGGCCGCGCCACGGCGCTCGTACTTGTTGATCGCGACGACATCGGCGTAGTCGAGCATGTCGATCTTCTCGAGCTGGGACGCGGCGCCGAACTCCGGCGTCATCACATACAGCGCCACATCCACGTGGTCGACGATGCCCGCGTCGCCCTGGCCGATGCCGGGGGTCTCGAGGATGACCAGGTCGTGACCGGCGGCCCGGCAGGCGGCGATCATGGCGTCGATGTCGTCGGGCAGTTCGTGATTGCCGCGGGTGGCCAGTGACCGGAAATACACGTGATCACCGTCGAGGGCGTTCATCCGGATCCGGTCACCGAGCAGGGCGCCACCGGCTCGCCTGCGGGTCGGGTCCACCGCGAGCACGGCGATGCGCAGCTTGTCCTGCTGGTCGGTGCGGAGCCTGCGCACCAATTCATCGGTGAGGGAGGACTTTCCGGACCCGCCGGTGCCGGTGATGCCGAGAACGGGAACACGCCGTGTGGTCGCGGCCGCGAGGATCGCCGCTCGATCGGATTCGGGCAGCGAGCCCTGCTGCAGGCAGGTAATGGTGCGCGCCAAGGCGTTTCGATCCCCGGTATAGAGCGCGTCGAGATCGGGGGCGGTGCGCGCGGGGTCGACATCGCAGAGCTGGATCAGTTCGTTGATCATGCCGGGCAGGCCGAGGCGCTGGCCGTCCTCGGGGGAGAAGATCCGCACGCCGCTCGCCGCGAGCCGCTCGATCTCCTCGGCGACGATCACCCCGCCACCACCGCCGAAGATCCGCACCTCACCGGCGCCCGCCTCGCGCAGTGCCCGCGCCAGGTATTCGAAGAACTCGATGTGCCCACCCTGATACGAGCTCACCGCGACGCCCTGCACGTCTTCCTCGATCACCGCGTCGACGATCTCGCGCACCGACCGGTTGTGCCCGAGATGGATCACCTCCGCGCCCTGGGCCTGCAGAATCCGCCGCATGATGTTGATCGCCGCGTCGTGCCCGTCGAACAGTGCCGCCGAGGTCACGAATCGCACGGGATTCACCGGAACATGCAGGCTCATGACTGCCTCCGCCATTGATAGAGCGCCCGATACTAGGACATCAAAGTAATTCTACTGTGAACCGCGTCACTTGGCCGCGAAACGCCCCGCCCAGCTTGCGGCGGAATCATCACCGCAGGTCGACATACTCGACGGATGGTTCGCGAGCACCGGGTGGATGTGGCGTTGGAGCGACTGGTGGCGTCCGGGGTGATCAGTGGCGAGCAGCGGGGAGCGGTGCTGCGGGCGGTCGACGAGCAGGAGCGGGCCGGGCGCGCGAGCGGGGGACGGGTGGCCGCCGAGATCGTGGCGTACCTGGGAGCCGCGCTGGTGGCCGCGGGTTTGGGACTGTTCATCGACAAGGCGTGGGCGCAGGTGGCGCAATCGGGCCGGGTGGTGTTGCTGGTGGTGGTGGCCGGGTGCGCGATGTGGGGAGCGGTGGTACTGGCCGAAGGATGCGTGGGCGTGTTCCGCCGGGTGCCGATCGCGTCGGCGGGGCGGGTGCGGCTGGCGGCGGTGCTGCTCGTGCTGGCGGCGGTGGCGGTGACCGGTGCGGTGGCGACGGCGTTCGACGGGCATCATGGCGACGCGACGGCCATCGCGGCCTCGATCGCGGGTCTGTTCGTCGCCGTTCTCGGATATCTGCTGGTGCCGAGCGTGCTCGGAATGGTCGCCGTGGCCTGCTTCGGTGTCGCGAGCATTCTCAATGTCACCTCGGAGCTGTTCGAGGTCCGGTCGCCGTGGCAGGGGATCGCGCTGATGGCGTTCGGTGCGCTGTGGTTCGGACTCGCGTCGGCTCGCCTGCTGGTGGCCGAATGGGCCGGCTATCTCCTCGGCGGGGTGATCGCGGTGATCGGCGCGCAATCGGTGACGTTCGGCGAATCGCTGTGGCGACCCTGCCTGACCGCGCTGATCGGGGTGCTCTGCTTCGTGCTGTACGTGCTGCGTCGCGACGCCGTGCTGGTGCTCGGTGGGGCGGCGGGGATCGCGGTCGCGGTCGTGCAGGCGGTGGCCGACTACACCGCGGGAGGGCCGGTCGTCGCGAGCGTGGTGTTGGGGATCGGCGCGCTGGTACTCACCGCGGGGGTGGTGGTCGTGGTCGGCAAGCAGGGATGACCTGCTGTGGGCCTCGGCAGGATCGGTTCAGGTCAGCGGATCAGGGTGGTTTCCTGGGCGCGGATCGTCCGGAAGAAGCGGGGACCCACATCGGCGCCGTCGTGGTTGTAGCTGTCGATGATCTCGGCGAGTTCATCGGCGAGCCGGCGCAGGTCCGCAGTGGCGGTGATGCGGTCGAATTCGTCGGGTTCCCACCCCCACGCGGGGGGTATGTCGGTGATGGTGACGACGATCTGGTCGGCGAACGGGGTCGTTACGGCCACGGTGAGCTGGGCGGGAGCCGCAGCGAGGGGGCTGTGGACGGTGACCTCGCCGGGCGCGCCCGCGGCGACGAAAGTGCGGGCGAAGGCGATGTCCTCGCGGACCGATTCCACGATCGAGGCGGTGCTCGCGTGCCTGCCCGCACGGTGGTGCCGCGAACCGTAGACGCGGTCCGGCGCGGCGCCCGAAGCAGTGTGGTCCGCGGATTTTCGGAGCAATCGGTCCAGCATCCGCTCGGCGGTGGCGCGCTCGCCCGCGCCGGTGTTCTCGTGGTCGATCAGTGCGCGCAGGCGGGTGATCCGCACGAAGTGGTCGCTGCCCATGGCGACGATTGTGCCGCAAATCGGGCGCGGTGGAATGCGTCACAGACGGCGTGGCACAGTTCAGATCCAGGTCACCGGAGAGCGGCGCGGCTCGGTATGGTCTGCACCATCCGTGACCGTTGATTGACAAGAGGGTGGCTGTGACCGAATTCGAGACGATTCTGCTGGAGCGCAAGGGCGGCACCGACGGTAAGGGCGGGGTCGGCTGGATCACCCTGAACCGCCCCAAGGCACTCAATGCTCTCAATGCCCAGGTCCTCGACGACGTCATCGCCGCGCTCGACGAGCTCGACCGCGATGATTCCATCGGCGCCGTCGTGATCACCGGCTCGGCGAAGGCCTTCGCGGCGGGCGCCGACATCAAGGAGATGGCGCCCAAGTCGTACATGGACATGTTCCTGGCCGACTACTTCGCCCGCTGGGACCGCCTGGCCAACTTCCGCAAGCCCACCATCGCCGCCGTCTCCGGGTACGCGCTCGGTGGCGGCTGTGAGCTGGCGATGCTGTGCGACATCCTGATCGCCGCCGACAACGCCAAGTTCGGCCAGCCCGAGATCACCCTCGGCGTCATCCCCGGCATCGGCGGCTCGCAGCGTCTCACCCGCGCGATCGGCAAGGCCAAAGCGATGGATCTGATCCTGACCGGCCGGATGATCGGTGCCGAGGAAGCCGAGCGCTCCGGGCTCGTCTCGCGGGTCGTGCCCGCCGACGAACTGCTCGACACCGCGCTGGAGGCCGCGCAGACCATCGCGTCGATGTCGCTGCCGGTCGCGATGATCGCCAAGGAGGCGGTGAACCGCTCGTTCGAGAGCACGCTCACCGAGGGGCTGCTGTTCGAACGCCGGGTGTTCCATTCGCTGTTCGCGACCGAGGATCAGAAGGAAGGCATGGCCGCCTTCGTCGAGAAGCGGCCGCCGAACTTCATCAACCGCTAGTTCGGTTTCCAGCGCGGCGCACCGTCGATGAAGTGCGCGGTGCTCGGCGCGGTGCCCTGTTCAGGGGACCGCGCCGAGGGGTTGTCGTTGCTGAGCAGGCCGGCGACCGTGCCACCGAGGGTGGCCGTCACCGCGACCGCAGCGAGAAGTTTTCGGCGACCCTGGCGCGGCGGCACTCCGATGACCCCCGCACCTCGACGCGGCATCCGTAACCGTGCCGAGGGACGGCGGGCGCACAGCAGCACCGCGCCGCGCGCCGAAACATATTCCGGCTCAGGGTCGTACACGATCGGCAGGCCGATCAGCTGGGCCAGATCCGCACGCAGGCTCGGGTTGCGCGCGCAGCCACCCAGTAGTGCCAGCGCTCCCGGCTGCACCCCTGTCTCCTGGATCAGCAGGCGCACGAACGACGCCGAATGATGCAGTCCCGCTTCGCAGAGGGCGGCCAGATCGCTGCGGGTGAGCACGGCGCGGCCGCCGGTGTCGGCATCGGCGGCGGTGACAACTCTGGTGCGGCTCAACGATTCCCGATGTTCGCGGCTGGCGTGCGCGTCGGCCGAGACGCCACTGCGCGCGAGTTGCCAGCGCAGCAGCGCGTCGTAGCCGTTGCCGCTGATGACGGTGCTGCGTTTGCCCGCGAGGATGGTTTCGGTACGGCAGTCGGCGTGGGTGATGGTCAAACCGGAACTGCCCAGGTCGTAGAGCATCACCGAGTCGATGGCGGGCAGCAGGCCGCTGAAACGCAGATAGCGCAACTGGGCCAGTGGCTCGTCGACGATCGCGAAGTCGGCCTGGCCCGCTGCCGCTCTGATCGCATCGGCCTGTAACTCGCTGCGGCAGGTGACCGCGGTGCCCGAAATGTACTCGTCACGGTCGGCGGCCGCGGCGCGCATGCGATGGATCGCGGTGAGTACCGATTCCTCCACCGATCCGCCCGGCCTGCGCGGTACCTGGATCCGGTCGATGGGCGGCATGTGGGGCTGATCGGAATGGGTCAGCAGCGCACGGGCTCCACCCGCGCCCGCCGACACCCCGAGGATCAGCACCATGCGCTACATCGTGAACCTTTTCGGGCTAGCTGCCAAGGGAATCGGCCGAAGATTCTCCGGTCGATTGCCAGGTCGCGTGGAATGCGAGGTTTTCCGGGTCGTCGACCTCGAAATCCCCCGCGTCGTGACGGAATTGTGCCAGCAGTCGTAACAGGTCGCGGCCCTGGTCGGCGGGCAGGCCGGGTTCGGCGAACACCTCGGCGTTCAGTGCCGCCGTGGCTTCGGCCACGGATTTCCTTCCCGCGCTGGTGATTTCGATGAGAGTTGCCCGTCGGTCGCTGGGGTGCGGGACGCGGACCACCAGCCCGGCGGCTTCGAGCCGATCGACGGTATTGGTCACGCTCGTCGGATGCACCTGCAGGCGCGCACTCGCCTTGGCCATCGGCAGCGCGCCGGTGCGGCTGAAACTGAGCAGCTGCAGGAGTTCGTAGCGGGAGAACGTCAGCCCGGATGGTTTGAGCGCCTCGTCGACGCGCGCCATCACAATCTGCTGCGCCCGAACCAGCGAGGTCACCAGGGCCATCCCGTCGGCGACCGACTCCCAGCCGTGGGCGACCCACTGCCGGTAAGCCTCGGCGATCGGGTCCTCGGAAAGCGGTCTGGGCCGTGACATGAAAACGATCATTCCACGACCCAGCCGCTTTCCCACAGAGCGAGCGGCGGGAATTGAACCCGCGTTAACGGCTTTGCAGACCGTTGCCTAAACCACTCAGCCACGCCCGCCTCGCCATTGATAGTGCCGTGCTCCGGCGCTCCCGGCGAGGGTTGGGATCAGCGTGATCGCAACGTCAGTAGGCCACGGCGGGGCCGTGGACGGTGAGGCGGACGCGGTTGCCGGTGGTGGGGGCCTCGATGCCGGTGCGGCGGACACGGACGGTGCCCGCGCCCTCGGCGAGGTCGATGGTGACGATCACATCGGGGCCGCGGAAGTCGACGGCGGTGACGTGACCGGAGTGCGGTTCGTCATCGCCGATCACCTGGGCGGCGAGCTGTTCGGGACGGATCATCAGGGTCACTTCGCCGGTGGGGGCGCCCTGCTGCACCGGGACGGGCCCCAGGACCGACTTGGCGGTGTCGGCTTCGCAGAGGGCGTCGAGGAGCACACAGTCGCCGAGGAAGCGGGCGGTGAACAGGTCGGCGGGCCGGTGGTAGACCTGCTGCGGCGGCCCGACCTGGGTGAACCGCCCCGCGCGCATGACGGCGACCTGTTCGGCGAAGCTGAGCGCTTCCTCCTGATCGTGGGTGACCAGGATGCTGGTCATGCCCGCGGCGCGCAGCGTGTCGGCCACAGCCTGACGGGTGGTGGCGCGCAGGCCCGTGTCGAGGGCGCTGAACGGCTCGTCGAGCAGCATGAGATCCGGCTTGCGGGCCAGGGCCCGGGCCAGGGCGACACGCTGTTGCTGGCCGCCGGAGAGTTGATGGGGTTTGCGGTCGGCGTAGTCAGGGTCGAGGGAGACCATGGCCAGGAGTTCGATGACACGGGGGCGGTCGCGGTGTGGGCGCAGGCGGTCGACGGCGCCGCGCAGCCCGGTGTGCAGGCCGTAGGCGATATTGTCGGCGACGCTCAGGTGCGGGAACAGGGCGCCGTCCTGGGCGACGTAACCGATTCTCCTGCGCTGTGGTGGTACGCAAATATCTTGGTGCACAACAGTTTCCGAGCCGAGTCGCACCGAACCTGTATCCGGGCCCTCGAATCCGGCGATCACCCGCAACAAGGTGGTCTTGCCGCAGCCCGACGCGCCGACCACCGCCGTGGCCGTGCCGTTCGGTACGTCGAGGTCGATGTGATCGAGCACCGTGGTGCCGCCGAAACTCTTCGAAACCCCTTCGACAACAAGCCGACTCATATCCCGGCCGCCTTTCGTGACTGGGTGAACAGTAGATATGTCACCGGTACGGCGGCGATGATCATGATCAACGCGTAGGGTGCCGCGGCCGCGTAGTCGAGTTCGCCCGACTTCGCCCAGAACTGCATGGCCAGAGTGCGCGTACCGGTGGGCGCCAGCAGCAGCGTCGCGGTGAGTTCTGTTGATACCGCGACGAAGACGAGCGCGGCGGCCGACGCGGCGGCGGGCGCAGTCATGCGCAGGGTGACGCGGAAGAAGGTGGTCGAGGCCGATTCGCCCAGCGACCGCGACACCTCTTCGAGGCCGACCGGGACCTGGGCCAGCCCGGCTCGCACGCTCACCAACGCGCGGGGCAGGAACATCAGCGCGTAGGCGATCACCACCAGCGACACCGTTTGGTACAGCGGCGGTGTCCAGCGAATGGTGACGGTTACCAGGGCGAGCGCGATCACGATGCCGGGCAGCGAACTGGTGATGTAGTTGGCGCCCTCGATCAGCCGGGCGAACGCGCTCGTGGAACGCACCGCGATCCAGGCGACGGGGAACGCGCACAGCGTGGTGACCAGCGCGGCCGCGGCCGCCAGGCTGATCGTCTGGCCCAGTGCCGCACCGATTTCCGCGGAGTCCCACACCGCTGCACCACCCAGCCACAGCCAGCGCCCGATCGTCCACAGCGGCACGCCGAGCGACCCGGCGACCACCGCCGCGAGTACCCCGAACAGCGGCACCCGCAGCCCACCCAGCGCGATCGGCCGCGCCGCCCGCGCCGCACCACCACCCAGCCGGGCGTAGCGCGCGTCGCCGCGCAGCAGCGACTCGCCACCGAGCAGCGCCAGGCAGCACAGCACCAGCACCCCCGCGAGCATGCTGCCCGCCGGACCGGCGAAACTGCTCTGGTACTGCTCGAAGATCGCCGTGGTGAACGTGTCGAAGCGCAACATCACGAACGCGCCGTATTCGGCGAGCAGATGCAGCCCGATCAGCAGGCCGCCACCGAGAATCGCTAATCGCAACTGCGGCAGCGTGATCCGCCAGAACACCGCTACCGGCCCCGAGCCCAGCGCACGCGCCGATTCCTCGATCGCCGGGTCGAGTCGGCGCAGCGTGGCCGCGACCGGCAGGTACACCAGCGGAAAATACGACATCGTCGCCACGATCACCGCGGCCGACAGCCCGTGCATCGACGGGAAAACGCTCACCCACCCATAACTGTTGACGAACGCGGGCACCGCGAGCGGGGCGACCAGCACCGGCCCCCACCACGCCCGTCCCGGCACATCGGTGCGCTCGACCAGCCAGGCCGACCCGATGCCGAGCACCACACAGACCGGCACCGTGCACACCACCAGCAGCGCGGTGTTCGTCAGCAGCTCGCCCACCCGCGGCCGGAACACCAGCGCGCCGGCCTCACTCAGCCCGGTGTCGAACAGCACCGAGACGATATAGCCCAGCGGCACGAACGTCGCCGCTGTGAGCACCAGTGCGACGGCCGTGCTGAACACCCCGGGCCGACCGACCCGGGGTGTCGACCTCACGAGGGTAGTGCGCACCTAGAGCAGCCCGGCCTCGGTCATCAGCTGGGTGACCTTCTTCGCATCGAGCTTGCTCGGGTCGATCGCGGGTGCCTGCAGGTCGGCCAGCGGCGGCAGCGCGGGGTTCGCGGCGACATCGCTCGCCACCGGGTACTCCATCGAATCGCCGTCGCGCAGCACCTCTTGGCCCTTCTTCGCGGTGATGAAGGCGAGGAACTTCTGCGCGGACTCCTGCTTCTTGCTCGACTTCAGCACCCCGCCGCCCGACACGCTGACGAAGGCGCCGGGGTCCTGGTTCTTGAAGTAGTGCAGCGCCGTGTTCGCGCTGCCCTCCTTGGTCTTGGCCTGGTCGCGGTACCAGTAGTAGTGGTAGATCACGCCGCCGTCGGGATTGCCCGCGTTGACCGCCTTCATGGTCGCGACATTGTTCTGCAGGCTGGTCGCGTTGGCCTTCATGCCGCGCAGCCAGGCGCGAGTGACGTCCTCGCCCTTCAAGGCGAGCAAACCGGCCACGATCGCCTGGAAGTCGGCGCCGGACGTGCCCGCCGCCCAGCGGCCCTGCCACTGCGGCTGCGCGAGATCCAGCAGCGAGGCGGGCAGCCCCGCGGTGTTGAGCTTGTCCTTGTTGTAGACGAAAACCGTTGCGCGAGCGGCGACTCCGGTCCACTTACCGGTCGACGGACGGTACCGTTCCGGCACCTGGTCGAGGGTGGCCTTGTCGACATCGGCGAACAGACCGGCGTTCTCCACCAGTGCCATGGCCGGGGAGTTCTCGGTGAGGAAGGCGTCGGCGGGGGAGTTGGCGCCCTCGGCGACGAGCTGATTGCCCAGCGCGGTGTCACCACCCTGGCGCAGGGTGACCTTGATGCCGGTCTCCTCGGTGAACGCCGCGACCCACTCCTTGGTGAGCGACTCGTGCTGGGCGTTGTAGACGGTGATCTCGTCGGCGCTGCCCGAGGACGAGGAGCAGGCGCTGAGGCCGAGGGTCGCCACGGCGACCGCCATCAGTCCGGCCAGAGGTTTCCAACTGCGCGAGGTCATTCGCGTCCTTCCACCAAGGGTCCCCATCCTATGATGAGGCTTGCCTAAGGAAGATACCCCGCGTGACATGCACAGATGCGGACGACCGGCGAATCAGAGTCCGGACAGATCGCGGGTGACGGCGTGATTGCGGTCCTCGATCGTGCCGAGGAGATAGTCCGGTGCGGTGCCGAAATACTGGCCGCGAGTCAGGCTGCTCCAGCGGCGGGCGTCCTCGGATCGGGTCTTGTGGAAGTTCACCCGGTAGCCGCCCTCGTAGACGTGGAGCAGGCAGTAACCGCCCGGATACTCCTTCACCGCACCGACTTCCAGGAATTCCACCGCGCAGGGCAGGTCGGGCCGGGTGCGTCTGGTTCGGTGGGTGTGACCGCTGTGGTGCAGGAAGACGCCCGGCGCCTGCTGGTAGAGGCTCTGTAGTTCGAGGGCGGTCGCGCGGTCGAGGATGAAGCCGGGGCCGCCGATATTGGTGAAGCCCGCCTCGGCGGTGACGGGGTGGTGGCCGAACACGATGGTCGGCCGGTCCGGGTCGGCGCGCAGCGTTTCGGTGAGGGCGTCGAGTTGCGGGCGGTCCATGGTGCCGCCCGCGGCATCCGGGGCGCTGGTGTCGAGGCCGAGGATGCGCAGGTCACCGAGGTGGTGTTCGGTCAATTGCTGACGGGGCAGGAACTGATCGCCCCAGCAGTCGGCGCAGTCCGGATAGTTGTGCGGGCGGTCGTGATTGCCGCGGGCGACCAGGTAGTCGGTGCCGAGGATTCCCCATGTGTCCAGATGTGTTCGGACAGAACGTGATTCGTCGGCGGTGGCCTCGTTCGTGAGGTCGCCTGCCAGCAGCAGGAGTGAGGCGTCGCGGGCGCTGATATCAGCGAGGAGGCCGTCGAGCATGAACCGCGGATAGGGCGGGTCGCTCTGGTATCCGGGTGGGAAACCGGCGATCACGATGCCGCTCACCGTCTCGCCGTAGTGCACGTCGTTGGCCAGGGCGATGGTGTGTAGCAGACGTCCGGGAGGTGGTGTGAGCGTGGTGAATTCGCCACGAGCTTCGGGAGCGCCGGGTGCCGCCGTGGTGAGCGCCGGGGCGGGGAGCGCGCGAATTCCGTTGGACAGGGCCTGGAATCGGTACGGGCGGCCGGGCTCGAGGTCGTCGATCTCGGCATAGTGGAACGGGGTTCTGGAGTCGTCGTGGTAGACGGTGAACGGCTCGCGGGGTGAATCCGCCGGGGCCAGGCGCACTTCGGTATCGGCGGGGACCGGAAAGGGCCGGCCTGCCGGATCGAGACCGAACGTGGTCCAGGTCAGCACCGCACCACGATCGGTCACGGTGACGATTTCCAGATCGAGCGCGATCAGCGGATCGAATTGCGCCGCACCGGAACCCGGTATCGCCGCGGCGAGCGCCGCGCCCGCCGCGGCGGCCAGTACGGTTCGGCGCGACGCTCCGCAGCAGCCCATACTGTCGAGCGTAACGGCGGTTCCAGGCGATACCGGGAAGCGTCACCGGGTGTTCGGTCAGTGTTTGTTGGCCGGTGCCGAGCAGATCTTCCAGGTGCCGTCTTCCTTGGTGAGGTGCTCCTCGGTACTCGACTCGGTATCGGGCTCCTCGCCCTCCACCGACAGCGTCAGCTGACCGGTGACCGTCGCTTTCGCGTCGTCGCCGGTGATGACGATGTCCTTGACCTCGTCGATCGTCACCTGCACCGTCGCCCGCTCGAACTGCGCCCGCTGCTCGGGGGTGAGATTGTCGATCTCCGTGCGATCCGCCTGGCAGGCCAGCTGCGCGGCGGCGATGAAACCGTCGGCATCGAGCGTGTCGTAGAAGTCGCGCACCGCGACGTCGATCTGCTTCTCGTCCGACGACAACGGCGTACGCCCCTGCAACGTGAGCACGACCCCCGTCACCAGCACGCCGACGACCACCAACGCGACGATCCCCAACGCCACGAACAACCCGGTCCGCTTCTTCTTCGGCGCGGGCGGCGGCACGAACACATCGGGCCCACCCGGATACTCGGGCCCCGGCGGCCCCCCGGCCCCGAACCCCGCATGCGGATACCCCGGCGGCCCGGACGGCATCCCCGGATCGCCGGGCGGCTGCTGACCGAAGGGAGGCTGTTGTCCCTCGGGCGGATTCGTCATGGCAACGCTCCTGATGTCATCGGGGGCGTCGACCCCCAAAACCTATGGAACCGTGCGAGATCAAACCTGAATATCGAACAAACGAGGCGAACCATAACCTCCGCGCTCCACTCGACCTCACCCGGGTCTGGATGCCTTCGTGAAGGCAAGATGAAGCCATGACGGCGTCGAGTGGGGACTTGCCCTTCGTCCGCGGAACTGCTCCGCCCTACTATGCCGCGATCTTGACCACCGCCTTGTCGACGGACGCTGCGGACCTGGCTGGATACGCGGAGGCGGCGGCGGAAATGGCCGATCTTGCAGCGCGGATCGACGGTTACCTTGGCATGGAGTTCGCTCGAGACGCGGGTTGTGGCATCACCGTGTCGTACTGGAGGGATCTGGACGCGCTACGGACCTGGCGTGACAACGTCGAGCATGTCGCAGTCCAACGCCTGGGCCGCGAACGGTTCTACCTGGGGTACCGCGCGCGGATATGCCACGTCGAACGCGAATACGAATGGACGCGCCCGGCGGAACTCGGTGCGCTCGTTCACGATGACCGCCAGTGCTGAAAGGTGGCTCAGTGGCCGATCAGAATTTCGTCCTGGCTCGGCAACGAGAAAGGCCCCGACCAAGTGGTCGGGGCCTTCTTCGGTGCCCTCGGCAGGAATCGAACCTGCGGCCTTCTGCTCCGGAGGCAGACGCTCTATCCCCTGAGCTACGAGGGCGGGATAGATGCCGGTCGCGGTGAGGCGATCGGGCAGCGACAGCGTATCGCATCGAGTGCGGTGCGCCAAAAACTGTGCCGGACCGGGGGTTGGGGCCGGTCCGGCCGCGGTTGTCAGCCGAGGGGGAGGGGGGTGGCGTTGCGGGCGGCGAGCATGGTGGTCATCAGCTGCGATTCGCCCTCTTGGGTTTTCGACATCGTGGCGGCCAGGGTGCGGACCGCGGTGGTGTCGGCGTGCTCGGCGGCGTAGTCGAGCATCGGGACGCCGCCCTGGTGATGGCGCAGCATCAGTTGCAGGAACATCGTGTCCAGTGCGGGGCCGGTGGACCGGCGCAGCGCGGTCATCTCCTCCTGGCTCGCCATGCCGGGCATGGACTGCATCGGGCCCGACATCGCCGGCTCGGCGGTGGAACCACCGTGGTGGCCGGTGGTGCCGTGGTCGTCGCTCATCCAGCCCATGTAGCCGTCGACGTTCTGGTTGGACTCGCCCCACAGCTGCAACCAGGCCTGCATGCGGCCGATCTGGTTCTGCTGAGTGGTCAGGATGTCGTAGGCGAGGCGACGCACATCGTTGTCGGTGGAGGCGATCAGGGCCACCCCGGCCATGTCGACGGCCTGCGCGTGATGCGCCGACATGTCCTGACTGAAACCGATGTCGACCGCGCTCGGCTCCGGTTCGGCGTTCTTCTCCAGCGGCATCCGCAACAACACACCCGCCACCGTGCCGAGCAGCAGCAGACCGATCGCGCCGAGAACGAGCACCGCCCCGGCCGGGCGACGCGCGCTCGACTCGGGCGCGGTGTCGTCGGGTTCGACCGCGCTCTCCTGCGCGCTCACTACTGACCCGCGGGCAGGCCGCCCGGCATCGGGATGTTCGGCAGGCCGGGGATGCCCGAGCCCGTGCCGCCGCCACCGAGTTCGGTCTGGTCCTGCGTCAGGCCCTTGCCGTCCATCGGGACCGCTTCGGGACCGTAGGGCGAGGAGTCGAACGGCGGCGGGTTGTTCGCGTCGAAGATCGGGTTCGAGCAGCTCGCGCCGACCTCGGGGTAGGCGTAGGGATTCTCACGCAGGGCGGAGATGAACTGCTTGATCCGCGCGTCGTCGGCGTTGTCCAGCTTGAGCTGGTGGCCCCACGACTGCAGCGAGACCGCCGAGTCCAGACCCGGGTACGGCGACATCAGCGAGTACTGACGGCCCTTGACGAAGTTCGACAGCTTCTCGACACCGGCCGCGTCGACCTTGTCGGGGTTGTAGGCGATCCAGACCGCGCCGTGCTCGAGCGAGTGCACCGCGTTCTCCATGCGGATCGGCTTGGCGTACACGGTGCCCGTGCAGTTCGCCCACGCGCCGTCGTGCGGGCCACCGAAGGCGGGGGCCTTGTCGTAGGCCACGCGCTGGCTGGCGGTCACGTGCAGACCGGCCGGGTACTCCGACTTCACGACGCCGTCGATCTTCGCCGACGGGTCCTGGTTCTCCTTGGAGGGGACCCATTCCTTGAGGTCGGTCTGGGCCTCGCGGATCGCGGCCTGGTCCATGTACTTGGGCACCAGGCTGTAGGCCAGCAGCCCGATCAGCGCGACGATGGCGACGCCCGCGCCGAGCAGCACCCATGGGGTGTCGCGCTTCTTGCCCGGAAGGTTGCCCTTGCGGGTCTTGCGGGACGGAGACGACTTCCCCGCGGCCCGCACGGCCTTGGCTGATGTGGCGCTGGTCCTGCTAGGCATCGCTCGTTGTGCTCTTTCGACGTGTGGATCGGTGGGTTCGTGGCGGGCGGTCGTGGTTGCAAGGGGCCCAGCCAATAGGATAGAGACTCGTGACTCCAGCTGACCTTGCAGATCTCCTTCGTACCACCGCGGCGAAGGTGCTTGTCGAACGCGGACTGGACTCGTCGGTCCTGCCCGAGCAGGTCACAGTGGAGCGTCCGCGCAACCCCGAACACGGCGACTATGCCACGAATGTAGCGATGCAGGTGGCCAAGCGGGTCGGAACCAACCCCCGCGAGCTGGCAGGCTGGCTCGCCGAGGCGCTGTCGGCCACCGAGGGGATCGATGTGGCCGAGATCGCCGGGCCCGGCTTCCTGAACATCCGTCTCGCCGCTTCGGCGCAGGGCGTCATCGTCAGCCAGATCCTGGCCGCGGGGCAGATCTACGGCACCGGGTCCGCGCTGGCAGGCACCAAGATCAACCTCGAGTTCGTCTCCGCGAACCCGACCGGTCCGGTGCACCTCGGCGGTACCCGCTGGGCCGCCGTCGGTGACGCGCTGGGTCGCATCCTGGCCGCTCAGGGCGCCGACGTGACGCGGGAGTACTACTTCAACGACCACGGCGCGCAGATCGACCGCTTCGCGAAGTCGCTGGTCGCCTCCGCACTGGGCGAACCGACTCCGGAGGACGGGTACGCGGGCGAGTACATCGCCGAGATCAGCGCGGGCATCGTCGCCGCGCATCCCGATGTGCTCACCCTGCCCGCCGACGAGCGGCACGAGGTGTTCCGCAGCGAGGGCGTGCAGCAGATGTTCGCCCAGATCCGCGCGGACCTGCACGAGTTCGGCACCGATTTCGACGTGTACTTCAACGAGAGCGAACTGTTCGCCTCCGGCGCCGTCGAACAGGCCGTCGAGCAGCTGAAGAACTCGGGCAACCTGTACGAGAAGGACGGCGCCTGGTGGATCGCCAGCACCGAATACGGCGACGACAAGGACCGCGTGGTCCTCAAGAGCGACGGCAACGCCGCCTACATCGCCGGTGACATCGCCTACTTCCAGAACAAGCGTGGCCGCGGCTTCGACCTGGCCATCTACATGCTCGGCGCCGACCACCACGGCTACATCGGCCGGTTGAAGGCCGCCGCCGCCGCGTTCGGCGACAACCCCGACACCGTCGAGGTGCTGATCGGGCAGATGGTGAACCTGGTGCGCGACGGCGTCGCCGTGAAGATGAGCAAGCGTGCGGGCACCGTGGTGACTCTCAACGACCTGGTCGAACAGATCGGCGTCGACGCCTCGCGCTACTCGCTGGTGCGTTCCTCGGTGAACTCGAGCATCGACATCGACCTGGACCTGTGGACCAAGGCGAGCAGCGAGAACCCGGTCTACTACGTCCAGTACGCGCACTCGCGGACCAACAGCATCATCGGCAATGCCGCGAAGTACCCCGAATTCGCTTCTGTCGAACCGGATTTCGCGCTGATGACCTCCGGTCGCGAAGGCGATCTGATCCGCACCCTCGGCGACTTCCCGCGCGTGGTCGCGACCGCCGCCGATACCCGCGAACCGCATCGCATCGCCCGCTACCTCGAAGAACTGGCCGGTGTGTACCACCCGTTCCAGTCCGACGACGACATGCGCGTGCTGCCCAAGGGCGACGACGCCGTCACCCCGCTCAACGCGGCTCGCCTCGAACTGGTCAAGGCGACCCGTCAGGTGCTGGCCAACGGCCTTGCCCTGCTCGGCGTGAGCGCACCGGAGCGCATGTGAACACCGGCAAGTTTTTCAGGAAGGACGCACTGCGATGAGTGCACACCCGGCCGGTCCCCGGCACGCAGAGATCCCGCACGCGCCGAGTCTGGCCGAGCGCCCGACCGACCCGAGGGAGATGATCGACCTCCCCGACAACGTCTGGCCGCGCAATGCCTCGCGCGGTGACGACGGTGTGGTCGCGCTGGCGGGCGTGCCCGTCACCCAGCTCGCCGAGCAGTACGGCACGCCGCTGTTCGTGATCGACGAGGACGACTTCCGCTCGCGCTGCCGCGACATGGTCGCCGCGTTCGGGCCGAACGCCCGCGTGCACTACGCGTCCAAGGCGTTCCTGTGTGGCGAGATCGCGCGCTGGATCCGTGACGAGGGCCTTTCCCTCGACGTGTGCTCCGGCGGCGAGCTCGCGGTGGCGCTGAACGCCGGTTTCCCGGCCGAGCGCATCGCGCTGCACGGCAACAACAAGTCGGTGCCCGAGCTCGAAGCGGCCGTCACGGCCGGTGTGGGGCACGTGGTCGTCGACTCGCTCTATGAGATCGAGCGGCTCGAAGCGGTCGCCGGTGCGGCGGGCGTGGTGCAGGACGTGCTGGTCCGCGTGACCGTCGGCGTCGAGGCACACACCCACGAGTACATCTCCACCGCGCACGAGGACCAGAAGTTCGGCTTCTCGATCGCGGGCGGCGACGCCATGGAAGCCCTCGCGCGCGTCTTCGAGGCCGACAACCTGCGTCTGGTCGGTCTGCACAGCCACATCGGCTCGCAGATCTTCGAACTCGACGGTTTCGAGATCGCCGCGCGCCGCATGCTCGGCCTGCTGCGCGAGGCCATCGACAAGTTCGGCATCGACCGCACCGCCCAGATCTCGACCCTGGATCTCGGCGGTGGTCTCGGCATTTCGTACCTGCCGAGCGACAACCCGCCGCCGCTGGGTGAATTCGCCACCAACCTGCGCGCTCTGGTCGCGGCCGAGGCCGCCCGTGCCGGGTTGCCCGAGCCGACCATCGCCGTGGAACCGGGTCGCGCGATCGCGGGTCCCGGCACCGTCACCCTGTACGAGGTCGGCACCATCAAGGATGTCGAACTCGACGGTGGCGCGCGCCGTCGCTACGTCAGTGTGGACGGCGGGATGAGCGACAATATCCGCCCCGCGCTGTACCAGGCCGACTACGATTGCCGTCTGGTCTCGCGCTCCTCGGACGCCCATGCGGTCGTCGCGCGCGTGGTCGGAAAGCATTGCGAGAGTGGCGATATCGTCATTCGTGACACGTGGATGCCTGCTGATGCGGCCCCCGGTGACCTGGTGGCCGTGGCGGCGACCGGTGCGTACTGCTACTCGATGTCGAGCCGCTACAACCTGCTCACCCGGCCCGCCGTGGTCGCGGTGCGTGACGGTGCGGCGCGACTGATTCTGCGCCGGGAAACGGTGGCGGACCTGCTCAGCCTGGAGGTGGAAGAATGAACGGCACCAATGACGCGGGACGTCCGCTCGGCGTAGCCGTGCTCGGGATGGGCACTGTCGGCACCGAGGTGGTTCGCGTGCTGCGCGATCACGCCGATGACCTGCGTTCGCGCGTCGGAGCACCGCTCGTGCTGCGCGGTGTCGCGGTGCGCGACATCAGCAAGGACCGCGGTCTGCCCGCCGAGCTGCTCACCACCGACGCCTCCGCGCTCGTCGCTCGCGACGATGTCGACCTGGTCGTCGAGGTCATGGGCGGCATCGACCCCGCCCGCAAGCTGATCGGCGACGCGCTCAACGCGGGCAAGTCCGTCGTCACCGCCAACAAGGCGCTGCTGGCCGACTACACCGGCGAACTCGCCGCCGCCGCCGAGGGCAGCCGCGCCGACCTGTACTTCGAGGCCGCCGTCGCCGGTGCGATCCCGGTGGTCCGGCCGCTGATCCAGTCGCTGTCGGGTGACCGGGTGAACAAGGTCGTCGGCATCGTCAACGGCACCACCAACTTCATCCTCTCCGCGATGGACGAGACCGGCGCCGCCTACGACGACGTGCTCGCCGAGGC
This sequence comes from Nocardia sp. NPDC003183, assembly GCF_053590715.1. Lineage (NCBI taxonomy): Bacteria > Bacillati > Actinomycetota > Actinomycetes > Mycobacteriales > Nocardiaceae > Nocardia > Nocardia sp. NPDC003183. Next base: position 38,134 of record NZ_JBSFTG010000024.1, read on the forward strand.
CACCGCGCTCGGCTACGCCGAGGCCGACCCCACCGCCGACGTCGAGGGCTACGACGCTGCCGCCAAGGCCGCGATCCTGGCCTCGCTGGCGTTCCACACCCGGGTGACCGCGGCCGATGTCTATCGCGAGGGCATCTCCAAGATCACCGCCGAAGACCTCGAGACCGCGTCGGCCGTCGGCTGCACGGTCAAGCTGCTCGCCATCTGCGAGCGCGTCTCGGCCGGTCCGGGCGAGCCGACGCTGGAAGAGGGCGGCAAGGATCGCGTCTCGGTGCGCGTCTACCCGGCGCTCATCCCGCGCAAGCACCCGCTGGCCTCGGTGAACGGCGCGTTCAACGCCGTCGTCGTGGAAGCCGACAACGCCGGTCGCCTGATGTTCTACGGGCAGGGCGCCGGTGGCGCCCCCACCGCGTCGGCCGTGCTCGGTGACCTGGTGATGGCCGCGCGTAACAAGTTCTACGGTGGTCGTGCGCCCGGCGAATCGGTCTATGCTGAGCTGCCGATCGCGCCGATCGGCGACACCCCCACCCGCTACCACGTGAACCTGCAGGTGGAGGACCGTCCCGGCGTGCTCGCCGCGGTCGCCGACACCTTCGCCCAGCACGGGGTGAGCATCTCGACCGTGCGTCAGCAGGGCCACGGCGACGGCGCCCGGCTCGTGGTCGTCACCCACCATGCGGTGGAGTCGTCGCTGGCAGATACTGTCGCCGTATTGGCGGACATGGAATCCGTCACCGCTGTGACCAGCGTTCTCAGATTGGAAGGCACCGAAGAATGACGAACGGCATCGCCCCCCAGACCGGCGTGCACTCGCGCTGGCCCGGTCTGATCGCTGCCTACCGCGACCGCTTGGCCGGCGCGGCCGACTGGGAGCCGGTGACCCTGTTCGAGGGCGGTACCCCGCTGGTCCCCGCGCCGCACCTGTCCGCGCTCACCGGGTGCGAGGTGTATCTCAAGGTCGAAGGTGCCAACCCGACCGGTTCGTTCAAGGACCGCGGCATGACCATGGCGATGACCGACGCCAAGTACCGCGGCCAGAAGGCCGTGCTGTGCGCGTCGACCGGCAACACCTCGGCCTCGGCCGCGGCGTACGCTACCCGCGCGGGCATGGAATGCGCCGTGCTGATCCCGCAGGGCAAGATCGCGATGGGCAAGCTGGCCCAGGCCGTGATGCTCGGCGCCAAGATCATCCAGGTCGAGGGCAACTTCGACGACTGCCTCGAGCTCGCGCGCAAGGTGACCGCGGAGTTCCCGCAGGTCGGCCTCGTGAACTCGGTGAACCCGGCGCGTATCGAAGGCCAGAAGACCGCCTCGTTCGAGATCTGCGATGTACTCGGCAAGGCGCCCGATGTGCACGTGCTGCCGGTCGGCAACGCGGGCAACATCACCGCCTACTGGCGTGGGTACCGCGAGTACTACGCCGACGGCATCACCTCGGTGCTGCCGCGCATGCTCGGTGTCCAGGCCGCCGGTGCCGCGCCGCTGGTCAACGGTGCGCCGGTCAAGGACCCGGAGACCATCGCGACCGCCATCCGGATCGGCGCCCCGGCGTCGTGGAACGGTGCGATGGAAGCCAAGGAGCAGTCCGGTGGCGCGTTCCGCGCGGCCACCGACGACGAGATCCTGGCCGCCTACCGCCTCGTCGCCGCGAAAGAGGGCGTCTTCGTGGAGCCCGCGTCGGCCGCGAGCGTGGCCGGTCTGCTGGCCGCGCGCAAGGAAGGCTGGCTGGATTCGGGCCTGACCGTCGTGTGCACCGTGACCGGCAACGGTCTCAAGGACCCCGACAACGCGCTGGCCGGAATGCCCGAGGTCAAGCCGATCGCGGTCGACCCGGTCGCTATCGCCCGCGAACTCGAGCTGGCCTGAGTTGACCGCACCCGAGCCAACGCTGATGACAGCGACGCTGCCCGCCGGTCTCGAAGTGACCGTGCGTGTTCCCGCCTCGACGGCCAATCTCGGTCCCGGATTCGATTGTCTCGGAATGGCATTGGGCATCTACGACGAAATCGTGGTGCGCACTACCGAGTCGGGACTCGGCATCCGCGTCGAGGGTGAAGGCGCCGACGACGTGCCTTGGGGCCCAACACATCTGGTGGTCCGCGCGATCGAGCGTGGACTGGAATCGCTGGGTGTGTGGGCCGACGGTCTCGACGTGGTGTGCCGCAACGTGATTCCGCACTCGCGTGGGCTGGGTTCCAGCGCGTCGGCCGTGGTCGGCGGGCTGGCCGCGGGCGCCGGGCTGGCCGCGAAGTTCGACCCCGCGCTGCGCATGGACGACGACCGGCTGGTGCAGCTCGCCTCCGAGTTCGAAGGCCACCCCGACAATGCCGCTGCCAGCGTGCTCGGGGCAATCGTGGTGTCGTGGACCGAAACCGATGCCGCGCAGACCCGCGCCTACCGGGCCGTGCGGCTCACCCCGGCATCGGCCCTTCGTCCGGTGGTGCTGATCCCGCAGGAACGCTCGTCCACGGCGCACACCCGCGGGCTGCTGCCCGAGCAGGTGCCCCACGGTGACGCGGCGTTCAACGTCAGCCGGGCGGCGCTGGCCGTCGTCGCGCTGACCGAACGTCCCGATCTGCTGATGTCGGCCACCGCCGACCGGTTGCACCAGACCCAGCGTGCCCCCGCGCTACCGCTCACCACGAAGTGGATCGAGCTGTTGCGCGCCGCGGGTATCGCGGCGACCGTCTCGGGCGCCGGCCCGACCGTGCTTGCCCTGACCACCGAAGAATTCCCCGATGACCTGCGCAAACAGGCCGAATCGGACGGTCTGCGCGTGGTCGAACCCGGCATTGCCGACGGGGTATCGATCGACTGACGGCGTGCCTGCCTTGCCGTTGTTCGCAATAGGCAGCTATTCTGAGCAAGTCCGTACATCGTGCGCATCAGACGCCGGTGCTTCATCAGGGCAATCGCTCCCCTCACCACTGTCTTCTGGTGGCGAAGGCCTCCGGTCCTCCCGCGGCGGGTAGTACGGCACAGGCGTCGAACATGGACGCATAATCCGAGCTCGGCATATATTGCCGGGTCTACGGAACGGAACCCTCGAATCAGCACACGGCATTCGAGGGAAGGAAAGGACTTCCGTGACAGAAACGGACCTGCTCGCGACACCCGGGGTGGATTCCAACCCTACGAACTCGGGCAGCCGCGAAAGTGAATCCGGACAGATTTCGAAAATGAGCGAACAAACCGACGTCGCACGATCGGGGCTGACTGGAATGCTGTTGCCGCAGTTGCGCGCACTGGCGGGGGAGCTCGGTATCCGAGGTACCTCCGGAATGCGTAAGGGCGATCTCATCGCCGCTATCAAGGAAAATCAATCCGGAGCGCCCGCCAAGGGGGACAAGCCCGCCGCCGCGCCCGTCGCGAACGACGCGCCCGCGAAGAACGAAGCGCCTGCCAAGAACGAAGCGCCCGCGAAGGTGGAGAAGTCCGCCAAGGCCGACAAGCAGGCCGCGCCCGTCGAGAAGCAGGCTCCTGTCGAGAAGCAGGCTCCCGTCGAGGTCAAGGCCCCCGAGGCCAAGACCGTCGAGGTTCCGGCCGAGCAGGCCGCGGCCGAGCAGGTCAAGACCGACGCCCCCGCCGACGCAGGCGAGGATTCCGGTCGCGATGGCGGCCAGCGTGGCCGCGGTCGGCAGCGTCGTGGACGTGACCAGGCCCGTTCCGGTGGTGGCGACAATGCTCCCGCCGAGAACCGCGCCCCGGCCGAGAACCGCGCCGAGGAGACCAAGCAGGCCGACAAGGCCGAAGGTGGCGATCAGGGCGAGCGTCGCCGCGAGCGTGGCGACCGCAACGGCGCCGAGCGTGGCGAGCGCACCGGTGGCGACCGCAACGGCAACGACCGTGGCGAGCGCACCGGTGGCGACCGTAATCAGAACGAGCGCAACCAGAACCAGAGCCAGAACGGCAACAGCGGCGGCAATCGCGGACCCCGCGACGACCGCGGTGGTGACGACGAGGAAGGCGGCCGCGGTCGCCGGGGTCGTCGATTCCGCGAGCGTCGTCGTGGTCGTGACCGCGATGGTGGTCCCGCCGGTGGCGGCCAGTCCGAGGCGCGCGACTACGACATTCGCGAAGACGATGTGCTCCAGCCGGTCGCGGGCATCCTCGATGTCCTCGACAACTACGCGTTCGTGCGGACCTCCGGCTACCTCGCCGGCCCCAACGACGTGTATGTGTCGATGAACCTGGTGCGCAAGAACGGCCTGCGCCGCGGTGACGCGATCACCGGTGCGGTGCGCGCCCCGCGCGACGGCGAGCAGAACAACCAGCGGCAGAAGTTCGACCCGCTGGTTCGCCTGGACACCGTGAACGGTGGCGAGCTCGAAGCGGCGCGTCGTCGGCCGGACTTCCAGAAGCTCACCCCGCTGTACCCGAACGAGCGGCTGCGCCTGGAAACCGCGCAGAACAAGCTCACCACGCGCGTGATCGACCTGATCATGCCGATCGGTAAGGGCCAGCGTGCGCTGATCGTGTCTCCGCCCAAGGCGGGTAAGACCACGATCATGCAGGACATCGCGAACGCGATCGCGATCAACAACCCCGAGTGCTACCTCATGGTTGTCCTGGTCGACGAACGTCCCGAAGAGGTCACCGATATGCAGCGTTCGGTGAAGGGTGAGGTCATCGCCTCCACCTTCGACCGCCCGCCGGGTGACCACACCTCCGTCGCCGAGCTCGCCATCGAGCGTGCCAAGCGTCTGGTGGAAATGGGCAAAGACGTTGTGGTGCTGCTCGATTCGATCACTCGATTGGGCCGTGCGTACAACAACTCCTCGCCTGCCTCGGGCCGCATCCTCTCCGGTGGTGTCGACTCGACCGCGCTGTACCCGCCGAAGCGTTTTCTCGGCGCGGCCCGCAACATCGAGAACGGTGGCTCGCTCACCATCATCGCCACGGCGATGGTGGAGACCGGTTCCACCGGCGACACGGTGATCTTCGAAGAGTTCAAGGGCACCGGCAACGCCGAGCTCAAGCTCGACCGCAAGATCGCCGAGCGGCGCGTGTTCCCCGCGGTGGACATCAACCCGTCGAGCACCCGCCACGACGAGCTGCTGCTCTCGCCCGACGAGATGGCTGTGGTGCACAAGCTGCGGCGCGTGCTGTCGGGTCTGGACTCGCACCAGGCGATCGATCTGCTGATGGATCGTCTGCGCAAGTCCAAGAACAACCTCGAGTTCTTGATGACGGTCTCCAAGACCGCACCGAGCGCTCTCGACGAGTGATCGTCTAGAACCACCGGCAAGGGCCTCGCTTCGGCGGGGCCCTTGCTCGTTCTCGGCCGAGAACGCGCGGCGCCGGCCGCAATATCACAGGGAACAAAGCGGAGGTGGGGGGTGTTCTGGGAGGGTGCGGTCTGCTCTGGCATACTGGACAACTGTGTGTCTGCGAGTTCGCAGACATCCCGCCTAGTCGGTTCCGGTTCACGTACTCCACTCCATGGGGCTACGACCCGGCGACCATTATCGAGAGGACGCCCATGAAGGCAGGAATCCACCCCACGTATGTCGAGACCACCGTTGTGTGTGGCTGCGGCAACACCTTCCAGACTCGCTCCACCAAGGAGTCCGGCCAGATCTCGGTCGAGGTCTGCTCGCAGTGCCACCCGTTCTACACGGGCAAGCAGAAGATCCTCGACACCGGCGGCCGCGTGGCTCGCTTCGAGGCTCGCTACGGCAAGCGCGCAGGTGCCAAGAAGGCCGAAGACGCCTCCTAGTTACCTCTCCCGACGCCCGGTACTGCATCAGCAGGCCGGGCGTCGGTGGTTTCTCTGCCCGAGGTCATCGCTTTCCCACACATAAGGAACTCTCTGTGACGCAGCCGTCCGCTATCGACGACATCCTGGCCGAGTACGCCGGCCTGGAGATGCAGCTCGCCGATCCGTCGTTGCACAACGACGCGGGTGCGGCGCGACGGGTGGGTAAGCGGTTCGCCGAGCTGGCACCGGTGATGAGCACCTATCGCAAGCTCGAGACCGTGCGCGACGATCTGGAAGCCGCCCGTGAGCTGGCCTCCGACGACGCCTCGTTCGCCGCGGAGGTGCCGGGGCTGGAGACACAGCTGGTGGAGCTGGAACAGGCTCTCGCCGACTTGCTCGCCCCGCGCGACCCGCACGACGGGGACGACGTGGTGCTCGAGGTGAAGTCCGGCGAGGGCGGCGAGGAATCGGCACTGTTCGCCGCCGATCTGGCGCGCATGTACATCCGGTACGCCGAGCGGCACGGCTGGAAGGTGGAGACGCTCGATGTCACCTATTCCGACCTGGGCGGATACAAGGACGCGACGCTGTCGATCAAGAGCAAGGACGCCGCGCGCGACGGGGTGTGGTCGCGATTCAAGTTCGAGGGCGGGGTGCACCGGGTACAGCGCGTGCCGGTGACCGAATCGCAGGGCCGCATTCACACCTCGGCCGCGGGCGTGCTGATCTACCCCGAGCCCGACGAGGTCGAGCAGGTGCAGATCGACGAGACCGACCTGCGCATCGACGTCTACCGGTCCTCCGGCAAGGGCGGCCAGGGCGTCAACACCACCGACTCCGCGGTGCGCATCACCCACCTGCCCTCGGGTATCGTGGTGACCTGCCAGAACGAACGCTCCCAGCTGCAGAACAAGGCGCGCGCCATGCAGGTGCTCGCCGCCCGGCTGCAGGCGCTGGCCGAGGAGCAGGCCGACCAGGAAGCCGCGGCCGGTCGCGCCAGCCAGATCCGCACGGTCGACCGCTCCGAGCGGATCCGCACCTACAACTTCCCGGAGAACCGGATCGCCGATCACCGCATCGGGTTCAAATCGCACAATCTCGACGCCGTCCTCGATGGCGATCTGGACCCGCTGCTCGACGCGCTCGGCAAGGCCGACCGCGACGCGCGAATGGCTGCCGAGTAACCGGCATGAGCATTCGACTCCCCGCACCGGCGGCCCCACGGGACACCGACGTGGACGGCTCGGCCGGGGCGGTCGCAGGCCTCATCACGCCCGCCACGGCCACGCCGAGGTCGCTCGGATGAACGATCGACGCGAGCAGCGGCCGACCTGCGAGCGCGCCATGATGGACCGGACGGATCGATGACCGAGCGGGTGCGGTTGCGGCCGCTGATCGTCGAAGCCGCCGCCCGGCTGGCCGAGGCCGGCGTCGGTTCGCCGATGCCCGACGCGGAGAACCTGGCGGCCCATGTGCTCGGTACCGAGCGCATGCGGCTGGCGATGATCCCGTTGGTCGAGCCCGAGGTCGCCGATCGGTACCGCGCGGTGATCGAGCGGCGGGCCTCTCGAATTCCCTTGCAGCACTTGACCGGAACGGCCGCGATGGGTGAGATCGACCTCGCGGTGGGCCCCGGGGTGTTCGTCCCGCGCCCGGAGACCGAACTGCTGTTCGCGTGGGCGCTGGCCTACCTGGAGACCCTTCCGCACGACCACACGCCGATCGTCGTCGACCTGTGCACCGGCTCGGGCGCACTGGCGCTGGCCATCGCGCACGCCCGCCCGGACGCCGAGGTCCACGCCGTCGAACTCGACCCCGCCGCCCTCGCCTGGGCCCGTCGCAACGCCGACACCCGTATCGCCGGGGGCGACACCCCGATCACCCTGCACGCCGACGACGTCACCGACCCGGCCCTGCTCACCCCGTTGACGGGCCGCGTCGACCTGGTCGTCGCCAACCCGCCCTACATCCCCGACGCCGCGATCCTCGACCCCGAGGTCGCCGACCACGACCCCCACCGCGCCCTCTTCGGGGGCCCGGACGGCCTCGACGTCATCCGGGCGATGATCCCCACCATCGCCCGCCTCCTGAACTCCGGCGGCGCCACCGGCATCGAACACGACGACACCAATGGCGGGGGAGTGGCGGCGCTACTGGCGGCAGCCGATTTCACCGACGTCGTCGAACACGTCGACCTGGCCGACAAGCCCCGCTTCGTGGTCGCCCGGCGCCCTGACCGTCCCTGAGCGCAGGCGAATCCGGCGTGGCCTGGGTCGGCCTCGATCGCCGTCGATTCCGATGATGGTGTGAGTGGCCTCGGTGGCCCGGCACGAGTTCGCATCTGCGCGCGTGAGACCCGGTTCAGCGTAGCCCCGCCGACGGCCGGCAAACTCTGGACGATTGCCCAATTGCCGGGCTGACGCCGCGACTCGGTCGGCGAGCGGTCAACCAGCACACTCTGAGCATCAGGCGCCCGGTCATGCCCAAAAGTCCCCCGGCACTGCGGCCTCAGCCTGGGAGTTAGACTCTTGCGCGCACCAACGACCGGAAAAAATTCGCGGAGAGGCGACAGACGCTGTGAGTACCGTCTATGACTGTGCCGAAGCTGATTCGCGTGCGGCGGGCATCACCGCCGCGACCAGCGCTCTGAAGTCCGGTCGGTTGGTCGTGATGCCCACCGACACGCTCTACGGCATCGCCGCCGACGCGTTCGATTCCGCCGCGGTGAGCGATCTGCTGGCCGCCAAGCGCCGTGGACGCGATATGCCGGTGCCGGTGCTCGTCGGGTCGTGGCACACCATCGACGGCCTGGTGTTCTCGGTGCGGCCGCAGGCGCGGGACTTGATTCGCGCGTTCTGGCCCGGTGCGCTGAGTCTTGTCGTGCAGGCCGCGCCTTCGCTCGCGTGGGATCTCGGTGATACCCGTGGCACGGTGATGTTGCGGATGCCGCTGCATCCCGTGGCGCTCGAATTGTTGCGTGAGGTCGGGCCGCTGGCGGTGTCGAGTGCCAATGTGTCGGGGCAGCCGCCCGCGACCACCGCCGCGCAGGCGCGCGAGCAGTTGGGGTCGCTGGCGAGCGTGTATCTCGACGGCGGCCCGGCCGAACACGCCGTGGCCTCGACGATCGTCGATCTCACCGCGGATCAGCCGCGGGTGTTGCGGGAGGGTGCTGTGTCGGTGGCCGATATCGCGGAGGTGCTCGGGATGGTGCCGGAAGCCCTGATCAGCTCCGCGCAGCGGTGATCGCACGCCGCTGATGAGCTCAGTCGTTCCCCTGCGCGAGCTATTGCTCGTGCTGCTCGTCTCCGCCACGGTGACTTTCCTGGCCACCGGAGGCGTGCGGGTGCTCGCCATCGCGTTCGGCGCCGTGGCGGTGCCACGTGAGCGTGATGTGCACGTGAAGCCGGTCCCGCGGATGGGTGGCGTCGGCATGTATGTCGGCGTCGTCGCCGCGGTGTTGTTCGCGCATCAATTGCCCGCGCTGCGAAGAGGTTTCGACTACGCCCCGGATATCCCGGCGGTGCTGGTCGCCGCGACGATCATCGTGCTGGTCGGCATCGTCGACGACCGGTGGGGATTGGACGCGCTCACCAAATTCGTCGGTCAGATCACCGCCGCGGGCGTGATGGCCGTGATGGGCCTGAGCTGGTACGTGATCTACAACCCCTTCAACGACACCACCGTTGTGCTCGACGCGTTGCAGGGCGGCCTGGTCACCGTCGGCATCACCGTCACCCTGGTGAACGCGATGAACTTCGTCGACGGTTTGGACGGCCTCGCCGCCGGTCTCGGTTTGATCTGCGCGAGCGCGGTTTTCGTGTTCTCCATCGGTTTGCTCTACGACCAGGGCGGTTCGGTCGACACCTATCCGCCCGCGTTGCTGGCCGCCGCGCTGGCCGGTGCCTGCCTCGGATTTCTGCCGCACAATTTCTCGCCCGCCCGAATATTCATGGGCGATACCGGCTCGATGATGATCGGTTTGATCCTGGCCGCGGTATCCACCGGCGCCTCCGGGCGAATTCCACTCCAGGGTTACGGACCGCGCGACATTGTCGGTTTGCTGTCGCCGATCTTGCTGGTCGGGGCGGTGATGTTCATTCCGGTGCTCGACCTGTTGCTGGCGATCGTGCGCCGGGTGCGCGCCGGCGTGAGTTTCTCCACACCGGACAAAATGCATCTGCACCACCGATTGCTCCAGATCGGGCATTCGCACCGTCGCGTGGTCTTGCTGATCTATTTATGGGTCGGTGTTCTCGCGTTCGGCGCGGTGGGAACTTCGCTGATGGATAGACGCCTTGTTGTCCTGCTGGTGGCAGGCGGATTGGTGTTCGCGCTGGTAGTGACCGCGATCCCGTCCGTGCGCAGGTCGGAGTCGACGCAGCACTGAGTTCGGCCCGCAAGGTAAAGTTCGGGCCGTGAGCTTTACACCCGAAACCGTGCCAGGCCCTGACGCCCCTCTGCGCGCCGCGCTGCGCTACGGCCTGATCGGCCTCGGCGTGCTCGTCGTCGTCTCGGTGGCGATCGCCTCCGCGGTGGCCGGGATGCCCGGTCTGTGGGGGGCACTGCTCGGTGCCGCGATCGGTGGTGGGTTCATCCTCACCACGGTCGTCGCGGTGCTGCTCGGCGCGAAGCTGCCGCCGACCATGGCAGGTGCGGTGATGCTGGTCAGCTGGGTCGGCAAGTTGCTGGTGGCGCTGCTGGTGATCGTGGTGCTCAAGCAGTTCGACTTCTACAGCGGGCCCGCGCTGTTCTTTACGGTGGTAGGAGCCCTGCTGATCGTCCTCGGTGCGGAGACGTACGGCGTTGTGAGCCAGAAGGTTCCGTACGTCACGACACGCGCGGGAGACAGCGAAACGGCTTCCGAGCAGGAATAATCCCACCCAGCTACACACTGTCGTAGATAGCTTGGTAAAGTGTTGGTAAGCAAGCACCCAAGCTAGAGGCCCGGCCCGACAAACTCGGGGCTATGCCTCGAGTTACCAGGGGGGATCATCGGGATCCCACCCGGTGCCGCTATGCTTACTGCCGATCCGGGTGGAATGTGCCCGGTTGAAGCATGTCGACGATGTCGCCGACGCCCGAACAGAAGCCGATACGGGTTATACCGTACGAGCCGCTGTCGAATTTCGAGCCGACCAGAGTCGACCCCATTGATCGTCAATGTCCGATCGAACCGCGGGAATGACAGTCGTACCTGCGGCCCGAACACGGGAGAGAACGCTGAGCGTCATCACTTTGGCGGCGGGCGAGTTTCACGCGCCATCGCTGTCCGACTTCTACCCTCCAGCAGTGCTGTTCGCGGGGACGCCGTTCGAACTCGATCGCCTGATGCTGGTCCGGCTGCTGATGACCGCCGTATTGGTGGCCGTCTTCGTGCTGGCATTCCGCTCGCCGAAGATCGTGCCACGCGGCCTGCAGAACGTGATGGAAGCCGGTGTGGTTTTCGTCAAGGAGCAGATCGCCGACGAGGTTCTCGGTAAGGAAACCGGCAAGAAGTTCCTCCCGCTCATCGCGACGATCTTCTTCACGGTTCTGTTCCTGAACTTCTCCGGTGTGATTCCCGGATTGAACATCTCGTCGAATGCGCGCATCGGCATGCCGCTGGTGCTGGCCGCGATCGTCTATATCGCGTACAACTACGTCGGTATCCGGAAGTACGGGTTCTTCTCCTACATCCGCCACAGCATCGTCGTCCCCGACGTGCCGGTCGCGCTGCACGTGCTGCTGATCCCGATCGAGTTCATCTCGACCTTCATCCTGCGCCCGTTCACGCTCACCGTGCGTCTCATGGCCAACATGCTGGCCGGCCACATCATGCTGGTGCTGTTCTTCAGCGCGACCTGGTTCTTCCTGTTCGACGCCGCCGCGTGGATGAAGGTCTTCTCGCCGTTCTCGCTGCTGGCCGGCATCGGCTTCACGCTCTTCGAGCTGCTGGTGATCTTCCTGCAGGCCTACGTTTTCGCGCTGCTGGCCGCCGTGTACATCGGCCAGTCGCAGCACGCTGCCGACCACTGACCTGACTGACCAACGACCGGAAACCTGCTACACACGCCGACCGGCGGGTGAGCAACAGAAAGGGAAAGATTCATGAGCCTCGCTTACCTGGCCCAGGAAGCCGCGACCACCGAGAGCACCTTCAAGGGCTTCGGCGCCATCGGCTACGGTCTGGCCGCGATCGGCCCCGGCATCGGCGTGGGTATCGTCGTCGGTAAGGCCATCGAGGGCATCGCTCGTCAGCCCGAGCTGTCCGGCCAGATCCGCACCACCATGTTCCTCGGCATCGCGTTCACCGAGGCCCTGGCGCTGATCGGCCTCGTCGCCGGCTTCATCTTCTGATTCCGATGCGCGAACTCATCACGCTCGCAGCTGAGGGTGGAGAGGATGTGAATCCTCTCGTTCCCGAAACGTACGACATCGTCTGGTCGATCGTCTGCGTCGTCATCATCGGCGTGCTCTTCTGGAAATACGTGATCCCGCGTGTGACCAAGACACTCGAAGAGCGCACAGACAAGATCGAAGGCGGTATCGCCAGGGCCGAAGCAGCCCAGGCCGAGGCACAGCACACGCTGGAGCAGTACCAGCAGCAGCTTGCCGACGCCCGGCTCGAGGCCGCGCGCATCCGCGAGGAAGCACGCACCCAGGGTCAGCAGATCCTCGCGCAGATGCGCACGGATGCCCAGGCCGAAAGCGACCGTATCGTCGCCGCCGGTCACTCCCAGCTGGAAGCCCAGCGCCAGCAGATCCTGACGGAGCTGCGTTCCGAGGTCGGCCGTACGGCCGTCGACCTGGCCGAGAAGATCATCGGTCAGTCGGTTTCGGACGAAGCCAAGCAGGCGGCGTCGATCGACAAGTTCCTCAGTGAACTCGACGACACCGACGCCATCGGGGTCGGAAGGTAGCGACGCGAAAGTGAGAAGCATGTACGCAGCGAGCCGCGAGGCCAGTACCCGGTCTCGCGAGGCGCTTCGGGTCGCTCTGACCGGAAGCGAAACTGTTGCGGCCACAACGGGGTCGGAACTGTTCGCCGTTGTCGCCGTGCTGGACGACCAGCGTTCGCTGCGTGTGGCGCTCGCGGACGCCTCGGTGCCGGGTTCGGCGCGCGCTGAACTCAGTGAGCGGGTCTTCGGCGGCAAGGTCAGCATTGCCACGCAGGCAGTGCTGACCACCGCGGTGGCGCAGGACTGGTCACGCACCCGCGACCTGGTCGACACCCTGGTGCTGCTCGGGCAGGAGGCTCTGCTGGAGTCTGCCGCCGTCGGTGGCCGACAGGACGCGGTGGAGGACGAGCTGTTCCGGCTCGGACGCATCATCGCCGACAACCCGAAGCTGGAGCAGGCACTGTCCGATCAGGGAAAGCCCGCCTCGGCGCGGCGCGAACTGGTCGAGCGGCTGCTCAACGGCAAGGTCGAGCCGGTCACCCTGGCGCTGGCCGAGCAGGCGGTGACCCGCCTGCGGACCAACAACATCGGCGTCGCCTTCGACGCCCTGTCCGATCTGGCGGCGGCCCGTCGTGACCAGATCGTCGCCCACGTGAACTCGGCGGTCGAGCTGAACGATCAGCAGAAGGAGAAGCTGTCGGCTTCCCTGCGGCGGATCTACGGCAAGGCGGTCACCGTGCACGTGCAGGTCGACCCGACGCTGCTGAGCGGCGTCGTCGTCCGCGTCGGAGACGACGTGATCGACGGCAGCGCCACCGGCCGACTGGAGAAGCTGCGTCGGGCTCTGTCGTAATCGACAAGGCCCAGACTCCACTTCCCCCATCCCCGACATTCGAGACCACAGCGAGAGCAGGAACAACATGGCGGAGCTGACGATCTCCTCCGACGAGATCCGTAGCGCGATCGAGAGCTACACCCAGAGCTACACCCCGGAAACCTCCATCGAAGAAGTCGGCATCGTGACCGATACCGGCGACGGTATCGCGCACGTCAGCGGCCTGCCTTCGGCGATGGCCAACGAGCTGCTCGAGTTCCCCGGCGGGGTTCTCGGCGTCGCGCTGAACCTCGAGGACACCAACATCGGTGCCGTCATCCTCGGCGAGTACGCCTCGCTCGAGGAGGGCCAGCAGGTCCGTCGCACCGGCGACGTGCTCTCCGTCCCCGTGGGTGACAAGTTCCTCGGTCGCGTCGTCAACCCGCTCGGCCAGCCGATCGACGGCCTGGGCGAGATCGAGGCCGACGAGCGCCGCGTGCTGGAGCTGCAGGCCGCGTCTGTGCTGGAACGTCAGCCGGTCGAGGAGCCGCTGGCCACCGGCATCACCGCGATCGACGCGCTGACCGCCATCGGTCGCGGCCAGCGTCAGCTGATCATCGGCGACCGCAAGACGGGCAAGACCGCCGTCGCGATCGACGCGATCCTGAACCAGAAGGCGAACTGGGAGACCGGCGACGCCGACAAGCAGGTTCGCTGCATCTACGTCGCGATCGGCCAGAAGGGCTCCACCATCGCGGGCGTCAAGACCGCGCTCGAGGAGCACGGCGCGATGGAGTACACCACCATCGTCGCGGCCCCGGCCTCCGATTCCGCCGGCTTCAAGTGGCTGGCTCCGTACACCGGTTCGGCCATCGGCCAGCACTGGATGTACCAGGGCAAGCACGTCCTCATCGTGTTCGACGACCTGACCAAGCAGGCCGAGGCGTACCGCGCCATCTCGCTGCTGCTGCGTCGTCCGCCGGGCCGCGAGGCGTACCCCGGTGACGTCTTCTACCTGCACTCCCGTCTGCTGGAGCGTTGCGCGAAGCTGTCCGACGAGATGGGCGCCGGCTCGATGACCGGTCTGCCGATCATCGAGACCAAGGCCAACGACGTCTCGGCGTTCATCCCGACCAACGTCATCTCCATCACCGACGGCCAGGTCTTCCTCGAGTCCGACCTGTTCAACAAGGGCGTCCGCCCGGCGATCAACGTCGGTACCTCGGTCTCCCGTGTCGGTGGCGCCGCCCAGACCAAGGCCATGAAGAAGGTCGCCGGTTCGCTGCGTCTGGAAATGGCGCAGTACCGCGAGCTGGAGGCGTTCTCCGCCTTCGCCTCCGACCTCGACGCCGCGTCGCTGGCGCAGCTCGAGCGTGGTGCCCGCTGGGTCGAGCTGCTCAAGCAGGACCAGTACTCCCCGGTCTCGGTCGAGGATCAGGTCGTCTCGATCTTCCTGGTCGACGCCGGTTACTACGAGTCGGTGCCCGTCGAAGACGTGCGTCGCTTCACCGCCGAGCTGCTCGAGTACCTGCACGGCGCGACCCAGAGCTCGTTCGACGCGCTCGAGGGTGGCAAGAAGCCGCTCGCCGGCGACGCCGCCGACGCGATCAAGGCCGAGACCGACAAGTTCAAGCAGGGCTTCCTCGATTCGAACGGCAATCGCATCGTGAACGAGGCTGCCGCGGGCGAGCTGGACCACGAAGAGGTCGAGTCGCTGTCGGTCACCCGCAAGCACGTCGACAAGTAAGCCGGGTCATGATGTCGGCAATTTCCGATCTGGCGAATGAAGGGAGTGTGAACCGCTAGTGGCAAGTTTGCGCGAATTGCGCTCCCGCATTCGTGGTGTGAATTCGATCAAGAAGATCACCAAGGCTCAGGAACTGATCGCGACCTCGCGAATTTCCAAGGCCCAGGCCAGGGTTGCGGCTGCCAAGCCGTACGCCGAGGAGATCACCAAGGTCCTCGGCGAACTGGCGAGCGCTTCGAAGAACCTGTCGCACCCGCTGCTGACCGAGCGTCCCAACGCTCGTCGGGCCGCTGTCCTGGTGATCACCAGTGACAGCGGTATGTGCGGTGGCTACAACTCGAACGTGCTCAAGCGTGCCGAAGAGCTCATGACCACGCTGCGTGGCGACGGCAAGGAACCCGTTCTGTACGTGATGGGCAGCAAGGGCATCACGTACTACAAGTTCCGCAACCGTCCGTTCCAGGCGTCGTGGTTCGGCTTCTCCCAGCAGCCCAAGTACACCGATGCCTCGGCCGCGTGCCAGCACCTGGTCGAGGCCTTCATGGCCGGCTCCGACAGCGAGGTCCCCTCGCTCGACGGCACCGGAACCATCGAGGGTGTCGACGAGCTGCACATCGTGTACACCAAGTTCGTCTCGATGCTGACCCAGAACCCGGAGGTGCGCCGCCTGGCGCCGATCCAGGTCAGCTACGTCGACGAGAACTACGAGCTCGGTGACGACATCATGTCGGATTCGCCGAACGCGGTGGCCACGGCGCAGTACGAGTTCGAGCCGGACGCCGATGTGCTGCTCGGGGCTCTGCTGCCCAAGTACATCAACACGCGTATCTACGCATCGTTGCTCGAGGCAGCGGCATCCGAGTCCGCGGCTCGGCGCACCGCAATGAAGGCGGCGACCGATAACGCCAACGAGCTGGCCAATGTGCTCCAGCGCGAGGCGAACTCGGTGCGTCAGGCCCAGATCACGCAGGAAATCAGCGAAATCGTCGGCGGCGTCAATGCGCTGGCGTCGAGCTCGGACCGCGACTAAGAAGCGCAGGAAGAGAACCAATCTAATGACCGCAGCTGTCACTCAGGACAACGCGAAGAAGGCGGGCGAAACCGCTGGTCGCGTCGTCCGTGTCATCGGCCCCGTCGTGGACGTCGAGTTCCCGCGTGGCGCCATCCCCGAGCTGTTCAACGCTCTGAACTCCGACATCGAGCTCCCGTCGGTGGCCAAGACCCTCACCCTCGAGGTCGCTCAGCACCTCGGCGACAACATCGTGCGCACCATCTCGATGCAGCCGACCGACGGCCTGGTCCGTGGCGCGACCGTCACCGACACCGGCAAGCCGATCTCGGTGCCCGTCGGCGACATCGTCAAGGGCCACGTGTTCAACGCCCTCGGTGACTGCCTCGACACCCCCGGCCTCGGCCGGGACGGCGAGCAGTGGGGCATCCACCGTCAGCCGCCGAGCTTCGACCAGCTCGAGGGCAAGACCGAGATCCTCGAGACCGGCGTCAAGGTCATCGACCTGCTGACCCCGTACGTCAAGGGCGGCAAGATCGGTCTGTTCGGTGGTGCCGGTGTCGGCAAGACCGTGCTGATCCAGGAGATGATCACCCGTATCGCTCGCGAGTTCTCGGGCACCTCGGTGTTCGCGGGCGTCGGTGAGCGTACTCGTGAGGGCACCGACCTCCGTCTGGAAATGGAAGAGATGGGCGTCCTTCCGGACACCGCCCTCGTCTTCGGCCAGATGGACGAGCCGCCGGGCACGCGTATGCGCGTCGCCCTGTCGGCGCTGACCATGGCGGAGTACTTCCGCGATGTCCAGCACCAGGACGTGCTGCTCTTCATCGACAACATCTTCCGTTTCACCCAGGCCGGTTCCGAGGTCTCGACGCTGCTGGGTCGCATGCCTTCGGCCGTGGGTTACCAGCCGACGCTGGCGGACGAGATGGGTCAGCTCCAGGAGCGCATCACCTCGACCAAGGGTCGCTCGATCACCTCGCTGCAGGCGATCTACGTCCCCGCCGACGACTACACCGACCCGGCGCCGGCGACCACCTTCGCCCACCTGGATGCGACGACCGAGCTTTCGCGCCCGATCTCGCAGAAGGGCATCTACCCGGCCGTCGACCCGCTGACCTCGACCTCTCGTATCCTCGAGGCTTCGATCGTCGGCGAGCGCCACTTCCGGGTCGCCAACGAGGTCAAGCGGATCCTGCAGAAGTACAAGGAACTGCAGGACATCATCGCCATCCTCGGCATGGACGAGCTCTCCGAAGAGGACAAGGTCCTCGTCGGTCGCGCCCGTCGCCTGGAGAAGTTCCTCGGTCAGAACTTCATCGTCGCCGAGAAGTTCACCGGCCAGGTCGGCTCGGTCGTTCCGCTGGAGCAGACCATCGACGACTTCGACCGTGTCTGCAAGGGCGAGTTCGACCACTACCCGGAGCAGGCGTTCAACTCCTGCGGTGGTCTCGACGACGTCGAGGCAGCCGCGAAGAAGATCCTCGGGAAGTAGTCCACTATGGCGGAGATGACAGTTGATCTCGTAGCTGTCGAGCGCAAGATCTGGTCCGGCCAGGCTTCGTTCGTCAGCGCGCAGACCACCGAGGGTCAGATCGGCATCATGGCAGGCCACGAGCCGCTGCTCGGTCAGCTCGTCGAGGGCGGCACAGTTTCCATCGTGTCGACCGACGGCGAGCGGATCGTCGCGGCGGTGCACGGCGGCTTCTTCTCGGTCACCGCCGACACCGTGCGGGTGCTGGCCGAGTCCGCGGATCTCGCGGGCGAGGTCGACGTCGACGCGGCACGCAAGGTGCTGGCCGATGCGAGCGCCACCGAGGTGGAGCTGCGCGCGGCCCAGGGCCAGGTGCGTGCGGTCGAAGCGACCGTGACCGACTGATCGCAGTAGTACGACTCTCTGCCGGCGAGGAACTTCGGTTCCTCGCCGGCAGAGTTGTTTGCGCCGCCTTTTCGTGGGGATAGACGATCCGGCCGGAGCACCGCGTAGTGGGCGTGATTGAATGTCTGGGCGGGGGTGTCTTTGACACCGGCTAGAGCGAAAGGGCGTACGGCATTGCAAACCGGGATGGTTCTCCTGATCATTCTGGTGCTGACGCTCGTGTTCGTAGCCGGTGCGTCGACCTATCGCCTGGTGATGTTGCGCCGCGGGGGTACGGCCGCGCTCCTACGTTCACTGCCCGCGCGCGGCGGCCAAGGCTGGCGGCACGGGCTCATTCGCTACGACGAGGATCGCCTCGTCTTCTTCAAATTGACCAGCCTGAAATTCGGACCCGACTCCACGGTGCATCGGCAGGGCCTCGAGATCGTCGAGCGCCGAGCGCCGCAGGGCGACGAATTCGACATCATGAGCGATGACATCGTGGTGGTAGCCGTCACCGATCCGCACAGCAAATTCGAGCTCGCGCTCGACCGCGGTTCGATGGCGGCTTTTCTGTCCTGGGTGGAGTCGCGACCGTCCGATCGCGCCCGCCGCACTCGTGGAGGCCCGTCGTGAGCGTGCATTTGACCCGGATCTATACCCGCACGGGCGATGACGGGACGACCGGTCTCAGCGATTTCTCCCGTGTCGCCAAGAACGATCCCCGGCTGATCGCCTACGCCGACTGCGACGAGGCCAATGCCGCACTCGGTGTCGCCGTCGCTCTCGGTGCGCCCGAACCCGCTGTGCTGACGGTGCTGCGCCAGATCCAGAACGATCTGTTCGACGCGGGCGCCGATCTGTCCACCCCGGTTGTCGCCGAACCGAAGTATCCGCCGCTGCGCATCACCCAGCCCTATATCGACCGGCTCGAGAAGTGGTGCGACGAGTTCAACGACGGTCTGGCACCGCTGAATTCGTTCATTCTGCCCGGCGGCACGCCGTTGGCTGCGTTGTTGCACACAGCCCGCACTGTGGTGCGGCGCGCCGAGCGATCCGCGTGGTCCGCTGTCGAAACGCACCCTGCCGACACCAGTGTGCTGCCCGCGAAATATCTGAATCGACTCTCGGACCTGCTGTTCATCCTCAGCCGCGCGACCAATCCTTCCGGTGACGTGTTGTGGCAGCCCGGCGGCGGGCTACCACGCTGAAACCGACTCTCCGACGCGGAGAATCGGTCGGTTTCTTGTTCTTTCGTGGCAGGGGGGCGTGTCGTCGCGTGACGGTCGATAAGCTGGCGTGGTGAGCGAACGGTTTCTGGTCTCCGGCGGTAATCGACTCGTCGGCGAGGTCGCGGTCGGCGGCGCGAAGAACAGCGTGCTGAAGCTGATGGCTGCCTCGTTGCTGGCCGAGGGCACGACCACCATCACCAACTGCCCGGACATCCTCGATGTCCCCTTGATGGCGGAGGTGCTGCGCGGCCTCGGCTGCGATGTGACGATCTCCGACGATGTCGGCGGCGACAACTCGGTGGTGACGATCGATACCCCCGCCGAGCCCAAGTACCACGCGGACTTCCCCGCGGTGACCCAGTTCCGCGCCTCGGTGTGTGTACTCGGTCCGCTGATGGCGCGCTGCAAACGCGCCGTGGTGGCGCTGCCCGGTGGCGATGCGATCGGTTCGCGACCCCTTGACATGCACCAGGCGGGCCTACGCCTGCTCGGTGCGACCAGTGCGATCGAGCACGGTTGCGTCGTGGCGTCGGCCGAACAGTTGCAGGGTGCGCGGATCCGCCTCGACTTCCCGTCGGTGGGCGCGACCGAGAACATCCTGATGGCCGCGGTCCTGGCCGAGGGGGAGACGGTCATCGACAACGCCGCGCGCGAGCCCGACATCGTCGACCTGTGCACGATGCTCGTACAGATGGGTGCGCAGATCGACGGTGCCGGTTCCTCCGTGCTCACCGTGCAGGGCGTCAAGAGCCTCTCGCCCACCACACACCGGGTGATCGGCGACCGTATCGTCGCCGCTACCTGGGGGATCGCCGCCGCGATGACCACCGGCGATGTCCGGGTCACCGGCGTCAACCCCAAGCACCTGGCGCTGGTGCTGGACAAGCTGCGTTCGGCCGGCGCGCGAATCTCGTACGAGCCCAACGGCTTCCGGGTCGTGCAGGCCGAGCGTCCGCGCGCGGTGAACTTCGCGACGCTGCCGTTCCCCGGTTTCCCGACCGACCTGCAGCCGATGGCCATCGGCCTGGCCGCGATCGCGGACGGCACGTCGATGATCACCGAGAACGTCTTCGAGGCGCGGTTCCGTTTCGTGGAGGAGATGATCCGGCTCGGCTCCGACGCCCGGACCGACGGTCACCATGCGGTGGTCCGTGGAATCCCGCGGTTGTCGAGTGCGCCGGTCTGGTCCTCCGACATCCGCGCGGGTGCGGGCCTGGTGCTCGCCGGCCTCGTCGCTGATGGCGTCACCGAAGTGCACGACGTCTATCACATCGACCGCGGCTACCCCCGGTTCGTCGAGCAGATGCAGGCGCTCGGCGGACAGGTCGAACGGGTAGATGCGCCGAAATAGGGCCCCTGACCAGCCGATTTGACTTCGCGTTTGTCGGCACGTAACTTTATTCGAGTCAGAGCGACACGGACACCGACTCAGCCGCCCAGCGGCCGGGACAC
>NZ_JBSFTG010000025.1:0-35417 GCF_053590715.1 Nocardia sp. NPDC003183
GCGCGATGTTGTTCGACAGAGCGAATTCCCGGCCACTCGGCGCGACAGTGATGCGCATGCGCTTCGAGCGCTGACCGGCGACCCGGCCGCGGACCGGCCACTTCGTGGCCGTCCCTCCCTAGGGGTCGGGAGTGCGGTGGCTGATGGTGCGGTCATGGCGGATCTGGGGTTGAACGGTGGGGCCGGCTAGTGCGGTAGGGCTGCGGACTTCGGGTGTATGGAGTCTCTGGGAGTGCGGTAGGGGTGTGGACTTCGGGGTGTGTGGAGTCGCGGGGAGTGCGGTAGGGGTGTGAGCTTCGGGTGTGTGGAGTCGCGGGGAGTGCGGTAAGGGTGTGGACTTCGGGGTGCGCGGTGTCGCGGGGAGTGCGGTAGAGCTACGGACCTTGGGGTGTGCGGTGTCGCTGGGAGTGCGGTGTGGGTGCGGGCTTCGGAGGCTTCGGTGTGGCTGGGCGGGGAGTGGGGGGCACGCGCTAGTGTGTCGGCTGTGTCTAGACGAGCTGATGGTAGGGCGGATGACGAACTCCGCGACGTGAAGATCACTCGGGGATTCACTACGCACCCGGCGGGGTCGGTGCTGGTGGAATTCGGGCAGACGCGGGTGATGTGCACCGCGAGCGTCACCGAGGGGGTGCCGCCGTGGCGCCGGGATTCGGGGCTGGGCTGGCTCACCGCGGAGTACGCGATGCTGCCCGCGGCCACGCACACGCGCAGTGGGCGGGAGTCGGTGAAGGGCAAGGTCGGTGGGCGGACGCAGGAGATCAGCAGGCTGATCGGGCGCTCGCTGCGGGCCTGCATCGACCTGGCCGCGCTCGGCGAGAACACGATCGCGCTCGACTGCGATGTGCTGCAGGCCGACGGTGGCACGCGCACCGCCGCGATCACCGGCGCCTATGTGGCGCTCTCGGACGCGGTGACCTACCTGGCCGCCGCGGGCAAACTGGCTGACCCGCAGCCGATTTCGTGCATGATCGCCGCGGTGAGCGTGGGTGTGGTCGACGGGCGTGTTCGCCTCGACCTGCCCTACGAGGAAGACTCGCGCGCCGAGGTCGACATGAACGTGGTGGCCACCGACACCGGAACTCTGGTCGAGATCCAGGGCACCGGCGAGGGCGCGACGTTCCCGCGGTCGACCCTGGACAAGATGCTCGACTCGGCCTTCGCCGGTGCCGATCAGCTGTTCGCGATCCAGAAGGCGGCGCTGGCACTGCCGTACCCGGGCACCTTGCCCGAGCCGTCCGCGAAGAAGTAGTCGTGGCCGTGCGTGTGCTGGTCGCCAGCCGAAATGCCAAGAAGCTGAAGGAGCTTCGCCGGATCCTCGATGAAGCCGGGGTGGCCGGAATCGAATTGGTGAGCCTGAACGAGGTGCCCCCGTACGAGGAGGCGCCCGAGACCGGCGCCACCTTCGAGGAGAACGCGATCGCGAAGGCGTGTGACGGTGCCGTCGCCACCGGATTGCCCTGCGTGGCAGACGATTCCGGCATCGAAGTCGACGCGCTGAACGGGATGCCGGGTGTGCTGTCGGCGCGGTGGGCGGGCGGCCACGGCGACGATGCCGCGAACAACACCCTGCTGCTCGCCCAGCTGGGCGACGTCCCCGACGACCGTCGCGGCGGCCGCTTCGTCTCCACCTGCGCGCTGGTCCTGCCCGACGGTACGACCACGGTGGTGCGCGGCGAATGGCCCGGCACCTTCGCCCGTGAACCGCACGGTGACGGCGGCTTCGGCTACGACCCGCTGTTTCTCCCCGAGGGCGGTACCGGCAGCGCCGCCGAACTCACCCCCGCCGAAAAGGACGCGGTCTCCCACCGGGGCCGCGCGCTCACTCAGCTCATCCCGGCCCTGGCCGCCCTGGCCTGACCGACCACACAACACGAGCGCCGCCGCTCCGGATTACCGGGGCGGCGGCGCTTTTCGTGCAAGTCAGAGGCTGTACTGCTGCTTCACGTCTTTGGCGTTGCGGTGCTCGACGAAGAACGACAGCAGCGGGATGGTGCCGGCGACGAGGGTGCCGACGGTGCGGCCGATGGGCCAGCGGACCTTCACGGCGAGGTCGGCGGTGACCAGCAGATAGGCGAAGTACACCCAGCCGTGCACGACCGCGATCCAGCTGGGGGTGTCGACGCCGAAGCCGTACTTGGCGATCATCTCGACGGTGAGCAGCAGCAGCCACAGGCCGGTGACCCAGGCGAGTACGCGGTAGCGCTGCAGGGCCGAGGTGATCTTGGCGGTGGGGGCGCTGCCCGCGGGGGCGGCGATGGCTTCGTCCGGCGACGGTGTGGTGGTGGTGTTGTCGGTCACCCGGCGTTCCTCTCGGGGGAATGCAAGCCGGCGGTGCGGACCTGCGCATCGATGTCGCTGGCGTGCAGTTGCGCCAGGTACTGGTTGTAGGCGGCCGTTTCCGGGTCGTCGGACTTCACGGCCTTGGGGCGTTCGGGCAGGATGCCCGCGGGGATCTCGCGCGGCGCCTCGGCCTTGCCCGGCCGCGGCGACGCGGGCTCCTCGGCCTCGCGTTCCAGCCGCACGAACCGCACATAGGCGAACACCGCGAACCCGGCGAACAGCGGCCACTGCAGTGCGTAGCCGAGATTCTGGCCGGTTCCCGACGACGATTCGAACCGTTCCCACTGCCACCAGGCCAGCGCCAAGCAGCCCAGCGCGACGACGCAGACCAGCGCGATCAGGGCCGGTCGATTGTGCGCCGGGCGAGGAGGTGGAACGGACACGCGCTCCACGGTACCCGCCTACTACAGAGCACGTAGGAGCAGGTCGCGGCCGCGGAGTCAGGCGTCACAGCACAGTGGTCCGGGTGGCGCGCGGGCGCGAGGTCCCGGCCTGGAAGGTCTGGCGGTAGGCGGTGGGGGAGACGCCGATGGCGGCGGACAGGTGCTGGCGCAGGGAAGCGGCGGTGCCGAGGCCCGCGTCGGCGGCGACGCGGTCGATGGGGAGGTCGGTGGCTTCGAGGAGGTGGCGGGCGTGGTCGACGCGTTGCTGCGTCAGCCATTGACCGGGTGGGAGGCCGGTTTCCTCGCGGAATCGGCGGCAGAAGGTGCGCACGCTCATACGAGCGTGGGCGGCGAGTTCGGTGAGCGGGAGCGGGCGATCCAGGTGGGTCATGGCCCACGCGCGGGTGGCGGCGGTCGTCGCGGTGCTGGGTTCGGGGATCGGCCGGTCGATGAACTGGGCCTGTCCGCCTTCGCGCCACGGCGGCACGATGCACAGGCGGGCGACCTGATTGGCGACCGCGCTGCCGTGATCGCGGCGCAGCAGGTGCAGGCAGGCGTC
Source organism: Nocardia sp. NPDC003183 (assembly GCF_053590715.1). Taxonomy (NCBI): domain Bacteria; kingdom Bacillati; phylum Actinomycetota; class Actinomycetes; order Mycobacteriales; family Nocardiaceae; genus Nocardia; species Nocardia sp. NPDC003183. The sequence goes on from NZ_JBSFTG010000025.1 coordinate 3,283, forward strand.
GATGCCGGCGGCGCTGCCCGCCGCGGTGAGGATGCGTCCTTCGTCGACGAACAGCACGTCGGCATCCATCCTGACTTGCGGGAACAGAGCGCGAAACCGATCGGCTTGTCGCCAGTGCGTGGTCGCGGGGCGGTCGTCGAGCAAGCCGAGGGCGGCCAGGACGAACGCCGCGGTGCAGATCGACACGATGCGGGTATCCGGCCGGAGTCGACCCAGCGCATCGGCCAGGTCGGCGGGCATCCACTCCTCCTCGGGGGCGTCACACGCGGAGAAGGGCGGGATCACCACGGTGTCGGCCTCGGCGAGCGCGCTGCTGTCGTATTCGACGGCGATGGTGAAGTCGGCGTTGGTCGAGACCGGGGCTCCGTCGAGGCTGCAGGTGCGCACGTCGTAGAGCGCGGCGCCGTCGGGATCGGTCGCCGTGCCGAAGATCCGGGCGGGAATTCCCAATTCGAACGGATAGACCCCGTTCAGCGCCAGAACCACCACGCGATGCATGGCAAGATTATTGCACATATTGGCTTTCTTGCCACTCGTCGATGATTCGCGCACCCGGCATCGTGGACTGCACACGGCCGGTTCGCAGCGAAACGGCCTGGGAGACACAGGGAGAAGCGCCATGCGGGCAATCGGTCAGGACACCTTCGGCGGACCCGAGGTCCTGCGGGTGATCGAGGTCGACAAGCCGAGCCCCGGACCGGCCGAAGTGCTGATCCGCGTGCACGCGGCCGGGGTGAACCCGACCGATTCCTGGCACCGCGCCACCGGTGGACTGCTCGGCGCGATCGCACCGCTGGGCTGGGATGTGTCCGGTGTGGTCGAGGCCGTCGGCGTCGGTGTCACCCTGTTCGCGCCGGGCGACGAGGTCTTCGGCATGCCGCGGCAGCCGCGCGCCGCGGGCGCCTACGCCGAGTACGTCACCGCACCGGCCCGCCACTTCGCGCGCAAGCCGTCGAATCTCACCCACGTCGAAGCCGCCGCGCTGCCGCTCGTCGCGCTCACCGCCTGGCAGGCGCTGGTCGACACCGCCGACGTGCGGCCCGGCCACCGGGTCCTGATTCATGCCGCCGCGGGCGGGGTCGGGCATGTCGCGGTGCAGATCGCCAAGGCACGCGGTGCGTACGTCGTCGCCACGGCGCGCGCCGACAATCACGACTTCGTCCGCGACCTCGGCGCCGATGAGGTGATCGATTACACCGCAACAGATTTCGTCGACGCGGCCGACGGCATCGACATCGTCGTCGACACCATCGGCGGCGAATACGGCCCGCGCTCGCTGCGAACCCTCCGGCCCGGCGGCATCATCGTGTCGCTGGCCTCCCCGGCGGAAGCGGCCCTGGTGGAGGTCGCCCGCCCGCTCGGCCTGCGGGCCGGGTTCATGATCGTCGAAGCCGACGGCGCGGGTCTGCGCGCTCTCGCGAACCTCGTCGAAAGCGGTGCGCTGCGACCGCACGTGGAAACGGTTCTGCCACTGGAACTCGTGGGCAAGGCCCACGAGATCAGCGACAATCAGCGCACCCGCGGCAAGATCGTGCTCACGGTCACGCAGTGCGGATGATCAGAACTTGTAGCTGATCCCGGTCATCCGCTCGGATTCCTCCCACAACCTGCGCAGCAGCTCGGGATTGCGCGAGATCTTGCTCGACGGGCACGCCTCGACCGGTCCCTGCGACTGCATCAGCCGGTTGGGGCCCCAGTACACGGTGGGGTCGGCGTCCGGCTCGGTGGCCGCGAACAAGGTGGAGTGGGCGGCCTTGTGCGGCGGGTGGCCGATGAGCTTGATGAACGGCTTGCTGACCTTGTCGAGGGGGGTCTCGGTGCGGGCGAACAGGTCGGTGGCCGAGACCCCGGGGTGCACGGCGTAGGACTTCTTCGCCGACCCGGCCTCGGTGAGCCTGCGCTGCAGTTCACGACCGAACATCAGGTTGGCGAGCTTGGCCTGGGCGTAGGCGAGATTGCGCTGGTAGCGGCGGTTCTCGTAGTTGAGGTCGTCGATCCACAGCTTCGGGGTCTGCTTGTGGGCGATGCTGGCGAGCGAGATCACCCGGTCGCGCACGCGGTCGAGCAGCAGTCCGGTGAGGGCGAAGTGGCCCAGGTGGTTGACGCCGAACTGCGTCTCGAACCCGTCGGCGGTGCGCGAGAACGGGATGTTCATCAGGCCCGCGTTGTTGATCAGCACATCGAATTCGCCCTGCTGCGCGGCGAATTCGCGCACAGAGGCCAGATCTGCCAGGTCGAGCGCGGCCACCCGCACGTCACCGGGGATGGCGTTGGCGATCGGTTGCGCTTTGCTCGCGTTGCGGCAGGCCATGATCACCGTGGCGCCCTTGCCTGCGAGCACCTTGGTGGTCTCGGCACCGAGGCCGCCGTTGGCCCCGGTGATCACGAACGTGCGCCCGGACTGGTCCGCGATGTCAGTTGGTTTCCATGCCATGCTCCTATCTTACTCTGGAGTAAGATAGGAGGGAAGGTCAGCCCAGCAATCCGGTCAGCGTACGGGTGCAGGCGGGTTTGCGCAGCTTGATCATGGCTTTCGCCTCGATTTGACGCGCCCGTTCGCGGGAGAAGCCGAGCGCCGAACCCACCTCCTCCAGCGTGCGGCCCTCGCCGCGGTCGAGGCCGAAACGCAGTCGGATGACGGCGGATTCGCGCTCGGTGAGCCCCGCCAGGGCCGCCTCCACATAGCCCCCGAGCATCCGAGCCGCGACCACCTCCGCCGGCATGGGCGTGGTGTCGGGCAACAGCGAGCCCAGATCGGTGTCCTCGCCGACGGGCGCGTGCAGCGACACGGGCTCGGCTTCGTGCCGCAGCACCGCCGCTACCTGCGCGACGGCGAGGTCGGCGCCCGCGGCCAGTTCCTCGGTGGTGGCCGCGCGCCCCAGTTGATGCGCCAGCTCGCGCCGCACCCGGATCACCCGATGCAGGACATCGGCCACATTCGAGGGCAGTCGGATCGTGCGCCCCTGATCGGTGAGCGCGCGCCCGATCGACTGCCGGATCCAGAACGTCGCGTAGGTGGAGAGCTTGAGGCCGCGCTCGTGGTCGAATTTCTCCACCGCGCGCATCAGCCCCAGCGTGCCCTCCTGGATCAGATCGAGCAGCGACATCCCGGTGTTGGTCGGGAACCGGCGCGCGATGGAGACGACCAGGCGCAGATTCGCCCGCACCATGTGATCTTTCGCGCGCAGTCCGTCGAGTTCGGTGCGGCGCAACAGTTGTCGTCGTGCGGCGGTGAGTTCGGCACCGGCCGCATCGATCTCGGCCCGCGCGGTCGCGCCCGCGGCGATCCGCGCGCCGAGGGTGTATTCCTGTTCGGCGGTCAGCAGGGGAGTGCGTCCGATGGCAGTCAGGTAGTCGCGAATGGGATCGGCGGTGACGGTGGTGGTCAAGAGAACTCCCGTTCGATGTGGGGCTGGTGACCGGTGGGGTGAGGCAGCCCCACCGGTCGGGTTACGCGGGGAACGCAGTGACTACTTGCCGGGAATCCGGATCGGGCGGCGCACGGCCGTCGATCGGGTCTGCGCGCCGCGAATGGCCGAGCCGGTTCCACGTCGCCGTGGGGTCGGGAAAGGCGCTTCGGCGCGGCGTGCCGCCCGGGGCCGGCCGGGCAGGGGGAGGGGTTGTGGCGCGGTCGTGATCTCGCGGACCGCGTCGTCGAGTGAACTTCGCATCGTCGTGAATCGGGCCATATCGGCTGCTCCTTCGGTGGTGGAACGGGTGTTGAGGGGCTCGGCGGCGATATCGGGTCCGTGCGGCATGCGCTGTCTCCTTCGATCGTGTCGCTTGCGGCGACGGACATAAACTTAGAACGAACCTAAAAATATGTCAAGAACAAATTTAGGACGAGTTCAGATATGCTGGTGGCATGACGACGCAGCAGGGCCTCAGGGCCAGGAAGAAGCAGCAGACCAGGGAGCAGATCTCGGACCGGGCGACCGAGCTGTTCCTGGCTCGCGGATTCGACCAGGTGACCATCGCCGAGGTGGCCGCGGCCGCCGATGTCTCGAAGATGACGGTCACCAACTACTTCCCCCGCAAGGAAGACCTGGCACTCGACCTCGGCGAGATCTACATCGATCAACTCGCGTCGATCGTTCGGGAACGCGCGCCCGGCCAGTCGGCACTGGCCGCGCTGCGTCACGCTTGCCTGGCGGCCATCGCGGCGCAAGACCAGCTCATCGGCTTCAGTGGCGAGCCGTTTGCCAGGATGATCGCCGACAGTCCCGCGCTGACTGCGCGCGGGCGCGATTTGCACGACGCCCGTCAACTGGCACTGGCCGACGTACTCGCCGCCGAGACAGGTGCCGCGCCCGAGGACATCACCCCGCGCGTCGCCGCGGCCCAGATCGCCGGCGTGCAGCGGGTGCTGTTCAACGAGATCATGCGCCGCACCCTCGAAGGCGAATCCAACGCCGAGATCGCCACCGCGCTGACCCGTGATGCCGAGATCGCGTTCGACACGCTCGAACCCGGCCTGGGAAACTACGCCGTCCGCTGAGCGATCGGTGGCGATTGCTGCCGTGTCACTGAGCTCCCGTGCGGGACCTGAAAGCCCATACTGAGGCATGCCGGATGGTGTTGCTGTGGACAAGCCCGTCGAGCCGATGAGTAAGGCGAAGATCAACATTGTCTTCGCGACGGTGGTGCTCGGCATGCTCATGGCCGCCCTCGACCAGACCATCGTGTCGGCGGCGCTGCCCTCGATCGTCGCCGACCTCGGCAGCGCCGGGCACATGGCCTGGGTGGTGACCGCGTATCTGCTCGCCGAGGCCGTCGCGACCGCGCTCGCGGGCAAGCTCGGCGACCTGTTCGGCCGCAAACTGCTGTTCCAGATCAGCGGCATCATCTTCATCGCAGGCTCGGCGCTGGCCGGCGTCGCGGGCGGCATGGGTGTGCTGATCCTGGCGCGCGGAATCCAGGGCGTCGGCGCGGGCGGGCTGATGGTCACCTCGATGGCCCTGATCGCCGACACCATTCCGCTGCGCGAACGCGGCAAGTATCAGGGCGCCCTCGGCGCGGTGTTCGGCGTGACCACCGTCGTCGGGCCCACTCTGGGCGGGTTGTTCACCGACCACGCGAGCTGGCGCTGGTGTTTCTACGTGAATGTGCCGATCGCGATCATCATGGTGGTGATGGCGGCGCGCACGCTGCCGCACCTGCGCGCGGTCACCCGGCCGGTGATCGACTACCTCGGCATCGGCCTGATCGCGCTCGGTGTGTCGTCGCTGATCCTCGGGCTCGAGTTCGGTGGTAGCGAATATCCGTGGGGCTCTTGGCAGATCATCGGTTTGTTCGTGCTCGCCGCCGTGCTGATCACCGGGTTCGTGCTGGTGGAGAACCGCGCGAAGGAGCCGATGCTGCCGATGCGGTTGTTCAGCAGCCGCGTGTTCACCGTGTCGTCGGTGCTCAGTTTCATCGTCGGTTTCGCGATGCTCGGTTCGATGACCTATCTGCCCGCCTATCTGCAATATGTCGACGGGGCGACGGCGACGATCTCCGGCGTCCGCACCCTGCCGCTGGTGGTCGGCCTGTTCGTCACCTCGGTTTTCTCCGGTCAGGTCGTCGGCAAGACCGGGCAGTACCGGTACTTCCCGGTCGTCGGCATGGCGGTGATGGCGGTCGGCCTCGCCCTGATGTCGACGATGGGCCGCGGCACCAGCGTGTGGCTGGAATCGCTGTACATGCTGATTCTGGGTGCCGGGCTCGGCCTGTCGATGCAGGTACTCACCATCGTCGTGCAGAACACCGTGCCCTACGCCGATCTGGGCACCGCCACCTCGGGCGTCACCTTCTTCCGCACCCTGGGCAGCGCGTTCGGCACCGCGGTCTTCGGCACGCTGTACAACAGCAAGATCGAGTCCGCGCTGGCGCAGGCATTGCAGCAGGCCCCCGGTATCTCACCGGAGGTGGCGGCGAATCCGAAACTGTTGCGCGAGTTACCGCTCGCGCAATCGGAGCCGATCATCGACGCGTACGCGAGTTCGATCGACTACGTGTTCCGCTGGGTCGTTCCGGTGGCGCTGGTCGGCTTCGTCGTCGCATGGTTCCTGCCGCAGGTGCGCTTGCGCGACAGTTCTCGCCACGGTGCGGGCGATGTCGGGGAGGGCTTCTCGGTACCCGATTCGCACGACCGGGTGGTGCAGCTGGAGCGCTCGGTCGCCACGACGGTGCGCAAGGCCAGGGCGGAGAAACCGCTCATCCCCGAGCTCATCGCCGCTTCGGGCAGCACGCTGAGCCCGGACTCGGCGTGGGCGCTGGGGCAGGTGTACCTGTACTCCAAGGAGGAGGTGCCCGCCACGGTGTATGCCATCGCCTACCGGCACCGGCTGCCGGTGGAGGTGCTGTCGCCGGTTTTTCGCCAGGCCGTCGACGCGGGTCTGCTGCACGACGACGGGGGCACCCTGTCGCTGACCGCCGACGGCGACGCCGAGGTCGACAAGCTGCGCGCCGGCTGGCGCCGCTGGCTCGGCGACCGCCTCGACGACTGGAATTCCGAGGATCCGGTCGACCGCGCGCTGCTCGACGAGGCGCTGTCGAAGATCGCGGCCAAGCTGCTCGACCAGGGTGCTGATAGCAGCGAGGTATCGAAAGTCTGATGTCGGTTGTCCACTCCACTGAACGAACCTTGCCGCCGAATACTCGTAGACGTATATTCGTAGACGAGTAAGGAGGCGGTCATGGCGACCAAGCGCAAAGTGAACAACCTGCTGGCGCTCGCCGTGCTCTCGGTGATCGTGCAGCGCCCGATGCACCGCTACGAGATCGCCGCCACCCTGCGCGCCCACGGCAAAGACCGCGACATGGACATCAAATGGGGCTCGCTCTACACCGTCGTGCAGAACATGGAGAAGGCCGGATTCCTCGAGGTCATCGGCAGCGAACGCGACGGCGCGCGCCCCGAGCGGGTGATCTATCGGATCACCGACGCCGGTCGCGCCGAGATGGCGGACTGGACCCGCGAACTGCTCGCCGCACCCGAGCCCGAACACCACCGCTTCACCGCGGGTCTGTCGATTCTGGCGGTGCTGCCGCCGGATGAGGTGATCGTCCTGCTCGGTACGCGCATCGCGACGCTGGAGCGAATCATCGAGACCACCAGGGCCGAACTCGGCGAGCTGACGCTGCCCCGGTTGTTCCTCGTCGAATCCGAATTCGGCCTGGCGATGCTGGAAGCCGAGGCGAACTGGGCGCGTTCCCTGCGTGACGAGCTGGCCGCGGGCACCTTCGAAGGCCTCGAACTCTGGCGGCAGTGGCATGTCGACGGCATGCCCACCGAACAGATCCCCGAACTCGGTGAGAGGGGGAACAACTAGCTCGACCCCGAAGACCCCGGACCCGGTGGCGTGCGGCAACACCCCACCGAGCCCGAGATACCGTCCCGCAACCAGGCGCACCCGGCCACGAGGTGAGGCAACCACAGGATAGCTGGGTGACGCCGACATCAGATCTGGAGATCACCCATGTCCACCACCCGTTCCGCATTGGTCATCGGCGGCGGCATCGCCGGACCCGTCGCCGCCACCGCCCTGCACAAGGCAGGCATCCAGGCCCACGTGTACGAGGCCTACTCCGGTCCCTCCGAGGGCATCGGCTCCGGGCTCGCGCTGGCGCCCAACGGTGTCGCGGCACTCGACATCATCGGCGCCGGTGACGCGGTGCGCGAGATCGCCCTGCCGGTCGCGCAGATGCGACTGCGCGTGAGCGGCCGCGAACACGTCATGCCGGTGCTGGCCGACCAGCCCCCGCTGCAGGCCGTCGACCGCGGCGAATTGCACCGCACCCTGCACGATCAAGCGGTCGCCGCGGGCGTGCCGTTCAGCTACGACAAGCGATTGACCCACGTCGACGAACACCCCGACGGCGTCACCGCGCACTTCACCGACGGATCCACCGCCACCGCCGATGTGCTCGTCGGCGCGGACGGAATCCGGTCCACCGTGCGGGGTCTGATCGATCCGGCCGCACCGGGACCCGACTACACCGGCATGCTCGGCTTCGGCGCCATGGTCGACTGCGACCTCGACCTGCCCGACGACACCATGGTGTTCGCCTTCGGCGCCAGGGCCTACTACCTGTACTGGAAGCATGCCGACGGCCGCGTGACCTGGGGCGCGAATCTTCCCAGCAAGCAGTACCTTTCGCTCACCGAAGCCCGCGCTGTCGCTCCCGAACACTGGCTCGAGGTGCTACGCGAGACCTACGCAGCCGACTCGCCCGGTGCCGAATTCGCGCGCCGCACCACGGCGCAGAACCTCGAGGTCACCGGTGCCCTGCACATCATGCCGCCGGTGCCGCACTGGTATCGCGATCGCATGGTGCTGGTGGGCGACTCGGTGCACGCTCCGTCGAACAGCTCCGGACAGGGCGCGTCACTGGCGATCGAGAGCGGCGTGCAGCTGGCGCGGTGCCTGCGCGATATCGCCTCGCCCACCGAGGCTTTCGCTGTCTACGAGCAGCTGCGCCGGGCCAGGGTGGAGGGGATCGCGGCGCGCGCGGCGAAGATCAACCACAGCAAGACGCCGGGCCCGATCGCCCGCAAGGTGATGAACGCGGTGATGCCGCTCATGGTCAAAACGGTGATGAACCCGGAGAAGACGATGGGTACCGAACGTCGATACCGCATCGACTGGGACGCGCCGGTCCGCGATGAACTCGCCACTGCCGCAGGCTGATCCGGCTGCCCTCGGTTGTCGCACTGCGGCGATCGAGGGCGCACCGGGTACTCGCCCGAGGCGCGATCAGCGACGGGTCGCGCGCAGCGCGAGAATGCGCGCGGTCTCCGCGTCGGCGGGCAGGAACGCCTCGAGGTGAAGTTCGGCGAGGGTGACATCGGTGGCGGTCGCGAACGAGGTGAGAGTGGTGATCAGACGGAGGTCGCCGTCTGGGGTACGCAGGTGCAGGGGGACGGCGAAGCCGACGTGGTCGGGCCCTGGGCGCGGCGCGGGGAGGTAGCCCGCCAGTTCGGCGATGAGTTGGTCGAGGGCTGGATCGGGCGTGTGGGCGGCGCGGTTTCGCAACGAATCCATGATGTGCCTGCCCCAGTCCGGCAGGTTGCGTACGCGCGGGGCGACGCCGTCGGGGTGCAGGGCCAACCGCAGGATGTTGATCGGCGCGACCAGCAGTTCCGGGGACACGTCCTCGGTGAACAGGTCGAAGGCGGCATTGGCCGTGACGAGTTCGCCGCGCGGGCGAGCGACCAGCGCCGGATACGGTAGATGCCCGTCCAGCACGGCGGTGATCGCCGCACGAACGGGCGCCAATTCCGGAGCCGCCAGATCACTTTCGGGGAAGACGGGTGCGAACCCCGCGGCCAGTAGCAAGGTGTTGCGGTCGCGCAGGGACAGCTCGAGCGATTCGGCCAGCCGCACCACCATCGTGCGTCCCGGTTGCGATCTGCCCTGCTCGAGGAAGCTCAGATAGCGCTGGCTGGTCTCGGCCCGGATCGCCAGGTCGAGCTGGCTGACCCGGCGCCGGGTGCGCCAGTGACGCAGTTGGGGGCCGAATCCGGTCGATGGCGGAGCAGCGGTCATGAATGGAGTGAACCGCGTCGACGGCCGCCACCATTCCCGCCGGGAATCATCCTCCGGCGCCACCTCGCAGAACCGATCGGTCGATGCGGCACCGATCCCGACCGGCACCTGCCCATACCCTCCGGGGAATCGCGCGGTGACGCCATCACCGACAGAGTTGTCCCATGCCTGACAACGACATCCACCCTGATCACGCCGTCGCCTACCACCTCGGCGGTGGTCTCACCCGGTCCGCGCAGCAGCGGCCGGAACCGGGCCCGCGCCAGGTCCTGATCCGGGTCCGCGCCGCGTCGGTGAACCGCCGCGATCTGATGCTGATGGACGGCACCTACCCGCTGCCCGCTACCGCGGGCATCATCCCGCTCTCCGATGGTGTCGGCGAGGTGATCGCGCTCGGCCCCGGAGTGACCCGCGCGGGAATCGGCGACCGGATCACCGCGAGTTACTTCGTCCATTGGGTCGACGGTCCGCAAACCCTCGCCACCGCCGCCGAACAGTACGGCGCGAACTACGACGGATTTCTCGCCACCTACGCGCTCGTCGAAGAGGATTCGATCGTGCACGTGCCCGCCCATCTCACCGACGCGGAGGCGGCGACCCTGAGTTGCGCGGGCCTGGTCGCCTGGTCGGCGCTCACCACACCGGGCCCGCCCGCTCCGGGTGCGCGCGTGCTCACCGTCGGTAGCGGCGCGGTGGCGCTGTACGCCATCCAGTTCGCGAAAATCCTCGGCGCCGAGGTCATCTCGATCACCTCCAGCCGGGCGAAGGCAGACCGGTTGCGCGCGCTGGGCGCCGACACGGTGATCGACCGCACCGTGACCGGGAACTGGGGTGACGCGGTGATGGAGATGACCGGGACCGGTGCCGAGCACATCGTCGACGCGGTCGGCCTGCCCACGCTCGAACAATCGGTGCGTGCGGGCGCGTACAACTCGACGGTGACGATGATCGGCGCGATGGCGCCCACGCCGGGAGCAACGCTGCCGGACAATCCGTTCGGCTCCTCATACCTGGCCATCCGGCGCATCGCCGTCGGCAGCCGAACCGGTTTCGAAGCGATGAACCGCGCGATCACGAAGCATCGTCTGCGCCCGGTGATCGACCGCGCATTCGATTTCGACGCCGCCGCCGAGGCCTACGACTACCTGCGCTCGGGCGCCTCGTTCGGCAAGGTGGTGATCGCGGTGGGTTGAGCGCGCCGCACGCGGGTGAAGGCGGTGACGCACAGGACCAGCCACAGCAACCCGATGATCCAGCCCGCGAGCACATCGGTGGTCCAGTGGACGCCCAGATAGATGCGCGACAACCCGACGGCGGCCGGAAAGGCGACAGCGAACACCGTGGCGATCACCCGAACCCAGTGCCTGCGCAGCCGCGGGATCACCGCGAGCGCCACGATGCCGACGACCACCGTGGAGCCGAGCGTGTGCCCCGACGGATAGGACAGGCTGGGCTCGAAGACCAGCCGCGACGCCTCGGGCGGCCGCTGGCGGCCGACCAGCCGTTTGATCACCCACACCAGCACGCCCGCACCCAGCGAGGTGACGGCGACCAGGGCGGCGACCGGCAGGTTGCGCCGCAGGAGGAAGATCCCGACGGTGAGCGACGCCAGAATCGTCATCGACAGCGTGTCGCCGAGGTCGGTGATCACCGTGGCGATGCTGGTGAGCGGCTCGCCGCGATGCGCGATCATCCAGTCGAGCACCGCGGTGTCCATCCGGCTGATGCCGCTGGTGACCTCCCAGGTGAGGGCGGTGATCAGCACCGCCGCGGTCGCGATGAGCGCGACCACGCGCGGCGTCCGGCGGCACAGCGCGGACCAGGCGACCTCGGTGGGCGGTGGTTGTCGATAGGCAGTCGGCATAGCTACCAGATTGCCAGCTCGCGCCTCAGGCTTCGAAGACCACCGTGTTTCCCGCGACGTCGCGGGTGCCCGCGTCCTTCTTGATCGCCTTCACCAGGTCGGCGACGCAGTCCCAGGTGCGCGGCGGCTCGCACTCGATATTGCCGATCGTGTACCAGGTATCGGTGCCGCGATAGCGGACGAGGCCCTTGCCCGCGTCGTCGAGCATGACATCGAGCTCGCCGGACACCGTCCCTTCCTCTTCGGTCATGACGGCGCTCTCGGCGGTGATCTCGATGGGCTCGCTTATTTGAACTCTCCTCGGCGGAGGCAGTCATCGACTGCGGTGCGCAACGCGGTGTGCTCGGCGGTATCAACGGTCAAGGCGTATTTTACCTTCACCTTGACGTAGTGCTCGACATAGGCACACCGGAAGTTGCCGGGCGGCAAGTAGTTCGCGGGGTCCTGATCGCCCTTGGAACGATTCGCCGACGGGTCGGCGGCGACCAGGTTCATCGAGTCGTTGGCGATGCGGCGACGGGTGTCCTCGTCGCGGTCGGCCGCGCCCGATCGCCATGCTTCGGCAAGGGCCACAATGTGTTCGGCGTCGACCTTGGACGGATCGGTGATGAACTTGTACGGCCCGAGTTCACCGGTCTTCTTGTCGATGAAGCCGTAGTGGTCCTGCCAGCCGCCACCGGCCGCCACCTTCAGGTCGCAGGTCTTGGCGTCGAGGGTGACCTTGCCGTTGGCGTCGCGCAGCATCATCACTTCGCGGCTGGTGCATTTCGTGTACTGCGCCAGGTCGCCGGTGAAACCGTGCTCGGGCTTGTTGGTGTCCCAGTGCGGGAACTTCTCGCGCGTGTAGCCCGTCATCGGGCCTTCCTTCGCGACGACGAGAGTGGCGACCAGATCGCCGACTTCCTTGCCCGACACCGTCGCCGCGCCCGCGGAACCCGGGCCGGGCGCGGTCGGACTCACCTTGTCCAGGAACGTGTTCGCGAGGGTGACCACCACGGCGATAACCGCCGCCGCGGCGAGGGCGAGCAGGGCTCGACCCAGGGGAGAACCGCTGATCGAAGACCACTTCATGCCCGTACCACCCAGATGCTCCGTCGAAAAATGAACCGGCACAACCTAACGGCCGCGCCGGGTGTCGTCAGTGATTGTCCGCTATGAGGTTCCGCACAGCACAGCGCGAACTGATTGCGGCTCAATAGCGTTCATCTATCGACGGAGGTGACCGGCGGCGCCGAAGTGCAAACCCATAGTGATGGAGATCACAATCGATCAGTCGGGCAGTGATCCCGTTTCGGGCGGAATGCCGGTGTCCAGGAACCGGATCAGGCGTGCGATGCGCGCGGCATGGTCGACGCAGCGCTGGAATTGGCTGCCGAGCAACGCCATATCGATCGCGGCTTCGGTGCTCACGTCGGCTTCGGTGAGGGCGGTGCGCAATTGCTTGCACAGCGTCTCCATCGCCTCGACATCGGCGCTGCCCCCGGCGGCGAACCGCCCGCTCGCCACCGACGCGCTCACCCGCGCCACGCACCCGGCCGCGAGCGTGCCCATCGACACGAGTTCGGCGATCACCGGTGCGGGCGCGACCGCGGCCGGATGGGCCCGATAGACGTACTGCCCAGCGGTTTCGGTGCGCCGACCGATCCGCGACAGCTCACCGGCCACCTGAATCGCGGTCACCACATGACGCAGATCGCGCGCCACCGGCGCCTGCAGCGCGAGCAGCGCCATGGTGCGGGATTCGCAGGCGGCGAACATCAGCTGTAGCTGCTCGTCGAGCGCGAACACCTCGTAGGTGGCCGCGAGGTCGGCGCCGGCCAGCGCCTGGGTAACCCGCTCGGTCGCGTCATGGGCGACGCGCGACATCAGGGTGAGGTCGTTGGCCAAAGCGACGAGCTCGAGGGTGAACTGGGTCCGCACGCGCTGAATTGTTCCCCATCGAGGGGGTGTGAGTGAATCCATCGCCGAGATCCGTGCGGTGACGATTCCGGGTGTGCCCGGCCGTAGCTGGAAGGATGGGGGTCATGATTGCCGCGTTGACGACTAAATGGACCCTGTACGTGCCCATCCTCGCCGCGCTCGTGCTCGTACTCAGCTGGGGGCGTTCCGTACCGGGATTGATCGTCGCGCTGGTGAGTGTCGCGCTGGTCGGCGCGGTGCTCTCGGCGGTCTATCACGCGGAGATCGTGGCCCACCGGGTGGGCGAACCCTATGGCTCGCTGGTCCTCGCGGTGGCGGTGACCGTGATCGAGGTGGCGCTGATCGTCACGATGATGATCTCCGGCGGCGACAAGGCGGCCTCGCTCGCTCGCGACACCGTGTTCGCCGCGGTGATGATCACCTGCAACGGCATCTTCGGCCTGGTGCTGCTGGTCGGCGCGCTGCGCAGACGGGTGGCGGTGTTCAACGCGGAAGGTACCGGTGCCGCCCTGGCCACCGTCGCGACCCTGGCCACATTGAGTCTGGTGTTGCCGACCTTCACCACCAGCGCGCCGGGCCCGGAGTTCTCGCCCGCGCAGCTCGCCTTCGCCGCGGTCGCCTCGCTGGCGCTCTACGGGCTGTTCGTGATGGTGCAGACGGTGCGTCACCCCGACGACTTCCTGCCGGTGGAGGACGGTGGCGCGGTCGACGACAGCGACACCCACAGCAACGCGCCGTCCAACAAGGTCGCGTTGATCAGCCTCGGGATGCTGGTACTCGCCCTGGTGTGCGTGGTCGGCCTGGCCAAGGTGGTCTCGCCCGCGCTCGAATCGGCGGTGGCCTCGGCCGGATTGCCGCAGTCGGCGGTGGGTGTGGTGATCGCGATGCTGGTGCTGTTGCCCGAGACGATCGCCGCGGTGAACTCCGCGCGCCGCAATCAGGTGCAGATCGGTTTGAACCTGGCACTCGGCTCGGCGATGGCCAGTATCGGTCTGACCATCCCGGTGATCGCGATCGCGACCATCTGGTTGAGCGGGCCGCTGGTGCTGGGTCTGGGTGCCACGCAGATGGTGCTGCTCGCGCTGACCGTCGTGGTGAGCACGCTGACGATCGTTCCCGGCCGCGCGACCCTGCTGCACAGCGGTGTTCACCTGGGGTTGTTCGCGGCGTTTGTGTTCCTGGCCGCAAGTCCGTAGCTGAGGTGTTGCGGATCACAGGGCAGGTCGACCTGTCATGGAAACCGCGGAAAAGCGACGAGGGTCACCCACTGGAAATTTTGTTGTGACGCAGAGTACCGGTTAGCTTGCTGGAGTTGGCACCGACGCCGAAGCCAGAGAGTGCGGTATGAAAATCACCAAGCCCCGTGCTTCACGAGCGGCCCGGAGGCATCCCTGATGTCTACCGATCTGCACTCCGCGAAGCCGGATTCCGCTACCCAGATCGTCCGCAAGAACTTCACCGACACTGTCGTGTCGTCGCTGCGGACCTTCGGGCGGGCGGTAGATCTCGCACAGCAATCGGTCGGCGGCTCGTTCTCCGACATCGCCCGCAGGCAGTTCCAGTGGCGGGAGACCCTCGTGCAGGCCTGGCGCCTGATCACGGTCACCGCCATTCCCGCGATCCTGATGGCGATCCCGTTCGGCGTGATCGTCTCGGTCCAGGTCGGCAACCTGATCCACAGCCTCGGCGCCGACTCCATGCTCGGCGCCACCGGCGGCCTCGGCGTGATCAAGCAGGGCGCGCCCATCGCCACCGGCTTCCTGCTCGGTGGCGCGGGCGCGGCGGCGATCGCGGCCGACCTCGGCGCGCGCACCATCCGCGAGGAGATCGACGCGCTCAACACCATGGGCATCAACCCGGTGCACCGGCTCGTCATCCCGCGCCTGGCGGCCATGCTGCTCGTCGCCCCGATGCTCAATGTGCTGATCATCTTCGTCGGCGTGCTGGCCGGGTACGCGGTCGCCGTCGGCGGGCAGGGCGTGACCCCGGGTAGCTACTGGTCGACGTTCGGTTCGTTCGCGACCGCCGGCGACGTGTGGGTCTCGCTGCTCAAGGCGCTGATCTTCGGCTTCCTGGTCGTGATCATCTCCTGCCAGCGCGGACTGGAGGCCAAGGGCGGACCGCGCGGTGTGGCCGACGCGGTGAACGCGGCGGTGGTGCTCTCGGTGGTCTCGATCGCGATCGTGAACCTCCTCGCAAGCCAGATCAGTGCCATGTTCCTGCCGACGAAGTTGGCGTGATGGCTGCCTCGTCGTACATCCCCACCTCGCTGCACTGGCTGCGCAAGCCCGCCCGCATCGGCAAGCGGATCGTCACCGCCGGTGAATCGCTCGGCTTCGTCGCGGTGTTCGTCTGGCAGGTGCTGTCCTCGGTGCCGCTGACGCTGCGCCGCTACCGGGACGAGACGCTGCGCGCGGTCACCGATATGACCTGGGGACGCGGGTCGATCATCGTCGGCGGCGGCACCGTTCCGATGATGATCGTGCTCGGCCTGGTGATGGGCGCCTCGGTGGGCGTCGAATCGTTCGCCTCACTCGACATGCTCGGCATGGGCCCGGTCACCGGCGTGATCTCGGCCTACGCGACCACCCGTGAGCTGGCCCCGATCGCGGCGGCCATCGGCTTCGCCGCCCAGGCGGGGTGCCGGATCACCGCCGAGATCGGCGCGATGCGCATCTCCGAGGAGATCGACGCGATCGAGGCGCTCGGCCTGCGTTCGGTGCCCTACGTCGTCACCACCCGGGTGATCGCCGGCGCCATCGCCATCGTGCCGACCTTCCTGATCGCGCTGATCCTGGCCTACGGCGCCTGCCGCGGGCTGCTCACGATGGTCTACGGGCAGTCGGCCGGTGTGTACGACCACTACTTCTTCCAGTTCATCTCCGGCTTCGACATGATCGCCGCGGTGATCAAGGTGGCCGTGTTCGGCACGGTGGTGATCCTGGTGCACGCCTACTTCGGGTTCTTCGCCACCGGCGGCCCCGAGGGGGTCGGCATCGCCTCCGGTCGCGCGGTGCGCGCCAGCTCGGTGGCCATCATCGCCATCGACATGGTCCTCACGATCATGCTCTGGGGTTTCAACTCGGCGATCAGTTTTACGGGGTGAACTAGATGCCTAACTATGGAATGCCCGGCGTCGCGGCCGATCGGCGCACGTCGCGGCTGACCGGCGTGATCATCCTGTCGGTGATCGCGGCGATCGCACTGGCCTATGTCACCTACTCGAATCTGCGGACCGAAGACGGTCTGCGCATCGCGTTGCACACCGAACACCTCGGTGACGGCATCAGCGCGGGCAGCCAGGTCCGCGTCGACGGCGTGACGGTCGGCGAGGTCGCCGAGGTGACCCCCGGCGCGCGCGGCACCCAGCAGATCGCGCTGCTGCTCGACACCGAGCGACTGGTCGGCATCGACGACAGCCTCGCGATCGACTATGCCCCGACCAACCTGTTCGGCATCGCCGAGATCGAATTGCGCCGTGGCGCGGGCGGTTCGCCGCTACGCGAGGGCGTGGTCCTCGACCTCACCGGCACGAACAACGACCGGGTCTACGACGCGACGATGAGTGCCATCCTGCGCAGCCTCTCGCAGGTCGGTATGACCGTGACCAGCCCGCAGATGGCCACCGTCATCTCCCAGCTGGCCGCCGACTTCAAGGCCTTCACTCCGCTGGTCCAGGCGCTGATCACGGTCTCCAAGACCCTCGCCGACAACCAGGACGCGATGCCCTCGGAGCTGTTCGGCAAGCTCGGCCCCGCCTTCGACGGCGGCGGTGAGTTCGCGGGCGCCACTATGAAGGTGATCGACCAGCTCAGCGATATCCGAGTGACCCAGGTCGACAAGGAGCGCTACGACATCGGCGTCGGGGTGATCGGCGGCGGCATCCTGCCCGCGCTGAGCACCACCCTGAGCACCGCGGGCGGGCACTTCGCCGAGACCACGGACATGCTCGCACCGATGCTGCTCGCGCTGGCGCAGATGTCGCCGAACCCGCGCCGGACCGGTGCCGATCTCACCGCGCTGCTGCAGAACCTGCGCGGCGCGATGCCCGACGGCCCGAACGGCCCTGTCCTGAATCTCGACGTCGAGCTCAGCGGTGTCCCCGGCATCGCGGTGCCGCTGTTCGGAAAGGCCGGTGGGCGATGAAGATTCGCGGAACCGCACTGCGCCTCGGCGTCTTCAGCCTGGTGATGATCGCCATCCTCGGCATGGTGTTCACCCTGATCAAGCGCCCGGTCGACGGCGACACCAACGCCCATGACGCACTGTTCACCGACGCCAACGGCCTCAAGGTCGGCAACGACGTGCGGATGTTCGGCGTGCAGGTGGGCAAGATCGAGAAGATCAGCCTCGAAGGCGACAAGGCCAAGGTCGCGATCACGGTCAAGACCGACACTCCGATCTACGACAACTCCAAGCTGGCGATCCGCTACCAGAACCTCACCGGCCAGCGCTATATCGACCTGCAGCAGGCGCCGAACCCGGGCAGGACCATCGCGGCAGGGGCACGGATCGGCGCCAACATGACCGTCCCGTCGTTCGATGTGACGAGTCTGTTCAGCGGCCTCAAGCCGGTGCTCGCCACGCTGTCGCCCGAAGCGATCAACCAGTTCACCGCGAGCATGCTCGCCGTGATCGAGGGCGACGGCACCGGCCTCGGACCCGCGCTGACCGCGATCGATCAGCTCGCGAGCTATGCCGATGACCGTCAGCAGGTGATCAGCACCCTGATCCACAACCTGTCGGAGCTGTCCGAGCGTCACGGCGGCAAGGTCGGGCACCTGGTGCCGCTGCTGGCCCGGCTCACCGACATCTTCGAGGCGATGCAGCGCAATATCGGCGGTGTCGCGCAGTTCGCGATGACCGCGCCTTCGGTGCTGGCACCGGTGGACCGGTTGCTCGCCTCGCTGGGCCTGGTCGAGGGCGGCGGCGCCGATGTCGACGCGATGATTCGCGCGCTGTTCCCGAATCCACAGGAAGCCGTCGAGGTGTTCGGCAAGCTCCCCGGTCTGCTGGCCACGGTCGACGCCTCGCTCGCGCGCGGTTTCGCCGACTTCACGCCGCACTGCAGCAACGGCGCCGCCGAGGTGCCCGCGCCGCTGCAGGTGCTGATCGCCGGACAGAAGGTCACCGTATGCAACCGCTGAAGAAGCTCGCCGCGCTGTTCGGCGGCGATCGCCCGATCCCTGATGAAGCGGGCAAACTCGCACGGGAACTGCGGATGGGGATCATCGGCCTGAGCCTGGTCGTGCTGTTCATCATCGCCGCGGGCGTGGTGTACGTGGTGCCGCTGGGCAAGCACACCTACACCGCCGAGCTCAGCGAAGCGCAGTCGGTGCGAGAGGGCGACGACGTGCGCCTGGCCGGCATCTCGGTGGGCAGCGTCACCTCGCTGGAACTGAAGCCCGACAAGGTGCTCATGCGGTTCACCGTGAAAAACGATGTCTTCGTGGGTGATCAGACGTCCCTGGATGTTCGCATGCTCACCGTGGTCGGCGGTCACTACGTGGCGCTCTACCCCGCGGGTTCGAAGCCGCTGGGGGACAAGGCGATTCCCACTGATCGAATCCGCCTGCCCTACAGCCTGATCGAGACCTTCCAGGACGCGACCGCGCCGCTGGCCGCCGTCGACGGCGACACCGTGCGCAACAACCTGGCCGCCGCGAACTCCGCGATCGCGACCTCGCCGGAAGCGCTGCGCACCACACTCGACACCGTCGGCAAGTACGTCGACATGCTCGACCGTCAGCGCAGTCAGGTGTCGAAGTCGATCGCGGTCGTCGACGAGTACATCACCATGTACGACGGCGCCAAGACGGATCTGGGCAGGCTGATGGACAACGTCAACATGCTCGAAGACGTGCTGCTGAGCAAGCGGGCCGAAATGGCCGAAGCGGTTCGGTTGCTCACCTCGGTGGTGAATCGCCTCGCGGGACTGGCCCCGACCTGGGATTCCACCCTGAAGCCGCAGGTGCAGGCGCTGGCCGACGCGTTGCCGCGGCTCGGGGAACTCAGCAGTCAGCTCGAGCCCGTCATCGGCACAGTCGGTGCGCTGCAGACCAAGTTGTCGCAGCTGACGACCCCCGAGGCCGGTGTGGTCGTCGACCAGTCGAGCGCCCGCGTGTGCGTACCGCTGCCCGGGAAGGCGTGCTGATGCTGAAACGACTACTCGGATCCCAGGCGTTCATGTCGATCGCCGGCGTCGCGGTGCTCGTGGCGCTGGTCGCGGGCGGCTACTTCGTCGCCTTCGATCCGCTGAAGAAGACCGAATCCTATTGCGCGCTCATGCCCGACGCGATCGGCCTCTACCCGGGTAACCACGTCACCATGCGCGGCATGGATGTCGGCGAGGTGACCGCGGTGCGCAACGAGGGCGCCAAGGTCCGTGTCGAGTTCGAGGTCGACGCCGAATTCGATGTCAACTCCGACGCTTCCGCCACCACCGTCGCGTATTCGGTGGCGGCGGACCGCAATCTGGCGGTGCTCACCACCGGCAAGACCGCGCCGCCGCTCGCGGGCGGCTGCATCACCAAAACGCTGACACCCAAGAGCATCACCGAAACGCTCACGGCGCTGGCCAGCCTGTCCGACGAACTCTCCGGCGGTGCCGCGGGTGCGCCGAGTGCGCTGTCGGACGGCCTGTCCTCGCTCAACCGCGCCACCGAGGGCACCGGCCCGACGGTCAACGAACTCATCCACAAGCTCGGTTCGGCGATGAACAAGCCCGACGCCGACATCGGCCATCTCGCCAGTCTTTTCGACGCGTTCGCCTCGGTCTCGAACCGGGTCTCCGCGAACTGGGGCGACCTGCAGACGATGCTGGTCCGGCTGGCCCCGCTGCTCAACATGGCCTCCGACGACCTGCTCGGCCCGGCCACCTCGCTGTTCGACGGTCTCGGCGAGCTGTTGCCGATACTCAACGATGTCGCCGTCATTCTCGGTGATCCGTTGATCGGCGCGCTCGACGACGTGGTCCCGCTGGTGAAGTTGTTGCGCGCCAACGTCGGATCGCTCAGCGAGATCGTGGCGAAGATGCCCGCGCTCGCCTCCGCCTTCCGCAGCGCCACCGATCCCGCGGGCGGCACCGCGATCACCTACGCACCGCCGAAGGTCGCCTTGCCCGTCGGTGACGCAGACCAGGTGTGCGGCGCGGTGAACGAGCTGATTCCGGGGCAGTGCCCCGACCCGGCGCAGGGACTGGCCGATGTGAATCTCGTGCAGGTTGTGCTGGGAATGGCAGGTGCTCGATGAACCCCCGAAAGATGCTGCGCCGCAGTGTGGTCGCACTCGTCGTCGCGGCCGGACTCGCGGTGGGTGGCTGTGGTTTCGACCCCGCCGAAGTGCCCGTCCCCGGCTCGACCGTCAGCGGTTCGACCTACCGTGTGCAGATCGAGTTCAGCAGCGCGCTGAACCTGCCCGCGAAGTCGAAGGTGATCGCCAACGGCGCCGAGATCGGCATCGTCGACGGTGTGCGGGTGGTCCAGCCCGCCGACGCGCCCGCGGGCCGTGGCGGTTACGTCATCGTCGAGGCCGACATCCTCGACACCGTGCAGTTGCCGGCCAAGTCCATCGCCGAACTGCGCCAGGACACCATCCTCGGCGACATCCATCTCTCGCTCACCACTCCGAAGGACGGCTTCGGCGACCTGCTGCGCGACGGCGGCACCATCCCGATCGAGCGCACGAAACCGCCTGTGCAACTGGAAGACACGATGGCCACCATGGCTCTGTTCGTGCAGGGCGGTGCGATCGGTCAGCTGCAGGAGATGCTCGGCCGGATCAACTCGGTGATGCCACCCGATCCCAAGGAAACCGCGCGCATCTCGGCGGTGATGGGCGCCGACGCCGCCGACCTGGCAGCCCATCTCGACCAGGTCGACCTGCTGGTCAACGGGCTGAGCCGCAATGCGGCGATCCTGCACGACGACACCGAGCAAGCGCTGACCAGCATCCTCACGCCCGAGGCTGTCGCCTCGCTGACGGGCACCCAGGATTCGATCGCCAAGACGATGAAGATCTTCGACGCGCTCGGCCCGGTGGGTTCCTCGCTCACCTGGCTGGCCCCGATCGCGAGCTCCGGTGACGCCGCCGCGACCGCGTTCCTGCCGCTGGCCACCGGCGGTTCGGCCGACCTGCGCTCCTCGACGAACATGGCGCTGCTCACCGCGCTGTTGCGCGACAAGATCATTCCCTTCGTCGAGAACGGCCCGAAGGTGAACGTCACCGGCGTCCAGGTGTCCGAGGAAGACCAGGTGGCGCAGATCGTCACCGCGCTGCGGATGATCGGAATGGTGCGATGAAGATCGGTGCACTGGCCTCCCTCGGCGGCATCGCCGCCATCACCGTGCTCGGCGCGAGCTACCTGACCTTCGGGGTGGTGCGCGTCGACCCGTTCGCCGACTACACCGCGGCCTCGATCGAGATCGCGAATTCCGGTGGCCTCAGTGTCGGCTCGCCGATCCTGCTGACCGGTATCGAGATCGGTGAGGTCACCGGCGTCGACACCTCGGCGAGCGGTCGGGTGCAGGTCGGCTTCCGGTTCGGTGCCGACCACAAGGTGCCGATGAGCAGCGTCGTCACCATCGAGCACCTGTCCTCTCTCGGTGAGCCGTACGTGCAGTTCGTGCCGCGTGACGCGAACGGTCCCTATCTCACCGACGGGCAGCGACTGTCCGGGGAGAACGTGCGCACTCCGATGTCGATCCCCGAGGTCGCGCGGCTGGTCACCAAGACCGTCGAGCAGCTCGATCCCGCGGTCGTCGGATCCCTGGTCGACACCCTCGGCACCGCGATGGTCGGCACCGAGAATGTCGTCCCCGAGCTGGCAAGGGCGGGCGATCTGCTCGCCGCGGCCCTCATGAGCCGCGCACCGGCGATCGGCGAGTTGCAGAACAACTTCGAGTACGTTTCCGGCGACATCGGCTGGGCCGGACCGGCCACCTCGGCCGCCGCGCCCGCCTTCATCCGGTTGAGCCAGGTGATCGACCAGTTCGTCGAATCGGTCGGCCGGGCCACCGAAGGCGATCCGCAGATGCACCTGCGCGAGGGTGGTCTGGTGCCGTTGCTCGAGCAGCTCAGCGCCAAGCTGAACGAGCTCGGCCCCGAGCTTTCCGCCCTGCTGCCCGGACTGCGCCCGCTCACCGAATCGGTGACCGCGGCCGCTCCGCAGCTCGATCTGAGCGCACTGATCGCGCAGGCTCTGCACAACACCGACGCCGACGCGGTGAAGGTGCGGGTCGCGATCAAGTAAACATCCGGCAACCATCGGATATAGGTATCTGCGCTGGCCAGTGGTTGTTCCGTCGACCGGAGCGATCTGCGAGCAACCGTACGGTAGCGTGACCGAACGAGGGGAGACCTGGTCCGCGGCAAAGGCGGTGCGATGGCAGAGAGCAGCGAGGGTCCACAAACACGGACCGGCAGCAGTACTCGGATGATCGCGATCGCGGCGGTACTCGCCGCGATCCTCGCGCTGGTGGTCGCGCTCGGCCTGGTGATGCGCGCCGACCAGGGTGGTGACGACAACCCTTCGGTGAATCCGATGGGATCCGACGCCAACGGTCTCCCGATCGCCGGGACCGATCAGGACCAGGAATTCGCGCCCCCGTGGCCGGCCAGACGGGTCGGCGGGAACTGCTCGGCCGGTGGCATCGTCGCGCATTGGCGCGTCCACGACGACGGCAGTTGGCAGTGCACGGTGACAACCCCCGACGCCCTGCCCCCGGCAGCGGCCCCCGCGCCGCCGCCACCTCCGCCCCCGCCGCCCGGAACCGAACCCGCCCCGGGGCCCGTGCCGGTCGAGGCACCTCCGCCGCCTGCGTTCGAGCCGCCGCCTCCGCCGCCTGCCAACGAGCCGCCCGCCTACGAGCCGCCGCCTCCGCCCGAGCCGCCGCCCCCGGTCTTCGAACCCGAACCCGCCCCGGCGCCGCCCCCGCCCCCGCCCCCGCCGCCCCCTGTCCTGCAACTCCCGTTCCCCCTCCCGCCGATCCTGCTCCCACCGGCGGCAGCCGTCCGGCCCTGACCGGCGGCGGGTCGATCCCCGTGTGCCGCCGATGTCGGTGAGACTGGTCAGCTATGGACCAGTTGGTGCTGACTCTGGTGATCCTGCTCGCGGCCGTGCTCGCCGAACCACTCGGCGCGCGCCTCGGTCTCGCGCCGTCGATCCTGATGACAGTGTTCGGCTGCCTGCTCGCGCTGATTCCGGCCGTGCCCAGCCTGCACATCCCGCCCGAGCTGATCCTGCCCCTGGTCCTGCCGCCGCTGCTCTACGCTGCCGCGCGCCGCACGTCGTGGCGGCAGTTCGCGGAGAACTGGCAGATCATCGCGTTGCGCGCGGTGGGGCTCGTGATCGTCACCGCGATCGCGGTCACCGCGGTCTTCCACGCGTGGAATCCCGCCACCGCGGTCGCCGCCGGCCTGGTGCTCGGCGCCCTGGTCGCACCGCCCGACCCGGTCGCGGCCACGTCCATGGCGGGCAGCCTCGGCCTGCCACGCCGATTGATCGTGACCCTCGGCGGCGAAGGGCTGTTCAACGACGTCACCGCGATCGTCATCTACACGGTCGGAATCCAGGCAGTGGTCACCGGCCTGTTCTCGCCGTGGCACGCGCTCGGTGACTTCGCGATCGCCGCGGTGGTCGGCGTCGCCGTCGGCCTGCTGCTCGGCTGGCTCGGCAGCAAGCTCACCAAGTATCTGGACACGGCCACCGGTCAGGTCGCGGTGAGCCTGCTGCTGCCCTTCGCCGCCTACGGCATCGCCGAGCACTGGGAGGGCTCGGCGGTCCTCGCGGTGCTGGTCTGCGCGCTGTACCTCACCGATGCCGTGACCGAAATCGGCGACCGCGACTATCGGCTGGTCGCCGACTCGTTCTGGGACATCACCGAAATGCTCATCACCGGTTTCGCCTTCGCCCTGATCGGCCTGGAACTGCGGGTGGTCATCGACACCACCGGACACAACTGGCCGGGACTGGCCGGGGTCACCGCCGCGGTGATCGTGGTCGTCGTCGGATTGCGCCTGGCTTGGCTGATGGCCACCTGGGCGATCAGCAGCAAACTACCCAACACCGACGAACCGTTCACCTGGCGCGAGGTGATCGTCACCTGGTGGGCGGGCATGCGTGGGGTCGCGACGGTGGCGCTGGCACTGGCCGTGCCGTTCACCCTCGACACCGGCGCCGACTTCCCCGCCCGCTCGGAAATCCTGTTCATCGCGTTCGCGGTCGTGCTGTTCACCCTGCTCGTGCAAGGCCCGACCCTCCCGCTGGTGGTCCGCCTCACCGGGGTGCACGCCGACACCCGCCAGGAACGCGCCGTCGAACAGGCGCTCTGGACCAGGGTCGTCAATGCCGAACTCACCGAACTCAAAGCGATCGCCGCCCGCGACAACCTTCCGGAGGACGTCTACGAGGACCTCAAGGCGCTCCTGCGCCGGCTGTCCGCCAAAGCCGATCCCGAGGCGGCCGATGCCGATGCGAAAGCCACGCTGGACAAGGAACGCAAACTCGCCTCCCAGATGCGTGCGGTCCGCGCTGCCGTCACCGAGGCGGGCCGTCGGGAAGCCCAGGCCGCTCGTCGCGAACCCGGCATGCCCCCGGATGTCGTCGACCGCGTCACCCGCCGGCTCGACCTCGGCCCGATGCATTGAGCGCGCACCGTTTCCGGCACGGTCGCGCGCCGACCTGCCCGGGGCTCAGCCGATTCCCAGCGAATCGGTGGCGGCACCGATTCCGTAGGTGATCGCCATGGCCAGCGCACCGCCGAGCACCACTCGCAGCACCGCGCGTCCGAGATCGCTACCGCCGAGCCGCGCACTCACCGACCCGGTGATCGCGAGGGCGATCAGCACCGCGGCGAACGTCACCGGTACCCGCCATGCGGTGGGCGGCAACACGATCGCCAGCAACGGCAGCAGCGCACCGCAGGTGAACGCGATCGCCGAGGAGATCGCGGCCGCCCACGGGTTGGTCAGCGAGCGCGGGTCGATGCCGAGTTCGGCCTCTGCGTGCGCGGTGAACGCGTCGTGTGCGGTGAGCTCGGCGGCCACGGTGCGCGCGGTGGCCGGGCTGAGGCCCTTCTTCTCGTAGATCCCGGCCAGCTCGGCCAGTTCGAAATCGGGTTCGTCGGCCAGTTCTCGGCGTTCCTTGGCGAGCAGCGCCTTCTCCGAATCCCGCTGCGTGCTCACCGACACGTATTCGCCGGCGGCCATCGAGATCGCGCCCGCCACCAGTCCCGCGATGCCCGCGGTGAGGATCGTCTGGGCGTTGTTCGTGGTCGCGGCGACACCGACGACCAGCCCAGCTGTGGAAACGATGCCGTCGTTCGCGCCGAGCACTCCGGCACGCAACCAGTTCAACCGGGTCGCAAGACCTTCGGTATGCGGCTCATGCGGATGATCTGACCGGGGCGAACCCCCGGCCTTCCGCGGACGACTGTTCTCTGCGGGCGAGTCCGGCACCCGCTCAGCCTAGTGGGCACAACCAGCAGATCATCGGCTCGCCGCAGACAAGTCGGTCACCGCTCAGTTCCGTCGGGCAATCGGGGAATCAGCAGTGGCCGCCAGGGCCGCGCGCAGCGTGTCGGCCAGACGCACCGCGAGCGCGATCACGGTCAACGTCGGATTGACGTGCCCGTTCGTCGGAAAGACCGAACTGCCCGCGATGTAGAGGTTGTCCACCCCGTGCACCCGGCAGTGCTGGTCCACGACTCCGTGCCGGGGGTCGGCCGACATCCGGGTGGTGCCACTGGGGTGCGCGCAGTCGGTGAGCGGTAGGGGATCGGCGCTGTCGGGCAACGCCGTGGGAACTACTTGCGGCGCGGGCAACCCGAGCCGGGCGAACTCGCCCACGAGCAATGCTGTCGCCCGCCGCACCGTTCGATCCTCCTGATCGCTGATCCGCCAATCCACTTGCGGCAGCGGCATTCCCAGCGGGTCGGTGCGCGTCGAGAGTCGTACCCGGCTGTCGGCGTCCGGTGTCTGCTCCACTACCGCCCGCACCTCGACATGGACCAGCCGGTGTGACAACCCGGCACCGTCGGCCGATCTGCGCCGCGCACCGCCGGCCACAAGTCCGGTGTCGGACAGCATGATTCGCAGGTCCTGCCACCGAACCCGGCCGCGCAACAACCGCTTCGCCGAGTCCCACGGATCGTCGTCGGCGGTGATCTCCTGCAACCACAGCGCACAGTTCACCAGCGACTCGCGCCGCTGCACCGCGGGCGACAACGCCATTCCGTGCAGAAAGGTGTGCTTGCCCCGTGCGCTCTTCACCACGTACTTGCCGAACCGATCGAGCGCTGCCCGGGCTTGCGCGGGGCGCAGCGTCGCGACCACGCCGCTGCGATGATCCATCAGGCATCGCCCCACCTGGTCGTACCGATTCCCGATCCCGCCCACGACGGTGCGCCGCGACGCCAGCAGCAGCCGTGGTGTCGCGATTCCGCCCGCGGCCAGCACGAACACCCGCGCCTCGACAGTGCGTACACGGCCACCCGCTCCGGTCACCTCGACCGAATTCACATGCGCGCCGGTGGTATCGGTATCGATATGGGTGACCGTCGCGTTCACCAGTACCCGCGCGGTCGGCGCGACGATGTCACGCACCCGCGGTCCCCACCGTTTGCAGTCGAACCGGTTGGCCGGGTCGCGGCTGAACTGCCAGAAGCAGGAGCGCAGCGCGGCGGTGTCGAGCGCGTCGGCGGGTGCTTGCCGCCCGGCCAGCGGCCAGAATTCGTGCTCGGTGAAGCCGGTGCCGTGCCCGAGCCCGGCGTGCGCGGCGGCACGGTCGGCGAAGGGGCGCAGTGCGCCCGCGTCGATCGGCCAGCCGGAGCGGGTGACCCAGGGCCGAGTGGCGAAGTCGAGGTCGTCGAGCACGCCACAGCGCCCTGCCCAGGTGTGTGAGCTGCCGCCGAGCACCCGGTTTCCCGCGATCCGGTGCGGTTGCGCGCGGGGTGCGCCGATGTTCTCGATCGCGGCGAATGCTCTGTCGTCCGCGGTGATCTCGTGTCCGCCGCTCTCCAGCACCAGGACCCGCAGTCCGGCGGCGGCGAGTTCGGTGGCCACCGTCAGGCCCGCAGGGCCCGACCCGATGACGCAGATCGGGTGCGCAACGCGTCGTCACCGACGGTGCGCAGATCCTCGACAAGCATCGGCGGTCCTCTCACCGGCGGTGCCCCCGCACCGCTGTTCTCACTGTAAGAGCAGCGCCATCGTGTGTCAGTCGGTCTCGCAATGCTGATTGACAAAAGCCCTGATGTACCCGGCGGATTGGCGCACATACATATACGACCAGAACCCCAGCCCCGATTCCGACGGGCTGGCGACCATGGTGATCTCGCCGTCGTAGCACTTCTCCACGATGTACCTGGCGCGCGACACATGCGGCGTGAAGGTGACCACGATGATGTGGTTCCACCCGTAGATCTTTGCGCGCCGGACGATTTCGCGCGCCTCACCATCGGTGGTCCACGGGTCGGGCACGAAACACGAGACACGGAAGGCGAATCGGCCGCCGCAGTACTTGTCCATCATCGGGTCATCGGCGCCGGTGGACTGCGAGATCAGCACCTCGGGGGCGAGTCCGCGCTCGGCGAGTTCGATGCCGAGGTCGAACCGCTCGTACGGGGTGCCGCCGAGCACCACGATCACGTCGGCGGGCCGCAGCGGGTCGATCTGGGGATGCACGAAGACCGGCCAGCCGGCGAATGCGGCAGCCAGCACGGTGACCAGTGCGCCGACGAGCAACCATCCCGCACGCCGAAAGATCGACACGGCACCGACGATACCGAAATCTCCACGATGGCCGCCGGGCCCGCGATCGAGGTGGACCACACGCTCTTCTGCCGCGGTCCTCCACCAGGCACACTGGAGCCCATGACCGATACCGCCGTTGCCCCCGAACACCTCGACGTCGTCATCGTCGGCGCCGGGTTGTCCGGCATCGGGGCCGCTTACCGGCTGCAGACCGAGCACCCGCATCGCAGCTACGCCGTCCTCGAGGCGCGCGCCGACCTCGGCGGCACCTGGGACCTCTTCCGCTACCCGGGCATCCGCTCGGACTCGGACATGTTCACCCTCGGCTACCCGTTCAAGCCGTGGCGCGCGGCCCGCTCCATCGCCGACGGCGCCGCGATCCTGGACTACATCCGCGAGACCGCGCAGGAGAACGGCATCGACCGGCACATTCGCTTCGGTGCGCGGGTGATCGGCGCGGATTGGTCATCGGCGCAGGCCCACTGGCGGCTCACCATCGCCCACGAGGGCCCCGACGGCCCCGAACTGAGCACTCTGACCTGCGGTTTCCTCTATGCGTGCGCCGGCTACTACGACTACCAGCAGCCACACGCCCCCGAGTTCGCCGGTCGCGACACCTTCGCGGGCACCGTCGTACACCCGCAGTTCTGGCCTGCCGACCTCGACACCCGCGACAAGCGGATCGTCGTCATCGGCAGCGGCGCCACCGCCGTCACCCTGGTGCCCAACCTCGCGGCCGACGCCGCCCACGTCACCATGTTGCAGCGCAGCCCCACCTGGATCAGCGCCGTCCCCGGCCGCGACAAGCAGGCCGACAGGCTCCGCGCGCTGCTCCCCGCCGGTCTGGCCCACCGGCTGATCCGGACCAAGAACATCCTGTTCAGCGTCGGTTTCTACCAGTTCTGCCGCCGTCGTCCCGCCGCCGCGCGCAAGCTGCTCACCGACCTCGCCACCCGCATCCTCAAGGACGACAAACTCGTCGCCGAACATTTCACTCCCGATTACGACCCCTGGGACCAGCGCCTGTGCGCTGCCCCGGACGCCGACTTCTTCAAGGCGATGAAAAAGGGCAAGGCCTCGGTGGTCACCGACCGGATCGACGCCTTCGTGCCGGAGGGGATCCGGCTGGTGTCGGGGGAGACGCTGCCCGCCGACATCGTGGTCACCGCCACCGGCCTGCGCCTGTTGGCCTTCGGCGGCATCGCGCCCTCGGTCGACGGCACCCCCGTGCCCCTGGCCGACCAGTTCGTCTGGCAGGGAGCCATGCTCACCGGCTTGCCCAACTTCGCCATCTGCGTCGGCTACACCAACGCGTCCTGGACCTTGCGCGCCGACCTCACCTCCCGTTTGGTCTGCAAAGTCCTCACCCACCTCGACCGCACCGGCAGCGCCGCGGTCGTCCCCGAGCCCAAGGGCGCGCTCGCCGAACGCCCACTGCTCGACCTGAACGCCGGCTACGTCTTGCGCTCGATCGCGGCGTTCCCCCGTCAGGGCGACCGTCATCCGTGGCGGGTCAGGCAGAACTACCTGCTCGACGCGCTGATCACCCTGCGCACCGACCTCGGCAAAACCCTGCGACCGGTGCCGCGCCGGGTAGCGGAGTTCACCCGCAACGGGTGAGGCGCGGGGTCCGTCGGGTTTCTACCGTTGTCGTGTGCCGTGGTGGCACGTGGCATTGACCTGACGGAAAGGCCCAGCGATGACAGACACGAATCAGCACCGGGTGCGCGACGGAATCGCGGCAGGAACCTCCATCGGCGCTGGCATCCTGCTGGCGGTTGTCGGTGTCCTGCAGATTTTCCAGGGAATCTCCGCGGTCGCCAACGACGATCTCATCGTTGTCGGACCGGAGTACACCTTCCAGTTCGACCTCACCAGCTGGGGCTGGTGGCACATCGTTCTCGGCGCGATCGCGGTCATCGTCGCGATCGGACTGCTGGCCGGTCAGACGTGGGGCCGGGTATCGGCGATGGTGATCGCCGCCCTGTCGATCATCGCCAATTTCCTGTGGCTGCCCTACTACCCGTGGTGGTCGATCCTGATCATCGCCATCGACATCGTGGTGATCTGGGCGGTGGCCACCTGGCGACCGAACAACGCCTGAGCTGTCCTGATCCATCCGACCGACGCCGCCCCGGATCTTCGAGGCGGCGTCGGTCGTCTCAGTAGTCGAGTGCCGTTTGCCCCGACTCGGCGTCGCCGAGCGTGTGGATCAGATGCGATGAGAGCCGTTCGCCCAGGACCGCGAGCTCGGCCTTCTGCGGATCGTCGAGCCCGTCGAGCACCAGCTTGCGCACCGCGACCAGGTAGTCCGGTGTCGCCTCCACCACCTTGGCTTGCCCGCTTGCGGTGAGTACCGCGTCGATACCGCGCCCTGATTCCGTCGCTTCCCGCCGCGCCCAGCCCACCCGCTCCAGCTTCGACACCACGTGGGAGAGCCGCGAAATGGACCCGTGCCCCCGGGCCGCGAGCATGCTCAACCGCATCCGGCGTCGCGGCGCGTCGTGGAGCAGGGCCATGACCCGGTACTCGAAATGGGTCACGCCGAACTCTCGTTGTAGTCGTGAATCGAGTGCGCTCGGTACGCGCATCGAGAGGGTGACCACCGCGCTCCAGGCGCGACGCTCGACCGAGTCGAAATCCTCTATCACCTCGGCCTACCTTCCACCCAAGTGTTAGCTATGAAATTGCTGAACGAGGGCAAACTGTATATCGGAGGGCGGGTTCTGTCTATGCTTGTCGCGTCATGAGGCCAGGTGGAACGTGTGTTATAGATCATCCACGGCCTGGACGAATGATCAGTTGCCATCCGATCGCCGGGCATCCACCCTCGGCGAGTGCGATGTTCGCCGACCAGCGCGTGGCTTGAACCCGCAGCACCGCGGTGGGCGTGAGCTGGGGAAATGCTGAATCTTCCAGGCGATTTGACTTCGTGTTGGTCGGCACGTAACTTTATTCCAGTCAGAGCGACACGGACACCGACTCAGCCGCCCAGCGGCCGAGACACGAGGTAGTACGATGAGCGCCTGACTGACTGCGTGTTCAGAGGGACTCGGTACGGATTTGCTTCCGGCCGGTTGTCTGAGCTAAGTTTGAACCCTTGCCTCACCGAAACCCCGACGAGAAGTTGTGGGTAGAAGTGTGTGCGTGTGTTCTTTGAGAACTCAATAGTGTGTCGATGAATGTCAGTGCCAATAATTATTATTGGTTCCAATCTTTCATGTACCCCCCGGTCGTGGGAGGTTGGACATTGAACAACAGCGAATCTTTTTGCTGGTGTTCGCTTTGCTAGGTTTTCGGACTCTAGTTAGATAATTTTGATTCGCTCTCTTCGGAGGGTTGTTTCGAGAGTCTTCAACGGAGAGTTTGATTCTGGCTCAGGACGAACGCTAGCGGCGTGCTTAACACATGCAAGTCGAGCGGTAAGGCCCTTCGGGGTACACGAGCGGCGAACGGGTGAGTAACACGTGGGTGATCTGCCTTGCACTTCGGGATAAGCCTGGGAAACTGGGTCTAATACCGGATATGACCACTGAATGCATGTTCGGTGGTGGAAAGATTTATCGGTGCGAGATGGGCCCGCGGCCTATCAGCTTGTTGGTGAGGTAACGGCTCACCAAGGCGACGACGGGTAGCCGACCTGAGAGGGTGACCGGCCACACTGGGACTGAGACACGGCCCAGACTCCTACGGGAGGCAGCAGTGGGGAATATTGCACAATGGGCGAAAGCCTGATGCAGCGACGCCGCGTGCGGGATGACGGCCTTCGGGTTGTAAACCGCTTTTGACAGGGACGAAGCGCAAGTGACTGTACCTGTAGAATAAGGACCGGCCAACTACGTGCCAGCAGCCGCGGTAATACGTAGGGTCCGAGCGTTGTCCGGAATTACTGGGCGTAAAGAGCTTGTAGGCGGTTCGTCGCGTCGTTTGTGAAAACTTGGGGCTCAACCTTAAGCTTGCAGGCGATACGGGCGAACTAGAGTACTTCAGGGGAGACTGGAATTCCTGGTGTAGCGGTGAAATGCGCAGATATCAGGAGGAACACCGGTGGCGAAGGCGGGTCTCTGGGA
>NZ_JBSFTG010000026.1:0-31018 GCF_053590715.1 Nocardia sp. NPDC003183
TACTGCACTCGACAGGGTGTGGGAGAGTAGGACACTGCCGGAACATCTTTGCGAAAGGCCCTCCAACTTCGGTTGGAGGGCCTTTTTGCGTTCCCCGGGTCGTCGCCTACAGTGCTTGGGTGCGCCTCGTCATTGCTCGTTGCCAGGTCGACTATGTCGGTCGACTGACCGCCCACCTTCCGATGGCTCGTCGGCTGTTGCTGATCAAGGCCGACGGGTCGGTGCTCGTGCACTCCGACGGCGGCTCGTACAAGCCGCTGAACTGGATGAGTCCGCCGTGCTGGCTGGTGGAGCAGGAAGTGCCGGACGCGATGCCCGCCGCCTTGCCCGACGGCGTACGGCCGTTGCGGGAGGGACAGACTCCGGAGCCGGTGACGGCTAAGGCGCTGTGGGTCGTGACCAACAAGGCCGGCGAGGAATTGCGGATCACCATCGAGGAGATCGAGCACGATTCCTCGCACGAGCTCGGAGTCGACCCCGGCCTGGTGAAGGACGGCGTCGAAGCGCATCTGCAGGAGCTGCTCGCCGAACACGTGACGAAGCTCGGGGAGGGGTACACCCTGGTGCGGCGCGAGTACATGACCGCGATCGGCCCGGTGGATCTGCTGTGCCGCGATGCCGACGGCGCCACCGTGGCGGTGGAGATCAAGCGGCGTGGTGACATCGACGGTGTCGAGCAGCTCACCCGGTATCTCGAACTGCTCAACCTCGACCCGCTGCTGGCCCCGGTGGCCGGGGTGTTCGCGGCACAGCAGATCAAGCCGCAGGCGAAGACACTGGCCGAGTACCGTGGAATCCGGTGCCTCACGCTCGATTACGACGAGCTACGCGGCACGGAGAGCAACGTTTTCCGCTTGTTCTAGGAGGAGTGTCATGCCGCGACGTAGACCGCGCAGCGGACGTTCTGCGGCGCCTAGGCCGATCGGCGACGTGTACGGCCGCACCGAGGACGGTCCGGGCGACGAAACCTATATCGTGCGAACGGTTCCCGGCGCGCGTGCGGTGAAGTCCTATCGGTGCCCCGGCTGCGACCACGAGATCGCGATCGGTGTCGCCCACATCGTGGCCTGGGCCGTCGAGGGCGGCGAGGAGGACCGCAGGCACTGGCACCAGGGTTGCTGGAACGGCAGGCGCACTCGCGGCATCACCCGCCGCTGGTCGTGACCTGAGAGACAGAAAACCGAAGGCCGCCTCGATGATTCGAGGCGGCCTTCGGTTTTCCGGGTGAATGTCGTGACGAGTCCGACAGCTGGTTAGTTGACGTCGGCGCTCTCGCGGTCCTCATCGACGATGTCCTCGTCGGCGACCTCGGGGATGGCCTTGTTCTGACGCGAGCTCGACACCGACTTGTTGCCGTTGTTGCTGATCGACTTGCGCTCCGGCGTGCCGTCGAGCAGTTCGCTCTCGCGGTTGACCGCGGCGAGCATGGCGGGCACGGAATCGAGCTGACCGCGGATACCGAGCAGCTGGGCGAGCACCCGGCCGCGCAGCACGCGCATCTCCTCGGCCAGTTCCTTCGCGTGCGCGATCTTGCGCTCGGAGGTCTGGGTGGCGGAGCTGATCAGGCGGTTCGACTCGTCGGTCGCGTCCTTGATCCGCTGGGCGGCTTCGGCGCGACTGGTGGCCTCGAGCTCCTCCATGGCCCGAGTCAGCTTGGTACGCCGATCGTTCATGGTGGCTTCGAAGTCCTGCTGGGTGGCCTTGCGCTTGGCTTCGGCCTCCTTGCCCAGACGTTCGACATCGGCTTGGGCGGCTTCGATGATCTTGGCCGACTCGGTGCGCGCGTTCGCGAGGGTCTGCTCGAACTCGATCTCGAGCGCCTCGCGCTTCTCCTTGGTCTCCGCGAGCAGCGACTCGTACTTGCCACGCATCTCGGTGGCCTGCTGCTCGGCGATCGACACCATCTCGGCGGCTTCGGCCTGCGCCAGCGCGCGGACCTCGGACGCTTCGTCCGAGGCCAGGCGCAGCATGCGCGAGATGCGGTCGGACATGCCTTCGGCGGTGGTCGGCGGCACGGAAAGCCGGTCGACCTCCTTGCGGAGCTCGTCGATCTCGTCACGTGCATCTTCCAGCTGGCTGGCGAGATTGCGGGCCTGCGCTGCGGCAGCGTCCCGGTCGGTGGCGGTGACGCGGAGCTCAGCGTCGAAGCGGTCGAAGTAGTTGCGCACCTCGTCTTGCGCATAACCCTTGCGCACAACGGTGAAGGGCAGTGCAACGAAGCGATTGCGATCGGACTCAGGTGACGACATGGCACACAAAATACAGCCTCGAGCGAGCGTATGGAGACTCGACCGTGATTGTGATCTCGCCGAGATTTACCGACAGTACCGGCGTACTAGTGCGTAACATCCGGGTTCGGCTCCACGAGCTCGACCAGCACACCGCCAGCATCCTTCGGATGGATGAAATTGATGCGGGAATCGGCGGTCCCGTGGCGAGGGGCTTCGTACAGCAAACGCACTCCGCGCCCGCGCAGGAAACCCGAAACCGCGTCGATATCGGTGACCCGGTAGGCCAGCTGCTGCAGTCCGGGGCCGCTGCGGTCGATGAACTTGGCGATGGTCGACTCCGGGGTGAGCGGGGCCAGCAACTGCAGGGCGGTGGCGCGGTCGGCGGCGGCGGGGCACGACAGCATGGCTTCGACGACGCCCTGGGCCTCGTTCACCTCGCGGTGGGTCTCGACCATGCCGAGGTTGTCGGTGTACCAGGCCACCGCGGTGTCCAGGTCGGGCACGGCGATGCCCACGTGGTCGACGGCGATGACGTAGTCGGCGGGGATGAAGTTCTCATTGGTCACCCCACGAAGCTAGCGCGGACCTGCGTGCCGGGCGCGGGCCGATACCGGTTACCGTGGAGTCCAACTCCTGTACGCGTGCGGTGCTGCTGTGTGCGTCCGCGAGGATCGACTCAATGAATGCGAGGCTTTCGTGACCACTTCTGTCATCGTGTCCGGTGCGCGTACCCCGGTCGGTCGGCTGCTGGGCGGTCTGAAGGGCTTCAAGGCCTCGGATCTGGCCGGTGTCGCGATCAAGGCCGCGCTCGAGAAGGGCGGCGTCGCGCCCGAGCAGGTCGACTACGTGATCCTCGGCCAGGTGCTGCAGGCGGGCGCGGGGCAGCTGCCCGCGCGCCAGGCCGCCATCGCCGGGGGCATCCCGATGGATGTGCCGTCGATCCTGATCAACAAGGTCTGTCTGTCGGGCATCAACGCGATCGCGCTGGCCGATCAGTTGATCCGCGCGGGTGAGCACGAGATCGTGGTGGCCGGCGGCATGGAGTCGATGAGCCAGACCCCGCACCTGCTGCCCAAGAGCCGTGAGGGCTTCAAGTACGGCGACACCACCCTCGTCGACCACATGGCCTACGACGGCCTGCACGACGTGATCACCGACCAGGCCATGGGCCTGCTCACCGACGATCGCAACGACCTGGACAAGGTGAGCCGCGAGGATCAGGACGCGCTGGCCGCGGCCTCGCACCAGCGCGCCGCCGCCGCGTGGAAGAACGGGCTGTTCGAAGACGAGGTCGTGCCGGTCGCCGTGCCGCAGCGCAAGGGTGACCCGGTCTACGTCACCGAGGACGAGGGCATTCGCGCCGACACCACCGTCGAGTCGCTGGGCAAGCTGCGTCCGGCCTTCCGCAAGGACGGCACTGTCACCGCGGGCACCGCCTCGCAGATCTCCGACGGCGCGGCCGCGGTGATCGTGATGAGCAAGACCAAGGCCGAAGAGCTGGGCCTGGAGTGGATCGCCGAGATCGGCGCCGCGGGCCAGGTCGCCGGGCCGGATTCGACCCTGCAGGACCAGCCGGCCAACGCGATCCTCGCCGCGTGCGCGAAGGAGGGCATCACGCCCGCCGATCTGGACCTGATCGAGATCAACGAGGCGTTCGCGGCCGTCGGGGTGTCCTCGACGCGCAAGTTGGGCTACGACCCGGAGAAGGTGAACGTCAACGGTGGCGCCATCGCCATCGGGCACCCGCTCGGCATGTCGGGTGCGCGCATCCTGCTGCACCTGGCGCTGGAGCTGAAGCGTCGCGGTGGTGGCGTCGGTGCCGCCGCGCTGTGTGGCGGTGGCGGCCAGGGCGACGCGCTGATCATCCGCGTTCCCGCCTGATCCTGTTCGACCACGAAAGCCCTGGTATTCCTCGTGAGTACCAGGGCTTTCGCTGTGACCGGTCCAACTACGTGGTGTCGTAGATCATGCGGCACAATGGTGGGCATGGGTTTCTTCGATTTGCGGTCAACGGCCAGCCGGTTCCGGTTCTTCGCGGTGCTCGAGGCGCTGTCCTGGATCGGTCTGCTGACCGGTATGGCGTTCAAGTACCTGCCCGCCGAGGGCAACGAGATCGGCGTGAAGATCTTCGGCCCGGTCCACGGTGGGATCTTCGTGTTGTTCGTGCTGTCCGCGCTGCTGGCCTCGCGTGAGCTGAACTGGAACTGGAAGACCACGGTGCTGGCGCTGGCGTCGAGCATTCCGCCGCTGTTCACCGTGATCTTCGAGGTCTGGGCGGTGCGCACCGGTCAGCTGGGCGAGCTGAGCGCCGACGCGAGCAAGGGCTCCGCGGCTGCCGCCCCGACGGCTTCGTGACAAACTGGAAACCGTGACTCGACCCGCTGCCCGCCGTCCTTCGCCCGCCGCTGCCGCCGCCATGTCCGGCGCGGTGGATCTGTCCGCGCTGAAGCAGCCGCCCGCCGCGCCCGGCGGTGCCGCTGCTGCTGCTCCGGCCTCGGGGAACCACACGGTCACCGAGGCGGATTTCGAAGCCAAGGTGATCCGGCGCTCCACGCAGGTGCCCGTGGTGGTCGTGCTGTTCTCGCAGCGCAGCGCGGGCAGCGTCGAGCTGGTTCGCACGCTCGAACGGTTCAACGCCGAAGACCGCGGCGCCTGGGATCTGGCCGCGATCGAGGCCGAAGCCAATATGAACATCGTCCAGGCGCTGCGTGTGCAGGGCATTCCGACGGTGATCGCGGTGGCGGGTGGGCAACCGCTGGCCGACTTCGAAGGCGCCCAGCCGGACCCGCAGGTCCGCCAGTGGCTCGATGCGGTGATGGACGCGACCGCGGGCAAGCTCGAGGGCGACCCCGACGCGACCCCCGCCGAACCCGAGGTCGAGGATCCGCGCTTCGTCGACGCCGAGGACAAGCTGTCCGAGGGTGACTTCGCCGGCGCCGAGGCGGCCTACGAGGCGATCATCGCCGAGGAACCCGGCAACGAGGAAGCCAAGGCGGCCCTGCGCCAGCTGCGCTTCCTGACCAGGGCCCAGCAGCTCGATCCGGCGGTGGTGGCCACCGCCGACGCCGACCCGGCGAACCTGGACGCCGCCCTCGACGCCGCCGACGTCGAAATGTTCGAACAGCGCCCCGAGGCGGCCTTCGAACGGATCATCGCGATCGTCAAGCGCACCGCGGGCGACGACCGAACCAAGGCTCGCACCCGCCTGCTCGAACTGTTCGAGCTGTTCGACCCCGCCGAGCCCTTCGTGATCGCGGCCCGCCGCAAGCTCGCCGCCGCCCTGTACTGACACCCACAGCCCAGCCACGTTCGGGTCACCTTCGACCGACCGCCGTGCTCAGATCGCTGCGAGTGAGCGGTGCTACGGTCGAAATATGGCGTCCAAGAACGATATCCAGCATCGGATCGTCACCGCGTTGCAGCGGCGACTGAATCCGATACTGGGCAGACTGCCCGGTCAGCAGTTGCTCGAGACGGTCGGGCGGGTGAGTGGGCAGCCGCGGGTCACCCCGATCGGTGGTCGGCGCGTCGGCGACGAGTTCTGGCTGGTCTCCGAGTTCGGGGATCGCTCGCAGTATGTGCGCAACATCAAAGCCGACAACAAGGTCAGGGTGCGTCTGGGCGGACGCTGGTACCCGGGGACCGCCGTGCTGCTGCCCGGGGACGACGCGCGGGCCAGACTGCGGCAGTTGCCGCGCTACAACAGCACCGCGGTGCGGGCGTTCGGTACCGACCTGCTGACGATTCGGGTCGACCTGGATCGTTAGACCGTCCAGGACAGCCAGAGGGCGCTGTGGGGCGCCATGGTGACGGTGGCCGAGGCGGGGTGACCGTGGCTGGGGGTGTCGACGGCGGTGACGATGCCGAGATTGCCGATGCCGGAGCCCGCGTATTCGTGGGCGTCGGTGTTGAGGATCTCGTGCCAGGGGCCGGGGTGGGGCAGGCCGATGCGGTAGTTCTCGCGGAGGGAACCGGAGAAGTTGAACACGGCCGCCACCGCGCTGCCGTCGGTGCCCCAGCGGAGGAAGGCGAAGACGTTGGCGGTGCTGTCGTCGGCTTCGATCCAGGAGTGGCCGCCGGGGGTGGCGTCCTGGGTCCACAGCGCGGGGTGGGCGGTATAGGTGCGATTGAGATCGGCGACCATTGTTGAAATGCCCTGGTGGAGTGGGTTGTCCAGTTCCTGCCAGTCCAGGCCGCGATCGTTGTCCCATTCGCGGAACTGGCCGAATTCCTGACCCATGAACAGCAGTTGCTTGCCGGGGTGGGCCCACATGTAGGCGAGCAGGGCGCGCACGCCGCTCGCCTTGGCGAAGTCGTCGCCGGGCATGCGGGTCCACAGGGTGCCTTTGCCGTGCACGACCTCGTCGTGGCTGATCGGCAGGACGTAGTTCTCACTCCATGCGTAGACCAGCGAGAACGTCATCTCGTTGTGGTGCCAGGAGCGGTGGATCGGGTCGCGACCCAGGTAGCCGAGGGTGTCGTGCATCCAGCCCATGTTCCACTTCATGGTGAAACCGAGGCCGCCGACGTCGGTGCCGCGGGTGACGCCGGGCCAGGTGGTCGACTCCTCGGCGATGGTGACCACGCCGGGATGCGCGCCGTGCACGGTGTCGTTGAGTTCCTGCAGGAAGTCGACCGCTTCCAGATTCTCCCGGCCGCCATAGATGTTGGGCTCCCAGCCGCCGTCGGGGCGGGAGTAGTCCAGGTACAGCATCGAGGCGACGGCGTCTACGCGCAGGCCGTCGATGTGGAATTCGGAGATCCAGAAGGCCGCGTTGGCGACCAGGAAGTTGCGGACCTCGTTGCGCCCGAAGTCGAAAACGTAGGTGCCCCAGTCGAGTTGCTCACCGCGGCGCGGGTCGGGGTGTTCGTAGAGTGGGGTGCCGTCGAAACGGGCAAGTGCCCATTCGTCGCGGGGGAAGTGCGCGGGGACCCAGTCGAGCAGTACCCCGATGCCCGCGTTGTGGAGGTGGTCGACGAAGTAGCGGAAGTCGTCGGGACTGCCGAAACGTGAGGTCGGGGCGTAGTACGAGGTGACCTGGTACCCCCACGAGCCGCCGAAGGGGTGCTCGGCGACCGGCAGCAGCTCCACGTGGGTGAATCCGGTCGCGCGGACGTAATCGGCCAGCTGGTGGGCCAATTCGCGGTAGTCGAGGCCGGGTCGCCAGGAACCGAGGTGGATTTCGTAGGCGCTCATGGGGGAGCGGACCGCGTCGGTTTTCGCGCGTCGGTCGAGCCAGGCGCTGTCGGTCCACACGTGGTCGGTGCCGGCCACCACCGAGGCGGTCGCGGGGGGAACCTCGGTCGAAAAGGCAAGGGGGTCCGCGTGATCCACGACGCGGCCGTCGGCGCCGTGGATCCGGTACTTGTACCGCGTGCCCGGCCCGACGCCGGGCACGAACACCTCCCACACACCGGAATTGCCCAGCGCGCGCATCGGGGCCGAGGTGCCGCTCCAGTGGTCGAAATCGCCGAAGACGGTGACGCCGCGGGCATTCGGGGCCCACACCGCGAAGGAGGTGCCGTCGACTTCGCCGTCGAGGGTGGTGTAGTGGCGCGGGTGGGCGCCGAGAACCTCCCAGAGGCGGGTGTGCCTGCCTTCGCCGATGAGATGCAGGTCGAGTTCGCCGACGGTGGGCAGGAAGCGGTAGCCGTCGGCGGAGATCACGGTCTGGCCGCCGGGGTACTCGGCGCGGATACGGTAGTCGTCGATCTGCGGATACGGCAGGATCGCGTCGAAGATGCCGTGGCCCAGCGATTTCAGCCGATGCTCGGACTCCCCGACGAGCACCGCCACAGTGTCGGCGTGGGGGCGAAGGACACGGACCGCGGTGCCGTCGGCGTGGGCGTGCGCGCCGAGGACGGTGTGCGGGTCGGGATGGGTGCCTGCGGCCAGCAGCAGGAGATCGCGGCGCTTCATCACAGTGTCTCGCGGTAGGCCAGCGGTGCGCGGGCCGCGGCCGGGACTGCGGGCAGTGACAGGATGTGCGCGACCGCGCGCGTCGGGTCGAGGCGTACGAAATTCTGCTGGCCCCAGTGGTATTCCTCGCCGCTCACCTCGTCGAAGACCACCGGGTGGTCGTGCCATTCGCGGCCGATGGCGGGGAGATCGAGTGAAATGTGGCCCTGCTCGGCGGCATAGGGGTTGAGGTTCACGATGACCAGCACCGCGTCGCCGGTGGCCGGGTCGACCTTGGAGTAGGCGATCAGCGCGTCGTTGTCGACGTGATGGAAGTGGATGCAGCGCAACTGCTGCAGCGCCGGGTGATTGCGGCGGATCTCGTTCAGGCGGGTGAGCCACGGTTCCAGCGATTCACCGCGTTCGAGGGCGCCGGCGAAATCGCGGGGACGCAGTTCGTACTTCTCGGAATCGAGGTACTCCTCGCTGCCCTCGCGGACCGCCTCGTGTTCGAACAGCTCGAAACCGGAGTACACGCCCCAGGTGGGGGAGAGGGTGGCGGCGAGGGCGGCGCGGACGGCGAACATGCCGGGGCCGCCGTACTGCAGGCTCTCGTGCAGGATGTCAGGGGTGTTCACGAACAGGTTGGGCCTGGCCTCGTCGGCCTTGGCGGCGATCTCGTAGCCGAACTCGGTGAGTTCCCACTTGTGCACGCGCCAGGTGAAATAGGTGTACGACTGGCTGAAGCCACGGCGGGCCAGGCCGTAGAGGCGGGCGGGGCGGGTGAACGCTTCGGACAGGAAGATCACGTCGGGGTCGGTGCGGCGCAGCTCGGTGATCAGCCACTCCCAGAAGTCGGCGGGCTTGGTGTGCGGGTTGTCCACGCGGAAGATGGTGACGCCCAGCGAGATCCAGTGCCGGACCACCCGCAGGATCTCGGCGTAGAGACCGTCGGGATCGTTGTCGAAGTTGACCGGGTAGATGTCCTGGTACTTCTTCGGTGGGTTCTCGGCATAGGCGATGGTGCCGTCGGGCAGGGTGGTGAACCACTCCGGGTGGGCGGCGACCCACGGATGGTCGGGGGCGCATTGCAGGGCCAGGTCGATGGCGACGTCCAGGCCGAGAGCGGTTGCCTCGGAGACGAATTCGGTGAAGTCGCGCTCGGTGCCCAGCAGCGGGTGCACGGCATCGTGTCCGCCGTCCGCCGAGCCGATGGCCCAGGGGGAGCCCACGTCGCCGGGTTCGGTGGTGAGAGTGTTGTTGCGGCCCTTGCGATTCACCTCGCCGACCGGATGGATCGGCGGGAGGTAGACGACATCGAACCCCATGCCGGCGATGCGGGGGAGTTCGCGGGCCGCCGTGGCGAAGGTGCCGTGGATCGGGGCGCCGTCGGCGTCGCGGCCGCCGGTGGAGCGCGGGAAGAACTCGTACCAGGAGCCGACCAGGGCACGGCGGCGTTCGACCAGGACCGAGAACTGGGTGCCGCGGGTGACCATCTCGCGCAGCGGGGTGGCGCGCAGGATCTCGGCGACCTCCTCGGAGAACGCGGGCGCGACCCGGGCCGGGAGTTGTTCGTCACCGCGCAGGGCGGTGGCGGCGGCGCGCAGGCGTTCGAACTGCTTCTTCGGGACGGCTTGGGCGGCGCGTTCGAACAGGACGGCGCCGATCTCGAGGTCGTTGGCGAGGTCGGCGGCGGACTGGCCGACCGACAACTTCGCCTCGACCGCGCTTCGCCAGGTGGCGAGGGGGTCGCTCCAGCCTTCGATGCGGTAGGTCCACACGCCGGGGAGGTGGGGGGTGAAGAGGGCGTTGAACACGTCGGGCTGGTAGTCGGGCGTCATCCGGATGCGGGTGATCCGGGAGGAGCCGGGGGCGCGGACCGCCAGGGTGGCGGCTACCGCGTCGTGACCCTCGCGCCAGACGACGGCGCGGACAGGGAACACCTCGCCGACTGCGGCTTTGGCCGGGCGGCCGCCGGGAATGGACGGGGCGATGTCATCGATGGCAATCCGGCCGGTCACTCGGCTAACTTACTGCACTTTCGCTGGGTGGGGAGCGTCGGCGGCCGGGGGGAGGACGCGGTGTTCAGCGGGTGTCCGCGGCCAGGCCGAGGCCGAGGGCCACCAGGATGGCGGCGAGGGTTCGTTCCATCCGTTGGCGGATCGCCGCGCGGCGCAGCCAGGCGCCCGCTCGGTCGGCGGCCAGCACCACGCCTACGCACCAGGCGCCGTCGACGACGACCTGGATGGTGGCGAGGATGAGGAGGGTGGGGATGACGGGGCCTTCGTCCGGGAGGAACTGGGGCAGGATCGTCATGCCGAAGACGGCGGCCTTCGGGTTGGCGGCGATCGAGATCAGTGAGGCGCGGAAGGCGGCGACGGGCGTGTTGCCGCCGGGCAGTTTCGCGGTGAGCGCGGCGCCGAACTCGTCGTGGTGGCCGCGGGCGTGGCGCCACGACTGCACGCCGAGCCAGATCAGCACCGCGGCGCCGACGACGTGCATGGTGGTGTTGAGCCAGCGGTTGGCCGCCAGCAGGATCGACAGCCCGGTGCCGCCCGCGAGCGTCCAGCCGAGAATGCCGATCTCGTTGCCCACTACCGCGGCCAGACCTGCCGAGCGCCCGTCGCGTACCGATCGCTGCAGGAACAGCGCCGTCGCGGGTCCGGGAAGCGCGGCCAAGATGATGGCGGCGACCAGGAATTCGGGCAGGACATCGACCCAGTGCGGCATCGGTGCATGGTGACACGGAGTGCCGGGGTATGGCGAACGGATTTCGTGGGGTCAGGCGATGCGCAGGCCCGCGAGGAGGCGGTCGAGGGCGGCGATGGTGTCGGTGAGCGCGCCGGGGGCGGTGGTGGTGGCCAGCCACAGCGCGGCTTCGTTCATCGCGCCGGAGAGCAGTTGGGTCAGCGGGGCGATCGGTTGCGGAGCAAGGACACCGGCGTCGACGAGGGTTCGCAGGGCTTCGTCGAGGTGGCGGGCAGAGTTGGCTTCGTCCATGGCCCGCCATTCGTGCCAGCCGAGGACGGCGGGGCCGTCGATCAGCAGGATGCGCTGGACACGGGGGTCGGCGCAGGCTCGCAGGAACGCGGCGCAGCCGGTGGTGAGCTGCGTCCAGGGGTCGGACTCGGTGTCCGCGGCGGCGGCCACCTGCGCGCCCACCTCCTCCTGCACCTGCGTGAGGACCGCACGGAACAGGTCGGCCTTGCTGCCGAAGTGGTGGTACAGCGCGCCCTTGGTGACCCCGGCGGACGTCACGATCTCCGATAGCCCTACTGCGGCATAGCCTTTCGCGGCGAACAGCGCCCTGGTCTCGTGCAGCAGGATGCGCCGCGTCTCCTCGCGTTGCCGCGTCCGTGCCGTCGAGCTCATCGAGT
This sequence comes from Nocardia sp. NPDC003183, assembly GCF_053590715.1. Lineage (NCBI taxonomy): Bacteria > Bacillati > Actinomycetota > Actinomycetes > Mycobacteriales > Nocardiaceae > Nocardia > Nocardia sp. NPDC003183. The sequence goes on from NZ_JBSFTG010000026.1 coordinate 11,508, forward strand.
GCCCTCCCGTTGACCTACCGATGGTATGTGAACTATCGTACGATACATACCGACGGTATGTGAAAGGTGATCCCATGAAACTCAGCAGCTACTACCCCGTTCTCGCCACCACCCGAATCGCGCAATCGCGCGACTTCTACACGGCCTGGTTCGGCTTCGAGATCGTCTTCGAGGCGGACTGGTACGTCAGCCTGCGGCGGCCGGGTGCCGACGACGAGCCGACCTACGAACTGGCTCTGCTCGACCCCACCCACCCCACGATCCCGGCAGGCTTCGGAAAACCCGTACAGGGTGTTGTGCTGAATTTCGAGGTCGACGATGTCGACGCCGAGTGGGACCGACTCGTGAAAACCGGCGGCCTGCGCGCCGAGCTCGACCTGCGCACCGAAGACTTCGGTCAGCGCCACTTCATCGTCGCCGACCCCGCCGGCGTCCTGATCGACGTGATCACCGAGGTCCCGCCGAGCCCCGAGTTCGCTGCCCGATTCACCTAGACCCCCAGTGCGGGCGCGATCGTTTATTCTTCCGGGGTGAAGGCACTTCGTCGGTTCACTGTCCGTGCCCATTTGCCGGAGCGGCTCGCCGCGCTGGGTGAGTTGTCGACCAACCTGCGGTGGTCGTGGCACGGCCCGACGCAGGATCTGTTCGCCGAGCTCGACCCCGAGTTGTGGCGAACCGTCGGTCAGGACCCGGTACGGATGCTGGGTGAGGTCCCTGCCGAACGGCTCGACGAGCTCGCCGCCGAGCCGGCCTACCTCGCGCGCGTCGACGCGGCCGCCGCGGGTCTGCGGGACTACCTGACACGGCCGCGCTGGTTCCAGGAGCAGACCGGCACCGACATCGCCGGGATCGCCTATTTCTCGATGGAGTTCGGTGTCACCGAGGTGCTGCCGAACTACTCCGGCGGTCTCGGCATCCTCGCCGGTGATCATCTCAAGGCCGCCTCGGACCTCGGGCTGCCGCTGATCGGTGTCGGGCTGCTGTACCGCTCGGGGTATTTCCGGCAATCGCTGTCGGCCGACGGCTGGCAGATGGAGCACTACCCGGCGCTCGATCCGCAGGGCCTGCCGCTGCGCCTGCTCACCAGCGACGGTTCGCCGGTGCTCATCCACGTCGGCATGTCCGAGGGGCGGGTACTGCGGGCACGGGTGTGGATCGCGCAGGTGGGGCGGATCCCGTTGCTGCTGCTCGATTCCGATATCGCCGAGAACGACCCCGAACTGCGAGCCGTCACCGACCGGCTCTACGGCGGCGACCAGGATCACCGCATCAAGCAGGAGATCCTGGCGGGTATCGGCGGCGTGCGCGCGGTGCGCGCCTACACCCGCGCCAACGGCCTGCCCGATCCCGATGTCTTCCACATGAACGAGGGCCACGCGGGTTTCCTCGGCGTCGAGCGCATGCGTGAATTCATCGCGGGTGGACTGGATTTCGAGACCGCGCTCGCCGCGGTGCGGGCGGGAACCGTTTTCACCACGCACACCCCGGTGCCCGCGGGCATCGACCGTTTCCCGATGCCGTTGGTGCGCAGGTACTTCGGCGGCTCGCACGGCGAATCCGAATCCGCGCTGCTGCCGGGGCTTTCCGTGGACCGGATCCTCGCGTTCGGGCGCGAGGGCGACCCCTCGGTGTTCAACATGGCGCACATGGGTCTGCGCATGGCCCAGCGCGCCAACGGGGTATCGAAACTGCACGGCGAGGTGAGCCGGGAGATGTTCGCGGCGCTGTGGCCCGGATTCGACGCGGCCGAGGTGCCGATCGGCTCGGTCACCAACGGCGTGCACGCCCCGACCTGGGCCGCGCGCGAATGGATCGACAAGGCCCGCGAACTCGTCGGGCCCGAACTGGTCGAGGAGGCGCGGGGCTGGGAGAAGCTCAGCGACGTCGACCTCGGTGAGCTGTGGTCGACGCGAAACACGTTGCGCGGCGTCCTGATCGACGAAGTGCGGCGCAGGCTGCGCGATTCCTGGCGACAGCGCGGCGCCGCCGCCGCCGAACTCGGCTGGATCGACGACGTCTTCGATCCGAACGTGCTCACCATCGGTTTCGCCCGCCGCGTCCCCACCTACAAGCGGCTCACCCTCATGCTGCGCGACCCCGAACGCCTGCGCGCGCTGCTGCTCGACCCCGAACGGCCGGTGCAGCTGGTGGTGGCGGGCAAGAGCCACCCCGCCGACGACGGTGGCAAGGCCCTGATCCAGCAGGTGGTGCGGTTCGCCGACGATCCCGAGGTGCGTCATCGCATCGTCTTCCTGCCCGACTACGACATGTCGATGGCCCGCTACCTGTACTGGGGTTGCGATGTGTGGCTGAACAATCCGCTGCGCCCGCTCGAGGCGTGCGGTACCTCGGGGATGAAGTCCGCGCTCAACGGCGGCCTCAACCTGTCCATCCGCGACGGCTGGTGGGACGAGATGTTCGACGGCGAGAACGGCTGGGCCATCCCCACCGCCGACGGTGTCCGCGACGAATCGCGCCGCGACGATCTCGAGGCCTCGGCGCTCTACGAACTCGTCGAACGCACTGTGGCGCCGCGCTTCTACGACCGCGACGCCGGCGATGTGCCGGTCCGCTGGACCGAGATGGTGCGCCACACCCTGCAGACCACCAGTCCGAAGGTCCTGGCTTCGCGGATGGTGCGCGACTACGCCGAACAGTACTACGGACCGGCGGCCGCCGCGTTCGGCCGGGCCGCCGCCGACAAGTTCGCGGGCGCCGCGGCGGTCGCCGAGTACCGCAGGCGCGTCGATGCCGCGTGGCCGTCGGTGCGGATCGCGCAGGTCGACAGCTCGGGCCTGCCCGACACCCCGGTGATCGGCGCGGAACTGTCACTGCACGCGCGCGTCGACCTCGGCGGGCTCGCGCCGTCGGATGTGGTGGTGCAGGCGATACTCGGCCGGGTCTCGCCGACCGACGACCTCTCCGACACGACCACGATCGAGATGCGCCACATCGGCGCCGACGAGGGCAGCGAGCTGTATTCGATCCAGGCTCCGGTCCCGCTGTCGGGTGCTGTCGGGTACACGGTCCGTGTGCTTCCCCACAACGCGCTGCTCGCGTCCGACGCCGAACTGGGCTTGGTGGCCGTCGCGGGCGCGTAACCGTACACGGTGACACAGGCGCCGGGTTATTCGATTCAGTGAACTTTCCGCTACCGTTCCTGGGTCGATCATTGAGGAGAGTCATGGCCAGCGACGTCCTAACCCGTGCCCGAGGGCGCATCGACGGATACTTCGGTATCTCGTCGAGTGGGTCCACCTTCAAGCGCGAGGCGATGGCGGGCACGATCACGTTCCTGGCGATGTCGTATGTGCTGGCGGTGAACCCGTCGATCCTCGGTGACGAAGGCGCCCTCGGCGACAAGGGCATTCCGATGCAGGCGGTCTTCACGGCCACCGCCGTCGCCGCCGTCTTCGGCACGCTGGTCATGGGCCTGTGGGCGAAGTACCCGATCGCGCTCGCGCCGGGCATGGGTCTCAACGCGTTCTTCGCGTACACCGTGGTGCTCAGCATGGGTATCCCGTGGCAGGTAGCGCTCTCGGGCACCTTGCTCTCGGGCATCATCTTCTTCGTTCTGGCGGTCACGAAGGTCCGGGAACGGATCCTGAACGCGATCCCGCTGCAGATGAAGTTCGCGGTCGGCGCGGGTATCGGCTTGTTCGTGGCGTTCCTCGGTCTGAAGAACGCGGGCATCGTCGTCAACAGTGACGCGACGCTGGTGACCCTCGGCGATTTCACCAAGGGCACCACCCTGCTCGCGCTGTTCGGGCTGATCGTGACCGTGGTCTTCCTGGTGATCGGCTGGCACGGCGCGGTGCTGTACGGCATCGTCGCGACCACGGTCCTCGGCATGGTGACCGGTCTGGTCGGCGTGCCGGACGGTATCGCCGAGATGCCGAAGGGCCTGGATCAGACCTTCGGTCAGGCGATCATCCACCTGCCCGACGCGTTCACCGGCCAGATGATCGTGGTCGTGCTCACCATGCTGTTCGTCGATTTCTTCGATGCGTCGGGCACCCTGATCGGCGTCGCCAACCAGGCCGGTCTGCTGAACAAGGACGGCACGCTGCCGCGCGCGGCGAGCGCGATGGCCGCGGACTCGGTGGGTACCACCGCGGGCGCGATCATCGGGACCTCCACCACCACCGCGTATGTCGAATCGACGGCGGGTGTGTCGGCGGGTGGCCGAACGGGGCTCACGGCGGTGACCACCGCGGGCTGGTTCCTGATCGCGATGTTCTGCTATCCGATCTTCTCGGTGGTCGCCGGATCGGCCGAGATCACCTCGGCCGCGCTGATCGTGGTCGGCATCCTGATGGCGCGTTCGCTCGGCGACATCGACTGGCAGAACCTCGAGTACTCGGTGCCCGCGTTCATCACCGTCATCATGATGCCGTTGACGTACTCGATCGCGAACGGTCTGGCGATGGGCATGATCTTCTACCCGATCGTGATGGTCGCCAAGGGTCGCATCAAGGATGTGCACCCGGCCATGTGGGCGCTGATGGTGCTGTTTCTCGCGTACTTCTTCTTCTTGGTCGAGTAGACGTTCCGGCCATAGGTGTGTCTATACTCAGGCTAGCCTAGGCTTGCCTAACTAGAGGAGATCCACCCATGAAGCGTTCGCTCGTTGCCGCGTCGATGGCGTTTGCCACCATCTTCGCGCCGGTTACCGCCGCTGTTGTCGCCACCGCCCCCGCCGCGATCGCCGCACCGGCCACGCCCTCGGTCGGCGAGCTGTACGGCAAGTTGCAGGCGGCCATGAACGGTTCGTCGGCCGAGCTCGAGTCGGGCAACGGCGGCAGCCTCGCGGTCGTGCGCGACACCGTCAACCGGATCCCCGGCTACAGCTGGGATGTCTCCGGCCCGGTCACCGTGGACGGCGACACTCTGTCGGCCACTCTGAACAGCCGCCTCGGCGATTACGCCTTCCCGATCCCCGTGACCTGGAAGAACATCGGCGGCATGTGGAAGCTGTCGCAGGAGTCCGAGGAGACCCTGGTCGGCTACGCCACTATGGCGTGGTGATCTGAGGAATTGCGAGCAGGGCCGCCCCGATGGGGCGGCCCTTTTCGATCGATTGTGACCGGCATCACAGAATTGCCCGGAACGGCGTGAAATAGTGGCACCGGACCCAGGGTTGTGATCGAGGAAGGCAATCGGACCGCGGTCCGGTTGCGGGGATGTTTCCGATTCGCAGACGAGGACACGATGACCGACACCGCTACCCGCCTGACTCCTACCGCCACCACCGACGAAACCACCGCCGCAGGCATCGGCCTGCTGGTGCTGCGCGTCGGCTTCGGTGGACTGATGGCCGCCTACGGAACCCAGAAGTTGTTCGGCTGGTTCAACGGACCAGGCTGGCGTGCCAATGCCGACGGCTTCACCGCCATGGGCTACAACCCCGGCGAACTCTTCGGCACGCTGGCCGGGCTCGCCGAACTGGTCGGTGGGCTGCTGCTGGTGCTCGGGCTGTTCACGCCGCTGGCCGCCGCCATCGTGCTCGGAACGATGATCAACGCCATCAACGTGCTGTGGAGCGGCGGGCTCTTCCCGGCGGATCCGTCGGTACCGGGGTTCACGACGCCGCTGCTGTTCGCGCTGGCCGCCGCGGCGCTGGCGTTCACCGGGCCGGGGCGTCTCTCGCTCGACGCCGGGCGGCCGTGGCAGCGCCAGGGTGTGGTGTGGGGCGGTGGGGCCGTGGCGCTCGCCGTCGTGGCCGCGGTGGTGACGTTGATCTTCAAGGCTGTGCTCTGATCCGACGCAGCAACGCTGATCGTCGAGAGGCGGCGCGGTGACCGGGGTTCGGTTGCCGCGCCGCCTCTTTCGCGTCGCCTCGAGCTGATTCGTCATCGCCCGTACGTCCGTGGTTCCACGGAGCACGCGCGGGGAGTCGGTGGCAGCGATTAACCTCGTGGCGGCGCCTGTACACAGCGGCGCCACGCATTGTCCGCGGATGGAAGAGGAGAGCTGCGATGAAGGCTTACGACCTGGGTTTCGGAGACTCGGCGGACAAACTGGCCGAGACGCCCGAGGGTGATCCGCTGGTGCTCGACGCGCCGGTGCGCTCCGGCTGGATCGGCAGTGAGGGACCGGCCATCGATCCGGCGACGTGGCCGCGCGGACCTGTCACCGGCCTGCCGATGATGCACGCGCTCACCCTGCGCCTGCCCACCGATTTCCAGCGTCGCGGACCCGGGTTCCCCGCCATCGCGCTCTTCCAGGGCGAGGGGCAGTTCGCCGGAACCGACGCGGTCGAGGCCGACGCCTCGTCGGACGATCCCCTTGCCCGCGATCTCGTGTCCACCCGCCTGCACCCGAAGTTGCAGATCATGCACGACGAGATCGGCGGCGCCTTCGCGCTGATCTGGCTCACCGACAAGGAATTCGCCGGCGGCCCCGTCGCCCCGCCCGCCGATGTTCGCAAGCCGGGTTCCCCGACCGCGAGCGATGAGGGCTGTAATGCGTGGGACGACGTGCACCCCACCGTCGGCGTCTGGCTCGCCGAGCGCATCGCCGACCCGAACGTGGGCGTTCCCCCGGTCGAATACGAGCCCAACACCAAGTACCAGGACCCGCTCACCGAGGATTCCGGCTGGACCACGTGGGCCGAGCCGCTCTTCGGCCGCTCCCACCTCGGCGGCACCGCCTTCCCCGTGCAGGCGCTGCCCGAGGGGTTGACCCCGTACTACCTGGAGATCGAGGAGATCTCCGGGATGAACTTCGGCGGCGGCAACGCCCAGCTCGATCTGGAGTCGGGCGTTTTCGATTGGTCCTGCGGGTAGTTCAGTTCATCATCGCCGGGCGGTCGTCGTCGGGGTGTGGGGCGGCGACGGTCCGGGTTTCGGGTGAAAGCTGTTCGGGGACAGCGAGATCGATGGCGGGCTCGATGGGGGCCGGGGGAAGTTTGCGGGCGCGGATACGCAGGGCGATGCCCGCGAGGGTGCTCAGATAGATGATCACGTAGATGTTCATCAGGACCTGGGGCAGCGGCCACCACGGGGGGAGCAGGAAGGTGCCGACGCTCACCCAGGTGGGGGTGTAGGTGTAGGTCCAGGCGGCGATGGACAGGTAGAGCGCGGCCGCGGCGAGCCACCAGGGCGCGCGGGTCTGAGCGCGGTGGATCAGGTAGACCAGCAGCGGAACGAACCACACCCAGTGGTGACCCCACGAATACGGGGAGACCGCGCAGGCGGTGAGGCCACCGAGGGTGACCGAGAGCAGGGGTTCGCCCCGGCGGACCAGGACCGCGGCCAGCCACAGCGCGACCAGCGCGATCGGCACGGCGATCAACAGCCACAACCACACCGGCGCGGGGCCGTGGGTGAGGTGGGCGATGGCGCCGCGCAGGGACTGGTTGGCGGGGTGGACATCCGGGGCGATACGACCGGAATGGAAGAACGTCGACGTCCAGTATTGATACGAGTCGCTCGGCAGGATCAGCGCGGTCAGACCGATCGACGCGAGGAAGGTGAGAGCGCCGGTCGCGGCCGCGCGCCACTGCCGTTGCGCCAGATACTGGGCGATGAAATACAGCGGAGTCAGCTTGATACCCGCGGCGATACCGACGCCGATGCCGCGCAACCTGCTGTTCTCGGCGCGGGAGAAATCCCACAGCACCACCAGCATCAGCACCAGATTGATCTGCCCGTAGTAGAGCGTGGTACGCACCGGTTCGGCGAAGGTGCAGGCCAGAGTGAGCAGTGCGCTGACGGCGGCCAGCCCGGGGGTGGTGCGGTAGCCGAGCATCCGGAAGCTCTGCAGCACAACCCCGAACAGCACCAGCAGGTTGAGCACCATCCAGGTCGTGGTGACATGTGCCCACGGCACCAGCAGTAGCGGCAGGAAGACCACGGCCGAGAACGGCGTGTAGGTGTAGAGCAGGCCGTAGTGCGTCGGCTCGATATAGAGCGCCCGTTCGTGCACGACCCGCCAGCCGCCGTCGCGGTAGATGTGCACGTCGAGACCACCGACGAGAATCCCGCCGCTGTCCATCCACGGGTCCATGGTGGTGAACAGCAGCGTCACGCCTAAGGCGGCGGCACCGAGTAGCAGAAGAAGCGTCAGGGTCGTGCGCGGGAGTGCCACGCCTCGAGATCTCTCCGCCACGGCCGTACTACCGGCCGGCCCACATCGTATGCACGACTAAGAACCTACCGCGCCGGGTCGACGGCGCTCGGCGGCGGACCGACTTCGGTAGGAAAACGACATGAAAGCGGGTACGGCTGGCGGCGAACCGTTCTCGGCGTGCGCGTTGCGGGCCGCCGCGCCCGCCCCGCACTCGCCCATCAGGCCGCCGGACGCAACGTCAGCATGGTGTCGGCGCCGTGGTGGAACTCATACCCGGTCTTTTGCAGGGAGGTGGCGATGCCCTTGTCGTGGAGTTCGGTGCGCAGGTGGTCGATGAGGTCGTCGAGTGGGGCGCCGGTGTAGTCGAGCAGCGGGTAGACGCGGGTTTCGACGGTGGCGACGCGCGCCAGTTCGAGCAGGGCGGCCAGGTGGAAGTCGGCGTCGAGCCGGTCGGCGTAGCTGAACAGCAGGTGCGAGCTCAGGGCCAGGTCGAACGCGTCGTCGGGACACGGGAGTGAGGGTAACGAGCCGGCCAGATAGCGGTGGGGCGCGGCGCGCACGTCGTCGGCGAAGCGGGCGGCGGCGCCGCGACGGATCGCGGCGTGTTCTGTCGTGGAGCCGTACCAGTCCCAGCGGTAGCGGTCGGCGTGGGAGTGTGCCCAGGCCACGGCGCGTTCGGTTTCGGGGGTCGCGCGGGCGGCCAGTTCGGTCGGTGGGGTGGCGTAGATGGGATCGATCGCGGTGACTTCGGCACCCATGGCGCTTGCTTCGGCCGCGAAACTTGCTGCGCCACCGGGGCAATCGAGGACACGGCGCCCAGCCAGATCATCGTCGGAGAGATGGAACATCGCGCGGTACTCGGCCAAAGATCTTGCGCTGACCAGAAATTCGCCGAGTACCTCGCCATCGGCGTGGTGCATCATCACCACACGTTCTCACGTCTTGCGTTCGCACGCTCGCTGATTCACGAGTGTGGTCACCTCGATTGCAAGACTCGACCTGCAAGCGTCGGCTTCGCTCAGGCGGAGTCGGTGAGCCGGCGCAGTGCCTTGGCAACCACCTCGGGATCGCTGGTCTCCCAGTACGGCGGCAGCGAAGCGCGCAGGTAGCTGCCGTAGCGGGCGGTGGCGAGGCGGGAGTCGAGGATCGCGACCACGCCGCGGTCGTCGACGCTGCGCAGCAACCTGCCGGTGCCCTGGGCCAGCAGCAAGGCGGCGTGATTGGCGGCCACCGTCATGAAACCGTTGCCGCCGCGCGACTCCACCGCTCGCTGGCGCGCGGTGAGCAGCGGATCGTCGGGCCGGGGGAACGGAATGCGGTCCAGGATAACGAGACTCAGCGACGGGCCGGGCACGTCGACGCCCTGCCAGAGGGTGAGGGTGCCGAACAATGAGGTGGCCGGGTCGTCGGCGAACTTGCGCACCAGCGCGCCCATCGAATCGTCACCCTGGCACAGCACCGGGGTGTCGAGCCGCTCGCGCAGCGCCTCGGTGGCGGCCTTGGCGGCGCGCATCGAGGAGAACAGGCCGAGCGTACGGCCACCGGCGGCGGTGATGAGCTGTTCGATCTCGTCGAGATAGGCGGGCGAGAGGCCGTCGCGGCCCGGGGCGGGCAGGTGTTTGGCCACATAGAGGATGCCGGACTTGGCGTGGTCGAACGGTGAGCCCACGTCGAGGGCGTTCCAGCGCACCGATTCCAGGTCGGCGGGTGCGGTGGCGCCGTTGGCCATGGCCGCATCGACCTTGCCGCGCGACTGCGACGGCAGGCCCCAGGTGATCGCGAGCCCGTCGAACGAGCCGCCGATCTGCAGGGTGGCCGAGGTGAGCACTACTGTCGCGGTGCCGAACAGCCTGCTGCGCAGCAGGCCGCCGACCGAGAGCGGCGCCATCCGCAAGGTGCGGCGGGCGACGCCGCGCATCTCGTCGGCCGACAACCAGATGACATCGCGACGGGCGGCCGGGTCGGCTTCCTCGAACGCGGTGAGCGCGCGGACCGCGGCGTCGTGCACGTCGTCGATGGCGGCCACGGCCATGGTGCGGGCGGCGGCGTTGTCGGGATCGTCCTGGGTTTTGACGGTGCCCTGCGGTGCGATGGCGGTGCGCGCGTTCCAGGCGGAATCGCGAACCAGGGCGAGCACCGGGGCGATGCCGTCGGGCATCTGGTCCCAGCGGCCGGGCGGCAGATCCTCCAGTGCCTGGTGGAAGGCCTCCGCGGCGCCCTCCAGGCGGTCTACCTCGCGTTCGTCGATCAGCTTGGTGCAGCGGCGGGCGGCCGCGCTGATCGCGGTCGCGGCCAGTTCGGCGGTGGCGACGCCGGTGACACGGTCGACCAGTTCGTGCGCCTCGTCGATCACCACCACATCGTGTTCGGGCAGGATCTGGATGCCGCTGATGGCGTCGATGGCCAGCAGCGCGTGGTTGGTGACCACCACGTCGGCCTGGGCCGATTCCGCACGGGCCTTCTCGGCGAAACAGTCCTGGCCGAACTGGCAGCGGGACTTGCCGAGGCATTCGCGCGAGCCCACACTCACCTGGCGCCACGCGCGGTCGGTGACGCCGGGGGCGAGTTCGTCACGGTCGCCGGTCTCGGTGTCGGAGGCCCATTCGTTGAGGCGCTGGACTTCGCGGCCGAGGCGGGAGATGGCGAAGGCGTCGAACAGCTCGGCCTCGCCGCCGGTGTCTTCCGGGATCACGCTGTTGATCTTGTTCAGGCAGAGATAGTTGTTGCGGCCCTTGAGGATCGCGAACTTGGGTGCGCGGCCGAGCGGCTTGGTGAGTGCCTCGGCCAGGCGCGGCAGATCGCGGTCGACGAGCTGGCGTTGCAGCGCGATCGTGGCGGTGGAGACCACCACCGTGCGACCGGTACGGACCGCGTGCCGCAGGCTCGGGATGAGATAGGCCAGCGACTTTCCGGTGCCGGTGCCCGCCTGGACGGCCAGGTGCTCCTTGGTGTCGATCGCGTGGTCGACGGCGGTGGCCATGGTGGTCTGCCCGGTGCGTTCCTTGCCACCGAGGGCATGCACGGCGGTGACGAGCAGGTCGGCGACGGGAGGGAGTTCGGGCACGCTGGCAGCTTATCCGCACCCTCGGACAGGTTTGCCCGAGCGATGGCGAGCCCGGTCAGGACTCGCGGACGAAGTCGTCGATGTGATCGCGGACGTAGTCGAGGACTCGCTGTTCGAAATCCTCGGGTTCGTTGATGTCGTAGATCTCGTCGGGGTCCTCGGCGCGGTCGCCGGTGGGGCGGCGGATCTGGTCGGGGGTGGCGAGGGTCTGGTGTTCGTCTTCCCAGAAGCGGTCGAGGTCGTCGTTCGGGGAGCTGAGGGAGGCGTCGCGGGCGGCGATGATGGCCGCGGCGGCCAGTTGCGGCATGCCTGCTGCGCGTAAACCTCTTGTGGCCCAAGGGAGTTCGCTGCGGCGGGTTTTCAGGTAGCTAGAGAAGCCCGCGTCGAGAACGCTCGTGTGCAGGCTCGACAGGGCCAGCAGGTGGGAGAAGGCCGGGGGGAGTTTGCCGAACGCGGCGATGCCGAGGCGCTGGAGGTCGTCGGTGGCCGGGTTCGACCAGAAGACGGTGTCGGCGGCGTCGTGGATGCTGTCGGTCTCGGCGAGTGCCTTCGTCAGGGCGGATCGGGTGTGCGCCGGGAATCGATAGTCCATGGGGGAAGTATTCAGGGACGCAGCCCGACGCCCGCATCGCGGAGGGTGGTCAGGGCGGTCTCGGTGGTTTCGGGGGCGACGCCCGCGGTGAGATCGAGCAGGACGGTGGTGTCGAATCCGGCCTCGGCGGCGTCCAGCGCGGTGGCCCGAACACAGTGGTCGGTGGCGATGCCGACCACGTCCACGGCGTCGATGCCGCGAGCTCGGAGCCAATCGGTGAGAGAGGTGCCGTCCGCCGCCGCGCCTTCGAAGCCGGAGTAGGCGGCGGTGTACTCGCCCTTGGAGAATGTTTCCTGGATGGGCGAGACATCGAGCGCGGGATGGAAATCGGCGCCGGGGGTGCCCACTCGGCAGTGCGGCGGCCAGGAGTCGACGTAGTCGGGTTCGGTGGAGAAGTGGGCGCCGGGGTCGATGTGCCAGTCGCGGGTGGCGACGACCGCATCGTACTGCTCACCGGCGACGAAGTCGGTGATCGCGGCCGCTACCGCCGCGCCGCCGGCTACCGCGAGGGAGCCGCCCTCGCAGAAGTCGTTCTGTACGTCCACGATGATCAGACCGCGTCCCATGTCATCCTCCAGCTCGTTCGACCGCACCATTCTCCGCCGCGCGACGCCGCGCGGCCACCCCGGTACGGTGGCCGACCGGGTGCCGGTGCGGTCGAGAGTCGTCGGCACGTCGGCGTGCCGCGACGCTCAGCCGAGGAACGTTGTCGGTACGGCGGGTTCGCCCGCGGAGAGCTTCAGCCCTTCCCACGGCAGGCTCACCAACCCGCGTGCGACCAGTTCGCGACTCTGCGCCAGCGTCGCCACGCCGTCGACCACCTTGCCCTCGCGAACCAGCGGCACCTGCAGCTCCCGCACCTGAAAACCGTTGGTGGCCGGTGCTTCTCCGCCTTCGGGATAGACGATCTCCTCGACGATCGTGCCGGTGGCGCGGGCCAATCGCACCGCCTTCTTGGTCCCGCCGCGCGACTGCTTGTGACTGGACCGCTTGGCCACCGCGATGCCGTCGACCTCGACCAACTTGTAGACCATGCCCGCGGTCGGGGCACCCGAACCGACGACCACCGACGTGCCGACGCCGTACACGTCGACCGGTTCGGCACGCAGCGCCGCGATCGCGTACTCGTCCAGGTCGCCGGAGACCACGATGCGCGTGCCGGTGGCGCCGAGTTCGTCGAGCTGGTCGCGGACCTGCCTGGCGAGGACGCCGAGGTCGCCGGAGTCGATGCGCACACCGCCCAGTTCGGGCCCGGCCACCTCGATGGCCGTGGCGACACCCCGGGTGATGTCGAAGGTGTCGACCAGCAGCGTGGTGCCGATGCCGAGCGTGTCGATCTGGCTGCGGAACGCCGCGGCTTCGTGTTCGCCGTCGGCGCCGCTGTGCAGCAGGGTGAAGGCGTGCGCGCTGGTGCCCGCGCCGGGCACGCCGAAGCTGCGCACGGCCTCGAGATTGGAGGTCGCGTCGAATCCGGCCAGGTAGGCGGCGCGCGAGCTCGACGGCGCGGCGAGCTCGTGGGTGCGCCGCGATCCCATCTCGATCATCCGGCGGCCCGCGGCCGCGCTCACCATCCGGGCGGCCGACGAGGCGATGGCGCTGTCGTGATTGAAGATCGACAGCGCGAGGGTCTCGAGCAGCACGCATTCGGCGAAACTGCCGCGCACGGTCAGGATCGGTGAACCGGGGAAGTACAGCTCGCCTTCGGCGTAGCCGTCGATATCGCCGGTGAAGCGATACTCGCGCAACCAGTCGACGGTGGCCGGATCGAGGAACTTCGCGACCACGGCCAGCTCTTGCGGGCCGAAGCGGAAGCGGGTCAGCGCGTCGAGCAGACGGCCGGTGCCGGCGACGACGCCGTAGCGGCGCCCGTTCGGCAACCGCCGGGCGAACACCTCGAAGGTGCACTGTCGCTGAGCCGAACCGTCGGCCAGCGCCGCGGCCAGCATGGTCAGCTCGTACTGGTCGGTCAGCAGCGCGCTGCCGGCGAACTCGTCACGGATCTGCACACCAGAAACTCTAGTCACCGCGGGTGTTGTTTCCTGCGGGCCTCGTCGTACCCTGGTTTTTATGGCCGTGTGCAATAACGTTCGGGCCGGCGCCGTCACCGACGCTGTGAACGCCGCACTGTCGGCACCGCAGGCGACACCGGAGACCACCGAATACACCGAGATCCTGGAGGCCGAGGACCGGCCCTGGGTCACCGTGGTCTGGGACGATCCGGTGAACCTCATGCACTACGTCACCTACATCTTCCAGAAGCTGTTCGGCTACAGCAAAGCCAAGGCGACCGAGTTGATGATGCAGGTGCACAACGAGGGCAAGGCGGTGGTGTCCTCGGGATCGCGCGACAAGATGGAGCAGGACGTGCGCCGGCTGCACGCCGCCGGGCTCTGGGCAACCATGCAGCGCGACTGACGACCTGAGTAACCTGGGCCTGTGCGTAAGTGGAGCAGGAAGAACTCACTGAGTGGCCTCAAGCTTCGATCCGAAATGGACGAGCACGAGGCCACCGTCCTTCGCTCTCTGATCGGCGCGGTGTCCGGACTGCTCAGTGACCGCGCTGCCGACGCCCCCGAAGACGAACTCGCCGCGCTCACCGGCTTGCGCACGGGCAGCTCCACCCCGCCCGACGATCCGCAACTGCTGCGTCTGCTGCCCGATTTCCACCGCGCCGAGCCCGGTTCTCCCGATGCCACGCGCGCCGATCTCAACAGCGCGCTGCGCAGCCTGCACGAGCCGGAGATCATCGACGCGAAACTGGCCGCCGGGCAGACCGTCCTCGACAGCTGCCCGGAAGTGGGCGGCAAGATCGCGCTCACGCCCGAGCAGGCCGACGCGTGGCTGGCCGCGCTCACCGATGTCCGGCTCGCGCTGGGCACCCTGCTCGACATCGACGACGACACGCCCGACCATTTCGATCCGGAAGACCCGCGCGCCCCGCATCTGGACGTCTACCACTGGCTCACCTGGATGCAGGATTCACTACTGCAAGCGCTCGCGCCGTGAGCGCGACGACCGGAATCGCCGACGAAGGACGAGATGATGCGCAGCGGCCCCGGAGCACGCAACTCGATCACTGATGTCGCCGGGGTGCTGGTCGGGCATCACCAGGCGCTCGACGCCGAGGTCACCCTCGGTACCGGCGCCGCGACGGGCTGCACGGTCGTGCGGGTCCCCGGCGGCGCGACGGCCTCGGTCGACGTCCGCGGCGGCGGACCCGGCACCAGGGAAACCGACCTACTCGACCCGGCCAACACCGTTCGCCAACTGAATGCCGTGCTCCTCACCGGAGGTAGCGCGTACGGCCTCGCCGCAGCGGACGGGGTGATGCGCTGGTCGGAGGAACACCGCGAGGGCATTCCGATGGACCCGGCCGACCCGAGTCGGGTGGTCCCGATCGTGCCCGGCGCGGTGATCTTCGATCTGCCGGTCGGGGACTGGGGTATCCGGCCCGGCGCGGACTTCGGTTATCGCGCGGCCGCGGCGGCGTCGACCGAGTTCGCCCGGGGCACCGCGGGCGCCGGTGTCGGTGCGCGGGCGGGCGCGATCAAGGGCGGAATCGGTTCGGCGAGTGTGGTTCTCGCGGACGGCCCCGGGGCTGGGGTGACCGTCGGCGCGGTGATCGTGGCCAATCCCGTCGGGTCGGTCGTCGATCCGCGCACCGGGTTGCCGTGGGGCGTCGGCACCGACGGACCCGACTTCTTCGGGTTGCGGCACGCGACAGCGGACGAGATCGCCGCACTTGCCGCGCTCCCCGCGAAGAGCATGGTGCTCAACACCACGATCGGGGTGATCGCCACCGATGCCGCCCTCGACCCAGCCGGCTGCCGACGGCTGGCCGCGACCGGGCACGACGGACTCGCCCGGGCGATCCGCCCCGTGCATTCCCCGCTCGACGGCGACACCCTGTTCGCGCTGTCCACCGGCGCGATCGAGGTCGCCCCGCTCGCGCTGCCGCGCGCTTTCCCCACCGACCTGCTGCTGCTCGACCAGTTGTGTACGGCCGCGGCGGTGGTCGTCGAGCGCGCCGTCGTCGACGCGGTGCTCGCCGCGACCTCGATCGCCGGGATCCCCGCCTACTACGATCTGTTTCCGCGCTGATCGGCGACCTCGCGCAAGGTCACCCACTGTCGGTGGTGCGGCTGCCCGGTGGCCGCAACTGCCTGCTGACCAGCCCTTCGGCGACTTGCCGCGCCTGCGGTGACGACCCGGCCGGGACCGGAGTGCATACCCCGCGGAATACCCGAATAGGGTGGGTCGTTGTCGGGGAAGGTGCTCGACAGCGCGCACGCAGGATGTGGAAAGGGTCGATGAAGTGCTGGTGATCAGGGCCGATCTCGTTGACGCGATGGTGGCGCACGCTCGCGCCGACCACCCGGACGAGGCCTGCGGCATCATCGCCGGCCCCGAGGGCAGCGACCGGCCGGAACGCTTCGTCGCGATGGTCAACGCCGAACGCTCGCCCACCTTCTACCGGTTCGATTCCGGTGAACAGCTGCGCGTGTGGCGCGCGATGGACGACGCCGACGAAGTGCCGGTCGTGATCTACCACTCGCATACCGCCACCGAGGCCTACCCGAGCCGCACCGACATCTCCTACGCCGCCGAACCGGACGCGCACTATGTGCTGGTCTCCACGCGCGACCCGCAGGAGCACGAACTGCGCAGCTACCGCATCGTCGACGGCGAGGTCACCGAAGAATCGGTGCGCATCGTCGATTCCTACTGAACCGTCCGAGAACAGTCACCACCCCCGAGGAGCCCCCATGCCGGTAACCGTGTCCATTCCGACCATCATGCGTGGTATCACCGGAGGTGAGAAGCGGGTGCAGGGCGAGGGCTCGACGCTGTCCGCGCTCATCGCCGATCTCGACGCGAATCACCCCGGGCTGGCCGAGAAGCTGCTGTCGGACGGCAAGCTGAACCGCTACGTCAACATCTACGTCGACGACGAGGACGTGCGCTTCTCCGGTGGGCTGGAAGCCGAGGTGCCCGCGGGCGCGTCGGTCACCATCCTGCCCGCCGTGGCCGGCGGCGCCTGACCCCGTGGCCCGCTACGAATCGCTGATCGCGACGCTCGGCAATACGCCGCTCGTCGGATTGCAGACACTGTCGCCCCAGTGGGACGGCGACGATCATGTGCGGCTGTGGGCCAAGCTCGAGGACCGCAATCCCACGGGCTCGATCAAGGACCGGCCCGCGCTGCGGATGATCGAACAGGCCGAGGCCGACGGGCTGCTCACCCCCGGCTGCACGATTCTGGAGCCGACCAGCGGCAACACCGGGATCTCGCTGGCCATGGCGGCCAAGCTCAAGGGTTACCGGATCGTGTGCGTGATGCCGGAGAACACCTCGGTGGAGCGGCGGCAACTGCTCACGATGTTCGGCGCCGAGATCATCGACTCGCCCGCGGCGGGCGGATCCAATCAAGCGGTGGCGATGGCCAAGCAGATCGCGGCGGAGAATCCGGATTGGGTGATGCTGTACCAGTACGGCAACCCGGCCAACGCGCTCGCGCACTACGAGAACACCGGGCCGGAACTGCTGGCCGACCTGCCGGAGATCACCCATTTCGTCGCGGGACTCGGCACGACCGGGACGTTGATGGGCACCGGCCGGTTCCTGCGTGAAAACGTGCCCGGTATCGAGATCGTGGCCGCCGAACCCCGCTACGGCGAACTGGTCTACGGCCTGCGCAACATCGACGAGGGATTCATCCCCGAGCTCTACGACGAGAAGGTGCTCACCACCCGGTTCTCGGTGGGCCCGTACGACGCGGTGAAACGGACTCGCGAACTGGTCGGCGAGGAGGGAATCTTCGCCGGGATCTCCACCGGGGCGATCCTGCACGCCGCGCTCGGCATCGCCAAGAAGGCGCAGAAGGCCGGGAAACGGGCCGATATCGCGTTCGTGGTCGCCGACGGCGGCTGGAAGTATCTGTCCACCGGGGCATACGACGGCACGCTGGACGAAGCCGAGGAGAAGCTGGACGGGCAACTCTGGGCCTGACGCGATGTGACCCGGCTTCGGTACGCTCTGGTCAACGGGCTGTTCGACGGTCCCTTGCCGGAGTGGAGGCGATGTCGGTGAGCGGTGGGGTGGGTGCCTCGTTCGATCCTGATCGGATCTCGGGGCTGCGTGGCAACGCGAGTTCGGGCATCGGCGCGTCGCGAGGCGGTTCGTGGATTCGGGCCGCGGTGGTGATTCTGGGCTTCGTGGGGGCGCTGTACGTGATCGAGGGCGTCGACATGGTGCTCTCCTACGATTCGCCACCCGGATCGGTCGGCGAACTCGACTCGGCGGGCATCGAGCCGCGCGAGGTATCCGGGCTCGACGGGATTCTGTGGGCCCCGCTGTTGCACGGCGGGTGGGACCATCTGTTCGCCAACACGCTGCCGTTGCTCGTGCTGGGTTTCCTCGTGCTGCTCTCCGGGATCGGGCGGGGGATCGCGGCCACGGCGATCATCTGGGTGATCGCGGGCGTCGGTACCTGGCTCACGGGGTCGGCGGGAAGTGTGCACGTGGGAGCGTCGTCGATCGTGTTCGGCTGGCTGACGTACCTGATCTGCCGCGGGTGGTTCACGCGCAATGTGGGCCAGATCGTGGTGGGACTGGTGATCCTCGTGTTCTACGGCTCGATGCTGTGGGGCGTGCTGCCGAGCGACCCTCGAATTTCTTGGCAGGGGCATCTTTTCGGGGCGGTGGGTGGAGTGCTCGCGGGCTGGGTACTCTCGTCAGATGAACGTCGACGCCGCCGTGGAGCATCGGTCGGCCGCGCACTACCAACGCGGTAACCGGGGATCCGGTCTGGAAATTGGGGGGATCCTGCATTGAGCACCAGCACGTCGTGGCAGCATGGGGGTATGCGCCTTACCGTCCTCGGGTGCTCGGGCAGCGTGTCCGGCCCGGACTCCCCAGCGTCGGGCTACCTGCTGACGGGCCCTGATATGCGGCCGACTGTCATCGACTTCGGCCCCGGTATTTTCGGCGCGCTGCAGAAGCACATGAACCCGGCCGATGTCGATATCTTCCTCACCCACCTGCACGCGGATCACTGCTTGGATCTGCCCGCACTGCTGGTGTGGCGTCGCTACCACCCGAATCCGCCGACCGGGAAGGCGCTGGTCCGCGGGCCGTCCGATTCCGCGCTGCGGATCGGCAATGCGTCCGCGGAGATCGGCGGCGAGACCGACGACTGGTCCGATGTGATCGACTCGCAGGCGTGGGTCGAGAACACCCCGATTCCGTTCGGGCCCGGTCACACGGTGGAAGCTCGGCGGATGTTCCACCCGCCGGAGTCCTATGGGCTGCGGATCACCGCAGGCGACGGCCGGGTCTTCGTCTACACCGGTGATACGGCGATGTGCGATGCGGTGGTCGACTTGGCGCAGGGTGCGGATGTGCTGATGGCCGAGGCGTCGTGGACTCATGATCCGGCGAATCGTCCGCCGGGGATTCATCTTTCGGGGACCGAGGCGGGGGAAATCGCTACTCGCGCCGGGGCCAAGGAGCTGTTGCTGACCCATATTCCGCCGTGGACTTCGCGTGAGGATGTGATCGCTGAGGCCAAGGCGGCTTTCTCGGGGCCGGTGCACGCGGTGTCGCCGGGGGAGACGTTCGACCTTTAGGGCGGGATTCGGAGTTCGGTAGTCCCGGGACTGTTTGACGCTGTGTTTATTGGCGCGCTGGCGCGCGCGTGTCCGCGGCCCTGAGGGGCCGCCGGTCAGCGCTCGAGACTCGCGCCTGCGGCCACCCGACCACGGAAACCCCGCGGCCGACCGA
>NZ_JBSFTG010000027.1:0-23097 GCF_053590715.1 Nocardia sp. NPDC003183
AAAACCTAGCAAAGCGAACACCAGCAAAAAGATTCGCTGTTGTTCAATGTCCAACCTCCCACGACCGGGGGGTACATGAAAGATTGGAACCAATAGTAATTATTGGCACTGACATTCATCGACACACTATTGAGTTCTCAAAGAACACACGCACACACTTCTACCCACAACTTCTCGGAGGGGTTTCGGTGAGGCAAGGGTTCAAACTTAGCTCAGGCAACCGGCCGGAAGCAAATCCGTACCGAGTCCCTCTGAACACGCAGTCAGTCAGGCGCTCATCGTCCTACCTCGTGTCTCGGCCGCTGGGCGGCTGAGTCGGTGTCCGTGTCGCTCTGACTGGAATAAAGTTACGTGTCGCGAATTGCAATGTCAAATCCCCTAGTCAGGGGATATTTTCGCAGTGTTCATGTATGAAAGTGCGCATGGCGGAGGAACATAGCGGGAAGCGTCAGCGGTTGCGACGCATGGCGAGAGCCGGACTTGTCGTGGCGGGTGGCCTCGCGTTGGTGACAGCTGGGGCGAACATCGCTATGTGGAGTTTGTCGTCCGGTCATAGAAGTGATGTCGCGGCCGCGCCCAGCGCACCTGTCGTGATCGTCCCGGGTGCCAAAGTCGGGACGGATGGAACTCCGATGGCCTATCTACAGGGACGTCTCGATGTGGCGATCGAGTTGGTCGAAGCGGGCAAGGCCGAGGCGATTCTGTTGTCCGGGGATGCCGGCGGCTCGTCGGGCGACGAGATCGCGTCGATGACGCGCTATCTCCTCGACCACGGCATCGACCCGGCCATCGTCCGATCCGATCGTGCCGGCCTTTCCACGCGGGAGACCTGCGAGCGAGCGAAGTCGCTGTTCGGCATCGACCGGGCGATCATCGTGAGCCAGTACCAACATCTCCCCCGCGCGGTCGCGCTGTGCCGGGCCGCGGGTATCGAGGCCGACGGGGTGGTGGCCTATTGCGAGTGCAGGCAGGTCACCGAGGCACGCAACAACGTTCGTGAATGGCTGGCAGCGCCGAAAGCCGTGGCGGAGATGCTTCTGCGCTGATAGCGCGCCGGGAGCGCAGAGAAGCGACGAACTCCCGCAATCTCGCGGGCCGTGCCGACCGAGGCACGGGAGGCGCTGTGACCAGATGGGGGAAGGCCGGCGCGGCATCAGCAGCGAGCAGGGCTGTCGCGTGAGCTCGTGCCAGCCCGACCCTGACCTCGACTTCTCGTGCCCTCCAGTCGTGCACGAGCCCGAGCTCGGCCATCGCGGTGCGGAACAGTTCGGGAGCGGCACCGCAGCCCGTCCGGGGCAGACAGGCGAGCTCTACCAATGCTGGACTGTCGAGTCCACGCGCGAGTGCCTCGGCGGCGGCCATCGACAGGTCCGCACCGCGGAGCTCACCGAGCACGAATCGGTCTGCGGCGTGGGCCAAGTCGTCCATGGTCTCAGCGTGCGCGGCACAAGGTTGATGGGTCAAAGGGTTTTCCGGGGCGGTTGTGGGCGGCGAGGTGCTCGCCGCGGCGGCAGGACCAGCACCGATGTTCTCGCCACGGCAGGCGCGACCGCCGGGGTGGCGTGCTCGAGGGATCCGGATCGCGTACCGTGATCGGGGTTGTCTGCAATGATCGCCGACCGGATTGGGGTGCATCGTGGGCGGTTCCGAGCACGCCGCGCGGCTCGTGCGTTTCTGGCAAACGGTGGAGTTGTTCGGCCCGCAGCTTGTTCCCGACGTCGAGACCGGCGGACTGGTGGTCGATCTCGCGCCCGATGACCGCGCGCCATGGGAAAATCTCGCCGCGCTGCCCGCGTTGAAAACCGGGCGAGTGTGGCAGTTCGTCGTGTACGGCGGACTGTTCGAGGTGGGGCGCGCGCGGGAAGCGCTGGTGCGGACATTCGGCGAGGACCAGCTGGAGGCCGACGCCCGACGGGCCGGGACCACAGCGGCTTTCGCGGTGACGTTGACCGACGGCGGAGTGGTTGTCGAAGGCTCGGCGACGTTGTCGGGGCTGGCGTGGGCCGTGAACCGGCTGCGCGCACCAGGGCCCGGCGACGTCGGCTGGGCCGACGGATTCGACCACGACTCGGCGGCCTTCACCGCCGCGCTCGACACGCTGACGCGAGAAACTCACCCCGATGCCGAACAGATGGGTCCGGCACCGCGATGGCGTGCGCTGGACGTGGCAGGCCGCGGGGTAGCGGCTTCGGTGCTCGCGGCGGGAGCGGATGGCGTCATCTCGCCCGGTCTCGCCGGGATGTCGGCGTTGGCCTTCGCCGAACGGTTCGCCGTTCTGTCTGACGACGACGTCGTCGATGCCCCCCGATTGACCGGCCGCGACCTGCAGATCTTCACCGGTGAACTGTGTGCCGCGCTGGGCATTCGATCGGAATTGCGGGCCGGCGGTGTGCGGGTGGCGTGCATTCAGGTCGCGGCGCGCGACGCCGACAGTGACGCTGCCGAGGATCGCCTGAACAGCGGGCTCGGCACGGACCTCGCCGAGCTCGCGAAAGCGGTGGAGCGCGGCGACATCGGTGCGGCGCTGCGTGACTACCTCTCGGCGGCGGAGTCGCTGCCGATCGATGACCGGATCGATGTCCGGCGACGCCAGGACGCGGTCGTCGAGGGCCTGCTCCCCCATCTCGTTCCGGACGGACGCTGGCCGGGCGATCCGCTGGTTTCCGGACAGCAGTTCGCGGTCGATCGCGCGCTGTCCGAATTGCGCGACGATGCGGGCATTTTCGCGGTGCACGGTGCGCCGGGCACCGGGACGACGACGATGCTGCGAGACCTGCTGGCCGGGATTCTGGTCGAGCGGGCCGCGCAGCTGGCGGCGTTCGACGATCCGATGGCGGTGTTCGCCGGGATCACCGAGCAGGTGCAGGTGGCGAAGAACTACACGGTGGGCGCGCACCGATTGGCGAACTGTGTGACCGGGTTCGAAGTGGTACTGGCGACCGGCAGCGATGCCACCGCGGCCGATGTGGTCGCCGAGATCCAGCATCGCGACGCGATCGATGGCGAGCTCAATCACTTCACCGACCTGGCCGAACTCGTCGGCGGCGCACCGGCGTGGGGACTGGTCGCCGCGGCACTGGGCGGGACGCGACGAACGTTCGCCGAACAGTTCTGGTTCGGGGATCGGTTCGCCACCGAACGGAAGACCGGGACACCGAACGGCGGGATGCTCGACATCCTCAAGCAGGCCGAGGCCGACCCGGATTCGATTCCCGATTGGCCGACCGCGGTGCGGGATTTCACCACGCGCCGCGCCGAGGTGCGCAGACTCGCGCAGGCGCGCCAGAACGTCGCCGACGCGGTCGCCGAGCTGCCGACCATGAACGCGGGATTGCAGTCGACGGCGGCCGAGATCGCCAACGCCGATGACGCGCACGCGCACTGGCGCGAACGTCATCAGCTGGCCACCGAGCATCTGCGGGCCGCGCAGGCCGCGCACCACCGGGCGGGCAAGTTCCTCAGCGAGCACGGCGGGCAGAAGCCGGGGTTCGTGGCATCGCTCTCGACGGGATTCCGGGCGGGACGGCGGTGGAGCGCGCGCAGCAACGAATTGCTGCGCGAACGACATATCGCCGAGGCGGACATGCGGCGGCGCCAGACCGAGGTCGAGTACACGCGGGAGCAGTGGGCGCAGGCCGCCGAGAACGGCCGCACGCTGATTCGCGAACACGTCGAGTTGACGGAGCGGCGGGCGGCGGCGCTCGACGTTATCGAGCGGGGGCGCGAGAACTGGTCGCGCACCATCCCGTTCGGTGATGTGGCGGGTGACGACGAGCAGTTCCAGCTGTGCAATCCGTGGGCAGACGAGCAGTACGCGAGCGCGCGGCGTGAGCTGTTCCTGTCGGCGTTGAAGTTGCATCGCGCGTTTCTGCTCAACGCGGCCCCGCGGATTCGCGACAATCTCATCGTCGCCATCGCGTTGATCCGTGGTGAGCTCGCGGTGGAGCCGAAGCCGGAAACCGTTGCGGCGGCATGGCAGACGCTGTTCTTCGCGGTGCCGATGATCACCACGACGTTCACCGCACTGCCCCGGTTGTTCGCCGGGCTGGGGTCCGAGGCTCTCGGATGGTTGTTCGTCGACGATGCCGGGCAGGCTGCGCCGCAGTCGGTGGCCGGTGGGTTGTGGCGGGCTCGGCGGGCGGTGATCGTCGGTGATCATCGTCAGCTGGGACCTGTCGGTGTGCTACCCACTTCGGCGCAGGAAGCATTCGTACAGCAGTACGGGCTCGATGCGGAGTGGATGCCGGATCAGGCGTCGGCACGCCAGGCTGCTGATCGTGGGGTGCGGTACGGGACCTGGCTGATGCCCTCCGATTCGATCGCGCCGGTGTGGGTCGGCACGCCGCTGCGGGTCCATCGGCGTAGTGACCGGCCGATTTTCGAGCTCACACATCACATTGCCTATGACGATGATCTGCTGGTGTTCGCCACGCCGGATCGACCGGAGTTTCCCGGGCACGATCGGTGGATCGATGTCAGATCCGCACGGGCCGAAGGTAATTGGATTCCCGGCGAAGGCGAAGCGCTCGCCGCGCTGCTCGCGCGGTTGACCGAGGACGGGGTGGCAGCGGCCGATATCCGTGTGGTCAGCCCGTTCCGCGACGTCGCCCATGGCGCGCAGGAGATCGCGCATGAGGTGCTCGGTGCGGAGTTCGCGCAGCGGCAGGTGGGCACTGTCCATGCGATGCACGGCAATTCGGCCGAGGTCGTGGTGCTGATCTTGGGGACATCGCCCGCGGCAGGTGGGTCGCGACGGTGGGCGGCGACGAATCCGAATGTGCTCAATACGGCAGTGTCGCGGGCTCGGCGGCGGGTCTACGTGATCGGCAACTACCGATTGTGGAGCAGCCAGCGCTATTTCGACGATCTCGCCAGGCGCTGGACGGTCGAGACCGAACAGCTCGCCGATCAGACCGTGAGCCGGTAGAACCGCCAGAATCCGAAGTCCTCGATCGGGAGGACTTCCACGGCGGTGAAACCTGCCTTCTCGGCGTACTCCCCCAGTTTCGCCGTGCGCATGACGGTGCCGGTGCCCGCGGAGTCGGGATGTGCCATGCCGTCGGGCAGGCAGACCAGCAGGCTGAACCCGTACATCAGGCGGTCGATATCGCTCGCCGGTGCGGTGAATTCCGGCGCGACGGCCTCATCCATGATGATCACCGCGCCACCTGGACGCAGGGCTTTGCGCATCGAGGTCAGTACCTCGACCGGGTGCGGCATGTCGTGCAGGCACTCGAACGCGAACAGCGCGTCGTAGGCGGATTCGGGGAGGTCGGTGGTGGCGTCGGCGTGGTGGAAACGGACGCGATCGCCGAGGTCGGTCGCGTTTTCGGTGGCCATCCGCACCGAGGGCTGGTCGATGTCGTAGCCGTCGACCGCCAGTTCCGGGTAGGCGCGGGCAAGGGCGATCGCGGACCAGCCGCCACCTGAGCCGATATCGGCCGCCTTGGCATCGGGGCGCGACAGCAGCGCGTGGATATCAGCGACCCCGGCCAGACCCGCAGCGAGACGGTGCTCGAACCAGGGGCGGTTCATGTCCGACTGGGATTCGCGCATGTCGGCGCCGTACTCGGACCAACCGACGCCGCCGCCGTCGCGATACGCGCGCACGAGCGCGGGCATCTGGGCGGCGGCACCGGCCAGCATACGAGCCAGTGGCGCAAGGTAATCGAGACTGCTCGGGTCGGTGAGCACCTCGGCAGCGCCGGCGGGCAGGGCGAACCGCCCGTCCGCGGCCACCGTCAGAATCCCGGTCGCCGCCTGCTGCTCGAGCCACTCCTGCGCATACCGGCGATCTCCACCCGCCCGCGCGACCAATTCACCCGCATCCGCGGGCCCACCCTCGGCCAACGCCCGATACCAGCCGAGCCGATCCCCGAGATGCACCGCCAGAATGTCGATGGTCCCGAGCGCGGCCCCGAACAACCGCTCGGCGAACTGCTCACTGGATTGCTCAGCTCCGGTCATCGGTCATCCTCCTGTTGACGCGATACGAATCGACGCCGACCCGCTGATACGGACTACGGGTCGGCTCGCCGAAAGGTTCAGCAGCAGGTCAGGGTGGCTATGGCGAATCGAACAGGAGGCTGCCGGATTCGACGGTGGTGCCGACGGTGTCGGTGTAGACGGAGTCTTTCGCCGAGTCCATGACCACGACGGGACAGATGACCGAGTAGCCGGTGGCGGCGGTTTTCGTCGGGTCGAAGGTGACGATGGGGGCGCCGGCTTCTACCGTGTCGCCTTCGGTGGCGAGCAGTTCGAAGCCTTCGCCTTTGAGTTTCACGGTGTCGATGCCCAGGTGGACCAGGACGCCGACGCCGTGGCCGAAGATGACGAAGGCGTGGGGGTGGAGTTTGAGGATCTTGCCTGCGATGGGGGCCGTCACCGTCAGGGTGCCGCGGGTGCGGTCGGGGTCGAGCGCGACGCCGGAACCGACGATCTGCTCGGCGAAGACCTGATCGGGGACCTCGGACAGGGCCACCACCTTGCCGGGCAGCGGCGCGATGACCGGGATGCTCACAGAATGTCCTCGATGTCGTCGGCCAGGGTGTCGGCTTCGGGGCCGACGACGACCTGCACGACCGTGCCCGACTTGAGGACACCGTGGGCGCCCGCGGCTTTGAGAGCGGCCTCGTCGACCTTGCTACCGTCCTTCACCTCGGTGCGCAACCGGGTGATGCAGGCCTCGATCTCGACGATATTGTCCGCGCCGCCCAAGCCCTGGACGATCGCTTCCGCTTTGGACATCTGTTCTCCCTTTCGGCGGTGGTTGCCAGTACCAGTATGGGAGTCTCGAATGTGCGCCACATCATATTCAGCGGTTGACATCCGACCTCCACCTGGTCAAACTGGCAACTGGTTATGACCGGACAGTACCCGTCAGGTACACCGGTTCACAACAGTTAACCCGGATCGGCGGGCAAGCCGGTCCTCCCTCGCCGAGACCGCCGCGAAGCCGGCACGAAGAAGGTCGACATGACTGCCGTTACCGACACACCCCAACAAGAATCGAAGGTGTTCGCGGGATTGCAGCGCCTCGGTCGCAGCCTCATGCTGCCGATCGCGGTGCTCCCCGCGGCGGGCATCCTGCTGCGCATCGGCCAGGACGACCTCCTCGGCCGCTTCTCCGCGCTGGAGAGCACCGCCTCGGTCATCTCGGCAGCCGGGCAGGCCGTGTTCACCTGGCTGCCGCTGATCTTCGCCGTCGGTATCGCGATCGGCTGGGCGAAGAAAGCCGACGGGTCGACAGCGCTGGCGGCGGTGGTCGGCTACATGGTGATCAACGGCGTGTTCGAAGCGATGTCACCGATCGTGCTCGAAGGGAAAACCGACCCGAAGGGCGCGCAGGCGCTGATCAACTACGGTGTCCTCGCCGGCATCGTGATGGGTCTGCTGTCGGCGATACTGTGGCAGCGGTTCTATCGCACGAAGCTGCCCGACTTCCTCGGCTTCTTCAACGGCAGGCGGCTGGTGCCGATCCTGACCGCGTTCACCGGCCTCGTCGTCGGCGTCGGCATGGCGTTCCTGTACCCGGCCTTCAACTCCGCGCTCACCTGGGTGGGCGAGACCGTCGCGGACAACTCGGTCGTCGGTGGCGGCATCTACGGCGCGGCCAACCGCCTGCTCATCCCGACCGGTTTGCACCACATCCTGAACTCCACGGTCTGGTTCCTCGTCGGCGACTACACCGACGCCTCCGGCCAGCTCGTGCGCGGTGACCTCAACCGCTTCTTCGCCGGTGATCCGACCGCGGGTACGTTCATGACGGGGTTCTTCCCGATCATGATGTTCGCGCTTCCCGCTGCCGCGCTGGCCATTTGGCGCAACGCGCGTCCGTCGCAGAAGAAGCTGGTCGGCGGCATCATGCTCTCCACCGGCCTGACCGCGTTCGTCACCGGCATCACCGAGCCGCTGGAGTTCTCCTTCATGTTCGTGGCGTGGCCGCTGTATGTGGTGCACGCGATCTTGACGGGCACATCGATGGCGCTGGTGAACGCGCTCGGTATCCACGACGGATTCACGTTCTCCGCGGGTGCGATCGATTACCTGCTGAACTTCGGCAAGGCCACCAATGCCTGGATGCTGATCCCGATCGGGCTGGGTTACGCGGTGATCTACTACGTGCTCTTCAGCTTCGTGATCAAGAAGTGGAACCTGCGCACGCCGGGTCGCGAGGCGGAAACCGATGTCGAAGCCGGTGTGCCCGACGCGGCCCTGGTCGAAGCGGAGACCGCTCTGACGGCCACGGGCGATACTCGAACCGACGCACCCTCGGTCGCCGAAGTCGAAACGAAGCTGGACAAGAAACTGGAAGGTGAGTGAGGCAATGAGCACCCGCACCGTCATCGTCGGATCCGAGGTGGGGCTGCACGCGCGGCCCGCCGCGAAACTCACGCAGGCCGTGCAGGCCGCGGGGGTGCCGGTGCGGATCTCGTTGGGAGGTGGCGAGCCGGTCGACGCGGCCAGCGTGCTCGCGGTGATGACGCTGGGCGCGGGACACGGGGCCGAGGTGACCCTGCACGCCGAGGGGGCCGACGCGGTTCTGGACCAGCTGGCCGAACTCGTCGCCTCGGATCTGGACGCCGCCTGATGCCAGAGCAGGTGATCAGTGGACTCGGAGTGAGCCCGGGCGTGGTGTGCGCGCCGTGGTTGCGGTTCGGATCGCAGCTCGAGACATCGGCGCACGATCCCGTCGGTGGCTCGGTCGCCGACGAGCTCGCCCGGGTCAAGGACGCGCTCGGTGGCGTGTCCGACGAGATGACCGCCAGGGCCGCACGGGTGAGTGGTGTTGCGGCGGAGATTCTTTCGATGTCGGCGACGATGGCCCGTGATCCGGGCATCGTCGCCGCCACGGAGAAGGAGCTCGCCGCCGGGATGCCGACGGCGCACGCGGTGCACCTGGCGTTCGAGGGATTCTGCGCGAAGCTGGAAGCGCTCGGCGGGTACATGGCCGAGCGGGCGACCGATCTGCGCGATATCGGCGGGCGGACCGTGGCGGTACTGCTCGGGCTGCCGATGCCGGGGATTCCGGAGCCGGGATATTCGTTCGTGCTGGTCGCGCGCGATCTCGCACCTGCCGATACGGCGATGCTGGGTGACAGTGATGTGGTCGGGTTGCTCACCACCGAGGGTGGGCCGACCAGCCACACCGCGATTCTCGCGAAGTCCCTCGCGTTGCCGGCGGTGGTGAACTGTCCGGATACCGATCGGCTCGTCGACGGTGTGCCGGTGCTGCTCGACGGCACCACCGGTGAGGTCGTGATCGACCCGAGTCCCGAGCATCAGCAGGCAGCACTGGAACAGGCAGCGGCGGACAAGGCGCGGATCGCGGCGGCCAGCGGGCCGGGACACACCGCGGATGGAACGCCGGTGCAGCTGCTGGTGAACATCGGCACCGTCGACGACGCGGCGAAGGCCGGGCCCATCGACAGTGAGGGGGTTGGCCTGTTCCGCACCGAGTTCATGTATCTCGGGAAGACGTCCGCGCCGTCGCTGGAGGAGCAGACCGCCTCGTACACAGCGGTTCTCGAACAGTTCGCCGGTCGACGAGTCGTCGTGCGGACACTCGATGCCGGGTCGGACAAACCGCTGCCGTTTCTCGATCTCGGCACCGAGGAGAATCCGGCGCTCGGTGTGCGCGGGCTGCGGATCGGCACGGTGTTCCCGGAAACTCTGGCCACGCAGCTCACGGCTCTCGCCCGTGCGGGCGAGGCCACGGGAGCCGACCTGTGGGTGATGGCGCCCATGGTCGCCACCGCGGACGAGGCTGCCGGATTCGCCGCGCTGGCAAGGGAATCCGGGCTGACCAAAGTCGGGGCGATGATCGAGATCCCGGCGGCGGCGTTGCGCGCCGCCGATCTGCTCGCGCATCTCGACTTCGTGAGCATCGGAACCAACGATCTGAGCCAGTACACGTGCGCGGTGGATCGAATGGCGGGCGGGCTCGCACAGCTGCTCGATCCGTGGCAGCCCGCGGTGCTCGATCTGATCGCGATGGTCGGTGCGGCCGGCGCGGCGGCGGGTAAGTCGGTCGGGGTGTGCGGTGAGGCGGCGTCGGATCCGACGTTGGCGCCGGTGCTGGTGGGGCTGGGCGTGACGAGTTTGTCGATGTCGGTGCCCGCGTTGCCCGCGGTACGGGCGGCGTTGGCCGCGGTGGATGTGCAGCAGTGCCAGGACGCGGCCGACGCGGCGTGTGCGGCACGGAATCCGCAGGTGGGGCGGGCGGCGGTCGCGGCGATCATCGGGCGGGCGTGAAAAAGGTTGTTGTGCACACGGTCCGGCCGTCGGTCGGATCGCGATGCGGTGTCCGGTGGCGGTCCGCGATCGCTGTGGTGGATGGCGTATCGGGTCGTTCAGGTGTTGGGGCCGGGCACGGCTCCGGTGATGGGGAAGGTTCGTGGTGACGGAAATCCTACGCGGTCGTCTCGTCGGGACGGTCGAGGGTGACATCGCCGACGGCGTCGTCGAATTCCAGGACGGGCTGATCACCTGGGTCGGCGATGCGGCGAATCATCCTGCACCCGATCGGCTTCCAGCATCCAGTGATGATCTGGTGCTTCCGGGGTTGATCGATCTGCACTGTCATGGTGGGGCAGGGTTCGGGTTTCCCAATGCTGATGCGGACGGCGCTCGGGTCGCGGCGGCGCATCATCGGGCGCACGGCACCACCGGGTTGATGGGGAGCTTGGTGTCGGATCGGCCGGAGGTACTGGTCGCACAGGCGGCGATGTTGGCCGATCTCGTCGAGGACGGGGTATTGCTCGGGGTGCATCTCGAGGGCCCGTTCATCAATGTGATCCGCTGCGGGGCACAGGATCCCGCGGCGATCATCCCCGGCGATCCCGCGTTGTTCGAGCGACTCTACGCGGCCGCCCGCGGAACGGTGCGGTCGATGACACTGGCGCCCGAGACCGCGCATTTCGATGAACTGCTGGCCGCGATGCGCCGACACGATGTGCTGCCCAGCCTCGGGCACACCGATGCCGATGCCGCGACCACCGCGGCGCGCATCGCCGAGGCCAGTGGTGGCCCTGTTACCGCCACGCACCTGTTCAACGGGATGCCCGCACTGCATCACCGCTCCCCCGGGCCGGTCGCCGCCTGTCTGGCCGCAGCCGGACGAGGCCAGATGGTGGTCGAATTGATCGCTGACGGTGTGCATTTGGCGCCGGAGACGGTGACGATGGTGTTCGATACCGTCGGCCCGGATCAGATCGCGCTGGTGTCCGATGCGATGGCGGCGGCGGGCATGAGCGACGGCGGCTATCGGCTGGGCGCCCTCGATGTTCAGGTCCACGACGGCGTTGCCCGGCTGGCCACCGATGACGGTTCGCCCGGGGCGATCGCGGGGGGCACGGCACGGCTCGTCGACGTGCTGCGCTGGACCGTCGACGTCGCGGGCATACCGCTGTCCGATGCGGTCGTCTCCGCGACTCGAACCCCTGCTCGTGTTCTCGGTCTCGAGGGCGAACGCGGCAGTCTCACCGTCGGCGCGCGTGCCGACATTCTTGTCACCGACCAGTCATTGCGGCCGCGGCGGGTGCTCGTCGCCGGAACGGAAGGAATCTGATGGAGATCGTGATCCGGGCTGACGAAAACGAAGTGGCGAGTACGGTCGCCGATATCGTCGGCGGCTATGTGCGAGTCGGCAACGCGATCCTCGGCTTGGCGACCGGGTCGTCGCCGCTGGGGAGCTATCAGGAGCTGGCGCGACGGTACCGGGAGGGCGAGCTGGACTTCACCACCGCCAGCGCTTTCCTGCTCGACGAGTATGTCGGTTTGCCGAAAGATCATCCGCAGTCGTATTTCTCGGTCATCCGGTCGGAGTTCGTCGACCATGTGAACCTGGATCCCGCACGGGTGCTGAGCCCGAACGGGGAGGCGGGTGACGTGGCGGGCGAGGGCCGCCGGTACGACGCGGCCATCGCCGCCGCGGGTGGGGTCGACGTGCAGTTGCTGGGGATCGGCACCGATGGGCACATCGGGTTCAACGAGCCCGGGTCGGCGCTCACCTCGCGCACGCGGGTGAAGACGTTGACCGAACAGACGCGTAAGGACAACGCGCGCTTTTTCGACGGACCGGAGGATGTGCCGCATCACGTGCTCACCCAGGGCCTCGGCACCATCAACGAGGCCGGGCACCTGGTGATGATCGCGCTCGGCGCGGGGAAGGCCGATGCGATCGCCGCCGCCGCCGAAGGACCGTTGTCGGCGTTCTGCCCGGCCTCGGTCATGCAGTGGCATCCCCACGTCACGGTGGTGATCGACGAGGCCGCGGCGAGCAAGTTGAAGCTGGCGGACTACTACAAGTACGCGCTGGCGAACAAGCCCGCCTGGCAGTCGTTCTGACGTGACCGCCCTCGAGTTCGCGGTGCAGGACGCGGCAGGCGCGCTCGGCGCTCGCCGCGCCGGGGCGGATCGGGTGGAATTGTGTGCGGCGCTGGGCAGCACGGGTGGGCTCACGCCGAGTATCGGGACGATCGAGGCTGTGGTGGGAACCGGTATTGCTGTCCATGTGCTGATCCGGTGCCGGGCCGGAGGTTTCGTGTACGCCGACGCAGCCGAGCTCGCGGTGATGAATGCTGATGCGCGCGCGGCAGTTTCGGCTGGTGCGGCCGGTCTGGTGATCGGTGCGCTCACCCCGGACCACCGGGTCGATGGCGAAGGGCTGAGTCGTGTTCTCGATGGTGTCGCTGTCGATGGCATAGAGCTGACCTTTCATCGTGGGATAGATCAGATCCGCGACCGTGCGGCCGCGCTCAACACATTGATCGCCGGTGGCATGACCCGGGTGCTCACCTCCGGTGGGGCACCCACCTGCGCCGAGGGACTCGATGAACTCGCCACGATGGTCGATCACGCGGCGGGGCGCATCCAGATCATGGCGGGTGGCGGGATCGCCGTCGGTGACATTCCGGCATTGCACCGGGCGGGCGTCGACGCCATCCACCTGTCGGCCCGACGCGTCATCAGTGATGACGGTGGACCCGGTGGCGGCGGCACCTCCGGCCACGAGCAACTGGACGAGGAACTCGCGGTCGCCGCTGCCCGTCAACTCCTCGCGGTAGACCGGCCGAACGCCTCCGGACACCCCTCGGCCTGATGCGGGCTGCTCGCCTACTCGGCATGCGGCGGGCCCGGCCGCGTTTGGGGCCAGTACGGGTTCGGATTCGCCCGGCCGTCAACTACTCGCTTCAGGAGCGCTCGGCCAGAATCAATTCCGCCTCGCCAGGACCGCAGTCGAAGGCCGCTTGTACTGCCGCAACGGCTTTTTCGTGTTCGCCCGCGGCTACCAAACCGTCGATATCGGCCCACTGATCGGTGGGCGGGGCTATCGACGGGTCGAGGCGGCGGTCGAGGCGTTCCCACATGCGGGCCACGGTGGGGTCGTCGGCGAGGAGTTCGCCGAGGTGGGCCTTGAAGGTGGGGTGTTCGGTGCGGTACATGCCCATCCAGCTGCTGGCGGGCGGGCTGGCTTCGGCATTGGCGGTGCGGTCGGCGAGTTTGAGGATGACGGCCCTCGGATGCGCGGCGATCTTGTTGTAGGCGTTCTGGTTTCGCGCCTTGCGGTCGGGGCCGATTCCGGTGACCGCCCACACCAGGTCGAGAACTTCACGGCCGAAACGCGATTCGACGTCCTCGGCGGTGACGGGGGTGTCTTCGACGACATCATGGAGCCAGGCGGCGAGGGCGAGTTCACCGCCGTAGCCGAAATCGTCGAGGACACCCCGCACGGCCGCGAGATGGGTGGCGTAGGGATGGTCGCCGTAGCGCTGATCGCCATGCGCCGCGAGGGCGAACTCCCGTGCCTCGATTTCGCGCTGATCGAACTCCATGCCGCACCCCCGTGCTCGATTGGTGATCGTGTCGAGATCGACCCTAGCCGAGGGCACCGACAGGTTTCCCGGATCAGTGGGGGGCGACCGGTTTCAACGCGGTGAGGATGCCCGTCTGGTCGCGGCTCTGGGTATAGCTGAGATCGGTGAAGCCGGCGGCCTCGACCCGAACGGTGTAGTGGCGGATATCGGCATCGGCGAACGGATCGCCACCGCGACCGAAGAACGGTACGAGGACTGTCCGCATCCGAGGGGAGGGGGACGCGTCGGCGAGCAGAAGCCGTCCGCCCGGCCGCAACACCCGCCACATTTCAGCGATCGCGGCGTCACGCTGCGACTCGGGGATGTGGTGCATGACGAAAGTGCACGTGACCACGTCGAATTCGGCATCGGGCAGGGGCAGCGACTGCGCCGGTCCGACCACGTAGCGATGATGAGTGGCACGATCTCGGTCGCGGTTGTCGGCGACCGCCGTGGCGGAGGGATCGACACCGACGGCGGCACCGTTCGGACCGACCGCTCTGCCGAGCCCGCGCACGAGTTTGCCGGGCCCGCAACCGATATCGAGGGCACGCGAACCCCGACGCGCACCGGAGAGCGTGACGAATTCGGCGAGCAGACGACGGTGCCTGCCCAGGAAGAACACCGTGGTGAAGAGGTTGTAGCGGCGCAGGCCCGCGATGACAAGGCCGGTGCCTGCGTCGTCGACGAACATGGGGGTGAGAAGCTGATTTCGGGACATGAGTTCATCCTCGGGCGCTGCCGCGCACGTCACCAGGAGCAGAATCGCCGGAGGTGTCCGTTATCGAACAGATCCGGGGAAACCGTGCAGGAGGAAGCGATGGCCGAGCACCCTGATCGCCGGGTTCGACGCACCAGGGACACGCTGCACAAAGCGCTGATCGAGCTGATGATCGAGCGCGGCTACGACAAGGTGACCGTGAGCGACATCATCGGCCGCGCCGACGTGGGGCGATCCACCTTCTACGCGCACTACCGCGACAAGGACGACCTGCTGCTGGTGAGCTGCACCGAGTTCCTGCGCCGCGAGATCATCCGCACGACGACACCGGGTTCTCCGCTCGCGCCGCTGCGCGTGATGTTCCATCTCGCCGCGCAGTACCCCGAGGTGTATCGCCCGCTGATCGGGCCGAAGGCCACCGCCACCGTCGTGCGCGCCTATCGGCAGTGTGTCGCCGACCTGGTCGGTGAGCTCCTCGGTGAGCAGCCGGCGGGCACGATCGAGTTCCTGTCGTGGGCATTGCTCGGCGTGCTGGGTCCGGTGATCGAGCCGACCGCGCCGACACCACCGGTCCAGGCGTGGCAGCGGTTCGAAACGCTCGCGCTGTACGGGCTCACTGGCTCCGGCGGCCCAGGTCCGGCCACGGCGGGCGACGCAGAATCGCCAGCGCCGCGATGACCCCGGTGAGCAGGCCGATCCATTCGCCGAGCTGAGCGATGCGATTGGCGTCCATCGCGGGCGTCCAGTGCGCGCCCTTCGTGGACGACGAACACACCGACCGGACGAGGGTGGCGCAGCGGACCACCACCGCGCGAGACGGTGATGACCGTAGCGCCGCCGGAAGTGTCGATCGGCTCGCCGAACACGATCGGCGGCTCGGTCACCAGCTGTTCGACGCGATCTCTGATCGTCATCGCCATCCTGTCTCCTCGTCTGGCATTGCCGTCGAACATACGCGCACCGCGTATCCCGCGCCGAGGTTCGTTCCCCGCGGCGCGCCGCCGATCGCCGGAGCAGGTCGCATGACGAATAACGTTGTCACCCATGCCTTTCCGAATCGGCCGTCCGCCCAGGCCTCCCGGCACGCATCGCTTCGGGAACGCTCCGCCGATCAGCTGCCATGATGGATGGGTCATAGCCGTGGCGAAAGGTGCACCGATGTCAGAGCAGACGCTGTCGACACAGTGGTCACGATCTCTGGGGCTGCGGGTGCCGCTGGTGAACGCGCCGATGGGCGGCGCGGCAGGCGGACGGCTCGCGGCGGCGGTGAGCGCGGCGGGCGGGCTCGGGATGATCGGCATGGGCAGTGCGGGATCGGTGGCGGCGTTGCGCCGCGAACTGGATGTCGCCGGAGCACCGGACGGGATCGGGCTGGTCGACTGGGTCCGCGCCCGCGAAACCGGGCTGCTCGAGGCTGCGATCGCCGCAGGTCCACGGATTATCTCGGTCAGTTTCGGCGCTGATTTCTCCTGGGTACCCCAGGTGCGGGCGGCGGGAATCCTCGCCGTCACCCAGGTGTACGACGCACCGGGCGCCCACCGCGCGCAGGACGCGGGGATCGACATTCTGGTGGCGCGCGGCAGCGAAGGTGGCGGCCACGGCGCCGACCGATTGGCCTTGCTGCCGCTGCTCGACGCCGTCCTCGACATCGCGACCGTCCCGGTCCTGGCCGCCGGTGGCATCGGCTCCGGGCGCACGCTCGCGGCCGTGCTCGCGGCGGGAGCGGCGGGCGCTTGGCTCGGGACCTGCCTGGCCGCCGCGGAAGAATCTCTGCTGCCAGAATCCGCCCGCCTCGCGATGCTCGCCGCCGATTCCAGCAGCACCACCGTCACCACCGCGTTCGACGAGGCACTCGATCTGCCCTGGCCACCGATCTATCCGGCGCGCGTCCTGCGCAACGAGTTCACGGATCCGTGGTCGCGGCTCGAGGGCGACGACGTGCCCGATTCCGACCGCCTTCGCGCGGCGATCGCGGACGACGATCCTCGGCTCGCACCGGTGGATGCGGGTCAGGGCGTGGGATTGGTGACCCATATCGAGCCTGCGGCGGCCATCCTCGACCGACTCTGCGGGGACGCCGCCGAACTGCTGGCGTCACGCCACGGGTAAGGCTGGTTGCGACCGGGCGAGCGGTCGGCCATTGCGAAAATATGTAGACCAGTCTAGTTTTAGCGGGTGGGCAAAAAGGGAGCCGAAACGCGGTGCAAGTTGATCAGGGCGACGCGGTCGCTGATCGAGTCGCACGGATACTTCGGCGCCGGACTCAACCAGATCGTGCAGGAGAGCGGTGCGCCACGCGGGTCGCTGTACTTCCATTTCCCGGGCGGTAAGGACGAATTGGTGGCGGCGGCGCTCGCCGAGAGCGGCACCGACATCGCGGCGATCATCCGCACGGTCGAGGCGACGGACGCGCGAGATTTCGCGCGGAAGATGGTGAACCTGCTGGGCGATCAGCTGGAAGCGTCGGACTGGACCGTCGGGTGCCCGGTGGCGGCCGTCGCGTTGGACACCGCGTCGACCAACGATGCTGTGCAGCAGGCTTGTTCGGCGACCTATCGACTCTGGGAGGAGGCGATCCGGGAACGATTGATCGGATTCGGCCACCCCGAACCCGAACGGATCACCACGGTCGCGCTCGCACTGATCGAAGGCGGGCTGGTGCTGGCCCGCACCCACCGTTCCCGCCAACCACTTCAGCACCTCGCCGACACCATCGACGTGCTGATCTGAGCCGTTCCCGACCCGCAGCTCGCGTCATATCCTAAAAATATGTAAATCGGTCTACTGAAAGTAGGACACCATGGCACACACCGACTCCGTCGTTTTCGGCGCCGCCGGGTTCATCGGCCGCTCCCTGGTCGCCGAATTGCTGCGAAACGGGAACACCGTCACCGCCGCACTGCGTGCGGGCAGTCAGGATCGGCTGCGGACCTGGCTCCACGGGCAGCGTGTCGACACCGCCGGTTTGACCATCACCACCACCGATATCGGCGAACCGGATCTCGCGCTGGGCGACACCGTCGAAGGGGTGCGTGATGTGTACAACGCGGCCGCGTTGATGAAGTTCGGGCTGGATGCGCAGGTGGCGCGGCGGGTCAACCTCGACGGGGCGGTGCACGTGCTGGAATGGGCCGCACGGCAACCGGATCTGCGGCGCGTCGTCCACATCACCGGCTATCGCGCGGCCGACGACGGGGGCGAGCAGGACTACGGCAACGGCGCGTACGAGGCGTCGAAGGTCGAGGCCGATGCCCTGCTGCGGCGGCTCGCGGCCGAGCGCGACATCCCGCTGACCATGGCGAATCCTGCCGGAGTGCTCGGACCCGGCCAGTACTTCGGGCTCTCCGACATCATCGACAATCTCTGGCAGGGCCGGTTGCCCGCGTTGCCGGGCTCGGCCGATACCTTCGTTCCGGTGGTCGATCTCGACTACGTGGCCCGGTTCATCGTGGGACTGCCCACGCACGCCGATACGGTCGGCAAGTCCTATCCGCTGCTGGATGCCGCGACTCCCGTACTGCCCGAACTGATTCGGCTCGTCGCCGACCATCTGCACGTCGGCGCGCCGCGCTTCACGCTGCCGACCGCGCTGGTTCGTCGATTGCCCAGGGCAGTGACCCACGCCGATCCCGAAGCGCTGTCCTTTCTCAGCAGCGATCGGTACGACACCAGCCGAAGCGACGCCATCGCACAGCGTCTCGGCATCAGCCATCCGCCGGTCGACGAACTGCTGCGCACCTACGCCGACGGGATCGTCGCCGGCCGCAACGGCACCGTCGCACCCACACCGAAATCCGGATTCCGTGACGGGACCTGGTTGGTCGGCGAGCGAACCGACCCGGAATATGTGCTGTTGCACGGGATTCCGCTCGACAGCGAATCATGGTCCGACGTGGTGCGGGAGTTGGATGCCCCTACCCTGGCGGCCGACCTTCCCGGGCTCGGACGTTCGGCGGTGTCCGCGCAGCCGACCGGCGACTGGATGGAGGATCTGATGGCGCCGGTGCGGACACGGCCGATCATCGTCGGTCATTCGCTGGGCTCTCGGGCCGCAATCGAATTCGCGCTGCGCCATCCCGATCGGGTGTCACGGCTGGTACTGATCGCGCCCGCTTTCCTCCAGCAGCCCGCCTCCCGGCTGACGGGTTCGCCCCTCGCCGCCGAGGTCGTCAAGCGGATGTCCGCCGCGACAGTGGCCGCACGACTGGGCATTCCGGAGGGTCCTGCCATTACCTCCGCTCTCGCGGCTCTGCGACGACCTGGCGTTGCCCAGCGCACGTGGGCGGCCCTGCGCGCCGCCGGTGCTTCCCGAGACGAACTCGCCGCGAAGCTGACCCGGGTCACCGTTCCGGTCGACATCATCGTCGGTTCGGACGACCCACTGGTCGAGCCGACCGATCGGCCGGTCACCACGATCGCCGGAACCGGCCACTATCCGCAACTGACCCATCCGGATCTCATCGCGCGTGCCCTGCGGGGCGAATCGGTCTCTGCCGCACCGTAAGACCCCCGACGAGCAGCAGCCGCTAGTTGGGCCGACAGCCAGATCGGTCCGCGACGCTCATCCGGCCGGAGCCGTGAGTTCGATCCGGAGTGCGGGGTCGTTCACCATCTCCGGCTGGAGTGCGATGGTTTCCTCGGTTCGCCACCGTGCGTGCCAGATGGGGACGCCGCCGGGGAGATTCAGTTCTCGCGGGGTGGTGAGCAGGGGTAGGTCGAGGCGGGCCGAAGTGACGGTAACGGCGGCGTTCGTCGGCGTGTGCGACCATACGTCGTCGACCGCGTTGGTGATCCGGACGCCGAGTCGGTGGCCGGTGGCCAGGCGGGCATCCTGCCAGAGCAGCCGGATCCCGGATTCCGAGCGGACCGGGGCGATACCGCGGGTGATGACGGTGGCGCGTCCGTCGGGGGCGATGTCGTAGAGCTCCAGTGCGACAGTCGCTTCCGGCGGGCCGCTGAGGGTCAGCGCGGCAGTGGCGCGGCCCGCGAGGTGTACGGGCTCGGCGACCGGGGCCGAGATCGACCAGATTTCCCGGTCCGCGCCGGGCAACAGACCACGATCGCTGTAGCTGCCGGTGCGCAATGCGATGGATGTGCGCTGGGCGTCAGCAGGCGGCCAGGCGGGTTCACCGCGCCACCCACCATCGAACTGGCCGACGGTCACCGGCGGTCCGGGTACCTCGACATCGGCGCCCGCCACGTGTTTGTCCAGGAATGCGTAGAGCTCCGAGGCGAAGTGGGGTGTGCCGCACTTCTCGCGGCAGTCCGAGTGGCCCCACTGCCCGAACCAGGCGCGGTGTTCGCCGGGGCCTCTGGCTTCCCATGCCTCGATGATGCGGTCGGCGCGGGTATTGGAGTCGAGGAAGCTCTGGCCGAGGAACATCGGGGTGGTGTTGCCGCGGACGGCCTCGACCATGTCGCGCTCGCGCCAGTCCGGGTTGGCGCCGTTGTGGTCGGTGGTGAGAGCGAGGTAGCGGGCGGCGCAGTCCTGGGTCATCTGGACGGCATTGGCTTTGTACTCGTCGCCGTCGTCGGGGTGAGCGGGGGTCGAGGCGATGGCCAGGTGTTCCGCGCCCGCGGTGTCGGCGGGGCGGATACCGTCCTCGGTCAACGGTTTTCCGCCGAACTTCCACGCCGTGCCCTGCATGTAGAGGTAGGAGTACGGATCGACGACCGGTTCGAACGCCGCCACCGCCGCGAGCCCCTTCGGCTTCGCGGCCAGCGCCATCATCCCGGTCCATCCCTCATAGGACGTGCCGACCACGCCGACCCGCCCCGTCGACCAGGGCCTGCTCGCCGCCCACTCCACCGCCGCCGCCACATCCGACCGCTCCCCCGGGCCGCCGAAATCCGGGCACCCGTTGGACCCACCGAATCCGCGCAGATCGACGATCACATACGTGTATCCGGCCCGCAGCGCCCACTCGACCGGCAAGTTGTCGGTCGAGGGCCCACCACCCGGGCGAGGCTGGGACAGGTATGCCAGATGCGCCCGGTACGGACTGGCCGTCAGCAGCACCGGAGTCCGCGCGTCGGCGGCCACACCCGGCGGCCGAAGGACATCGGCGTGCAGCCGCGTGCCGTCAGGGGCGGTCAAATACTCCTGCGTCCACGTGAACGCCACATTCACCGGTTCCGCCGTCGCCGGCGCCACCATCCCGAGCACCAACGCCACACCGGCCACCGCCCGCGCCGCCACAACACCCAATCGCACCCCCGGACTATTGCCGGTCTCCGCCTCGCCGTCCAGCCCCGATAATCCGGGGCGTGTCGCCGATCAGCGATCCGCCCGGGCATCCAGCTCGGCGAGCAACTCCAGACTGTCGCCGTAGAGAGCGTGCTGCACCCGTTCGTCATAGGACGCGGCCGAGGACCGGACCGGTGTGCGGCGCACCAGATACTGACCGGTGATTCCCTCCCGGTCAGGTGCCGCGACCAGCCATGCGAGATCCGCGCCGGACCCACGCGGCGTGCGAACTCCAGGGAGTACGACAAGGGCGCGAGCGATCGTCTTCCAGCCCAGCCGCTGGACGGCACTAGCGTTTCTGGCCAATCCGGTTCCAGGCATCAGGCCCGGGTCGAACGCGTTCACTGTGATGTCGCGTGGGGCCAACTCGCGAGCGAGGTGATAGGCGGTCTGGAGGTTCGCCAACTTCGAGGTGGTGTAGCGGCGGCGACCGTCGCGCTGTGCCGATTCGGTCGGTGGCGGCGGATAGGCGAGTTCGCGGGCGGTGGCGCGCAGTGGGTGCGGCATCCCGGTGAACTGGTCGGGATCATGAGTTCCCGAGGACACCACGATGATTCGCGCGGGTGCGGTGAAGTGGGCGAGCAGGTCGATGACGAGGCCGAGGTGGCCGAGGTGGTTGGTGGCGAACGTCGCCTCCATGCCGTCGGAGGTAAGGGTCCGGCCGGTGAATTGAACGCCCGCGTTGCACACCAGGCCGGACAGCGGTGGTAGGTCCGCGGCGACGAGTTCGGCGACGAACCCACCGACCGACGGGCGCGAGGACAGGTCGAGTGCCATGCCGTGCGCGCCGATCGCCGCGGCCAGTTCCCGAGTTCGCGTCGCGTCGCGACCGGTGATCACCACCGTGTTGCGCGGGTCGAGGGCGAGGTTCCTGGCGCATTCGTAGCCGAGTCCGCTCGTGCCGCCGGTGATCACGATAGTTCTGTCACTTGATGTCATATGGCACAGTCTGCCAGATTGTGGAGTCGTGCGACACTGTCTCGATGTCGCTGCGGGAACTCAAACGGGAACGGACCAGGCAGTCCATCGTCGACACCGCGTTCCGCCTGTTCGCCGAACGAGGCTTCGACCGCGTCACTGTCGCCGAGATCGCGGCGGCCGCGGAAGTCGGCACCCGCACCCTGCACCGCTACTTCACCAGCAAAGAAGAGCTCGTCTTCCCCGAAGACGATGACCTGCGTGCCGACCTGGCCCGACTCCTCGCCGAACGCCCAGAGGGCGAACACCCCGAAACCACCCTCGCCGTCGTCATCACCCCGCTGATCAGCAGATTCGGCGGCGAACAACTCGCACAGGCGCGCACTCGCGACGCCCTGATCACCAGCACGCCGGCGCTACAAGCCCGCGACCTGGCCAAACAGGCCGCCGTGGAAAAGCTCATCGAACACCACCTGGCCCGCCGACTCGGCGTCGCTGTCGACAGCGACGTGCGGCCGGCCCTGTGGGCGAAGATCGGGATGGCGTGCTTCTTCTCCGCGTACCGAGTCTGGCTCCATGAAGGCGGCGACCTCGCTCAATACCTGATCGATGCCCGCACGGCGTTGGCCGAATCCGTTCCCCGACGCACGTGACGCGCCTCGTTGTGCTTGACCGGTACTCCCGTAGCGGTCGGTAGTGCGGACCCGTGCTGCGCCCACGAACCGGGCAGGTCAAAGGATTGATCACCTGTCAGGCTGCCACGGATGCCTCGGCCCCACAGTGCGCGCCCTCCTACGTGCTCCGACAAGGAGCGCCGGACAAGTACGACTCCTCGCTGGATCTCGTTCAGATCGACCAGATGTTGTCGTCCGGTCATGCGATTTCCGTACCCGACCGGGAGGGCCGAAGGGGACACTGTTCACCCCGAGACAGCCGGATTACGCCGCGCTCGACGGATTGCGCGCGGCCCAGGGACGCCGTGCACGACGAGATCGTCAGCATCGCGGGGCCCGACAAGGCGGTGGCGCAGTGGTGCGCATCGGGGGCGCGGATCACGTATGCGCGGGACCGATCGAGCGAGCACGTCAGCCTCGCGATCAGTGCGACTCCCGCGGTCCTGCGCTGGATCGATGAGCGTTTGGCAGGGCAGGCCGCGCCGGACGGTTGCTCGACGCTCACGGTGACGTCCATGTCGCTCGGTGGTGCCTAGCGCGCGGTCGGGACTACGAGTCGGCACCTCCGGCCGGATACAGACGAGTCCGCCCGCTCCGTGATCACGGGGAGCTCGCGGATCCCGGTGGCGAGATGGTCGCGGGCCACCCGGCGCACGCCGGCGAAACCCAGCACGTCGATGG
>NZ_JBSFTG010000028.1:0-21965 GCF_053590715.1 Nocardia sp. NPDC003183
GTCGGCGGTGCAGGGTGCGGAGTCGAGTTGGTGACGCTGTCATCAGGTCCTCCCGGCCACGGTCGGTTGCCGGGCCACAAGGCTAACCGGTGAAATCTCGAATCTTGTTACGGTAGAACAGGTTCCGCGTTCTCCGATGGTCCGGTCGACAAGTTTCGTGTGCTCACGGAATGGCCGGTGATATCGGGGTGGTGGCGAGCCAGTCGATCAGGTCAACTTTGAAGTCTAATACGTCCGCGGGCCGATCCGAGCGCCTCGATGCGCCCAAGGCGGCGAGCGAAGGGTGTTGCGGCGCCGTCGATTTAACCCCGTGGTGCCGCCAAGCCCTGCGTCAATGCCCAGGTTAGCTGTGGACGACGGCCTACTTGGCGATGGTGGGTCGTGGCAGGTGGCGCACCCCGAGCAAAGCGAACTGGATGCTCGGGGTGCGGGAACCCGAGGCCGGTTTGTCTTCTGGCTTACGATTCGTGCGACCGCGCCCCGCGAGATCGCAGATATCGGAATTCCACGAACCAATCGAGTAGTTTGGGGTCATCGACTGAGTCGGATTTGACGACCCGGTTCGGATCGGTGCCCTGAAGTATTCTCTTGACGGGTATCTCGAGTTTCTTGCCGGTACGGGTATGTGGGATGCCGGGTACGGCGACAACCTCGTCGGGAACGTACCGGGGGGAGAGTTCGGTGCGAATCGCGTTGTTGATCGTCGCGATGAGGTCGGCGTCGAAGCGGGCGCCGGCGGCGAGGACTACGAACAGCGGCATCCAGTACCCGCCGTCGGGCTGTTCTGCCCCGATGATCAAGGCTTCGGCGACTTCGGGGAGCTTCTCGACAATCTGATAGATGTCGGCACTGCCCATGCGGATTCCGTTGCGATTCAACGTAGAGTCCGAGCGGCCGTGCACCACCACGCTGCCGTGGGTGGTCATAGTAATCCAGTCCCCATGGCGCCACACTCCGGGGTGGTACTCGAAATACGCACTGCGGTAACGCGAACCATCTGGGTCGTTCCAGA
Source organism: Nocardia sp. NPDC003183 (assembly GCF_053590715.1). Lineage (NCBI taxonomy): Bacteria > Bacillati > Actinomycetota > Actinomycetes > Mycobacteriales > Nocardiaceae > Nocardia > Nocardia sp. NPDC003183. The sequence goes on from NZ_JBSFTG010000028.1 coordinate 1,013, forward strand.
ATCCGACCGGCATGGACGGCATTGGCTTGGTGACCACCAGTTCACCCATATTGTCAAGCAGTGGTGAACCATCGCTATCCCACGCTTCCAGAGCGACCCCGAGACAAGGTGCAGACAACTCACCGGGCCATACCGGCACAGTGCGCGCGCCACCGGCAAATGCGGTGACTACATCGGTACCGCCGCTGACGGAAGCGACCTGGATCTCTTTGCCGACATTGTCACTAAGCCACAGGGAGGAAGTGGCCGGCAGCGCTGACCCCGTTATCCCGATCACTCGAAGCGCCGACAGATCATGGTCTACACGCGGGACCACCGCCGCCTTCATGCAGCCGAGCACGTAGCCGGGACTTGTGCCCAGCACGGTGGTCCCGGTCCGGTCAGCCATCTCCCACAGTGCATCCGGAGTCGGAAAGGCGGGACTGCCTGCGTAGCAGACGATGGTGGCGCCCACGAGCAAACCGGAAACCTGGTAGTTCCACATCATCCAGCTGGGGCTGGTATACCAGAAGAAGGTGTCGAGCGGTCCAATATCCGATTGCAGCGCAATAGATTTCAAGTGCTCCAGCAGTACACCGCCGTGACCGTGCATGATTCCCTTCGGCAGCCCGGTGGTGCCAGAAGAGTAGACGATCCATAGTGGATGGTCGAAGGCAACCGGCTGGATGTCCATCGCGCAGTCGTCCCGCGTTGCCTCTTGCCACTGCATCGTATCCGGCACTGGAAGTCCGAGGCTGGAAACAACTACTGTTGCGCGTAGCTGTGGCATGGCCGCGCGCAAAATCTCGATCTCTTGGGTTCGATTGTGGCTCCTACCACCGTGCCGATAGCCGTCCGCGGTGACGAGTACCGTCGGCTGCAACTGGCCCAGTCGATCCAGAGCCGCCTGCGCCGAGTAGTCCTGTCCACAGGCGCTCCAGATCGCGCCGATGCTGGCGGTGGCGAGGAATGCGACCACCGATTCGGGGATATTGGGCAAGTAACCAACTACTCGATCCCCAGCGCGGACGCCGCAGGATCGCAACGTGGCTGCGAATGCCGCTGTCCGCCCCAACAGTTCGTCCCAACTCATTTCGCCGACTGTGCCGTCCTCGTCGATCGACACGATCGCCGGACGGTCAGTGCGAGAATTACGCACCACCTGATCGACGTAGTTGAGGCGGACTTCCGGGAACCAACGTGCGCCAGGCATTTCCGAGTGGGCCAAGACTTGTCCAGGCAGTGGCCCGAGGTCGAAATAGTGCCAGATCGACTCCCAAAAATCCGAAATCTCGTCGACCGACCAGCGCCACAGTGCGGTGTAGTCGGGAAGATCTATAGACATTCGGTCTGCGGCAAAAGTCGCAAAGTCACTGATCCGGGCGTTATCGCGGTCGTGGGTGGTCGGAAGCCATTGAGGCTCAACGGGTCCTGCCCCATGCAGTGGGCTCATTGATATAACTCTCCAATTGACAGCGGAGCGGGTCGCTTCGTTCGGTTCACCCGTTCATGAGGATGCTTGGTCAAACCATTCGTCAGGGACGTGCCAATCCCATTCAGCGAGGTCGACAGCCTCGTTTATATGGCGATAGCGGGTGTATTCGCGGTAGGTGTCGACGGAACCGGTGGTGCTGACTCCGATGAGAATCAGACCCGCCGTAAAGTGCTGCCAAACGCCCGATTGGGTGATGTTGTGCTGCAAGGGTCCTCCTGTGTACCCCGTCGACCGCTCGGCTGTGTCGACCTAGAGCGGGGTGGTCCTCCGCCACCGCATGTCCGGTGATGAAAGGTGAGGCGCGAACGAAGGGGGAGGGGGCAGCATTCGCCCGTCGGAGCCGTGTCGGCACAACCTCTCGCCGGCCTGCCCTCTGGATAGTGACTCAGAGACTCGTTGGCGTATCGAGCCTGAACAGACGTTGTGTGTCAGGTCACCTCGGCCTCGCCAGATCTGCTTCAATGAAATTAGAAAACCATGGTCGGCGTCCCGATCAGACCGTATATTGATTGTGCCCTCAGTCGGAAATCGCGGACGGCTCGAATGTTCGATTGTCGAACATGCCGGGTCTCGCAACGTGCCGCTTGCTTGGCCGGAGAGGATGCAAACGGGTCTCATTGCCATACCTACAATATGGCCACGCTGGACACGTGTCGTCAATGATGGACAGCAAATACGTCTGACAGTCATTTCTAGTCTTTGAAAGATGGAGACTGTTGAACCCGTTCTGGGATAATTCGTCGGGGCGAGACCCGTCACTGGTCAAGCCCGGACGATCTGGCCGGCGGGGCCCACGAGTACGCTGTCCGATTTCACCGTGAATCAACTTGGCGAACGAGTTCTTTCCTGCTCGGCTGAGCCGGCGAGTGCGTGCTCCCTGCGGCTGTTATCCTGATTGCCCCGCATCTGACAGCGGTTGACCAACGCCGTTCAGCCACGACTGCAGGCAAGATCGATCGGTGCCACAAGACTTTGCGCGCGGAGTTCCTCGACGGCGCAACCGCGGTCGAGAGCCTCGATGCCGTCCAGACACGATCGAGCGCGCCTACATCCACACCCGACGAATTTGAAGAGAGCCAGAACCGACCCAGGACACCGAAGCGATCGTGGTGGCTATCGGCCGCCGACCTCGACGCTGGAGCTGGTCCGCGCGAGGACGACGTGCCACCTGCCTGGCTGTTCAGTCAGCTGGTAGTTCGCCGCGACGGGAGCCACTTAGTGGGAAGATGGAACGCACACCATCTGCGAAAGTTCTCGGATCGACGTCGCCGATGATCAGGTGCTGGAGCATGAATCCGGTGAGCATGCCCAGCATTGCTGTTGAGGCTGCGTGGACGTCGGTATCTTTCGGTAGCCATCCCGCATCCCGCATCCGCTCTGCATATTCTTGCCAAAATCCTCGAATATCCCGAAGGGCTAGTGAAACATGCTCGCCGACCCCTGGGTCGGTCAACGCTAGTGCCCAAGCTTGCGGAGCAAGCCGACCCCGGTCAGTGGCGCCGGTGTGCGAAACGATGTACTCGGCGAGAAGCTCCATCAGGTCAACAGGGGATGGAAGTGGATCTGGCCGAATGGAGTCGGTCATCAACGTATGCAACTCGTTTGATGTCTGTGCCGCGACGGCGACGATCAGATCTTCCTTGCTCTCGAAGTATCGGTACACCGCCCCAGCTGACATCCTCGATTCGGTCAGAATATCTTGCATTGACGAATTATGAAAACCTTTGCGCGCAAAACATAGCTGCGCGGCGTCAAGAATCTGTTGACGGCGACGTTCTCGATGCTCATCACTTACGCGCGGCATGGTGACCGACTTCTACCGTAGATGCCGTTCGGTGGGGTGTAGGGGCAGGTGGAGATATCACGACAAATGTGCCTTCAACCACGCAGTGGTGAGCTCGATGTTGGCTGTGGTGTCGAATTCATGGCCTTCGTGCCCTGCGTTTCCGAGCACACAGAACGTCGACGAAACTCCTGCCCGAGTCAATGCGTCGTGTAGGTATCGCCCTTGCGACTCGGGAACAACTCTGTCACGGTCTCCGTGTGCGATGAGAAACGGGGGTGCGTGAGGATGCACTCGGTGCACGGGGCTCGCTGCCCTGACCCGCTCGTCATCGGCGGCGATTGGCCCGTGCCCGAAGAGTGAGTCCTCAACGGGCGGTTCGAGGATGAGCTGTTCGAGCCATGAGCGGCGGCTGTTGGCTATCAGGTCCGTCGGCGCGAACCAGGTGACTATGGCTTGCACCGAACTCAGCTCTGGTGCGGATTCGCCGTCGGGTTCCTCCAAGTCCGAGTTGTTCGTGCTCAATGCGACCATGGCTGCGAGGCAGCCGCCCGCTGAGGCGCCCCACAGCCCGATCTTCTCCACCGCGAGTCCGCGCTGAGTTCCGCTCTCGCGTAGCCAGCGCACTGCGGCCTTAACATCGTCAACTGGGGCGGGATAGGTTGCCTCGGGTGCGAGACGATAGTTCACCGAGGCAACGGCGATCCCGCTGCGAGCGACTGCGGCCAGTCGCTCCTCGCTGTTGTCGCGTTTGTCGCCGGCCTTCCAACCGCCGCCATGGAGGTAGATGACGACCGGGACGTCGGAATCGGACTGGGGCCGATACAGATCCAACATCAGGGTCGTCCGGTCGATGACCGCGTAGGGGATGTCGTGATAGGTGCTGATTGGGCGCATTGCTACTTCCTGACGAATTGGCGCTACCGAGAGACGTTCACGCTGAGGTTTCCTCGAGTGAACGGTTGCGGGTTTCGATGGCTCCGACAGCGACGGTGGCAAGTGCAATCGCGGACGCTACAGCCAAAGCTGTGAATACCGCTGATGTTCCGCCGTGACCGGAGAGCATGAATCCGAACACCGCAGGGGCAATGATCGACGCGAGTTTGTTGAGACTACCGGTCGCCGAGGTGGCCCAGCCACGCATGCGGGTCGGATAGAGTTCACTGGTATACAGGAAGAGGAAGACCGCGGGCACGGTGGTGCCGACGACCATGGTGCAGCCGCTGACGAACATGACCGGCCATGAGGTTTGTCCGAGCAGTCCGATCACGATGAAGCCGTAAAGTGCTCCGACCCCCGCGATGGCGAGGCCCCCGATGAGCAGAGGCCTTCGTCCGACTCGGTCGACCAGGAACACCACGATGTAGATGACTACCAGTTGCACACCGCTGGTGGCCATGGCGAGCAGTAGTGACTGTGATTGGGGCAATCCGCCGAGTTCGACGTACATGGTCGGCAGCCAGGTGAGGCAGCCGGAGTTGACGAAGAAATTGGCGAACCAGACCACGGCCAGCATGATCGTGCGGGTCCGGTAGGCGGGGGAGAGCAATTCACCATATCGGAATGGACTGTCAGCGACGGCAATTGTCTCGTGCGGTGGCGGGAGTTCGACGCCGTGCTTCGTAGCCTCGTCCTCCATCTCGCGCACACGGGTGTCAGCCGCGACGCCGCGGCCCTTGACCGCAAGCCAGCGCGCGGATTCGGGGAGCGAGAAGTAGGCCCACACCGCAATACCCAAGGGGAGTGCGCCGATTGCGAGCAACACGCGCCAGCCCGTTTCCTGACCGAACGCGCTCGTTGCGGCCAAAGCGGTCAGCGGTGCGAAGAAGATGCCCCAGGCGAACAATGACTGGTACATCCCGTAGAATCGCCCCCGACCATTTCGTCCGAGGAACTCGCTCAACAGGATCGCGGCAATCGGGATCTCAGCGCCGAGTCCCAGTCCCTGCACGACTCGGAAGATAAGCAGGCTTGTTTCGTTCCATGCCAGCGCGCATGCGAGCGACATACCGCCGAAGACCACCAGGGAAATGATGAACGGGCGGCGCCTGCCGACCCGGTCGGCGATCGCCCCCGCTAGGAGCATCCCGATCCACTGCCCGACATAGCCGGCGCTGATGATAATGCCTGCTTCAGCGAGGCTGATGCCGAACGACTTCACGATCAGCGACAGGACGACAGCGATGGTCATCGCATCGAATCCGTCGAAGAAGGTCCCGGCACCGACTTGGCCTGTCAGCCGAATATGGAAGCGGCCGAACGGTATTCGATCGATCCGTGCGGCAACGAGGGACGGGCTCGCCGCCGTCGTGATCGTGACGTTGTCGGCAGCGGAAATTTTCGGTTCCAGCATGGTGGTCCTTCAGTGGGCGTGAAGTGTGGCTGAACTCGTGGCGCTACGTGCGTCGCCGAGCTGGTGGCAGGTTGCGAGTGAGGATCTGCTGCTGGGATTGCCGAGCCGAATCCATCAAGGTCGTGGGGTCGATATCGGTGAGGTGGCCGTCGCGTTTGACGACACGGCCTGCCACGAGCACCGTGTCGACATTGCCCTCGTGTGCGGCGAGCACGACCGAGTAGACCGGGTTGGTCACGGGTCCGAGGTTCAGGTCGCTGGCGCGGAGTAGGACGATGTCGGCTTGCTTGCCTGGGGCGAGGGAACCGATCTTGTCGCTCATCCCGACCGCTCGAGCACCTTGGACTGTGGCGAACTCGAGGACATCACGCACCCGCAACTCGGGCACACCGCCCACCGCGGAATGCCCGCCACCCATCCAGGAGCGGTGGTACGCGTACAGCATGCGCATCTGGGTGAACATGTCACCGCTACATTTGGTTTCGGTATCGCCGCTGAGGCTGGGACGGATGCCGCGGGCGAGGAGCTTGTCGAGTGGGATATCGCCCATACCTTGGGAATTGAGTTCGCAGTGCACGCCCAGCGATACGGTGGCCCCGGCGTCGGCGATCATGGCGAACTCGTCGTCGTGGCTGCGGCTGCAGTGCACGAAGGTCATGTCGTCGCCGAGCAGGCCGAGCCCGGCGTACTGGGCGACCGCGCGGTGGGCAGCGTTGTGGGGGTAGGCGCCGACATGCACCGTGGTCCGGATATCGAGTTCGCGTGCGAGCCGCAGATCAGCGACCCAGGTGTCCTCGGCTGCCATCTCGGGGCCGCGAGCCGCCATCGCCAGCGTTAGCAGCTGGTCGTCGCCGGCGAAGTATTGGGTGCGTAAGCGGCGAATATCGTCAGGATGGCCGAGTTCGCTGCGGTTGGTCCAACGGTTATCGGTCAGCAGTGGCCAGCCGTGGGCGAACACCGCGCGGATCCCGGCCTCACACAGACCTGTGATGGCAGCGTCCGAGTGCGCCGGGGTGTTCTGGATGTGAGACCAGTCCACCAAGGTAGTTGTTCCGGCGCTCAATGCCGCCGCGGCGCCGAGCTTGTTCCCGATATAGACGTCATCCGGCTGATAGGAGGCGCCGATGCCGACCAGCATTTCGGCGAAGTAGCGTGCCGGGTCCATATCGGCGTAGCTGTGGCGCACCGCGCTCTGCCAGGTGTGGCGATGGGTGTCGATCATCCCCGGGATGGCGATCATATCGGTGCCGTCGATCACCTCGGCGTCGGTGACGTCGAGGCGTTCGGCGATGGCCGAGATCCGGGTGCCCTCGATCAGGATATCGCCGACCAGATCGCCGATATCGTCGTCCATGCTGACGATCTGAGCTCCGTGCAGGAGCAGCCGCCCGGTCATCGCTCGACTTTCAGCCATCGCTCGATCTGCGCCACGGCGCGTTCGGGGCTCGGCGTGGCGGTATCAGCCCACGCGACATAGCTGTCGGGGCGCAACAACAGACTCCGCACATCGTGCAGGCCCGCCGGTGCGGGGGCCAGAACCCCGGAGACGAGCAGGACAGGTGTCCGGCCGAACTTCAGTTCGTCGTAGTAGTTTTCACCCGTGCAATCGATGAGCACGAACTCGTGACCTCGCAGCAATTCGCCTGTCCGGACGAGACCGTCACGGGTCTGCAAGACCAGATCGGGCGCGCGCTCGCCGACGAATGGATGATCGGTCGCTTCGCGCGGATAGGGAAAGCTCAGGCCGTTCAGATCGCGAACCAGCGTCCGACCCACCTCGGGCAGGGGGAAGAGGCGCTGTTCGAAGAATCGCCGGTAGGCCAGCCCTTCGGGACTGAAGTCGAACTGCATAGCGCACTGTGCGGCAACGCTTTCCAGGAGTGATTCGGTCACCGGTCGTCGCTCGGCCTCGTAGGTGTCGAGCAGCGATTCCTCGGCGACGCCGTAGATAACCGCAGCCAGCTTCCAACCCAGATTGAACGCGTCCTGCAGGCAGAAGTTCATACCCACACCGCTGGCCGGGTAATGCACGCGGGTGCTCTCACCGACCAGCACGATTCTGCGGTCCCGAAAGCGCGATGCGATACGGGTTTCGTCGGTATAGCGCGAACCCCAACGCAATTCGGTGAAGTCAAGGGATTCTCCGAAGATCTCGCGCACGCACTGGTGAACCTCGGCGACGGTGACCGGCTCTGACTTGTCGGCGTGGCGACGCTGCTCGTGCACGATATTGAACCGGGTGATGTGACCGGTCTCGTCGAAGGGGAAGGCCGCGGCCCAGCCGTGCTCGTTGTGTCCGTTTGCGCGAGGTGCGTCCCACGGGAAGTCGAGTACGACGTCGGCCACCATGCCGGTGAACGTGGCATCGTGGCCGTCGAATTCGATTCCAGCCGCCCGGCGGACGATGCTGCGGGCCCCGTCGGCCCCGACGACATATCGGGCAGAGTAAGTCTGCTCGGTGCCGTCGGTCAGTCGCGCTCGAACAGCGACACCCGCATCGAACTGTTCGACAGTTTCGACGACCGCCCCGCGCACGATGCGCGCTCCCCGGGCGGATGCGTGTTCGGCGAGCAGTTCCTCGGTGATGTTCTGCGGCAGGATGAGTCGGTAGCCGAACCGTGATTCGAGATGGCCCCAATCCAGTGGCTGGAGTCCGGCCCAGATATGGAACGGGACCAGTGGGTTGTCTCGGATCGTCCGTGCTCGGTCGATGAAGGTCTGTGCCAGATCTCTGGTGTCGAACAGTTCGAGCACGCGGGGCAAGATGGTGCCTGCCCTCGATCCCACGGGTTCGGTCCGGCGTTCCAGGACAACGACGTCGACGCCGGCCGCGGCCAGTTCGGCAGCCGTCATCAATCCAGATGGGCCGCCACCGACGACCAGTACGTCCACGTTCATGGTTCTTCCTTAGATTGGTGAGTATGGGGATCGGCTCATCTGGGATCGGAGGGCGCTCCGATATCGAACAACCCCATGAGCTGAGCCAGGAGGCGGTAGTAGCCGACCAGCGCCGTCACCTCGGCGATCGATGTCCGGTCCAGCGGTTGCGCGGTGATGCGGTCGATCCCGGTGAGCGTTGGTTGATCCACTGCCCACGCGGTGAGCATCGCGACGGCGGCCTCTCGTGCGTCGGTCGTGACGAATGTTCCGGCATGTAATCGGGCGAGCTCGGTCTCGTCCAATCCGGCCGCCCGCCCGGCCGCTTCGTGCGCGTACCGTTCGAATGAACTCGCGGTACAGCGTGCGACAGTGAGGATGGCGATTTCGCGTTCACGACCGGTGAGCGTGGTTCGGTAGCGCAGGGCGGCACCGAGAGCCTGCAGCGGCCCGCCGATCTCGGGAAATTCGACCATGAGGCCGAATGGGCCCTGGAGCTGACCGGCCGCATCGACGAGTGGAAATTGCTGCGGCCCGGAGCCTCTGGGGCCATTCATGATCGCGTGGTAGACCTGTCGCTGCTGTCGGCTCAGTTCGGCGATGTCCACGTGGTCAGACCTGTGCGACGTAGGTGCGATGGAACCATCCACCGGGCGCCGATCCCTCGACGACAATGGCGCGTTCGCGAATGAGCCAGCTGGTATCGGCCTGCTTGCGGACGGTGTCACGCCACATGCCCCAGTGGTCGGGGGCTGCCTCGTCGGTGATGGCGAAGAAGAAGGTGTCCACCTGTGCTTCGGTGGGGCCGGTGAAGCAGATGTCGACAGTGGTGATGTGGTGGCGAATGTAGGCGGCTTCGCCGTCGCGGACGACTTTGCCGAGTTCAGTCGGCGGGATGGGAGTTCCGTCGGGCAGCACGAGTACGGCGTCGGTGGTGAACAACCCCAGCATGTCGGCGAAGTCCATCTTGTCGCGCGCGGTGTGCGCGTAGCGGTGGACTACTGCGTGGATGAGTGCCCGGTCATCAGTGCGTGCGCGGGTGAAGCTGCGTTCGGTCATCGGGATTGTCCGTTCAAGAGATCGGTGGATGCGCTGAGTGCGTGTGGGTTTCGAACCGTCAGCCACTGATCGAGCTGACTCAGCACGTCGGCGGGGGCAGGCGGCAGTTCGGTCGCCCAGGCAAGGTAGGCGTCAGGGCGGACAAGCAAGCACGTGACCCGGTCCAATACGGTCGGCAGGCTCGCGGGGTGGGCTTGCACCACATTGACCGCGGGGGAATCGAGGTCGCGAAGTGCGCCGGTGCCGCTCAGGTCGAGCAACACGAATCGTCCGTCGCGCAGCAGTTCGTAGAGGCGGGCGGTGGATCCGTCGCTGCGGAGCAGTTCGAAGTCGGGTACCGGGTGCCCGACCCGGGGGTGGCTGGGCTGCGTCGAGGGGTAGGGGGTTTCCACGCCGTTGAGCTCGAGCTGCAGCTGGGAGTTGACAGCCGGTATCGGCAGGAATTTCTCTTGCAGGGCGCCCGATAGCGTGAGGCCCTCGGGGCTGAAATCGAACTGGATCGCGACCTGTGTGTCGACGCTACGCAGTAGGTCGAGGCTGATCGGGCGCCGCTCTGTCTCATAGGTGTCCAGCAGTGCCTCATCGGCACGGCCCTGCAGTACGGCGCCGAGCTTCCAGCCGAGATTGAATGCGTCCTGCAGGCAATAGTTCATGCCCATTCCGCTGGCGGGGTAGTGAATTCGGGCGGATTCGCCGACCAGGAAGACTCGGTCGCTGCGGAAGCGGGACGCGATCCGCTGCGCATCGGTATAGCGCGAGGATGCCCGCAATCCGGGGATGCTCACGGTTTCACCGAGGATCTGGCTTACGCATTCGGTCAGTTCGGCGAGGGTGACCGGGGCGGACTTGGGTTTGGTGCGGTCGTCACGGTGGACCATGACGAACCGCGTGAGTCCGGGACCGAAGGGAAAAGTGGTGAGCCAGCCGTATTCGTTGTGCCCGACACGAAGTCCGCCCGGCCAGGGGAAAGCCATTTCGGCATCGGCGATGACGCCGGTGAACGTGGCATCGCGTCCCTCGAAGGCGATGTTCATCAGTTTGCGGACCGCGCTGTGTCCACCGTCCGCGCCGACGACGTAGCGTGCACTGGCCTGGCAAGGGTGGCCGTCAGAGTCGAGGGAGGTGACCACAATTCTGTCAGCGTCGTGCTGCAGGTCGACGACTTCCTGGTGGAACCGGATGTCGACCCCCTTTTCGGTGGCCCAGTCGCGCAGGATCATCTCGGTCTCGTGTTGCGGGAGGAACAACGTGAACTGGAACCGTGAGTCGTGGGTCGTCCAGTCGATGGGGTGCATGCCACCCCAGATATGCCAGCTCTGAAAGGGGTGCGGATTGATCTCGCAGGTCCGGCGAATGAAGCGGTCGGCGATGCCGCGGGCGTCGAAGAGCTCCAGCGGTCGCGGCAACAGCGTGCCTGCCCGCGACACCGGGTCGCTGCTTCGCTTTTCGAGGACGAGAACCTGCGCGCCGGTGGCCGCGATCTCCGCGGCGACGGTCAGCCCGGAGGGCCCGCCGCCGACCACGATCACATCGACGTCATTGTCGGTCATGGTGTTTCCCTAGTGATGAGTCGTGCACCAGGACAGCAGTGCTCGATGTCGTTGGTATGTTTCGTTGGATGGGCATCGGGTCGAAGGGGTCCGATCCGGCATGTGGAGCTCAGGCGTCGTAGAGTCGGTCCGCGAACCAGTCGGCGACGATGACATGCTTTTCGTGCGAGTGGTTGTAGAGGCAGTGATCGCCGTCGGCCCACTCGTCGAACTGTTTGTCGGTACTGGCGGCCCCATCGAACAGGGCACGTGCGTTGTCGATCAGGAAGACCTGGTCAGGGGTGCCGTGCAGCACGAGCAGCGGACAGGTGAGGTTTTCGAGCAGAGCAGGTGTCAGCCTGAACTGCTCCATTACCTGGCGGGCCTTCTCGGGGTCGTCGATCCCGGTCACCGCGGTGATCTTGGTGATGAAGCGGTGGTAGCGGTCCAGGATTTCGGCAGGTCGCACGGTGCCACCATTGACACAGCACGCGGCGACTCGGTCGTCGGTGACGGCTGTCAGCGCGGCCAGGTAACCACCCATGCTGTTGCCCCAGATGCCTACCGTGCCGGCGAGGCGTCGGTCGTCGAGCAGATGGTCGATCACCGTCGAATATGCCTGTGCGATATCGGAATCCATGTACAAGTCATGAAACAGACGAGTTTCGCCCTGGCCCGGTCCGTCCACGAGGAACACTGCGAGGTTGCGGTCGAGCAGGTATTGCGCGCCGACGTGGTACTCCTCGCGCCAGCCGTCGTATCCACCTGTGACGATGACGACCGGCGGGGCGGGGACATTCGGCGGTCGTAGCAACCAGCCGCATACAGCGCCGCCGCGGTAGGGGATCTCGACATGGTCGACCGTCGGCTCGCTGAGCGCGCCCGCGCGTGCGTAATGCTCGATCAGCAAGCGATACATAGCCAATTTGCGCGGGTCATCGTCGGGTAGTGGAACCTGGCCTACCCGATAACAAGCTGAGGAAAGCAGGTGCCACTGCCGAGCACTGTTGGTATGCCCCTGAGACAGAGCTACCGTGGCACGCTGACCATTGATCGCGCCGAGTTCAGCCGCGGCTTCTGCCCACGGTTGTCCGGCGTCGACGCGGGCGTACAGATCGACGACATCCGCGTAGTCCATGCCGTTGCCGGTGAGTCGCTGCAATGGCATCGCGCGTTTGTGCGCTTCGACCTCAGCATGCCATGGTTGCTGGTGGGTCATCGAGCGACCTCCGCCGAGGCCGGTCTCGAGTTGATCGATCAGCGATGTGACCGCATCGGCTTCATCGGTGGCCGCGAAGATGTAGAAGTCGGGTCGGTACAAGATGGCGACGACTCGGTGTTCGGCAAAGTAGTCGGCGTAGTAGCCGTCGACATCGACGACTTCGCCACCGGAGCCGGGCGCCGACAGAGTAACGACCTTGCCGCCGAGATGTTCGAAAACTGCCGTGCGGTGGGCATCGATGTCGATGTCAGTGCCGGGCGCGAGCAGCAGTACCCAGCCCGAACCCAGCACGTCGTCGAAACGTCCGATGGTTTCGCCGATGGCGATGCGGCCTTGCGGGGCAAGGGTTCCCGCGATTTCAGTGTCGGCGTCGGTGCCGAGCAGTCCTGCCTCGATGTGGGGGAAGGGCGGTGGCGGTGGTACGTCGCCGCGGCGGAAGGCTTCGTCTCGCGCGGCCGCCGTTTCGGGATCGAAGGTGCACGAGACTCGCCCTGCCTCCATGGACATCTCGATCAGCGCGGCCACGTGTGGTGCTCGCTCGGCGCGATAGGAGTCCAGCACAGTGGTCCCGCCGATGCCACGCATCGCAAGATCGAGGCGCCACGCGAGTGCCTTGGCGTCGCGTACGCCGGAGCACATGCCCTGGCCCATGAAGGGTGGCATGACGTGCGCTGCGTCGCCGATGAGGAAGATCCGGCCGTCGTGCCATCGATCGGCGAGCTTGGACCCGAAGGTGTAGATCGCCTGTCGTACGAGCTTCGCGTTCTTCTCGGTGACGCCGTAGGGCGCCATCAGCTCCCATGCCACCTCAGAGCTTTCCATCTGCGCGGCGGTTTCTCCTGGCAGCAGGGCGAATTCGAAGCGTCGATGGTTCTTGCCCAGCTGGAACAGGCAATGCGGGCGTGCCGGATCGCAGATCTGGCCGTTGTCGAAGCCGAAATCGAGCGGCTCGAGCGGTTCCAGATCGCATACCAGCCAGGTTTCGCGGAATCCGAAATCGTGTTGCCCCGCGCCGATCTGGCCTCGGACGAAGCTGTTGGCGCCGTCCGCCCCGATCAGATACCGCCCCCGAACGATCCGGACATCGTCACCCAAGACCTTCTCACCCTCGTCGCCGAGGTGCACCGAACGGAACTCCACCTCGACGTGGTCGGGGTGGTGTACCAGCGCGACGGCCTCCCATCCCTGATGGATGCTGACCGTGGGTAGCGCACGCACGGCGTCATCGAGAGCATCCTCTATCAGAGGCTGATACATGATGTAGTCCGACGGCCAACCGGAGATGCCGTCACGATCCCAGTCGAAGGTGATCAGCGTTTCGCCTGCGGCATTGCGGAATACGTACTTGGTCGCGCGAAACATGTCCTCTTCCAATCGCTCGGCGATGCCGAGCGATTGGAAGATCCGCATGATCTCGTGGTCGATGTGCCCTGCCCTGGCACGCCCGTACAGCGTGGGCCAGCGCTCGAACACTGCCACCGAGTACCCGGCCTGACCGAGCAGCCCGGCCATGGTCTGGCCGACCGGGCCGTAACCGACCTGCACGAAGTCGTAAATCTCTTGCTGGGACATCATCGTCTCCTGGATGGATGAATCGGGGTCAGCCGGCGTGGTGGGCGCCGGTCATCAGCGCGGCGAGGTCTTCGGGGTGCAGAAACGACGGCGGCGGTGGCGGTCCCCAGTTGAACAAGCCCTTGGCACCTTCGAAGGTCTGCGGCCTCCACAGCTGGTCATCGACGATGCAGTCCATGTCGGAGTAGTACTCGGAGAAGTTGCCCGCTGGATCTTTCAGGTACCAGAAGAAGTTCGACCCCGCGTGGTGGCGGCCGAGGCCCCACACGTGACGTTCAGGGTTGCCTTCCAACATCGCGGTCGCGCCGCGCCCGACGTCGTCGATGTCATCGACTTGCCAGGAGGTGTGGTGCAGGAAGTTGACCGGTGCCTTCAATACGAGCACGTTGTGGTGATCAGTCGAACACCGCAGAAACGCCCCGTGGCCCTTGATCTCGTCGGAGAGCTTGAAACCCAATCCGTCGGTGAAGAATCGACGGGTGGCGTCGAAGTCGATCGTGCCGATCACGACATGGCCGAGTTTGCGAGGACGGACCGGATCTTCCCGCAAGACACCAGGGGCGCGGAGATTCCCGCGTTCGATCCTGCCCGGTCCGTTGTAGGCGGTGGCGGGCTGCACCGGCTGAACCAGCCGGTCGTCGACTCGAATCACCGCCCGAAAGCCGGCGACCGGTTCCACCGCGGTGACCGACCGACTCGTCAGGTCCACCGGCAGCCCGAGTCCCCGCAACCGGATCGCGGCCGCGGCGATATCGTCGGAGTCATCTGCACCGACCACGATCTCTACCAAGCGGCGGCTAGGTGCGGTGACCAGCCGCAACTGGTCACCGGCGTCTCGGGTCGCCAACCAGCCGTCGTCGGCGGGGGCGAGGCCGAATTCGGTGTAGTAGTCCCGAGTCGTTGTCGGGTCCGGAACCCCGATGGTGACTGAGGACAGTCGATGCAGCGCCACTACCTGCTCCTTCGAAACGTTGTGCGGTCAGCGACCGGCGACCAGCAGGTGCCGCATTTCGCCTACGCCGCGGATGTAGCTGGTCAATTCGTCGTTCGGTGCGAGAAACCGTTGGGGAGTGCGCCCGAAACCGACGCCGGCGGGGGTGCCGGTGAAGATGACATCGCCGGGCAGCAACGGCGTGATCGCCGATAGGCGTGCGATCAGTTCCGGCACCGGGAAAACCATGTCGGAGGTCTTGCCCTTCTGCATCTGCTCGCCGTTGATCAGGCAGCCCAGTTCGAGGTCATCGGGGTTGTCGAGCTCGTCCGGAGTGACCAGCAGCGGGCCGATCGGACCGAACCCGGGGTGCGATTTACCCATGCTGAACTGCGCGGCAGGGCCCACACGCTGGCGGTCACGCTCGGAAAGATCCTGTCCCACCGACACACCCGCCACATAACTCCAGGCGTTCTCGGCAGGGACGTGATGTGCTTCGCGGCCGATCACCACCACGAGCTCGACTTCCCAGTCGACCTTGCCCTTGGGGAGCTCGATGGTGCCGTAGGGGCCGGTGAGTGAGGTCACGAACTTGGTGAAGACCGGTGGTTCCTCGGGTACAGCGAGGGATGACTCGGCTGCGTGATCGGCATAGTTCAGTCCGATCGCGAAGATCTGCCGCGGCTGTGGCGCCGGATTTCCGAACTCCGACGGTGGGATATCGGCGAGCGGTCGCCCGGTGTCGGTGACTGTGGAGCAGAAGGTGACCAGCTCTTCCCATCGGCTATAGGCGTCCTGCATCGTCGAGCCGAACCGATCCGAGCTCGCCTGCGCGATATCTACGACGGTGTCAGATGCCGTGACCAGTGATAGCCGGTCAGAGATGTTGGCGAATCGCACGATGCGTGCTCCCTGGTTCAAGGGGGTGGGCTATGCCCTCCCCGCGCGGTGTTGTGCCTTGAGTCACTTTCGAAAGTAGCAAGCTTCTTTCGATACTTCAAGTGTCTTTCGAAAAACTGGTACGTGTTGCTGTCGGGTTGCGGCGACGCTGTGTCCCACCGGCCGGGTGGCGCCTGTGATGAAGTGGGCAAATTTCGAAACTATCGACCTAGTTTCGATACCTTGCTAGCGTTTCGTATGGTGCTACCGTGGTCGCATGGTGAAGAACAGCGGAACGACTCGCACGGACGGCGTCTACCAGGCGCTGCGAGCCGACATTTTCGGCGGGCGCCTGATCCCTGGGGAGCGGCTGAAGTTCCCGGAGCTGTCGGAGCGCTACAAGGCGAGCGTGGGCGCAACTCGCGAAGCGCTGACAAGACTGGCGGCCGAGGGATTGGTAACGGCGAAGGCGCATCAGGGTTACCTGGTCCGCCCGCTGTCGCATCAGGATCTGGCCGATCTGACCACTGCTCGCGTCGAGATCGAATCGCTGGTATTGAAGCTGTCCGTGCTCGATGGCGACATGCGGTGGGAAGCAGATGCCCTTGCCGCACACCACCTTCTGGAGCGGGCGCAGTACCGGGATCCCGCCGACCCGAACCATCCGACCGACGAGTGGTCGGCGGCGCATGTCGCATTCCACAACGCCCTCTTGGCAGGCTGTCGCAACCGCCGGTTGCTCAACACCGCGCAAGCGTTGCGTCAAGAGGCCGAGCTCTACCTGCAATGGTCGATGTCCTTCGGCAACGAACCGGACCGCGACGTTGCCGGCGAGCATCAGGCGCTACTGGACGCAGCCCTGGCCCGCCAGGCCGACCGCGCGCAGGAACTATTGCGCGATCACATCGCCCACACCGCACAATTACTGATCAGTTGTGCACTGGACGAACCGAATTCGGCGGCGGTGGACCGTCGATAGCCAGCTCACGAGATAGGTTCGGCATCCAAGAGCGCGAACAGGACTCGGCACGGGCGGTCCGAGCGATTCACCCATCCGTGATTGGTTCCGCGCTGTATGAGGACGTCTCCGGCATACATCAGTGTCGAGTCGTCGTCGAGGACAGCGTAGATCTCGCCCTCGATGATGTAGGCGTAGTCCAGCGACGCGGTGCGGTGCATGTCGGGCGCCGATTCCGCCGACGCAGGCGGAAAGTCGACAATTCGCAAGACGGCGCCTCCGTCGGGTGGTTCGAGCGGAACAGCCGCGATGACGGGGTCTACGTACTCGCCGGAGTTGTCGGGAGCGCCACGGTGTAACCACAGGTTGGTCGTCTCGACGCCGCGGGTCAGTTGTGGCCGGGCAGTGCCGTCGGCAACGAAGATCGCTTTGCCGGACGTGTCATGACCGGTGACGATTCGCCGAATGTCGGACATGGTTGTTGTCTCCTATTTCGTTCGTTGCCAAAGGATGTAGCTGGCCAGCGGCTCTCCGCCGAAGTTCATCGGTGGGGTGTCGAGTTTGAGCGTGTCTGCTTCGAACACGCACGTGCGTCGCAGGTCCAGGCCGACGAAATTGGGAAACGTCGAATACCGCACGTGGTGGATGACGGTGCCGGTCGTTTCGTCGACTTCGAACGTCCCGCAGTAATTGATGATCGACTCGTATGCTCTGCGCTTCTCTGTAGCAGTGCCGCCGTCGAGTGAGTCGTCGACGAACGGCGTACGGTCCTCGACGGACAGGGTCGTGCTCATCAGCCCGCCGTCTGTGTAGATCAGCAACCCTCCGCAGGCATCGGCTGGACCCAGTGGCGGGTCCAGTGATTCGCCACCCCGAAGAATCCTCCAGTCGATCATCTTCCAGCTCCCCACCAGTTGCTGGCGGACTGTGATGGTCATTCGACCTCCTCGGTCGTTCGTATCGGTTGGCGCACCTCCGTCGCCAACATTCGATCTGAAGCTTCTCATGCGAAACGCTATTGATGTGTCGAATCTCTCGTGATACTTTCGAAAGTGATTCGGGACACACCATCGGTCCTCTTCTGGACGCACTGCGGCGACTGTGCGCCACGACCGCTCTCCGAAGGTGGTGTTCAGCCGCGCAGGTTGTCTCGCTGCTGAAGGCGTCCGCTCCGCTCAGTCGAAGCGCTGACGCTGTCCGGCCCCGGATCCACTGCTCTGTTCTGGGAAGGACACCTCTGCGATGACGCAGTCCACAGACCGCCTGACGGCCTCAACTCCACGCTGGGTGTTGCCCCTCGGTGTGTTGATCCTCTTCATAGATGGCTACGACCTATTCGTTCTCGGGGCGGTCGGTCCATCGCTGCTCGACTACTCCGACTGGGACGTCAGTTCGTCCACGCTCGGGCTGCTCGGCAGTGTGACCGCGCTCGGCATGCCGCTCGGTGCGTTCGTCGCGGGCCGTGCGAGCGACACCTGGGGGCGCAGGATTCCGATCACGGTGTTCCTGACGTGGGTTTCGGGCTGCATGATCATCACTGGTCTGGCGCCCAACCTCTCGGTCTTCGGCATCGGTCGCTTCCTGACCGGAATCGGGCTGGGAGCTCTGACACCACTGGTGGTGGCCTTCGTAGCCGATTGGGCAGCACCGGCACGTCGTAGCTTGGATGTCGGTACCGCTCTGACCGGGATCGCCGTCGGCGGGATGGTGGCCGCGTCCGTTGGCCGGGCGGTCCTGCCCGAACTGCATTTCCAGTGGTTGTTCCTGGTGGGGGTACTGCCATTGGCACTCGTTCCGCTGTGCTGGAAGCTGATCCCGGCAGGATTGCCGACCGACGACCGGGCGAACACGCTGGAGACTTCGCTGCCCGAAACGACACCACTGCGGGAAGTGTTCGCACCCCGAGTACGGGCCGCCACCTTGCTGTTCGCGACCGCCGGCTTCTTCGGGCTGGTGCTGGTATATGGCGCCAGCACATGGCTACCGACACTGATGATCCGCGCGGGGTACGACCTGCATTCCGCGTTGGAGTTCACCATCGCATTCAACGGTGGTGCGATCGTCGGAACGCTGGCCGCCGCGGTCTTGGCGGATCGTGGCGGCCACATCAAGGCCATCACGGTCGTGTCGTTCCTCTGCGCCGCGATCGCTATGTTGGCGTTGAGCACGCACCAATCGAGATGGCTCGTGCTGGCGATGTCGGCGGTCGCGGGTCTGGGCGCGCTCGGCACGCAGAACTTGATCAACGCCTATGTCAGCCAGTATTACCCGGCCCGGCTGCGTGGTACGGCGCTCGGTGTGAGCCTGGGCCTCGGCCGACTCGGCTCGATTGTGGGGCCGAGCTATCTCACGATCGTCACCGCCCTCATCGTCACACCCGGCGCGGGCTTCTACGGGTTCGTCGTTCCCGCTGTTCTCGGAGCCGTCGCAATCAGCCTCGTGCCCGTTCGCCGTCGCGCGCAGCAGCCACCACAACGTGAAACAGGCCAACTTGTCGTGGAACATCCTTGAACCACAATGCTTTTGGAGGGCGTCATGAATTCGATGAGACCGAACACATACACCACTGACGTCGTGATCGTCGGCGCTGGACCGGTCGGCCTGACATTGGCCCATGAACTGGGGGAGCGTGGTATCGCCTGCGCTGTCATTGAGCCCCGCATCGTGCCGGGCGCCGCGTCGCCAAGGTGTAAACAGATCAACCCCGTGTCGATGGCTACCTATCGCAGGCTCGGCGTCGCGGACACCATTCGCGCCAACGCGCGCCTGCCGTTCGGCTGGTCGGATTCCGCGGTCTTCTGCACCAGCCTCACCGGACACACCATCGAACGCTTCGACGGCGTCTTTGCGCTCTCGGATATCCAGCGCGACGATCTTGCCGAACCCGCTCAATGGTGTGCACAGAACCGGCTCGAAGAAGCACTCCGAGACAGCCTGGGCGTCCGCCAGTCGGTGACGACCTGGTGGGGATACGCACTCGACGAGCTACGTCAGGACGATTCCGGAGTCGACGCCGTCGCTGTCGGCCCAGGTGGAGAGCGTCGGCAGATCCGCGCCAAGTACCTCGTCGGTGCGGACGGCAGCCGTAGCCGAGTGCGCCATGAGATCGGTGCTCAGCTCTCCGGCCGCGGCCACGAGGTGCAAAACGTCCAAGTCATCTTCGACGCCCCGGGACTCTCTCAAAGGCACGCGCAAGGCCGCGCCGTGCAGTACTGGGTGGTCAATTCCGATACCAACGGACTCATGGGGACGTTGGACACCGAAGACAACTGGTGGGCCATCATCGTCGATGCGCCACCCGATCTCACGGAGGAATCTGCCCGCCGTGCCGTTCACGCCATGATCGGCGAAGAATTCCCGATCAGCATCCGCAGCATGGACCCCTGGCAAGCTCGGATGCTCGTCGCCGAAACGTATCGAAGCGATCGCTGCTTCTTGGCCGGCGACGCCGCACACCAGAACCCGCCCTGGGGTGGATTCGGTGCGAACACCGGCATCGGCGATGCCGTCGATCTCGGTTGGAAGTTGGCCGCTGCCATCGAGGGTTGGGCAGGTCCACATCTGCTCGATTCCTACGAGATCGAGCGCCGGCCTATGGCACTGCGTGCGATCGCCGAGGCCGAACGCAACATGCAGGTACTCACCGGCGATTTGGTCCAACCCGGGCTCGACCGTGACGGCGACGACGGCGTGCAAGCCCGACTGAAGGCCGCCGCGTTGATCCGACAAACCAAAACGGCCGAGATGTACACCCTCGGGTTCGTACTCGGAGCGACCTACCAGGACGCGCCGATGATCGACTCACCGAACACGATCGTGGACGAGGGCCCGACGTCCAGCTATCGACCATCCGGAATACCGGGATCCCGGCTGCCGCATCTGTGGCTGGATCGCCGTCGGTCGCTCTACGACGTCCTCGGACCGGGTTACACCTTGCTCGAGATCGCCGCGCCTGCCGCACCGGAATGGGACGCCGCGGCGCAACAGCGGAGACTCCCGTTCGCCCGATATCGGCTACACCGACCTGACCTGCACGGCTATTTTGGTGCCCGATACGTGCTGGTTCGCCCCGATCTTCATATCGCGTGGCGCGGCGACACTACCGCGAACGCAGGTTCGGTACTGGACCGGGCTCGGGGTTTGTGACCCGACGGCCCTCGAAACATTCCCCTTGGAGTGCAGGCATCCGGCCGACCGGGACCGATTGACATCGCACCAATCAAATACTTCGTCCGGTGTGCGTGCTGGCTTGGGGCGAGGTTCAAGCGCGGTCGATAGTCCGTGCGACACCATAAGAGAGAAAGTAGTCACGATGA
>NZ_JBSFTG010000029.1:0-20677 GCF_053590715.1 Nocardia sp. NPDC003183
ACAGGCTATTTCACCCCCTCCCCCCACACCCCGCTCTTCCCCTCCCCCCGCCGGCGCGTCACCGCCGCCCCCCCCCGCTCGGTTTCCCCGCAGCGGGCGGACTCGAAACCGTTCACTGCGGACGGAACGGGCCGATCAGGCCCGTTCCCGCAGGTCAGGATCACACGTCGTAGTAGAGCTCGAACTCGTACGGGTGCGGACGGAGGTTGACCGGGGCGATCTCGCTCTCGCGCTTGATGTTGATCCAGGTCTCGATGAGGTCAGGCGTGAAGACGTTGCCCTCGGTGAGGTAGTCGTGATCTGCCTCGAGGCGGTCGATGACCGTGGCCAGGCTGGTGGGGGCCTGGGGGATGTTCTTGGCCTCCTCCGGCGGGAGCTCGTAGAGGTCCTTGTCGACCGGGGCCATCGGCTCGATCTTGTTCTTGATGCCGTCCAGGCCTGCCATCATCATGGCGGCGAAGGCCAGGTACGGGTTGCCCGAGGAGTCCGGCGCGCGGAACTCGATGCGCTTGGCCTTCGGGTTGTTGCCGGTCACCGGGATACGCACGGCGGCCGAGCGGTTGCGCTGCGAGTACACCAGGTTGATGGGGGCCTCGTAGCCCGGCACCAGACGGTGGTAGGAGTTGACGGTCGGGTTGGTGAACGCCAGCAGCGACGGGGCGTGGTGCAGGATGCCGCCGATGTAGTGACGCGCCAGATCCGACAGGCCACCGTAGCCGGCCTCGTCGTGGAACAGCGGCTTGCCGTCCTTCCACAGCGACTGGTGCACGTGCATGCCCGAGCCGTTGTCACCGAAGAGGGGCTTCGGCATGAAGGTGACAGACTTGCCTTCCTGCCACGCGGTGTTCTTCACGATGTACTTGAACAGCTGCAGGTCGTCCGCCGCCGAGAGCAGCGTGCCGAACTTGTAGTTGATCTCGGCCTGACCGGCGGTGCCGACCTCGTGGTGGCCGCGCTCGAGCTCGAAGCCCGCGTTCTGCAGGTTGGTCGAGATCTTGTCGCGCAGGTCGACGTAGTGGTCGTACGGGGCGACGGGGAAGTAGCCACCCTTGTTGCGGACCTTGTAGCCGAGGTTGCGGCTGCCGTCCGGGTTGAACTCCTTGCCGGTGTTCCACGAACCGGAGACGGACTCGATCTCGTAGAACGAGCCGTTCATGCCGGAGCCGTAACGGATGCCGTCGAAGATGTAGAACTCGGCCTCGGCGCCGAAGAAGGCGGTGTCGGCGATACCGGTCGAACGCAGGTACTCCTCCGCCTTGCGCGCGATGTTGCGCGGGTCGCGGGAATACGCCTCACGGGTGAACGGGTCGTGCACGAAGAAGTTCAGGTTGAGCGTCTTCGCGGCGCGGAACGGGTCGATCCGGGCGGTGCTGAAGTCGGGGAGCAGGAGCATGTCCGACTCGTCGATCGACTGGAAGCCACGCACCGAGGAGCCGTCGAACGCCAGACCCTCTTCCGCCAGGTCAGCGGTGAACGCCTTGGCCGGGATCGAGAAGTGCTGCTGGACGCCGGGCAGGTCGGAGAAGCGGATATCGACGTATTCGATGTCCTCTTCCTTGATGTACTGGATGACCTCTTCGGCCGTGCTGAACGTCACTTGCTCTCCTTACGAATCGGTTCCCAGCCAGTCGCGATGCTGGCCCTTTCGAACGACCTGCGCGCAGTCGCTACGAAGGGGTTCGTCGCGACCTGACGCTAAGGACGCGGTGTTTCCCAACAGTCAAGGCTATGTTTCGCCAGTGTTACGCGAGCCGGATGCCTGGGTGATGTCAGCCATCCGGGTGCGATCTTCACGCTAATCCTGCCATCCGCGTGATCCCGCGCTGACGTGACCTCCATTAATGCGGTCGTGGGCGACCGATCGCGCGCCACTATCCTGGGTCCCATGGCGCGTATTACCGGCACATGGCTATCCGGATCCCCGGGCGAACCCGGCGACTCGGACATCTCCGGCTACCCCGGTGAGCTGTACGGGCTGCCGCGCGAGGGAGCGGGCTCGCTCGCCCCGACGTGGCGACGCGTCGTCGCGCTGTTCATCGACTGGTTCATCGCGGTCGGGATCGCCGCGGTGATCACCCGCAGCTTCGCATCGTCGTCGATGCCGCTGCTGGTGTGGTTCGTGGTCGGCGTGGCCGCGGTGACGCTGTTCGGGTTCACCCCGGGGCAGTACTTCACGAAGCTGCGGGTGCTGCGCATCGACGCTCCGGTGGCGGTGGGTTTCGTGCGCGCGCTGGCCAGGCAGGTGCTGCTGGTGTTCGTGGTGCCCGCGCTGTTCACCGATGCCGACGGCCGCGGCATGCACGACCGGGCGACCGGGACGGCACTGGTCAACGCTCGCTGAGGCGTTGGGCCCGCTCGTACTCGCGCGCGGCCATACGATCAAGCCGTGTCACTGAATCCGGCCATGTTGGCCGTACGTTTTCTGCTCGAATTGATCGCCATCGCCTCGTTCGGCGTCTACGGATGGCGCGCCTTCGACTCGCCATGGCGGTACCTGCTCGTGGTGGTCCTGCCGATCGCGGCCGCGACGCTGTGGGGCGTGTTCACCCTGCCCGACGATCCGGGACGCGGCGGCGGTTCACCGGTGCCCGTCTCCGGCCCGGTCCGGCTGCTCGTCGAGTTCGCGGTGCTCTTCGGTGGCGCCGCGGCACTGTGGGCCGCTTCGCTGCCGCGGCTCGCCTTGATCTCGGCGGCTGTTCTCGTCGGTTACCACCTGTTGGCATACGACCGGGTCCTGTGGCTGCTGACCGGCCGCTCACCCAACGCCTGAAACGGCGCGAGCCCGTCACCTGACAAGGTGACGGGCTCGCGGCGGGAGTGGGTCAGCGGCGACGGATCGCGCGCTGCATGCCCTTCATCTTCGCACCGGGGGGCATCGGGCCCTTCGGCATCGCGGGACCACTGCGCGAACTCAGGGCCGAGAGCCTGCCCTCGATCTGGTCGATCCGCTTGACGTCGATGTTGCGCGGCAGCTTGGTGAGGTACTTCTGCAGCTCCTTGAGGGGAGTCTGGCCTTCCTCGTTGCCGACGATCACTTCGTAGATGGGGGTGTCACCGACCAGGCGGGCGGTGCGCTTCTTCTCCTGCGCGATGAGCGAGCGGACCCGCTGCGGCGAACCCTCGGCGACGAAGATCACCCCGGGCAGGCCGATCACGCGGTGCACGGCGTCGAGCTGGGTGGTCGCGGCGACGCCGTTGGCGACCCGCCACTTGCCCTGCAGGTTCTCCAGCACCCACGCCGCGGCGCCCGCCTGACCCTCGGCCTTGCGGTACACGTTCTTCTGCACGCGGCGCCCGAACAGGATGAATGCCAGCAGCACACCCAGCAGCAGACCCAGCGGCAGCAGGAACCACTGCATGTCGAAGATCAGCCCGATGAGGAAGAAGACCACCGTGGTGCCGACCAGTGCGCCGATCATCAGCGGCAGCAGCGCCTTGTCTTCCTTGCGCTGCATGTTGAACGCCTGCCACAACTGCTGACGACGCTCGCGTGATGCCTGCTTACGGGCCGCTTTAGCCGCGGCCCTGGCTTCCTTCGACGGCTTGCCGCCCTTGCCTCCTGCCATGGTGTCAGCTTAGATGGCGCGCCGCCGGGGCGTCTGACCGCATCACACCGCGCGACGATCCCGGCGTTTCGGGCACGTTCGGCGGGCGGCGGCCCACGCCACAGGCCACAATGGCTGAGATGCGCCCGATCACCGAGAACCCCGCCCTGCCCCCCGTCACCGAGGGCGTCGATGACGAGGTCGCCCGGCGGCTGGCAGTCGCGCTGCAGTGCGTGACGGTGTCGACCGAAGATCCCGCGCACACCGCACACGCGGAGTTCGCGCGCCTGGCCACCCACCTCGAGACATCGTTCCCCCGCGTGCACGCCGAGCTGACACTGACGACCTTCGGTCACAGCAGGCTCTACCGCTGGGACGGCGCCGAGCCGGGCGCGGTGTCGGCGATCCTGCTCGCCCACCAGGACGTGGTACCGGTCGACGACGCGCAACGCTGGACCCATCCCCCGTTCGACGGTGTCGTCGACGACGAATTCATCTGGGGCCGTGGCGCGATCGACGACAAGAGCCGCGTGCTCGCCGTCCTGGAAGCGGTCGAGTCGGCGCTGGAAACCGGAATTCGCCCGCACCACACCGTGTTCCTCGCCTTCGGTCACGACGAAGAGGTCTTCGGCGACGGCGGCGCGGTCCGGATGGCCCAGCACCTGCGCGACCAGGACGTGCGCGCGGAGCTGCTGCTCGACGAGGGCGGGGTGATCACCGACGGCGTCGCCGACGGGGTCGACCGGCCGGTGGCCAGCATCATGCTCGGCGAGAAAGGCTATGCGACGGTACGGCTTTCGGTCACCGAGATCGGCGGTCACTCCTCGATGCCCGGCAAGCAGACCGCGGTGGGACGGCTGGCACGCGCGGTCGCACGCGTGCAGGACCATCCGATGCCACTGCGGCTGACGCCGGTGATCAGCGACATGCTCGCCCGCATGCGTGAGGCGCTGCCCGAACCACGACGCCGGCTGCTCGAGCTCACCGACGCACGCGGGCTGTCCAGGCTGGCCGGACCGCTCGTCGCCCGCATCATGGCGACGGGCCCGACCACCGAGGCGCTGGTGCGCACCACCACCGCGCCCACCGTGATCAGCGGCGGCGTGAAGGCCAATGTGCTCCCGCAGAGCGCCGAGGCGCTGGTGAATTTCCGTATCCTGCCCGGTGATTCGGTGGCGGCGGTGCTGGCGCACTGCACCAGGGTGATCCGCGATATCGGCGTGGCGATCGACCTCGTCGGGCCCGCATCGGAGCCCTCGCGGTTCCACGGGCCGGGTCCGGCTTTCGACATGGTCGCCGAGCTGGCGTCGAGCGTGGTGCCCGGGATCGTGACCACCACCGGGATCGTGCCCGGCGCCACCGATTCACGCCACTACGACGGCCTGGCCGCGACCCGCTGCAACTTCGCGCCGATCGTGTTGACCGCGGCGGATCTGGAACGGATCCACGGAACCGACGAGCGGATCTCGCGACTCAACTACGCTCGGCTGATCGAGTTCAACCGGCGTCTCATCGAGCGGCTCGCCGCGGCGCCCGAAGCAGGAGGAGCGCCACGATGACGACCGACACCGGCGAGTTCGCGGGCCACGGCGGCAAGATCGCCTGGCGCGCATGGCAACCGGAGTCCACACCGCGCGCGGTGGTGGTGCTGGTGCACGGCGTCGCCGAACACTCGGGCCGCTACGAACACGTCGGCACGACACTGGCCGAGGCCGGCTTCGCGGTCTACGCGCTCGACCACATCGGGCACGGCCTGTCCGAGGGCCCGGCGGCCAATATCGGTTCGATGCAGGGCGCCGCCGACAATGTCGCGACCCTGCTCGATCTCGCGGGCGCCGCCCATCCCGGTGTCCCCCGGTTCCTGCTCGGGCATTCGATGGGCAGCCTCGTGGTCCTGCACCAGGCGACCCGCGGACCGGTCGACGTGGCGGGCATCATCGTGTCCGCGCCGCCGCTGGACATCCCGCTCGGCAATCCGCTCCAGCGCCTCGCCGCTCCCCTGCTCACCCGGTTCGCACCGAATCTCGGTGTGCTGACCCTGGATTCGTCCACGATCAGCCGCGATCCCGAGGTGGTACGCGCCTACGACGACGACCCACTGGTGTTCCGCGGCAAGCTGCCCGCGCGCACCGCGGTGGAGATCCTGCAGCACACCGCGCTGGTGAAGCAGCGTCTCGGCGCGCTCACCGCGCCGCTGCTGGTAGTGCACGGCACCGCCGACGTGATCGCGTCACCGTCGAGCGCCGATCTGCTCGAGCGTGACACGGGCTCGACCGACGTGACAGTGCTGCGCTATCCCGGGCTCTACCACGAGGTGTTCAACGAGCCCGAGCGCGCGAAGGTGCTCGGCGATGTCACCGACTGGCTGTCAACCCATGTTACCGGTCAGTAAGTTTTTGCGCGGGCGACACTAGTAGACTTACCACCCATGACCACGTCTACCGGCGCCGTTGCCTTCATCCGCGCCAGCTGGCACAGCTCCATCGTCAACAAGGCGCACGAGGGCTTCCTCGCCGAATACACCGGCTTCGGGTTCGATCCCGAGGTCGTCGAGGTGTTCGACGTCCCCGGCGCGTTCGAGATCCCGCTGCATGCCCAACGCCTGGCCCGCACCGGCCGCTACGACGCGATCGTCGCCGCGGCCCTGGTCGTCGACGGCGGCATATACCGCCACGACTTCGTCGCCTCCGCGGTGATCGACGGCCTGATGCGCGTGCAGCTCGACACCGATGTGCCGGTGTTCTCGGTAGTGCTCACCCCGCACCACTTCCACGAGCACAGCGAGCACGTGGACTACTACACCAACCACTTCGTGACCAAGGGAGCCGAGGCTGCCCGCGCGGTGGCGAACACTCTCAGCTCCCTGCGGTCACTGCCTACCTCGCGCTGACTACTTGAACTGGTTCAGGCAGGCCTGCTCGCCGCTGAGGACACCGGTGCGGAACGCCTCGAGGCGCTGATATCCGCTCGGCACCACCTTGCCGTTGACGTCGGAGGCGGCGAGGCCGTCGGCGAGCAGGCCGGAGACCGCTTCGTCGAGGTCACCGGCCGACAGGCGCGGATCACTGTTCGGCTCACTGAGTTTCGTGGTGAGCACGCCCGTCAGGCACGCCGTACGCAGGCCCGCCGACTCGGCACCCGACAGCGACAGCTTGCGATCCTGCTGCACCGCGAGGGCATAGCGGGACACGAACACCGCGGCGGCGTTGTAGTCACCGGTGACGACCGCCGACAGCGGCTCCTCCTTGGCGCTCGACCCCTCACCCGCACGCTTGGCCATGGCGGGGACATCGGTGCCGATGGTGTTCGAGCCCGGGCAGTAGGAGACCGGCTCGGTGGTGGTCGTCGACGCGCAGTTGCGGGTGACGCCGGCGTAGTCGAACTTCGGCGCGGTCTTCACCGGCATCGACTTGCCGAGCTGGGCGGCCAGGGTGGTCAGGGTCTCCTTGTTCACCGGCAGCTGCTTGTCGCGTTCATCTTCTTCGAAGGTGACGGGCAGGCCGGCGCGACGCTTCTCGATCTCGTCCTCGTTGATGTCCTTGCACGACTTGGCGCCCTGGGTGTAACCCATCTGCACCGCCGTCACCCGCTCGAACGCCGAACCGTGCACGGCGTCGGGATCGTTGGGGTCGCGGTCGCGCACGGCGACGGTCGCGCCGAGCACACCGTTGAGCCCGTCGGTGGTGTTGAGCGTGAAGTGCTTCGAATTGCCTTCTGCCACATGACGAAGGAACACACCGGCCAGGCAGTCGGCCTGCTGCTCCTTGACCAGCGCATCGGTGAGGAACCCGCGCAGCAGGTCGGCCTGGGACTGGATGGCGTGCCCGTATTCGTGGGCGAGCACCATCACCACCGACATTTCCTTGTACTTGTCGACCAGCAGCGGCAGCAGGACGGTGCGGTCCCAGCCGATGGTGTGGTCGAGCGGGCAGTACGCGGCGTTGACCAGCTTGTAGGTGCTGCTCTTGCAGAACTGCACCGACTCCGACTCCGGCGCCTTCGCCGACCAGGAGATGTACTTCGAGGCGGGCTTGAAATTGCCACGGAAAGTCTTGGAATACTCGGTCTGCCAGTACTCTTCGATGTCGGCGATGGCGTTGAGCGCGAGCTTGTCGATCTTGCCGTTGTCGCCGTTGTCGGCCTTCTTGTCCGTGTCGGGCACACCGGGACGCGACCCGCTGGGACCGGTGGACGACGCCGCGCCCGCCACCTCCCATGGATTGTCCATGATCGGCTGCGCCTGGTCGCTCGCGACAGTTGTCGCGCCGCAACCGGATACGAGCATGCCGATACTCATCAAAGCTGCCATGGTCGCGCCGAACCGATGTCTTCTCATGCGCTGTCCTCCCCAAAAATGACGCGGCCGCCTTGCGGTCCGCGATCGAGCGCTCACATGGTAAACGACTACTGTCACAGGTCCATTCGGATCGTGGCCAGCACCGCGCGATGGTCGGAGCCGGGGATGGTGAGCGTGCGGATCTGTTCGGCCACCCCACCTGCGACGAGGATGTGATCGATCCCGATCACCGGTCCCCACCGGCGATCCGCCGGGTAGGTGAGCAGGACACCGTCGCCGGTCTGGTCGGCGGCCGAGGCGAACGCGCCGTCGAGCAGTGCTCGATAGGCCGAGTGGTCGTGTGTCGCGTTGAAATCCGCGCCGACGATCGCGGGTGCGCTGGTCGCCGCGAGGATCTCGTCGACCCGGCGCATCTCGGCCGACCAGGCACCGAAGTCGATATTCGGCGGGATCGGATGGAACGCGAAGACCGACATCGGCCCGCGCTGTGGATGTTCCATCGTCGCCGAGATATTGCTCATGACGAAGCCGTCGTATTTCTTGGTGTCGCGCAACGGGTATCGGCTGTAGATGCCGGTGCCGCCACCACCCGACTGCGCCGGTTCCAGGTAGAAGTAGGGCAGTCGTTCGTCGAGTCCGGCCACACGCAGACCCGTGATCGAGTCGACGGTCAACTCCTCGACGGTGAGCACGTCGACGTTGTTCTCCCGCACCGCACCGACCACGGCGACCGGATCGGCCTGGCCGAACAGGATGTTCGACTGCATCACCACGAGTTCGGGCCCATCGGCGGCCCTGGCCTCCGGAATGTAGGACGGCACCACCAACCACGCGGCACCGGCCAGCACCAGTGCCGCCGCCCCCGAGCTGCGCCAGCCTCGGGCGAGCAGCAACAGCACCAGTCCCACGACCGCGCCGAGCATCAACCACATCGCCCCCGACGCCAACAGCACCATCGACTTCTGGCGCCAGTCCACGACATGCAACACGATCCCGGCCACCGCCGCGACCACCGCGCCCCACCCCAGGACGAGCAACGCTCGTTCCGCCCATTTACGCATCATGAGGTCACCCTAAGCGGCGCCGCTTTCAGGTCTCTTGCGGCTGTCTTGGGAACTCCATGAGGACCTACACTGGCCGCCGGAAGGGAGGTGACCGTGTACATCGAAGAGTTCTCCGCCGCGGGTCCACTCACCGAGCGGGCCGTCGAGGAGCTGATGACCGTCGCGAACAAGTACACCTCGGCGATCACCCTGACCGTCGGTGAGCGCACCGTGCAGCTCCCGGTTCTCCCGGTCTGCTGGGATGAGCTGCGCGTCGGCGCGGGCACCGCGATCACGGTCGAAGCCGACCACGGCTACCGACCGGCCGACCTCGAGGACCGCACCGCGCTGACCGACTTCGTCTCGACCTTTCAGCGCGCGACCGGTAGGCCCTAGAGCGGCAGACCCGCCTCGATCCAGTTGTAGGCCTGGATCTTTCGGGACTCGGGATCGTTGACCACCTGGTTGATGAGGTCGTTGATCTGATCGGTGGACAGGGGGTAGCCGTAATGTTCGGCCGCGCCCGCCGACGCCCACAGCGAGGCGAACAGACCGGGCCCGCCGAGAAGGTGGGACAGCACGGTGGCGACCTCGTCGACGGTCTCGATGACCCCGTGGACCAGAGCGATCGCGATGTCCTCGTCGCCGGGCGGCATGCCGGGGGCCAGCGCACCGGATTCGACGGCGCGCTGGGCCAGCCACGCACGCGGGACCAGCGGGCTCGGGCCGATGGCGTCGCCGAGGTAGTAGCGCCATTCGCCCGGGTTGCCCTGGTCGAAAGCGTGGATGTAGAAGGTGCGGGTGAGCGCCCACAGGGCGATGTAGCGCAGGGCCAGCTGTTCGGGACCGAGCAGCGCGTCGGGGCCCTCGGCGCGGTCACGCTCCAGCAGGTTCCAGGCGAAGCGGAACCAGACCTGTTCGGAATTGCCGACCCAGGTGGCGGGCAGGCGGTCGGCCAACGCGGCCAGATCGCCGACCGGGCCGTCGATGCCGCTGTCGCCGGAGGCTTCCACGCGCAGGTTGTCGACATAGCCGCGCAGGGCGTCGACAGAGGTGAACACCGCGTAGCCCAGCTGGGCGAAGCGGGTGAGGTCGGCATTGGACGGCTCGAGCACCAGCACCACCGGCATGCCGACGCCCGGCTGCAGGCCCTCTGGCCAAAAGGCTTCGGCGACGGCGAGTTCGCGGCCGGTGACCGGGTCGGAGACCTCACTGTCGAGCAGCGGGAAGCCGAAGCCGTCGGCGACGAGGTCGTCGACGAGTGCGTTGACCTGGTCCACCGCGGGATCGCCGATGGTCACTCCGGCGACACCCACCGTCAGCAGGGTCGGGCGGTGCAGCTTGCCGGTGCGCAGCTTTTCGAGGAACGCATCCGCCGAGGCGGAGAGCATTTTGCGGCGCGCCCGCAGGAACTCACGGTAGTTCTCCACCCGCCACAGCGACGGGTCGGTCGGAATCCACTGCGAGGCGAGCACACCCGGGTTGCGCCGTTCCATCTCGGCGAAGTAGTCGGCGGGCTCACGCTCGCCGAGCTCGGCCTCGGAGCCGGGGCTGAGGAAGCAGAAATTGGCGATCGCGTTGATCTCGTTGCGTTCGTAACCGGCGTCGCGCAGCAGGGTTTTCGGGAACAGGTAGTGCACCTGCACCGGCGTGCGCTCACCGAACTGCTCGATGCCGAGTTCGGAGCCGGTGCCGAGATCGCGGGAACCGTCGACGCGGGTGAGCATGTACAGCAGCGGATAGAACCGGGAACCGCGAGTGGCACCGGCGAAGTCGTCGGCGCACAGGTCGAGCGAGCCACCGCGCAGCCGTTCGAGCGAGCCGATCAGCGCGTTGATGCCGCCGCGTTCGAGCGTGTCGTAGTCCTGTTGCAGGAACGTCTCGGTGGAGCCGCTGAACCGGCCCCAGAGCGCGGAATGCACGTACCAGTACAGCACCCGGTCGCGGTGCAGGTCGTCGTCGAAGCGGCCGCCGTTGAGGAACAGCAGGCGGGTGATCACGGGAATCGCGTAGCGCCCCATCAGGACTCGGTCGTGATCGAGGCCGAGCCTGCCCGCCACCGTGTCGAGGAAGGTGTCCACCTGTTTCGTGGTGGCCACCAGGGCCTGCTCGAATTCCGCGGGTGCCAGATCGCCGAGCGCGTCGAAGTGCGCGCGGCCGTTGCCGACGGCGATCACGTTGCGCAGCAACCAGTCCAGGGTGAAGGTGTAGCCGTCTTTGTCCCAGCGGATCAGGTGGTCGCGCAGGTTGCCGCGGGCCTGCGGCCACTGCGCGCACAGAGTGGCCAGCGCGAGGTCGCCCTTGGACAGTTTGGTGCCGCCGGAGTTGACCCGGTTGAAGATGTCGACCACCTCGTCGACCGTGCGATCCGATCCGGTGATGGTCTCGACGTTGAACTCGCGGTTGGCGACCTCGCGAACCTTGTTCAGCCGATCGAGATAGAGGGCAAGGGTTTCCGGCGACTCGTCCGGGAACCTGGCCAGGTAGTGCATCGGGCCCTGGGCGAACAGTTCGGTGATGTCGATCCAGGCCGGTGCGGTATCGCGGCCGGGCACCTGGAATTCGAAGAGCTCCCGCTCGACATCGAAATGCAGACCGGTGAAAGCGATCTCGTCGCCTTCGAAGAACGACGGCGCTGTCCCGCGCATGATCCCGTACAGCGTGGTGATGCGCTGCTGACCGTCGAGCAGCAACTGGCGCAGCCCCGAGCCGGTCGTCGACCCGCGTACCGCGATCTCCTCGGACCCGGTCTCCCACACCAGCAACCCACCGACCGGATACCCGAGATACAGCGACCGCATGAGTCCACGCACCTGGTCGCGGTTCCACACGTAGCCGCGCTGGAATTCGGGCAGCAGCACAGCACCGGAGTCGATCTGGTCGAGCAGGGTGGACAGACGTGTCACGGCAGCCTTTCGATCGAGATCCGGTGGCAGACAAGCGCCCCATCGTTGCACGAATCGTACCGACACATCCCGACATGCCAGCGGCCGAACGGAACTGGCGTGATCACTCCATCCCGGACACCGCTGCCCGGAAGGCCTCCGATGCGTAGAACGGTGCCAGCCTGCGACGCAGCACGGTGTCGAGATAACCGCGCTCGTCGAGTGTTTCGAGGACCGGCGGGCCGAAACGCAGCGCCTCCTCGAGCATCTCCGCGCGCCCTACGCCCAGCTCAGCCAGCAATTCGGCAAGGGGGGTGTCGCCGTACTTATCGAAGACGTGGTCCACGCCCTCGTCGAGCAGGGCGCGGAAGTAGTCGGTATCGCGGAAGGTGCGCCAGAATTCGAAGACGAGCACGACGATGTCTTCGACATCGGTGGCCGAGACCAGATCACGGAACGAGCCGACGGCGACGCCGGTGTGTTTGCGCCAGGTCTCGCGGGCGCTGTCGAGCAACACTTCGTCGGCGTCACTGCTGTTGCCGCGCAACACGAATCGCGCACCGGTGCGGGTGAGCCTGCCGACACCGTGCTCGATCGCGGGCATCGCGGGTTCGGCCAGCCGCGACAGCGCACCGCGCAGCGTCCGGGCCAGGCCACCGCCTTCGGGGTGTAAACCGTCGTCGACCGCGGTGACCACCGCGCGCTGGACCGCCTCGACGCACGCGTCGACGGTCACCGGGCTGTTGAGCACCAGACGCACCAGCCGGTGGGTGAGATCCAGATCGGCTACGCCGTCGACCAGCTCGTCGAAGCGGCGGTTGTCGACGAGCTCACCGACCTCGATCTCGTCGTTGGCGCGATGGTTGTACAGGCGGGTGGCGATCTCACCGACGAGTTCGGGAATTGCGCCCTCGACGGGAACCTGCACGGCGAACTTGTGCGCGACCGCCTTGATCTGCTCACGGGTCACCGCCTGCGCGAGGGTCAGTTCCGCGGCCTCGTCGAGCGCGCCGTCGATCTCCTCGGTGACGAACTCGAGGAAGCCGGCGGGCTCGCGCAACTGCTGCTTGGTGAACGCCACGTGTGCGTCGAGCACCCGCATGGCCAGGTCGACGTGCCCGCCACGCCCCGCGTTCATCTCACCCATACCGCTCAGATTGGCACAGTCCGCGACGCGATGTGAAAGGGGCGTTCACATTGGTTGCCGACCGACTCGACACGCCGATTTTCCACGGTATACGCCGCCCACATCGCAGTGTGGCAAACCGCAAGGCGCGGTTTGCTGGCGAGTATGGCATACTGGGTTGCTGAGACTGGGCTGATCGCAAGTGATCGCCATGGCTCACCTACGGAAAAGACTTTTAAAACATGACTCAAGGCACCGTCAAGTGGTTCAACGGCGAAAAGGGCTTCGGCTTCATCGCCCAAGACGGAGGCGGCCCCGACGTCTTCGTTCACTACTCGGCTATCGGCGGCTCGGGCTTCAAGTCCCTCGAAGAGGGACAGCGGGTGGAGTTCGAGGTCGGCCAGGGCCAGAAGGGCCCCCAGGCCCAGGACGTCCGCGCCATCTGATTTCGGCGTGAACTGAAAAAGCCCCGCACCAGTGGTGCGGGGCTTTTTCATGTCCGGACTATCCCCCGAACACGCGCTCGACGACGGCCTTCGCGCGGCGGGTGATGCGCATGTAGGTGTCGAGGAATTCGCTGCCGTCGTCGTTGGGCCAGCCGGCTACCCGAGCCACCGCCGAGAGCAGCTGGCCCGGGCCGGGGAGTTGGTCGGTCGGCTTGCCCTTGACCAGGACGAGGGCGTTGCGGGCGGCGGTGGCGGTGATCCACGATTCCCGCAGGAGCGCGACGTCTTCGGGTTCGAGGATGCCCTCGGCTTCGATCACGTCGAGCGACTGCAGGGTCGAGGTGTTGTGCAGCGCGGGTATCTCGTGCGCGTGGCGCAGTTGCAGGAGCTGGACGGTCCATTCGATATCGGCCAGGCCGCCGCGGCCCAGCTTGGTGTGGGTCGACGGGTTGGCACCGCGCGGGAGTCGCTCGGAGTCCACGCGCGCCTTGATGCGGCGGATCTCGCGGACCGATTCCTCCGACACCCCGCCGGTCGGATAGCGGATCGGGTCGATGACATGCAGGAAGCGCACGCCCAGATCCTGATCGCCCGCCACCTGGTGGGCGCGCAGCAGCGCCTGCATCTCCCACGGCTGGGCCCACTGCGCGTAGTAGGCCTGATAAGCGGTCAGCGTGCGGACCAGGGGCCCGTTGCGCCCCTCGGGACGCAGGCCCGCATCCACCTGCAAAGGCGGGTCGACGCTCGGTGCGCCGAGCAGCCGCTGCACCTTCTCGGCGATCCCGTTGGCCCATTTCACAGCCGTGGCCTCGTCCTCACCGGGGCGCGGATCGCAGACGAACAGCACGTCGGCGTCGGAGCCGTAGCCCAGTTCCATCCCGCCCAGCCTGCCCATGCCGATCACCGCGAAGTCGGCGGGCGCGGGCGCACCACGTTCGGCCTCCGAGGCGCGGATGACCGCGCTCAGTGCCGCCTCGAGCACCGCAACCCACACCGACGACAGCGCCGCGCACACCTGTGCGACGTCCAGCATGCCGAGCACATCGGCCGAGGCGACCCTGGCCAGTTCGTGGCGGCGCAGTGAACGTGCTGCCGCGACAGCACGTTTCGGGTCGTCGTAGCGGGCGGCCGCGGTCTGCATGCCGCGGGCGACGTCTTCGGGTTTTGTGCTGAGCAACTGCGGGCCGCCGGGCCCGTCGGCGTACATGCGGATGGTGTCGGGCGCGTTGATCAGCAGGTCGGGCAGGTACTCCGAGGACCCGAGCACGATCATCAGACGCTGGGCCACCGCACCCTCGTCACGCAGCACGCGCAGGAACCAGATCTGGTCGTCGAGCCCCTCAGACACCCTGCGGTACGCGAGCAGCCCGGCATCGGGATTCGGTGTGTCACCGAGCCATTCGAGCAGAGTCGGCAGCAGCAGCGCCTGGATGCGGCCCTTGCGCGAGACGCCGCCGGTGAGCGCCTTGAGATGGCCGAGCGCGTTGGCCGGTGCGCCGTAGCCGAGGGCGGCGAGCTGGCGGACGGCGGCGTCGGGGCTCAGGCGCAGCGCGTCGGAGTCCATCCGGGCGACCGCGTCCAGCAGCGGGCGATAGAACAGTTTCGCGTGCAGGCGCCGGACTCGCACGGCGTTGCGGCGGATGTCGGTGTCGAGCACGCCGACCGCGTCCTGGCGGCCGTCGGGACGGATGTGGGCGGCGCGGGCCAGCCAGCGCATGCCCTCCTCGTCATCGGCCGCGGGCAGGGTGTGGGTGCGCTTGAGCCGCTGCAATTGCAGGCGGTGTTCGAGCAGGCGCAGGAATTCGTAGGAGGCGGTGAGGTTGGCGGCGTCCTCACGGCCGACGTAGCCGCCCGCGGCGAGGGCCGTGAGCGCTTCGACGGTATTGGTGACGTGCAGTGCCTCGTCGACCCGGCCGTGCACCAATTGCAGGAGCTGCACGGCGAATTCGACATCGCGCAGGCTGCCCGCGCCCAGCTTGAGCTCGCGCTCACGCATGTCGGCGGGGACCAGGTCCTCGACCCGGCGGCGCATGGCCTGGACGTCGGCGACGAAGTCGGGACGTTCCGACGCGGTCCAGACCATCGGCATCAGCGCGTCGCGGTACTGCTTGCCGAGTTCCATATCGCCGGTCATCGGCCGGTTCTTCAACAGCGCCTGGAACTCCCAGGTGCGCGCCCACCGCTTGTAGTAGGCGAGGTGGGAGTCGAGGGTGCGCACCAGCGCCCCCGCCTTGCCCTCGGGGCGCAGTGCGGCGTCGACCTCGAAGAAGGCCGAGCTCGCGACGCTCATCATCTCCGCGGCGAGCCGGGTCGCGGTCGCGTCGGCCGGTTCGGCGACGAACACCACGTCGACATCACTGACGTAATTCAGTTCTCGCGCACCACATTTGCCCATCGCGATCACCGCGAGGCGCACCGGCACCGGGCCGTTCTTACACACCCTGGCCACCGCGACCGACAGGGCGGCGGTGAGCGCGGCATCGGCCAGGTCCGACAGGTGCTTGCCGACCACCAGGTACGGCGGCACCGGTTCGTTCTCGACGGTGGAGGCCAGGTCGACCGCGGCCAGCAACATCAGCTGATCGCGGTACCTGCCGCGCAGCAAGGCGACCGCCTCCGGACCGGCGATCCCGGCACGCCACAGCATCGGCCCCGCGTTGGGTCCGGTCTCCGGCGCCGCGTCGACGGCGTCGAGCAGGTCGGCGATCAGCTCGTCACGGCTGGGAAGTTCGTTCTCGCGCAGCACTTTCCACGCGGCCGGGGCAGCGACCAGGTGGTCGCCGAAGGCCGTCGACGAGCCGAGCAAGCCGAACAGCCTGCCGCGCAACGTGGTGTCGGAACGGATCGCAGAATCCAGTTCGGGCCATGCGTCTTCGAGCGATTCGCGCAGCCGCACCAGCGTGGACAGGGCGAGATCGGCATCGGGCGAACGCGAGAGTGCCCAGAGCACCGGCACCCCGTCGACGTTGTCCCAGCCGAGTTGATGCAGGGAAGCCGCCGCTGTCGGTTCGAGGAGACCGAGCCGGCCGACGCCGGGTACAGCGGAGCGGGCAGTCGGTGGCCGGACCATAGCTGTGATCCTAGCGGCTGGCGCCGCGGGCTTTCGGCGCGGAAGCCTTGATCCGGTCAGCCCGGATCAAGGCGGCCCGGGATCACTCAGAGACTCAGGTACTCCTTCAACTCCCAGGGAGTGACCTGTGAGCGGTAGTCGGCCCACTCACGGCGCTTGTTGCGCAGGAAGAAGTCGAAGACGTGCTCGCCGAGGGTTTCGGCGACCAGCTCGGAGCGCTCCATCGCCTGCAGGGCCTCGTCGAGGGTGCCGGGCAGGGTACGGAAGCCCATGGCGCGACGCTCGGCGTCGGTCAGCGACCACACGTCGTCCTCGGCCTCGGGGGGCAGCGTGTAGCCCTTCTCGATACCGCGCAGACCCGCGGCCAGCAGGACCGCGAAGGTCAGGTACGGGTTGCAGGCGGAATCAGGGCTGCGGATCTCGACGCGACGCGACGACGACTTGTTCGGGGTGTACATCGGCACCCGCACCAGCGCCGACCGGTTGGACCGGCCCCACGAGGCCGCGGTCGGGGCTTCGCCACCGTGGATCAGCCGCTTGTAGGAGTTGACCCACTGGTTGGTGATCGCGCTGATCTCGGGGGCGTGCTCGAGGATGCCGGCGATGAACGAGCGCGCGGTGCCCGAGAGGTTGTTCGGGTCGTCGGGATCGGCGAAGGCGTTGTTCTCGCCCTCGAACAGGCTCATGTGGGTGTGCATGGCCGAGCCGGGGTACTGGGAGAACGGCTTGGGCATGAACGTCGCGCGCACGCCCTCGTCGATCGCCACCTCTTTGATCAGGTAGCGGAAGGTCATCACGTTGTCGGCCATCGAGAGCGCGTCGGCGTAGCGCAGGTCGATCTCCTGCTGGCCGGGAGCGCCCTCGTGGTGGCTGAACTCGACCGAGATGCCCATCGATTCGAGCGAGTCGATGGCATGGCGGCGGAAGTTCGGCGCCGAATCGTGCACGGCCTGGTCGAAGAAGCCGCCGTTGTCGGCCGGGGTCGGCTCGTAGCCGCCCTTGAGGTTGTTCTCCAGCAGGAAGAACTCGATCTCGGGGTGCACGTAGCAGCTGAAGCCCGCGTCGGCGGCCTTGTTCAGCTGACGGCGCAGCACGTGGCGCGGGTCGGCCCAGGACGGCGAACCGTCGGGCATGGTGATATCGCAGAACATCCGTGCCGAGTGCTGGTGGCCCTTGGAGCTGGCCCACGGCAGCACCTGGAAGGTCGACGGATCGGGCCGCGCGACCATGTCCGCCTCGGACACGCGCGCGAAGCCCTCGATGGCCGAGCCGTCGAAGCCGATGCCCTCCTCGAAGGCGCCTTCGAGCTCGGCGGGCGCGATGGCGACGGACTTGAGGTAGCCCAGCACATCGGTGAACCAGAGACGGACGAAACGGATATCCCGCTCTTCGAGCGTCCGCAGCACGAATTCCTTCTGGCGATCCATACCGGCGAGCGTAAGCACCCGGCGTTAAATCCGTGTTACATACGGAGACGGGTTTGCGATCTCGTCACATCGTTCGCACATCTCACCGGCCACGACGGGGCGCGGTGAGCACATGCGGCTCTCAGCATGTGAGACCGGGCGCGGGCGTGGCGAGATCGACGAGGTAGTCGATCACCGCGGTGTCGAGGCACTGATCGCCCGCCACCAGAGCGGCGGTGTGCCGATTGCCGCGGAAGGTGATCAAGTCGGCGCCCAGCTGCGCGGCCAGGTCGACACCGGCCTGATACGGCGTGGCCGGGTCGTCGGTGGTGGAGACCACCACGGTGGGCGGCAGTCCAGGGGCCGAGACGCGATGCGGGCTGCTGGTGTTGGGCACCGGCCAGGCGGCGCACAGTTCCAGTGGGGCGGCGCCGGTGCCCTTGCCGTCGTCGAGGAACGGGGCGGCCTTGCGGTATTCGGTGTCCTGACGGCCGGTCACCGCGGGATCGGTGACGCGCGGATCGTCGACGCAACGGATCGCGTTGAAGGCGTCCTGGGTGTTGGCGTAGGTGCCGTCCTGGCGGCGGCCGTCGTACATATCGGCCAGCTGCAGCAGGGTGTCGCCGCTGCCCGCGCGCAGTTCGGTGAGGCCCTGGGTGAGGATCTGCCACAGGTCGTCGCTGTAGAGAGCCTGCTGGACGCCGGTGATCGCGTCGTTGTAGCTGAGACCGCGCGGGTCGGCGGTCGGCGCCGGGGCCTTCTCCAGCGGCCCGACCAGCTCGCGGAAACGAGTGACGGCCTGGGCGGGATCGGTGCCGAGCGGGCAGTCGGCGTTCTTCGCGCAGTCGGTGGCGTAGGCGGTGAACACGCCCTGGAAGCCCGCCGCCTGCCGCAGCGACTC
Organism: Nocardia sp. NPDC003183; assembly: GCF_053590715.1. Lineage (NCBI taxonomy): Bacteria > Bacillati > Actinomycetota > Actinomycetes > Mycobacteriales > Nocardiaceae > Nocardia > Nocardia sp. NPDC003183. Next base: position 18,720 of record NZ_JBSFTG010000029.1, read on the forward strand.
CTGGACCGGGTCCTGCGAGGAGTCGACGGCGCCGTCGAGAACGAGCGCGCGCACGTTCTGCGGGTATTTCTCGGCGTAGGCCGAACCGAGGCGGGTGCCGTAGGAGTAGCCGAGGTAACTCAGTTTCGCGTCGCCGAGCACGGCCCGCATGACATCCATGTCCTGGATCACCTCGCGGGTACCGACGTGACCGAGCAGGTCGACGCCGGAGCGCTGGGCGCAGCGGTCGGCGTACTCACGGTTGTCGTCCTCTGCCTCGGCGATGCCCGCCGGAGTGTTGTCGGTGGGCGGCTCGGCACGTTCGGCGTCGGCCTGCTGCGGGGTGAGGCAGACGATCGAGGGCAGCGACGAGCCGACACCGCGCGGATCGAACCCGACCCGATCGAACTTCTCCGCCAGTTCGGTGCGGTTGCCGACACCGACCATCGACAGGCCGGAGACGCCGGGCCCACCCGGGTTCATCAGCAGCGAGCCGACCTTCTCGCCGGTGGCCGGGATCCGGGAGAGCGCGATCTGGGCGGTCGGGCCGTCCGGGCGCGCGTAGTCGATCGGCACGGTGATCCGCGCGCACTCGGTTTTGGGTGGCAGCCGGTCCTCCGGGCTGCCGTAGCCCTCGCACGAGCCCCAGTCGATCTGCTGGTCGTAGAAGCTGTTCAGACCCGGTGGGGGCGGGGGCAGTTCAGCACGCGGCGCGCTGTCCCCGCCGGTGCCGCATCCGGTGACGATCAACGCAGAGACAGCGCCGAGGAGCACGACGAGCCGGCCTCGCTGCACAGTGGGCCCACCTTTCCGCGCCCTGCGGCGCACACAATGCGCCCGAACGGGCTCGCATCACGGTAACCGAATCGCCCGGTGTGACCGATCACACCGGCGCCTGGCCTTAAACCCGTGCGGGCGCAGGTGGCACACTGAGGTGGTCAGAAACGCCCGGGGACCCGGTATGGGCCTCGAGGAACCAGACGAAAGGGACGATGATGTCCGTATCCGATGAGCAGACTCCTGCCTACGGTGCCACTCCCGCCGACAACAAGCCACGCCGCAAGACCCGCGTCCAGCATCTCCAGCAGATGAAGGCCGACGGTGAGCGCTGGTCGATGCTGACGGCCTACGACTACTCGTCCGCCCGGCTGTTCGAGGAAGCCGGTATCCCCGTGCTCCTGGTCGGCGATTCCGCCGCCAATGTCGTCTACGGCTACGACACCACCGTGCCGATCACCGTCGACGAGCTCATCCCGCTCGTGCGCGGTGTCGTGCGCGGCGCCCCGCACGCGCTGGTCGTCGCCGATCTGCCGTTCGGGACCTACGAGTCCTCGCCGCAGCAGGCGCTGGCGACCGCCATCCGCTTCATGAAGGAGGGCGGCGCGCACGCGGTGAAGCTCGAGGGCGGCGAACGGGTCGCCGAGCAGATCGCGCTGATCACCTCCGCGGGCATCCCCGTGATGGCCCACATCGGATTCACCCCACAGAGCGTGAACACCCTGGGCGGTTTCCGCGTCCAGGGCCGAGGCGACGGCGCCGAGCAGCTCGTCGCCGACGCGATCGCCGTGCAGGAGGCCGGTGCGTTCTCGGTGGTCATGGAAATGGTCCCCGCCGAGATCGCGGGCCAGGTCACCCGCAAGCTGACCATCCCGACCGTCGGCATCGGCGCGGGCGCCGACTGCGACGCCCAGGTGCTGGTCTGGCAGGACATGGCCGGCTACACCAGCGGCAAGACGGCCAAGTTCGTCAAGCGCTTCGGCAACGTGGGCGACGAACTCCGCACCGCCGCGGCCACTTACGCCGCCGAAGTCCGCCAAGGCACCTTCCCCGGCCCAGAACACAGCTTCTGACCGGACCCACAACAACCTGCCCCCGTCCCTGCCGCCGTCTTCAACAACCCACCCAACCCAGCCACCGCACTCCCGACCCCTAGGGAGGGACGGCCACGAAGTGGCCGGTCCGCGGCCGGGCCGCCGGTC
>NZ_JBSFTG010000030.1:0-19504 GCF_053590715.1 Nocardia sp. NPDC003183
GTCGGGCTCGCGGAGTTGGATGGGCTCTTCGGTCTGGTAGCCGTAGGCAACGGCGATGCTGTTGTCCCACAAGTCGGTGAAAGTGACCGCGCCACGCAGCTTCTGGTACAGCAGCTGCGCTTCGGGGGTGTCGCGGTGGATGCCGAATGCGGCACGCAGGGTCGCGACGAAGTAGGCGGCGGCGCGGTCCCATTGCACGACAAGGGGTTCGGCGGTGTGGGTGGTGCTGCCGGGGTGGAAGAACAACAAAGCGAGGTTGTCGTCGTAGCGGTCGATGCCGGGTAGCTCGGCGTGGAAGTGGTCGTTGGCGTAGACGACATTCCAGAGGGGATCGATGTAGGCGGCGGGTATGGCGCGCTCGTCGAAGTCGGTCAGTATCGCGAGGTGGTCGGTGGTGTTGTGACGGGTTCGCAGGTGCTCGATCTGGGCCAGCGCGACAGGGTGCTCGGCGAGGTCGAGGCTGTGGCGGGCCTGCGCGGTATCGAGGTCGTAGGTGGTGATCATCTTCTCGAGCACCGCAGGGGTGCAGGTGGCCTTGCCGTACTCGATCTTTTTGAGCAGCTCGTAGCCGACGTCGAGAAGGCCGGCGGCCTCGGGCCGGTTGAGGCCGCGGTGCTCGCGGACCTGGCGCACCCATCGGGCCAGGTCAGGAAGCTTGGTGTCGCCGCTGGCGCGTGCTCGCCGCGGATCGTTGGGTGGGTTGGTCCTCCGGTTCATGTGTCAATCCCCTCCTACGTAGGTCTTCCTTTGCCCCTTCACCACGGGTTAGGTTGAAGGGTTAACTCCCCCCCAGGAGTTGTTTTAATTCGTACCAGAAACAGACCGGCCCGGCCACCGGTCATTCGCTGTGACTTCGCTGACAGCTAGCTACCGCTACTCCGCGCCGGGCACTTCTGGTATTTCCAGCGCTATTCCGCTGGGGGGCACTCGCCGGAAAATTTTCTTTCCGACACTTTTTTTACCACTTTTTCCGATTAGCGCAGGCCACCTACCATAAGGCGGGTGGTATAGAAAGTAGCAGTACAATATTTACCCGCCAAAGGGGGTAGCGCGGTGGGGTTTTCGGGGTTTTGATGGTGGGGTATCACTCCTGCTCCGAAAGGCAAGTCATGGACCTCTACACCGTTTTGTCGGTACTCAGTTCCGGTGCTGCGCTGGTCTCGAATGTGCTGGCAATCGCCACGCAGGTGCTGCCGTTCTTCTGATCGGTACGCCGGTTCTCGCCTGATCAGAACAGGCGACAATCCGATTCTCCCGGCTGCTATCCGCAGCCGGGAGGCACGGGAATTTGTCGCACACTCGCGCAATTCCTAGCCTATTTCCTGGTCTTTTCGCTGGTCTTTTTCCACCTTCGTCGAAGGGTTATTTGTCATGCCCAAGAATGGGAATCTATCGCTGGTTGCTGCCGAGCCCCCGGGGCTGGTCTGCGACCCAGTCCGCAGCCGTCGCCTGTCGTACGGAGGGCGGATGCTGTGGAGTGGCCGCGTGGTGGCCGCCGGTGCGGTGCCGGTACTGATGATGCTGGCCATCGCGCCCGCGAATGCGATGGCTCCGCTGGCCTCGATCGCTGACCAGCCCGGCGTCACGGCCCCCGCACAACCCGGAACCAATGCTCCCGCACCGCCTCCGGCCCCGGAACCCGAACCGTCGCTGTATGTCGAGCAGCCACCCGAGGTTCGCAACGGTCCTGCTCCGCGCCCTGAGCCCTGGCCCGCTCCCGCCCCGCCGGTGTATGTCGTGGAGCTGCACACTCCGGTGCCGGTGGAGCCGGTCGCGCCGATCGAGCCACCGCCGGACACGATCCGGATCGGGACGGCACAATTCCCCGACCCGGAGTGGCTGCCGCCAGAGGTCGGCGACACGATCAACACCGTCGCCGCCGACCTGGAAGCCCAGGCCGCGACATTCCTGGACTCGGTCGGGCTCCCGGCCGGGCGTTCGGATCGGGTCGCCGGGGCCACGGTCGCCGGTGCCGGAGCCGGAGGCGCGATCGGCGGCACGATAGCCGGTGCCCCCGCAGCAGCCGCTGGTGCGGCTGTGGGCGCGCTGGCGGGTGGCACCATCGGCGGAATCGCCGGGGCCGCAATCGGAACCGTGGTCGCGATCCCGGTCATCGGCACGATCACCACGGGCGTCGCCGGGACAGCACTCGGTGCGGCGGCGGGTGCGCTCGCGGGTGCGGTGGTGGCCGGGGTGCCTGTCGCTGCCGTCGGCGCGTTGGTCGGCGGCACAGTCGGTGCGGGATTCGGTGCCGGGGCGGGGGTCGGGCAACCATGACCGGTCGACGTGTCCTCGCCGCGGCCGTTCTGGCCACCCTCGCCGGTGGCCTGAGCACACCGAGCCCTGTTGTCGCGCAACCGTCCCCGGCGGGGCCGAGCTGCCCGGCGCTGTGGGTCCTCGGGGTGCAGGGCACCAGCGAGTCCTCACCCGGCGCATCCGAAACCGCTGATACCGGGATGCTCGGCGACCTGCTCGGTCCGGTCGCCGCCGACGTCCCGAACCTGGTGGAGCGCACCTACATCCAATACCCCGCCTCGTTCGGTGGAGCACCGGGCACCGGCGGCGGTACCGACCTCTACACGGTCTCGGCCAACATCGGCCTCAACGCGCTGCTGGACGCTTCCGAAGACGTCGCCGCGACCTGCCCGGCGACCTCGCAGGCCGTGGTCGGGTATTCCCAAGGCGCACAAGTCGCATCGGGGTTCGCCCAGATCGTCGGGGCGGGGGAAGGTCCGGTGGCGCCTGAGCGAGTCGCCGCGGTGGCCTTGTACTCCGATCCCGATCGCGCTCCGGGCTCGCCGGTCATCGCGGGCCGTCCCGGTCAGCTGACTCCGGACCCGGCACCGGGCACGGCGGGGGCGGCGGTCTCTCAGATCTCCCTGAGCACGGCCGTCGCCTCCGGCGGCGGGATCGCCACGACCGCCGGGATCGATTTCGGGTCGCTGACGGGCAGAGTCGCCGACATCTGTGTCGAGGGCGACCTCAGCTGCGCGGCACCCGACCGCGCGGCGTTACTGAGGGTGGCCGCCCAACTCGCCGCCCAGGCCGACCTGCGCGACCCGATCGCCGCGATCAGCTCGGTCCACGGCTTGCTGTCGGGTGCGCTCGGTGACGCCTGGACCACTGTGGTGCTCAACGATTTCCAGATCGGGCCTGGCTCGGTGGCGTATATGCCCGCGGCGAGTCTGGCACAACGGCTCACCGATGCCGCCGACTCGCGCACACCGGCCCCGGGCCCGAGCGAGACGGCCGCCGCCGATGCTCGCTGGGCGCAGATCACCGCCACGGTCGCGTCGAACCCGCTGACGACCCTGCCTTCTCTGGCGGCGAGTTTGTCGGGCGCGTGGGGGCAGTTGGTCACCGACAACGCCGACCTCATCGACCCGTCGGTGTGGTTGCGCTACAGCGACATTCCCGCCCGCCACACCGGCTACGCCGCGAACGGGCAACTCGCCAGCGGGGTCGCGTGGCTGACCGCCCTGGCCCACGACCTCGCCGGGAGCCAATCATGACCATCACCGACTTCTTCCAGACACCGATCCTGCGCGAAGGCGCGCGCCCGGGTGACATCGTGCGCCTTCGCCCGGTGTTCGTGCCACAGCTGGCCGGAGCAGCCGGGGCGTGGCAGATCGTCTACGTCTCCACCGATTCACGGTCCCAGCCGATCGCGGCTTCGGCGATCGTGCTCCTGCCCGAGCTGGTCGCCGAGCCCGGGTCGATGGCGATCCTGCTGTGGTGCCCGCCTTTTCGTGGCTTGGGTGGTGTCTGCACGACCTCGCAACTGCTGGCGACGGGCACCGAGTACGACGTGGCCGGCATCGACCGAGCACTCGCGCGAGGCTGGGTGGTCGCCATCCCCGACGGGCAAGGACTCGGCGCGGGCACCGGCCCACATACCTTCCTGGCCGCTCGCGCCGCCGGAGCCAAAGTAGTGCTCGATCTGGCTCGCGCGATCTACCGGGCCTCTGACCTCGCTCTTCCGGTCGCGCCGGTCGTGGCTTGGGGCTACGCCGACGGCGGACGGGTCGCCGCCGCTGCCGGGGAACTGCAGCCCTGGTACGCACCCGAGGTGGACCTACGCGGAGTCGCCGCCGGGGCCGTGGTCTCCGACCTGGCGGCCATGGCACCGGTGATCAGCGGAGGCAGCGGCGAGGACCTCGGCGCGGGCCTGGCCGGGCTGGGCTTGGCGGGCCTGGGCCTGGCCGGGCTGATCGGGCTGTCTCACGCCTACAACAAGCTCCCGCTTCGTCACGTGCTGAACGAGGACGGTCTCGCCGCTGCCGCCGAGGCCCGCTACCTCACCGGTCGCGAACTGCTGCAACGCTTCCCGCAACCGTTGGCGCATTGGTGCCGTGTGCCGGATCCGTGGAACGACCACTGGTGGCGGCGGGTCCTCGCGTTGGAATCGCTGGGCCACATCAAACCCGAAGTGCCGCTGCATCTCTACCACGGCGAACCCGACATCGTCGTCCCCGTACAAGCCGGTCGGCGCACTCTGATCGCCTACCGGCAGCGTGGCACGCAGGTCGACTGGCACGAGTACGACGCCGACCATCGTGCGACCGCGCACCTGGCGATCTCCGATGTCCTGGCCAAGTTGACCGTGGATATCGCCAATCCGCCTTGACACCAGCCCACCACACCCTCGGCGGCCGAGCCCACGACCCGCCCCTGAACCCCTCCGGGGAACCTGCCCGCACCCCGCAACCCCCTTCCCCGGGTGCGGGTAGGCCCCGGAGCATCATCCGATCCGAGATCCACTCTCCCCGAGGCGAAATGAATGAGGTTTCCCAACAATCACGATGACGAGGACCCATGGTCGCGGCGCGACCAGCCCCACCTGATACCCGAGCCACACATCCTGTCCGACCCAGATCCCCGAGCGCGTCCCGAATCTCCTCCACGAGAAGACCGCTGGCTGATCACGCAGGCGGACACTCCCGATACCGCCGACACGGGCCGGTCCCCGACGTGGTGGGCCACGGTGTGGCAGCGGTTGCCGGGCGGGGCCTGGGCCGCGCTGGCGGCCATCGTCGCAGTCCTGGCCGGTGCGGTGGCGTTGTCGACGACCGACGACTCCGGTGAAACCGGCGGCGACGTTCGTGCCACGGCGGCACCTGCGAGCGCGACATCCACTGCTGAAGGGGCGTGCACCGGACTGTCGGGCACCGTGGTCACCGACCGCGACGGCGACCCCACCACCGTGCCCGGCCTGATCGCCGCCTTCGAGGCCGCTTACTACGTCCACCGCAACGCCGAGGCGGCGCTGCGGCTGGTCGCGCCGGAGGCCGGGATCGCCCCCGAAGGACTCGCCGTGGGTATTGCCTCGATCCCGGCGGGCACGACCCATTGTGTGGCGATCACGCCGATCTCGGCGACCACTGCGAATGTGCACGTCGCCGAGCTGCACCCCGACCGCAAACGCGTCGACTATCTCCAGCTGATCAACACCCGCCCTGCTGAGACCGGGCCTGCGTTGCTGATCTCCAACTTTCAGAAGCGGGGTTAGGGGATGCGTCCAGGCTCGCAGGCGCCGTTGCTGATCGCGGTCGTGGGTCTGAGTCCGCGTGCCGGTACCACCGTGACCACTCTCGCTCTCGCCCGTACCTGGCCCGGCCCGGAAGCCGGTCTGATCGTGGAAGTCGACTCCGACGGCGGCCAGCTCGCCGAGATGGTCGATGCTGACCCGTATCGGGGGTTGGCGAGCCTGCCCCGCGCGATCATCCCCGGCGAGCCGATCGACCCGGTCCTGCTGGCCCAGCACATGCAGTACCTGCCCGGTGGGGAAGCGTTGCTGGCCGCGCCACCACACCGCGACGCCGACCGAGCTGAGCAGGCCGCGCAGTGGCTGATCGCTGCGCAGGCGAGCTGGGCCGAACTCGGCGTGACCGTATTCGCTGATTGCGGTGTCCTCGCCCCGGATTCGGTACCGGACCCGGTCATGGCCGCCGCCGACGCCTGCCTGGTCGTGGTGCGCGCCGAGCACAACGACCCCGAGCAGGCCGCCCACCGCATCCGTGCCCTCGCCCGCCACAGCCGATGCCGCGGAGTCGTGCTCATCGGCGCGAGTGCCCGCGGCGACTACGCCACCCTTCTCGGGCTCCCGCTACTGGGCACCCTGCCCGAGAACCGGACCAGCGCGCAGGCGCTGCTGCACGGCACCCGCGCACCGCGCCGCCGCCCGCGCCTGCTCCCGGCTGCGCGCACAATCGCCACGGACCTGCACCACCAGCTCCGCGCACCCACCGGCACAGACCGGCCGCCACCCACACCCCCTGCAGCCCGCCAGAACTGGCGGACCCGCCCCCAGGCCAGCGCGCCTACGATCTACCGCCTCGACCCGGCACCCGCAGTCTCAGCGCCTCCGCGCGCACCCGAGCCTTCGGTCGTCCAGGGCCCCGACCCCCTCACGATGACACCCGTCTATGAGCCCATACTCGCCAGCGCAGGCGAGGATGCCGGCCAACCTGTCGAGGACGACCTCGCCGCGGCACCTGTCCCCGATCCCAGGCCCGACCCCGCGCCCGAGTCGGAGTACTCCACACCGGTCCAGACGCCGCAGGACACCGTGCCCGCTCTGTCTGTGCGGGTCTTCGGTCCGACCCGAATCTTCTGGGGCGCCGCCGATGGCACCGAGAGCGTGGAGATCACCAACCAGCTGCGGCCCCGCAGTCGCGAGCTGTTGACCATGCTCGCCCTGCACCCGGACGGGCTCTCGCGCGCCCGACTGACCGAGCTGCTGTGGGGCGACCGCGCACCGGTACGGGCTACCGGTGCGCTCACCAATGCCCTGAGCCGCCTGCGCACCTCCATCAACGCTGCCACCGGCGGCCAGATCCCCCGGCTGCTCATCGACGACCAGCCGCACTACCGCCTATCCAGAGTGTTGGTCGGCGTCGACTACTGGGACTTCAACGCCGCCGTCGCCGCGCGTCACAGCGCCAGCAGCGAGACCGACCAGGTCGCCGCCGCCCGCCATATCGCGGAACTGGCCACCAGCGAACTCGCCAGCGACCTCTCCGACACATGGGTCGAGGCGCTGCGTGAATCGGCGCGGCGCAACGCTCTCAACGCATTGAGCTGGCTGGCCACCCGCAACACCGAAAACGACCCGCGCGCCACTCTGGGTCTGCTCGAGAAAACCGCGGAGAGTGACCCCTACAACGAGACCGTCTGGCAAGACATTCTCCGCTTACACGCCCGTCTCGGGGAATACTCGGCCCTCGCCCGCACCTACTCACTCATGACCCACAAGCTCGCCGAAATCGGCCAGACCCCGAGCTCTGAGACACGACTCCTCCTCGAACAACTTCGCCACACCGCAAAGTAGAAGTAGAGCCACCGCAGACCCGTGTTCAATGATAGTCGATCATTCAGTGAATCGAATTGCTACGATTGCAGGAATGGCACGAATGGTGCGTGGGGAAATTTCAGAAATATCGCTGGTGTCAGCATAGGGAAAACCCGAATAGGCCGCGATTGAATGGCTACCACGTCAGGTCGATGGCTTGAGCCTATCGGGTGGCTCGATGAAAAATTCTCCGTGCGAGGTTCGGTGGTGAGGATGCGTGCTGTGTTCGGTGCGGTGATCAAAACGACCCACCCAAACGCTGAATAAATGCAGGTGAAGCCGCATATCTCCGGACGGGTGTTACCCAGGATTGTCTATACACAAAGCTGTATAGACATGCTCTGCCGGTGCGCTCTTGTCGCTCGTCGGCCGCCCTTGGGTCATCTATCCTGTTTCCCTAATCCCCAGCTTCCCCCTTATTTCTCCCTCTTTATTTTAGTTATCTTATTTGAATCAGTTGTTGTTGGTGGGTGTCGCGAATCCGATGCGGCTCGGCTGGTGCGCATTTCTTTCTGGTTTTGCGCGGTCGAATTGGTGTGCTCGCGCCGAAATTGCGTAAATATTTCTGCTTTTTCGGGTTGTATTTCCGTCGCGAGTCGAGTTAGCGTCGAATCGTTCCCGAAATTCATCGGGGAAACTCGGAAATCCGATTGGCGAACTCGCCACACCTATGCCACGATCCGCGCTGGCAGCGTGAAACGGATTCAATTTTCAGGAGTCAAAATGGCGACAACTACCACCCCGGCACCCGCTACCGGTGCGCGTTTGGGCAATGGCGAATTGCGGCGCATGGTGGCCGGGGAGTTGGCAGGCAGCCCCGGGCTCGAACTGTCACCGCGCGATATCGCGAAAAAGCTCGTGCGTTCTTCCGGTGCTGTCGGTAACGCGCTGGAAGCGCTGACCAAGTCCGGGCACGCCGATCGCACATCGGCCACACCGCGCCGCTACCGCGCCAACGAAAACACCGCCGCCGCCGCTACCACCCCGGCCCCGGCGGCTACCCCGGCCCCCGCCGCCCCTGCCCCCGCCGCCGGTGGTGCCACCACCCCGGCCCCGCGCTGCACGCGCCGGAAACCCACAGCGGCCCCCGCCCCGGCCGCCCCTGCCACCCCGGCACCCGCCACCCCGGCGCGTACCGGTAACACCGTGGCCCGGCCGAACGGGCAGCCCTACCACGTGCGCAAACTCGCCGGGCGTGCCGATGTCGACGTACTCCAGACCATGCGCACCGCCGAAGTCCCCGTACTGCTGTACGGGCCGCCCGGAACCGGAAAAACCTCGCTGATCGAGGCCGCGTTCGGCGACTTGTTGACCGTGCAAGGTGATGGGGACACCACGGTCGCCGATTTCGTGGGGGAGTACACCCAAAACCCCGATGGCACTTTCCAATTCGTGCATGGGCCATTGGTCCGGGCGATGCGCGAGGGTCGGGTGCTGTTCATCGACGACGCGACTCTCATTCCGCCGACCGTGCTCTCGGTGGTGTACCCGGCGATGGACGGGCGCAAAGAGATCGTGATCAAAGCCCATGGTGGCGAGGTCGTGACTGCTGCCCCCGGGTTCTTCGTGGTGGCCGGGCACAACCCCGGGGTGCACGGTGCCATTTTGTCCGATGCCCTGTCTTCCCGGTTCGCGTTCCAAGTGCAGGTAGGCAGCGACTACGACCTCGCCGAACAGCTCGGGGTGGACAAAAAGGCGGTCAAGGTGGCGCGCAATCTTGCCGCCCGCAAGGACAAGGGCGAGATCGGGTGGGCCCCGCAACTGCGCGAGCTGTTGGCGTTCCGCAAGATCGCCGCCGCCACCGATACCGATACCGCCGCAGCCAATTTGATCGGTGCCGCACCCGAAGAGGACCGCGCCATCGTGGCCGATGTGGTGCGCAGTGTGTACGGCACCCGCCACGCCCCGCTGACTTTGGGCCCGCGCCTGTGACCTCGGCCCCGCATCCAACCCCCGCCTCACTTGAAAGGACTCCCGCGATGACCGGACACCTGATCGCCGACCCGACCGCCACCCCTACCCCCGCACCCGCCACCGATGGCTGGGACTCCCTGTCTGCCAAATTGACCGCCGAGGCCCCACCGATCGCCGACCGCGAGGACCTGGTCGTCTCGATCGCCCCGGGTGCTGCCTACGGGCACCCGGCGGTGTTCATGCCCCATAGTGCGGCGATCGAACTCGACGGGACTCGCCTCGGGATCGATCCCGCCACCGCCCACCCCGATCGCAACAGCGACCGCAACCGGTACGCGGCGGTGTGGGGTGCGTTCGTCCACGAATGCGCCCATGCCAAACATTCGGTGTGGGAACGGCCCTTGGTGGCGAACCCGGCCGTGATCGAGGCCGCGATGCTGCTCGAAGAGTCACGGATCGAGGCCGCTCAGATCCGCCGTCGCCCCGACGACCGGCACTGGCTACGCGCCAGCGCTACCGAGATCGTGATCGGCGACAACGGCGGTGCGAGCGCTGCCGCCGCGATCCCACCCACCCCCTACGCTGCCGCGCACAACGCCGCGCTCATCCTCGGCCGAGTCGATGGCGGTGTCCTCGACTCGACCGAGTGCGCACCCGCCGCCAACACGATCGAGGTCATCCTCGGCGCTGACAAACTCGCGCAGTTGCGGGCGATCTGGCAGGCGGCTCACACTGTCGCCGACGACGATGCCGCGACCATGCTCGAACTCGGGCAGCAGTGGCTCGACATTGTGGGCACCGACCCGCATGACGAGCCGGTCCCGCACTCGCCGCTCTCGGCCGCGATCGGTGCCACGATCGCCAACATCAACGAGGCCGTGTCGAGGGCACGGGTGGAACCCGATCCGGCCGAGGCCGCTGCTGCCGCGCGTCGCGAGGCCGACGAGTCCGATGAACGCGCCACCGCGCAAGCGGAGGCGGTGTTCGGCAAGGACACGAGCACCGACACCTCGACCAGTACTCGCACGACCCGGCCTCCGCGCCCGGATGAACAATCCGCCGCGCGGGTGCTGGCACGGGCCCTCGATACCGCCAGCACTCGCGAACGCGCCGCTGTGAGAACGACTTCGGCGGTGCCGCCGGGCCGGTTGCGGATGCGCGGTGCGTTGGCGCGTGAGGCCCAACGCGCCGCCGGGGCGATACCGACCGCCGAACCGTTCACCCGCACCACCCGCAAGATGACTCCGCTGCCGCCGCTGCGAGTCGGGATCGCCTGCGATGTCTCTGGCTCGATGGCTCGGTTCGCTGCCCCGGTGGCCTCGGCCGCGTGGATCGTCGCCCGCGCGGCGGAGTTGTCCGCGCTGCCCGCCACGACCGCCACGGTGACTTTCGGGGCCTCGGTCGCACCGATTGTCTACCCGGGCACCGCCCCCAAATATGTCACCGAGTTCGATTGCCCGGATAACTGGGAAGCCATCGACTCCGCCATCGAGGCCCTCGACGGTGCGCTCGGTCTGGCCCGGCCCGGGGCAACGAGGCTGTTGGTGATCATCTCCGACGGCGACTACGCGACCTCCCCCCGAATCCGTGGGCAGAAACGACTCAACGCGCTACGCGCGGCCGGGTGCGCGGTGCTGTGGCTGGCACCGGCCACCGGCAAGGTGACCCCGCTGGACGGGGCGACCATGCACCGAATCGCCCACGACCCGGCCGCTACCGCCACCGCGATCGGGCGCGCCGCTACCGCCGCCGTACGCGCCGCCACCTAACCCCGTGTTGCCCCGGGCACGCACCCGCGTGCCCGGGGCACCCAACCCCCGCCCGCCCGTGCCTGCCTGCCCCGTACGAACGCGGGGCAGCGGCCGGGGAATTCACCCCACCGCAAAGGAACTCACCCTCATGACCGACAGCCGAGACCACCTCGACACACCCCCGCCCCTGGACCTCGCCGTGGAAGTCACCTGCGATACCTGCCAGCAGAGCGCGACCTTCCCTGTCAACCGGGACCAGTTCGCCGCGTGGAGTGAGCGACTTCTGGCGATCCAGAACGCCGTGCCACATCTGAGCGCGCCCGACCGCGAGTTCATCAAATCCCGCATCTGCCCGTCCTGCTGGACCGACCTGCCCGGACCCCGCCCCGGTCGCTGACAAACCCCGGGTGCCCCGGGCACGACACCGCGCTCGGGGCACCACAACCGGGGCCGCACCTACCGCCCGGCCCCCTTTGTTCGCCCGACAACCAACCGCCCGAACAGGCGACAACGACAGGACACGACACCATGACCGACAACACCCACGACACCACCGACCAGAGCCCGACCGAGACCGACACTCGCCCCAAGGTGGCCTGCCCGATCAGAGTCGGTGACGAGGTGACCGGCCACAACAACCGCACCTGGCGCGGGGTCGTGCGCAACATCTACAGCGACGACGGCATCCTCATGTGCTCGATCCAGACCTCGACCGGTGGCCGGGCCCACGCGACTCCGTGGTCTTTGGCCCCCGCAGACGAGGAGCCGTCGCCGGAATGGCTCGACCGGATGCACGCCTACCGCAGTGCCGAACGCGACAACGTGCTCGCGGGGCTGCGCCGAGACCAGGCCGAGATCGCCGAGGCAGCGCAAGCGCTCGCCCAGCAACTGACCGCGATCTCGGCCACGTTGCGCGCGCGCCGCTTCTACAACCCCGACACCCACGACCGCATCGAATCTGAGGCGGCCGACATCGACGACGGGCTCGCCTACCTCGCCGAAACCCGCCACCACCTCGCCACCAGTGGCCTGTTCACACCCACGGAAATCTTGCAACACCTCGTCGTGGACTGAACCCCCTGGCAACGGCTCGGCCTCGGGCGTGACCACCGCGCCCGAGGCCGAGCACCCGGAGTCAGCCCGGGTGAGCGAACCAATCGACCAGCACGACAACCGCACCGCGCAAAAATGAGGATCTGATGGCACTCGTACGAGAAGACACCGAGGGATTGTTCGTCATCGTCGGCGGATGGATCGCCCGCCCACCGACACCGCAGACCACCAACCCCCGCGCACGCGGGCTACCCCGAGCCCAGACTGCGCTCGCGGTCGGTGACCGACCACGCGCGAGTCATTCCGGCGGACCGACCGCCCGAGTCGGTGGGGAGCTGTGGTTCATCGACCGGCAGGCGCGAACCCGCCCACCGTGCACAGACTCAGTGCGCCGCCGGGGACGCCCGCGCCGCACACCACCGATTCCCGAGTCCAGACCACCACCGTGCTCGCCAGCAACGCCGTGCCGGTCCCCACCACGGCCGCACTCGACGCCCTTTACGCCGCCGCCAACCCCGTCACCGGCGATCAGTTCGTCATCTACGCCCCCGGCGGCCACGACGAGCGCGGCATGTACACCGTCGCGCACGTGACCGGCAGCACGGACCGGCTCGCTATCCCGCGCGTGCACCTCGTGCATCCCGACGACATCGCCGCCTACGCCACCGGTGCGGTGAACCGGTTGCGCGACAGCCACGCCGGGCACGCGGTGAGTGTGTGGCTCGACCGCACCACCGGCTCCCTGCTCGAGCACCTGACTCGATGAACCCGCCAGCGACACAACCGAACCCGATACCGAACCGTGAGCAGGAGACATTCATGCGCGAGATGAAGAACACCCAGAGTCACGACGAGGACGGCGTGATCAAACCCGGAGCCAAACTCAGCGGCAACGACTATGCGTTGGTGAGGGTGCGCGATGGCGAGGACCCCTACGGCCGGATCCTGCTGGTGTGGAAGCCCTCCCGTTGCAACCACGGCTACACCCTCTGTGTCGAGTGTGCTGAGAGCTGGGAACTCGACCACCTCGTGCACTACGAGTTGACCGGCGGCGGGCGACGGTTGCGCGAGGCCCTCGACGCGCAGACGCCCGCAGTTGACAGCGCCCAGCCTGCCGAAGTCGACTCCGCTGAGCCGGGCACCGGCGAGCCCGACTCGTCGCGGGCGTGACTCGCGAACGGCCTCGTGCTCGGGCCTGTGTCTGGCCGACCACGGCCCCCGCGGCGAGGTCGCCGGCGTGAGTCATCTGGCCTCGCGGAAATGGCTAGCCGCGAGTCGAATTCCTCTCGTGCCGTTCGCATTCGGGAAATGGAAGAGAGGAATTCGGGAACGGAATTTGTTTTCACGTTCCGCTTGACATTGCACACCGTATCGAGCGTCCATGGAACCCGGAACAGCACCGACCCCCCGGGGAATTCGCCCCGATCGGTGTGGTTTCCGTCCCGATCGGGACATCACCGAATTCACCGAAACCCAATGTTGGAAGGATCCCCCATGTCCAAAAAGAAGAACGCCGCCACCGCGCCCACGGCACCGGCCACGCCTACCCCGGAAACTGCGGCCCCGGCCCCGGCCCCGGAACACGGTTCGGGGCGGCCGGTGGTGCCCGTGCTGGACAAACCGACTACCCGGGCGTTGTGGGCGGCGCTGGGCGACAATCCCGGCAGCACTACCGCCGCGCTGGCTGACGCTGCGGGGATCGGGGTGTCGACGGCCCGCCGTCTGCTGGCGGGGTGGGAAACCGCCGGGGCCGCGCGGTCTGTCGCCGACCCCGAATCGCCCCGCGCCGCGAAAACCTGGACCACCGAACCGGCCACCGAACCGGCCACCGAACCGGCCACCCCGGAACCGGCCGCGCCCGAACCGGCCACCCCGGAACCGGCCGCGCCCGAACCGGCCACCCCGGAACCGGCCGCGCCCGAACCCGCCGCCGAACCGGTCAACCCGCAACCCGGCCCGGCAGTACCCGCCGAGCCGGAACCGGTGACCCTGGAACCCGACTCGGCGGAGCCCGACTCGGCGGAACCTGCCGCAGCGGGACTCACCGCGCCGGAGCCTGTTTCGCTCGAACCGGCCACCCCGGACCCGACCGACCCCGCCGAAGAGGCGGCACCGGCCGCCCCCGTGCCAGACAGCGCGCCGGACACGGCGGCAGCTGCGCCCACGGGCGACGATCCCGCCGACCCGGCCCCGGTGGCACCGGCACCGCCCGCCGAACCGGCAGCGGCCGACGCGGAGTCGACGGCGGAGCGGTTGCCCGCCGGTGCGTTGCGCGGACAGGTCGAGGACTACCTGCGCGACAACCCAGGAAAGGAGTTCAGCCCACACCAGATCGGTAAGGCCCTCGAACGGTCCAGCGGCGCGGTCCACAACGCCTTGGTCAAGTTGGCCAGGGACGGGACCGCTCGCCAGACCAGCACGGCCCCCAAGAAATTCACCCTCGCGTCCTGAAAATCGGGGCGATGCCGGAATCCCCGGAGCTGTTACCTCCGGGGAGTCCGACACCGCGCCTCTCAATGTATCTGCTGAGAAAGGTGCTCGACCATGTACATCACTCCCACCCCCGCCATCCTGGCCTCTGCCCTGTACAAGGTGTATGCCGAATCCAGACAAGCCCCCGACAGCCTTGCGCTGTGGATCGATATCGCGGAGGAGGCCGTGCGCGAGCTCAGCTCGCCGGTGCAGCCCGCTCTGGTGCCGTGGGTACCGGTGATACTGCCCCATTGGCATCACCGGACCGAGGGCGATTTCTTCCCGTTCACTGGTTCGGTGCGGATCATGACCGGGCCGCTGCTGGGAACGACCTTCGCCGATGCGCGCAGCGCCGCGCTGGGGGTTGTCGACGCGACCCCGACTCCGGTGACGGACGGCGACGAGGGCGACACCGGTGGCGACGCCGCTGTGGTGCCGAAGGTGTTGCCGTTGTGGCGGTTTCGTTCTACCGGTGCCCCGGGCGCGTTCACCCCGCGCGCAGTGCCGCCCCTGATCTACTGACCCCGCCTACCGACTGAAACGGCCGGTGGTGCCGAGCGATTCGCTCGGCACCACCGGCCGTTCGCTGTGCGCTGTGGGGGACGGCGTGGGGCCTACTGGGCGCGGCCGATAGCCCCGACGATCCAGTCGGTCAGACCGGGCGTGGCGGCGGCGTAGCCGGGTGGCGTCGAACACGGCCGGGAAAAATGTTCCGCTGCGGAACAACATCGGGCCCGCGATCTGGTATATCCCTCACTCACAGGCCACGGACGTCACGGGGTAACATTGAGTTTCGGAAGTTCACAATTACACGCGGACTTCTCGAAACGGAGAATCCCCGGTGGCCAAACGGCCACCGGGGATCCGGTGCACAGTCGGCCGCTTCCAAGGGCATTGCCGACTAACTGCAGGTGACGTGTCCCGACTCGATCTGAACCATCGAGTCGGGACACAGCTGCTCAGTGGTAGCCCCTACGGGCAGCACCATCGGCAGACAAGCCAACGCGACGTTCAATACGAAGCCCACTACCAGCAAAACGAGCTGCTGAGTGAACCACCGGTCCTCGCCGTTCAGTTCCTCCTTGAGCACTTGAGATCTCCTCCTGTTCACACATGGTTGTGTTGGCGTGTGGAGGTCGGATCTTCCTGTCGCTCAGGACAAAGCCCGAACAGTAAGTCATCGTACTGAATTGGCCGGACGAGATGTGCACGCACTGCCCTCCAGCTCGTTGTCTCCGGTACCCGGCATGCAACTCTGACAGCGAGTTTGGGCCGCAAACCCCTGTGAACTGCGGTCGCTGGGGCGGAACCGATATGGGCGAACCTTTTCGTTTGGCGTCATCTTCGCGCAGGTTTGCCGTCCCGCCGCTCATCTCCTGACCTGTCTACCCGCTGAAACTGTCGGTGGTGCCGAGTGGTTCGCTTGAGACGACCGGCAGTTTCGCTGTGCGGTGCCGGGCCGGTGCGGGGACTATGTGGTGTGGTCGATGGCCTGTTCGATCCAGTCGGTCAGCATATGGCGGCGGTGTCGCGGCTGGTGGCGGGGAACGCGGCTGTGTCGGTGTTTGGGGGTTCAGTGGTGCCTGACTGTGTCAGCCCTTGGCTCTACGGTGGTCCCCATGTTTGGTGGACGATATCGCGGGCCGTTGGGCACCGAGCCGAAGCCTGGATCGTCAGTTTCTGAGAGAGATGTCTTCGGAGCTCTGGACGTGGTGCTCGGACCAGGCGTACTCGGTCCACCCGGGTTGGTGCGGGCAGACATGGTGTTCTCGATCGAGGGCGAGGGCAAGGCCCGGCGGCGTCTCACCAGTGAGCTTTTGCGACCCTCCGTTGCCAGCTATGAGCCTTACGACCTGATTGTCGAGTACGACGGAGAGTTTTGGCACCGCTTCGATGAGCGCCGTGATATTAGAAAGTACTCCGAAGTCGGAAGGGACTTCGAAGTGATGCGGCTGCGCATCCAGCCACTGCGCAGGTTGCGTCCGGCCGACATCAGCGTTCCGAGCCGTGCCGATGCGACAACGTGCGCGAGGCTTGCGCTGCTTCACCTCGCTCACCGTCCGCGCCCCTTTCTCATCTCCGCGCGGCTCTTGGAGAAGATCGGTTCCTACCTGGAATTCTGTGCCACGCCGCTTGCGGAGAGCGATATCGCGTGTGGGCTGTGCGCTGAGCTCGACCACATCTTGCAAGGGGACCTTGAGTCCAATCCAACGAGCAGGGCAACGTTCCCAACGCCTCATTCGCCGCTGTGGGACTTCGTTCTGCGTGCTCGAGAGTTGGCGGACAGGTGCCAGGCCATCGATGGTCTGTGGGTGCCGGACCCGGACCAGCGGGGTTGGGAACAGCACGAGGCGGAAGTGGTGTCTCCGCCGTTCAAGCAGCGTCACCAGATCGCGCTCGGACATCGCAAAGCCAGGGAAAAACAGCGAAATGACTGAGCAGTTCCGTTCTCACAGATCTCCGATCCTGCGTCGAAACGGCCGGTGGACTGAGGATATTGTCGACTCCACCGGCCGTTCGCTGTTCAGGTGTTGTGGGGTCTAAGTGTGGTCGATGGTCTGTCCGATCCAGTTGGTCAGCGCTGGGACGGCGCTGTCGTAGTCAGTGGTGGGAAACACGGCGGTGTCGCTATGGCGGGAGGCCGGATCGGCGGTGCTCGTGCTGGTGGTGGAACCGGTTGTGGTGGTGTAGGTCTCGGTGAGCACAGGGAATTGCGTACCGGTGAACGCGGAAGCGGTGGCCGAGAGTAGGTCGGCGGCGATCGGTGCCAGACCGGTTAGGGCCAAGAAGGCGGCGACGGGGTCGCCTTTGGCGAGGTTTTCGGCGGCGGTCCAGGTGATCTCCTGGGCTAGGCCGATGTCGGTGGCGAGGCGGGAGATGTCGAGACCGGCCAGAACACCGACGATCTCGGCCGCCATCGTTGCCGCACCGGTGGTGTCCAGCGGTGCGGCGATTCTTAATGCGCTCGCGATCAGGCGCAGGTCGAGTTCGTCGGTCATCTCGACCAGCGGGCTGAACTGGTTGTTGAGGTCCCCGGACACGCGGTGCAGGCCGCCCACGTCGCTACTGGCGAGCAGACCCGGCAGTTGAGCGAGGTCGGTGACGATGGCGGGCACGTTCGCGGTGAAGCTCGCCAGCCCGTTGAGGACGGTGACCACCTGGGCGAGCACCTGCGACGCGCTGAGCTGCCTGTTCGAAGCCGTGCCGGTGGTCGGCACACTCGTCGCGGTGGTGGGGGCCTTCGCTGTGGTCGTGGGGGAAGTCGGGGCCGGGGTGGAGGTGGCCGAGGTGGCGGCGAGTGCACGGCTCACCGCGGCGAGGACCGGCGAGGACTCGGCGGTGGTCGAGCAGTAGCTATCGCCTTCGAGGCAGAGCGTGCGGACCCGCTCGGTCAGCTCGCCGAAGCTCTGCGAACGCGCGCCGGTGACGCCTTGCCCGGAGACCGGGGTGCCGAGCTGGGTGGTTGTGGGGTCGCGGCGCGGGTCAGAGACGAGCGCGACAGCCACGACCCGCGAGGCCGAGATCGGGCCCTTGCTGTTGCCGATGCTGACGGCGAGGTCGCCGGTGACCTCGGCGCCCTGGCCGTAGCCGGCCAAAACGACTCGCGTGTCCGAGCACAGCCCCGAGACGGCCGCGGTGAGTTCGGCTCCGCTCACCGAACCTGCACCGGTCGTCGTGGTGAGGGTGCGAACCTCGATGTCGCTGCCGTAGCGGCCGGTCAGCGATTGCCCGAGTTGGGTGAGGATCCCGGGTGTGGTCTGCCCGGTGGCGGTGGGGGTTGTCTCGTAGGTGGCCGGTGCCAGCAGCGCGGTCCATCGCGGGCACTGTGCACCATTGCGGCCGGATGTCGGTTCTGCGGCGGCGACACCGGCCGTCATAGTGGTGGCGGCGATGGCCGCACACAGTGCCACGTGTGCGGCTCGGCGGGTGGTCCGAGTGTGGTTGTGGTGCATGGGTTTCTCCGTCCGGTCGAGGGTGATCAGGATGTGGCGCGGGACTCGTCGTGGGCGGGTGTGGGTCGGGTGGCGGTGTAGTAGTCGTCACCTCCCCAGCGGTAGGGCGAGACCTGGACCGGCTCGTTGAAGGTGGGGGCGTGCACCATCTGGCCGCCGCCGAGATAGATGCCGACGTGATGGACGTCCCCGCCGGTGCTGTAGAAGAGCAGGTCTCCGGGCGCGAGCTGGTCTTCGGAAACCGTTGTGCCGGTATGGACTTGGTCGTAGGTGGTGCGCGGGATGGAGATACCGGCGGCGCGGTAGGCGGCCTGGGTGAGCCCGGAACAGTCCCAACCGCCGTTGACCTCGGGCCCGTTGCCACCCCACACATACGGGAGGCCGAGCTGGGCGCAGGCGAAAGAGATCACCTGCGCAGCAGTCGGATTCGATGGTGAGGCGGTGCGGCAGTCGCCGCCCGAGGTGTCGGTCTCGGTGGCGCGGTAGCGGGCGGCTTGGTCGAGGACTTGGTTCACGTACCAGTCGGCGTGGTTGTAAGCCCAGATCGCCGCGTACAGGTTGCCGGGTGCGCCGGAGTCACACAGGTAGAACGCGGCAGCGTGGACTGCGTCGGAGGGGTTGTAGCGCGAGGGCGGGGTCGCACCACCCGCAGGTAAGGGGTGGCGGGCGGTCACCGAGTTGAAGGTCGGGGCGAGGAACTGCATCGGCCCACCCGCCCCGGAGCTGTTCTCGCCCGAGGACACTCCCGGCAGCGGGGACCGGCCGTGGTCGGTCTCGATCTTGCCGATCGCGGCGAGCACGGACCAGTCCAGACCAGGGCAATCTCCGGCAGCGGCCTGGTAGAGCACGAGCATCTCGGCCGGGATGCCTTGGCGGGCTTCGGCACTCGGGGCCGACCCGCTACCGGCCGAGGGCGGCGCGACAGGCGTGCTCAGCGATTGGTCGAACACGACGACCGTGGTCACGACGGCCGCGATCACCACGACGAAGAACACGACCGCCGCGCAGCC
>NZ_JBSFTG010000031.1:0-18872 GCF_053590715.1 Nocardia sp. NPDC003183
AGACCGACCACGGCCGGTCCCCGCTGCCGGGAGTGTCCTCGGGCGAGAACAGCTCCGGGGCGGGTGGGCCGATGCAGTTCCTCGCCCCGACCTTCGACTCGGTGACCGCCCGCCACCCCTTACCTGCGGGTGGTGCGAGCCCGCCCTCGCGCTACAACCCCTCCGACGCCGTCCACGCCGCGTCGCACTACCTGTGCGACTCCGGCGCACCCGAGGACATGTACAGCGCGATCTTCGCTTACAACCACGCCGACTGGTACGTCAACGACGTCCTCGCCCAAGCCGCCCGCTACCGCGCCACCGACACCGACACCTCCGGCGGCGACTGCCACACCGCCTCACCCCCGAACCCGACTGCCGCGCAGGTGATCTCCTTCGCCTGCGCCCAGCTGGGACTCCCGTATGTGTGGGGCGGCAACGGGCCCGACGTCAACGGCGGCTGGGACTGCTCCGGACTCACCCAGGCCGCCTACCGCGCCGCCGGGATCTCGATCCCGCGCACCACCTACGACCAGGTGTACACCGGCACAACGGTTTCCGAGGACCAGCTCACGCCCGGAGACCTGCTCTTCTACAGCACCGCAGGCGACGTCCATCACGTCGGCATCTACCTCGGCGACGGCCAGATGGTGCACGCCCCCACCTTCAACGAGCCGGTCCAGGTCTCGCCCTACCGCTGGTCCGGCGACGACTTCTACACCGCCACCCGACCCACACCCGCCCACGACGACTCCCGCGCGGCCTCCTGATCACCCCCATACGAACGGAGAAACCCATGCACCACAACCACACTCGGACCACGCGCCGCGCCGCACACGTGGCACTGTGCGCGGCCATCGCCGCCACCACCGTGACCGCCGGTGTCGCCGCCGCAGAACCCACACCGGGCCGCAACGGTGCACAGTGCCCGCGATGGACCGCGCTGCTGGCACCGGGCACCTACGAGACAACTCCCACCGCCCCCGGGCAGACCACAGCCGGGATCCTCACCCAACTCGGGCAATCACTGACCACCCGCTATGGCAGCGACATCGAGGTCCGCATGCTCGCCACGACGACGACCGGGGCAGGTTCGGTGAGCGGAACCGAACTCACCGCGGCAGTCTCGGGGCTGTGCTCGGACACGCGAGTCGTTGTGGCCGGCTACGGCCAGGGCGCCGAGGTCACCGGCGACCTCGCCACCAGCATCGGCAACAACAAGGGCCCGATCCCGGCCTCGCGAGTCGTGGCCGTCGCGCTCGTCTCCGACCCGCGCCGCGACCCCACCACCACCCAACTGGGCCCCTTGGTCTCCGGGCAAGGCGTCACCGGTTCGCGTTCGCAGAGCTTCGGTGAGCTGACCGATCGGGTCCGCACGCTCTGCCTCGAAGGCGACAGCTACTGCTCGACCACCGCCGAGTCCTCACCGGTCCTGGACGCGGTGAGCCGCGCACTCGCCACCGCCACCTCGGCCACCGCCACCCCGGCCCCGACGACCACCGCCGCTCCCACGACCACAGCGAAGATCCCCACCACCACCGGCACGTCCTCGACCGGGCAGCTCAGCGCGTCACAGGTGCTCGCCCAAGTGGTCACCGTCCTCAACGGGCTCGCGAGCTTCACCGCGAACGTGCCCGCCATCATCAACGACCTCGCTCAACTGCCCGGCCTGCTCGCCAGCAGCGACGTGGGTGGGCTGCACCGGGTGTCCGGGGACCTCAACAATCAGTTCAACCCGCTGGTCGAGATGGCAGACGGACTCGACCTGCGCCTGGTCGCGCTCGCACTGAAGATCGCGGCACCGCTGGACACCACCGGCGCGGCAACGATCGCGGCCGAGATCGTCGGTGTTCTGGCTGGTCTCGACATCTCCCGCGTCGCCACCGACATCGGCCTTGCCCAGGAGATCACCTGGACCGCCGCCGAAAACCTCGCCAAAGGCGACCCCGTCGCCGCGTTCTTGGCCCTGACCGGTCTGGCACCGATCGCCGCCGACCTGCTCTCGGCCACCGCTTCCGCGTTCACCGGTACACAGTTCCCCACGCTCGCCCAGAGCTACACCACCGCCGGGGCGGGCACGACGGGCAGCAGCGCCGTTTCGGTCCCGCAGAACGGCGACTCGGCCACATTCGACGCCACCGGATACGACACCGCCGCTCCCGTACTGACCGACTGGATCGTCGCGGCAATCGACCGCACCAAATAAGCCCGCACAGTGGCCAGGGTCGGGCACGGGCGAACAGCGGCCACCGCTGCACCGCCCCCGGCTGGCGCTACACCGCGACGAAGTCCATGTCGGTCACGCGAGAGGCGGACGCTGGCGAGGGACGAGGTACACGGGGGATACTGGAGGGACGGGGTGTTGACGCTGCCCTCTCCGCCGGGCGTCAACGAGGTTGTTCTCGGGCAAGGTGCGCTCAGGCGGTCGGCGCGCCTCGAAACGTGGCGGCACTACGATGTTCGACTGCCCGATGATGCGAGTCGGCGCATCGACGGCGGTTTTCACGGCGACCGGACCTCCCCGGGATACGCCGTGTGTCCTCGACTCCAGGCAGATCAGCCCGCCACCAGTACACCCATGCCTGGGGTTCGACACGCACTGATGACCGTCCCGGGCATGGGCACATCCACCCACATCTGGAAGGTGATCGTCATGGGCAAGGACATGGACCGCGAGTCCGCCGACCGCATCATCGCCGCAGCGGAGCGCGACCCGGACTCATCTACCGCAACATCGGGATTCCCCGATCGAGCCGACGCCGCCGCCACCCGCAACGAGGAGGACGAGGAGGATGAGGACGACTAGGCCGAGAACCTGAGATCGATACGAACCGAAAGAGGCTGCTGTCCCATGCTGTTCGGGACAGCAGCCTCTTTCGGTTTGCGGTCGGAGTGCCGGATCTTCGACGACGACCGACGCCAGCTGAGCTATCGAGGCACCCGGACTCGCCGGCAATTCGCGAGCACGGAGTCGCCCGACGACCGGAAAGCTCATGCCTCCAACCAACGGCTCTCCAGAACGCGCGCGGTTGATTCGCGCCGAACATCACGGGGACGAACTCTTAGTCGTCGTTCTTCTTTGCACGTGCCTTCTTAGTAGCGGGCTCCTTTATTGCGGCACGCTTGGTGGCTGGCTGTGCTGCCGCCGCCTTCGTTGTTGGTGTGGCGGATGCAGCGATCTTTGCGGGCGAGTGTTTGACGACGCGCTTCTTTGCTGCGCCACGCTTGGTGGCTGGCTCCGCTGCCTCGTCCGTCGGCTTCGAGCTCAGGCGCACCTTGGTCCGAGTCATTGCCATGCCGGAAGTGGGAGTTGTTCTGGCCATCATCTCGCGGATCGCTGCGGTCGTATCGAAACCCGCGACAATGCTCCGAGCCGCTGCGGTCGTGTCCATACCCGCGAGAGCTTGCCGAGCCGCCGTCGTTGTGTCGATACCCCCGAGAGCTCGGTGGAACCACATCGTTGTGTCGACACTCGCAAGGGCTTTCCGAGCCGCCGCAGTTGTGTCCAGACCTGCGAGGGCTTGCCGAGCCCCAGTTGTGTCGAAACTCGCTAAGGCGTTGTAAGGCGGTGCGGTCGGGTCGAAAGTCGCGAGGTGCATTGCAGCGGTTCGCGTGCTCGCGATCTCCTGTTCCGCTGCTGCGGCTGCCACATCGCTGACGCGGGCTGCTTCATCAACGGCTGCTTCGCTGATCTCAGCGGAGAGGTACTTCTGTGCCAAAGCCAGGAATGTCTGGACATCGACCAGATGAAACGCAGTTGGCCTTCTGCTTCATCTCCCAGACAAGCTCAGCTCGGGGCATGGTGTATTCGCCGTCGCGGAATACCCAGTCCTCTTTCTTCTCGTTGGTGACCAGCAGCACCGGCAACTTCCGCTTGGTCGCTTCGGTGATCGTCTGCGTCCAGACCAGGAAGTCGCCGATGGAACGGTCAGCCTTCTTGTCGTCACGGTAGCCCGGTGGGATGTGCGCGGCCAGCCGGAGCTGGTTGAGCTTTTGGGCGGCGGCGGACTGCTTGTCATCGAGTGCGACCCCGATCTTCCCGTCGAACAGCGCACAGATCTGTGTGAGGATCGGGTCCGAGTCCGGGTGAGCGTCGGGGTCGGGTACGACACCACCGGCGGTGCCTTCGATGTCACGAATCACCGGTTCCAGGGCAGTGAGCACACCTTCGCGAACGATGTCGGCGGCGGCGGCGGCCCCGTCAAGACCATGGCGTTCAGCATGGGCTTCGATAGCTGCCACCAAGACATCGATCGGCCTCCCCAACTGGACGCTGATCGCGTCCCGAATGTCTTGACGCTCGCGGATGACGGCGGTTCGGTTCTCGTAGAACTCCTCGCCTACCCGGTTCGGAATCCAGAGCCGTTCGTCCAGAAGCGCCAGCGCGGCGAAGAAGACCTCGCGCGTGGCGTCGGTGAAACGGTACAAGTCCAGCACCGCATTCGTGTCGAGCACGACAAGACCCTCGACAACGAATCGTTTCAGTTCGTCGTCGGTCGGCGGATAGTAGCCCTCGAATTCGGTTCGGAAGCTCGAACTTCCGACCGGATGGTTCGATTGCTTCTCAGCGCGAGAGGAGTTCGGCACTCGACCAAGCCTACGGCTCTGCCCCTCTTCCCTCGGCCACCACCCGCGCGTCCACCGCTACCGGATTCCCAACAATTACCCAGACCTACAACACCGCCACCACCACAGGGGCGGGCACCACCACC
This sequence comes from Nocardia sp. NPDC003183, assembly GCF_053590715.1. Classification (NCBI taxonomy): domain Bacteria; kingdom Bacillati; phylum Actinomycetota; class Actinomycetes; order Mycobacteriales; family Nocardiaceae; genus Nocardia; species Nocardia sp. NPDC003183. Next base: position 4,692 of record NZ_JBSFTG010000031.1, read on the forward strand.
GGCACCGGCGATCCGGCCCCCCAGAACGGCGACACAGCCGTGTTCCCCGCCACCGGATACGACACAGCCGCCCCCGTGTTGACCGACTGGATCGAACAGGCCATCGACCGCACGAAGTACCCCCCACCGCACCGCCCCCCCACAGCCGGACAGCGAGACGGCCGGTGGGGCCGAGCAATTGCTCGGCCCCACCGGCCGTTTCAGCGTGCGGGCGGGCTAAGAGATGCGCGGTGTCTTCGCGGCCTGGGTTCCGGTGGCCCGAAACCGCCACGACGGCACCGGCCTGCGCACTTCGGCCGTGTCGGTCACGTCACCCCGCCGGGCGTAGGGCGGCAGCGCGACCGGGGTCGCGCCGACGACCGCGCGGGCGGCGTGGTGGGAGTTGTTATAGGTAGTGCCGGTCAACGGGCCCGTCAAGATCCGGGTCGAGCCGGTGTACGGGAAGAACTCGCCCTCGGTACGCAACAGCCGGTAGCGCACGAAAATCGGCACCCACGGCACCAGCGCCGGAGGGACATGTACGCCGAGTGCGCGTTCGGCCTCGGCCGCGACCGCCAGCCACAGCTCGAGGCTGTCGGCGGCATGGGGAGAACTGACGAACACACGGTGCAGCTCCGCCGCGATGACAGCCGAGTTGGAAGGGGTAGTGAACATGTCGAGCACCTTTCAAGAGAGATAGATTGTGGGAGCGGTGCCGGACTCCCCGGGGGTAAGAGCCTCGGGGATTCCGGCATCGCCCAGTCAGGCCGAGGCGAGGATGAATCGCTTAGGGGCCGTGCTGGTCTGGCGAGCGGTCCCGTCCTTGGCCAACTTGACCAGGGCGTTGTGGACCGCGCCGCTGGACCGTTCGAGGGCCTTGCCGATCTGGTGTGGGCTGAACTCCTTTCCTGGGTTGTCGCGCAGGTAGTCCTCGACCTGGCCGCGCAGCGCACCGGCGGGCAACCGCTCCACCGTCGACTCCGCGTCGGCCGCTGCCGGTTCGGCGGGCGGTGCCGGTGTCACCGGGGCCGGGGCCGGGGTGGCGGGATCGTCGCCAGTGGGGGCAGGTGCCGCCGTGTCCGGCGCGCTGTCCGGGGCGGGGTCGGCCGGTGCCGCCTCTTCGGCGGGCTCGGTCGGGTCCGGGGTGGCTGGTTCGAGCGAAACAGGCTCCGGCGCGGTGAGTTCCGGTGCGGCAGGTTCCGCCGAGTCGGGCTCCGCCGAGTCGGGTTCCGGGGTCACCGGTTCCGGCGCGGCGGGTACTGCCGGGCCGGGTTGCGGGTTGACCGGTTCGGCGGCCGGTTCCGGGGTGGCCGGTTCGGCGGCCGGTTCCGGGGTGGCCGGTTCGGCGGCCGGTTCGGGCGCGGCCGGTTCCGGGGTGGCCGGTTCGGCGGCCGGTTCGGGCGCGGCCGGTTCCGGGGTGGCCGGTTCGGTGGCCGGTTCGGGCGCGGCCGGTTCGGTGGTCCAGGTTTTCGCGGCGCGGGGCGATTCGGGATCGGTGGCCGACCGCGCGGCCCCGGCGGTTTCCCACCCCGCCAGCAGACGGCGGGCCGTCGATACCCCGATGCCCGCAGCGTCAGCCAGCGCGGCGGTAGTGCTGCCGGGATTGTCGCCCAGCGCCGCCCACAACGCCCGGGTGGCCGGTTTGTCCAGCACGGGCACCACCGGCCGCCCCGAACCGTGTTCCGGGGCCGGTGCGGCGGTTTCCGGGGTAGGCGTGGCCGGTGCCGTGGGCGCGGCGGCGGCGTTCTTCTTTTTGGACATGCGGGATCCTTCCAACAATGGGTTTCGGTGAATTCGTGTTGTCCCGGTCGGGACGGAATGCCATTCCGGTCGGGGCGAATTCCCCGGGGGTCGGTGGCGTTCCGGGTTCCATGGACGCTCGATACGGTGTGCAATGTCAAGCGGAACGTGAAAACAAATTTTGTTCCCGAATTCCTCTCTTCCATTTCCCGAATGCGAACGGCACGAGAGGAATTCGACTCACGGCTAGTCATTTCCGCGAGGCCAGATGACTCACGCCGGCGGCCTCGCCGCGGGGGCCGTGGTCGGCGACACACAGGCCCGAGCACGAGGCCGTTCGCGAGTCACGCCCGCGACGAGTCGGGCTCGCCGGGCCGTTTCTGGGGGGGGTTCAGTCCACGGCGAGGTGTTGCAGGATTTCCGTGGGTGTGAACAGGCCGCTGGTGGCGAGGTGGTGGCGGGTTTCGGCGAGGTAGGCGAGCCCGTCGTCGATGTCGGTGGCCTCCGATTCGAGGCGGTCGTGGGTGTCGGGGTTGTAGAAGCGGCGCGCGCGCATCGTGGCCGCGATCGTGGTCAGTTGCTGGGCGAGCGCTTGCGCTTCCTCGGCGATCTCGGCCTGTATTCGGTGCAGCCGCGCGAGCGCGTTGTCGCGTTCGGCACTGCGGTAGGCGTGCATCTGGTCGAGCCATTCCGGCGACGGCTCCTCGTCTGCGGGTGCCAAAGACCACGGGGTCGCGTGGGCCCGGCCACCGGTCGAGGTTTGGATGGAGCATTTGGCGATGCCGTCGTCGTTGTAGATATTGCGTACGACTCCGCGCCAGGTGCGGTTGTTGTGGCCGGTCACCTCGTCACCGACTCTGATCGGGCAGTCCACCTCGGGGCGAGTGTCGGTCTCGGTCGGGCTCTGGTCGGTGGGGGTTTGGGCGTTGTCGGTCATGGTGTCGTGTCCTGTCGTTGTCGCCTGTTCAGGCGGTTGGTTGTCGGTCGAATAAGGGGGCCGGGCGGTAGGTGCGGCCCCGGTTGTGGTGCCCCGGGCGCGGTGTCGCGCGCCCGGGGCACCCGGGGTTTGTCAGCGACCGGGGCCGGGTCCGAACATGTCGGTCCAGCAGGACGGGCAGACACGGGATTTGATGAACTCGCGGTCGGGCGCGCTCAGATGTGGCACGGCGTTCTGGATCGCCAGACGTCGCTCACCCCACGCGGCGAACTGGTCCCGGTTGACATGGAAGGTCGTGCTCTGCTGGCAGGTATCGCAGGTGACTTCGAGGACGAGGTCCAGGGGCGGGGTCGGTGTGAGGTGGTCTCGGCGGTCGGTCATGAGGGTGAGTTCCTTTGCTGTCGTGTGTTGTTGCCCGTGCGGGCGGATGGTTTGTTCGGGCGAACAGTGGGGCGGGCGGTTGTCGCGGCCCCGGGCCGGTTGCCCCGGGCGCGGTGTCGCGCCCGGGGCAACCGGGGGTTAGGTGGCGGCGCGTACGGCGGCGGTAGCGGCGCGCCCGATCGCGGCGGCGGTAGCGGCCGCGTCGGTGATCCGGTGCACGGTCGCCCCGACCAACGGAGCCGAGTAGCCGCTATCCGGTGCCAACCACAGCACCGCGCACCCGGCCGCACGCAACGCATCGAGCCGCTGTTGGCCCTTGATCCGGGGGACGGCGGGGAACACACCGTCGGAGATGATCACCAGCAGCCTGCTCGCGCCTGGGCGGGCGAGACCGAGGGCACCGTCGAGGGCATCGATGGCCTTGTCGATCGCTTCCCAGTTGTCCGGGCACGTGAACTCGGTGACCTGTTTGGGCGCGGTGCCCGGGTAGACAATCGGGCGGACCTTACTGCCGAAAGTCACGGTCGCGGTCGAGGCAGGCACCATGGCCAACTCGGCAGCGCGAGCGATGATCCACGCGGCCGAGGCCACCGGTTTGGCAAATGCGCCCATCGAGCCGGACACGTCGCAAGCGATCCCGACTCGCAACGGCGGCAACGGAGTCATCTTGCGGGTCGTGCGGGTGAACGGCTCAGCGGTCGGTATCGCCCCGGCGGCGAGTTGCGCCTCCCGAGCCAACGCACCGCGCATCCGCAACCGCCCCGGCGGCAGCACCGAAGTCGTTCTCACGGCGGCTCGTTCGCGCGTGGCAGCCGAGTCGAGGGCCCGGGACAGCACCCGCGCAGCGGATTGTTCATCCCCGCGCGGCGCGCGCTTGGTGTGAGTGCTGGTCGCGTCGGTCTTACCGAACACCCTGCGCGCTTGCGCGGCGGCGCGCTTTTCCGATTCGGCGGCCTCGCGGCGAGCTTCGGCCGCGATCTCGGACGGGTCGGGCGCGACCGGGTCGGCAGCGACCGCGCGGCGGACCTCGCCGACCGTGGCCTCGATCGCGGCCCCCAATAGTGAGCCCGGGACCGGGTCCTCGTGGGGGTCGGGCCCCACGAGATCGAGCCAACGCTGCCCGAGTTCGAGCATCATCGCGGCATCGTCATCGGCCACGGTGTGCGCCTGCCGCCAGATGGCGCGCAGCTTGGCGAGTCTGTCGGTGCCGAGGATGGACTCGATCACGAGCTCAGCGGGCGCGCAGTCGGACGGTTCGAGGACACCGCCGTCGAGTCGTCCGAGGATGAGTGCGGCGGTATGGGCGGCGGCATACGAGGTAGGCGGGATCTCGGCGGCAGCATCGGCCCCACCGAGATCGCCGATCACGATCTCGATAGCGGAGGCACGCAACCAATGCCGGTCATCGGGGCGGCGGCGGACCTGGGCGGCCTCGATGCGGGACTCCTCGAGCAGCATCGCGGCATCGATCACGGCCGGATTCGCCACCGGGGGCCGTTCCCACACCGAATGTTTGGCATGGGCGCATTCATGGACGAACGCACCCCACACCGCCGCGTATCGGTTGCGGTCGCTGTTGCGGTCCGGGCGCGCGGTAGCCGGATCGATCCCGAGCCGTTCGCCATCGAGTTCGATGGCCGCGCTATGGGGCATGAACACCGCCGGATGCCCGTGGGCAGCACCCGGGGCGATCGTGACGACCAAATCGTCGCGATCGGCGATCGGTGGCGCTTCGGCGGTCAGCGCGGCCGACAGCGAGTCCCATCCATCGGTGGCGGGCACCGGGGTGGGGGTGGCGGTCGAGTCGGCGATCAGGTGTCCGGTCATCGCGGGAGTCCTTTCAGATGGGGTGGGGGTCGGATGCGAGGCCGAGGTCACAAGCGCGGGCCCAAAGTCAGCGGGGTGTGGCTGGTACCGAACACGGTGCGCACCACCGAGGCCACCGTGTCGCGGTCCTCTTCGGGCGCGGCCCCGATCAAATTCGAGGCGGCGGTATCGGTATCGGTGGCGGCGGCGATCTTGGCGAACGAGAGCAACTCGCGCAGCTGCGGAGCCCACCCGAGTTCGCCCCGGTCCTTGCGGGTGGCCAGATTGCGCGCCACCTTGACCGCTTTTTTGTCCACCCCGAGCTGTTCGGCGAGGTCGTAGTCGCTGCCTACCTGTACTTGGAACGCGAACCGGGAAGACAGGGCATCGGACAAAATGGCACCGTGGACACCGGGGTTGTGTCCGGCCACCACGAAGAACCCGGGGGCAGCGGTCACGACCTCGCCACCATGGGCTTTGATCACGATCTCTTTGCGTCCGTCCATCGCCGGGTACACCACCGAGAGCACGGTCGGCGGGATGAGTGTCGCGTCGTCGATGAAAAGGACTCGGCCTTCGCGCATCGCCCTGACCAGTGGCCCGTGCACGAATTGGAAAGTGCCATCGGGGTTTTGGGTGTACTCCCCCACGAAATCGGCGACCGTGGTGTCCCCATCACCTTGCACGGTCAGCAAGTCGCCGAACGCGGCCTCGATCAGCGAGGTCTTTCCGGTTCCGGGGGGCCCGTACAGCAGTACCGGGACTTCGGCGGTGCGCATGGTCTGGAGTACGTCGACATCGGCGCGCCCGGCGAGTTTGCGCACGTGGTAGGGCTGCCCGTTCGGCCGGGCCACCGTGTTTCCGGTGCGCGCCGGGGTGGCGGGTACCGGGGTGGCAGGGGTGGCCGGGGCTTTGGGCTTCCGGCGCGTGCGGCGCGGGGCCGGGGTGGTGGCACCACCGGCGGCGGGGGCAGGGGCGGCGGGGGTAGCGGCCGGGGCCGGGGTGGCCGCCGGGGTGGCCGGGGCGGTAGCGGCGGCGGCGGTGTTTTCGTTGGCGCGGTAGCGGCGCGGTGTGGCCGATGTGCGATCGGCGTGCCCGGACTTTGTCAGCGCTTCCAGCGCGTTACCGACAGCACCGGAAGAACGCACGAGCTTTTTCGCGATATCGCGCGGGGACAGTTCGAGCCCGGGGCTTCCTGCCAACTCACCGGCGACCATGCGCCGCAATTCGCCATTGCCCAAACGCGCACCGGTAGCGGGTGCCGGGGTGGTGGTTGTCGCCATTTTGACTCCTGAAAATTGAATCCGTTTCACGCTGCCAGCGCGGATCGTGGCATAGGTGTGGCGAGTTCGCCAATCGGATTTCCGAGTTTCCCCAATGAATTTCGGGAATGATTCGACGCTAACTCGACTCGCGACGGAAATGCAACCCGAAAAAGCAGAAATATTTACGCAATTTCGGCGCGAGCACACCAATTCGACCGCGCAAAACCAGAAAGAAATGCGCACCAGCCGTGCCACATCGGATTCGCGACACCCACCAACGGCAATTGATTCAAATAGGAGAACTAAAATAAAGGGGGAGAAATAAGAGGGAAACTGGGGATCAGGAAAACGGGATAGATGACCAAAGGACGACCGGCGAGCGACAAGAGCGCACCGGCAGAGCATGTCTATACAGCTTTGTGTATAGACAATCCTGGGTAACACCCGTCCGGAGATACGCGGCTTCACCTGCATGTATTCGGCGTTTGGGTGGGTCGTTTTGATCACCGCACCGAACACGGCACGCAACCTCACCACCGAACCTCGCACGGAGAATTTTTCATCGAGCCACCCGACAGGCTCAAGCCATCGACCCGACGTGGTAGCCATTTAATCGCGGCCGATTCGGGTCTTCCCTATGCTGACACGAGCGGTATTTCCGGAATTTCCCCACGCGCCATTCGTGCCATTCCTGCAATCGTAGCAATTCGATTCATTGAATGATCGACTATCGCTGAACACGGATCTGCGGCGGTTTCTACTTCTACTTTGCGGTGTGGCGAAGCTGTTCGAGGAGGAGTCGGGTCTCAGAGCTCGGGGTCTGGCCGATTTCGGCGAGCTTGTGGGTCATGAGCGAGTAGGTGCGGGCGAGGGCCGAGTATTCCCCGAGACGGGCGTGTAAGCGGAGAATGTCTTGCCAGACGGTCTCGTTGTAAGGGTCACTCTCCGCGGTTTTCTCGAGCAGACCCAGAGTGGCACGCGGGTCGTTTTCGGTGTTGCGGGTGGCCAGCCAGCTCAATGCGTTGAGCGCGTTGCGCCGCGCCGATTCACGCAGCGCCTCGACCCATGTGTCGGAGAGGTCGCTGGCGAGTTCGCTGGTGGCCAGTTCCGCGATTTGGCGGGCGGCGGCGACCTGGGCGGTCTCGCTGCTGGCGCTGTGACGCGCGGCGACGGCGGCGTTGAAGTCCCAGTAGTCGACGCCGACCAACACTCTGGATAGGCGGTAGTGCGGCTGGTCGTCGATGAGCAGCCGGGGGATCTGGCCGCCGGTGGCGGCGTTGATGGAGGTGCGCAGGCGGCTCAGGGCGTTGGTGAGCGCGCCGGTGGCCCGTTCGGGTGCGCGGTCGCCCCACAGCAGTTCGGTCAGTCGGGCTCGCGAGAGCCCGTCCGGGTGCAGGGCGAGCATGGTCAACAGCTCGCGGCTGCGGGGCCGCAACTGGTTGGTGATCTCCACGCTCTCGGTGCTATCGGCGGCCCGCCAGAAGATCCGGGTCGGACCGAAGACCCGCACAGACAGAGCGGGCACGGTGTCCTGCGGCGTCTGGGCCGGTGCGGAGTACTGCGACTTGGGCTCGAGCTCGGGGTCGGGTGCCGCGGCGAGGTCGTCCTCGACAGGTTGGCCGGCGTCCTCGCCTGCGCTGGCGAGGATGGGCTCATAGACGGGTGTCATGGCGAGGGGGTCGGGGCGCTGGACGACCGAAGGCTCGGGTGCGCGCGGAGGCGCTGAGACTGCGGGTGCCGGGTCGAGGCGGTAGATCGTAGGCGCGTTGGCCTGGGGGCGGGTTCGCCGGTTCTGTCGGCCTGCAGGGGGTGTGGGTGGCGGCCGGTCGTTGCCGGTGGGCGCGTGGAGCTGGTGGTGCAGGTCCGTGGCGATGGTGCGCGCGGCCGGGATCAGGTGCGGGCGGCGCGGTGGGCGGGTGCCGTGTAGCAGCGCCTGCGCGCTGGCCCGGTTCTCGGGCAGGGTGCCCAGCAGCGGGAGCCCGAGAAGGGTGGCGTAGTCGCTGCGGGTATTCGCGCCGATGAGTACGACTCCTCGGCATGGGCTGTGGCGGGCGAGGGCACGGATGCGGTGGGCGGCCTGCTCGGGGTCGTTGTGCTCGGCGCGCACCACGATCAGGCAGGCGTCGGCGGCGGCCATGACCGGGTCCGGTACCGAATCCGGGGCGAGGACGCCGCAATCAGCGAATACAGTCACGCCGAGTTCTGCCCAGCTCGCGTGCGCAGCGGTCAGCAGCTGCGCGGTCTGCTCAGCTCGGTCGGCGTCGCGGTGTGGTGGCGCGGCCAGCAACGCTTCCCCACCGGGCAGGTACTGCACGTGCTGGGCCAGCAGGACCGGGGCGATCGGCTCGCCGGGGATGATCGCGCGGGGCAGGCTCGCCAACCCCCGATACGGGTCAGCGTCGACCATCTCGGCGAGCTGGCCGCCGTTGGGGTCGACTTCCACGATCAGACCGGCTTCCGGGCCGGGCCAGGTGCGGGCGAGAGCGAGAGTGGTCGCGGTGGTACCGGCACGCGGACTCAGACCCACGACCGCGATCAGCAACGGCGCCTGCGAGCCTGGACGCATCCCTAACCCCGCTTCTGAAAGTTGGAGATCAGCAACGCAGGCCCGGTGTCGGCGGGGCGGGTGTTGATCAGCTGGAGATAGTCGACGCGTTTGCGATCGGGGTGCAGCTCGGCAACGTGCACATTCGCGGTCGTCGCCGAGATCGGCGTGATCGCCACACAATGGGTCGTGCCCGCCGGGATCGAGGCAATACCCACGGCGAGTCCTTCGGGGGCGATCCCGGCCTCCGGCGCGACCAGCCGCAGCGCCGCCTCGGCGTTGCGGTGGACGTAGTAGGCGGCCTCGAAGGCGGCGATCAGGCCGGGCACGGTGGTGGGGTCGCCGTCGCGGTCGGTGACCACGGTGCCCGACAGTCCGGTGCACGCCCCTTCAGCAGTGGATGTCGCGCTCGGAGGTGCCGCCGTGGCACGAACGTCGCCGCCGGTTTCACCGGAGTCCTCGGTCGTCGACAACGTCACCGCACCGGCCAGGACGGCGACGATGGCCGCCAGCGCGGCCCAGGCCCCGCCCGGCAACCGCTGCCACACCGTGGCCCACCACATCGGGGACCGGCCCGTGTCGGCGGTATCGGGAGTGTCCGTCTGCGTGATCAGCCAGCGGTCTTCTCGTGGAGGAGATTCCGGACGCGCTCGGGGATCTGGGTCGGACAGGATGTGTGGCTCGGGTAGCAGGTGGGGCCGGTCGCGCCGCGACCATGGGTCCTCGTCATCGTGATTGTTGGGAAACCTCATTCATTTCGCCTCGGGGAGAGTGGATCTCGGATCGGATGATGCTCCGGGGCCTACCCGCACCCGGGGAAGGAGGTTGCGGGGTGCGGGCAGGTTCCCCGGAGGGGTTCAGGGGCGGGTCGTAGGCTCGGCCGCCGAGGGTGTGATGGGCTGGTGTCGAGGCGGATTGGCGATATCCACGGTCAACTTGGCCAGGACATCGGAGATCGCCAGGTGCGCGGTCGCGCGGTGGTCGGCGTCGTACTCGTGCCAGTCGACCTGCGTGCCACGCTGCCGGTAGGCGATCAGAGTGCGCCGACCAGCTTGCACGGGGACAACGATGTCGAGTTCGCCGTGGTAGAGATGCAGCGGCACTTCGGGTTTGACGTGGCCCAGCGATTCCGACGCGAGAACCCGCCGCCACCAGTGGTCGTTCCACGGATCAGGCACACGGCACCAATGCGCCAACGGTTGCGGGAAGCGTTGCAGCAGCTCGCGACCAGTGAGGTAGCGGGCCTCGGCGGCAGCGGCGAGACCGTCCTCGTTCAACACGTGACGAAGCGGGAGCTGGTGGTAGGCATGAGACAGCCCGATCAGCCCGGCCAAACCCAGGCCCGCCAAGCCCAGACCGGCAAGGCCCGCGCCCAGATCCTCGCCGCTGCCCCCGCTGATCACCGGTGCCATGGCCGCGAGGTCGGAGACCACCGCCCCGGCGGCGACTCCGCGTAGGTCCACCTCGGGTGCGTACCAGGGCTGCAGTTCCCCCGCAGCCGCGGCGACCCGCCCGCCGTCGGCGTAGCCCCAAGCCACGACCGGCGCGACCGGAAGAGCGAGGTCAGAGGCCCGGTAGATCGCGCGAGCCAGATCGAGCACGACGTGGGCACCGGCGGCGCGCGCGGCCAGGAAGGTATGAGGGCCGGTGCCCGCGCCGAGCCCCTGCCCATCAGGGATGGCGACCACCCAGCCTCGCGCGAGCGCTCGGTCGATGCCGGCCACGTCGTACTCGCTGCCTGTGGCCAGCAGTTGCGAGCACGTGCAGACACCACCGAGGCCGCGAAAAGGTGGGCACCACAGCAGGATCGCGGTCGACCCGGGTTCGGCGACCGTCTCGGGCAGGAGCACGATCGCCGAGGCCGCGATCGGCTGGGACCGCGAGTCGGTGGAGACGTAGACGATCTGCCACGCACCGGACGCCCCGGCCAGCTGCGGCACGAACACCGGGCGAAGGCGCACGATGTCCCCCGGGCGCGAGCCTTCGCGCAGGATCGGTGTGGAGTAGAAGTCGCTGATGGTCATTGTTGGCTCCCTGAAAGGTCGTGGGCCAGCGCGGTCAGCCACGCGACCCCACTGGCGAGCTGCCCGTTCGCGGCGTAGCCGGTGTGGCGGGCGGGAATGTCGCTGTAGCGCAACCACACCGACGGGTCAATGAGGTCGGCGTTGTCGGTGACCAACTGCCCCCACGCGCCCGACAAACTCGCCGCCAGAGAAGGCAGGGTCGTCAGCGGGTTCGACGCGACCGTGGCGGTGATCTGCGCCCAGCGAGCATCGGCGGCGGCCGTCTCGCTCGGGCCCGGGGCCGGTGTGCGCGAGTCGGCGGCCGCGGTGAGCCGTTCTGCCAGACTCGCCGCGGGCACATACGCCACCGAGCCAGGCCCAATGTGAAAGTCGTTGAGCACCACCGTGGTCCAGGCATCACCGAGCGCACCCGACAGCAAGCCCTGGACCGAGCTGATCGCCGCGATCGGGTCACGCAGGTCGGCCTGGGCGGCGAGTTGGGCGGCCACGCGCAGTAACGCGGCACGGTCGGGTGCGGCGCAGCTGAGGTCGCCCTCGACGCAGATGTCGGCGACCCTGCCCGTCAGCGACCCGAAATCGACTCCGGAGGTCGTGGCGATTCCGCCGCCGGAGGCGACGGCTGTGCTCAGGGCGATCTGAGAGACCGCCGCTCCCGCCGTGCCTGGTGCGGGGTCCGGAGTCAGCTGACCGGGACGGCCCGCGATGACCGGCGAGTCCGGCGCGCGATCGGGATCGGAGTACAGCGCTACGGCGGCGACTTGCTCAGGCGCCACCGGCCCTCCCCCAGCCCCGACGATCTGAGCAAACCCTGACGCGACTTGCGCGCCTTGGGAGTACCCGACCACCGCCTGCGAGGTCGCCGGGCAATTCGCCGCGATGTCTTCGGAAGCGTCCAGCAGCGCGTTGAGGCCGATGTTGGCCGAGACCGTGTACGGGTCGGAGCCGCCGCCCGTGCCCGGCGCTCCGCCGAACGAGGCCGGATAGCCGATGTAGGTGCGGGACACCAAATTCGGAGCGTCGGCGGCGACCGGGCCGAGGAGATGGCCGAGCATCCCGGTATCGGCGGTCTCGGAAGCCCCCGGCGAGGACTCGCTGGTGCCCTGCACCCCGAGCACCCACAGCGCCGGGCAGCTCGGCGCTGAAGGTGGCTGCGCGGCGCCGGTGCCCGGTGTGCAGAGGCCGCCGGCGAAGGTCACCAAGACTGCCGCGGTGAGGACACGTCGCCCGGTCATGGCTGTCCCACCCCCGCCCCGGCACCGAACCCCGCACCGAACGTGCCGCCGACCAACGCGCCCACGGCGGCGGCAGGGACCCCGGCCACCAGCGCGCCCGCGACCGCCCCGGCCGCCGCACCGATTGCGGTACCGGCCACGCCGGAGGTGATCGTGCCGATCACCGGGATCGCGACCACCGTTCCGATTGCGGCCCCGGCGATTCCGCCGATGGTGCCGCCCGCCAGCGCGCCCACGGCCGCACCGGCCGCTGCGGCCGGGGCACCGGTCACCGTGCCGCCGATCGCGCCTCCGGCCCCGGCTCCGGCGACCGTGGCCCCGGCGACCCGGTCAGATCGTCCGGCCGGGAGTCCGACCGAGTCCAGGAACGTCGCGGCTTGGGCTTCCAGGTCGGCGGCGACGGTGTTGATCGTGTCGCCGACCTCGGGCGGTAGCCATTCCGGGTCGGGGAATTGCGCTGTCCCGATGCGGATCGTGTCCGGCGGTGGCTCGATCGGTGCGACCGGTTCCACCGGCACCGGAGTGTGCAGCTCGACCACGTACACCGGCGGCGCGGGCTCGGGTGAGGGAGCTGGACGCGGGGACGGGCCGTTGCGGACCTCGGGTGGCTGCTCGACATACACCGACGGTTCGGGTTCCGGGGTCGGAGGCGGTGCGGGAGCATTGGTTCCGGGTTGTGCGGGGGCCGTGACGCCGGGCTGGTCAGCGATCGAGGCCAGCGGAGCCATCGCATTCGCGGGCGCGATGGCCAGCAGCATCAGTACCGGCACCGCACCAGCAGCCACAATGCGGCCACTCCACAGCATCCGCCCTCCGTAGGACAGGCGACGGCTACGGACTGAGTCGCAGACCAGCCCCGGGGGCTCGGCGGCAACCAGCGAGAGATTCCCATTTTTGGGCATGACAAATAACCCTTCGACGAAGGTGGAAAAAGACCAGGGAAAAGACCAGGAAAAAGGCTAGGAATTGCGCGAGTATGCGACTAATTCCCGCGTCTCCCGGCTGCGGATCGCAGCCGGGAGAATCGGATTATCGCCTGTTCTGATCAGGCGATAACCGGCGTACCGATCAGAAGAACGGCAGCACCTGTGTGGCGATTGCCAGCACATTCGAGACCAGTGCAGCACCGGAACTGAGTACCGACAAAACGGTGTAGAGGTCCATGACTTACCTTTCGGAGCAGGAGTGATACCCCACCATCAAAACCCCGAAAACCCTGCCGCGCTACCCCCTTTGGCGGGTAAATATTGTACTGCTACTTTCTTTACCACCCGCCTTATAGTAGGTGGCCTGCGCTAATCGGGAAAAGTGGTAAAAAAAGTGTCGGAAAGAATATTTTCCGGCGAGTGTCTCCCAGCGGAATAGCGCTGGAAATACCAGGAGTGCCCGGTGCGGAGTAGTGGTAGCTAGCTGTCAGCGAAGTCACAGCGAATGATCGGTGGCCGGGCCGGTCTGTTTCTGGTACGAATTAAACAACTCCTGGGGGGGAGTTAACCCTTCAACCTAACCCGTGGTGAAGGGGCAAAGGAAGACCTAAGTAGGAGGGGATTGACACATGAACCGGAGGACCAACCCACCCAACGATCCGCGGCGAGCACGCGTCAGCGGCGACACCGAGCTTCCTGACCTGGCCCGATGGGTGCGCCAGGTCCGCGAGCACAGGGGCCTCAACCGGCCCGAGGCCGCCGGCCTTCTCGACGTCGGCTACGAGCTGCTCAAGAAGATCGAGTACGGCAAGGCCACCTGCACCCCTGCGGTGCTCGAGAAGATGATCACCACCTACGACCTCGATACCGCGCAGGCCCGCCACAGCCTCGACCTCGCCGAGCCCCCTGTCGCGCTGGCCCAGATCGAGCACCTGCGAACCCGTCACAACACCACCGACCACCTCGCGATACTGACCGACTTCGACGAGCGCGCCATACCCGCCGCCTACATCGATCCCCTGTGGAATGTCGTCTACGCCAACGACCACTTCCACGCCGAGCTGCCCGGCATCGATCGCTACGACGACAACCTCGCTTTGTTGTTCTTCCACCCCGGCAGCACCACCCACACCGCCGAACCTCTTGTCGTGCAATGGGACCGCGCCGCCGTCTACTTCGTCGCGACCCTGCGCGCCGCATTCGGCATCCACCGCGACACCCCCGAAGCGCAGCTGCTGTACCAGAAGCTGTGTGGCGCGGTCACTTTCACCGACTTGTGGGACAACAGCATCGCCGTTGCCTACGGCTACCAGACCGAAGAGCCCATCCAACTCCGCGAGCCCGAC
>NZ_JBSFTG010000032.1:0-17001 GCF_053590715.1 Nocardia sp. NPDC003183
CCTTCGTCGCGTACGCAACGGCGCCTGATCGACGGGACGGCCGCGAACCCGCCGCTGCGCGGCGGATCCCTCCTCGAGGTCGGGATGTGCGGGGCTGGGTCGGGCCTTTATTTATTCGACGGTGACCGACTTGGCCAGGTTGCGGGGCTTGTCCACGTCGTAGCCCAGGGTCTGGGCCACCTCGGCGGCGAAGATCTGCAGCGGCACCGTGGACAGCAACGGCTGGTACAGGGTGGGGGCGGCCGGGATCTCGATCAGGTCGTCGGCGAACGGGCGCACGGTGTCATCGCCCTCTTCGGCGATCACGATCGTCCGGGCGCCGCGGGCCTGGATCTCGCGAATGTTGCTGAGCAGCTTGGAATGCAGCACCGCGCGCCCCTTCGGCGACGGCATCACGATGATCACCGGCAGGCCCTCTTCGATCAGCGCGATCGGCCCGTGCTTGAGCTCGCCCGCGGCGAAACCCTCAGCGTGCATGTAAGCCAGTTCCTTGAGCTTGAGCGCGCCTTCGAGCGCCACCGGATAACCCACGTGGCGACCGAGGAACAGCACCGTCGGCACATGCGCCAGCTCGCGCGCGATGGCCCGCACCTGTGGCGCGGTCTCGAGCACCCGGGCGATCAGCTTCGGCATCGATTCCAGTTCGGCGAACTCGCGAGCCACCTCGTCGGGGTACTTGGTCCCGCGCGCCTGCGCCAGGGCCAGACCGACCAGATAGTTGGCAGCCACCTGCGCCAGGAACGCCTTGGTCGAGGCGACACCGATCTCGGGCCCGGTCCGCGTGTAGATCACCGCGTCGGACTCGCGCGGAATCTGCGCCCCGTTGGTGTTGCAGATGGCGAGCACGCGCGCCTTCTGCTCCTTGGCGTGGCGTACCGCTTCGAGTGTGTCGGCGGTTTCACCGGACTGCGAGATCGCCACCACCAGCGTCGACCGGTCGAGAACCGGGTCGCGGTAACGGAATTCGCTGGCGAGCTCCACTTCCACCGGCACCCGGGTCCAGTGCTCGATCGCGTACTTGGCGAGCAGGCCCGCGTGGTACGAACTGCCGCACGCCACGACGAACACCTTGTCGAACTCGCGGAGCTCCTGGTCGGCGAGGCGCTGTTCGTCGAGGACGATCCGGCCGCCCTTCTCGTCGACGACGAAATGCCCCATCAGGGTGTCGGCGACGGCGGTGGGCTGCTCCTCGATCTCCTTGAGCATGAAGTAGTCGTGGCCGCCCTTCTCCGCGGCGGCGAGGTCCCAGTCGATGGTGAACGGCCGGCTGACCACCCCGTCGGTGTTGCCCGCGAAGTCGGTGACGCTGTAACCGTCCTTCGTGATCACCACGGCCTGGTTCTGCCCGAGCTCGACCGCCTCACGGGTGTGCTCGATGAACGCGGTGACGTCGGAGGCGATGAACATCTCACCCTCGCCGACCCCGACGACCAGCGGCGTCGACCGGCGAGCCGCCACGATCGTGCCGGGATGGTCCGCATGGGTGAACACCAGCGTGAACGCGCCCTCGAGCCGCTGCAACACGGCGTGGACACTCGCGGTGAAGTCGCCCGCGGTGGAGCCGTCGGCGTACGCGCGCGAAACCAGATGCACCGCGACTTCGGTATCGGTGTCGCTCAGCAGCTCCACGCCCACGTCTTCGAGCTCGCGGCGCAGCGGCGCGAAATTCTCGATGATGCCGTTGTGGACGACGGCGAGCTTGCCGGAGAGGTCGCGGTGGGGGTGCGCGTTGCGGTCGGTCGGCGCGCCGTGGGTGGCCCAGCGGGTGTGCCCCATCCCGGTCGACCCGGCGAAACGCTCGGTCCCCGCCTCGCCCAGTTCAGCTTCCAGATTGGCCAGCCGCCCGGCCTTACGTTCGACCGCCAGAGCACCGTTTCCATCGAGGATCGCGACCCCCGCGGAGTCGTATCCGCGATACTCCATGCGTCGCAGCGCGTCGACGACAACGCCCAGCGCATCCCGGTATCCGACGTACCCCACGATTCCGCACATGGTCCCCCACCCTACTGATCGGATACTCTTCTCGCCGTGTCGGTGTCTGCAAAATCGCTCGTGAGCACCCTGTCCGTGCGCGGCCCCCACCGGGTGCTGCGTGGGAACTTAGGGATCGCAGGTCAGCCGGGTGTGGTGTACACGCCCGAGTCCGGGCTGAACCTGCCCGCTGTCGCGTTCGCGCACGGCTGGCTGACCAGCGCCGAGAACTACAAGAGCCTGCTCGAACACATCGCGTCGTGGGGTTTCGTGGTCGCCGCGCCCGACACCGAGCGTGGCCCGATTCCGTCACATCTGGATCTCGGCACCGACTTGCTCACCACGCTCGACATCGTGAGCAAGGTCCGCCTCGGTGACGGCACCATCAGCGTCCACCCCGACCGCCTCGCCCTCGCCGGCCACGGCATGGGGGCGGGCGCCGCGGTGATCGCCGCGGCTCAACGCCGGGTAGCCGCCGTCGTAGCGCTCTTCCCGGCCCCCACCTCCCCCGCCGCGGAGAACATCGCCCCCGACATCGACGCGCCCGGCCTGATCCTGACCGGCGACGACCTCGACTCGGTCAGCTCCAATGCCCGCGCCCTCGCCGCCGCCTGGTCGGGCCCGTCGATCCTGCGCACCCTCGACGGCGCCTCGCACAACGGCATCATCGAGGGCCGCCGCCTCTTCGCCGCCCTCGGCGCGGGCCGCTACGAACACAAAACCGACAAGGCCACCCGAGCCCTGGTCACCGGCTACCTGCTCGCCACCCTTCTCGCCGACAAGAAGTACGCGATCTTCGCCGACCCGGAAGCCGAGATCCCCCACACCAAGGTCGTCGACCCCCACGCCGAGGTCGAGGTCGAGGCGCCCAAGTTGTCCATCGGCACAGTCGCCAAACTCATCCGCGGCTAGAAGCGCCCGGGCCGGCCGAGCGACGCCGGCCCGGCGCGATCACCCTCCGTATTCGGCCTGGCGCCGGTGATTCAGACCAGCCAGCTCTTGCGCTGGTAGTACTCGGCTTCAGGATCGTCGTCGTCATAAGGCGCGACGACATCGTTCGCACGGCGCGCCGCCGCCGCGCGAGCGATGGCGTCGCGCTGCTCCTGCGCCTCTGCTTCGAGGCGGTTCAGTTCGGCCTGGCGCTGTTCGGCTGCCGCCCTCGCCTTCTCGTCTTCCTCCGCCTGCGCGAGCACCCGCTCCAGACCGGCGGCAGTACGTTCGGCATGGTCTCGGTCCCGGTCGGCGGTGGCACGGTTGATCGCGTCGAGTTCCTGATGCAGGATCGCCGTGCGCCGAGCGTGCTCGTCGAAAATCTGCTCGAGCTCGAGGACATAGTTCATGAGCGGGGCTCCTCACATGATGAGTGGACGATCACAGCGGGCCTGCCTCAGCCAGGACTGCGCCGGTGTCGACCGGCTCTTCGGCATCACCGGCAGGCAGCGGCTGCGAATAATGCTCACCGTCGTCTTCGCGCTTGGTGGCACCCGGCATGCTCGGCGTGCTCGACGCGGGCGTCCCACCCTCTTCAGCGGTTCCGGAGCCGGAGCTCGGCGTGCCGTCACCGATGACACCTTCTTCGGTCGCAGCCTCTTCACCGGTGGGTTCGCCCTCGCCGACGGGTTCGCCACTCTCGGTCGTGATGACCGGCTGGCCGTCGGCGCCGATCGTCATGCCATATTCGGTGGACTGACCGTCGGCGCCGGTGACGACCATCTTCAGGTTGCCGTCCTCGCCCATCTCGACCTTGACATTGTTTCCGGCAACGTCGAACTCCGCGGACTTGCCATCGATGACATCCGGCACCCCATCGCCGTCGGCATCCTGGAACACAGATTCAATCTGCCCGACCGCGTTCTCGATGCCTTCGGTGATCGTGGACGTGATGGTGTCCATGTTCTCGCTGAGAGTGCTGGCAGCCGTCGTCAACAGGTCCGTGGCGGCGTCGGTGACTGTGCTGACGATCTCGCTGAGCGTGTCGTCGGTCGTCGTGGACGGCGTTGTCGTTGTGGGCGTTGTTGTCGTCGGTGTTGTCGTGGACGGCGTTGTCGTCGTCGGCGTTGTCGAGGCGGGGGTCGTCCCGGACGGTGTGGTCCCTGCGGGAGTCGTCCCGTCACCTTTGTTATCGGTGGTGACAGTGCCTGCCGGTCGCGGATACGCCCCGCTGTCGAGCGCGTTGGTCGCCGTCGTCAGTACCCCGTATGCCAGCTTGACGGTGTCGTCGGTGTTGGAGCACAGGGAGAGGAAGTTCGCCAGCTTGTCGTCGAAGTCCGGTTTGAAGACATCTCTCAGCCACGCTTCGGATTGCTGCTTGTCGTAAGCCGTCTTTCCGATATAGGCAGAACCCAAGCCGGGGACGGCCATCGCAACGATGCCGAGGCCGATAGTCCCGACATCGACGACATCTGTTTCCTCGATCATCTCGTCGATGTCGGCGACGGTCTTTCCGCCGACCAACACCTGATTGCCGGTGACCAGCGCCTTGACCCAATCCTTCTTGCTGGTGACCAGCCCACGCAATTTGGTCGTCGCGGTCGCGAACGCTTCCACCGCCGTGGTCAATTTCGTGCGGTCCTCGGTAGCCAGCGTCAGCTGTTGTCCGAGCATCGTCGCTGCGGCCTCGGCCGCCGCGCCGCTGCTCCACACCGTGGACATCTTCTGCGAAAGCCCCTGCTGCACACCCCATTGCGTATCGGAGACCTGCAACGCGTTGTACAGCGCTTCGGCCGTGTCAGCCAGCTTGTCCAGATTCATACCGCGCTGTTCGTCGTACTCCGCGCAGATCTTGGCCTCGGTATGACTGCAGTCACCGAACGCCTTGTTGTATCTGGGGAGCAACTGGATGAAGTACTGCAGCCCCGGTGCACCGTCGTCGAGGAGCGAATCGACGTTCTGTCCGCGTATGCCCTCGACGGGGCTGCTCAACACCGTCATCGGTCGGCTCCCACATGTCCTGCGTCGCTCACTACAGCGCCTGCCCTGCCTTGTTGGTCTGCTTGGCGTTTTCAGCATCGGTGTTGGAGTAGGCAATCGATGAGGCGCCGATCGCGTCGCCGATAGCCGTGGTGGCCGAACTCCAGTTGTTCAGCCACGCGATCGCGACATCGAGGCCCGCCGTGACGGTCTTTCCCTCGGCGGCGTAGTTCTTCCCCGCGTCACCCGAGCCGAACTTGTTGTCGGAAATGCGTTTCACAGTGTCCTTGACCGCACCGCCCGACATCTTCAAATCGTTGCCCAACTGCCCGAGTTCACCCGTCTGCACGCCCAGCGTGTTCGAGTACCCCATAGCGTCCCCTCCGTTCCGGATCCCGTTGCCGTCCCCCACCGTCCCGGAAGACTCCTTGTCTTCTTAGACGCGCCAAGACCCGGATCGGTTCCACGATCACACGACGAATGCCGCTGTGCTCGGATTCGATCACAGCGGCACCCTGGTGCGCTACTTCTCCAGGTTCCCCTGGTCGGTCTTGCGCCACTCCGACGTGCCGTCGGGATGACGGTGGTATTCCCAGGCGGCGTAGTCGCCGTCTTCCTCGACGACAGTGACGTGATCGGCCAGGCCGTCGTGGTCGTAGTCGGACCAGATGCTGGTCGAGTCGGCATCGCCGGTGGAGAGGGAGTCGACGACGCCGTCGTGGTCGAGGTCGAGGGATGGGTTGTTCAGCTCGACGGGGCCGAGGCCGCCCAGGGACGAGTGGGCGTCGATGTCGGGTAGGCCGAGGCCGGGGAACTCACCCGAGGTGACCATGACTGCTCCTCCAACGGAAAACTCGCGGATGACGACGTGGCGGGGTTGCCACCATCTTGTCATCCGCGAGCGGGCGCCGGGAGGTTCGGGGCTACTTGTTCGGGATGAGGATCCACATCGCCAGGTAGATCAGGAACTGGGGACCGGGCAGCAGGCAGGACACGACGAAGACCAGGCGGACGACGTTGGGGTTCCAGCCGTAGCATTCGGCGAGGCCGCCGCAGACGCCTGCGATCCACTTGTTGCTGGTCGAACGGGTGAGGCGGCGGGCGGGGGCGGTCATGGTGTTGCCTTCCTGTGGAGCGGTGATGTCTCCACTGTGCCGTCGGAGCACGCCCGCCCGCATCGGTCCACAGACCCATCCGCACCCTGATTTCGACAGGCCCCGACCTCAGGGTCAGACCCCGAGACGGGCACAATCGTCGAGGTGAGCACGACATTGCACGCCAGTGGCCTCTCCGCGGGGCACGCCGAACGGACCCTGTTCGCCGACCTCGATTTCACTCTCGCCCCCGGCGATGTGATCGGGCTGGTCGGGGTGAACGGCGCGGGCAAGTCGACGCTGCTGCGGATGCTGGCCGAGCGGGAACCGGGCGAGGGCACCATCGCGTTGAGTCCGCCCGACGCGACCGTGGGTTATCTGACCCAGGAACCGGAGCGCATCGAGGGCGAGACGGTGCTCGAATTCCTTTCGCGCCGAACCGGTGTCGCACACGCCCAGCAGGTGATGGACGCGGCGGCCGAACGCCTCGGCGACGGTGGCGACGACGACTACTCGCCCGCGCTGGAACATTGGCTGGCGTTGGGTGGCGCGGATCTCGATCAGCGCGCCGAAGAGGTCGCCGCGGACCTGGGGCTGACCCACGGCTTGGCCGGTGGGCTCGACACCCCGATGACGGGCCTGTCCGGCGGCCAGGCGGCACGCGCGGGGCTGGCCTCGGTGTTGTTGTCGCGCTTCGACATTCTGCTGCTCGACGAGCCGACCAACGACCTCGATCTCGACGGCCTCGACCGGCTGGAACGGTTCGTCACCGGGGTGCGCGTACCGCTGATGGTGATCAGCCACGATCGAGAGTTCTTGGCGCGCACCGTGAACAGCGTCCTCGAACTCGATCTGGCACAGCAGCAAACCGGTTTCTACGACGGCGGCTACGACGCCTACCTCGCCGAACGCGAGATCGCCCGCAAGCACGCCCGCGAAGCCTACGACGAATTCGCCGACACCAAAGCGGGTTTGGAGTCGCGCGCGCAGATGCAGCGCAACTGGCTCGAGCACGGGGTGCGCAACGCCCGCCGCAAGGGCAAGAACGACTCCGACAAGATGGGCCGCAAGACCCGCGCGGAATCCACCGAGAAGCAGGCCGCCAAGGCCCGTCAGACCCAGCGCCGGATCGAACGCCTCGACGTGGTCGACGAGCCGCGCAAGGAGTGGGAGCTGCGGATGGAGATCGCCACCGCCCCACGCAGCGGCGCGGTGGTCGCGACCGCCAACAACGCCACCCTCACGCGCGGCGAATTCACCCTCGGCCCGATCACCACCCAGATCGATTGGGCCGACCGGATCGTGCTCACCGGCGCCAACGGCTCGGGCAAGTCGACCCTGCTCGGCCTGCTGCTCGGCAAGATCGCCCCGGATTCCGGTACCGCCGCACTGGGTTCCGGTGTGGAGATCGGCGAGGTCGACCAGGCCCGCGGGCTGTTCCGTGGCGACGACGCGCTGGCCGACACCTTCGCCGCGGCGATGCCCGACTGGCCCGACGCCGAAGTCCGCACGCTACTGGCCAAATTCGGCCTGCGCGGGCCGCACGTGACGCGTGCGTGCGACACCCTGTCCCCCGGTGAACGCACCCGCGCGGCCCTGGCCCTGCTCCAGGCGCGCGGGGTGAACCTGCTGGTTCTCGACGAGCCGACCAACCACCTCGACCTGCCCGCCATCGAACAGCTCGAACAGGCCGTCGAATCCTTCACCGGCACGTTGATTCTGGTGACGCACGATCGCCGGATGCTGGATTCTGTTCGTGCGACCCGTCGTTGGCACATGTCCGGTGGGCTTCTCAGCGAGGAATGACGCATGGACTACGCATTGGGCATCGACACCCGAATCACCCTGCTCGTCACCGGATTCCTCTTCCTGAGCGCGTTGCTGCTCGGGGTGTGGAAGTACCACGGCATCCGGACTGACGGCGCGGCGCACGTCTATGTCGACATCGCCCACCGCGCCGCGCTGATGTACTCCTTCGCGGGGATCCTGCTCGCGGTGTTCACCGAGCTCAGCGCCTGGCCGACGATCGTCAATCTGACCGCCGACCTGGTGGTGCTCGCGTTCTTCGCCGGTGCGATCGCCAGTTACGCCCTGCACGGGCTGCGCCGGGACACCACCAATCAGTTCGACGGGAGGATTCCCGCCGAACTACGGCTGTCGATGTACGGGCTGATCGTGGGCGAGATCGGTGGTTTCGGGGTGCTGTTCAGCGGATTCGTCGCCGGACAGTTCTAGAGCGACTGCACTACAGCGGGCTCGGCCGCACCGAACAGGTCGATGTCGGAGCCGAGCTTGGCCCCGATCAGGCCGACGCCGAAGGTGACACCGAGCACCGCGACCACGGCGATGAACGACCGCGAGCGCGGCACCCGCGGCGCCGCGAACGCGCGGGTGCGTGGCGCCTCGGCGACCGGCTCATAGGCGGACTGCCCGTAGCCTTCGTCCCGGATCGGCACAGTGTGCGAATACCCTTGCGGCACTTCGCGGCACCCCGGTCGCCCGCAGGCCCCACCACAGCGGTGTGGCTGGTCGGCTTCGCCGTACTCGTACGGGTACTGGTCCTGGTAGTTGCGGGCAGGCAGCGGCGGAACCATGATCGGCCCCCTTCGAATCGTGCTGCGCGCCAAAATAACCGCCTGCGCCGAGCAGCACACACGCGCCACGGGCACACAGGTCCAGACGGCGTATCCCGATACTAGTGGGGCCCGGTGGAACACGCCACAGCACCGATCGCCGACCCGTCGTCCGGGTCCCGGCGACTAGACCGCGGCGACCCGCTTGGCCAGATCATCGGCCAGCTGACGCGCCTGCGCGGGATCGGTGGCCTCCACCATCACGCGCACCAACTGCTCGGTCCCGCTGGGCCGCAACAGAACCCGCCCGGTGTCCCCGAGGATCCGCTCGGCCTCCGCGACAGCGTCCAGCACCTCGGGAGCGACAGCGACAGCACCCTTGTCCGACACCGCGACATTGATCAACACCTGCGGCACCGTGGTCATCACCGAAGCCAGCGAGGCCAGCGAGCGGCCGCTCTGCGCCATCCGCGCCATCAACCGCAGGCCGGTGAGCACCCCGTCCCCGGTGGTACCGAACCGCGGGAACACCACATGCCCGGACTGTTCCCCGCCCAGGCTGTATCCGCCGCGACGCAACTCCTCGAGCACGTACCGATCGCCGACAGCGGCGGTGATCACGGTGATCTCGGCGGCACGCATCGCGATGTGCAGGCCGAGGTTGCTCATCACGGTGGCGACGAGGGTGTCGTCGACCAGCTCGCCCGCGTCGCGCATCGCCAGCGCGAGTACCGCCATGATCGCGTCACCGTCGACGATCTCGCCCGCGGCATCGACGGCGAGGCAACGATCGGCGTCACCGTCGAGCGCGATGCCCAGGTCGGCGCCGTGGTCGAGGACCGCGCGCCGCACGGTGTCCAGGTGCGTGGAACCGCACCCGTCATTGATGTTGAGCCCGTTGGGTTCGGCGTTGATCGCGATCACCGTCGCGCCCGCCTCCCGGTACACCTGCGGGGCGACCTCGGCGGCCGCACCGTGCGCGCAGTCGACGACGACGGTCAGCGAGGACAGGTCCTGGCTGGTGGATTCGAGCAGATGCTCGACATAGCGCTCGTGGGTGCCCTCGACGGTGTAGTCGCCACGCACGCGGCCGATGCCCGCGCCGGTCGGGCGCACGGTGACGCCTTCGGCGATCAGGGCTTCGATCCGGGCCTCGATGGCGTCGTCGAGCTTGTGCCCGCCCGCCGCGAAGATCTTGATGCCGTTGTCGGGCATGGGGTTGTGCGAGGCGGAGATCATCACGCCGAAGCACGCGTCGTACAGGCCGGTCAGGTAGGCCACGGCCGGGGTGGGCAGCACGCCTACCGAGAGGACATCGACGCCGACGGAGGTCAGGCCCGCGGTGACCGCGGCCTCGAGCATCTCGCCGCTGGCGCGCGGATCGCGACCGAGCACCGCCACCGGGCGCTTCTTGCCGCGCGAGAGCACCTGCGCTGCCGCGGCGGCGACGCGCATCGCCAGTTCCGGGCTCAGCGACTCGTTGGCGAGTCCGCGAACACCGTCTGTGCCGAATAGCCGTCCCATAAAAACCCTCTACCAGTAGTAGGTCCCCGAATACAGCACAAGAGCAGGCGACCAGCGGTGCTGGAAGCCTGCTCTTGCACACACGCTCCGCCGACCAGGCTCATCCCCACTCGCGCGGGCAGCATACCCAGCGTATGCGAAAGCCGAGAGTCGACAGTGCGTAAATCAGCGCTTCGAGTACTGAGGCGCCTTACGGGCCTTCTTCAGGCCGTACTTCTTACGCTCGGTGGCACGCGGGTCACGCGTCAGGAAGCCGGCCCGCTTGAGGGCGGGGCGGTCGTCCGGGGTGACCTCGATCAGCGCGCGGGCGATGGCCAGACGCAGGGCGCCCGCCTGACCCGACGGGCCGCCACCGACCAGGCGAGCGAAGATGTCGAAGTTCTCGACACGCTCGACCAGAACCAGCGGGGACTTCACGAGCTGCTGGTGCACCTTGTTCGGGAAGTAATCCTCGATGGTGCGGCCGTTGAGCTCGAAGTTGCCCGAACCGGGCACCAGGCGAACGCGAACGACGGCTTCCTTGCGGCGGCCGACGGTCTGCACCGGGCGGTCGAGGCCGATCGGCTCGAAAGCCAGCTCTTCCTCGACGTACTCGCCTTCGGCGTAGCCTTCGCCGTCTTCGACGATCTCGACGACGACCTCATCGGTGGCGTCGAACTCTTCGGCTGCGAACTCTTCAGGAGCGGTCACTGGGCCACCTGCTTGATCTCGAACGGAACCGGCTGCTGCGCGGCGTGGGGGTGGTTCGGGCCTGCGTAGACCTTCAGCTTGCCCGCGATCGCGTTACCCAGCTTGTTCTTCGGGATCATGCCCTTGACGGCCTTCTCCACGAGACGATCGGGACGGGTCGCCAACACCTCGCCGACAGTGCGCGACTTGAGGCCGCCCGGGTGTCCGCTGTGGTGGTGGATGAGCTTGTCCTGCTTCTTGTTGCCGGAGATGGCAACCTTGTCCGCGTTGATGATGATGACGAAGTCGCCACCATCGACGTGGGGTGCGTAGGTCGGCTTGCCCTTGCCGCGCAGCAGGCCAGCGGCCTGCACGGCGAGACGGCCGAGGACTACGTCAGTGGCGTCGATGACGTACCACTTACGGGTGACGTCACCCGCCTTGGGGCTGTACGTAGGCACAGTCGTTCCCTGTCTGTCGTCGGTGTTGCCGGCCCTGATGTGTGGATCGAGGCTGTCCTGGCGGCCGGTGGAGACCCAGGACATCGAGGAGACGCCGATCCGCGAACGGTTCGGCGTTCCACACGCCAACGGGCAACGATACCAGCCACGCATCACCGACCCGTAATCGGGCGAGGCTAGATCACGACCGGCGGACCCGGGTCGGTCGCACGCGCGGGACCGGGAATCAGGTAGCGCAAAGTATCGATGCCGGGGGTGACGCAGGCGGAGTCGTCGACCAGCAGGCCACGCGCGGTCTCGATGCCCTCGCGCGGGACCGTGTTCGCGTACGGGGTGAACGCGCAACTCACCGGTTCGGCGGCCGCGGCGACAGCGGGATCCGGCTGGAGCGCGACCAGCGCCAGCGCGCCGACCACGGCCGGTGCGCCGAAGAAGCCCTTCTTCACCTTGCCGAGCAGTTTGCCGCGGCGGTCGTCGTCCTCGGCATCGTCGTGTTCGAGCGCGTGCCGCGGCGCACGAGCGGGTGGACCTGACGGCTGCGGCGGTTGCGCGGTGGGCGGACCGGCGACGAACCCGGCCGGTCCGGGCGGCTGGGCGGCGGGCGGTGCGGTGGGTTGGGCACCCCACCCGACCTGCGCGGCGACTGCCTGACCCGGATGTCCCGAGTCCGGATAGTCGTCCTCCTCGTCGTCGAGATCGGGCTCGGTGACCAGCAGATGCGCGGCGCCGAGGACCAGCGCGTGCATCGGATGATCGGCCACGTGCAGGCGCTGGCCCAGGTGGTTCTGGAAGGCGAAGCGCAGCGCGTCGTTGAAGCAGACGTTGCCCGCGAGCAGCACCGTCGAGGTGTCCGCCCCGATCGAGCGGGCCGCGGCCATCGCCTCGATCACCACGTTGTCGGCCGTGCGGGCGTCGCGCAGCGCCTCGGCACTGACCGAGACCTCCGTCGATTCGGTCGGCTGCTCGTCGTCGCCGTGCACCGCGACCACCAGTAGCGAGCGACCGTCGGAGTAGATCCCGGTGGCGCCGATGCCGGTGCGATGCCGCTCGCTGGGCGGGGAGACCAGGCCGAGCGCGCGCACATAACCCGAGAGCGCGACGCTTTCGGGCAGCGGTTCCACGACCACGTCGAGCTGTTCGACGAGCGCCGCGTACACCTCGACCTTGTCGTCGGGCCAGCTGTCCGGATACGGCAGCGCGACCAGCTGCGGCTTGCCCTGTAGGTACTTGCCGATCGCGGCCAGCGGGTTGTAGAGCCTGGCCCGGAAGACGAGTTCGGCGGGCCAGGTGGCGCCGGCGATCACGATCTGTGGGTGGCCGAGGATGTCGCGCACATCGGCGATGGCCATCCCCAGGTCCGGGCGCTGCCGGTCGACACCGGCGGTGTGCAACCTGCCCGCGGCATCGGCGAGCAGGTAGGCGGGCGGGGTGTAGGTGCCCTCGACCTGTACCGGGCGGACCGGGGTCGCGCCGCCACCCGCGGCCACGGACACCACGTCCCACCCCAGATGTAGGGCCCCAACTCGAACGGTCACAGGATCAAGTGTGCCCGGTCGGCGACAGACACGCGCAGCTTGCCCACCGAAACGATGCTGACCTGGCGGATCATGCCTGCGACTTCTTCAGTCGTAGTCTGCTCCAGGTGATCAGGGCGAGGATCGAGGTGATCACGATGAGCATCACGATGTCCAGGATCCAGATCCCCGCGCTGTGCCCCCAGAGTGGGTCGTCCTGCGAGCCGAAGACCAGCTCCGTCAGGTCCACCGTCGACGCGCCCGCCGCATAACCCCAGCGTGAGGGGAACAGGTACGAGATCTGCTCGAGGCCGACCCGGTCGGTCACCGGGATCAGGCCACCCGCCATCACCAGCTGCACCATGATCATCACCACGAGCATCGGCATGACCTGCTCGTTGGACTTGGCCAGGCTCGACATCAGCAGGCCGAACACCACGCAGCACACCGCGGTCATCGCGATATCGAAGTACAGCTCGACGCTGCCGCTCGGAATCAGCGAACCGGCGCCCGGCGCCTTTTTCCCGATGAACGTGATACCGATCAGGACCGCCGACTGCAGGAACGCGGTCACGCTGAACACGACGATCTTGGCCATCAGGTATGCCGAGGGCAGCAGGCCGACCGCGCGCTCACGCTGGAAGATCGACCGTTCGCCGACCAGGTCGCGCACGCTGAGCGTGGCGCCCATGAAGCACGCGCCGAGGATGAGCACCACCAGCAACTGCTGGGCCTCACCGCCGCTCTCCCGCCCGAACGAGCCGTCGGGCAGCTGCACCAGCGCGCCCGCCGTGAACCCGTCACTACCCGGCACCACCAGCGACAACGCGCCGAGGATGAAGGGCAGCACCACCAGGAAGATCAGATATCCCCGGTCGGAGAAGATCAACCGCAACTGCCTGCGAGACAACGTGCTGAACTGCCGCATCGCGCTCGATTGCGGCGGCGCGCCCACGTTGCCGCGGTTCGGCTGCGCGGGCGGCGGTGGCGGCACATAGGCCTGCCGGGACCGATACTTCGCGAAGGCCTGATCAGGGTTGGCCGCGACCTCGGCGAAGATCTCCGCCCAGTCGCTGGTCCCCATCGCCGCGCCGACCCCACCCGGATGACCGGCGAACGCCGTCTTACCGCCGGGCGCCAGCAGCACCACCTGGTCGCACATATCCAGGCAGGCCACCGAGTGCGTCACCACGATCACCACGCGACCGGCGTCGGCCAGTTCGCGCAGCATCTGCATGACCTGCCGATCCAGCGCCGGGTCCAGACCCGAGGTCGGCTCGTCGAGGATCAGCAGCGACGGACCGGTGAGCAGCTCCATCGCCACCGACGCGCGCTTGCGCTGGCCACCGGAGAGCCGGTCCACCCGGGTATCGGCGTGCTGGGTGAGCGAGAGCTCTTGCAGCACGCCGTCGATCACCTGCTGCCGGTCGGACTTGGTGGTATCTGGCGGCAGCCGTAGCTCGGCGGCGAAGCCGAGCGCCTGGCGGACCGTGAGCTGACGGTGCAGCACGTCGTCCTGGGGCACCATGCCGATGCGCGAACGCAGCGCCTCGTATTCGGCGTGCAGGTTGCGGCCCTCGAAGGTCACCACACCACCGGAGGGCTGGGTATTGCCCGCGATCAGCTTCGACAGCGTCGACTTGCCCGCGCCCGACGGTCCGATCAGCGCGGTCAACGTGCCACGCCCCGCCGTCATGTTCACATCGACGAGCAGTTGCTTGTTGTTCTCGACGGTGAACCCGACCCCGTGCACCGACAGACCCTGCTCGGCGACCGGCTTCTGCCGATGCGCCAGCGCCCCCTGGGTGACGACGAAGTCGATGTTGCCGATGGTGACGATGTCGCGCTCGCGCAGCACCGAGCGCTGCTGGCGGTGACCGTTGACGAAGGTGCCGTTGGCCGAGCCGAGGTCCTCGATCACCAGGCCCTCGGGCGAGGCCAGCAGCTTCGCGTGCGCACGCGAGGCCAGCGGATCGTTGACGACGATCTGGTTGTCCGAGGTGCGGCCGATGCTCAGGCCACCGGGCGGAATGCGGTCACCGCGCGCGACCGGTTCGGTCGAGGCGGCCTTGCGGACCGGCGGCAGCATCGACGAATCGGCGCGGCGGGTCATATTGATGTTGTCCTGCGGCTGCGCGGGCAGCTGCGAGGTGGGAACGTATTGCGGTTGCTGCTGTTGTGGGCGCGACGGCGGCTGGAAGCCGGGATGCGGCTGCTGCGGACGCGGCTGCTGATAGTGAGGTTGCTGCTGGTGCGGCTGTTGCTGTGGTTGCGAAGGCGGCGCGACCATGGTCGCCGCGTGGCGCGCCCCAGGCGCCGCGGGGACCAGGTGCAGCAGCGGCCCGGTGATCGCGTCACCCAGGCGTACCTGGGTGGGTCGATCGATCGAGACGGGCTGGTTGAGCCTGCGCGCGTCGACGAAGACGCCGTTGGTACTGCCGTTGTCGGCGAGCACCCACGCGCCGTTGCTGAATCGAAGAGTGGCGTGCACACGAGAGACCAGCGGACTGTCCACGAACAGGGTGACCTCGGGCGCGCGGCCCATGGTGATCTGCTGACTCGCTTCGAAGACTCGTTCGGTTCCATCATGGCGCACGGTGATGGTCTGCGCCCCCGGTGAAGACATGGAGCGGATACTATGCCATCGCCCGGACATCGGCGGTGCCCCCGAGACGGCTTTGTGCCCGATCCGGCGATCGACCTGCACGTGTATCCGGCCGACCAGGGGGACGTATGCCGAAAGCCCAAGTGTTCGTTGCGATCTCTGTCGTGCTATGCGCGCTGATGGGTGTCGGGTGCACGCGGGCGATCGATGGGCACGGGGTCTCGATCTACGACGATCCGTTCCAGGTGGCGGGATTGCCGACCACCGGTGGGCCGAACGGCCCGCGCACCGGGGTTCCCGATTCGCCCCTCACCGCGTCCAACGGCGACGGCGGCGAGGTGGACCAGCTGGCGCTCAACGCGATCGACGACATCCAGTCCTACTGGCAGGCGGGCTTCGGTACCGAGTTCCCCGGCGAGACCTTCGACCCGGTCGAGAAGCTGATCTCCTGGAAGGCCAGGGCGGCCCGCAGCCAGGCGGTCGAATTCTGCAAGGAGACCACCTACCACCTGGTCAATGCCGCCTACTGCCGCAGCGACAACTCGATCGGCTGGGACCGCGAGATGCTGCTGCCCACCATGAGCGAGACCTTCGGCACGATGTCGGTGGTGATGGTGCTGGCCCACGAATACGGCCACGCCATCCAGAGCATGGCCAAGATGGTCACCAAGAAGACGCCGGTCCTGGTGAAGGAGCAGCAGGCCGACTGCTTCGCGGGCGCGTTCATGCGCCATGTCGCGGAAGGCAAGTCGAAGCACTTCACGATCAACACCTCCGACGGCCTGAATTCCGTTCTGGCCGCGACTGTTTCGATTCGCGACTCCGATCCCGACGACCCGGAGAGCGTGCATGGTTCGGCCTTCGAGCGCGTCACCGCGGTCCAGATCGGGTTCACCGACGGGCCGCGCGGCTGCAAGGGCATCGACGAGGACGAGATCGACTCGCGCCGCGGCTCACTGCCGCAGAGTTTCTCCGGCGACAGCGGGCGCGGCGAATACCCCGTCTCCAAGGAAAATCTCGTCGAGCTGAGCAAGGCGCTCCAGGCCATCCTGCCGGTGAAGGACGCGCCGACCTACGACTACGCGGGCTCGCGCATCGACTGCAAGGACGGCGCGGTCACCGAACCGGTCACCTACTGCCCCGCCAAGAACACCATCGCCACCGATGTGCCCGGACTGGCCGAACGCGGGGCCAGCGACACCGACGACGACGGCCCGCTGCCGGTGAAGGTCAGCGGCGACTACAACGGCTACGTCGTCTTCATCTCCCGCTACACCCTGGCCGTGCAGCGCAGCCACGGCCAGCAGCTGACCGGCGCGAAGACCGGACTGCGCGCGGCCTGCCTGTCCGGGGTCGTCACCGGCAAACTCGCCCAGCCCGGCCGTCCGGTCACCCAGGGCGACATCCAGCTGTCGGCGGGCGATCTCGACGAAGCGGTCTCGGGCCTGCTCACCGACGGACTGGCCGCCAGCGACGCCGAGGGCAACACGGTGCCCAGCGGGTTCTCCCGCGTCGACGCCTTCCGCGCAGGCGTCCTCAACGGCGAAACCACCTGCCTGTCGCGCTACAGCTGAGTTGTTGGAGCGCTGGCGCGCTCGGGTTCGCGGCCCCGCCGGTCCCGTCGATCAGGCACCGTTGCTTGCTCCTTCGTCGCGTACGCAACGGCGCCTGATCGACGGG
>NZ_JBSFTG010000033.1:0-14949 GCF_053590715.1 Nocardia sp. NPDC003183
TTTCCCCACACCACGCTCTTCCGATCCGCGGAATCGCTCCTTCGTCGCATCTCCGCGGCGCCTGACCGGCGGCCCGGCCGCGGACCGGCCACTTCGTGGCCGCCGCTCCCTAGGGGTCGCGGGTGGTGGGTGGGAGTGCGGTCATGGCGGATCTGGGGTGCGCGGTGTGGCTGGGGGTGGGGGTGATGGCGGATTTAGGGTGCGCGGTGTGGCTGTGGGGTGGCGGTCATGGTTGGCCTGGGGTGCGCGGTGTGGCTGTGGGGGTGGCGGCCATGGTGGATCTGGGGTGCACGATGTGGCATGGGGTCCGGTGGAGCTGCGGTCTTCGCGGTGTGCGCAGACGAGAGGCAGTTGAGTTCGCGGACGATGTGCTGGATTCGCGGGGTGGCGAACAGCTGTCAGCGGTTGCGGCCGTAGCGGTCCGCTAGGCGGGCTTCTGTGGTGGGTTGGGCGGGGGTGGGGGTGTCTGCGGTGGGCGTGGGGTTCGTCGGGGTAGACGGTTGGGCGCGGTCTCGGCGGCGGGCTTTGAGCTCGGCTACGACGAAATAGCCGAGGCCGAGGGGGGCCATCAGGCCGAAGGCGAGCCATTGGAGGCCGTAGGAGAGGTAGGGGCCCGCGTCCAGTTGGGGCAGGGGGGTCGGGGTGAAGGCGCCTGGCTGGTCGGCGGCCAGCTGGAGGTAGCCGCCCTTGTCGGTGCCGGTCGGAACGGGGGTGAGGGGGGTGCCGAGGACGGCGGATTCCTGGGTGGTGTCGACCGTGTACACCTGGCGGAAGCCGTCCTGGGTGCTGGGCGTTTTGTCGGGGACCACGCCCTCGGAGGCTCGGACTCGGGCTTCGATGCGTTGCGGGCCCGCGGGCGGGTCGGCGATCGCGGGTGGGCGGGTGCCGTCGACGGAGGCGACCAGGCCGCGGTCGACCAGGAGGGTGCGGCCGTCGTCGAGGCGGAAGGCGGCGAGGACGGCGTAGCCGGGGGCGCCGTCGAGGTGGCGAAGGCGGACCAGGACGGTCGACTCGGGGACGAAGGCGCCGGTCGCGGTGACCTTGCGCCACTCGGTGTGGGTGCCGGAGTCGCCGTCGAGGACATCGGTGACGGCCACGGGGTCGGCCTGCACAGAGTCGGCGATCAGCTGATTGCGGTGTTCGGTGCTGTTGTTCTTGCCGAGCTGCCACGGCGCCAGCACGGTGAAGCACAGGTAGGCGAACGCGGCGACGATCACCGCGAGGATCAGCCAGCTGGGACGCAGCAGAAAGGTGAGTTTGCGCATCAGAGCTGCACGTCGGCGGGGTTGCGCGCGTCGAGCTCGGCGTGGACCCAGTCGAGCAGGCCGGGGATGGCGGCCTCGATCTGGTCGCGGACGAGGTCGAAATCGGACTGGTAGCCGTAGTACGGGTCCGGCACATCGCGGCCGTCGGCCGCGGGGTCGAAGCTGCGCAGCAGCCTGCGCTGCTCGGTGGGGACGCCGCGGTGCGCGAGTTCGCGATCGTGGCCGGTGTCCAAGGCGATGATCAGGTCGGCGTCACTGTGCTCGGGACCGAAGGTCGCCGCGGTGTGCTCGGTCGGGTATCCGGCGCGGCGCAGGGTCGCCTCGGTACGCGGGTCGGCCGCGTCGCCGACATGCCACGAACCGGTGCCCGCGCTGCTCACCCGCACGCGGTTCGCGAGACCCGCTCGGTAGAGGTGCGCCTCGAACATCTTCGCGGCCATCGGTGACCGGCAGATATTGCCTGTGCAAATGAACGAGACATGTAGTGGACCCACGAGAGCCATTCTCGCCCGTGGCGCCGAATCGCCGCCACGTAGGGTGTGCAGTTGTGCTCGAGGACTCCGTCGATCCCGCTATGTTGCGCCACCACGGCGACGTGGAGGCGCGTCCGGGCATGCTCGATTTCGCCGTGAACGTCCAGGGCGTCGCCCCACCCGACTGGCTGCGCGATCGCCTGGCCGCCCGCCTGGCCGACCTCGGCCGCTACCCGAGCGCCGACGACGAGCACGCCGCCCGCGCCGCCGTCGCCGCCCGCCACGGTCGCTCGCCCGACGAGGTGCTGTTGCTGGCAGGCGCCGCCGAGGGCTTCGCGATGCTGCCGCGCCTGGCCCCGCGCCTCGCCGCCGTCATCCACCCGTCCTTCACCGAGCCGGAACTGGCCCTGCGCGAGGCGGACATCCCGGTCACCAGGGTGATCCTGCAACGCCCGTACACCCTCGACCCCGCCCTGGTCCCCGAACACGCAGACCTCGTCGTCCTGGGTAACCCCACCAACCCCACCTCGGTCCTGCATTCCGCGCAGACGATTCAGGCGCTGCGCCGCCCAGGTCGGACCATCGTGGTCGACGAAGCCTTCACCGACGCGGTCGTCGGTCGGCGCGCGCCCTCCGGCATCGCGGACGAGCGCACCTCCCGCTCGTCGTCCTTCGGCGGGGCCTGCGTCGATGACGATCCCGCGTCGGACGGCCATCTGCTCGGCGACGTCGTTTCCGGTGAGGCGGAGTCGCTGGCGGGTCTGTCGGCCCCCGACGTCATCGTGTTGCGCAGCCTCACCAAGACCTGGGCACTGGCCGGTCTGCGATGCGGCTACGCCCTCGGCGCTCCCGAGGTCCTGGCCCGTCTGGCCCATGGCCGCCCGCACTGGCCACTCGGTACCCTCCAACTCGAGGCGATCATCGCGACGGCCGAACCCGCCGCCGTCGCGGAGTCCCAGCGCTACGCCGCCCGCATCGCTGTCGACCGCACCGCGATGATCGACCGTCTCACCGCGCTCGGCCTCGACGTCCACACCCCGGCCACCGGACCGTTCCTCCTGCTCCGCGCCCGCGATGGCGCGCTCCTGCGTAAACGTCTCGCCGACCGCGGCGTCGCCGTTCGCCGGGCCGACACGTTCCCAGGCTTGGGGCCCGACCACCTCCGTGTCGCTGTGCGAGGTGCAGCCGAAGTCGACGGGTTGATCGATGCGCTGAACGCGGCACTGTGGTGAATCGGGCACATCGACGCGGACGCGCGCAGAGCGGAACAGCAGGCTCGGCGCGCGTGGACACCACGACGAATATTCCCACGCAACGAAGGAGGCGGCGGTGACCGACCTGGCCGAACTGATCGGGGTACTCGACGCGGCGTACCCGCCGCGACTGGCCGAATCGTGGGACTCGGTGGGGCTCGTCTGCGGTGACCCCGCGCAGGAGGTCACCAAGGTGGTCTTCGCCGTCGACGCGACCGCCGCTGTCGTCGACGAGGCGATCGGCTGGGGCGCACAGGCTTTGGTCGTCCACCATCCGCTACTGCTGCGCGGGGTCGATACCGTCGCCGCCGATACGCCCAAAGGCGCGCTGCTGCACCGGCTGATCCGATCCGGCTGTGCCCTGTTCTCCGCCCACACCAATGCCGACTCCGCCGACCCCGGCGTCTCCGACGCGCTGGCCGCGGCCGTCGGCCTCACTGTCACCGGGCCCTTGGATCCCAAACCCATCGCCGCCGTGGACAAGTGGGTCATCCAGGTGCCGCAGACCCACACGGCTTCCTTGATGTCGGCCCTGTTCACCGC
Organism: Nocardia sp. NPDC003183; assembly: GCF_053590715.1. Taxonomy (NCBI): domain Bacteria; kingdom Bacillati; phylum Actinomycetota; class Actinomycetes; order Mycobacteriales; family Nocardiaceae; genus Nocardia; species Nocardia sp. NPDC003183. The sequence goes on from NZ_JBSFTG010000033.1 coordinate 3,535, forward strand.
GGGCGCGGGCGCGATCGGCGATTACCGCGAGGCCGCCTGGTACACCGCGGGCACCGGGCAATTCCTGCCCATCGCGGGCGCCGCCCCGGCGATCGGCGCGATCGGCACGGTCGAGATCGTCACCGAGGACGCTGTCGAAGTGGTCGCGCCCCCGACCTCGCGCCTGGCCGTTCTCGCCGCCCTGCGCGCCGCCCACCCCTACGAGGAGCCCGCCTACCACGTCACCGAACGCGCACCCCTGCCGTCCTCGCTCGGTATCGGCCGCATCGGCGAACTCGCGCAGCCCGAAACCCTGCGCGAGTTCACCGCACGCGTCGGCGCCGGCTTGCCACGCACCGTCTGGGGTGTGCGCGCGGCGGGCGATCCGGAACGTGTCATCGAACGGGTAGCCGTCTGCGGCGGCGCGGGCGACTCCTACCTCGACAGGGCCATCCGCGCCGGCGTCGACGCCTACCTCACCTCCGACCTGCGTCACCACCCCGTCGACGAGCACCTGCGGCGCGGCGGCCCCGCCCTCATCGACGCCGCTCATTGGGCCACCGAGTTCCCCTGGTGCGGTCAGGCCGAACAGTTCGTCAACATCGCCCTTCCCGCGGTGCGGACCCGCGTCTGCACGCTGCGCACCGACCCGTGGACGGTCAGCGGCTGATCGGTGTCACCACTGCGCCTGACCGGACCACGATCGGGCGAAGTCGGGATGTGCCCGCACGGTGACCGAGCTCGCGTCCGGTGCCAGGGTCGCTTCGAGGTAGCGGTCGGTACGTACGAACACCGCGGGACCGAGCAGCACCGCGAGAAAGACGAGCCCGACTCCGGCCGCGCACAGGATCCACGCGAAGGCGGACGGACGGGCCATCATCAGCGCCCCGCCGACGAACAACGGCACCAGGCTGCTCACGTAGTAGGCGATCAGCTTCTTGATGCGCGCATCCGCCCGCGCCGCGCATCGCTCACATTCGGGCCACCGCGCCTTGACGATCGCGAGCGGCTCGTTGCAATCGACCACGAGCGCGCCGAGGGCACTCTTGGGCCGCTCCCACAGCAGCCGCCCGACACCTTCCTGGCGGTAGGCGCCCGGCTTGCCCCAGAACCGCAGGATCTGCTCCTTCGGCTCGATCGCGTCCTGCCCGTGCACGAGACACACCGGGGGTAACGGGGTCGCCAATGTCAGCTGAAGCTGGCGCGGTTCGGCGTGGGAGTCGAAGATGTGCGGGCGCAGCGGCAGTGCCAGGTCAATTCTCGGGTTCGATGTGGTCACACTTGCTTGGACGCGGCCGGGACGCGTTCGGTTCCCGCCTTCGGCCATCTCTTCGGGTCATGGCGTGATCACACCCCGCGGCGCGGTACGGTTGATCGATCCATCCGTCCACTGTGTTCAGGAGTTCGTGCGCGTTGAATGTCGAACCGTCGGTCCAGACCAAGCTGTTGCAGCTCGCAGGAGTCGATGCCGAGTTGACGCGCATCGCCCACCGCCGTTCCGCCCTGCCGGAACAGCAGGAAGTGACACGTCTGGCGGCCGAACGTCACGGCTACAAGGACGCGGCCGTGGCGGTGGAGATCGGCATCGACGATCTGGACCGCGACATCCGCAAGCTGGAGGGCGAGGTGGACGCCGTCCGCAAGCGTGAGGACCGCGACCGCGGCATGCTCACCTCGGGCACCGTCGCCGCCAAGCAGCTCTCCGAGATCCAGCACGAACTGGGCAGCCTGGAGCGTCGCCGCTCGGTGCTCGAGGACGAGCTGCTGACCGTGATGGAGCAGCGCGAGGCGATGCTCGCCGACCACGACCACGCCGGTGCGCGGCTGAGCAAGGCCGACCAGGACCTCGAGGACGCCGAACGTCTGCGCGACGAGGCGATGGCCGATCTCGAAGTGGCGCAGCAGCGCTGCGAGAAGGACCGCTCCGAGCTGATCGGCCTGTTCCCCGCCCACCTGATCGCCGTCTACGACAAGCAGCGCGCGGCGCACGGTGTCGGTGCGGCCCTGCTGCAGGCCCGTCGCTGCGGCGCCTGCCGGATCGAGATCGACCGCGGCGAGATGCAGCGCATCGCCCAGGCCGCGCCCGACGCGGTCCTGCGCTGCCCGGAATGCAGCGCGATCATGGTGCGCACCAAGGAATCGGGGCTGTGATCGCGGCGGTGCGCCGATGAGCCAGGTGATCGTCGAAGCCGACGGTGGCTCGCGCGGCAATCCCGGCCCGGCCGGCTACGGCGCGGTGGTGTTCGCCGCCGATCACGTGCGGGTGCTCGCCGAACGCAAGGAGTACATCGGCGTCGCCACCAACAACGTGGCCGAATACCGTGGTCTCATCGCGGGTTTGGCGGCCTCGGCCGAGCTGGGCGCCCGCGTCGTCACGGTGCGGATGGACTCCAAACTCGTCGTCGAGCAGATGTCGGGACGCTGGAAGATCAAGCACGCCTCGATGATTCCGCTCGCCGAGCAGGCACGGGCACTGGTCGCCGGATTCGATCGGGTGAGCTTCACCTGGATTCCGCGCGCCGAGAACTCGCACGCCGACCGGCTCGCGAACGAGGCGATGGACGACGGTGAACTCACCGGAACCGTGCGGGAAGCCGTCGCGGCCGGACATGCCGCCGGTGACGAAGTCGACGTGCCGAAATCTGTTGACGCGAACAAGGTTTCGCCCGGCTGGACCGGCGCCGTCGGCAAGCCCACCCGCCTGCTGCTGCTGCGCCACGGCCAGACCGCGCTGTCGGTGGAGCGCCGCTACTCCGGCCGCGGCAACCCGCCGCTGACCGACCTCGGTCGCGAGCAGGTCGACCGCGCCGCGAAAATGCTTGCCGCCAAAGGCGATATCGCCGCCGTGGTGAGCTCCCCGTTGCAGCGCGCCCGGTCCACCGCCGAAGCCGCGGCATCAGCCCTCGGCGTGCCGTTGCGCATCCTCGACGGCCTCACCGAGACCGATTTCGGCGACTGGGAGGGTCTCACCTTCGCCGAGGCCGCCGAGCGCGACCCGTTGCTGCACCGCGACTGGCTCGGCGACCCGTCGATCCCCGCACCCGGCGGCGAGAGTTTCGATCAGGTCCGCGAACGCGTCGAAGGGGTGCGCCGCGATCTGGTGGCGCTGTACCCGGGCCAGAACGTGGTGGTGGTCAGCCACGTGACCCCGATCAAAACCCTGCTGCAACTGGCGCTGGGGGTGGGGCCGTCGCTGCTGTACCGCCTGCACCTCGACCTCGCGTCGTTGTGCGTGGCCGAGTTCTATCCCGACGGCGGCGCCTCGGTGCGCCTGGTCAACGACACCTCGTACCTGTGAGCTAGCCGCTCGTCACCCGGGCACGGTACGGTCGCCCCGGCGCACGGTCGGCGTAACGACGACGCCGCATCGCCCGAAATATTCTCGGGCGCGCGGAATGCCGCGGCCACACAGGAAAGGTACTTGATGAGGTTTCTACGGATGGCGGCGTTTGCGGCGGCCATCGCGGGGGTGCTCACCGCGTCCGCGGGTGCGGGCAGTGTGACGGCCGATCCGAGCGTGGTGCTCGGCGCGGCTTCGGGCATCGTCTTCGACAACAACTCCGGTTGTTCGCTCACGGCCATCGGCCACGACGGTGCGGGTCGCCTCGTCGGCCTCACCGCCGGACACTGCGCGCCGACCGGTTCGCGCGTCGGCGCCGAGCAGGCGCTCAAGGCAGGCGTGATCGGGACCGTCGCGTACTCCGACGACGGTGATTACCTGGATTTCGCTGTGCTGCAACTGGATGCGTCGAAGGTACTGCCGGTGCGCACCATCGGCCAGACCACCGTCGCCGGTATCGGCGCCTCGCCCGGCCCCGGCGCCACGGTGTGCTCGGACGGCCGTACCAGCGGTCGCAGCTGTGGCGTGGTGTGGGGTGAGCTCGAAGGCACCTCCATCAACCAGTACTGCTCGCAGCCGGGCGATTCCGGCGGCCCCGTCGTCGTCGGCGACCGCCTCGTCGGCATGAACCAGGGCCGTCTCACCGGCCTGGGCCCGGTCGATTTCGACGTCCCGTGCACCGGTGGCGCGAACCCGATCCACTCGCCCGCGTACTTCCAGCCCATCCAGGTGATCCTGGACGTGCTCAACCGCGCAGGCGGCGTAGGCGCGGGCTTCCAGCCCATCTGATCTACTCACGAAAACAAGGGGCGCAGTACCGATCAGGTGCTGCGCCCCTTGTCGTGGTCGATCACCCGGGTGGCTGTGCGTCGCCCATCGCCCGCAGCGCTGTGGCGGTGGCGTCGTCGAGGGGATCAGTGCCAGGTCGAGCTGGCTGAGCTTGCGCCGCTGCCGCCACTCGCGCATCAACGGGCCGATCTGGGCGCTCGTCGTCGTCACCCGCCCAGCGTATCGGCCCGGCTCGAGGCAAGGCCATGACCTCGGAGGTCATTGCCACGCTGATGTCGTCGTGCGATCAGCCGGGGCCGAGGCCGCGCTCGTGCATGAGCAGCAGGCCGTAGGCGGCTACCGCGTGGGCGTCGATGATCTCGCCACGCAGGATCATCGCCTCGACCTGCGAGCGGGAGAACCAGGCCGTGCGCATGTCCTGCTCCTCGTGTTCGCGGTCCGGCTCGCCGGGGGTGAGGCCGGTGGCCAGGAAGCAGTGGCCGCGCTGGTCGGTCAGTGCGGGTGCGGTGGCCAAGGCGCCGAGCGGGGTCATGTGGTCGGCGCGCAGCCCGGTTTCCTCGCGCAATTCGTTGTGCGCCAGCTCGATCGGTGTGGGAGTGGTCCCCTGCGCCGGGGTGCCCGCGGGGAACTCCCAGCACCGTATGCCCAGCGGGTAGCGGAACTGCTCGACGAGATGGAATCCCGTGCCGTCGAACGGGATCACCAGCGCCCAGTCGACCTTGTCGAGGACGCCGTAGATCCCCACCGATCCGTCGGCCCGCCGAACAGTGTCCTCCCGCAGCCGCATCCACGGGTTGGTGTAAATCGTGCGCGAGCTGATCTGTTCCATCACCCCATGGTGCCCCACGGGCCCGGAGTATCCGAGCAGTTCAGGGGCGAAGGACCGACACCAGGAAATCGGTCTGGTCGCGTACTACCTGCTCGAAGACATCGTCGAAGTACACGTCGAAGTGGCCGACCGGATACTGCTTGACCACAGCGTGTTTGGTGCGTTCGGCGGCCTTGCGGGTCGGGCCGGCGGGGGCGATCGAGTCGTTCTCGGCGATCGCGTAGAAGACCGGGACCTTCAAGGACTTGGCGCGGCGGCCGGGGGAGTCGAACAGTGTCGAGAATGCCACGCGGGCACCCACTTTGGGATCGTAGGTGTCGCTCTCCTCGGCCAGCCGTCCGTAGCCTTCCGGCACGTCGGTGGCGCTCATCAACGCCGCGGAGCGTTTGCGCCCGGCCAGGCGGATGCGGACGGGTTTGCGGCGGATCGGCCCGAAGAGCAGGTCGGTGGCGGCGATGGTGGCGACCTTGGTCAGGCTGATCGGGCCCTTCGCCATCCCCGACGCCCACCCGCTGGTGAACGGCACCTGGGCCACCACCGCGGCGAGGTAATCGTCGTCGGGCGCCACCGCGAGCACATGTCCCCCGCCGAACGAGGTGCCCCACAACGCGATCCGAGTGGCGTCGAAGCCCCGGATGCTGCGCGCGTAGGCGATTGCGGCCTTCCAGTCCTGCCGCTGCCGCCCGATGTTGAGCACTTGGCGCGGCGAACCCTCACTGGCACCGAAATTCCGGTAGTCGAACGCGAGCACCCCCATTCCCGCGGCGACGAACCGCCGCGCATACCGATCCAACCCCATCTCGCGGGTGGCCCCGAGCCCGTGTCCCATGATCACCAACGGCCGCGGACGAGGCGCGCCGTCGGGCAGGTAGAGCCACGCGGCGCACTGCTGGTCACCCGAAGGGAAACTGACGTCGACACGTTCCATGAGTCAATACCGTAGCGAGTACTCTGTACCGGCGGGCGAGTCGGCCGGGCGACCGCGGTAACGGGAACGGGCACGAACAGTGTCGCTGCCCGGTGCCGAGGAAAGTCCGGACTCCACAGAGCAGGGCGGTTGTTAACGGCAACCCGGGGTGACCCGCGGGACAGTGCCACAGAAAACAAACCGCCGCACGCACGTGCGGTAAGGGTGAAACGGTGCGGTAAGAGCGCACCAGCGCCCTGGGTGACCGGGGCGGCTAGGTAAACCCCGCCCGGAGCAAGGTCGAAGGTCGCATCGGCAACGGTGCGGCTGCGCAGGTGTTCGAGGGCTGCTCGCCCGAGCCTGCGGGTGGACCGCTCGAGGCACCCGGCAACGGTGTGTCCAGATGGATGGTCGCCCCCCGATGCGAATCGGGGACAGGATCCGGCTTACAGGCCGGCTCGCCCGCCCAGGCAACGCGAAGGCGGCGGCTCCCACCGGGAGCCGCCGCCTCGCTCGGCCGCACAGCGGCTCAGCACATCAGTGTGGACATCTGGTAGACGGCCGTGGCCTCTTCGGTGGTCGCGTCGGTGTCGCCGTTCTTGGCCGCCTTCTTGATCGTGGCGATCGTGTCGGCCTCGGACTTGCCCGCCTTGATCTCGGAGCAGGAATGGTTCAGCACCGCGGCCACGGCGGCGTCGTCGCGCCCCTGCGCCAGCTTCGGGAAGGCGTTGCGGTAGCTCACCACGAACATCCCCGCCTTGCTGGCTTCGACCTGGAAGGAAGGCGCGGGCGTGGTGGACGCGGCGGGGGAACCGGCAGAGGAAGAGTCATCGCTGCAGCCGGCCAGAAGCAGGGCGAAGACGGTGGCGCTGGCCGCGATGGCGGCGGTAGTTCTACTCACGCAGCGGGATGCTAGCCGCCCAGGAAACACGCCGCTTCCCGTGTGGTTAACGGGAAGCGACATGTTCCGGATCGAAGCGGTGAGCTACCCCGGGTTGATCGCCAGCAGGTGTGCCCAATAGCTGGCCGCGTCCGGTCCGAGGATCGGCGACAGGTAATCGAAAATCAGCCACGACATACGTTCGCAAACTCCCATTTATCGACGTGAGTGCCGCACAACCCGGCAGCTGCCGAGTGCGCCGCCGCCACAGTAACAATTGCCCGGAATGTCTCGGCGATCGTGTGCCGAGACAGGGAAAATGCGCTGGAACTCGCCGGGAACGTGAGCGAGGTCATAGAGTGATCGCCGTCGGCAGGGCTCGCTGCCACTTCCGCGAGCCCAACACATTCGATCGCGGAAGCAGGTCACATTTACATGCGGGTAGTTCGTTCCATTGTCGCCGGTGCACTGATCGCCGGAGCCACTGCGGTTTTCGCAACGCTTGGTGCCGGTTCGGCGAGCGCGGTCGCGGTGACCCCGCTCAACGGTGGGGTTCAGGTCGACCTCAGCCCGGGTGATACCGCCTGGGTGCACCAGTCCCGATTCGGCCTGACCGTGGCCGGTCTGCCGCACCCGTCGGCGGCCTCGTTCGGTCAGGCGCTCGACGCGGCCGCGACCGTGTCCTCCGCCGTGCCCAACGGCCGGGTCACTTTCACGGTGTACGGCCCGCTCGATCAGCTCAACGGCACCATGCTCGCACTGCAGTAGGAAATCGCTACTCTGCGAGAATGGAACTCCATCAGCGGATCGTCTCGGCGCCGGTCGACTTCGGCGCCATCCGTTCCGAATTCGGACTGGCCTCGGACTATCCGGCCGAGGCCGTCTCCGACGCCCGCGACGCGGTGGACGCGTTCGCGGGCACTCGGGTCGATCGGACCGATATCGAGTTCGTGACCATCGACCCGCCCAGCGCGCTGGATCTGGACCAGGCGCTGCATATCGAACGCACTCCCACCGGCTTCACCCTGCACTACGCGATCGCGGATCTCGGTGCGGTGATCGTGCCGGGCAGTGCGCTGGCCGCCGAGGCCGAAGTGCGCGGGCAGACCTTCTATCTGCCCGACGGTAATGTCGCACTGCATCCGACCGTGCTGTCCGAGGGCACCGCGAGTCTGCTGCCCGGCGTCGACCGGCCTGCCGTGTTGTGGACCATAGAACTCGACAATGATGCTGTGCCACTGAGCTTTTCGGTGAAGCGCGCACTGGTGCGCTCCCGGGAGCGGTTCGACTACGCACAGGTCCAGGCTGCCGCCGACGCCGGCACTCTGCCGCCGTCGCTGACCGCGCTGCCCGAATTCGGTCGGCTGCGGATCGAGGCGGGGTTGGACCGAGGCGCGATCTCGCTGCGGTTGCCCGCGCAGGAAGTGATCCCCGACGGTGACGGCTGGCGCCTGCGGTTGGAGCCCCGGACCGAGGCCGACGACTGGAACGAACAGGTCTCGCTACTCACCGGCATTTGTGCGGCGCGAATCATGCTGGAGCACAAGGGTGTCGGCTTACTGCGAACGATGCCGCCACCGCCGGAGAGCGCGATCGATTCGATGCGGCGCACGGCGGCGGCATTGGGGGTCGAGTGGCCCGCCGAGGTCCCGGTGGGCCGCATGCTCGCGGGACTCGACGCGAACACCCCCGCCGCGCTGGTGCTGATGTCGGAAGCCACCGGGTTGTTGCGCGGCGCGAGCTACACACTGCTCGCCGAACTCGACGACCCGACCCCGCAACAACTGACGCACAGTGCGATCGGCGCACCGTACGCCCACGTGACGGCGCCACTGCGACGGCTGGCCGACCGGTTCACCACCGAGATCTGCCTGGCCTGCGATGCCGGAGCCGACGTGCCGCAATGGGTGACCGACGGTGTGAAGGCCGCCGCCGAGACGATGCGCCGCACCGATGCCGTAGCCAACAAGGTCGATCGCGCCTGCGTCGACCTGACCGAGGCCACCGTCCTCCAGCCTCGGGTAGGCACCGAGTTCGCCGCCGTGGTTTTGCGTGATGCCAACGGGTCCCGGCCCGCGGAGATCTTTGTCAGTGAACCGCCGATCCTCGCGCGGTGTGCGGGACAGCCGCCGGAAGGGGAGAAGGTCGCGGTGCGGTTGGCTGTCGCTGATCCGGGAACTCGGACTATCGGGTTCGAATATGACGGGCCGCGTCGATAGTGACGACTGTCAGTTCGCCGCGGAGATGAATGCGGCGGCCGCCGGGTAGTGGGCGATGGCTCGGCCCGCGGCTGCTTCCTCGGTGTCGGCGAGGAGTTCGTAGATGGTTGCCGCGGGCGCGTGGGTACCTGCCGCTACCACCAGGATCGCTTCGCGGGATTCGACGGCGTCGCGGTGGTCGCCGAGGACGGATTGCAGGCGCTTGGCCCGGGTGCCCAGGTCGGTGGCGTCGGGGCCGAGGACCGTCGCGGCGGCTTCGCAGGAATAGCGTAAACGCTTGGCGCCCTTGCGGATGTCGTGGAGCAGTTCTACGCGGTCCGCCGGGGTGGCGGTGGGCTCGGCGAAGACGAGTGTGCGCAGGCGTTTGCGGTCGCGGCGCAGGACCTTGCCGAAGACAGCGGTCGCGTTGTCGCGGGCGAGTTCGGGGGCGAGCGGGGGATCGGTGCGCCAGGTTTTGAGGACTTTGCGCAGGCGGCGGTAGCGCTTGCCGTCCATGGCGCTCAGTACCTCCGTGTGAGCAGCGGTGTAGGCCGCACGGGAGGCCCCGACCAGGGCATCGGTGACCTCGGCGGGGACTCGGTCGTAACCGGTCAGCAGATCGATGAACCGTTCGGCGCGGACTTCGGCGTCGCGGGCCACGCCGAGCAGGTCGGCGAGCCACTTCAGTTCCGCTTCGGTGCCGGCGGCTTCCTCGGCGTCGAACAGCTTGCGATAGGAACGCAGGACACTGCGGAGCCTGCGCGTGGCCACCCGCATCTGGTGGACCGAATCGTCGGCGTCGGCGCGCACATCAGGTTCGGCGTCGAAGAGCCGGTCGATGTCCTCGCGTAGCGCCGCGACGACGGCTTCTCCGGCCTCGGTCGCCATGGTGTCAGCCTCGCTTTCCGAACGTGTCGGTCGCCTCCACCAGCTGGGCGGTGATGCCGGGCTCGTGCGCGGTGTGCCCGGCGTCCTCGACGATGTGCAGCGTCGAGGACGGCCACGCGTTGTGCAGATCCCATGCGCTCACCGCGGGGCACACGATGTCGTGGCGGCCCTGCACGATCACGCCGGGGATGTCGGCGATCCGATCTATGTCTCGCAGCAACTGTCCCTCCTCGAGGAATCCACCGTGGCGAAAATAGTGGTTTTCGATCCGGGCGAACGCGAGAGCGAAGCGTGCTTCGGCGGTTTCGGCGACCCGATCCGGTTGCGGGAGCAGGGAACTCGTCGCGCCTTCCCATGTCGACCAGGCGACCGCGGCATCGAGCGCGACCTGCGGATCGGGGGAGTGCAGCAGTCGGTGATACACCTCCACGAGGTCGTCCCCACGTTCCTCGACGGGGACCGGCGCGAGGAATCTCGCCCACTCGGCGGGGTAGACGTTGCCCGCGGCGCCGTTGTAGTACCAGTCGATTTCCTTGCGCCGCAACAAGAAGATGCCACGCAACACCAGTTCGGTCACCCGCTCGGGGTGGGCCTGCGCGTAGGCCAGGCCCAGGGTCGACCCCCACGAACCGCCGAACACCTGCCAGCGCTCGATCCCCAGATGGTCGCGCAGCAACTCCATGTCGGCGATCAGATTCGGCGTGGTGTTGGTGTCCAGGGGAGCCCCATCGGCGATGTGCGGCATGGACTTTCCGCATCCACGCTGATCGAACAGCACGATCTTGTACACGGCCGGGTCGAAGAAGCGCCGTTGCAGGGGCCCGGTGCCGCCGCCGGGTCCGCCGTGCACGAACACCACGGGCTTGCCGTCGGGATCACCGCTGACCTCCCAGTACACCGACTGGTCGTCGCCGACATCGATCAGGCCCTGCTCGAACGGTTCGATCTCGGGGTAGAGACCGCGCATCAGAACGCCAATCCCGCGGCGAGGGAAGGCAATTCGAGAGCGGTGAGCGCCTCGGTCCGCACCTCGGGGCAGCTCTCGGTGGTCACCCGGTCGATCATCGCCTTGTCGGCGAGAACGTGCCCGTTGATGCCGCCGTTGCGGAAGCCCCAGTCGTGCACCATGGCGTTGAGCGAGATCCGCCCGAGCGTCGGGCCCTGTACCCGGAAGTTCGACAGTTCGGGCCGGATCATGTCGCACAGTTGCGCGGCGGAGGAGGGGCTGATCGTCAACGTCCCGGCCGGCGCGGTGGTCGTCGGCGCGGCCGAGGTGGTGGTGCCCGCACTGCCGGTCGAGGCCGGTGGCGTACCCCCGCAGGCGGTCAGGGTCGCGGCGGTGAGCGCGCCCGCGATCAACAGCACGGAACGGGAAATCCAACGGCGTTGCGGCATCGGTACCTCTGCTAGTCGAACAGTGTCGCCATCGAGTCTGCCAGTTTGTGATGTGGTGCGTCGGGTCCGACGGGCGGGTTGGATCTGATGTTCGGTAGTCCCCGAACGGTTTGACGCTGTGTTTGTTGGCGCGCTGGCGCGCGCGTGTCCGCGGCCCTGAGGGGCCGCCGGTCAGGCACCGGGGCTTGCTCCTTCGTCGCCTACGCCCCG
>NZ_JBSFTG010000034.1:0-12870 GCF_053590715.1 Nocardia sp. NPDC003183
TCATCGTGACTACTTTCTCTCTTATGGTGTCGCACGGACTATCGACCGCGCTTGAACCTCGCCCCAAGCCAGCACGCACACCGGACGAAGTATTTATTGGTTGCTGCGATACCACAGCGAGCGAAGGGTGTCTTCGAGATCGGCGTGGGCATTACCACCAAGCGCCAGGCCGATGGCGGTGAGTTTCGAGATCGAATCGGCAGCTGACGACTATAACCACGATCAGTCAGCATCATGACCGCAGCGCATAGACCGGATTCGCCGATGTGCCGAGAGGTAGTCTCTCGGCACATCGAACGAATTACGACCGGCATGAGCCGTCGAAACTGCATCACGGGGAACGCCATGTCGACATCACGTCTTGCCGTTCAACTCGCGGTTCGCGCCTCAGTGGCCCGGATCATCGAGCTTGAAAAGTCGTCGTGCATTCTGACTAGCGATCTTCTTGCGGTCCGGCTCCGATACCGGCATCGTTTTGAGAAATGCGGTGGCCTCTTCATACGACTCATACGGGTGATCACTCCCGAACATCATTCGATCGCTGCCGACTGCGTTCAAACATGCCAGGAGTGCGGGGTTGAAGAAATTTCCACTGCAGTTGTACCAGCAGTTGTCGGTGAGGTACTCACTCGGCTTTCGGTCCAATTTCGGATGCTCACCGAAAACATCGATATACGGCTTGAGATACGGGAAATCTAGCCGATACATCCAGAAAGGCAATGCCTCTCCGCAATGACCGATCATCAACTGGAGATCCGGATACGCATCGAAGACACCGGAGTAGATCATGCGACTGACTTGAACCGCGACCTCATGACCGAAGCCCAGACTCGGGCCGGGCAATGCCCATCCGAAGCCAAGGTACGGTGCCAGCATCGCATGTTGAGGAAGAGTCGGGTGGATGTTGATCGGCACGCCGAGCCTTTGCGCCGCTTCGAAAATCGGCCAGCATCGCTTATCGTCGAGATAATGTTCGCCGACGTGAGAGTGGATATTGACCCCCCGGAAGCCGAGATCCGACACGCACCGCTCGAGTTCGTTCGCGGACTCATCACCTCCGAACGGGGCAAGCGTAGCCAAGCCGATCAGTCGATCAGGATTCCGAGCGACCGCCTGACCGAGCACATCGTTGGCCTCCCTCGCCTGTTTGAGAGCCAGCTCAGTTTCGAACAGGTCCGTGCCGGGCGCAGTGAGGGAAACTACCTGCGCGGCAATGGAGTGCTCATCCATGAGCGCGATCCGGGCGTCCCCGAGCTCGAGCAAGCTGTCCTCGATCACTCGGGGATAGGGGCATGCGACATCGGGCGCACTCGGTTCCGGATAATATTTGCGCAACTCGCCGAGAACCTCTTGTCGCGGCGGTTCCGTACGACTTCTGAGAAGCTCCAAGTAGCCGTCAGTGAGATAGTGTGTTTCGCAATCGATAATTCCATCCATATTGCTTTCCTCACAGAGTTGAGTATCGACCGACATGGTCGTCATCAATTGATTACGCGGACAGGTTTGAGCGCGGAGGCAAAGTATCCACTTCACCGGGCTCGTTCATGAATTCGCGGGTGTCGATATTGAGATCATCGAGCACCACTCGCGCTGCGTTGCGGCCCGGCCACCCGGATACGCCCCCACCGGGAAACGTGCCCGCACCTGTCAGATAGAGGCCGGGAACCGGCATCCTATAAGCCGACCATCCAGGCACCGGACGGTTCGGTCCTGCCTGATCCGGAGTCATGTCACCGCCGAGGAAGTCACCTTCCACAAAATTGATGTTCATTCGTTCGAGATCTACCGGCGAAAAGACCGAACGGGCAAGCTCCAGCCCAGGCGTGTAGCCATCGACGCCAGCAGCGAACTGTGCGATCAGCTCATCCGCGAACCGCTCCTTCTCGTCGTCCCAGTTCGAGGGGTCTCCATCGAGCTGGTAAGGCACCACCGTCAGCAGTTTCAACACCGCATGACCGTCGGGCGCGCGTGTGCCATCGACGACAGAGGGACACATCGCCATCATCCAGCGGTCTGAAGCTGACAATCTGCCCTCGGCGATGTCCTCGCGCTGTCTGGCGATGCCGCTCGCCGTCCCGAAAGCGCCCACCGCAATCGGCAGTGCCCCAGCACTCGTGCGATACGTAGGGGTCTTTTCGAGCACCATATGAACCACGAAGACGGCCGCTCCGGCCTTCCAGGTGCGCAACCGTTCGAACTCGTCCGGGAGCCGTACGTTATCGAGCATCTCTTGGAGACGACTCACGTGCGCGCTGGAAACGACGGCGCGTTCAGCATCGAAACGCTTGCCGGTGGTGGTCGTCACGGCGACGGCGCGCCCTTGTTCCACCACGATCTTCTCGACTTGATGCCCACAATGAACGGACCCGCCATGAGCCTGGATCGCAGCAATCAGCGCGGCAACCAATGCCCCGGTGCCACCGACAGGGTGCGACCACGATACGCGCGACATCATGCCGGCCCAGTGCATGGGCAGGAACCCGGTTCCTGGTGGGTTCAGGGAATCGTGTGCGCCCGCCGCGACCAACATGGATCTGGTGCGCTCGTCCTCGAAACGCTCTTGAACCACCGCCGACGCGCTGGGCGCGATCAATCCTGCGAGCTTCTCGGCGATTTGAGGCGAACTGTCAGGCACGGAGCCGGGAGGGCCAGCCAACCGCTTGACGAACAAGGGTAGGACGTCTTCCCACTCCTCAACGAGCTCGACGAAAGCAGCCGCGTCCCGCGGCGAGTACCGGGCGATTTCTGCGGCAGTGTCCGAAACGCTTCGGCGACTGAGGACGGCGCTGCCATCGGCGGTGACAACCGCCATGACAGGATCCGGTGCGAGGTAACACAGGCCGTGTTCGGCGATCAGCCCCAGTTCGTCGGCTGCGATCAGCGGGTTGAACTGAAGTAGAGTGTGCAGGCTCGATGCCAAGTCGTGTACGTGGCCCGGCAGCAAATGCTCGTCCGATGAGATGCCTCCCCCTGGAGTATCCGCCGCTTCGAGGACAGTTACCCGGAGACCACCCCGCGCCAGGTAGGCTGCCGCGACAAGAGCGTTAGGGCCTGAACCGATTACCACCACGTCCGAGCTGGGCGCTGTCATTTCGAACCGCCTTCAAGGTTGTCGAGCGCACTCAGCAGCACCACGGTCGGGGTCATGATTTCTGCGCGGCGGGCCTGCAATGCCAAGTAGTCCGTCGACGCGAGCATCCGGTCGAGCGTCGCTCGGTCTGGCCATCTTTGGACCATCCCAACCGTCGGTACTCGCCCGGACGGCTCGAACACCCCCTGCAGCGTCTCTTCGTGTACACCACGAACCACGAACTCGCCACCGTACTTGCGAATAACACTCCGAGCCTGCTGACTGTATTCGTACCCCGCCTCACGATCATCTATTGTTGCAAAGCTCATCAAGTATAGAGACATGACCTTTCCATTCTTTGAGGATAGAATTTCTCCGCATGCTCGGTGCATATGCAGATTGCTGAACTGTCCGGTCTCGCAACGCACGACCACGACCGGATGTAATCAGAACTTGTCGCGGCTTTTACAATATGGCCACCAGAGTTCCATACCGTCAATAGGAAACAGCGAATACCTTGACAGTCATTTTCAGTGGCTGAAAGACACAGACTGTGAACATCCGCGGTGAGCGGCTCTCAGGGCTGAAGGGCTGTTATCACGCGACCCCGGGGCCGGCCGACAAGGTGTCGAAGAACCGGGACCATCGACTGCGAAGACCGAACCTTCGGATGACGTCGATACCTCCAGGCAGGTTTCGAAGCGACAACACGCACGCCATCAAAGGTGTTAGATGCCAGGTCCGCCGCGGTATCTCGGCCTCGGACCGGTCACTGGTGTCATCCAGATCCGTACGGATCTTGACAGATTCTCACTGTCAACCACCCGAGCAAGAGTGTTGGACGTCACACCCCATCGGGCGTGCAATGGATCATGTGACAAGTCAGTGCCAACCATCGCAGGATCCGAGAGGTCGTGGTTCGACTTGTCGAACCTGCTCGCGTTGCATTCGACTCCAACCGCCGAAGATCCTCTCGCAGCGGATCCATCCCTGATAGATCCGCTCCGATTGGTCAACGACGACTAACAAAGGACTTCATAGTGAAACTGCGTGTCGACCGAAATCTATGTCTGGCCACCGGAATGTGCGCCGGATTCGCCGCTGACGCTCTCGATCTCGACGAGAACGGCAATCTTCTCATCCTCAACGAGAACCCACCTTCCGCTATGCACGAAGATATTCAGCAGGCGATACAGGCATGCCCTGTGCAGGCGCTTTCCCTCAGTGAGGTTTGACACGATGGTGAGGCAATCCCCTCGCCATGTCACCGTGGTCGGTGCTTCTACCGCAGGCTTGGCGGCCGTACAAAGCCTACGACGGCGAGGGTTCGAAGGCGGCATCACCCTCATCGGCGACGAACCGGTGCAGACGTACCAGCGGCCCGCGCTGTCGAAGCGCTTCTTGACCGATGAAAGTACAGAGTCAGCCGACATCCGGATGCGCTGGAACGAGGCGGACGCGAGCGCCGAATTGGGCGTAAGCGCAACCGCTTTGGATCCAGTTCAGCGCCGCATAGTCCTGCGAGAAAACAGCAGTGGGCGGCAGTTCGTCCGCGACTTCGATGGCCTCGTTATCGCTACTGGCGCGCGCGCCCGGAAACTCCCACTGGATACGCCGCCCGGCGTACACGTGCTGCGGACGATGAACGATGCACTCGCGCTGCGCGAGGATCTCCGCCATCAGCCCCGGGTCGTTGTCGTAGGTGCAGGATTCGTGGGGAGTGAGGTCGCCTCTTCCTGCCGCTCACTCGGTCTCGACGTCACCGTCATCGAGACTGCGTCTGCACCTATGGAGCGCGTCCTCGGATCACAAGTAGGAGAAACTCTCGCGGCGTTGCATCGCGACAACGGTACTCGGCTTCGGCTGGGGATCGGCGTCACCGGGTTCACAGGCCGCGAACGTGTCACTGGCGTGTGTCTGGCGAACGGCGAGATTGTGCCGGCGGATGTCGTGGTGGTGGGAATCGGCGCTCAGCCCGCCACCGAGTGGCTGATCGGTAGCGGGCTACATCTCGACGACGGCGTGGTATGCAAACCCGATTTGTCGGTAGCTGATCGGATAGTCGCCGCCGGCGACATTGCGCGTTGGCCGCATCATCGCGACGGCACTCTCGTGCGGGTCGAGCACTGGGACAACGCAATACGTCAGGCTGATACCGCCGCTGCGACGTTGTTGGCTGCTGACGGTGCCGCGCCGAACTTCGCGGAGACCAGCATGGTCTGGTCGGACCAATATGATTGCAAACTTCAGTTTATCGGCCGCCCACGACCCGACGACGAGGTTTCGATCGTCGAGGGCGATTTGGGGAGCCGACGTTTCGTAGCCGTCTATAGCCGGGCTGGACGAATGACGGCCGCGTTACTTGCGTCGAGCCCACACCGGCTACGCGAATACCGAGCAGCGATCGCTGCCGCGGATGCTGACCTGACCGCGTCGGACAAAGCACCCAACTTTCCGGCCCTCACGCACCAAGGATGAGGACTACGCCCCGTCGCCCTCACTCTGCCCGAACTCTCTCTACAAGGAGAAAAGACCATGACCGGCATCACCCATCGCTCGACCCGCAAGCCTCTCCTGAAGACGACTTTCCTCTCACACGGCACACTCGAATCCCGAAATCTCCCCGCGACCAGGCGATTCTACGAAGAAGTGCTTGGGCTCGAGGTGGTCCAGCAAGCTCTCAACGCACTCATGGTTCGACTCGGCAGTAATCACTGCTACGCCGTGGTCGAGACACCGACCAATGAGCAGGAGATGTCGATGCTGAACCACAACGGTATCGATATGGGCAGCGAGGAAGAAGTCCGGGAAGCGTACGAAATTCTTCAAACGGTCAAGGACGACTACGGCATCAAGAAGCTCACCAAGCCTCTCCGCCAGCATGGCACCTTCTCCTTTTACCTGCACGATCTGGACGGAAACTGGTGGGAGATCTGCCACCTTCCTGCAGGTGGCTACGACTTCCGATTCAACGAAAACGTCGACCTGAGCGGACGCGACGACCTCACCCCCGAGGAGATTCAGTCGCGCTTCTTCCGACCGGAGGACCACACCTCCCCGACGTCCAACTGATAAATCCTGCTACTTCATCGAGGTTCTCGTGCAAACGGAAGTGACGACGTCCTGGGATTACGACGTCATCGAAATCGGCTTCGGCCCTTCTGGGCAGACAATGGCTGCTCTACTCGGCCAAAAAGGTCACCGAGTCGGCGTTTTCGAGCGCTGGCCGACCGCGTATCCGTTGCCGCGGGCGGGTCATGTAGATCACGAAATCATGCGAATTCTGCAATCCATCGGAGTCACCGATGATTTCGAGCCGCACGCCATCCCCATCCCCGGCTACGACTGGTTCAGCGGTAGCGGAGAAATGCTACTCCACATGGATTGGACCCAGCCTTCTCCCTCGGGCTGGCGGTCGGACTATTTGATGTTCCAGCCCGATCTCCAGGACGCCCTGCTCTCCGCCGTAGGAAGACACCCTTCCGTCGATTTGCACTTCGGGTGGGTAGCCACCGGCGTCCGCCAATTCGACGACCATGTCGAGGTCGACCTCGAACACGGAACCAGCACCGCGGCGGGATGGGCACCCGACGGCGTGCGCCGGACTGTCACTGCCGCATTTCTCATCGGAAGCGATGGCGCGAACTCTGTCGTTCGCACGGAGACCGACATCGACTGGGTCAACCTCGGCTTCGAGGAGAACTGGCTCGTCGTCGATGTAGAACCCCACGACCCCGAGCTCGAGATCGATATGCCCGCGGCCGGCCAGTACTGCGACCCTGAGCGTCCAGTATCCACATTCCGGTGGCTCGGTCGGGCGCACTCCCGGTGGGAGTTCATGCTCCTGCCGGGAGAGACCGCTGACGAAATGACCGCGAAGACCCGCTGCTGGGATCTTCTGTCTCGATGGAAGGTCACCTCCGATAACGCGACCATTATCCGGAGCACCGTTTACACCTTCCGATCGATGCTCGCCGACTCCTGGCATCAGGGTCGCGTCTTCCTTGTCGGCGACGCCGCACATCTGATGCCCCCTTTCTTGGGCCAGGGCATGTGCTCGGGAATCAGAGATGCCATCAACCTGGCGTGGAAGCTCGACCTCGTGCTCTCCGGACGGGCCGAGCAACCGCTCTTGGACACCTACACCGTGGAACGCCGCCCCCATGTCAAGACCGTAATCGATCTGTCGGTGGAACTCGGTCGCGTGGTCTGTGTCTCCGATCCTGACCAGGCTGCAACTCGCGACGCTGCTTTCCGCGAAGGTCATATGCCGCCGCTTCCACCATTTCCCCATCTGACGGACGGCATCTTGCACCGCGGGATCGACCACCGACCGACACAGGCCGCCGGGAAACTCAGCGTCCAGCCACGAGCCCACTACCTCAGGCGAACCGGGCTCCTGGACGACCTCATCGGAACTGGATGGACGTTGCTGAGCCGGGTTCCGCCGCGCCGACTCGAACTGAGTCCTGAACATCTGTCATGGCTGGACAAACTGGGCGCGAAAGTACTACACATCTCGCAGGCCAAAGTCGCCGGCGCCGTGATCGACATCGATGGCAGTGCAACCAGATGGCTCGACGAGCTCGACGCCGACCTCGTGCTTGTTCGTCCTGACTTCTACGTATTCGGTGCTGCACGCGCAGCGAACGCGGCTGACCTCGTCGAATCGCTGCGAAAGGTGCTGGCACCGTATCTGATAGACATCCCAGCATGAATCTCCACGCGCTATCGGAAGAAAAATCCGAAACCAACCCGGAGCGATCGAATTCGTGATGAGAAGCTCAGCAATCCACAGGCCGTTGCGATTACCGTCTCCTTCGCACAGTATCGCATCCCCGACGGTCGATCATTGCTGTGGCCGATAGCTAAGCGGATTCATCAGTAGCTAGTCGACGGGAGGGTTCTCAACTACGGCCGGCTTGTACTGCTTCGCGTACAAGCCGGCCGTAGTTGTCGTATCGAAAGTATTTTGCTCGGTTGATATTGGCACGTGCTCCCGCATCCGATACCGACCCGCGGACTCTTGACAGCATCTCAATGTCAGTGACTAGCCCAGCGAACTCCGACGATAGTCGGGTCGCAGGATCGCGGTGATGACGGCGAACTTGTCCGGATTCGCTCGCGGCATCCGCGCATGTGGCGGTGGAGTGCCCGACCCCCACTACGGTGAGGAGGTCGTGGCGGTCGTCGTGCCCGAGGGCGCGCTGACCGAGCGGGAAGTGATCGACTTCGCCAAGCAGCAGGTCGCGAAGTACAAGTACCCGCGCCGCGTCGAATTCGTGACCGAGCTACCCCTCGGCCCCACCCATAAAGTTCTCAAACGCGCACTGCGCCAACGTTTCGGAGGAACAGCATGACCACGGATTTCGCTGATCTCGACGCCCTGCGGGCGGCGGTCGGCACCGAACTCGGCCCCAGCGACTGGATCACCGTCGACCAGCGTCGCATCGACCTGTTCGCCGAGGCCACCGACGATCACCAGTGGATCCACGTCGACGCCGAGCGCGCCGCCGCGGGCCCCTACGGAACCACCATCGCCCACGGCTTCCTCACCCTGTCGCTGATCGTGCCGATGACCCAGCAGATCATGACCGTCAGCGCGGCGAAGGCAGGCATCAACTACGGCCTCGACCGAGTCCGCTTCCTCACTCCCGTCCCGGTCGACAGCCGTATTCGCGCCCACCTCACGCTCACCGAGGTCACCGAGGTCACCGGCGGCGTCCAAGTCCACCGTCACGTCACCGTCGAGCTCGAAAACGCCGACCGCCCAGCGTGCGTGGCCGACTACATCGCTCGCTACATGCTCTGAGGCTTCATTGCAATGAGATTCTGATACCACGGGCCTCGCCGGTGGCACCAGCGGAGATGAGCTCCGATCGCAACGTCTATTTGTCGTAGCTGCGGTGGTCGGCGGCGTTCGATGCTCGTTACCGAGCCACCTCGCTCGGCGATCGCTCACCTGCGCGAATGAGGTGGGATATCCCCCACCCAGTCCGCACTGCGTGCCTGTTCAGACTTGATCAGTATCGGGTAGCCAGTACTCGCAAACAGGTAGCGTGAGCCACTGCTTCTCTACCGCAATCTCGTGAATCAGACCGATCGCTCTCCGCAGTCGAGCTGGAGTACGTCCGTGCGATCGCCAGACGACGCCAATCCGGGCGAGCGGCACGGGATCCACCACAGGCCTCAGCACAACACCATCCGGAACTGGCGCCGTCAACGGGGCGAACCCAGGCGCATGACGACGCAGCACTGCGGCGTTCGCCGAGCCTCGACCGTGGCCATGTGTCCGCCACCCTATGGTCAGGCCAAAAGCAGCTACAACCTCATCATTCCAATTCTCCCACTCCACAGCTTCTTCTGCGGTATGCAGGATGAGTGGATAGGCCACCAGGTCTGCCATAGGCACCTGTTCGAGCACAGCTAATTCGTGATCCGCGGGCAAAGCAACACCCAGAGCCTCTATACGCACCGTGTGATAGCTCAAGCCAGAAGGTAACGTACGACCAAGGCTCGGCACTCGGCCGAACGCAAGATCGATCCGGCCGTCTGCCACAGACGAAAGAGAGCCGGTGAGACCTTGCCCTTGAACGATTACCAACTCGACATCGCTCATTCTGATGCCCAACTCCTGGGCTATCACGCCGGTGGTGAGTCCCTCGGTGATCACGTCCAGACGCAATGGCGGCGTACTATTCTTCAGTTCCCCGAGTAGCTCCTGAGAATCGGTGAGCAGAATCCGTCCGCGGCGGACGAACAGCTCACCCGCTGGAGTGATTTCGACGTGTCGGCGATCGCGCAAGAAGAGTCTCACACCCAACCGGGTTTCCAAGCTGTCGATCTGCGCCGACAGTGTCTGCTGAGCGATCTGCAAACGTGCAGCAGCACGCGCAAAATGCAGTTCATCAGCAAGAACAACGGCGTAGCGAACCAATCTCAAATCCAGATCCATGGTCTCTTCACAGTAGATGACTGTCAATTCTCCGGTCAAGGAGTTGGACGATCGCTCGCCACAGGCGTGAAATCGATAGGTGGAAGCGTGTCAGTTTCAATCCCCATACAGCGCGGTCGCAGATCGAGGAGCTATACCCGTGGTCAATTTCGGACTGGTCAGCATCGTTCACAATGGCGAATCATGCCTTGCAGCAGCGGTCGGCGACGTCGTTCATCCCCTCGCTCAGCTGCTGACAGGCACCTACCCGTCCTCTCTCGAAGACGCCTTCCAGTGCTGGGATGATTTGATCATCACTATCGCCTCGAATCTCGAGGGGCCCGATGCCGCATCCTCTGCCGTACCGGCAGCGCAAGTCGAGTTCCGAACTCCGACAACAGCTAGCCCGAGCATCTGGTGTGCAGGGGCGAACTACACCGACCATGTCGCGGAGATGGGGGTGTCCGACATCGAGAAGATTCGGTCCTTTCATTTTCTGTCGCCTACCACGGTTCTCAACAAGCATCGCGGCGTAGTGCATCGACCTGCCGGTGTGACCCAACTCGATTGGGAGATCGAACTCGCAGTTGTCATCGGACGCACCGCACGGCGCATCGTCGCCGAGGAAGCACTGTCCTACGTCGCTGGGTACACGATCGCGAACGATGTTTCCGTCCGTGATCCCGACGTGCTGATCCACCCCTTCTTCGGCGTCGACTGGACATCGACGAAGAATCCCGACGGGCTGACGCCGATCGGCCCGATGCTGGTTCCGGCCCGATTCGTACCCGACCCCGCGAACCTGGACCTCTTGCTCACCGTCAACGGGCAGTGTCGCCAGGACTCCAATACCTCGCTCATGATCATCGACGTACCAGCTCAGATCGCTGCCCTGTCCAACCTTGTCACCCTGCGACCGGGCGACATCATCCTCACGGGCACCCCAGCCGGCACGGCTGCTGCCCACCAAGGGGCCTACCTGGCCGACGGGGATGTGGTAGTCGCCACGATCGAGGGCTTGGGGACCCTGGAGAACGTCATCGCCTGACCGTTACGGCTTGCAGTTCGCGAGTGCCGTAGCAGCCGTGCGCGGTCCTCGTTGCTCGATGTTCCACCCACGATCAGTGATCACTGACCCACGCAAGACTTTATGAAGGAGCTCGGCAATGTCGCTGCACCGACTGGCCTCGGTCACCATCGGAGTACCCGATCCCACCGCGACCCGCGACTACTACACCGAATTCGGACTCGCCCCAGCAGAGGGCGGTTGGCTCACCACACGAGACGCAGGCAATCAACTGCGCCTGGTGGCCGCCCCGAGCCGCCGTCTCGTCGAAATCGTCATAGGCGCGGATGATTTCGACGACGTGGCTGCGGCGGCTGTCCGACTCCGCGCTCTGGGTCTACGCGCGGAGCTCACTGCTGACTCAGTCAGTGCAGTGGAGCCGATCGCTGGCTTCCGAGCCGTCATCCAGGTCGGCGATCGCTTGACTCAGCCTGCCCAGATCGCCCCTTCCACTAACGGTCCTGGCCGGATCGAACGCCAGAACGCCCGTGCCGCCGGCGTATTGCGGGAGACTCCGGTCCGTCCCCGCAAACTGGGCCACGTCGTTGTGGGTTCGATCGACTACGAATCAACCCGCCGATTCTTTACCGACGGGCTCGGGTTCAAAGTCTCCGACGAGATCAAAGGCCTCGGTGCATTCCTGCGCTGCTCCACCGACCACCACAACGTTCTCGTATCGAAAGCTCCGGTCAACTTTCTGCATCACACCTCCTGGCAGGTCGACGATATAGACGAAGTGGGCCGCGGCGCGACCGCGATGCTCGAGGGAAACCCGGAACGCCACGTCTGGGGGCTCGGCCGCCATCACGTGGGGTCGAACTTCTTCTGGTACCTGAAAGATCCTGCCGGGAACTTCTCCGAGTACTACTCGGACTTGGACTCCGTCCTCGATGACCAACTCTGGACACCTGAAGCCTTTGAAGGAGCCAAAGCCCTCTTCAACTGGGGGCCGCCGCCTCCGCCGTCATTTTTGGAACCCGAAGACCTGGCCGGGCTGATGACCGGCGCACACCACATCAGCTGATTCCGATTCGAATCACTCGGAAAACGATATCGATGTCGGCTGATTCGGCGCAGTCGACGTCGATATCGGACGGGCAAATCTCCTCGGTGGTATGACGCACGCTCGAGGCGGTCTAATCCCTGGACCGTCCCAGCGATGCCGAGATCCGACGCAATGACTCGACGTCGCGCCGACCTCACCGAACAGCCGGCTCTGCGCGACGACGCCACACCGCCCGACCCGGCTCGTCAATATCGGAGCCTAAATCACCTTCCGTGCACCGGGTTTGGTGACGCTCCCCATGGGGGTCTTGTCGATGTCGAGTGGGTCCGGCAAGGACATCAGGGAATCACCCAGTTACGTTCACAAGGAAGGCGCGGCAGCAACAATGCTGCGGTATCGGCGCACACCGTGGCGATGGCGTTGGTGTGAGTGGCATTGAATGCGGCCACAAACCGGCATGCTGCGCTCGCACAGGCCTCGTACAACAGATCCAGTACCTCGCCACCGATATCTGGCCAGTGAATCTGGACGATGACGTCCGGCTCTACGAATTTAGGTGTGAAATGCTCGAACATAGTGTGTGCCAAAAGGGAGTCGTTGCCGTGGCGTGTCCACGTCTGACGAATGCCGCTGTGCGTCCTGAACGGAGCCGGTCCGCCGCCGAAGGTGCCCTCGGCGGCGGTGTGTGACTACTTCACCGGGGCTGGGGCGTTGATCGTCGTGAAGTACTGCACCGCAGCCATAATCGCGACCGGAGCAGTCACGAACAGCTGACCCAACACCGTCCCGATCGC
>NZ_JBSFTG010000035.1:0-12426 GCF_053590715.1 Nocardia sp. NPDC003183
ATGCGCACCGCCGGCCTCACACCGACCGTGCGCTACACCCTGTTCGGCACCCACGCATGGCCCTACTGGCAAGACGCACTCCACAGTTCCTGGCCGACCCTACGCACCGGACTAGGTCTGTAACCACGGCGAGCGAGCCGGTATCTCCTACATATACCGCCGCTTGTCCACGAAGAATGCATTGTCGCCAGTTTCGTGTTCGTTCACACCGTGGTTTGCAACACCGAGGGAACCCTGGTTTCGAGGAAGTCGGCTGCTTGCCCACGCGTCGGCATTCCCGATGATCAGTCGCGAGCGGGATGTCTGCGATATCCCATCGATTCGAGCAACCTGTTGAAAACCAGCAGGAGTTCGTCCATCTCGTCCGGTTCCGCCAATTCCCGATGCCTCGGCCAGAAGCGATTTCGCTGACCCGTGGATCGCGCCGATCAGAACAGGGTAGCGGCAGTCGATCCTCGGCGTGCCGCTCGGCGACGGCACCGACGAACGCCGCCACCTCAGCGTGGCTGAACTCACGGTCGGCAGCGGTCGGCTTTAGCACCGCCCGACCGTAAGCAACGATAGTCGGCAGCGCCTCCGCGGTGAAGTGATTCGCGGGTAGTTCGGCAGGGGCAGTGGCACCGAGGCCCTCGGCGAGCCAACCTATGCGTGGGTTCGGTATCGCTGCAGACTCGGGCGCAGTCTCGATTCAGCGCGGGCACGGCCGGAGCACCGGCCGTGATGCTTCAGGGACGCACCGCCACCTCGCCGTGTCATTCGATCCCGCTATCCCGGCGTGGTCCCCCGATACGGCATTAGCGAGCGGAGACGAATGGGGGACAGGAGACCCATTTAAGTAATCGCCGGGTTCGGCTCCTCTCAGGCTCCAGTTCATGAAACCGTAGATGTCAGACGCTTGACAGTCTATGGCTTCCAATCACAGGGCAGCGTCTGTCAGCAATCTCTCGATAGCTGTTGACAGTCACCTACTTTGACGACACGATTGTACGTACCATCCGCGGCCGAGAAATCGAGTGCAACTAGATTTTATGAATGGCAGTCTTCCCATTTGGCCGCAGAACGTATACATTCACATTTTCTAGTGCAATGTCGTCAACTAACTCAACCAGATATCAGTAACGGGAGAAATATATGCACGACCTAGAGAATCAGGTAGCAATCGTCACCGGCGGAGCTGCAGGTATCGGATACGGATGCGCCCGGAAACTTCAAATCGCTGGCGCATCGGTTATTATTGCGGATATCAATCTAAAAGCCGCACAGGACTCTGCCGGCAAATTGGGATCGCGCACCCATGCAATAGAACTCGACGTCACAGATCCTGATTCGGCACGGAATCTGGTCGAACTAACGTTGAGTAGATTCGAAAAGATTGATATTCTGGTGAACAATGCAGGCGTTGGCCCCCGCCTTGCTCCGATCCAAGAACTTAGCGACGAAGAATTCGAGCGCGTCATGAGTATCAATGTGACCGGAACATTCAATTCGACGCGGGCGGTCGTCCCTACCCTCATCTCGCAAGGATCGGGTCGAATCATTAACATATCGTCAATCATGGGGCAAACCGGAGCCCCGAATGCCTGTCACTATACGGCTTCGAAGCATGCTGTCATCGGCCTGACGCGGGCTCTTGCCCACGAACTCGCGAAATATGATGTAACCGTTAATGCTATTTGCCCAGGAGTTATAGCAACCGAACTCCATACCGCGGTGGTTAAAGGAATATCCGCCAGCCAGGGCACCGCTGAGGACTCCACTTGGGAATGGTTCAGAGAGCAGATCCCGCTTGGGCGATTCCAAACTCCGGACGATATCGGCGAATTGGTTGCATTTCTTGCCAGCACTCGAGCCAAGAACATTACCGGAACGCAAATCGGGGTGGATGGGGGCTGGGCGATGCACTAGCTCTACAGCCGATGTAAAATCGCCGATTACCTGGACAATGTCGCATGAAATCTTTCGCTTGGCCGCGAATAGATAGGACCCACATTCTTAGCCCGTCGCCCTGTTTCCACAAAAGAAATTATAGGATACCAAATGGAGTACTGGGTCATCCATAGTCGTTCGAACGCTACGCTTGAATCCATCCAAGCGAGAATAGCGGAACATACTGCCTACCAGCAAGATATCATCAAGTCTGGGAAATTACTCGCTTCCGGCCCATACCTAACGCACGATGACAACGCCACCGGTGAGGGTTTAACAATCCTGACAGTCAACTCCCGGGCAGAGGCTGAACAAATCGCCGCTTCTGACCCACTCGTGGTCGCCCAATTGCGAAGCGTATCCGTCCATCGGTGGATGATTCGATCCATGGCTGACCCAGATTCTATCACCTAATTCCATAACAACCCCTACTGCCGGGCAAAGCGGGCATCGCCTGGCGAACCTTCGACGGCGCCACCGAGTAGGTGAGTCGATCGCCCCAAGCCCGGCCACACATCACAGGCGACCTTCGGTATTCAGCCGAGGTAGCTGAGCAACGAATACGAGCGAGCCGAGTGACGCAGTTTCAACATCGTCTTCGCTTCGATCTGACGAATCCGCTCACCCGTCACACCGAAGCAGCTCCGATGTCGTCGAGCGTTCGTGACCTGCCGTCAACCAGACCGAACCGCAACCCCATGACGTCGGCTTCTCGTTCGGTCAGGGGAATCGAGCACCGACGCCAAGATCACCAAGTCTCGTGTCCGCATCATCACCGATCACCTGATCCAACGAGACCGGTTCGAGCGCCAATTGTTCTTCGGAAGGTGGACTATGCGGAAATTGGAAAGGCGAAGCACACTCCGTTGGCGATGACGGCCCCGGTCTGCGTCTGCCACCAGGTGTCAACGATGGGCTTGGGGGCCCGTCACTGGCCTCGCCGAGGGGTTTCACATTGGATTTCGACGCGGATCGTGGCCATCCGGGCGCGCAAGTGCCCACCTAGTCGGTCGGGATGCACGCTGGCCCCGATCTGTCACCGTTGAGCGCTCCCGATTGGTCGAGAATCCCGGCCGTGCCACGCTCGGTCACGTCAGATTTCACCGAGCGGATCGGCCAGATCCGACACTGAGCAACGGCCGGATTCACCGATGGACGACGTCGGAATTCACCAGCACATCCGGCTTGTCGAATGACGAACCTTCCAACCTGTGGCGGCGAGATCATGTACGCAGAGAACGCGATTGTTCGACGAACCATGCCGCGATCTGCGCTCGTGAAGTGAATCCGAGTTTGGTCAGTATGTGCTCCACGTGCCCTTCGGCGGTCCGCGCAGCGATTACCAGCTTCGCTGCGATCGCCTTGTTCGTCAGTCCACTTGCGACCAACTCGGCGACTTGTCGCTCACGCCGAGTCAGCTGGGCGAGGCCGACTGATTCTGTAGGTGTCTCGTCTTTCCGCTCATCGCCGAATGCATAGGTGACCGCTTCTCGCAGGCTCATCGCGTTTCCGGTGCGAAACTGTTTCTCGAACCCCAGATCGCCGAGGGAGTGCCGCGTGTGCTGCTCGCATCTGGTGTGATCGGCCAGCCGGTTCAGGAAGTTGGCTGAGGGACTGCTGATTTCGCGCCACGCACTGCTTGCTGCGCCCAGCAGCACAGCAGCTCGTCGCTCGTGCTGCTGGTCGGCCTCGAGCCAGGCTAGTGTTTGCAGGCACCGAGCGATGCCAACTGGGTCGTTTGCACGAAGTGAAAGGCGTAGGCCTTCAGCGAGTGCCTCTGTAGCGCGCTTGTTGTCTCCCTGCTTCCAGCAGGCCCAACCTTGGGTCATCGACGACCTGCCCAGATAGACGAACTCTCTGCGTCCGTCGGTCTCGGCCAGGATCCGTTCGTGGCAGCCTATAGCGTTGGGCGCGTCGCCAAGTTGCATGTATGCGAGGCCAAGTCCCAACAGGCTTCCGACCTGCACAAGAATCAGTCCACATTCCTTCGATGCCCCGACGGCCTCCTTCAACTGGGTGACAGCGCTCCTCGGGACATCGTTGTACAGAGCCGCGTATCCGGCGGCGAACCCCGCATACGCGCGCGCCCCAACGGTCCCACGGTGACCACCGGCGGCATCGCCCTTCACCAGAAGTGCGGTTCCCGCAGAACGATCCCCTTGTAGGCCGGCAAGCACACTGGCCAAGTATGTCGCTTTGGGCATCTCCTCGGTGCTGGTATCGCCAAGCGATTCCAGCATTCGGGCAAGCCATAGCCGGCCTTCCGCGAGGAGGCCCCAGGCGAGCCAGAACGGAAACAGTGCGGCCGCGATTCGTGTGCCGGCCTCCGCTTCGGCAGGCTCGTCCAGGCAGAATTGGAGTGCTTCGCGGATGTTTGGTTGCTCGTGTTCGAGTCGGTTGATCCATTCCAGCTGACGCGGGCTGATCCAGTCTGCTTCCGCTCGCAGCACCAACTTCTCATACCAGATTTGGTGCCGCCGTTGAAGAGTCACGAGCTCGGAGTCGTTTGCCAGCTTCTGTAGCCCGTATTCGCGCAACGTCTCGAGTAGTCGGTAGCGCACCACCGTGCCTGTTTCTTCTCGAATCAGGATCGACTTGTCGACCAGTGACGCCACCAGATCGAGCAGGTTTTCAGGCTCGACTCGATGGGCCGAGATCGCCTGCGCAGCATCGAGTTCGAAGCTCCCGGCGAACACCGCGAACACCGACCACAAGTACTGTTCTTCCGCAGTGCACAACTCGTAGCTCCAGTCGATACAGAACCGGAGAGTTTGTTGGCGTGTTTGTGTGTCCCGGTTGCCTATGGCCAGCAGTCGAAACCGGTCGGTCAGTCGATCGAGGATCTGCTGTGTAGACATGGCCCGCAACCGCGCGGCGGCCAGTTCGATTGCCAGTGGCAGGCCGTCGAGGTGTTGACAGATCTGCGTCACTGTCGCCTGATTATCGTCGGTGAGTTGGAAATCTGGCACAGCAGCGGTCGCGCGCTCGGCAAACAAGCTGACCGATTCGGATTGGTGCGACCCATTGGTGGACGGGGTCTGGTTGATCATCGTCGCCCTGAGCGGCGGCACGCGGAGCACCATTTCTCCTGTGACACGCAAAGGTTCGCGGCTCGTTGCCAACACCCGCAAGCCCGCGCAGGCGTGCAGAAGAGCTACCACAAGGGGAGCCACTGTTTCGACCAGGTGCTCACAGTTGTCGACTATGAGCAGCGTTTGCCGATCGGCGAGATAGTTGATCAGGATTGTCAGGGGTGGGTCAACCGAATCCTGACGGATTCCGAGGGCTGTGGACACTGCACTCGCGACAAGGGCGGGCTCACGGAGCTCACCCAGCTCGACGATCCAGGCACCGTCGGGGAATACTCGCACGGACTCCGTCGCGATGCGCAGTGCGAGCCGTGTCTTACCGACGCCACCCATTCCCGTGAGAGTGATGAGCCTGCCAGTCGATAGCGCCTTCTTGGCTCGCGTCAGTTCGTGTCGGCGGCCGACAAAACTGGTCAACTCGAGAGGAAGGTTCCCCCGTCGTCCGCGTGTGCCCCCCAGTTCCGGGTGACCACGCTCAGTTGCCGATAACTCCCGCCGTTGAGTCGACTCCGGAAGGATCGTTGCTCGCGCAGGCTCGGTTGGGGTTCTCGTCGATGCCGACGAGACGCCGTCATCGGCGCTGCCGGTTGGGTGTCCGCGGCCATCGGCGGACGACTCGCCGATGGCCAAAGCCATGTCGGTGACGTGGAGCTTGTGTCTGCGTTGTGCTGCGCGCAATTGTTCGCCGAACTCGGCCGCGGTGGCCGGGCGCTCGTCCCGGTTGCGCGACATCGCGTGCTCGATGATGTCGGAGATGTCGTCAGGCATGTCCAGCCCACGAACATCGGGCAGTGGATCGGAGGTGATCCGCAGGAATTGGGCGACTACCTGTTCACCGACCTGGCGTTCGAATGGTGCGTGTCCGGTCAGAGCACAGAAGAGGGTCGCACCAAGGCTGTAGACATCCGAGGCCGGACTGGCAGCGTCGCCGCTGAGTATCTCCGGTGCGGTGAACGCCGGCGATCCGGTAATCGTGCCCGTGGCGGTCTCGAAGGCCCCCGCGACGTGCGCAATACCGAAGTCGGTCAACTGAGGGTCGCCGTAGCGGGTCAACAGGATATTTGCCGGTTTGATATCGCGATGGAGAATGGCTTGACGGTGAGCAGTCTCCAAGGCGCCCGCTAACTTCACACCCAGACCAAGAGCTTGCGACCACTTCAGTGGACCGTCGCGCCTGATGTATTCCTCGAGGGATCCTCGGGGCTGATACTGCATCACGATGTAGGGAAAATTGCCACGAGTGACACCGGCTTCGAACACGTCGACGATATTGGGGTGCCCGGACAGTCGGCTCATCGCCTGTTGTTCCCGAAGGAAGCGATCGAGATTGTCGGTGTCGAGCCCCGCTGTCATAACCTTCACGGCCACCAGGCGCTCGAGGGAAAGCTGGCGGCAGCTGAACACGACTCCGAAACCGCCGTGTCCGATCTCTTGCGCATCCTCGAATCCGGCGGCACTGAGATCATCGGGTAGCGCGGCCACCGCACCGCCACGCGCGCCCCTCGAGTCTCGATCGGCCATCCGCAGCCTCGATCCTCAGCCCTTCCCGATGGCAACTGGAGTCGACACAGACCTAGAGCTGCCATCGATGTCAGCGTACGCCGATTGGGTACGAGACCAAGAAGTAGGTATGCCGACGGGTGGTTATCCCCTCGTGTCGACACCTGATGAGGCGGACGCTGATGTGACGCCGACCGAGACTTTCAGAGCCGAGGTATCCATGCATCCGCACACGTCAGAACATCCGCGACACCGCGGTATGCACCGTGCACAAGTCATCGAGGGCACGTTGATGATCCGATCGTGCTCGACGTGTGGGGTGCTGTTGTCACCGCAGTCCAGCTCCTGCTCGTTCTGTGGGACCTTCGATCTGGATCGGGTGCCATCGTCGGGTGTGGGGTGGATCGTGTCCTGGAAGATCGTGCACCGTGCGACCGAACGTCGGCATGAGGAGTTGACGCCATCGATAATTGCGGTCATCGAGCTCGATGATGGTCCGTGGGTCTTCTCCGAAATCGACGGCGCCATCCTGCCGCCCTCGGATCGACGCGTTCGTGCGCACTTCAGTGGGCGCCACGTCGACGGCCGGTACCCGGTATTCGTTCTTGATCCGGCTCACCGCTCCAATTCGAGAAGAGAGAAATTGAGGGACGAGGTGGATGACAGTGAGGCATGGAGACTGTCCTGGGTTCGGTCATCCCTGCAACAGTGTGACCTTCTTGTGAGATCGAGATCAGTTGACGTTCAGGCGAATTCGCTGATCAAGTTCGCCATCCGGTGGGCCCCCTTCGGTGGCGCCGACCCAAACGAGCTGCTGGTGACCTTCGGTGTCAGTCGCGAGCGATTCGTTCGATTGATGAAAGAGGCACTCTGTGCGCGGGGAAGAGACAACCGGAGTGCTCGATCGATGAAGAGTAAATTGTTGGAGGCCCTGCTTTCTATGTGGAACGCAGATCCCGGTGAGGTGCCGACGTCTCGAAGCGCTCTTCTGCCGTCGATATAGCCCGTCATCGGCGGGACGAATCCTCGTCACGCATCAGGTATTCCCACCTTGCTTGCACACGAAGATCCCGGAACTGACTCCGCGCTCGACCGCAGGCGAGACGGCGTTTCCACCCAGTCAGCGGCTCTGACGCAGCCGACGCCGCCGCTGATTGTGGCGAACCGTCTCGTAACTGATCATTGTGAGCAGGCAACTAGCGAGAGCACCGAGCGTCGCGAGCGATGGGATGTGCTCGACGAGAGGAATGGATGCGATCAGCACGAGTGCTGTCACGACACGACTCTTCTCGATCGATCCCGCAGCGTAGGCCTTGAACGCCACCAGAGCCAGCAGGTAGAGCGCGGTGCCGCCGAGGAGAGCGATCAGCGGCCACCCATCGAGTGGATCGGTGAGGCGGTGGTGATCGATATGGCCCACCGTGGACAGGATCTTCTTCAGCCCCAGTGACAGCATGACGATGCCGATCACCATCGGTAGATGGAGAAAGCTGTAGCAGTTGCGAGCGATCCGGATGCGCCGCTCACCGGTCGACTCTTCGAGGATCTGCTCGACCGCCAGGGATGTCATATCGAAGTAGGACCACCACAGTGCTCCGGAGACGGTGATGCCGAGTAGTGAGGCGGCGATGATGGCCCAGGAGATGGGCAGGCCGGTGACTGCGATCCCGATCGAGACGATCGATTCGCCCAACGCGATGATGATGATGAGGCCGTGTCGTTCGGCGAACTGGCCGACCGAGCGCAGTCGCCACCTTGTGCCGCTGACGAGGGTTCCCACGTAGTCACCGGCCAAGGCGAGGATCCACATGACGGTTTGCGCGGTTGCGGTGAGCTGCGATGCGATCAGCAGAAACGTGGTTCCGACCAGCATGCTGGGCACGAATCGGTGGATCTGTCCCCGTAACTGCGGGTCTTCTCGGCTGATGACCCAGAATGTCAGCAAGTGCAGCAGGCGGACGGTGAAGTAGGCGAGAGCGAACACGACCGGGCCGGGCAGTCCACCCGGCAGGTCGTCGAACGCTTCGGTGATCGTCAGGGCCGTCATGAGCATTGCCATCAGCGCGCCGAACATCACCACCCGCAGGATTCCTTCGTCTGCGCGCACCAGGTTGCACA
Source organism: Nocardia sp. NPDC003183 (assembly GCF_053590715.1). Lineage (NCBI taxonomy): Bacteria > Bacillati > Actinomycetota > Actinomycetes > Mycobacteriales > Nocardiaceae > Nocardia > Nocardia sp. NPDC003183. Next base: position 8,634 of record NZ_JBSFTG010000035.1, read on the forward strand.
GCCATGCGTAGGCGACCCAGCTCCACCACAGCACAGCGATGACCAGGACACCGCGGAGCAGATTCTCACCTGTGGTGTGTTCGGCCATCAGGTCGGTGACGCGGATGAACGCGAAGACGAAGACGAGGTCGAAGAACAACTCGAGTGGTGTGACCGAGGTCTTTTCATCGACCGGCCGGGGACGCAGACCATTAGGGAATGTCACGGATGATTGCTCCCGATCTAGATTGTGCGTGCCCACGCCCCCGGCTTCGCCGATTTCACCACCATGGACGGGACTTGATCCCACGCGAATCAGTGTGGGGACGAGCCGGCACGAGGGTCCGGGCGAACGTCATGGAGCCGCGCGGAAGATCAAAGATGGCTCTTCGTAGCGGGCCTCCGGGACTCGGTACAACGATTCGATCGCTGCGGCGCGGCCGGGAGACGTCGCGATCATAATCGCGAGTTCGTCAGGGCTGACGGTGATTCCAGCGGCCTGCAGCAGTGTGGGGACAAGCACGGCGTAATCGGTTTTCACGGGCGTAGCGCTCCTTGGAGTGGCTGGTGATGTCATCGGCGGTGGCTGTTCGACACGAGCTCTGGCACGCGCAGATGCCAGTCGGTGCGCTCTTGGTATGCGTGGCCCGCGCCGAGCACGGCGGCTTCGTCGAAAGGTTTACCGATGATCTGCATGCCCAGGGGCAGCCCGTCGGCGGTGAAACCCATCGGCACCGACATGACCGGGTTGCCGACAGCGTTCCAGTACGGGGTGTACAGGGAATTGAAGATGTCGGCGAAGGACAGGGTTTCCCATTCCATCGCGCCGCAGGCACTCGTTGGGGTGACGATCAGGTCGACGTCGGTGAACAGCTCGGCCACCTTGCGCTGACCTACCCGGCGGACGCGCTGAGCCTGGACATAGTCACCCGCCGCAACGAGCGCACCCGCCGATACCGCCAGTCGTGTGCCGATGCAGTAGTCATGCCACCGGGCCTGCAGGTCCGGACGGTGGTGGGCGTAGGGTTCGGCGGCCATGCCGATGATGGTCGCGGCGGTCAGCTCCTCATAAAGCGGCAACCGGACCGGGACCACCGTCGCGCCCGCGGCGCGCAGGACATCAAGCGCCGACGTCAGCACATCGGAGAGTTCGGGTACGACGAAGGACGAGCGGTCCAGTAGTGGATCCACGCCGACGCGCACGCCGTTGAGCGAGCCGGTCAGGGCTGCCACATAGTCCTCGACAGGGCGGTCCACCGATGTCGGGTCCGATGCGTCGTGTCCGGCCAAGACCGTGGTCATGACCGCACAATCGGCCGCCGAGCGCGCCATCGGACCGATGTGGTCGTAGCTGTAAGCCAGGGGCACAGAGCCGGACTTGGGCACTCGGCCGTAGGTCGGCTTCAGGGCGGTGATGCCGCAGTTGGTTGCGGGCGAACGCATGCTGCCACCGGTATCAGTGCCCAAGCCGCCGAGGAACATTCCCGCCGCGATGCCTGCTCCGGTGCCGGAACTGGAGCCGCCGGGATAGCACTCGAGATCCCAGGGGTTTCGTGGGATCGGGAAGGGCTTGTCCGGGTCGGGAAAGCCGAGCGCGAACTCGTTTGTGCTGGTTTTACCGGTGATCACCGCGCCCGCGGCGCGCAAGCGGGCGATCACCGGGGCGTCTCCCCGATCGCCCCACGCGCGATCCAGGACAAGACTCTGGGCGGTGGTCACCCCTTCATCGGTGGCGATGACGTCCTTCACTCCGACCGGTATTCCGTGCAGCGGACCCCGGTCGACCCCAGCGGTCAGCTCGGCATCCGCGGCCGCGGCCGCCGCAAGAGCCGTCTCGTCGAAGCGGGTGATATACGCACCGACTTGTTCGTCGTGCGCGTCGGTCGAGTCGAATGCGGCGCGGACCAGCTCGACAGAGGTGGTTTCGCCTGCGCGGAGTGCCGCCGCGGCATCGGTGATGGTCAGGAACACGTGGACTTCCTCCAATAGTGAAAGTGACGTCATTTTTCTACGCCTTTGGATCGGGCAAGTCAAGCGATTGCAGATCTCTGAAATCTCCTTGACGACCATAGTTCCCAGGGCATAGAAATGTGACGTCACTTTTACATCCCCTGCTGATCGCCCACCGGACACCGCCGGGAAGCGACGCATCGGCCATCAGGCCGTTTCTCACAGAGGACAACGCTTATGACGACACAGACCCAAGACCCGGCCGCTCAGGCAGGGCTCGCCGAGCGCTACCAGCCGCTGATCGGCGGCCGGTTCACGTCGCAGACCACGGAAACCTTTGCCGCGATCAACCCCGCCACCGGCGCGCACCTCGCCGACATCACCCGCGGATCGCGAACAGACATCGCGAATGCTGTCGCAGCCGCGAAATCGGCGTTTCCGGGATGGGCAGCGACACCGGCCGAGCAGCGGTCAGCGATGCTGGTCGAACTCGCGCGGGTCATCGACGCGAACATCGACCGCCTCGCACTCATCGATGCCCTCGACATCGGGCGCCACGTGAGCGAGACCACCATCGATCACGCCAGGGCCGCCGATCAGTACCGCTTCTTCGCTGCCGCCGCGGTGACGCACGCGGGTTGGAACCGGTCGATCCCCGGCGGCATCGCCATCGCCAAGCGTGAACCGCTCGGCGTAGTGGGACAGATCATTCCGTGGAACGTCCCGGCGATCATGGCGGCGTTCAAGATGGCGCCCGCTCTGGCGGCGGGCAACACCGTGGTACTCAAGCCCGACGAGAACGCCTCGCTGTCGACCCTCGAACTGGGCAAGTACATCAGCGAGATCTTCCCTCCTGGCGTGGTGAACATCGTCCCAGGTCTCGGCGAAGAAGCCGGCGCCGCGCTGACCGCCCATCCCGACGTGAAGAAGCTCGCGTTCACCGGAAGCACCGAGGTGGGGCGCCTGATCGCGCAGGCAGGTGCCGAACGACTGGTTCCTGTGTCACTGGAACTGGGCGGCAAGAGTCCCAACATCGTGTTCCCCGACGTGACGGACTTCGCCGCGATCGTCGACAACGCCGCATTCGCCGTCGCCCACTGCAACGGCCAATCCTGCCTTGCCGGTACCCGACTGTTCGTCCATGACGACATCTACGACACCTTCATGCCGCAGCTGGTGGCAGGGTTCGAACGCATCGTCGTGGGATCGCCCCTCGACCCCGCGACCGTCGTCAGCTGCCTGGTTTCGGCCGAGCAGGGCGAGCGCGTATTGGACTACATCGATATCGGCAAGAAGGAAGGTGCCGAACTACTGACCGGCGGAAGTCGAATCGAGTTGCCTGGCAACGAGTTCGGCCACTTTGTGCGGCCTGCGTTGTTCGCGACAGAGAACTCCGCGCGCATCGCGCAGGAGGAGATCTTCGGTCCGGTTCTGTCGGTTATCCGCTGGAACGACTACGACACGATGATCGCCGAAGCCAATGGGATCCGATACGGGCTCGCAGCAGGTCTGTACACCAACGACATCGCCAACGCGATGAAGACCGCGGACCTTCTCGAGGCCGGATCGGTGTGGATCAACGGCTATTTCAACATGACCGACGGTTCACCGTTCGGCGGATACAAAGACAGCGGATACGGCAGCGAGTACTGCGCCGAAACGCTCAACATGTACACCCACCTCAAGTCGGTCACCCTCCTGAACGAACCGGTCGCACCGTTCTTCTTGCCCTGACATCCCCACTGACCGGTGTGGGACCCGGGACATGCCCGGGTCCCACGGTGATCGGGATGTACGCGGTGCTCACCGCAGGTGGCGCCTACGTGCCGCTGGATCCCGACCATCCGTCCGATCGCATCGCCTA
>NZ_JBSFTG010000036.1:0-11269 GCF_053590715.1 Nocardia sp. NPDC003183
AATTGGCGTCGGTGGGCGGGCACTGCCCGGGCGACGTCGACCGCGCCCAACCTCGGACACTGCCCGGCGGCGTGGACCAAACCCTCTGCCTGGGCGCCGTTGCGTACGCGACGAAGGAGCAAGCAACGGTGCCTGATCGACGGGACCGGCGGGGCCGCGAACTCGAGCGCGCCAGCGCTCCTACGACACAGTGATGGATCCGCGCATGTCGGGGTGCAGGGTGCACATGTAGCGGTAGGTGCCGGGCTGGGTGAAGGTGTAGGACCATTCGCCCTTGTCGAAGATGGGGCTGTTGAGGCCCATCGCCTTGTCGCCGATGCCCTGCACGTTGTGCGGGACCTTGTCGGAGAACTTCCAGGTCACCGTCTCGCCGACCTTGATGGTCGCGTCGGCGGGGGCGTATTTCATGTTGCCGACCTCGACCGTGAGGTTGGTCGGCGCGTGCTGTTGGGTGGTCGTGGTGGTGACCGGGCGGGGTTTGCGGGTTGTGGTGGTGGCGGCGTTTCCCGAGTCGCCGGAACAGCCGGCGGACAACAGGGCGGCGGCCACGACTAATCCGGCGGCAAACCGGGCGGATGCGGCGCGGTGACGAACCATCGACATGGGTGTGGAGCGTAGTCTGCGAGCGACCCCGGGCCGGTCGGCGGCCCGTTTTCGGGCAGCTGGGAGGCGACTATGTCGGATCGGCGTGGCTATTACACCGTCGACGAGGTGCGGGCGGCGGAAGCCGAGCTGTTCACGCGGGTGCCCGTGGGAATGCCGATGCGGCGGGCCGCCTTCGGACTGGCCGGGGTGGTTGTCGACGAATTGCGGTCGCTGACCGGGGGCGTGGTCGGGCGAACCGTCGGACTGCTGGTGGGGTCGGGGGACAACGGCGGGGATGCGTTGTGGGCGGGGGCCTTCCTACGGCGTCGGGGCGTCCGGGTGTCGGCTGTTCTGCTGAATCCTGAACGGGCGCATCGGGAAGGGCTTGCTGCGTTGCGGGCAGCTGGGGGCCGGGTGGTCGATCGGCTCGATGGTGTCGATCTGGTGATCGATGGGATCGTGGGGATTTCCGGACGGGGGCCTTTGCGGCCCGGGGCGGCGGAAATAGTTGCTGCCCTGGATGTTCCGATTGTCTCGGCAGATCTGCCCAGTGGGGTCGATCCGGATACGGGGGCACTGGATGGGCCCGCGGTGACGGCGGATGTGACGGTGGCATTCGGTGCGTACAAGCCGGTACATGCGTTGGCTGTGCCCCAGTGTGGGCGAATTGTGTTGGTGCCGATCGGGTTACGTCTTCCAGAGGCGGGGCTGGTGCAGCTCGATCCGGGAGCGGTGGGAGCCGGGTGGCCGGTGCCGGGCCCTGCTGACGACAAATACAGTCAGGGAGTGACAGGGGTTTGCGCGGGCAGTGCGAAGTATCCGGGGGCGGGGGTGTTGTGCACGGGCGCCGCGGTGGTGGCGACCTCGGGGATGGTTCGGTATGTGGGGTCCGATACCGCGGTATTGGAGGAGTTTCCCGAAGTTGTCGCCAGTTCGTCGATTTCGGAGACCGGGAGGGTGCAGGCCTGGGTGTTCGGGCCGGGGGGTGGCACTGATCCGGGGGCCCGGGATCGGTTGGCTGAGCTGCTGGGTACTGATCTGCCGGTGTTGGTGGACGCGGACGGGTTGACGATTCTTGCCGAGGAACCGGGGCTGGTTCGGGGGCGATCCGGGGTGACGGTGCTGACGCCGCATGCGGGGGAATTCGCTCGGCTGACCGGTGGTGCGGTGGGGGCGGATCGGGTGGGGGCGGTGCGAAGGCTGGCTGATGAGTGGGGTGTGACGGTTCTGCTCAAGGGGCGGGCGACGGTTGTCGCTTCGCCGGGGCAGCCGACGCTGGTCAATGACGCAGGTGGGGATTGGGCGGCTACGCCGGGGTCGGGGGATGTGCTGTCGGGGATCATCGGGGCGTTGCTCGCCGCGGGGTGTGCGGCGGGGTGGGCTGCGGCTGCGGGGGCTCGGGCACATGCCTTGGCGGCGAATCTGGCTGCTCATGAGGGTCGGGCGGCGGGGGCTCCTGTTTCCGCTACGCCGTTGCTGGGGCATGTTCGGGGCGCGGTGCGGGTTTTGCGGGAGGTTGGTGGGGACGAGGGTTGGTAGCCCGGGACGAAGCCGAGCAGTGGTCGTCCCAGGACGCCCCACGTATGGCGGATTCGGCGGGTCCTGGCACGATCGGGGGTGTGAATGCGCAAGTGGAGACGGTCGTCGACTTGGATGCCATTGCTCACAATGTGCGGGTGTTGCGGGAGTACGCGCACGGGGCCGCTGTGATGGTGGTGGTCAAGGCCGACGGGTACAACCATGGGGCGGTGGAGGTGGCTCGGGCCGCGCTGGGGGCGGGTGCTCGGGAGCTGGGCGTGACCACCGTGGACGAGGGGCTGGCCTTGCGGGCCGCGGGGATCACGGCTCCTGTGCTGTGCTGGCTCAATACTGTCGACGCTGATTACGCGGGTGCTGTGGCGGGCGATCTCGAGATCGGGGTGTCGTCGCTGGCGCAGTTGCGGGCGGTGGAGCGGGCCGCGGTGGCGGCGGGGCAGACCGCGACGGTGACGTTGAAGGTGGATACGGGGCTCAACCGCAACGGGGTGTCGGTGACCGAGTATCCGCAGGTCCTGCGGGCTGTACGGGGGCTCGTCGACGCGCAGGTGGTGCGGTTGCGGGCGATCTTCTCCCATCTGGCGCACGCCGATGAGCCGGGGCATCCGATGGTGGATCGGCAGCGGGATCGGTTCGTCGAGGCGATCGCGCTGGCCAAAGAGCACGGTCTCGAACCCGAACTCGTTCATCTGTCGAATTCGGCGGCCACCTTGACCAGACCAGATCTGCGGTTCGACATGGTCCGGCCGGGTATTTCGGTGTACGGGCTTTCGCCCATTCCGGAGCTCGGACAATTCGGTCTGAAGCCCGCGATGACATTCCAAGCGGAGGTCGCGTTGGTGAAACAGGTGGCGGCAGGGGAAGGCGTGTCGTACGGGCACCGGTGGATCGCACCGCGCGACACCACGATCGCGCTGGTGCCCGCGGGATACGCCGACGGCGTATTCCGTTCGCTCAGTGGACGTTTCGAGGTGTGGTTGGGCGGTGCCCGGCACCGTAATGTCGGGCGGGTGTGCATGGACCAGTTCATGGTCGACCTCGGCGACAACGCGGGCGGCGTGCGGGAGGGTGACCGCGCGGTGCTGTTCGGCGGCGGCGCGGGACAGCCACACGCGCTCGACTGGGCGCGGGCGCTGGACACGATCGATTACGAGGTCGTCTGCGCGCCGCGCGGCCGGGTGGTCCGCCGCTACGTGGGTACCGGCCGATGACCCGGCGCACGGTGATCCGGCGCGGTGGCCTGGCGACCGCGGGCCTGCTCGCGGGCCTCGCCATCGCCCATACCTTGCGCCAGATCGGCGCGCGGGTGATGTGGCCCGCCGAACGCGACGAATACCGCGACGAGAACTTCGCCCTGATCGACGAGGACGAACCGGGCATGGTGCTCGCCGACGACGGTGTGGCGCTGGCCACCCGCACTTTCGGCGACGACTCCGCCGAGGTCACGATCGTTTTCGTGCACGGCTTCTGCAACAGCATGGAGTCCTTCCACTTCCAGCGCCGCGATCTCGCGCGGCAGTGGGGGTCGCGGGTGCGGATGGTGTTCTTCGATCTGCGCGGACACGGACGCTCCGGCACACCGAGTACCGAGAGCTGCACGGTCGCCCAGCTCGGCCGCGACCTCGCCACGGTGATCCGTGAGTGCGCGCCGACAGGACCGGTGGTGCTGGTCGGGCATTCGCTCGGCGGAATGGCCGTGCTCGCGGCGGCCGCGCAGTTCCCCGAACTGTTCGCCACGCGGGTGCGCGCGGTCGGGCTGCTGAGCACCGCCGCCGCGGAGGTGACCGCGACCGGGATCTCGCAGCTGGTTCGACATCCCGCGGTCGACGGCTTCCGGCTGGCGGTGCGGACCGCGCCGACACTGGTGCAGTTCAGCCGCAGCGCGAGCAAGCACGTGGTGACGCCGATCCTGCACGTGAGCTCGTTCCACGGTCCCGTGAGTCCGACGCTGTCGCGCTTCACCACGATGATGATCGACCGCACGCCCGTCGGCACCATCGAGAAGTTTCTGAAAGCGATTGAGTTGCACGACGAGTCAGCCGCATTGCCCGTCCTGGGCGAGCTGCCGGTTTTGATTCTGGGTGGTGCGCACGACGTGGTGATCCCGTTCCGCAATTCCCGCGAACTGGCGGCGGAACTACCGGGCAGTGAACTGGTCCGGGTGCGTGAGGCGGCGCACATGCCGCACCTGCAGTTCCCCGAGGTGAGCCTGGCCGCACTCGACCGGCTGCTCGCGCGGGCGGGAATCATCGGCAGCCGCGGCGAGGAGGCCGTCGGTGGCTGACCCACACCAGCGCGTTCTCGACACTGTCGAGGACACCGAAGCATTCGGCCGCGAACTGGCGGCCACCCTGCGCCCGGGTGACCTGGTCGTGCTCGACGGCCCGCTCGGCGCCGGTAAAACCGCGTTGACCAGAGGAATCGCCGCCGGACTCGGTGTCGCGGGCCGGGTCAGCTCGCCGACGTTCATCATCGCGCGGGCGCACAAGGCCGGAGTGCGGCCGGACGGCACGCCCGGGGTGGCGATGGTGCACGTCGACGCCTACCGCCTCGCGGGCGATCTCGACGAACTGGACTCGCTCGACCTCGACACCGACCTGCACCACGCGGTCGTCGTCGTGGAATGGGGCAAGGGGGTCGTCGAACACCTCGCTGACCGGCACCTGCGAGTGCAACTCGCCCGGGAGCCGGAATCCGATGTGCGCACGGCGATCTGGGAATGGATCGAATAACGCGCGATCATGCGCGCACCGGTGCGCGCCGAGCGCCGATACCACCCGGTATTGTTGAGACAATCATGCTCGTACTAGCAGTCGACACCGCGACACCCGCCGTTACAGCGGGATTGGTGCACCTGTCACCTGCCGGTGAACCCGGCACCCGCCCTGCCGTGGCGACGCTCGCTGCCCGCGTGAAGGTCGACGCCCGCGCGCACGCCGAGGTCCTCACCCCGCAGATCCTGGAGTGTCTAGCCGCGGCGGGGGTGCGCCGCGACGAGCTCGACGCGGTCGTCGTCGGGCTCGGACCCGGACCGTTCACCGGGCTACGCGTGGGAATGGCGACCGCGGCCGCCTTCGGTGACGCGCTCGGGTTACCCGTGCACGGGGTGTGCAGTCTCGACGCCATCGCAGCCGACACCATCGGTGAGAAGCGAGATCCCGGCGAGCTGTTGGTGGTCACCGACGCGCGCAGGCGCGAGGTGTACTGGGCCAAGTATCTGAACGGGGCGCGGGTCGCCGGTCCCGAGGTGAACAAGGCTGTCGACGTGCCGGTGGGTGACGCCGCGGCGATCGCCGGGTCGGCCGCGCACGTGGACTTCTTCGATCTGCCGGTGCTGCCCAGCGAGACGCCCTCGCCTGCCGGGCTGGTCACCGTCGCGGCGTCGGCGTTGCTGGCGGGACAGACACCGCAAGCGCTGGTGCCGTTGTATCTGCGTAGGCCCGATGCGGTGGAGAACAGCTTCCGAACCCTCGACCGGACCGGGGCGTGAGTGCCGTGACCGAGTACCTGATCGCTCCCATGACGCTGCCCGACATCGACCGCTGCGTCGAACTCGAGCACCTGCTGTTTCCCGAGGACGACCCGTGGCAGGCGGTGTCGTTCCGGTCCGAGCTGGCCGGCGGGCACAACCGCTACATCACCGCGCGCACCGCCGACGGCGTGATGGTCGGCTACGCGGGCATCGCGCTGCTCGGTGACGACGCCCATCCCGAGGCCGAGGTGCACACGATCGGCGTCGACCCGGATTGTCACCGGGGCGGCATCGGCACGCTGCTGCTCGAAGCGCTGCTGGCGACGGCGGCCGAACGCGGCGGGCCGGTGTTCCTCGAGGTGCGCACGGACAACGCGCCCGCCATCGCGATGTACGCCAAGCACGGGTTTCACATCATCGGGCTGCGCAAGAACTACTACCACCCCAGCGGGGCCGACGCGTACACCATGCGCCGTCCGGAACTCACCGCCGCGGCCGATGAATGGGCCGCGCGCGGCCGGCAGGACGAGGTGTTGTCGTGATCGTCATGGGGATCGAAAGCTCGTGCGACGAAACGGGAGTCGGCATCGTGCGCCGTCATTCCGATGGCTCCGTCGAGCTGCTCGCCGATGAGGTGGCCTCGAGCGTCGACCAGCACGCCCGCTTCGGCGGCGTGGTGCCCGAGATCGCCTCGCGCGCACATCTCGAGGCGATCGTGCCCGCGATGCGTCGTGCGCTGGCGACCGCGGGGATCAGCAAGCCGGACGCGCTCGCCGTCACCATCGGGCCGGGGCTGGCCGGTGCGCTGCTGGTGGGGGTGGCCGCGGCCAAAGCCTATGCGGCGGCGTGGGACGTGCCGTTCTACGCGCTCAACCACCTCGGTGGGCACGTGGCGGTCGATACGCTCGAGCACGGGCCGATGCCGCCCGCGGTGGCGCTGCTCGTGTCCGGTGGGCATACCCACCTGTTGCAGGTCACGGATCTGGGTGAGCCGATCACCGAACTCGGCAGCACCGTCGACGATGCCGCCGGGGAGGCGTTCGACAAGGTCGCGCGGCTGCTCGGTCTCGGCTATCCCGGTGGGCCAGCCCTCGACGCTGCCGCCGGCTCCGGTGACGCGCGGGCGATAGCCTTTCCTCGCGGGATGACCGGGCCCCGTGACGCGCGCTACGACTTCTCCTTCTCCGGTCTCAAGACCGCGGTGGCCCGCTATGTCGAGGCCGCGCAGCGTCAGGGCATCACGCCCGACCAGCTGCCGATTCCCGATATCGCCGCGTCCTTTCAGGAGGCGGTGGCGGATGTGCTGACGATGAAGGCTGTCCGGGCGGCGACCGACGTCGGTGTCGACACGATCGTTCTCGGCGGCGGCGCCACCGCGAACTCGCGCATTCGATCACTGGCCGAAGAGCGGTGTGCTGCGGCGGGTTTGACGCTTCGGGTGCCCAAGCCGCGGCTGTGCACGGACAACGGTGTGATGATCGCCGCGCTGGGCGCGCATGTGATCGCGGCGGGCGCGCAGCCTGCGGAACTGACTGTCGCCACCGATCCCGGGCTGCCGGTCTCGGTGAGCGCTCTGCGCGGCTAGCACCCGTCCTGCCTGGCCGCATGGCACCCTGAAGAACCCGCCACCGGTCCACCCGGCGCGGTGCGCGCGTTAATCGGCTGGCGGTAGCGGGATTTCGTCGGTCGTGGTGGCCGACGGAATCGGAAGGGTGCTGTTGGCAGGGGCCTGCGTCGGCGAGGTGTTGGGGGTGGAGGGACGCTGTCTGCCGCCACCGGAGGAGCCGCTGTCCAGGGGGCCGAGCGGAGACTCGGGGTAGGGAATCTGCGGGAGGTTCGGATCGGGGCGCAGGGTGGGGGCCGTTGTCGAGGTGGGCGCGGAGGGCGTGGCGGCGCTCGTGCTCGGCGCCCCGGTGGTGGCATTCGGTGCTTCGGTCGCGGGCGGTGCCACGGTGGCGCCGGTGCGTTCGGTGCTCTCGCGATTGGCGGGGGTGGGTGCCGGGGAGGGCACCGGCGGTAACGGGGATTGACGCACGGTGCTGCTCGTGCCGGCGGGAGTCACATCGGGGGCGTCGGGCGACACTGCTTGCACGCCGTAGCCGATCACCAAGCCGACCACCACGACCGCGCCGACGAGGGTACCGACGACCTTGGCGAAGGTGCCACTCGGTGCGTCGGCGTGCCCACCGCCCGGCAGTCCGGACGGTGCCGCGGCGTCGGCGACCAGCGCCGCGCCCTTGGCGATGACGGCCTCCGGGTCCGGCACGGTGAGCACGGGGACGTCGAGGCGCGATTCGAGAATGTCGATGACACACGGGATATTGGCGCAACCGCCGATCACGGCGACGGCGTCGGGGTACTTCGGCGCGCGGGTGAACACCGACGACGAGAACAGCGCGATATTGCGCAGGAGGCCGTCGATGAGCTCCTCGAAATCGGGACGGGTGAGCTCCAATCCCTGTCCCGCTACATGATCGATGGTGACGACGGGTGCCAGCGACAGGTGTTCCTTGGCCGCGCGGCCGCGGTTGGTCAGTGTGGTGCGGTTGGGCCGGGTGCCGCGTCGGGCGTAGTGCAGGTCGACCAGGTGGTGGTAGATCAGCTCGTCGATCGCGTTGCCGCTCAGCGTCGGCGTGCGTTCGGTGTGCAGCACCACGTTGTCGGTGTAATCGGCCACGGTGACGGTGAGTCCGGTCGCGCCCAGGTCGATCACGGCGACGGTGGGGTAGCGGTCGAGCAAGCCGGTGTGGCGCAGATAGGCGAGGGCGGCGGCGCCCTCGGTGACGAGCCGCAGATCGCGGTGGCGCGTGGTGGCGGCCCGAATGGCTTGTGCCTGTTCTTTGTTGCGGTAGGCGACGGCGACACTGGTCGGTGGACGTGATCGCGCCGACTCGGCGCGACGGTGGCCGCCGGAGTAGCGCCCGAGCGGTTCGCCTGCCATCGCCACCTGTGACACCGGCAGCTGGGTGGTCATCAATTCGATCGAGGACGACACGAGATCGCCGAGGTCGGAATGTGCCTCATCTGCGGAAACGACCCGGTAGTCGAAAGTCTGCTCGCCCGCGGGCCCCGTCGCGACCAATGCCGAGCACACCACCTCGTTCCCGGCCGAGATGCCGAGGGATGTTCGCATGTTCACCTCCCTTCAAGCCGATGGTGCTCTCCGAGCGGATGGCGCCTTCCTGTGCTATGTCACAGCCTGTTATGCGAACGTTACAGATTGTGGCAGGCGATGTGAAGATCACTGGCCAGTGTGGGCGTGTCGAAAATGCGACATCGGCAGAACCCGACCTTGAGTGCTGGCACTCTCGCGTATAGAGTGCTAGTCGGCACGTACTAGATGGGCATTGCGTAGCTGTACTAGTGCCAAGTCGACTTCTGGGCTTCGGCTCCGGCACCCGCGACGACGGGGCTGTGCGCAGGGTCGCGAGCTGACCGAAACCCGGTCCGGGACACCAGTTCCGGACAACCGAATTTCCCCTGAAAGTGGAGGGCTCAACGTGGCGAGCGTGAACATCAAGCCGCTCGAGGACAAGATCCTCGTCCAGGCCAACGAGGCCGAGACGACGACGGCCTCCGGCCTGGTCATCCCGGACACGGCCAAGGAGAAGCCGCAGGAGGGCACCGTCATTGCCGTCGGAGCGGGCCGCGTCACCGATAAGGGTGACCGCATCCCGGTCGACGTCAAGGAAGGCGACGTCGTCATCTACAGCAAGTACGGCGGCACCGAGATCAAGTACCAGGGTGGGGAATACCTCATCCTCTCGGCGCGCGACATCCTGGCCGTCGTCACCAAGTAAGGCCAACGCCGCATCAGCGTTCCGCCCCGGCGTCTTCACAGGCCCGGGGCGGATTGCGTTCACAAACAGGAGCTGAATCCTCTTATGCCCAAGCAGATCGAGTTCGACGAAAAGGCTCGCCGGGCTCTGGAACGCGGTGTCGACAAGCTGGCCGACGCCGTCAAGGTGACCCTCGGCCCCCGCGGCCGGCATGTGGTGCTGGCCAAGGCTTTCGGTGGCCCCACCGTGACCAACGACGGTGTCACCATCGCGCGTGAGATCGACCTCGAGGACCCCTTCGAGAACCTCGGCGCACAGCTCGTCAAGAGCGTCGCCACCAAGACCAACGATGTCGCGGGCGACGGTACGACCACCGCCACCGTGCTGGCCCAGGCGTTCGTGCGCGGCGGCCTGAAGAACGTCGCCGCGGGTGCCAACCCGATCACCCTCGGCCAGGGCATCGCCGCTGCCGCCGAGAAGGTGTCGGAGGTGCTGCTCGCGCTGGCCACTCCCGTCTCCGGCGAGAAGGCCATCGCCCAGGTCGCCACCGTTTCCTCACGTGACTCCGAAATCGGCGAGATGGTCGGCAAGGCGCTCACCACGGTCGGCAAGGACGGCGTCGTGACGGTCGAGGAGTCCTCGACCACGAACACCGAACTCGTCATCACCGAAGGCGTGCAGTTCGACAAGGGCTACCTCTCGCCCTACTTCCAGACCGATCCCGAGACCCAGCAGGCCGTGCTCGAGGACACCTACGTCCTGCTGCACCGCGACAAGATCAGCTCGCTGCCCGATCTGCTGCCGCTGCTCGAGAAGATCGCCGAGTCCGGCAAGGCCGTGCTGATCGTGGCCGAGGACGTCGACGGCGAAGCGCTGTCCACCCTGGTGGTCAACTCGATCCGCAAGACCATCAAGGCCGTCGCCGTGAAGGCGCCGTTCTTCGGTGACCGTCGCAAGGCGTTCCTCGACGACCTGGCCGTCGTCACCGGTGGCACCGTGATCAACCCCGATCTCGGCGTCACCCTGCGCGAGGCCACCATCGAGCAGCTGGGTCAGGCGCGTCGCGTCGTCGTCACCAAGGACGAGACCGTGCTGATCGACGGCGCGGGCTCCGACGAGGACATCAAGGGCCGCAGCGCGCAGCTGCGTCGCGAGATCGAGGCCTCGGACTCCGACTGGGATCGCGAGAAGCTCGAAGAGCGGCTGGCGAAGCTGGCCGGTGGCGTCGCGGTGATCAAGGTCGGCGCTGCCACCGAGACCGCGCTCAAGGAGCGCAAGTACCGCGTCGACGACGCGGTGGCCGCTGCCAAGGCCGCGGTCGAGGAGGGCATCGTCCCCGGTGGTGGTTCGGCGCTCGTGATCGCCGCTGCCGCACTGGGCGAGCTGCGTGACTCGTTCGCCGGTGACAAGGCCGTCGGTGTCGAGGTGGTTCGCAAGGGCCTCGAGGCGCCGCTGTACTGGATCGCCACCAACGCCGGCCTCGACGGTGCCGTCGTGGTCGCGAAGGTCTCCGAGGGCAAGGAAGGCTTCAACGCCGCCACCCTGACCTACGGCGACCTGCTCGCCGACGGTGTCGTCGACCCGGTCAAGGTGACCCGCTCCGCCGTGGTGAACGCCGCCTCGGTCGCGCGGATGATCCTGACCACCGAAAGTGCCATCGTGGAGAAGCCGGCCGAGGCCGACGACGACCACGGCCACGGTCACTCGCACTAATCGGGTAAACGGAAGGCCCGCTGCTGATCATGTGATCGGCGGCGGGCCCTTCTTGTTCGAGTAGTCCCAGTTGGTTTGACGCTGTGTTTTTGGAGCGCTGGCGCGCTCGAGTCGCGGCCCTGAGGGGCCGCCGGTTAGCCACCGGGGCTTGCTCCTTCGTCGCCTACGCCCCGGCGGCTAACCG
>NZ_JBSFTG010000037.1:0-8455 GCF_053590715.1 Nocardia sp. NPDC003183
TCGGGTCAGGCACCGGGGCTTGCTCCTTCGTCGCCTACGCCCCGGCGCCTGACCGGCGGGCCGGCCGCGGACCGGCCACTTCGTGGCCGTCCCTCCCTAGAGGTCGGGAGTGCGGTGGCTGGGTTGGGTGGGATGTTGAAGACGGGGACGGGCCGGGTGTGCGGGGTGGTTGAAAGTGCGGTCGGTCGGCTTCGGGTGTGGTGACCGACCGTTTTGGGGGTAGTGCTCGCTTCAGGCGGGTAAGCGCTCGGCTCGGGCGGTTTCGAGGAGTTCTTCCGCGTGGGCGCGGCCGGTCTCCGTGTCGTCGAGGCCTGCGAGCATACGGGCCAGTTCCACCACTCGTTCTTCGTCGGTCAGCGCGCGAACGCCGCTGTCCACCTTGCCTTTTCCGTCGTCGGACTTGTTCACCACCAGGTGGGTGTCGGCGAAAGCCGCCACCTGGGGCAGGTGGGTCACGACGATGACCTGATGGGTGCGGGCCAGGCGCGCCAGGCGCTTGCCGATCTCCACCGCGGCCCGGCCGCCGACACCTGCGTCGACCTCGTCGAACACCATGGTCGCGCCGTGATCGGATCCGGCGAGCACCACTTCCAGGGCCAGCATCACTCGCGAGAGCTCGCCGCCGGACGCACTCTTGCTGAGCGGCAGCGACTGGGCTCCCGAATGCGCCGAGAGCCGGAACTCCACTTCGTCACAGCCGTTCGAACCGGCGTGCAACAGCGCACCGTCGATCTCCAACGGCGCGGAATCCTGGGCACTGGCCTGCAGCGGGCGGACCTGGACTTCCAAGCGCGCCTTCCCCATCGCCAGCCCACTGAGTTCGGTGCTCACCGCGCTCGCCAGCTTGCCCGCCGACTTGGCGCGCGCGGCACTGAGTTTGCGTGCCGCCTCGCGCACTTTGCCCGCGGCCGTCTCCACCTCACCGGCCAGCTTGGCCAGCGCGTCCTCGGACACATCGAGCGAGTCCAGGCGCGAGCGCGACTCGTCGGCCCACGCGATCACCCCGTCGATGTCGGGCGCGTATTTGCGGGTCAGCGACTTGAGCTCGGCCTGACGGTTGAGCATCGTGTCCAGTGCGCTGGGATCAGACGGCAATTCCGACAGATAGCTGCTGAGCTCGGTGGTCACGTCGACCACCACCGCGATCGCCTCGCCGAGCCGTGGAGCCAGCGCGGCCAGGGCCGGGTCGTCGGCGGAATCCAGGCGGGCGCGGGCGCCACCGAGCAGATCGAGCACACCGCCACCGTCGGCCGGTGCGTCGGTCGGGCCCGAGAGCGACTCGTGCGCGGCGACACCCGCCTCGCGCAGGGAATCGAGGTCGCTGAGTCTGCGGATCTCGGCGACCAGGCGGGTGTCCTCTCCGGGTTCGGGCGCGATGCCGTCGATCTCGGTGAGCGAATGCTTGAGCCGGTCGGCTTCCAGCGCCAGTTCCCGACTGCGCGCGGTGCGTTCGAGCAGTTCGGTCCGCGCGTCCAGCCAGGACCGACGATGCACCTGGAATTTGCGCAGCAGACCGGCGACGCCGTCGCCGGCGAACTGGTCCAGTGCCGACAGCTGCTGCTCCGGCCGCTGCAACCGCAATTGATCGTTCTGGCCGTGCACGGTCAGCAGCCGGGAGGTGAACTCACCGAGCACCGCGGCGGGCACCCCGCGACCACCGAGATGCGCGCGCGAGCGTCCGTCGCTGTTGACCGTGCGGACCGCGATCACGCTGCCGTCCTCGTCGGCCTCGGCACCCGCCGATTCCAGCACCTCCCCGACCGCCGTGCGAGCCGCGTCGTTCACGTCGTCGACGACGAAACGACCCTCCACCACGGCCTTCGCCGCGCCCAGGCGTACCCGTCCCGCGTCGGCGCGTGCACCGCTGAGCAGGTGCAGGCTGGTGACCACCATGGTCTTGCCCGCACCGGTCTCGCCGGTGAGCACGGTCAGACCGGCATGGAACTGCGCGGTGGCCGTCGAGATGACACCGAGTCCGTCAATCCTGATCTCCGTCAGCATCAGTGCTCTTCCGTTCGCTGTCTGCCCCGCCAGCCGGTGACCGGCAGTTGGAACTTACGCACCATCCGGTCGGCGAAGGGCGCCGAATCGAGCCGCACCCAGCGCACCGGACGTTCGCCGCGCACCACTTCGGCGCGGCCGCCACGCGGCAACGCGAGAGTGCGCCTGCCGTCGAGGAAAACGATCGCGTCGTGTCCGGTTGCCACGGTCTCCACCGCGATCAGCGACTCCGGGCTGGTCACCAGTGGCCGCGCGAACAACGCGTGCGCGTTGCTCGGGATCACCAGCATCGCCTCCAGTTCGGGCCACACCACCGGTCCACCCGCCGAGAACGCGTAGGCGGTGGACCCGGTGGGCGTGGAGATGAGGATGCCGTCGCAGCCGAACGCCGAGACCGGCCGCCCGTCCACTTCGAGCACCACTTCCAGCACGCCCATCCGCTGGGCGTTCTCGAGGCTGGCCTCGTTGAGCGCCCAGCCGCGTTCGACGATCGTGTCGTCCACGCGCACCGTGACGTCGATGGTCATCCGGTTTTCCACCTGGTAGTCGCGATCGACCACCTGTGAGAGCGCCTCGTCGAGGTTCTCGGCCTCGGCTTCGGTGAGAAAACCGATGCGGCCCAGGTTGATTCCCAGCACGGGCACACCCGCGGGCCTGCCGAGTTCGGCCGCGCGCAAGAACGTGCCGTCGCCACCGAGGGCGAGCACCATCTCACAGCCCTGGGCCGCGGACGGGCTGTGCGGCACCACCCGCACCGGATATCCGGCTTCGTCTTCGAACCGGGTGCTGTCGGCCTCGTCGGCCAGCACCCGCAGGCAGATACCCGCTTCGGCGAAGATCTTCGCCACCCGGTGCGCGGTCTCGATGATCTCCGCGCGACCGGGATGGGCGACGAGCAGGATCTCCCTGCCGCCGGCATGCGTACTCACTGCGGACCCTCCTCGACAGCCTGCGCGACCAGCGCCCGCACCTGTTCGGCGTCGTAGTCGAACGGGCCGACCTTGCGCAACCACAGGAAGTACTCGACATTGCCCGACGGACCGGGCAGCGGGCTGGCGACCACACCCAGGGTGCGCAGCCCGAGCGCGGCGGCGGCGCTCGCCACATCACACACCACTTCGGTTCGCAGCGCCGGATCACGCACCACACCGCCCGAACCGACCCGGTCTTTGCCGACCTCGAACTGCGGCTTCACCATCGGCAGCAGATCGGCGCCGTCGGCCGCGCAGGCCGCCAGTGCGGGGAGGACGAGCCCGAGCGAGATGAAGGACAGGTCACCGACAACGACTTCGACTGTGCCACCGATGGATTCGGGAGTGATGTTGCGCACGTTGGTGCGGTCGAACACTCGGACCCGGTCGTCGTTCTGCAGCCGCCAGATCAGCTGGCCGTAGCCCACGTCGACCGCGACCACCTCGCGCGCGCGCTTGTTCAGCAGCACATCGGTGAACCCACCGGTCGACGCACCCGCGTCCAGGCACCGCTTACCCGCGAGGCCGAGCCCCTCGGGTTCGAAGGCCGCGAGCGCGCCGAGCAGTTTGTGCGCGCCCCGCGAGGCCCACGACACCTCGTCGGGCTCTTCCCGCACGATCAGCGGGGTTCCCGTCTCCACGGCCGTCGCCGGTTTCACGGCGACGGTTCCGGCAATCAGGACACGGCCCGCGCTGATCAGCTCGACCGCGTGTTCTCGCGATCGCGCCAACCCGCGGCGAACCAGTTCGGCGTCCACCCGCGCTCGTCTGGCCACCTCAGATCTTGTCCACTGTCGCCAGCGCGTCCACCAGTACGTCGTGCGCCTGTTCGAGGATGCGCGCACGGCGGGTGATATCGGCACCGGCCTCGGTGTTCTCCGCCGGGCCCGCGACAGGACGCGGACCGAGTTCGGCGAGTAGTGCGTCGACCTCGGTCTTGATCCGGTGCGGATCGGCGGGTTCCTGCTGCGCCGCTGCGCCGGGCAGGTGAGCGCCCGGCACGGGAATCCCGGGCCGGGGTGGCTGTGACGCGCCGTTCGGCGGTGAACTCGCAGTACTCATCGTGGCGTCAACGCTATCGGATTTCCGAATCGGCCGCGCGCACCCGTACCGCCCGGCCGGGATACTGTCGCAACAGTTCCGCGATGTCCGCCGGTGCGGCGGCCTCCGCCACGGTGGCGTCGTTGAGGGCGTCGAGGCCGGCGGCGATATAGGTGGGGATCCGGGCGGCGGGCGCGCCGATCACCTCCTCGAGCGTGCTGACTCCGGTCAGCACCAGCAGCGAGTCCAGACCCAGGCCGTTGGCGCCCTCGATATCGGTGTCGAGCCGGTCGCCGACGACCAGGGCGCGGCGGGTGCCCGCTCGCTCGATCGCGTCTTCCATCAGCGGCGCGTAGGGCTTGCCCGCTACGAGGGGCTCACGATCGGAGGCGGTCGCCAGGGCCGCGACCATCGAGCCGTTGCCGGGGGCGAGGCCGCGCTCGTTGGGCAAGGTGCGGTCGGTATTGGCGGCGATCCACAGCGCGCCCGCGCGCAAGGCGTAGGCGGCTTCGGCGAGGTCGGGCCATGCGGTTGCCGGCGAGTGGCCTTGGACGACCGCCGCTGGTGGGGTCTCGCCGAATCGGCGGATGGGCTCGAGGCCGACGGCTTTCACCTCGGCGGCCAGATCGTCGGTTCCGACGACGAGCACCCTGTCGCCGGGGCTCAGCCGTTCGGACAACATGCGGGCGGCGGCCTGCGCACTGGTCACCACATCGCCCGCGGTCGCCGGGTAGCCGAGCTCGTCCAGGTGGTGCGCCACGGCACCGGGACCGCGCGCGGCGTTGTTGGTGACGTAGACGAGACGTTGTGCCGAATCACCATCCGGTACAAGCGCTTTGGGCGCCCCTTCGATGACATCGGGTCCGCGGTACAGCGTTCCGTCCAGGTCGAGCAGCAATGCCTCGTATCGATCGCGTAGCCGGTCCATCCACCCTCACTTCGTCGTCTCTGCCGGGTCGGACACATCTGCGACCCTAGGCGAAGGCACCGACAGCTTCGGTTCCCCTCGGCTGCCGAATAGCGCTCGCACCCTTCATGATCGAGCATGTGCCACATGTTCGTGCGCGATGTCCCCAGTTGCGGACGTCTCGCCCAGCGCGTCGCGGGCGCGCACCGACGCAACAGGGAAACCAGGCCGGTTGCCGGCCGAAGTAGATCCCCGCTCGCACAGCGTGCTCGATTGCCCGCAGCGCAGGAGGCCGGTCCACCGCTCGAGCCGACCGAGTACCTCTGTGCCACACCCGATCCGGCGTTGCCGGCCGACATCAACCTCTGATGACATGCGAAAAGGCCGCAGGCCGGGAAACCTGGATGCGTTCCCGGCCTACGGCCTTGTGGTTCTACTGTGCGTCGCCGGTGAGTTCGGTTGCCCGCTCCTCGGCGTCGGTTTCGTCGTCGAGGTCGGCGGCAGCGGCGTTGAGGAACCACTGCAGGCCGTCATCGGTGCGGCCGGCCGCCACCAGCGCGTCGGCGTAGGCATAGAACAGGCGCGCGGCGGCGGAGCCCGTGCGCGACGGGTCCAGATCGCAGGCTTGCAGCGTCACGACGGCCTGGTCGAACTGACCCAGATCCATCCGGGCGCCTGCCACAACGATCCGCAGCTCGGCGGCTTCGTCACCGGTGAGCGTCTGTGCTTCCTCGCTGCGACCGAGCTCGATGGCGCGTTCCGGCCTGCCGAGACCGCGCTCGCAGTCCGCCATCACCGCGAGCAGCCCGGCGCCACCGGACATGCGTCGTGCGGTCCGCAGCTCCGAGAGCGCCTCTGCCCATTCCTCGGCGTGGTAGGCCACCACACCGGCGGTCTCCCGCACCACCGCGATGCGGCCCGCACGCTGCCGCGCGGCCCGAGCGTGTGCCAGCGCCAGGCGCGGGTCGTCCTCGAGCAGCTCGACGGCCATCACCATGTGCCGAGCCACCGAATCGGCGTTGTTCTTGTCCAGGCTCAGCAGGTCACGGCGCACGGCCGGATCCAGATCGGAGGCCTGCACATCCTCGGGCAGATCGGGCTCTTCGGGACGCGCCGCACGGCGATCGTCCGGCCGCCCACCCGTCGTACGAGCGCCTTCACCGCCGCGACGGCGGTCATCGCCGAAGTCACCCGACCGCGATGCACCACCGGACGCCGAGCCACTGCGCGCACGGTCGTCACGGTCCGAACGGGCACCACGATCCGCGAATCCACGCCGCTCGCCACGGTCGGCGTCACCAGCGGCCCGATCGTCACGATCCGAACCGCTAGAACGGTCGTCGCGATCCGACTCACCTCGGGCAACACTGTCACGATCGAAGCCGCGGGGGCTCTCGTCGAGGCCGGAATCGTCACGGGCGGCGTCATTCAGGTCGCCACTGTCCGAGCCGCGATCGGTGGCATCGGACCGGCTGTCGAGATCCGAACCGACCCGCGCGCTGCCGCTCTCGGACTCGACGCCGTCGGCGTCACGAGGACGGTCACCTTCACCGGTGTCGATGGTCGCCTTGTCGTCGGTCTCGGCTACCCGCGCCGTGGCCGAGCTTGCGTTGTCTTCGGACTGCTCAGTGGACGCTGTCGACTCGTCGGTTGCGGGCTTGTCGCTCGCCGTCGCGGAGTGGCCGGCCGAGGCCGTGCTGTCGTCCTCGGTGATCGACTCGTCGATATCGGAGGCAGCCGATGCCGAGACAACGCCGAGCACGTCACTGTCGCGCTCACGTCGCTTCTCGCGGTAGGTGCCGTCGAGCGGCTTGCCGTCCTCGCCGACGAACTTGCCCTGGCTGCCACCGGAGCGCGCGTCACGCTTGAAGCCACCGCGACCGCGGTCGTCGTCGCGCCTCGGCCCACGATCGTTGTCGTCGCGCCGCTGGTAGCCGCCCTTGCCGCTGTCGTCACGACGCGGGTAACCACCCTTGTCGTCACGCTTCTGATAGCCGCCGCGATCGGAGCCACCACGCGAACGGTCATCGCTGTCGTTACGACGGAAGCCGCCACCCGGACGGTCGCTGCCGCCTTCGCTGCGACGGAAGCCACCACGATCGGAGCTGCCACGCGAACGGTCGTCGCCTTCGTTACGACGGAAGCCGCCACCCGAACCGCCGCGGGGGCGATCGTCATTGTTGCCGCGGTACCCGCCACGGTCGCCGCCGCGGTCGAAACCGCCTGTGGGACGGTCACTTCCACCTTCATGACGCTTGAAACCACCCCGGTCACCGGAGCCACTGCGACCGGCGTCGTCACGGCGCTGGTAGCCACCGCGGTCGCCGCTGTCGCTGCGCTTGAATCCGCCGCGATCGCTGTCGTCACGCTTCTGATAGCCGCCGCGATCGTTGTCATCACGGCGCTGGTAACCACCGCGACCGGCATCATCGCGCTTGGGGTAACCGCTCTTGTTGTCGTCGCGGCGCTGGTAGCCACCACGATCCGACGAGCCGCCGCGATCCGAACCACCACGGTAGCCACCACGGTCACCGCCGCGGTCGAAACCACCTGCGGGACGATCACTTCCGCCCTCATGACGCTTGAAACCACCACGATCACCGGAGCCACCGCGACCGGCGTCGTCACGGCGCTGGTAGCCACCGCGGTCGCCACTGTCGCTGCGCTTGAATCCGCCCCGATCGTTGTCGTCACGCTTCTGGTAGCCGCCGCGATCGTTGTCATCACGTCGCTGGTAACCACCACGACTCGCGTCGTCGCGCTTCGGGTAGCCGCCCTTCGCGCTGTCGTCGCGGCGCTGGTAGCCACCGCGATCAGCGGAGCCGCCACGATCCGAACCACCGCGGGGGCGGTCGTCGTTGCCCCGGTAGCCACCACGGTCACTGGAACCGCTGCGACCGGCGTCGTCACGGCGCTGGTAGCCACCGCGGTCGCCACTGTCGCTGCGCTTGAATCCACCGCGGTCGGAGCTGCCGCCGCGGTCGTCGCGGTTGTAGCCACCGCGCTGGCCTTCGGGACGACCGGAGCCGCGATTGTCGTCGTTGCGACGGAATCCACCCCGGTCGGAGCTGCCACGGTCGGAGCCACCACGACCTGCGCTGCTGCCTCGGCCTGCGTCGTCGCGGCGGAATCCGCCGCCTTCGCCACGGCCCGAGCCGCGATTGTCACCGTGTCCGCCGCGGGGGCGATCGGTCGGTTCGCCTCGCCGGCCGAAACCGGGGGCGTCTCCGTCCCGGCGGAAAGGCTTCCGTCCGTCGTTGTGTTCCGACACGGCGATCCCTCTCTAGGTTCCCCGACCTGCGGGGAGTGTTGTCAATGACCCCGCCACTAAGAATTCAACCACGGACGAAGGACGGGGCATCGTCCGCCTGGCGTACCGAACTCGTATCGAGTCCACAAACGCCGATAGGGGACCCAAATAAGGGTCCCCTATCGCGAAGGATGTTCCGGCAGTGTCCTACTCTCCCACACCCTGTCGAGTGCAGTACCATCGGCGCAGGTGGCCTTAGCTTCCGGGTTCGGAATGGGACCGGGC
>NZ_JBSFTG010000038.1:0-1658 GCF_053590715.1 Nocardia sp. NPDC003183
CAGAACTTCCTCAACCTGTCGACCCCGATCGAGGACATGCTCGCCGAAGCCCGAGGACTGCGACTGTCACTGCTCCTCGCGCATCAAAATCTCGGCCAGCTCTCACGCGAACTGCGCGACGGCATCTCAGCCAACGCCCGCAACAAGATCGTGTTCGCCGTCAGCCCCGACGACGCCCGCGACCTCGCCCGCCACACCGAGCCCTGGCTGTCCGAGCATGACCTGTCTCACCTGGACGCCTTCCACGCCGCCGCCCGCCTGCTCGTCGACGGCCGCAACGCCCGCCCCTTCACCCTCACCACCTGCCCCCTCGATCCTCCGATACCGGGCCGCGCCCGCGGGATCGCCGCTACCGCCCGCGCCCGCCTCACCGCCCCGGTACCCGCGCCCGCACAGGCTTCTGCTCCCGAGCCCAGCGACGAGCCGGGCGAGCGGCCAGATCCCGCACGCCACGACCCTCGCCGGCCCTAGCCACACGACCCACCTGCCCAAGAAAGGGTGCCGCACTTATGATCTCGCGACCCGACCGACAAGCAGAACGACGGGCACCTCGTCCCGAGCCCCGCGCCGCGCGACCCCGCCCGGTCGACACCACCGCGCTCGTTGCGCGGCTGACCGAGCGTGACCGCTGGATCCTGCGGATGCTGCACGAGCACCGCGTCCTGACCACCAACCAGCTCGCCACCCTCGCCTTCCCCACCCCGGCTCTCGCGTTGCGCCGCTTGAGCCTGCTGCACCGCTACGGAGTCCTGGAACGGTTCCGGCCCTTGCGAACCCGAGGCAGCGCACCAGTGCATTGGGTACTGGCCCCAGCCGGAGCGACCGTGCTCGCCGCGGAAGCCGGGATCAGCGTGCGCGAGCTCGGCTACAACCACCAGCGAACCCTGTCGGTCGCTCACAGCCTGCACCTGGACCACACCCTCGGCGTGTCCGACTGGTTCGCCACCCTCACCGCCCACGCACCCCGCGATGAGCGCGGCGAACAAGCCCGAGTACAGGCGTGGTGGTCACAGACCCGCTGTCAACGGCTGTGGGGCGATCTCGCCCGACCGGATGCGTTCGGCCGCTACACCCGCGCCGAAACCACCCTGGACTTCTTCCTCGAATACGACCTCGCCTCCACCACGTTGAGCCGGGTCGCCGCCAAGCTCCACGGCTACGCCGAGCTGGCCCGCACCACCGGTGTCATCACCCCGGTCCTGCTGTGGGCTCCGTCCATGCTGCGCGAAGCCAACGCCCGAGATGCCCTGCGCCACAGCTGGGCCCGACTACCCGAGCCCAATGCGGTGCCCGTCGCAACCGCCGCCGCCGAACTCCTGGCCTCGAGTCCCGAGGCCAGCCCCGCCGAGCAAGTCTGGCTACCGCTGGACACCGACACCGACCGCAAACACCTGCACGAACTCGCCACCGCCTGGCCCCAACGGACCCCGCCAGCGACCAGCGTCGACACCGAACAGACCTCGACATCGCACAACGGGCTCGTCATCCTTGCCCCACCCCCACCGCGCCCACCGGCCTCCGAATTCTGGTGAGACAGCGATGCTGGTGAAAGCACTCGGGGCGGGCTGCGCGGCGGTCGTGTTCTTCGTCGTGGTGATCGCGGCCGTCGTGACCACGGTCGTCGTGTTCGACCAATCGCTGAGCACGCCTGTCGCGCC
>NZ_JBSFTG010000039.1:0-1422 GCF_053590715.1 Nocardia sp. NPDC003183
CCTGAGACGTGATGCGTACCCGTTGAGGGGAATTCAGTGATCCTATGCTGCCGAGAAAAGCCTCTAGCGAGCTGGTACACGGCCCGTACCCCAAACCGACACAGGTGGTCAGGTAGAGAATACTAAGGCGATCGAGAGAACTGTGGTTAAGGAACTCGGCAAAATGCCCCCGTAACTTCGGGAGAAGGGGGACCTGGTCTGGTGACGTTCTTTACGGACTGAGCTGGACGAGGTCGCAGAGACCAGAGAGAAGCGACTGTTTACTAAAAACACAGGTCCGTGCGAAGTCGTAAGACGATGTATACGGACTGACGCCTGCCCGGTGCCGGAAGGTTAAGAGGACCGGTTAGCCTGTAAGGGCGAAGCTGAGAATTTAAGCCCCGGTAAACGGCGGTGGTAACTATAACCATCCTAAGGTAGCGAAATTCCTTGTCGGGTAAGTTCCGACCTGCACGAATGGCGTAACGACTTCTCTGCTGTCTCAACCACAGACTCGGCGAAATTGCATTACGAGTAAAGATGCTCGTTACGCGCGGCAGGACGAAAAGACCCCGGGACCTTCACTATAGCTTGGTATTGGTGTTCGGTACGGTTTGTGTAGGATAGGTGGGAGACTGTGAAAGCGACACGCTAGTGTTGTGGGAGTCGTCGTTGAAATACCACTCTGATCGTATTGGACTTCTAACCTCGGACCATGATCTGGTTCAGGGACAGTGCCTGGTGGGTAGTTTAACTGGGGCGGTTGCCTCCCAAAATGTAACGGAGGCGCCCAAAGGTTCCCTCAGCCTGGTTGGCAATCAGGTGTTGAGTGCAAGTGCACAAGGGAGCTTGACTGTGAGACTGACAGGTCGAGCAGGGACGAAAGTCGGGACTAGTGATCCGGCACCGGCAAGTGGAAGCGGTGTCGCTCAACGGATAAAAGGTACCCCGGGGATAACAGGCTGATCTTCCCCAAGAGTCCATATCGACGGGATGGTTTGGCACCTCGATGTCGGCTCGTCGCATCCTGGGGCTGGAGTAGGTCCCAAGGGTTGGGCTGTTCGCCCATTAAAGCGGCACGCGAGCTGGGTTTAGAACGTCGTGAGACAGTTCGGTCTCTATCCGCCGCGCGCGTAAGAAACTTGAGGAAGGCTGTCCCTAGTACGAGAGGACCGGGACGGACGAACCTCTGGTGTGCCAGTTGTTCCGCCAGGAGCACTGCTGGTTGGCTACGTTCGGAAGGGATAACCGCTGAAAGCATCTAAGCGGGAAGCCTGTTCCAAGATGAGGTTTCTCTCCCACTTGATGGGTTAAGGCCCCCTACAGACCATGGGGTTG
Source organism: Nocardia sp. NPDC003183 (assembly GCF_053590715.1). NCBI lineage: Bacteria > Bacillati > Actinomycetota > Actinomycetes > Mycobacteriales > Nocardiaceae > Nocardia > Nocardia sp. NPDC003183. Next base: position 1,318 of record NZ_JBSFTG010000039.1, read on the forward strand.
ATAGGCCAGAATTGGAAGCCAGGTAACTGGTGTAGGTGACTGGTACTAATAGGCCGAGGGCTTACTACGAAGGTGTTACGCGTCCACTGTGCGGTTTCTGAAACA
>NZ_JBSFTG010000040.1:0-1386 GCF_053590715.1 Nocardia sp. NPDC003183
ACCGCGCGTCAGGAGCAGGGTCAGGGCGAGGGTGTCGAGGTTGTCGATGTCTCGCAGTTGATGCTGGACTCGATCACCCGTATCGATTCCGCGGCGCTGTCGGCGAACCTGGTCGTCGTCCAGGAGCCCAAGGCTGAACCGGAACCCGAGGTGGAACCGGAGCCGGTGGCCGAGGTCGCGACCGCGACCACCGCCGCGCCGAAGGCCGCTCCCGCCGGTGGCGGCCTGGGTATGAAGGGTGCTGCCAAGGCTCCCGGCGGTGGACTCGGGATGAAGGGCGCTGCCAAGGCGCCGGGTGCGAAGGCATCCGCTGAAGCGCCTGCTGCTCCGGCCGCAGCTGCTCCGGCCAAGGGTCTGGGTATGAAGGGTGGAGCGAAGGCTCCCGGTGGCGGCCTCGGTATGAAGGGTGGCGCCAAGGCCCCTGGTGCCAAGGCTCCTGCGGCTGACGCAGCTCCGGCAGACGCGGCTGCGGCCGCTGAGACCGCGGCACCTGCGGCTCCGGTCAAGGGGCTGGGGATGAAGGGTGCTGCCAAGGCTCCTGGCGGGCTCGGGATGAAGGGTGGGGTGAAGGCGCCGGGGGCGAAGGCTGCGGCTGCTCCTGCTGCGGAGGCTTCTGCCGCCGAGGCTGCTCCCGCCGAAGCCGCTCCCGCTGCGGCGCCCGCCGCGCCGGTCAAGGGGCTTGGCATGAAGGGCAAGGCTAAGGCGCCTGGTGCCAAGGCGGCCGCTCCGGCGGCCCCGGCCGCTCCGGCAGCTGAAGCGTCGGCAGCGGAGGCGGCTCCCGCTGAAGCTCCTGCCGCCCCTGCGGTTTCGGCTCCTGCCGAATCGAAGCCGTCGGTTCCCGCCAAGGGGCTGGCTATGAAGTCCGGGTTGAAGCGTCCAGGGCCGAAGGCGCCCGGTGCTGCGGCTCCGGCTGCTGCGGCTCCGGCTGTGGCTCCGGTTGAGGCGGCTCCGGTTGAGGAGCCGGTTGTGGCCGAAACCGAAACTGCTGCGGCGGAACCGGCTACTCAGGCCGAGCCTTCCAATGGCAGTGGCAATGGCAATGGCAACGGCACCTCGGTGGCGCCGCCGACTGCCAAGCCGGGCGGTCTCGGGTTCAAGTCCGGTGCGAAGTCGCCGGGGCGTAAGAACTGACAGCTGAAGACGAACTATCAGTGAGGCGCGGATTCTTCGGAATCCGCGCCTCACTGGTTTTCTGCAGATGTACTCGGGTGTGCCGGGTGGGTGGTTCTGTGGACAGTTGTTCGGTAGTCCCAGGACGGTTTGACGCTGTGTTTATTGGCGCGCTGGCGCGCGCGTGTCCGCGGCCCTGAGGGGCCGCCGGTTAGGCGCCGCGGAATCGCTCCTTCGTCGCATCTCCGCGTCGCCGGTTAGGCGCCGCGGAGATGC
>NZ_JBSFTG010000041.1:0-1063 GCF_053590715.1 Nocardia sp. NPDC003183
TCACACGGTCGAAAATTCTTTTGAAAAAGTTTCTCGGAGTCGGGAGTTACTGCGGTCCGGGCATTGATCGCACAAGCAGGAATTTCGTCGAATTTAGTGGAGACATGTCCCGAATAGGGGTTTCTGACGGCAGTAGATAAGTACACAGTTCTCTCTCACCGTCAGGAGACGCGATGACCGCGAATTCCCCCCATTCCCGCCCCCGCTCGGCGGCCTCGACTACCGACGTACAGGTCCCCTCGACCTTATGGGCACTGGGTGCCGATCGGTTCGATCCGCACGACCGCTGGCCCGAACAGCTCGTTGCCCGCGCGGTCGCTGAGTTCTCCGCGCCCGGTTCGCCGGTGCTGTTGATCGACTGGCCCGCCCCCACCGCCCGAGGAAACCTACGGGTACCCGCGCCGGACACGGCAGCGGCCGTCGCGGCGATCCGAGACCTCGACCGCGACAGCACCGACGCCCCCGACAGCGCTGAATCAGTCGATCTCGTCATCGCGAGTTTGCTGTCCGATCCCCTCGATCCGGTGCGGGCCGCCGAGTACGTCACCGCGCTCGCGACCGAGGCGATGGCCATGGGTGGGCTGCTGGTCGTGCTCAGCCGCTGCCGCCACAGCGAGGACGGGGTCCTGCTCGATCCGGCCGGTTCGGTCATCCTCGCCGCCCAGTCCGCCGACCTTCTCTACCTCCAGCACATCATCGCCGCCCCGGTCACCGGTCACACCGTCACCGCCGACCCTCCCACCGACCCGACCGTGTCGGGCCTGCCTCGCCACGTCGTGGCTCACACCGACGTCTGCGTGTTCTTGCTGCCCGAGCACGGGTGAGCCCCTCCGACTCACGACCCCCCGCTATCGCACCGACCGATCGCTCCCGCGAAGGACTCTGGAATGACTGACGACCGCACCACCACGCCCGCCGACTCCGACTCCGCGACCGCCGCACAGCCCCGGCCCGCCGACGTGCCCGTGTCGGTGTGGGCAACCGCCCAGCACGCACCCTCCGCGCAACGACGGGGCCGCTATCACCCCGACAGCACCGCACACCCGGCGAAGATGTTTCCCGC
>NZ_JBSFTG010000042.1:0-1033 GCF_053590715.1 Nocardia sp. NPDC003183
ACCTGGATCGCCAGGCATGCCGCGAACGAACGCCACCACCACCGCGCCACCCCCTCGATACCGGGTAGCCCGTGACACATCAACGCCAACGGTGCGGCCACAATCAGCAGAATGGTGATCGCGACCCGCACCACATAGGTGACCACCAGAACGACCAGCATCACGTCCAACGCGAGCTTGAGCAGCAGCAGAAAGATCTGGCTTTGCGGACCGGTCGTGGCCAGCTCTTTCAACCCCGCCGCCGCCGAGTCCGAGCCCACACCGTCTCCGGCGACGGCGCCTGCGAGGGCGTTGGCGAAGCCGATCGCGGTCGTGGCGATGACCATGCTCATCGCCCCGGCGATGAACCCGACCACTAACCGGGGTGCCAGCTCGCGGATCGACCACTGTGTTTGCAGGGTCTCGCGCAGCATCAGCAGCACCCCGGCGGCCATGACCACGAGCACGTACAGGGCGGTCATGAGCTGCCATGACTGGTTCCACAGCACCCCGATTTGCGGGATCTCGCCGGGTTCGGGGGTGGTGAGCAAGGTTTCGGAGAGCAGTTCGAGCAGCGGGTCGAGCGCGGAGTCGACCAACCGTTGGAAGAACCCGTCGATCGCGTTCTCCACGCACCCGTTGATGGTGGTGACCCCGCACTCGGCCGACCCCACCCCCGATCCGGGCGTCGGGGTCGGCGTGCCGGGCGTTGTCGGGGTGGGCGAGGCCGGACTCGTGGTCGAGGGCGGGGTCACCCACCGGCTCGGCGGTGTCGTCGTAGTCGGTGGTGCGGGTGTGGTCGGTGTAGGTGTCACCGGGATGGGCGGCGTCGTCGGCTGCGCGGCAGCACCGCCCATCCCGGTGAGAGTGACCAATACCGCCACGAGTACCGCTGCCGACACCGCCGCAGCGGCGTGTCGGATTCTCGATAGCCTCGACATGAGATCAGGTGCGTGCCTGTCCTCGGGTGGGGTGCTCATCGTCAGGCCCCGACAATGGATTTGAGGACGGCGACGATCACCGGTGCCAGCGTCGCCAGCGCGTATCCCAGGCA
>NZ_JBSFTG010000043.1:0-1016 GCF_053590715.1 Nocardia sp. NPDC003183
AGATCCGCCAGGGTGGCAGTGCCGGGTTGAGCGCACAAGGTGAGCAGGCTGGCGCGCATGATGTCGTCGGTGCGTGGCCCCCACCATTGATGGAAGATCCGGTGGAAGACCGTGACGAGGTTGTCGACGGCGAGATCCATTCCCGCGCGCCCGATCCGGTCGATGTCGAGGGGGTTCACGCACGGCGGAGGGGCGGAGGAGTCGGCGTCGAAGAGCACGACCCGATCGGCCATGCGGGACGGTAGCCGGGATAAGACGTCGGTGACGAGGTCACCTTTGGGGTCGATGACGATCACCCCGCGCTCGGCGTCGGCATCGTCGAGGATCGTGCGCGCGAGCAGGGTGGACTTGCCGACACCGGTCGGGCCGAGGATGTGCAGGTGATGGCGGGCATCGGAGATCTTCACCGCGACCGGACGGCGAGTCCCGGTATCGGCCATCCCTAGGGGCTTCGTGAACTCCCCGCCGACCGGGATCTCCGGGGCCGGGGACAGAGCGCGGGCTCCGGCACGTTGCAGGCCGGGTAGCCCGGTGTCGGTGGGCAGGTGCGCGATCGTGGCCAGCTCGGGCACCGACAGCACGTCCCCGCGCCTGAGACGCCGCTGCCGGATTAACCACCCGAGGCGCAGGCGGCGACGCCGCCGGTAGAAGTTGTGATCGGTACACGCCCCGAACACCGTCGCCAACGCATCGGCCCGCCCGCGTGCCACCGCTCGCGCCTGCGCCCTCGGGTTGATGGTGTCGGGGTCGTCGAAGATCGGGATCGATGCGGCGTAGCGGACGACGGTTTCCCAGTGCGCGCCTCGCGCTTTGGCTGCCGCCGCACGGGCGGCGGTGCTGTACTCCATCACGGCCTGCCGGTCACTGCCCCGGCCCTGGCTGACACCCCCGGCCCGGGACGACGGTCGGGCGGTGGTCGTGCCGGGAGTGAGCAGGTTCAGCGCCTCGCGCAGCAACCCCACCACGATCCCGGCCGAGGTACCGGTGCTCGCCGCGGCACGGGTGGCTCGGGCGAC